>NZ_AJWX01000009.1 GCF_000263855.1 Pseudomonas sp. M47T1
AGCCCGTACGCCAAGCCGTCGGACCTGAAAGACCCGTTCGGCCACCCGTTCGGCTACCGCTTCCCCGGTGAACACGGCAGCTTCGACCTGATTTTCTATGGTCAGGACGGCCAGCCAGGTGGCGAAGGGTACAACGCCGACCTGGGCAACTGGGAATAACCCCGCGCATGCCATTGAACAGGCGCGCCTGCGGCTTCACCCTGCTGGAAATGCTGGTGGTGATCGTGCTCATCGGTGTGGCGGCGGGGCTGGTGGGCTATGGCCTGCAGCGCGGCCTGCACAGTGCCGGCGAGCGCAAGGCCGTGGCGCAGATGGTCGAGGCCCTGCGCGCTACCCGCGTGCGGGCCATTGTCACCGGGCAACCGGCGCGCACCCGGTTCGATCTGGCTCAGCGACGCTTCGCAGCACCGGGCACACCGGTGCGTGATTGGCCTGCCGACATGAACGTGCAACTGCACACGGCGGCCGAGTTGGGTTCGTCCTTCGAGTTCTACCCTGACGGCGGCGCCAGCGGTGGCCATCTGTTGCTCAATGACGGCCCCCAGCGCTGGCGCATCGACGTGTCATGGCTGACCGGTGCCGTGCAATTGCAGGCGCTGCGATGAAAGCGCAGCACGGTTTCACCTTGCTGGAAATGCTCGCCGCACTGACCGTGCTGGCGGTGTGCAGTGCCGTGCTGCTGATGGCGTTCGGGCAGGCGGCGCGCTCGCTCAAGCAGGTGCAGGCCAGCGACCGCCTGAGTGCGGCCGCGCGGTCGATTCTTGATGAGCAGGCCGACAGCCCCTTGCAGGCTGGCCGCCGTGACGGCACCTGGGCCGGCAACATTCGCTGGCAGTTGGATATCCGTCAGCTGCCGGTGGCGGCCAACCGCCTGCGGTTGTTCCAGCTCGATCTGAAGGTGAGTGAAGACCACCGCCAGGCGCACGTTGGCACCGTGCGGGTGCTGGGCCCCGAGGCGTTGCAATGACCCAGCAACAGCGCGGTTTCACTCTGTTGGAAATTCTTTTGGTGCTGAGCCTGCTGGGGGTGCTGCTGGCCCTGGTCGGCGGCGCCATTCTGGGGGCCAACCGCGCGGTGGCCAAGGCCGGGCACTACACCGAGCGCCTGGATGAAGTGCGCGCGGCCCAGGATTTTCTGCGCCGCGCCATCGGCCAGGCATTGCCGCTGGACGATGGCCAGCAACGGGTGTTCATCGGCAGTGCCCAAACTATGGCGTTCATGGCGCCGCTGTCGGCCAACCTGGGTGGCGGAATAGTGCTGCACAGCCTGGCGCTGCACGGCCGGCACCTGGATGTGGCGTTGAGCCAGAACGGCCAGCCCTGGGGCGAGCCCCAAGTGCTGTTGCATCAAGTGCGCCGCCTGCAATTCAGTTACCGCGGCTATTCCCCCAAAGGTGAACTCACTGCCTGGCTGGACAACTGGCCCTGGCCAGGGCGCCTGCCGCGCACGGTGCAGATCGCCGCGCAACTGGGCGGCCCGGTGCCCTGGACCACGGAAAGCGTGACCCTGCGGCTGGACCTGTCGACGGTGGCCGGGCAATGAATCAACAGAAAGGCGTGGCCTTGTTGCTGGTGCTGTGGGTGCTGGCGCTGCTGAGCATTCTGCTGGCTGGCCTGGCGGGGTGGGTGCAGCTGGAAAGTCGCCAGGCCTTGTGGCAACGCCAGCACACCGAGGCGCTGCTGGCGGCCGAGGCGGGGGTCAACCTGGCGGTGGTGAGCCTCACCGACCCGGCGCAGAAACGCGCCTGGGCCGCCGATGGTGGCCCCCATGCGCTGGCGTTCGAGCGGGCACGGGTGCAGGTAAGCGTGGTCAGCGAACGCGGCAAGCTCGACCTCAACGCAGCCAGTGCCGAGGACTTTGCCCGTCTGGTGCAGGCCTGCGGGGGAGCGGCCCGGGCTCGCGGCCTGGCAGAAGCCCTGGACCAGCGCCGGGGCAACGGCCAGCCGCCGTTGCGAGTCATTGAGGAACTGCGCCAACTGCCCGGCATGAACCAGGCGCTGTTCGCCTGCACCGTGCCGCAGGTGACCCTGTGGAGCGGCCAGGAACGTCCCGACCCGGCGTTCACCTCGCCCTGGCTGCGCCGGGTATTTGCC
Source organism: Pseudomonas sp. M47T1 (assembly GCF_000263855.1). Classification (GTDB taxonomy): domain Bacteria; phylum Pseudomonadota; class Gammaproteobacteria; order Pseudomonadales; family Pseudomonadaceae; genus Aquipseudomonas. Next base: position 2,094 of record NZ_AJWX01000009.1, read on the forward strand.
CTGCCGAACCTGAACATCACCGGTGGTGATCCCGGTCCCATCCTGACCCTGACCAGTGTGGCGCAGTTGCCTGGCGGCTTCAGCGCAACCCTGGCGGTCACCCTGCTACTCAACCCGTCCACGGAGGGGGCCCGACCGTATCGGGTCCTGCATTGGCAAGAATGAACCTGAATACACTCCACGCCCAAGGGCGCGCCGCGTTGCACCGGCACTGGCATGCCAGCCCGGCGCAGCGCCTGTGGCACGCCTGGCGCGATGAACTGCTGGGCCTGCTGCCCGAGCGCTGGCGCCAGCGGCTGACCGGCCGCATGCCATTGCAGGTGCTGCACTGGCCGCTGGACGAGCCGGCAGACCCCACGCCAGCACGGGTGCTGGTATTGCCGCGCAGCGAGGTGCTGGTACAGACCTTGACCTTGCCCCTGGCCGCCGCCCGTGACCTGCAAAACGTGCTGGGGTTCGAGCTGGACAAATACACCCCGTACCGTGCCGACCAGGTGAGCTTTTGCGCCCAGGTACTGGGGCAGGGTGGCAGCACCCTCAAGGTGCGGCTGGTGGTTATTTTACGCCAGCGTCTGGAACAGATCCTGGCCGAATGCGCCGGTTTCACCCTGCTGGGCGTGGACGTGCGTGACGGCGAGCGCTTGGGCGTCAACCTGTTGCCCGAGGCGTTGCGCCCGAAGCGTGAGCGCGGCGGGCGCCTGAATCGCGGCCTGCTGCTGGCCTGTGCCGGCTTGCTGTTGACGCTGATGGTGCTGTGGCTGCAATCACGCGATGCGTTGCTGATTGAGATGCAGGCCCAGGTGCGCCAGCAACAGGCGCAGATCGGTCAGTTGCAACAGGTGCGCGACACCCTGGCCAACACCCAGGGCGCGGCGCACTACCTGATTGCGCGCAAGGCGGCGCAACCGGCGCTGGCCAGCCTGATCGCCGATCTCAGCCATTGTCTGCCCGACGGCACGTGGCTGGAGGAACTGGAAGTGGACGACGGCGGCCAGGTTACGCTGGCTGGCCAAAGTACCCAGGCCAGCGCCCTGATCGGTCAATTGAAGCAATGCCACAGCCTGGACGACCCGCAATTCCAGGGCGTGATCCAGCCCGACGGCGAGACCGGCAAAGACCGCTTCAGCCTGCGTGCCCACCTGCATCAGGAGGCCAGCCATGCGTCGAGCGCTGAATGAACGCGAGCGCCGCGGCGCCGCACTGATTGCCCTGGCGCTGGTAGTGGCCGGCCTGTATTGGCTGTTGGTGCAAAGCTGGTTCGCTGGCCCGTTGAGTGACGTGAATGCGCAGATTGGGCAACTGCGTGAGCAGCAGCAACGCTATGCCGGGCAGTTGGCCCAGCGGCCCGCGCTGGACCAGCAACTGGCCGATGCTCGCCAGGACCCGGCCAGCAGCACCAGCCTGCTGCCCGGCGGCGACCCCAGCGCGGTGGCGGCCGACCTGATGCAGCGCATTGCCGACCTGATCAAGGCCAACGGTAACCAGGGTGCCGGCTGCGCGCTCACCCAGCGCATGCCCATCACCCCCGAGCAGGACAGCGCCCAGCCGTACCGGCAAATCAAGGTCAGCCTGACCCTGGAGTGCGGTATCGAGCCGTTGATGACGGTGCTGCACACCCTGGAGTTTCATCGCCCTTTCCTGTTTGTCGACAGCCTCAGTGTGCGGCGTGGCAACAGCGCGCCGGCCGCCGGTGGCGCCGGGCGGCTGACCGTGCACCTGCTGGTGCGCGGTTACCTGGCCAAGGCCGCCCCAGCCCAGGAGGCGCCATGAAGCCTGCCTTGAGCCCCGTGCGTGGCGGCCTGCTGCTAGTGGCGGCTGTCCTGTTAGCCGCCGTGGTGGCGGTGGCCAGTGGTGCCGGCAGTGCGCCGCAGTGGTTGCCCGCCCCCCGGCCCGGCCGGTGCCGGTGTCGCGCGCCGCCACGCCCGAGCTGCCAGATGTCAGCCTGGCAAGCCTGGCCCAAGCCTGGCAAAAGCCGCTGTTCAGCCCCACCCGCAGCCCCGACCAGGGTGCCCAGGGGCCCAGCGCCGACCTGGCCGGCCTGGTGCTGACCGGCGTGGTGGTAAACGCCGACCTCAAGATGGCCCTGCTGCGTGACGGCAGCGGCCACAGCTTGCGCGTGCATCAGGGCCAGGCCATGGCCAATGGCTGGACCCTGCAACAGCTTTCCCCCCTGGAGGCGCAATTCACCTACCAGGGCCAAACCCGCAGCCTGCGCTTGCCGGCGCCGCGTCTTCCAGCCCCTTCACGCGCGGCCATGCTCACGCTGCCGCCGGTAACTGCACCATGAAATCCTTCATTCCTGGAGTCACCCCGTTGCGCACCCCCTTGCTTTGCCTGGCCACGGCCGTCGCCCTCGGCGGCTGTGCGACCACGCCCGACCACCGTTTCCAGAATGACCCCGGCCTGATGCGCGAAGGCCTCAACGGCACCGGTGACCAACGCCAGCCCGTGGCCGATAGCACGCCAGTGCTGTCAGCGGCCAGCAATGGCCCGGTGGCGCCGAAACGGCAAATCATCAGCGGTAACCAGCGCTTCGTCCGCCCGCCCGCGGTAGGCAAGCCTTCGGCCGACGATCAGGGCAGCGGCGACATTGTCTTCAACTTCACCAACCAGCCCATCGAGGCGGTGATCAACACGGTGATGGGCGACCTGCTGCACGAGAACTACAGCATCGCCCAGGGCGTGCACGGCGATGTCAGCTTTTCCACCTCCAAGCCGGTGAACAAGAAAGAGGCGCTGTCGATCCTGGAAACCCTGTTGTCCTGGACCGACAACGCCATGATCCGCCAGGGCAACCGTTACGTGATCTTGCCCGCCACCCAGGCAGTGGCCGGCAAACTGGTACCGGAAATGACCGTGTCACAGCCCTCCGATGGCTTGTCGGCGCGGTTGTACCCGCTCAAGTACATCTCGGCCACCGAGATGCAGAAACTGCTCAAACCGTTCGCTCGTGACAACGCCTTCCTGCTGGTGGACCCGTCGCGTAACGTGTTGAGCATGGCCGGCACCCCGCAGGAGCTGGCCAACTACCAGGACACCATCGACACTTTCGACGTCGACTGGCTCAAGGGCATGTCCATTGGCGTCTACGGCCTGCAGCGCGCCTCGGTGGCGGAGTTGATGCCGCAGTTGCAGAAAATGTTTGGCCCCGACAGCGGCATGCCCCTGGCCGGCATGGTCAAATTCCTGCCCAACGAACGCACTAACTCGGTGGTGGCCATTTCCGCGCAGCCGCAATACCTGAGTGAGGTGGGCGACTGGATCAAGACCATCGACGAAGGCGGCGGCAACGAGCCGCAGATGTACGTGTACGACGTGCGCAACATGAAGGCTACGGACCTGGCCAAGTACCTGCGGCAGATCTACGGCAATGGCCAGATCAAGGACGACAGCGCCGCCAAGGTCGCACCCGGCCTGCGCACCACCACTTTGTCTTCGCTCAATGGCAGCAACAGTTCGGGCATCGGCAGTACCGGCACCGGCACCACCAGCCTGACTAGCAGCACCCAGGGCTTGAGCGGCGGCACCTCGCTGAACAACAATACCCAGCAGAACGCCGATGACGACGGCGAAGACGATCAGCAGGACGACGGCACCGGCGCTGACGCCAGCGCAGGTACCGGGCAGAAAAAGAGCCTGGACGACAGCACGCGCATCACCGCGCAGAAGGCCAGCAATCAGTTGTTGGTGCGCACCCGTCCTGCCCAGTGGAAGGAAATCGAGTCGGCCATCAAGCGCCTCGACAACCCGCCCATGCAGGTGCAGATCGAGACGCGCATTCTCGAGGTCACGCTCAGTGGCGAGCTGGACCTGGGCGTGCAGTGGTACCTGGGCAAACTGGCCGGCAATTCGTCGAGCACCACGGTGGCCAACACCAAGGGTAGCCAAGGTGCGCTGGGCAGTGGCGGGGCAGGGCTGGGGTCCACGGACACGGCGTTCTATTCCTTCGTCAGCAGCAATTTCCAGGTAGCCTTGCATGCCCTTGAGACTAACGGCCGCACCCAGGTGCTGTCGGCGCCGTCGCTGGTGGTGATGAACAACCAGCAGGCGCAGATCCAGGTGGGCGACAACATCCCCATCAGCCAGACCACTGTCAACACCAGCACCTCGGACACCACGCTGAGCAGTGTCGAATACGTGCAGACTGGCGTGATTCTCGACGTCACTCCGCGCATCAACCCGGGTGGCCTTGTGTACTTGGACGTGCAGCAGCAGGTGAGCGACGCCGACACCAGCAGTGAAACCACCACCCAGACCAACCCGAACATTTCTACCCGCTCGGTTTCTACTCAGGTGGCTGTGCAGAGCGGCCAGACGGTATTGTTGGGCGGCCTGATCAAACAGGACAACAGCGAGACCGCCTCAAGCGTGCCTTACCTGGGCCGCATCCCCGGCCTTCGCTGGTTGTTCGGCAGCACCACCAAGTCCAAGGACCGCACTGAGCTGCTGGTACTGATCACCCCACGTGTGGTGACCAGCAACAGCCAGGCACGGCAAGTGACCGACGACTATCGCCAGCAGATGCAGCTGCTCAAACCCTGAAGCCCCGGTGACGCGGCTTGCGCCGCTGCTACGGCGGCGGTGTGATCATCCGCTGCACCTTGTGCACCAGGTCGCTGATCTGGAACGGTTTGATGACCATGTCCATGCCCTGGCCCAGAAAGTCCTGGCGGCTGACGGCGCTTTCGGCGTAGCCGGTCATGAACAGTACCGGCAGCTCGGCGCGGTAGCCCCGGGCGACGTCGGCCAGGTCGCGGCCGCTCATGTGCGGCAAGCCTACGTCGGTCAGCAGCAGGTCGATGCTGGAATCGTTTTCCAGCAACGCCACGGCATGCTGCACGTCGTCGGCCTGGGTGCAGCGGTAGCCGTTATCCACCAGCACTTCGGTGACGAACAGGCGTACCGCAAGCATGTCCTCGACAATCAGAATGTGCTCGCCATTGCCCGGCCGCGATGGTTGCAGCGGCGTGCTGTCCTGGATGTCCACGTTCACCCCGGCCGGCAACAGCAGGCTCACTTCGGTACCGTGGCCCACCACACTGCGGATGCGCGCGTCACCGCCCGACTGGCGGGCGAAGCCGTAGATGGTCGACAATCCCAGGCCAGTGCCTTGGCCAAGCGGCTTGGTGGTGAAGAACGGGTCGAAAACCTTGCCGATCACCCCATGGTCAATGCCCACGCCATCGTCCTGAACGCTGAGCACCACGTAATTGCCGTCAGCCAGCTTGACGTCACCATGGGAGTGGGCGGCGAAGGTACTGACGCGGATATGCCCGCCAGTGGGTAACGCGTCGCGGGCGTTGATCACCAGGTTGAGCACCGCGCTTTCCAGCTGGATAGGGTCCACCAGGGCGATGGCCGCCTTGCTGGTCAGGTCCAGCGTCAGCTGGATGTGTTCGCCGATGGTGCGGCGCAACAGGTCTTCCAGCGACAGGATGTGCTCGTTGACGTCTGTGGGGCGGGTATCCAGGGGCTGCTGGCGGGCGAACGCCAGCAACCGATGGGTCAGGGCCGCGGCACTGGTGGCCGACCCCAGCGCAGCGTCGGTGTAGCGTAGCACGGCATCGCTACGGCCTTCGCTGATGCGTTTGCGGATCAGCTCAAGGCCCGTGATGATGCCGGTCAGCAGGTTGTTGAAGTCGTGAGCGATACCCCCGGTCAGCTTGCCCAGGGCGTCCATCTTCTGTGCCTGCAACAACTGCGCTTCAGTGCGTGCGCGCTCGGCCACTTCACGGGCTAACTGATCGTTGGCGCTGTCCAGTTGCTGGCGGTGAGAACGCTCGCGCTGGCGGTGCTCGGTCACATCCTCGATGAACACCAGGCTGTGCCCCGGCGTGCGGTAGGGCGTGATCTGCCATTCGGTCTCGCGCACCTGGCCGTCCACCAGCATGTTCAGGGTGCCGCGCCAGCGCTCACCGATGGCCAGGCGTATGCGCAGTTCGGTGAGCACGCCGTCCTGCTCGGCAGCAAAGCAGCCCAGTACATGTTCGCCGCTGCGGTTGCCCTGGATCAGTTCGCTGAAGGCCTGGTTGCACTCCACCACGTTCAGGCTTGCGTCCATCACGGCAATGGGCGCGGCGATGTTGACGAAAATCTCGCGGAAACGCGCCTCGCTCTCGCGCAACGCATGTTCGGTGTCACGCACTCGCAACAGGGTGCGCAGGGTGGCCAGCAGCACGTCCGGGTCTACGGGGTGAATCAGGTAGGCGTCGGCGCCGTTGTCCAGGCCGGTGATGATGTCGCCGGTCTGGATCGAGGCGGCCGACACGTGGATCACCGGCAGCAAGGCGGTGCGTGGCTCGGCACGCAACTGCCGGACAATGTCGAAACCGCTCATGTCCGGCAGGTTCACGTCCAGGATCAGTGCATCGAAGGTGTGCTCGGCAATCAGCGCCAGGCCATCGGTGCCGGTGCCGGCCTCCAGTATGCGATAGCCATGGCGCTCGAGGCGTCGGCGCAGGGCGTAGCGCGTGGCTGCGTTGTCGTCGACGATCAGCAGGCAGGTGTCAGCCTTCATCGGCAGTGTCCTGGGCCATGGCCAGTGGAATGATCACATAGAACGTGGAACCGACGCCTGGCTCGCTGAGCACACCGACACGGCCGCCCAGCAGCGCCGCGAACCGCTTGCACAGCGACAGCCCCAGGCCCGTGCCGCGCAGGCGTTTCTGCAGCGGCGAGTCGATCTGGCTGAAGTCTTCGAACAGCGTGTCGTGCAGCTCCGCGGGGATCCCTATGCCCGTATCGCTGACAGCGAAGCGCACCTCGTGGTCGTTTTCCAGGCGGGCCGAAACCCGCACGTGGCCGCGCTGGGTGAATTTCAACGAGTTGGAAATGAAGTTGCGCAGGATCTGCGCCAGCTTCTTGTCGTCGCCGTACAACCGGGGCAGGCCCACCGGTTCTTCGAATATCAGGTCCACGGCGGTGGCGTCGACGATTGGGCGGAACATGCCGCGCAGGGCCGAGAACAGGTCGAACATGTCGAACCAGGCTGGGGAAATGGTGATACGCCCAGCCTCGATTTTGGCCAAGTCGAGCAGGTCGTCCACCATGTCGCTGAGTTCGCGCGCCGCGCCGCTGACGAAGGCCACCTGCTTGTGCTGCTCGGGGCTGAGCGGGCCGTCCAGTTCATCGCTGAGCAGGCTGGCGATGCTCAGGATCGAGCCCAGCGGGGTGCGGAATTCGTGGCTCATGTACGACAGAAAGCGGCTTTTCAGGTCTGAGGCCTGGCGCAATTGCTCGGCCTGGTTGTCCAGCTCGGCGTACAGCGCCAACACGCCCTGGTTGGTTTCTTCCAGTTCCACGCGCAAGGCCTCTGCTTCACTTTCCAGCTGTGCGATGTGGGAGGCGTGGGCGCCGTCAGGCATGGCGGGTAAGTCAGGCATGGGGCAACTCCAGGTGTATGACCAGCACGGTCACGTCGTCGCGGCCGCGGCAAAAGTCGCGGTGCAGCACGCTGGCAATGACGGCTGGGTGGCGGAAAATCAGGCCTGGGTAATCGTGCAGGTTCCAGCGCGATTGCAGGCCGTCGCTATACAGAATCAGGCAATTTCCGCTGACCTGAGCATAGTCGAAGCTCTGTGCCTTGCGAAACTGGCCGCCGACAATGCCCGGGTGCGAGGCCAAGCCGCGCCCGCGCTCGGGGCTCAACAGGCTGCCGCCGATGTTGCCGATGCCGATGAACTGCAGGCAGTCGGCGGCGGCATCGAATTGCGCGATGGCCACCGCGCCGCCGCGGCTGCCGATCATCGCCCGGTGCAGGTCATCCAGCAGCAGCGCCGGGCTGGCGAAGGGCGCCAGGGCAAAGGCCTGCACCCCGGCGCGGGCGGCCTGCTCGGCATGTTCGCCGTGGCCCAGGCCGTCGATCATCAACGCGCTGATGCCGGCGTCGGTAATGCTCACATAAAAGGCGTCGCCGCAGGCCGGGTCGTTGTGCAGCGAGTGCTGGGTAACGCCCACGGCCAGATCCGGGGCCTTGTCGCCACGTCTGAAAAACCGTGCCAGCACCACGGCGCCACGGCTGTCGGCGTGCACATCGAACACTTCGGCCATGCGGCTAATGGCCCCCAGGCCAATGCCCTGGGTGCCACCCGTGGAATAGCCGTCGGCCAGGCAGGCGTGCACGTCGAAGCCCTGGCCGCGGTCCACGGCAATGGCTTCCATACCTTGGCCGTCGGGGCGCGGCAGCGGGCGCAGGTGCAGCTCGCCATGGCTGGCGTGCTTGAGAATGTTGCTGCACAGCTCGGTGACCACCAGGGCCACGCGGCCGGCGTCGGCTTCATCAAAGCCCAACTGCTCGGCAAGTTTTTGCGCGGTGCGCCGCGCATGGCCAATCTGACTGCTGTCCTCGATCAACAGCACCTGAGTGATCGAGCTTGGGAAAGTCACGTCCATCGTGTGATCGTTACCCGGGTGCCTGCGCCCGGGGCAGTGTCCAGTTCGAAGTCGTTGACCAGGCGTTTGGCCCCCGTCAGGCCAAGCCCCAGCCCGCCACCGGAGGTCCAGCCATCGGTCATGGCCAGCTTGAGATCGGGAATGCCCGGGCCTTCGTCGCGGAAGGTAATGCGCAGGCCGGTACGGCCATGTTCTTCGATGATCTGCCAGTCCATGTCGCCACCGCCGCCGTAGACCATGGTGTTACGTGCCAGCTCGCTGACGGCCGTGACCATCTTGGTCAGGTCAATCAGGCGCATGCCGCAGTCCTGGGCCAGTTTGCGTGCGGTCTGGCGGGCCAACACCACGTCCTGCTCGATGCGTACCGGTTGGGTGCCGCTTGAGGCCACGGTCATTGTTGAGCCACTCGTTCGCGCAGCAGTTTCATGCCACGCTCCACATTGAGGGCGGTGCTGACCCCGGGCAGGGTCAGGCCCAGTTCCACCAGGGTGATGGCCACGGCCGGCTGCATGCCCACCAGTACCGTCTCGGCGTCCATGATGCGCGACAGGCCAGAGATAGTGCCAATCATGCGGCCGATGAACGAGTCGACGATGTCCAGCGCCGAGATGTCGATCAGCACGCCGCGTGCCGAGGTGCGGCTGATGCGTTCGGACAGGTCGTCTTGCAGGGTCAGGGCCAACTGGTCATGCATGTCGACCTGAATAGTCACCAGCAGAAAGCCGCCCATTTGCAGAATCGGGATGCGCTCCATGGGCTCATACCGCCTTGCTGACGGTCATGCCCAGGCGGCGCAGGGCCAGGGCCAGGGCGTCGGCAAGGTTAGCCTTGGTTACCACGCCTTGCAGGTCCAGGCCAAGGTGCACGATGGTTTGCGCGATTTGCGGGCGCACGCCGCTGATGATGCAATCGGCGCCCATCAGGCGGATGGCGGTGACGGTCTTGAGCAGGTGCTGGGCCACCAGGGTGTCCACAGTGGGCACGCCGGTGATGTCGATAATGGCGATTTCCGAGCCAGTGTCGACGATGCGCTGCAGCAAGGACTCCATCACCACCTGGGTGCGCTGGGAGTCCAGGGTGCCGATCATGGGCAGCGCCAGCACGCCTTCCCACAGCTTCACCACCGGGGTAGACAGTTCCAGCAGTTCTTCCTGCTGGCGCTTGATCACCGCTTCGCGGGACTTCTGGAAGGTGCGGATAGTGTGCATGCCCAGGCCGTCGAGCAGCTCGGACACTTCCCAGAGCTGCTCGGCGAGGGTGGCCGGGCTGTCTTCGTATTCACGTTGCAGCAGGGTGAACAGCGGGCTTTTCAGGGAGAAAATGAACCCGGCTGTCTGCTGCGAGTCCTGGCCGGCCATGGCGCGGCTGTGGGACAGCTTTTCGAGGAATTGCCGGGCGGCGTCCCAGTTGCTGCTGCCCAGGTTCCTGGAGTCGCCGTTTTGCGAGCCGTTGACTATCAGGGTCAGGAATTCACCGGCTTGTTGGCGAACGTCGTCGTCCTTGAGGTTGCGCGTGGCGCCGCTGGCTTCCAGGTCGCGGAACCACTGGCTGCGCAGTTCGCCGTGGGCCTTGTTCAGTGCGTCTAGCGTGCGTTGCTGCAGTGCTGCCATGTCCATGTGCTCCTGAATGGTTTTTTCTTATCGGTGCGGTGTGTGGTCGTTGCACTGATTATTAGTCCAAGAGTGACAGTTTCGGAGGGAATTAGTTGTGGTGCGCTGAAATATTTTGCGGGGTGGGGCGGTGGCAACCTTCGACAGCTCTATATCGCCCCCCCTGTAGCTGCCGTCAGGCTGCGAAGGCGCGCGCAGCGTGCCCGCGATCGACATGGCGCCGGCGAAGGCCCTGCGGACCTTTTCGCAGCCTGGCGGCAGCTCGGGGGCGCTCCGTAGCAAGCTGCCGAAGGCTGTGTCAGGGGCTAGGCCGCCGGGGCGGCCGGCTGTTGCATGATCACCATCTGCGCCGGCATCGGTGCCGGGAAGCCGGCGTCGCCCAGGGCGTCCTTGATGGTGCGGTTGGTGTCGAAATACACTTGCCAGTAGTGCTCGTTATGGCAGTACGGGCGCACCGCCAGCACCGGGCCTACCAGGTTGAACTCCAGTATCTCGACGTCCACCGCAGGCTCGGCCAGCACATTGGGCAGCGCGGCGATGTGCTGCTTGAGCAGCGCCGCAGCCGCCTTCCAGTCGGCACTGCCGGCCAGCTGCGCCTTGAGCTCCACGCGACGGAAGGGGTTATGGGTGAAGTTCTGGATGTTGTCGGTGAAGATCTTGTTATTGCCCACCAGGGTGAGCACGTTGTCGGGGGTGTTGATGCCGGTGGCAAACAGGCCGATCTCGGTCACCGTGCCGGTTACGCCGCCTGCGCAGATGAAGTCGCCGACCTTGAACGGCCGCAGCACAATAATGAAAGCACCAGCAGCCAGGTTGGCCAGCAGCCCTGACCACGCCAGGCCGATGGCCAGGCCCACAGCGGCCAACAGCGCGGCAAAGGTAGTGGTCTGCATGCCCAGGTAACCGAGAATGCCAATCACCAGAATGATGTTCAGCGTTACCGTGATGGCCGAGCCCACATAGCGCAACACCGTGGGGTCGACTTTCTGTCGGCCCAGGGACTTTTGTACCAGTCCGACCGCAAAGCCGATCATCCAGCGGCCCACAATCCAGAAAGCAATTGCACAGAGAATCTTGACTGCGAAAGCGGCGCCATACTGCTGCACCAAGGCGATGAGCGCATCGAATTTCGCGGTTGTCACGTTGACAATGGTTGCGTCCATGATCGGACTCGCACATGAGGGGGTGGATTGAAGACGCTAGCACAGCGCGGCAAGCTCGCCCGTCCTGTTGACCAGCCGCTTCAACTCACTGATTTGGCAATGAAAATATTTGCACAGAAAGACGCCAGGCCGCAGCGACCCTGGCGCGTTACGGGGCCTTGAATCAAAGCCAGATCAACCGCAACGTCAAAAGCCAACGTCGCCAGGCGCGCGGCCTGATGCTGGCCATTCGTGAGGGCCATAAAAAGCCCGGCTCACAGGAGCCGGGCGATTTTGTGTGGCATCAACCGTTTCAGGCCAGTTCAGACTTGATCATGGCGATCTTGGTGTTGATGTCTTCCTTGGCAACCTCAGCTTTCTGCTTGGTCAGGTCCGCCACTTTCTTGTCGACATCGGCCTGCTGCTCCGGCGTCATGGCGTCGTACTCGTCCTGAGTGACACCGGTCAGTTGCTCACGGGCCTTTTGCGCATCGCTCTGGCTCATGTAATCGGTGAACTGCTGGCTGGCAGAGCTGGTGCTGCTGGTGCTTCCCGACAGGTCCGATGCGGCAATCGCCACGCTGGCCGAGTTGGCCTGCGAGTCCTGGGTGGCCGCAGTGGTCACTTGCGCGCCGCTGTTGTCCGCAGCCGCCACGGCCGACGCCACCGACGAGGTCGCCGCCTGGGTGGCGGTGGTGTCGTCGACGTCGTTGGCCATCGCCGCCTTCAAATTGACCATCATCTTGGCGAACGCTTCGTCGTAGCTGGAGCTGTCGCTGCTGGACGCCGACGAATCGGTGCTGCTCGACGTTGCCGCAACCGGCGTGGCCGAGGTCGCAACGGTGGTGTACTGATCCGGCTGCTGCGACGTCAGCGAAGTGACGGCCGGCGTGGTAGTTGTCGTCGTGTGACGGATGGTACTGTTGTTGATGAACATCCTTCACCTCCTGTGGTGTGTAGGTGGTGGCTTGATACAGCAAGATGAGTGCCAAGGGCGTGGAAAGATGGTTTTGCCCAGTAAAAACGGGCTTCTGGCATTTTTTGCCGGGGCTGACGGCTGGCGAAAGCGGCAGAACCTCGCCGCGGGTAGCCAGCCATTGCCGCTGTTGTCCCTCGCTGGGGGCGGCTATCCGATGCTCAGTTGCACCATGCCCCATACCACTGTCGTCACGACGCTGATCCAATACCACGGTGTGGGGGATAGATGTCCTGATAAAAAAGTTGCCAGCGACCGGCACACGCCAAAGCCCAGCAGTGTAATGACCAAGTAAGCATTGGTCAGGAGCGGTTCACTGCTGGACACGTTTTTCGAATGCCTGCCGCATGGATTCCAGGATGTCAGGAGTTGCAGGCGCGGTAGCGCGGGCGGCGCTCGATCAAGCACGCGAAAAAAAACTTTCGCCTCACACCCCAGGCCGATCAATAACGATTATTACACCCAAGGAAATAGTGATTTACGAAAACCAAACCTGATTTTTCTTGCACCAATCGCCCATTCCTATACGCTCGCGACACTCTGCCGCACCTGTTTGTGCGCCAGTTGGCTGGAAGCCACCTCGGAACCCAAGGATGACCTGCCCGGAAACCGCCGTGCAGGTTTTTTTTGGTCTGCTTCTGAAACCGGTTTCAGTCGATAAAAACAGAGCCATTATGCCGCCGTGGCCGTGCACCGCCTGACCAGGAATATACCCATGCAAACCCTTGAACCCGATCCATCGCAAACCGCCTCGTGGCATGCGCCGCTCAAGCGCCGCACGGTGTTGACGGCCTTTGCCGTGGCCGCCGTCCAGGCGGGCCTGGCCAGTACCCTGGGCTGGTCGCCGCTGGCCCTGGCCGATGGCCCGGATGTGGATGCACAAGGCTTTTTCACGGTGTCCCAGGTGCTGACCGGCTACGACGACCTCGACCCGCTGATTGCCGGCCGCATCGCCCGCGCGCTCATTGCCCAGCAGCCGACCATGACCGCGTCGCTGGCCAACCTGAGCAAGCTGGCCGCGCTGCCCGCCAACCGTGACAGCGCCGAAGCGCTGCTGGCCGCAGCCAAGGCGATCATTGAAGGCGACGCCGCGTTGGCCGTGGTGGCCGCCTGGTTCAAGGGCACCGTGGGCCATGGCCAGAGCGCAGTGCTGATTACTTATAAGGATGCATTGATGTACCGCCCTGTCAGTGATGGATTGATCGTGCCTACTTACTGCGGCAACGGCCCGCTGTGGTGGACAGCCCCCGTTCCCGATGCCAGTGCATCCATCTACGGCCCAAGGAATGCAGCATGAGAAAGCCAGTATTTGACGCCAATGGCGACGTGACTGCCGACGTGGTGGTGGTGGGTTCGGGCGTGGCGGGCGCATTGATCGCCAATCAGCTGGTGGCCGAAGGGCACTCGGTGCTGATCCTCGAAGCCGGCTTGCGCATTCAGCGCGCCCAGGCAGTGGAGAACTGGCGCAACATGCCGTTCGACAACCGCATCGGTTCGGACTTCCAGGGCCTGTATCCGCAAGCGGAGCACGCGCCGGCGCCTCTGTACTTCCCGAAGAACAACTATGTGGGCCTCAGCGGCCCGAGCGGCAGCAGCTTCCAGCAAGGCTACCTGCGCACCTTGGGCGGCACCACTTGGCACTGGGCAGCGTCGTGCTGGCGCCACCTGCCGGTGGACCTGCGCATGCAGTCCGAATACGGCGTGGGCCGCGACTGGCCCATCAGCTATGACGAACTGGAACCCTATTACTGCCGCGCCGAGGAAGCCATGGGCGTGGCTGGCCCCAGTGACCCGGACATGCAGAGCCCGCGCGAGCGCAGCCAACCATACCCCATGGACATGGTGCCCTGGGGCTACGGCGACAAGCGTTTTGCCGAAGTGGTGAACGCCCACGGCTACAAGCACATCCCCATTCCCCAGGGCCGCAGTACGCGCCCCTGGAAAGGCCGGCCGACCTGCTGTGGCAACAACAACTGCCAGCCGATCTGCCCGATTGGCGCTATGTACAACGCCATCCACACCATTGAGGAAGCCGAGCGCAACGGCGCCCTGGCGCTGACCGAGGCGGTGGTCTACAAGATCGACACCGACGAGGGCAACCGCGTCACCGCGGTGCACTGGCTGAGCGCCGACGGCAAGTCGCACAAGGCCAGCGGCACGGTCTTCGCCCTGGCCTGTAACGCCCTGGAAACCCCGCGCCTGCTGCTGCTGGCGGCTAACGAGCGCAACCCCCATGGCATTGCAAACTCCTCCGACCAGGTGGGGCGCAACATGATGGACCACTCCGGTTTCCACTGTTCGTTCATTGCCAACGAGCCGCTGTGGATCGGCCGTGGCCCGGCCCAGAGCAGCTGCATCGTGGGCCCGCGTGATGGCGAGTTCCGCTCCAAATACTCGGCCAACAAGATGATCCTCAACAACATCACCCAGGTTGCCAAGGCCACCGAACAAGCCTTGGCCATGGGCCTGGTGGGCAAGGCGCTGGAAGCCGAGATCCGCCGCCGCTCCACCCACGGCGTGGACCTGTCCATCAGCCTGGAGCCGTTGCCGGACCCCAACAACCGCCTGACCCTGAGCACCACTCGCAAGGATCCGCACGGCCTGGCTTGCCCGGACATCTACTACGACGTGGGCGACTACGTGCGCAAAGGCGCCGAAGCGGCCCACGCACAGCTTGAGCACATTGGCAGCCTGTTCGGCGCCACCGAGTTCAACATCACCACCAGCCTCAACGCCAACAACCACATCATGGGTGGCACCATCATGGGCAAGGACCCGCGGGATTCTGTAGTGAACGGCGACTGCCGTACGCACGACCATGCCAACCTTTGGTTGCCGGGCGGCGGCGCCATGGCTTCGGCCAGCGTCGTCAACACCACCTTGACCATGGCGGCGCTGGCGATCAAGGCCGCCGACGACATGAGCAAAGCACTGGCGCGGGGTTAAGCACATGACCTTTCCCCTGAAAGCCCACCTGCTGGTGGCGATGCTGGCGGCCAGTGGCCTGGCCCATGCCGAAGAAACGGTGCCAGCCCCGGCCGTGACTCCGGTGGGCGGCGTGCTGTCGCAAGAAGAGCAGGGCCGCCGCCTGGCGGTGGCCGGCGACTGCATGGCGTGCCACACCGTGCCCGACAGCGGCAAGTCATTTGCCGGTGGTTATGCGATCAACTCGCCATTCGGCTCGATCTATTCGACCAACATCACCCCGTCGAAAACCGCCGGTATCGGCCACTACACCGAGGCGCAGTTCGCCCACGCCGTGCGTGACGGCGTGCGCGCCGATGGCAGCTACCTGTACCCGGCCATGCCGTACACCTCGTACGTGCACCTGAGCGACAGTGACGTGGCGGCCCTGTACGCCTACTTCATGCACTCGGTGGCACCGGTGGACACACCGGCGCCGACCACGGCGTTGAACTTCCCCTTCAACATCCGCCTGTCCATGGCCGGCTGGAACCTGCTGTTCCTCGACAGCCGCAGTGCCACGGCGGCGCCGTTGCCGGCCCCGGAACTGGTGCGTGGCGAGTACCTGACCAACACCCTGGAACACTGCGGCGCCTGCCACACCCCGCGTAATCCGCTGATGGCGGAGATCAAGGACAAGGCCCTGTCGGGCGGCATGGTGGGGCCGTGGTTTGCGCCCAACATCACCTCCGACAAGGTCAGCGGCATTGGTGGCTGGACGGACGAAGAGCTGGTGCAGTACTTGCGCACCGGTCACGCCGAAGGCAAGAACCAGGCTGCCGGCGGCATGGCCGAAGCCGTGCAGAACAGCCTGCAGTTCCTGCCCGACAGTGACCTGAAAGCCATCGCCCTGTACCTGAAAAGCACCGTGCCGGTACGCAGCGAGGGCGAAACACGCCCCGCCTACGACTTCGGTGCCAAGCACAGCGGTGAAGACCAGGTACGCGGCATGGCGCCGTCCAACGCCCATGACAGCCTGCACTCGGGCGCCGAACTGTACAGTGGCTATTGCGCCAGCTGCCACCAGCCGGGTGGGCAGGGCAGTGCCAACCAGGCCTACCCGTCGTTGTTCCATAACACCGCCACCGGCATGGCCAACTCGGCCAACCTGATCTCGGCGATCCTCTATGGTGTGGACCGCCAGGAAGGCGGGCATCACGTATTGATGCCGCGGTTTGACGAGGTCAGCTACGTGGCGCAGTTGAACGACCAGCAGGTCGCCGACATTGCCAACTACGTGCTGCGCAACTTCGGCAATGCCTCCCATGAGATCAGCGCCCATGACGTGATGGTTGCGCGCCAGGGTGGCGAGAAGCCGCTGTTGGCGGTGGTACAGCCGTACATCATCCCGGCGATGGGGGTGGGGGTGTTGCTGGTGTTGGGCCTGCTGGCCTTGTGGCTGCGCCGCCGTCGCCGGTAACGCGGTATCTGGTGTGGGAGCGGGCTCTGCCCGCGAAAAGAGCGGCGCAGCATGTCAGATATACCGTGGCGTTGCGTTCGCGGGCAGAGCCCGCTCCCACAGGTGTCCTGTATGATTGCGCAAGCCATTCGGGACGAAGGATTTATGCCGTGGACTACTTCGCCGCACTCACCGCCTTCGTCGAAGCCGCCGACGGCAACAACTTCAGCCGCGCCGCCGAACGCCTGAATATCAAGGCCTCGACGGTGTCGCGCTACATCAAGGAACTGGAGCAGGACCTGGGCATTGCCCTGTTCAACCGCTCCACTCGCACCCTGCACCTCACCGAGGGCGGGCAGACCTTCCTGCATCACGCCCGCCGGGTGCTTGCCGAACTGGAACAGGCGCGGGCGGCCACCTCGGCGCTCAATCAGCAGCCGCGTGGCCTGCTCAAGGTCAGCGTGCCGCCGGCGTTCTCCCGTCATCATGTGCTGCCCTGGCTGGGCGACTTCCTGCAGCGTTATCCGGATATTCGCGTTGAACTGGTGCTGGACGAGGCGCGAGTCAACCTGATCGACGCCGGTATGGACCTGGCCATCCGCATCGGCACCTTGCCCGACTCCGGGCTCAAGGCGCGCAAGATCGCCGATCAGCAATGGGTGCTGTGCGTGGGTGGGGATTTTGCTGCGCGCCATGTCAAGCCTTCCGGGCCTGACAGGCTGATTGATTACCCGGCCATCCTGGCCAGCGCGCAGGGCGATGAACTGATGCTGCGCCAAGGCGAGCGCGAGCGGGCGGTCACGCTCAAAGGTGCGCTGCGCCTCAATGACCTCGACGCCCAACGCCTGGCCGCCGAGCAGGGCCTGGGCATGGCCTTGCTGCCGTTGTGGTTGGCGGCCGAGGGTTTGCGTGCTGGCCGCCTGCAACGCTGGTTACCGGACTGGCAAGTGCCCGCCGGCGAGGCGGCCTTGTGGTTCGTGTACCCGCCCAAGCGCATCGTCTCATCGAAGGTGCGCAGCTTTATCGACTTCATGCTCGAGCGCATCGGCACACCGCCTTACTGGCTCAGCTGAAGCGGATGTCCAGGGCGCGCAGGTAGGTTTGCAGGCCGGCGTCCTGGATCGGGATCAGGTACGCCTCGCGGCCGGACTCGTTGTAGTGCGCGTGCCAATACCCCGGCGGGGTGACGAACGCCAGCCCCGGGGTCCAGTCCACCCGCGTGGGGTTGCGGATCTGGCCGCTGTCGTCCAGTTCGGTGCCCACCAAGGTGTAGCAGCCTTCAGGGGCGTCGATGATGAAGTCCAGGGCAATGGACTGGTGGCGATGGGGTTTCTGCACAGAGCCCGGCGGCAGTATCCCGTACATCGCCCATAGCACGTGGGTTACCGTGCGGGTTTGCGGGAAGTGGCGGTTGCCCAGCAGGATGCTGATGCGGCTGCGGTCCTGGGCGCGCGGGTCATCGGCGGCGTCGCGCAGTTTGGTGTTGGCCACCTCGGCCGGGTACAGCGTGGCGCCGAAACGGTCCTCGCTGGGTGTGACGCCCAGGTAGCGCAGCAGCGGTTCGTCATGCACGTAGTAGAAACGGCTGTCTTCGCTGGCGCTCAGCTCGGTGGCGTGCAGGCCGGGCAGGGCGATGAAGCAGCCCCTGGTCCAATTGAATTGCTGTTCACCCTGGCGCAAGCCGCCGGCACCGGTAATCACGTACAGCACTTGCGAGGTGGCCTTGGGGGCCAGTTGCAGGGTGTCGCCGGCGTTCAGGCGGATGAAGTTGGCGCACAGCCCGGGGCCGGTGGCGGGGCCTTGGCAACCCAGGGTTTGGCTGAGGTCCAGGGGCACTACCCGCGACGGGCCATCGGCGCACAGGGCGGCGGGAAAGCTATGGTAAGGGATGCGGCTGATCAGGTTGGCGCTGATGGGGTTGGCGGCCTTGCTGTATTCGAAGTACTCGGCGTCCAGGGTGGCATCGGGTTTCACGGCGCTGTTCATGGCGGGTGGCTCTTGTTGTGGGCGATGGGGCCACTATACGAACGGCGCGCTCCGGGATTAACTGCCCGGGCGGCATAGCAGTTGTGCGAAAAAGGGCATTTGACCGCGTAGGGATGGGGGCGGGCTCTACCCGCGAAGGCCGCACTGCGGTGTACCTGAACCAACGCGGCGTCTTCTTCGCGGGTAGAACCCGCTCCCACGGCATAAATTGTCCGAAAACCCTCGGCGGGAGTCGGTTGCGCCCATTCCGGTCTGCGTTCGCGCCTTGCACACTGCGCACACATTCTCCAAGGAGCATCGCCATGAACCACATGTGCATCGAAGCCGCCGGCCGCGCCGCTGCCGACCGGATCAAAACTCCAGCGGCCGCGTCCGGGCGATACACGGTACGCGGTGTCAGGCCTTCCACGCCGACTGGCGAATTACGTCGCAGAAGTTGCCGCGCACGAACGCCGGGTCTTTGCTGGCCAGCACGTCAGCCTTGACGTTGCCGAAGGTGGTCTGGGGCTTGTGTTTGATGCCGTCGTAGAACGCCTGGATGATGTCTTCCTTGAACTGTGCGCTGCGCGGGTAGGCGCTGACGATGGCGTCACGTTCGGCGTCGCTGTACAGCGGGTAGGTCAGGCCCAGCACGTCCATCTCTACGCCGGCGGTCACCAGCGCCACCACCGGGTGCATGTGCTCGGGGATGCCCGGGGTGGTGTGCAGGGCGATGGCGGTCCACACCGTGTCGATGTCGTGCTGGTTGATGTGGTGGCCCTTGAGGAAATCACGCGCAGCGTTGGCACCATCGACTTCAAAACGCTGGCAGGCGCTGCTGCATTTATGGGTCAGGCCCATGTCATGGAACATGCAGCCGGCGTACAGCAGCTCGGCGTCGAACTTCAGCCCGCGCTTGTGGCCGGCCAGCGCGCCGAAGTGGTACACGCGGCTTGAGTGGTTGAACAACAGCTCGGATTCGGTATCGCGCACCAGCTCGGTGATTTCCCGGGCCATGGCAGTGTCGGGAATGCGGATGTCATCAAGGGAGAAGGTCATGGTGAAAGTCTCTGCGAGTGGGGGTGAGCCCAGTATCCCGTCGTCGGCTTTTGTCCTCAATTGGCGTAACACGTCATATACTGCCATTTTCCTCCTGTGGCGGACATGCCCATGACCCTTGTACGCACCATCGCCGTGGTGGCTTTGCCCAACGTGCAAATGCTCGACGTCAGCGGCCCGCTGGACGTGTTTGCCGAAGCCAACCGCGAGGCCGGCCACGAGCGCTACAAGCTGATCCTGGTGGGCTGCGCCAGTGGCCCGGTGACCAGTTCGTCGGGCACCCGGCTGTTGCCGGACACCCACATCGGCCAGCCCTTGGCCGCTATCGACACCTTATTGGTGGCCGGCGCACCGAACGCTCCCCAGGCGCTGTTCAGTTCTGCATTACTTGGCTGGCTGCGTGAACATGCGCCCCAGGCGCGGCGTTTCGGTTCGGTGTGTACCGGGGCGTTCGCCCTGGCGGCAGCGGGGTTGCTGGACGGACGCCGGGTGACCACCCACTGGGTTGCGGCCGATGCCTTGGCGCAACGTTACCCGCAGGTGCAGGTGGACGCCGACGCCATCCACGTGCGCGACGGCAAGCTGCGCACGGCGGCGGGCGTGACGGCCGGGCTGGACCTGGCGCTGGCGCTGGTGGAGGAAGACCTGGGCGAAGACCTTGCGCGGCGCGTGGCCAGCCAATTGGTGATGTTCTTCAAGCGCCCCGGCGGGCAGTTGCAGTTCAGCCGCAAGGGCGAGTCGCTGCCGGCCGGGCGCTCGGCGTTGCAGGAGGTGCAGCGCTATGTGGCGGCGCACCCGGGCGACGATCACAGCATCGCCGCGCTGGCCGAGCGCGCCGGCCTCAGCCCGCGGCATTTCGCCCGGCTGTTTCGTCAGGAAGTGGGGGACACGCCAGCCACCTGGGTGGAGCAAGCGCGGGTGCAGGCCGCCCGGGAACGCCTGGAACTGGGCCACGAAACGCCCAAGCAGGTGGCCGCCCACTGTGGTTTCGCCAACGCCGACACCTTGCGCCGCGCATTCAGCAAGGCCATGGGCATAAGCCCCGCCGAGTACCGCAAGCGCTTTGCCTCCAGTGACTGAAGCACCCCCCTGCAATCGGCATGACATCGCCGAAGGTCCATCGTACCTTTTCGCAGCCTGACGGCAGCACGCATCAATTTCACGCAAGACTGTCGTTGCGACAAGAACGAGGAATTTTGTGAGATGGGCGGTGCCAGCCTATGATGATGCACTTCCCAACCCGCACGGGGCCCACCATGAGCATCCATCACGCCGCCGACGGCTACGACAGCCAGGACATCGCCGACACCTACGCCCGCGGCCGCCCGGACTACCCGGCGGCGCTGGACGGCTGGCTGCGTGACACGCTGGGCCTGCACAGCGTCAGCACGGTGCTGGACTTGGGTGCCGGCACCGGCAAGTTCACCCCACGGCTGCTGGCCACCGGGGCGCGCGTGGTGGCGGTGGAGCCGGTGCAGGCCATGCGCGAAAAACTGCACGCCACCTTTGCCCACGTCCAGGCGCTGGACGGCAGTGCCGACGCCATTCCCTTGCCCGACGCCTCGCTGGATGCGGTGGTGTGTGCCCAGTCGTTCCACTGGTTCGCCACCGCGCAGGCCCTGGCCGAAATCCGTCGCGTGCTCAAGCCCGGTGGCTGCCTGGGGCTGGTGTGGAACATGCGTGACAACAGCGTGCCTTGGGTGGCGCGCCTGGACGCCTTGGTCAACCACTACGAAGGCGACACCCCGCGCTACTACACCGGCGCTTGGCGCAGCGTGTTCCCCTGCCCAGGCTTTGGCCCGCTGCAGGCGTCGCACTTGAGCAATGGTCATACAGGCAACCCCGAGGCGGTGATCGTCGACCGCGTGCGCTCCACCAGTTTCATCGCCAGCCTGCCATCGCCGCAGCGCGATGCGCTGACCGCGCAGGTGCGCGAACTGATTGCCAGTGAACCTCTGCTGGCCGGCAAGGCCGAAGTCACTGTCCCTTACACCACGGCTGCCTTCTGTGCAGTGAAAACGGAGACTCCATGATCAAACGAATGGCCATTGCGCTGTTGCTGGTGTCGGGCCTGGCCCAGGGTGCCGACCCCGTGCTGCACACCGACCTGCCGCTGAGTTATCTGGAACAGGCGCCCAGCGTGACCCTGGACAAGCCGTTGGTGATTTTCCTGCATGGCTACGGCAGCAATGAGAACGACCTGTTCCAGTTGCGTGACCAGTTGCCTGAAGGCTATACCTACCTGTCGGTGCGCGCCCCGCAAACCCTGGAAGAAGGCAGCTACCAATGGTTCCACAAACAGGGCGACGGCCCCTATGACGGTGTGACGGCGGACCTTGCCAGCAGCCGACAGGTGCTGCATGACTTCATTGCCAAGGCCATTGCCAAATACCACACCAAGGCCTCCAAGGTAGTGCTGGTAGGCTTTAGCCAGGGCGCGATCATGAGTTACGAACTGGGCTTGCGTGAGCCGCAGTCGGTGCGCGGCATTGCGGTGCTCAGTGGCAAGATTTTGCCGGTGCTGCAGGGTGAGCTGAAGCCGAACCCGGCGCTGGAGTCGTTGTCGATCTTCATCGGCCACGGCATGGACGATGATCGCCTGCCCTTCACCGACGCCAGCGAGGCCCAGCGCATTTTGCATGAGTTGGGGCTGACCCCGGATTTTCATGCGTATGCGGATTTGGGGCATTCGATCAGCAAGACTGAGATCGAGGATTTGAATGCGTGGTTGGGGGATGTGCTGGCGCCATAGTGTTCATGGCCCATACGAATATTTATCCGTGCGTTAGGGTGTCGGCGCCCTAGCGCCTTGCCGCCAACGAAACCGACGCTTGCCGACACCCGGCAGTCGTTATCAGCTTGGTGGATGCCATGGCGGCGTTCACACCTGCGGCGGGTGCAGCGATGACATTTGCTCCGAGTGGCGTGTTTCCAGGGGACATGCCAGTGGTAGCTACAGTAGCTTGACACGTCGACGGTTCATTGCGCTGGCTTGGGCATTTTCGGAGAACCCAGGGGCCAGCGCAGCCTTCGGCAGCGGCCACAGGATATCAGTCACGCACCGGGATAGCATGATGATGCGCCGCAACCGCCTCATCCGCCTTCGCCATCTCCCACGCATCACGCGGCTCATCCAGATCCCGGTTCAACGTCTCCGGCGTCTTGAACGTGGTGTACAAGGTAGTCGCCGTCAACAACGCCAGGTAGCACGCAATCGGCACCCAGGCACCAATACCGGCATTCACCTCACCCTCATGGGTGGCCATCACCACGGCAATGATCCCCGCGCCAATCATCGGCGCGATGCCGCCGGCGATCACCGCCGAGACTTCCCGCGCAATTGACACGCCCATGTAGCGATGACGTGAGCCGAACAGTTCCGGCATCAACGCCGCCTGGGTACCGAACATGCCCCAGGTACCGATGCCCAGGGCAATGGAAATGGCGACGATGCTGGCGGCAATGTTGCCCAGGCTCAGCACCCACCACACAGGAAAGGCCAGCGCCAGTTGCAGCAAGGCGAAAGCGCGGTACACCACCACGCGGCCGAAGCGGTCGCTTAGCTTGCCGGCGATGGGCACGGTCAGCGCGCCCAGGCTGGCGGCGCAGATCAGCGTCAACACGCCCACCGGCCCCTTGAGGCCCACCACGCCGACGATGTAGCTCACCGCCAAGGCTTGATAGATGGACGAGCCGCCGTTTTCCGCCAAACGCAGGCCAATGCCGATCAGCAAGGTGGGCTTGGAGTGGGTCATGGCGCTTTTCAGCGGGTTGGCGCACTCACGTTTCAGTGCTTTCAGGCGGATGAAGGTGGGCGACTCTTTCAGGCGCAGGCGCATGTACAGGCCCAGCGCAACGATCACCACGCTGATGAAGAACGGCACGCGCCACAGGTTGGTCTGGGTGATGTTGTCGTTGCCGCTAACCACGAAGAAGTACACCAGCGCCGCCAGGATGGTCCCCAGCTGGATGCCCAGGAACGGCAGCGCTGCGTAGAAACCACGACGGCCCTTGGGCGCATACTCGGTCATCATCACCGCCGCGCCGGCCTGTTCCGCACCGGCGCCCAGGCCCTGCAGCAAACGCAGTACCACCAGCAACACCGGCGCCAGGTAGCCCACCTGATGGAAGGTGGGCAGGGCGCCGATCAGCGTGCTGGAAATACCCATCAGCAGCACCGTGGCCGACAGCACGAACTTGCGCCCCACGCGGTCGCCGATCATGCCGAACAGCACACCGCCCAAGGGGCGGATGGCAAAGCCGAGGAAGTAGGTGCCGAAGCTGGCGATCAGGCTCATGGCGCGGGTCTGTTCGGGGAAGAACAGCGGCCCGAAGATCAGCGCCGATGCCAGGGTGTACAGGGCGAAGTCGTAGTACTCCAGGGCGCTGCCCAGGGAACAGGCCCAGGCGGCGCGGTGCAGGTCTTTCTTCACCTGCGGGTCTGGTGTTTCAGCGGTATCGGACGGCGAGCGGGCGAGGGTCATGTTCGTTCCTCCAGGCGCCTTCATGGCGTCTTGTTATTGATAGGCAACCGGATGGGTTACAGGTTCAACCGCTGAATTTCCTGGAGCATGGCCTGCTCCATCACGTCGATGGGCGCGTCATGCCCGGTGTACAGCTCAATCTGCCGACAGGCCTGGTGCACCAGCATGCGCGTGCCGGCCACGGTGCCGCAACCCAGGGTGCGGGCTTGGCGCAGCAGCGCGGTTTGCACCGGCATGAAGGCCACGTCCATGACAATCAGGTGGCTTTGCAGGCGGCCGTCCAGTGGGTTGCTGTCCGGTTGCTTGAAGCCCACCGAAGTGGCGTTGATGACGATATCGAAGGCCTTGGCGTGGAAATGCTCCACCGCGCCGCCCCACTGGGCGCCCAGGGACTGCGCCAGCTCGCTGCCGCGCTCGGCGCTGCGGTTGAACACCGTGACCTGCGCGCCGGCCTGTGTGCAGCCATACACCACGGCCCGTGCGGCGCCACCGGCACCGACGATGGCCACGCGCTTGCCGTTCAGGCGCGTCACTTCCTGCAAGGCGCGCACGGCGCCCAGGTAGTCGGTGTTATAGCCGGTGAGCACGCCGTCAACGTTATTGATGGTGTTCACGGCGCCGATCACCTGGGCCGATTCATCGATGGCGTCCAGATGCGGCATCACCGCCTGCTTGTAGGGCATGGACACGTTCATGCCGCGCACGCCCAGAGTGCGAATGGCCGTCACGGCTGCCACCGGGTCCTCGACGCCGAAGCACACAAAGGTGTAGTCCAGGCCCAGGGCCGCATAGGCGGCGTTGTGGATCTTGGCCGAGAGGGAAAACGGCGAGCCCATGATCGAGCCGCACAGGGTGGGGAGGGACTGAGGCATGCTGGCATCCTTGTAAAAAAGAGGGTTAGACGACGCTGGTCAGGCCGCCGTCGACGAACAGGGTCTGGCCGTTGATGAAGTCGGCGGCTGGGGAGGCCAGGAAAATGGCAGCGCCGCACAGCTCCTCCACCTTGCCCCAGCGTCCCGCCGGGGTGCGCTTGATCAGCCAGTCGTTGAAGGTCGGGTCATCAGCCAGCGCCTGGTTCAGTTCGGTGCGAAAGTAGCCGGGCGCCAAGGCGTTGATCTGCAGGCCATGGCCGGCCCAGTCGGCGCACATGCCGCGGGTGAGCATGCGCACCGCGCCCTTGCTGGCCGCGTAAGGGGCGATGGAAGGGCGGGCCAGTTCGCTTTGCACCGAGGCAATGTTGATGATCTTGCCGTGGCCGCGGGCGATCATATGCCGGGCCACGGCCTTGGACACGTTGAACACACCGTCCAGGTTGGTGCTCATCAGCCGGTGCCAGTCCTCGGCGCTGAAGTTCTGCAGGGGCTGGCGGTGCTGGATGCCGGCGTTGTTGACCAGAATGTCGAGGGCGCCCAGGCGTTGTTCCAGGGTGTCGATGGCCCGGGCGCTGGCGTCGTGGTCGGCCACGTCGAACACGGCGTATTCGGCGTCCAGGCCTTCGTCGCGCAGCAAGGCGCAGGCGGCCTGGGCGCGCTCGGCGTCGCGGCCGTTGAGCACCACCCGGGCGCCGGCCTGCGCCAGCCCGCGGGCAATGGCAAGGCCGATACCGCGCACCGAGCCTGTGATCAGCGCCAAGCGGTCGTCCAAGCGAAAACTTGCTGTCATGTGAGTCTCCCGGTATTGGATTTATGAGTGAGGGATGGCCTTACTTTCAACCGCTATCGCTGGGGCGTGCCAATCGTTTATGGTGATGCCGTGATCACGGTTGGTGATCACCAGACAAGGAAGCGGTCATGGAACTCAAGCATTTGCGTGCCTTCGCGGCGCTGGCCGAAGAACTACACTTTGGCCGCGCCGCCGAGCGCCTGCACATTGTGCAACCGGCCCTGAGCGCACAGATTCGCGCTCTGGAAGACGACGTGGGCGCGCAGTTGTTCGAGCGTGATCGCCACGGTGTGGAGCTGACGGAGGAGGGCGCGTTGTTTTTGCCTGAGGCCCTGGCTACCCTGCGCCAGGCCGGGCGTGCCCGCGAAGTATTGCAGCAAGCGGCGGCGGGTGAGGTGGGCGTGGTGCGCCTGGCGTTCGTGTCCTCGGTGCTGTCGCAACTGTTACCGGCCCTGGTGCGGCAGATGGAACAGCGCTACCCGCGCATTGAGCTGGAACTCAAGGACATGCCCTCGCTGCTGCAAGCCCGCGCCCTGCAGGACAACGCCCTGGACTTCGGCCTGGTGCGCCTGCCCCTGAGCGTGCCGGGCGTGCACACGCGCATGCTGTTCGAGGAGTCGCTGGTGGTGGCCTTGCACGTCGACGACCCGCTGTGCGCCCTGCGCCGCGTGCAGCCCCAAGACCTGGCCGGGCGCCCGGCGCTGGTGCTGGCACGCAAATTCGCCCCCGGCCTGCATGATCAGATGCTGGTAGGCTTTCACCGGCGCAAGGTGACCCTCACCATTGCCCGCGAAATGGGCGAATTCACCACCTTGCTGGCGCTGGTGGCGGCGGGGCTGGGTGTGGGCATCGTGCCGGCGGGCGCGGCGTCGGCGTTGCCGGCCGGGGTGGTGACGCGGCCGTTGGCGGTGGCCATGAGTGGCGCCGGCATCGGCGTGGCCTGGACCGGGCTGGAAAGCCCGCGCAAGCGGGCGTTGATGCAAGTGTTGGATGAGCTGTATCCGTGAGTTGATGCAGTAGGAGCCGCGGAGTTGCCGCCAGCCCGTAGCGGCCGCCAGGCTGCGAAGGCGCGCACAGCGGGCCCGCGATCGGCATGACACCACCGAAGATCCTGCGGACCTCCTCGCAGCCTGCGGCAGTTCGTACGGGGCCATTACCGCTTCTCACTCAGGCGGTGCCCGCCACAAACCGCATCGCCACGCCATTCATGCAATAGCGCAGCCCCGTCGGCGCCGGCCCGTCGTCGAACACATGCCCTAGATGCCCACCACAGCGGTGGCAGTGTACTTCATTGCGCTCCATGCCCAGCGAGCTGTCACGGCTGACATTCACCGCCCCCGTCAACGGCGCGGTGAAGCTCGGCCAGCCCGTGCCACTGTCAAACTTGGCATTGGACGAAAACAGCTGCAACTGGCACCCCGCGCACGCAAACTTCCCTGCGCGATGTTCATTGTTCAGCGGGCTGGAAAACGGCCGCTCGGTACCCGCCCGGCGCAGTACGTCAAATTCATCATCATTGAGCAACTGATGCCACTGCTCATCACTGTGCTGTACCTCGAACGTCTCGGCAGGCGCGGCGTCAGCGGCCATGGCCTGGCGCAGGCGACCGCTGGTCAGCACTACCGCCGACAGCGACGCCAGGGCGGCGGCCTGGAACAAAAAACCTCTTCTGGACTGCATGGTGGCTCTCCTGGTGGGCCAACGGACAGGCAAAGTGTCGGCTTCGGCCGTTCGCCAAGTCCTCACGCAGGGTTAAACGTTTTGTGACACCTTTCGCATTTCCCCTGCATTTCGTCCGGAATTAGCGAGAGGGATGCGTAAAACCAATGTCGCAGTCCTAGAATCTTGGGATCCAGGGATTAAGGAAACGGTGATGGATATGTCAGCCGCACAACTCGCCAGCGTGGTCGCGCTCAAGTCGCAGGCGCCCACGGGCACCGGATGCATTGACAAGGTGTTACGAGCGCTGCGTACCCATTTGGGGATGGACGTAGCCTTTGTGTCGCAGTTTCGTACCACGGACCGCGTCTTCGTCAACGTCGACACCGACGGCGAAGGCCCGATCAAGCCGGGCGATACCCTGTCCCTGGACGTGGGTTACTGCCTGCGGGTGGTGGAAGGCATATTGCCCGAGCTGATCGCCGACACCGCCGACTACCCCATCGCCATGGCCCTGCCAGAAACCCAGGCACTGCCCATCGGCTCGCACCTGAGCGTACCTATCTACCTGAGCGACGGCCGCCTGTACGGCACCTTCTGCTGCTTCGGCCACAACGCCGACAGTAGCCTGGGCCAGCGCGACCTGTTGGTGATGAAGGTATTCGCCGAACTGATCGCCGACCGCATCGAGGGCGACCTCACCCTGGTGCGCGACCGCGTGGCCAAGCATCGCCGCATCTCCGCCGTGCTCGGCAGCAACCAGCCCGCCATCGTCTACCAGCCCATCTTCGACTTTCAGGGCATGAGCATCTGCGGCTGGGAATGCCTGTCGCGCTTCAACGTGGAGCCCATCCGTAGCCCCGACCAGTGGTTCAAGGAAGCCGCCGAAGCGGGCCTGGGCGTGGAACTGGAATGCCACGCCATCGCTGCCGCCCTCAAGGGCATGGACGCCTTGCCGTCCGGCACCTACCTGACCATCAACTGCTCGCCGCAACTGATGCTCAGCGGCCGCCTGACTGAACTGCTCAGCCCCTGCCCGGCCAGCCGCCTGGTGCTGGAAATCACTGAGCACGCCGTGGTCAACGACTACACCGGCCTGATCCAGGCCCTCAAACCCTTGCGCCAGAACGGCGTGCGCGTGGCCATCGACGACGCCGGCGCCGGCTACGCCAGCATGCGCCACATCCTGCAACTGCGTCCCGACATGATCAAACTGGACATGAGCCTGACCCAGGGCATCGACCACGACTCGCAGAAGCGCGCCATGGCCTCGGCGTTGATCGCCTTTGCCCGGGAAACGGGCAGCACCATTGTCGCGGAAGGCGTGGAAACCCAGTCAGAGCTGGATGCATTGCGGTTGTTGGGCGCAAACAAGGTGCAGGGTTATCTGCTGGGCCGGCCGTTGACGTTGCAGGACGCGCTGGCGTTGGTGGAGCGGGTGGCGGTTAATTGCCTCGACAGCCCCATCGTCAGCTCAGCCTGAACTGATCACCCGTAGCCGCTGCCAAAGGCTGCGCTGGCCGGTGTGAACCCTGGAGATCTCCAGCGGGCCACAGCGCCAGCGCAGCCTGCGGCAGCGGCTACGTGCGGATGTAGGTAGGGGGTTTAGCACGAGCTTGTAGGAAATATCTGTTATTGCTTGGGTGCTTTGTTTCCAGGGGAAACTCTCCTTACCCTGCTTGCTGTCGCTGAATACTCAGCGATCGGGTTTGGTAGCCCGATTCAGATCAAGGCGCTCAAGGACACTTTTCATATGGATAAGCTGACGCCTGTTTCACCTGCTGCAACCCTCCAATCCCTTCTTACCGCAAGCTGCGCATTCGGCGCCCACGACGAAAACGGCGAACCTCTGTTCCAGGTACGGGCAGGCGTCGAGGCCGAAACGGCGTTGGCGCAGGTGGCGCTACTGCTCAAGTGCGCTCATGAAACGGCTTATGAATTGACGGACAACGGCTGCGAAAATCCAGGGCTGGTCTGGTCAGTGGTTCAGGCCCTCGAGAGTGCGCAGGCGCTGGTGAATTCGGTGCTGAAGGGCACGTTGCGGTTGGCGTGATCTTGTAGCCGATGCCAGCGGCGACGGTGTGTTTCGGATGTGGGATTTACAGATGTCTAAGTGTTTTCTGATCGTAACGTGGTTCTGGAAACTCAACGGGCGGATGATGGCATGAAGGTGTTGAAGGCTTTGCCAGATAAGCCTGGTCATGCTTTGGCAGATTTGTTGCGACAATGCAATTTGAGGGCGTCTGAGCCTGAAGAACTGGCCTTGTGGCACGCTATCCGTCCGGTGGGGCTGGAGGTTTGATAGATGGGCACTGTGGCAAATTCAGATTGCAATGCGTTGTCCCCCGCACTTCCACAAAGCCGTGCAGCAGCTGTCTTGAAACCGCGTTGCCTGCATCGCGACTAAAGTCGGCTCCTACGCGGATGGCGTAGGAGCCGGCCATGGCCGCGATGCAGACGACACCGGCCTGTAGCAGCAACTGTCTTGTGGAGGTCACCACTGTGGGAGCAAAGCTTGCTCGCGATGGCGCCAGTGAGTGCCCCCCGCGAGCAAGCTTTGCGTCCACAGGGTGACGGTCAGGCCATGAAGGCGGCTTCCAGCAGCTGTTGGGTGTAGGGATGCTGCGGGTCGGCAAACACCTGCGCCGCCGGGCCTTGCTCCAGCACCTGGCCCGATTTGATCACCACCAGTTGATGGCTCAACGCCTTGACCACCGCCAGGTCATGGCTGATGAACAGGTACGTCAGGTTGTATTTCACCTGCAACGAACGCAACAACTCCACCACCTGTCGCTGCACGGTGCGGTCCAGCGCCGAGGTCGGTTCATCCAGCAGAATCAGCGCCGGTTTGAGCACCAGCGCCCGGGCGATGGCGATGCGCTGGCGCTGGCCACCGGAGAACTCATGGGGGTAGCGGTGGCGGCTGTCGGGGTCCAGGCCCACTTCCTTGAGCGCTTCGATGATGGCCATTTCCTGTTCTTCAGGCGTGCCGATGCCGTGTATGCGCAGGCCTTCGCCGACGATCTGCGCCACGCTCATGCGCGGGCTGAGGCTGCCGAACGGGTCTTGGAAGACTACTTGCATCTGCCGCCGGAACGGGCGCACCTGTTCGCGGCTGAGGCCGTCCAGGGGCTGGCCGTGGAAGCGGATGGCGCCCTGGCTTGCGATCAGCCGCAGGAGGGCCAGGCCCAGGGTGGATTTGCCCGAGCCGCTTTCGCCGACAATGCCCAGGGTTTGCCCGCGCGGCAGGCTGAACTGGATGCCGTCCACGGCCTTGACGTGGCCCACGGTGTGTTTGAAGAAGCCTTTCTTGATGGGGAACCAGACCTTGAGGTTGTCCACTTCCAGCATCGGTTCGCCAGCCACGGTGGCCGCCGGTTCGCCGCGCGGTTCGGCGCCCAGCAGTTCGCGGGTGTAGGGGTGTCGCGGGTTGCTGAACAGCTGCTCGCAGTCACCCTGTTCGACGATGCAGCCTTGCTTCATCACGCACACGCGCTGGGCCACGCGCTTGACCAGGTTGAGGTCGTGGGTGATCAGCAGCAGGGCCATGCCCAGTTTCTGTTGCAGGGACTTGAGCAGTTCGAGGATTTTCAGCTGCACGGTGACGTCGAGGGCGGTGGTGGGCTCGTCGGCGATCAGCAGTTGCGGCTCGTTGGCCAGGGCCATGGCGATCATCACGCGCTGGCGCTGGCCGCCGGACAGTTCGTGGGGCAGGGCCTTGAGGCGCTGGCGCGGGTCGGGGATGCCGACCAATTCCAGTAGTTCCAGGGTGCGCGCGGTGGCGGCCTTGCCGGTCAGGCCCTTGTGCAGGCCCAGCACTTCGTTGATCTGCTTTTCGATGCTGTGCAGCGGGTTCAGCGAGGTCATGGGCTCCTGGAAGATCATGGCAATGTCGTTGCCGCGAATCTGCCGCAGGGGCTTTTCGGCCATGTGCAGCAGGTCCTGGCCGTTGAACATCACCGTGCCGGTGGGGTGGCTGGCGATGGGGTAGGGCAGCAGGCGCAGGATGGAGTGCGCGGTCACCGATTTGCCCGAGCCGCTTTCGCCCACCAGGGCCAGGGTTTCGCCACGGCGGATGTCGAAGCTGATGCCTTCCACCACGCGGGCCGAACGCTGGTCGTTGTCGAACTGGACCGACAGGTCGCGGATTTCGATCAGGTTGTCTGGGTGCATGTCATTTCCTTGGATCGAACGCGTCGCGGGCGGCTTCGCCGATGAACACCAGCAAACTCAGCATCAAGGCCAGCACGGCGAAGGCGCTGATGCCCAGCCACGGGGCCTGCAGGTTGGACTTACCCTGGGACACCAGCTCGCCCAGCGACGGCGAACCGGCTGGCAGGCCAAAGCCCAGGAAGTCCAGCGCGGTGAGGGTGCCGATGGCGCCGGTGAGGATGAAGGGCATGAAGGTCATGGTCGAGACCATGGCGTTGGGCAGGATGTGCTGGAACATGATGCTGCCGTCGCGCATGCCCAGGGCGCGAGCCGCGCGCACGTATTCCAGGTTGCGGCCGCGCAGGAACTCGGCGCGCACCACGTCCACCAGGCTCATCCATGAGAACAGCAGCATGATGCCCAGCAGCCACCAGAAGTTGGGCTGCACGAAGCTGGCGAGGATGATCAGCAGGTACAGCACCGGCAGGCCCGACCACACTTCCAGGAAGCGTTGCCCGGCCAGGTCCACCCAGCCGCCGTAGAAGCCCTGCAGGGCGCCGGTGATCACGCCCACGATGGAACTGAGGACGGTCAGGGTCAGGGCGAACAGCACCGAGATGCGGAAGCCGTAGATCACCCGCGCCAGCACGTCGCGGCCCTGGTCATCGGTGCCCAGCCAGTTCTGTGCCGAGGGCGGCGCGGGGGCGGGCACTTTCAGGTCGTAGTTGATGCTCTGGTAACTGAAGGGAATGGGCGCCCACAGGGTCCAGCTGTCCTTGGCCTTGAGCAGTTGCTGGATGTACGGGCTCTTGTAGTTGGCTTCCAGCGGGAATTCGCCGCCGAAGGTGGTTTCCGGGTAGCGCTTGAACGCCGGGAAGTACCAGCCGCCGTCATAGTGCAGGGCCAGGGGTTTGTCATTGGCGATCAGTTCGGCGCCCAGGCTTGTGACGAACAGGATCATGAACAGCCACAGCGACCACCAGCCGCGCTTGTTGGCCTTGAACCGTTGCAGGCGGCGACGGTTGATGGGGGACAAGGTCATGTCAGTGCTCCCTGCGTTCGAAGTCGATGCGTGGGTCGACCAGGCTGTAGGTCAGGTCACCGATCAGCTTCACCAGCAATCCCAGCAGGGTGAAAATGAACAGGGTGCCGAACACCACCGGGTAGTCGCGGTTCACCGCGGCCTCGAAACTCATCAGGCCCAGGCCGTCGAGGGAAAAAATCACCTCCACCAGCAAGGAGCCGGTGAAGAAGATACCGATGAAGGCGGAGGGGAAACCGGCGATCACCAGCAGCATGGCGTTGCGAAACACGTGGCCGTACAGCACGCGGTTGTTGCTCAGGCCCTTGGCCTTGGCAGTGACCACGTACTGCTTGCCGATCT
The DNA here is from genome assembly GCF_000263855.1 of Pseudomonas sp. M47T1. Taxonomy (GTDB): domain Bacteria; phylum Pseudomonadota; class Gammaproteobacteria; order Pseudomonadales; family Pseudomonadaceae; genus Aquipseudomonas. The sequence continues at coordinate 34,941 of NZ_AJWX01000009.1, forward strand.
CGTCCAGGAAGCTGTTCTTGGTGAGGAAGGTCATGGTGGCGAAGTTGCCGATCACCAGCGCCGTCACTGGCAGGGCCAGGTGCCAGAAGTAGTCCAGCACCTTGCCGCCCAGGCTCAACTGGTCGAAGTTGTTGGAGGTCAGGCCGCGCAGGGGGAACCAGTCCAGGTAGCTGCCGCCGGCGAACACCACGATCAGCAGAATGGCGAACAGGAAGGCCGGGATGGCGTAGCCGACGATGATGGCCGAGCTGGTCCACACGTCGAACGGGGTGCCGTGGCGGGTGGCCTTGGCGATGCCCAGGGGGATGGACACCAGGTACATGATGAGCGTGCTCCACAGCCCCAGGGAGATGGACACCGGCATTTTTTCCAGGATGAGGTCGGTGACCTTGGCGTCGCGGAAGAAGCTGTTGCCGAAGTCAAAGTGGGCGTAGTGCTGGATCATGATCCACAGGCGTTCAGGCGCCGGCTTGTCGAAGCCGTACTGCTGCTCGATTTCCTTGATCAGCGAAGGGTCCAGGCCCTGGGCGCCGCGGTAGTTGGAGCCGCCCATGGACACCTCCGCACCCCCGCCGGCGAAGCGGCTGGTGGCGCCTTCGAAGCCTTCCAGCTTGGCGATGGCCTGTTCCACCGGGCCGCCGGGGGCGGCCTGGATGATGATGAAGTTGATGATCAGGATGCCGAACAGGGTCGGGATGATCAGCAGCAGGCGCTTGCAAATATAGGCCAGCATCTCAGCGCTCCTTGCCGGGTGAATCGGTGTTGGTGGTGATGGGGATGGCCGGCGCCACGTCGGGCTTGGCCCACCAGGTCAGGGTGCCCACGTCATAGCGCGGCGACACGGCGGGGTGGCCCAGGTGGTTCCAGTAGGCCACGCGCCAGGTCTTGATGTGCCAGTTGGGCACCAGGAAATAGTTGGCCAGCAGCACCCGATCCAGGGCGTGGGCGTGGGTGATGAGGCTTTTGCGGGTGTCGGCGTTGATCAGGCTTTCGGTCAGTGCGTCGACGGCTGGGTCCTTGATGCCGATCCAGTTGTAGCTGCCGGTGCGGTCTGCGCTGCTCGATTCCCAGTATTCACGCTGTTCGTTGCCCGGCGAGTCAGACTGCGGAAAGCTGGCGACCATCATGTCGAAGTCCCGCGAGCGGCGACGGGTGACGTACTGGGAGGCGTCGATGCGGCGCAGCACCAGTTCGATGCCAAGGTCGGCGAGGTTGCGCTTGTAGGGCAGCAGCACCCGCTCGAATTCAGGCTGGGCGAGCAGGAACTCGATGCTCACCGGTTTGCCGGTGGCGTCCACCATGCGGTCGTTGACCACGTGCCAGCCGGCGTCCAGCAGCAGTTTGTAGGCCTGGCGCTGTTGGTCGCGGATCATGCCGCTGCCGTCGGTAACCGGGTTCTTGAACGCGGTGTTGAACACCGTGTCGGGGATCTTGCCGCGCAGCGGTTCAAGGATGTTCAGCTCGTCGCCATCCGGCAGCCCGGACGAGGCCAGGTCGGAATTTTCGAAGAAGCTGTCGGTGCGGGTGTAGGCGCCGTTGAACAGCTGGCGGTTGCTCCATTCGAAGTCGAACAGCAGGCCCAGGGCCTGGCGCACGCGCACGTCCTGGAACAGTGGCCGGCGCAGGTTGAAGATGAAGCCCTGCATGCCCACCGGGTTGCCATTGGGCAGTTCTTCCTTGATCAGGCGTTTTTCACGCACTGCCGGCACGTCATAGGCGGTGGCCCAGTTCTTCGCGGTCATTTCCAGCCAGTAGTCGAAGGCGCCGGCCTTCAGGGCTTCCAGGGCCACGTTGTTGTCGCGGTAGTAGTCGGTGGTCAGCACGTCGAAGTTGTACGAGCCGCGGTTGATGGGCAAGTCCTTGGCCCAGTAGTCCTTGACCCGCTCGTAGCGCACCGAGCGCCCGGCGTTCACCGCCGCCACCTTGTAGGGGCCGCTGCCCAGAGGGAACTCCAGGTTGGCGCGGCTGAAGTCGCGGGTGGCCCAGTAGTGCTTGGGCAGTACCGGCAGTTGCCCCAGGATCAGCGGCAGCTCGCGGTTGTCGCGGGTCTTGAAATCGAAGCGCACGTGCAGCGGGTCTTCGGCCACCACGTCGGCCACGCCGGCGTAATAGGTGCGGTACAGCGGCGAGCCGTCCTTCATCAGGGTGTTGAAGGTGAACACCACGTCGTCGGCACGCATGGGGTGGCCGTCGTGGAAGCGCGCCTCGGGGCGCAGGGCGAAGCGCACCCAGCTGTTGTCCGGGGCCTTCTCGATGGTTTTAGCCACCAGGCCGTATTCGGTCAGCGGCTCGTCCAGGCTCTGGCGGGTGAGGGTGTCGTAGATCATGCCGATGTTGCCTTCCGGCACACCTTTGCTGATGAACGGGTTAAGGCTGTCGAAGCCACCCGACGCGGCGGTGCGGAAGGTACCGCCCTTGGGCGCGTCGGGGTTGGCGTAGTCGAAGTGCTGGAAGTTGGCCGGGTACTTCGGGGCTTCGTTGTACAGCGTGGCGGCGTGCTCCGGGGCGGCGCAGGCCAGCCCTGACAGTAACAGGCCGCACGCGGGCAGCAACAGGGCGCGTAGACGCGTCATGGGTGAGACTCCACGGGCTTGAGCCACCACGCGTTCAGGCCCAGGGTGTAGGGCGGCGTGGCGACGAAAGCGAAACGGTTGCGATAGGCCAGACGATGGGCGTCCAGGTACCAATGGGGGATCATGTAGTGCTGGAACAGCAGCACGCGGTCCAGGGCACGCGCGGCGGTCACCTGGTCATCGCGGCTGTGGGCGGCCAGCAGGTCGTCGAGCAGGTGGTCGACCACCGGGTTGGCAACGCCGGCGTAATTCTTGCTGCCCTTGACCGAGGCCTGGCTGGAGTGGAAATACTGCCACTGCTCAAGGCCGGGGCTGAGGGTCTGGTTGAGGGTCATGACGATCATGTCGAAGTCGAATCGGTCCAGCCGCTGCTTATACTGGGCGCGGTCCACGGTGCGCAAGCGCGCGTCGACGCCGATGGCCAGAAGGTTTTCGACATAAGGTTGCAGGATCCTTTCCAGGCCCGGGTTCACCAGCAGCAGTTCCAGGCGCAGCGGTTGCCCCTGGGCGTTGAGCAGCCGCTGGCCGTCGAGCTTCCAGCCGGCGTCGGCCAATAGACCCAGGGCACGGCGCAGGGTTTCACGGTCGATGCCCTGGCCGTGGCTCTGGGGCACGCTGAAGGGCTGGGTGAACAGCGCGGTGGGCAGTTGCGCACGGTAGGGCGCCAGCAGCAGGAACTCCTTGCCGCCCGGCAGGCCACGGGCGGCGAACTCGCTGTTGGGGTAGTAGCTGGTGGCCCGTTGGTAGGCGCCGTTGAACAGGGCGCGGTTGGTCCATTCGAAATCCAGCAGCAGGCCCAGCGCCTCGCGCACGCGCACATCGCTCAGGCCGGGGCGCCGGCTGTTGATGAACAGGCCCTGGGTCTGGGTGGGGATCTGGTGGCGGATGTGCGCCTTGATCACGTCGCCGCGCAGCACAGCCGGGTAGGTGTAGCCATTGGCCCAGTTCTTGGCCTGGTGTTCCAGGTACAGGTCGAATTCATTGGCCTTGAAGGCTTCGAAGGCCACGTCGTTGTCGCGGTAGAACTCCACTTCCACGCGGTCGAAGTTGTACTTGCCGCGGTTCACCGCCAGGTCTTGGCCCCACCAGTCCTTGACCCGCTCGAACACCAGGCGGCGGCCGGGGACCACCTGGGTGATGCGGTAGGGGCTGCTGGTGACGGGCGGCTCGAAGGTGGTGGCCCGGAAGTCGCGGCCGCGCCAGTAATGCTCGGGCAACACCGGCAACTCGCCCAGGCGCAGGATCAGCAAAGGGTTGGCGCTGCGCTTGAATACGAAACGGATGCGGTGCGGGTTGAGGATATCGACCCGTTGCACTTCCTGCAGGCTGGTGCGGTACAGCGGGTGGCCTTGCGTGAGCAACGTGCGGTAGGAAAACGCCACGTCGCTGGCGGTGATGGCGTGGCCGTCGTTGAAGCGCGCTTCGGGGCGCAGGTTGAACACCACCCAACTGCGGTCGTCGCTGTATTCCACGTTTTGCGCAATCAGCCCGTAGCTGGATGCCGGTTCGTCCCCCGACGGGTCGTATTGCCCGGTGCCGACCATCAGTGGTTCGTTCAGCTCGCTCACCCCGTACTGGATGAAGTTCGGCGTGCTGACCGGGCTGGTGCCCTTGAAGGTGTAGGGGTTGAGTGTGTCGAAGGTGCCAAACGCCATGACCCGCAAGGTGCCGCCCTTGGGCGCCTGGGGGTTTGTCCAGCCGAAGTGGCTGAAGCTGGCGGGGTATTTCAACGTGCCGAACTGCGCGTAGCCATGGCTTTCGAATACCGTCGCGCCAGCGTGACAGCTCAGGACCAGGCCGAGGGAGAGCAGCAGGGGTGAACGCATCACGTCAGAGATCCGGTTTATTACCGGTACAGTAACAGTTTGTCTCTGGTTCAAGAAGTATTCACGCCAGGGGGTTACTCAGCGGCGGCTGCGCCCTGGGTCAGGGCTTTGACCTTGGCCTCGATGGCCAGGCGCTCATGCTGGGTGAGTACGCCGCGGTCCCACAGTTCCATGGCGGCGGACAGGATCCAACCATGGTAGAACGCCCGGGACAGCTCGCGGGTTTCGGCGTTCAGGGCTTCGAGCACGGCGTCGAGGTGGGCCAGTTTGCGTTCTTTGAGTGCTTCAGGGGTTTCGAGGGTCATGAAAATACCTTGATGACGGAGCTGCCGCCAGGCTGTGAAGGCGCGCACCGCGCGCACGCGATCCAGGTCACACCGCCGAAGGTCCAACGGACCTTTTCGCAGCCTGGCGGCAGCTTCCTGCGGGGCAGTGGCGCGCCTGGAGGGCGGGGCGCGGCGGTAAGGGTGTTAACGGTCGCGGTAGACCACCAAGGTCTGGCCTGGCTTCAGCGCGCGAGCGGTGTTGGGGTTCCAGCGCTTGAGGTGGTTGACCTCGACGTTGAAGCGCTGGGCCACCACGTAAAGCGAGTCGCCCTTGCGAATCTTGTAGCGAGTGGCGACCTGGCGGCCCTTGCCATTGCTGGCGGCGCTGGCCACGGCGGTGGATTTGCCACGGCCCTTGCTCACGGTGCGGGTGTTGTCCTGCATCACCAGGGTCTGGCCGACCTTCAGGTGCATGCCCGACAGCTTGTTCCAGTGCTGCAGGTCCTTGATGTCAACCTTGTTGGCCTTGGCGATCAGGCTCAGGTTGTCGCCACGCTTGACCTTGTAAGAACGACGGCGGGCCGGCAGATCGGTGCGGGCCACGTCCTCGATCAGCTTGCGCCTGGGCGCCAGGCTCAGCAGCTCCTCTGGGCCCATCTTGGCCAGGCTTTCGGTCAGCAAATGCGCCTTGGCGGTGGGCACCAGCAGGTGCTGGGGGCCGTCCACGGTGACGCGTTGCTTGAGCGCCGGGTTAAGCTGGAACAGCTCGTCTTCGTCGATGTTGGCCAGTGCCGCCACGCGGCCCAGGTCCATCTGCTGATTGACTTCCACCACCTCGAAGTACGGCTGGTTGGCGATGGGGTTGAGGTTCACGCCGTACGCCTCGGGGGACATCACCAGCTCCGACAGTGCCAGCAGCTTGGGCACGTAGTCGCGGGTTTCCTGAGGCAGGGGCAGGTTCCAGTAGTCGGTGGGCAGGCCCAGCTTTTCGTTGCGCTCGATGGCCCGGCTGACGGTGCCTTCGCCGGCGTTGTAGGCCGCCAGGGCCAACAGCCAGTCACCGTTGAACATGTCGTGCAGGCGGCTAAGATAGTCCAGCGCGGCAGTGGTGGACGCGGTCACGTCGCGGCGGCCGTCGTAGAAGCGGGTCTGGCGCAGGTTGAAGTAACGGCCGGTGGACGGGATGAACTGCCACAGCCCGGTGGCGTCGCTGCGCGAATAGGCCATGGGGTTGTAGGCGCTTTCGATCACCGGCAACAGCGCCAGCTCCAGCGGCATGTTGCGTTCTTCCAGGCGCTCGACGATGTAGTGCATGTACAGGCTGCCGCGGTCGCTGGCGTTTTCCAGGAACGAGGGGTTGCTGACGAACCACAGGCGCTGCTGTTCCACGCGCGGGTTGACGGTGATGCCGTCCTGCAGCTGGAAACCTTGGCGCATGCGTTCCCATACATCCTGAGGCGCCTGCTGGGCTTGCTGCGGGTTGGTGAACAGGGGTTTCTGCTTGATGCGCGCATCCAGGCTATGCAGCCTGACACTTTCGGCATCCGGAACCTGGCTCGTGCTTTGGCAGCCCGCCAGAATCACGGGCAGGGCCAGCGCGACGGCCTGGGCCAACCGCGTCAATGCGTCTGAATTGAAGGGCTTTCGAGTGGTGGACGACATTGGCTGGAGGGATAATCCGGGCAAAAATGTCGGGCGATTCTAGAAACTGCCCACCCCCGGGTCAACCTTTCAGAATTTTTAGACGCAAGCACAACCGCTTTAGAACTTATCTTTCCAAGCCCTCAAGGCAGCAAAAGTGGCGGCTGGAGAGGTATTTACGACGCCTGTCCGTTCGTCTGCTTTTTCTTTGACGCAGGGTTCATTCACGCGCAAAAAAGGGTTGGTGTGCAGTTCAAGGCCGATGGAGGAGGGCAATGTGATGCGATTTTCCTCGCGCAAGCGGGTAACGTCAGCGAAACGTTGGGCAAGCTGTGGGTTGCCGGGCTCCACCGCGCAGGCGAAGCGCAGGTTGCTCAGGGTGTATTCGTGGGCGCAGTACACGGCGGTGTCGTGCGGGAGGTTGGCCAGGCGTTGGAGCGATTGATGCATCTGCGCCGGCGTGCCTTCGAAAAGCCGGCCGCAACCGCCGGCAAACAGCGTGTCACCACTGAACAGCAACGGGGCGCTGCCTGCGTGGTAATAGGCGATATGGCCCAGGGTGTGGCCGGGCACGGCGATGACCTGAAACGTCAGGCCCAGCACCTGGACCGTGGCATTGTCGTCCAGCGCCACGTCGCGGGCCGGAATGTTTTCATGGGCCGGGCCATACACAGTGGCGCCCGTGAGCTGCTTGAGCTCGGCGACACCGCCCACATGGTCATTGTGGTGGTGGGTGACCAGGATGTCGGTCAGTTGCCACTCGGGATGCTGCTCAAGCCAGGCGCGCACGGGCGCTGCATCGCCGGGATCGACCACGGCGCAGCGCTTGCTTGCAGTGTCTTGTAACAACCACAGGTAGTTATCAGTGAAGGCTGGCAGTGCGTCGATCTGTATCATGGCGCGATTCGCTAAGCATTGAATAATGGTGCATCTTAGAACCTCTTGTGGCTATTGGTGAACCTCTTCGTGGGAGATGGCAATGACCGATAAAGCATTTGCGCAGGCCGACCCCGAATGGCTGGAGTTGATCGGCCAGGCTCGGGACTGGTTCGAAGGCCCGCTGGGCCAATTCCTTCTCAAGGAAGAGCAAACGCTGCTTGAAGAGGAGCTGGGCCGCTTCTTTGGCGGCTACCTGGTGCATTACGGTCCCAGCGCCCAAGTGCCGCCCCAGGCGCCGCAGGTGCAGCGCAACGTACGGTTGGGCGCGCCGTTGCCGGGGGTGGAGATTGTCTGCGAAGAGCAAGCCTGGCCCCTGAGCGAGCACGCCGCCGACGTGGTGGTGCTGCAACACGGCCTGGATTTCAGCCTGTCGCCCCATGGCCTGCTGCGCGAGGCGGCCAGCGCCGTGCGCCCCGGCGGCCACCTGATCATTGTCGGCATCAACCCCTGGAGCGCCTGGGGCCTGCGCCGGGCCTTCGCCCATGATGCCCTGCGCAAGGCCCGCTGCTTTTCCGCCTCGCGGGTTGGCGACTGGCTCAACCTGCTGGGCTTTGCGCTGGAGAAACGCCGGTTCGGGTGCTATCGTCCGCCGCTTGCGTCACCGGCCTGGCAAGCGCGCCTGGCAGGCTGGGAGCGCCGCGCCGGGCGCTGGCAAAGTGCTGGCGGCGGCTTCTATATTCTGGTCGCGCGCAAACTGGTGGTGGGCCTGCGCCCGCTGCGCCAGGTGCGTCGCGAACCCATGGGCAAGCTGATCCCGTTGCCGATGGCCAAGGTCAATCGGCGCAACAGCGAACCCTGACATCGACGGATAGGTAGTAATGAGCGATAGCGTTGAAATCTTCACCGACGGCGCCTGCAAGGGTAACCCGGGCGTTGGCGGCTGGGGCGCCCTGCTGGTGTGCAAGGGCGTGGAAAAGGAGCTGTGGGGCGGCGAAGCGGCCACCACCAACAACCGCATGGAACTGATGGCCGCCATCCGTGGCCTGGAAGAACTCAAGCGCCCCTGCGACGTGCTGCTGGTGACCGACTCCGAGTACGTGATGAAGGGCATCAACGAGTGGATGGTCAACTGGAAAAAGCGCGGCTGGAAAACCGCCGCCAAACAGCCGGTGAAGAACGCCGACCTGTGGCAGATGCTCGATGAGCAGGTAGGCCGGCATACCGTGACCTGGAAATGGGTGCGTGGGCATACCGGGCATCATGGCAACGAGCGGGCAGACCAGTTGGCGAATCGAGGGGTGGATGAGGTGCGGGCGTTGAAGCGCTGATCGACTTCATATCGGGCGCCGCGCAAGCGGCGCTCGGCCCCAGTCTTACAACTGCGTCTTCAGCGCCCGCTCCATCCGCGCAATCCCTTCCTCCAGCAAGGCCCGTGGGCAGCCGAAGTTCAAGCGCAGGAACTGCCCGCCAAGCTCATCGTCGAAGTCGGTGCCCGGGCTCAGCCCCACCTTTGCGTGCTTCAAGAAAAACGCATGCGGGTCGTTCAGCCCCAGGCCGCTGCAATCGAGCCACGCCAGGTACGTGCCCTGCGGACAGGTCATGGTCACGCCCGGCAAGCGCGTGGCCACCGCGCTGGCCAGGTAGTCACGGTTGGCTTGCAAATAAGCGACCACCTCGGCCAGCCACTCACCGCCATGGTTGAACGCCGCCTCTGTGGCCACCAGCCCCAAGGTGCTGACGCTGTCGACCATGCCCAGCCGCGCCACGTTGAAGCGGTGGCGCAGGGCCGGGTTCTTGATGACCGCGAAGGCGTTCTTCATGCCGGCGATGTTGAACGCCTTGGTGGCCGACATGAGGGTGATGGTGCGCTGGGCGATCTCGTCGTTCAGGCTGGCGATGGGAATGTGCCGACGTCCGTCGAACAGGATCTGTGCATGGATCTCGTCGCTGATCAGTAGCGTGTCGTGGGCTACGCAGGCATCGGCGATGGCCTGCAACTCGGCGCGCTCGAACACCTTGCCCAGCGGGTTGTGCGGGTTGCTGAGAATCATGGCGCCGGCCTTGCCCAGGGCCTCGTCCAGCGCGGCAAGATCGGTGGGGTAAAGGCCATTGGCATCGACGTGGAAGCGCAGGTCGATACGCGGCAGCTTCCAATGCCCGGCGGCATTGAGCAGGGGGCGGTAGTTGGGGGTCTGCACCACCACGCCGGTGCCCGGCTCCAGCAGGCCGTTGAGGGCCATGTTCACGCCGCCTTCAACGCCGGGCAGAAACACTAGCTCCTCGGGCGCCACTTCCCAGTCGAACAGCTCGCGCAGGGCCTTGATCAGGGTGCTGCGCAGGCTGTCCTGGGCCACGCTGTAGCCCAGCATTGGGTGGCTGAGGCGCTCTTGCAACGCCTGGACAATGCCCGGCGCCACCGCGAAGTCCATGTCGGCGACCCACATGGGCAAAACGTCGGCCGGGAAGCGGCTCCATTTGGTGCTGCCGGTGTTGTGGCGGTCGTGGACGGTGTCCAGGTTGAAGGTGTTGGCCACGTGGGGCTCCATGAGGGGGCGGGCGTTTAATGGTTTCATTTGACCGTTCGACGCGATGGGTTGGCAAGGGGCATTTCTACTGCCAGGGCAATGCTTCGGGCCACATCGAAGCACCAGTGGTTTGCGTTCTCTATAGTCGGTGGCTCTTCCAGCGCATCACTTGGGAGCTTGCGTGGAATCGATGATTGGCCCCGCTGTCCTGGACATTGACGACCCAGGGGGAACTGTAACGCCGGATGAGCGCTGGGTTGACATCGCTCGCAGCCCCGAGCCCATCTTATGCTAAAGTGCGCCGCTGTCCCGCAGTTGAAATAACGAGAGTGTTGCACCCATGGCCACGAGATACGTAGTCCTCGATACCGAAACCACCGGCATGCCCGTGACCGATGGTCACCGCATCATTGAAATCGGTTGTGTCGAAGTCATTGGCCGGCGCCTGACCGGGCGCAACTTTCACGTTTACCTGCAGCCGGACCGCGACAGTGACGAGGGCGCCATTGGCGTTCACGGTATCACCGACCAGTTCCTGATCGGCAAGCCGCGCTTTGCCGAGGTGGCCGAGGAGTTCTTCGAGTTCATCAAGGGCGCCGAGCTGATCATCCATAACGCGGCGTTCGACGTTGGTTTCATCAACAACGAGTTTGCCCTGATGGGTGCGCAGGAGCGTGCCGACGTCACCACCTATTGCTCGGTGCTCGACACCCTGGCCATGGCCCGTGAGCGCCACCCGGGCCAGCGCAATAGCCTGGATGCCCTGTGCAAGCGCTACGGCGTCGACAACTCGGGCCGTGAGTTGCACGGCGCGTTGCTCGACTCCGAGATTCTGGCGGATGTCTACCTGGCCATGACCGGCGGCCAGACCAGCCTGTCGCTGGCGGGCAATGCCAGTGATGGCGCCGGTGACGGCTCCGGCAACCAAGGCAGCGAAATTCGCCGCCTGCCGCCTGAGCGCCGCCCGGCGCCGATCATTCGCGCCACCGAGGCCGAGCTGGCCGAACATGCGGCGCGTCTGGAGATCATCGCCAAGTCGGCGGGCGCGCCAGCGCTTTGGAGTCAGTTGATCGAAGCCGAGCAGGGCGCCACGGCATGATGGCCGCTTGCCTCTGAGTTGTTCAGGGGCGACCTTTTGTTATACCCCCGTGTCGAGTTGCCTGACGTGCAGTCGCCCAAGCTTCTACCCTGAGATCATGGGCCGCCTTTTGCGGCCGTTCCGGGGCTGCCTGCGATGTACAAAGACCTCAAGTTTCCCGTGCTGATCGTGCACCGCGACGTCAAGGCCGATACTGTGGCCGGCGCCCGGGTGCGGGGCATTGCCCATGAGCTGGAGCAGGAAGGCTTCAGCATTCTGGTGGCCACCGACGATGCCGAGGCGCGCCTGGTGGCGGGCACTCACCATGGCCTGGCGGGCATGCTGATTGCTGCCGAAGGCGCGGGGGAACACACCCATCTGTTGAAGAACATGGTGACCCTGATTCGCCTGGCGCGGGTGAGGGCGCCGAACTTGCCGATTTTTGCCCTGGGCGAACAAGTCACCCTGGAAAACGCCTCGGCCGATGCCTTGAGAGAACTCAACCACTTGCGCGGCATCCTCTACCTGTTTGAGGACACCGTGCCGTTCCTGGCCCGCCAGGTGGCGCGCGCTGCGCGCAATTACCTGGACGGCCTGCTGCCGCCGTTTTTCAAGGCGCTGGTGCAGCATACCGCGCAGTCCAACTACTCCTGGCACACCCCCGGCCACGGCGGTGGCGTGGCCTACCGCAAGAGCCCTGTGGGGCAGGCGTTTCATCAGTTCTTTGGCGAGAACACCTTGCGCTCGGACCTGTCGGTGTCGGTACCGGAACTAGGCTCGCTGCTGGACCATACCGGGCCGCTGGCCGAAGCCGAGGCGCGGGCGGCGCGCAATTTTGGCGCCGACCACACCTTCTTCGTCATCAACGGCACGTCCACCGCCAACAAGATTGTCTGGCATGCCACGGTGGCGCGCGGCGACCTGGTGCTGGTGGACCGCAATTGCCACAAGTCGGTGCTGCACGCGATCATCATGACCGGTGCCATCCCGCTGTACCTGGCACCCGAGCGCAACGAGCTGGGCATCATCGGCCCCATCGCGCTCAGCGAGTTCACCCCGGCGTCGATCCAGGCCAAGATCGACGCCAACCCGCTGGCCCGCGGGCGGCCACCCAGGGTCAAGCTGGCCGTGGTCACCAACTCCACCTACGACGGCCTGTGTTACAACGCCGAGCTGATCAAGCACACCCTGGGCAGCAGCGTCGAAGTGCTGCACTTTGACGAAGCCTGGTACGCCTACGCGGCCTTTCACGAGTTCTTTGCCGGCCGCTACGGCATGGGCACCAGCCGCAGCACACAGAGCCCGCTGGTGTTCAGCACCCATTCCACGCACAAACTGATGGCGGCGTTCAGCCAGGCATCGATGATCCATGTGCAGGACGGCGGCTTGCGGCAACTGGACCGCGACCGTTTCAACGAAGCGTTCATGATGCACATTTCCACGTCGCCGCAGTACAGCATCATTGCCTCCCTGGACGTGGCCTCGGCGATGATGGAAGGGCCGGCGGGGCGTTCGCTGCTACAGGAAATGTTCGATGAGGCGTTGAGCTTCCGCCGCGCCCTGGCCAACCTGCGCCAGTCGTTCGCGGTCGACGACTGGTGGTTCAGTATCTGGCAGCCCGCCGGTGTGGAAGGCACCGACATCGTCAGCACCCAGGACTGGCTGCTTGCGCCTGAGGCCGACTGGCACGGCTTTGGCGAGGTGGCCGAGAACTATGTGCTGCTGGACCCCATCAAGGTTACGCTGGTGATGCCGGGCCTGACGGCGTCCGGCGCCCTCAGCGAACGAGGCATCCCGGCGGCGGTGGTCAGCAAGTTCCTGTGGGAGCGCGGCCTGGTGGTGGAGAAGACCGGGCTGTACTCCTTTCTGGTGCTGTTCTCCATGGGCATCACCAAGGGCAAGTGGAGCACCTTGCTTACCGAGTTGCTCGAGTTCAAACGCAGCTACGACGCCAATGCCGACCTGATGCAGTGCCTGCCCTGTGTGGCCCGCCTTGACCCCGTGCGTTACCAGGGCATGGGCCTGCGCGACCTGTGTGACCAGTTGCATGGCTGTTACCGCAGCAACAGCACCGCCAAACACCTGAAGCGCATGTACACCACCTTGCCCGAGGCGGCCATGACCCCGGCCGATGCCTATGACGCCCTGGTGCGTGGCGAAGTGGAAGCGGTGCCCATCGATGAGTTGCCCGGACGCATCGCGGCGGTCATGCTGGTACCTTACCCGCCGGGCATTCCGTTGATCATGCCGGGGGAACGCTTCAGCGAGTCGACGCGCTCGGTGATCGACTACCTGGCCTTCGCCCGCGCGTTTGACCAGGGGTTCCCCGGATTTGTGGCCGATGTGCATGGCCTGCAACACGAACATGGCCCTTACACGGTCGATTGCATCAAGGAGACCGAGAAGTCATGAGTACGGTCAACCCGGCCATCTCTGTGCGCCTGGCCGATGAAGCCTTCGCGCCCTACGTGCTGGACAGTGAATACGGCTTTCAGGTGCAGGGTTACGCCTGCCCGCAAATCGGCAAGCCCGTGGCGCAATGGCCGGTGCAGGCCGTGGCGCCTTACCAGAAGTGCTACGGGATAGACCCCGAGGAATTCAGTAGCTACCGCGACAAGGATGACAGCGCGATCTTCGTTGCCTGGTTGGAGGGCCGCGCGGTGGGGCATGTGGTGGTCAGCACCAATTGGAACGGCCTGGCCCATGTGGACGAGTTGGCCGTGCACGCCCCGGCCCGCCGCCACGGGGTGGCGCGGGCGTTGCTGGGGGTGGCGCAGTGGTGGGCGCGCAAGAAGCGCTTGCCGGGCATCATGCTGGAAACCCAGAACAACAATTTGGCGGCGTGCCGCTTGTACGAAGGTTTCGGTTTCGAGCTGGGCGGCATCGATCACTTGCGCTATCGCGGCATCGACCCACAGACCAGTGAGGTGGCTATGTTCTGGTACCTGATGTTCTGAGAGCCCACTGGCCGCCCTGTAGCCGCTGTGTGGCTACGGTGTTGCCGTGCCGACTAGCATTTGCGCTTTTTGGATGACAATCTCCAGCAACGCCTTGGCTGCCGCGCCGGGTTCCTGGCCTTTGAGGGTCAGGGCATACAGGGTGACCGGCACCGCCGGGGAGATCGGGCAAACGTCCAGCCCGGCCTCGCGCGCGCCGGCGGCGGTGAAGGGGTCTACCACGGCCAGGCCTTCGCCGGCCTCGACCATGCTGCGCATCATCTGGTAGTTCTGCACCCGCGTCTGCACCTTGGGCGCCGGGCGCAGGGCCTCAAGCTTGGCTTCCAGGCGCAGGCTGATGGGGTCCTGGCCCTCGAGCCCGATCATGGTCTGGCCGGCCAGTTCCTGAATGCCGAGGTATTTGTGCTTGGGCGACAGCCAGCCGTGGGGCGCCAGCAGTTGCAGTTTGCCCTCGACCAATGCCACGCAGTCGATGTCCGGGTGGTGGGGGTTGTGCAGGCTCAAACCCAGCTCGCCTTCACGCAGCAACAGGCTGCGCACGATGCTGGCCGTGGGTTGGCTGAGCAATTGGCAGGGGGTGTCCTGGAAGCGCCGGCGCAGGGCGGCCAGGGCCTGGGGCAGCAAGCGATGAGCCAGGGGCTCAGTGCAGATCACCCGCAGCGGGGTGTCCTGGTGCAGGCGCATGTCGGCGGCCAGGCGGCGAATGTGTTCCAGCGGTGCATCCAGACGGTTCAGCGCGCCCGCCAGGGCCATGGCCTCGTCGGTGGCCTGCAAGCGGCCGCGCACCCGCGCAAACAGCAACAGGCCGCTTTGGCTCTCGGCGTCCTGCAAGGTAGCGTTCACGGTGTCCTGGGGGAGTTGCAACAACTCGGCGGCAGCGCTGAGGCTGCCACCGTGCATGAGCGCCTGAATCACTTCAATGTGGCGTAGTCGCATCAGTGGAGTCCGTGCCCGGAGAGGGGAGCGTGCATGCTCGAACGGCCATTATGCCGGGCAATTCGCGCCCACCGCCAGCGGCGCGGGAAACGCATCAGGAAACGCGGGAAATCTCGACGCCGCTCTGCAACAGCCTGAATTGATCACCGCCCAGGTGTTCGACGCGATCGCCAATGGCCAGGCGATACGTGACTTTCGGCGCAGAGCCGCTGCTGCCATCAGCCTCCAGTGTGGCTTCCTGGTATTCATGCACCGGGTAGATCCGACCTTCGGCATCCCGCGCATGAAACTGTCCAACGAGTACTGCAGCCATTGAATTACAACCTCTGAATATATCCACGTGTGAAACTTGCGCCCTGTAGACCACTGTTTTACCTGGGAAGTTTTACCGTTGATGAAAAAAAACCGTCTTCCATAGGGCCGTGAGGCAAACCACGCCAGGCTCATCTATACCTACACCTCCTTTTGCCGGAAATGTTGGAGCAGTCATGAGCAAGGTGTACTCCGTCGCCGTTCTGGTCGGCAGCTTGAGAAAAGCATCCCTCAACCGCAAGGTCGCCCAGGCCTTGATCGCCCTGGCACCACCGAGCCTGTCGCTGAAGATTCTCGAAATTGGCGATTTACCGCTTTATAACGAGGACATTGATGGTACACCACCGGCGGCCTATACAACGTTTCGCAATGCGCTCGGTTCGTCGGATGCCGTGCTGTTTGTCACACCCGAGTACAACCGGTCGGTGCCGGCACCACTGAAAAACGCCATTGACGTGGGGTCCAGGCCCTATGGCAAGAGCTCCTGGGGCGGCAAGCCCGGCGCGGTGATCAGCGTGTCGCCGGGGGCGATTGGCGGCTTTGGCGCCAACCATCACCTGCGCCAGTCGCTGGTATTCCTGAATGTGCCATGCCTGCAGCAGCCGGAAGCCTATGTGGGGAATGCGGCGGCGCTGTTTGACGATAACGGCGACCTGGCGGAAAAGAGCAAGCCGTTCCTGCAAGGGTTTATCGATGCCTACGCCAAGTGGGTGGAGCAGTTCCATAAGGCTTGAATGCCTGTGCCTGCTTTTGTGTGAGCCGGCTTGCCGGCGAGCTTTGAGATACCCAAAGCTCGCTGGCAAGCCAGCTCCCACAAGGTGGGCTAGGCGTTCTGGGGCATTTCCCCGGCCGCCAGACGGCGGTTGATGTCGGCGATCACCTGCGGCAACTCATTGATGGTGTCGATCAGGTAGTGCGGGCGTGAGCCTGCAAACAGCTCGTGAATGCGTTCCCGCTCACTGGCCAGGGTGGCGGCGTCCAGCGCCTTGTAGCCCTCGTACGTCAGCCCCAGCGCGTTACCCGAACACACCAGCGCCACCGTCCACATGCCGGCACGGCGGCCTTCCAGAATGCCCGGCACGGTGTCATCCACCTTCACGCAGGCAGCCACGTCGTCGATGCCCAGGGCAATCACGTTGGCCAGTGCCTGGGCCGGCCAGGGGCGGCCGTTGGGCACCTCATCGGTGGCCACCACGTGGTCGGCGACATAGCCATTGTGCCGGGCCAGTTCCACCACCTTTTCCATCACCACTGCCGGGTAGCCCGAGCAGGAGCCAATTTTCAAACCGCCCTGGCGCAGCGCGGTGATGGTGTCCAGCGCGCCGGGAATCAGCGCCGAGTGGGCAGCGATCTTTTCGATCTGCAATGGCATGAAGCGGTTGTAGATAGCGGTGACGTCATCATCGCTGGGCGCGCGGCCGAACACCTTGGCGTAGCGCTCGCTGATGGCCGGCAGGTTGCACAGGGTGCGGATGTGGTCCCACTTGCCCATGCCCATGGGGCCACGGGCCTCTTCGATGGACACCTGCACGTCGAACTCGCCGAAGGCTTCGACGAAAATCTGCGTGGGGGCGAAGGAGCCGAAGTCGACAACGGTGCCGGCCCAATCAAGAATCACGGCCTGGGTTTTGCTCGGGTTGCTGTAGTTCATGGGTACGTCCTGATCAATGGGTTGAAAAGAGGGGGAGTCAGATGTCCAGTACTTCCATTTCGCCCAGCACCTGGGCCACGGCGTCCACGGCGGCCTGCATGCCGCTGCGGCCCACGCAGCCGATGCAGCCCACGCGGAAGGTTTCAACCTGGGTGAGCTTGCCCGGGTAGAGGATGAAACCCTTGGCCTTGACCCGTTCGTAGAAGTCCTTGAACTGGTAGCGCGGGTCTTTCGGTGCGTGGAAGGTGACGATGATCGGCGCCTGGATGGCCGCCGGCAGAAAACTGTGCAGGCCAATGGCGGCCATGCCTTCCAGCAGGGTGCGGCAGTTGTCGGCGTAGCGGGCGTGACGGGCGGCCAGGCCGCCTTCCTCGTTGTATTGCAGCAATGCCTCGTGCAGGGCGGCCACCACGTGGGTGGGCGGGGTGAAGCGCCATTGGCCGGTCTTGGCCATGTAGGCGTGCTGGTCGTGCAGGTCCATGGCCAGCGAGTGGCAGTTGCCCTCGGCCTGGGCCAACGCGGTTTTACCGGCAAACACAAAGCCCATGCCGGGCACGCCTTCCAGGCACTTGCCAGAGGCGGCGATCAGCGCGTCGAACGGCACCTGGCCGGCGTCGATGGGCAGGGCACCGAAGGAGCTCATGGCGTCGATGATCAGGCGCTTGCCATGGCGGGCCACGACCTGGGCGATCTCGGCCAGCGGGTTGAGAATGCCGGTGCTGGTTTCGCAGTGGATCAGCGCCACGTGGCTGATGTCGGCGTCTTCGTCCAGCAGGCGGTCGACGTCGGCGGCGGTGGTGGGTTGGTCTTCAGCGGTTTCGAAGGTGCTGAAGGCGCGGCCCAGCACGGTGCAGATCTTTGCCAGGCGCTGGCCGTAGGCGCCGTTGATCAGCACCAGTACCTTGCCGTCGCGGGGTACCAGGGTGCCGATGGCCGCTTCCACGGCGAACGTGCCGCTGCCTTGCAGGGGCACGCAGTGATGGCTGTCGGCGCCATTGATGATGGCAAGCAACTGTTCGCAGACACTGGCGGTGAGCTGGTTGAAGCTCGCGTCCCACGAACCCCAATCCATCATCATCGCCTGGCGGGTACGGGCCGAGGTGGTCAGGGGACCTGGGGTCAGCAAAATCGGGGCGGTGCTGCTCATGATATTCCTCGCAAGCGGTGGGCTGAACGTACGGCGCCTAAGTTGCAATTCCATGAAGCATCAATCAAATTGTTTGTTGTTATCCCAACTATAAGTCAGGCCGATTCATGAACCTGTTCCAACTGCGCGCGTTCGACGCTGTGGCCCGCGAGGGCAGCTTTACCCGCGCTGCCGAGCGGCTGTTCATCAGCCAGCCGGCGGTCACCGGGCACATCAAGGCGCTGGAAGAGCACTACCAGACCACGTTGTTGCGGCGCACCGCCCGACGGGTGGAACTGACCGAGGAAGGCACCCGGCTGGCTGCCATCACCCGAGCCATGTTCAGCCTGGCAGAGGAAGCCCAGGCGATGCTTGAGGCCAACCGCCAGTTGCTGACCGGGCGGCTGGAGGTGGCCGCCGATGGTCCGCACCAAGTGATGCCTATGCTTGCCAGCCTGCGCGAGAAATACCCCGGCATCACCGTCAACCTGCGCTTGGGCAATGCTCAGGAAACCTTGGCGGCGCTGACGTCGGAGCGTGCGGACGTGGCGGTGATGACCGGGGTAGAGCCACGCAAGGGCCTGCATTTACAGATGCTCAGCCCCTCGCAGATCTGTGCGCTGGTGCCGGCAGCGCACCCCTGGGCCGGCCAGGCCATTGACCTTGCACAGTTGCATCAGCAGATCATGGTGCTGCGCGAGCCGAACTCCATTACCCGGCGCACCTTTGACCAGGCGTGTGCCGCCACCGGGGTGGTACCACGGGTGTTGCTGGAGCTGGACAGCCGCGAGGCGGTGACCGAGGCGGTGGCCGCCAAATTGGGCATTGGCATCGTGTCGTCGGTGGAGCTCAGCCATGACCCGCGGGTGGTGGCCGTGCCGGTGCGGGGCGAGGGGCTGGTGAACCAGCACATGATCGGTTGCCTTGAGCGCCGTCGCGATCTGCGCCTGATCCGTGCTTTCCTGGGTATAGCGGCTGCCTTGTAGCCGCTGCCGCCAGGCTGCGTTGGCCCCATGCTTTGCCAAAGACCTTCAGGGTTAACGCCGGCCAGCGCAGCCTGCGGCAGCGGCGGCGATGACGGGGCAGGGCGTTACCGGGTTTTTTTGTCGATTGCGCGATTAAGGGCGTATAAACTGGCGCGATGCGCTGATCGATACCGGTATCGGCGCCAGAGAAAGAGAGTTGAAATGGGCGCACAGTGGAAAGTTAAACACAGAGAAGCAGCAGCCAACGCCAAAGGGCGTATCTTCGGCAAGCTGTCCAAGGAAATTTCGATTGCCGCGCGGGCCGGTACCGACCCCGACACCAACGCGCGTCTGCGCCTGGTCATCGAACAGGCGAAAAAAGCCTCCATGACCCGCGAGACCCTGGAACGGGCCATCAAGAAAGGCGCGGGCATCGGCGGCGACGCGGTGCACTACACCCTGGTCAAGTACGAGGGCTTTGCCCCGCACCAGGTGCCGGTGATCGTCGAGTGCCTGACCGACAACGTCAACCGTACCGTGTCGCAGATTCGCGTGCTGTTCCGCAAAGGCACCCTGGGCGCCGAAGGTTCGGTATCGTGGGACTTCAACCACGTGGGCATGATCGAAGCCACCCCGGCCAGCGCCGACGCTGACCCGGAAATGGCCGCCATCGAAGCCGGTGCGCAGGATTTCGAAGCGGGCGAAGAAGAGGGCTCGACCCTGTTCATCACTGACTTCGCCGACCTCGACGGTGTGTGCAAGGCACTGCCGGAACAGGGCTTCACCGTGGTAGCGGCAAAGATCGGCTACATGCCGAAAAACCCGGTGTCGGGCCTGAGCGAGGCAGACATGGCTGAAGTCGAGGCCTTCCTGGAAGCCATCGACGAGAACGACGACGTGCAGAACGTCTACGTCGGCCTGGCAGGCTGATGCAAGGGTCGGTCTGATATGCTTGTGTGAGCTGGCAAGCCAGCTCCCACAGGTCACGCCAGGGCTTCACTGACGCGGTTGAAATCCGGGCGCGCCAGCACGTCGGGCTGCACGCAGGCCTGCTGCAGGTCCACCCAGCGCGGATCCACCCCCTCGCAGCGCTCGATCAATTCTCCCAGCCAGATCCCGAACGCCCGCACCTCAATGCGTTGCAACGCCGTGGCCACGTGGCTGCCGTCCTGCGGGTAGAACGAGGCGGCGCCAAAATCTCCCAGCAGGCAGTCGCCCTCGGCGTTGTACAGGGTGTTGTGGCCGTACAGGTCGCCATGGTTGATGCCATGGCGATGCAGGTGTGCGCCCACCGAGGCCATGCCGCGAGCCATGGCCAGCAGCGTCGGGGGGGTAAAACGGGCGCCCTCGGGATAGACGTCGCGGCTGCAGCTGTCCAGGCTGGGCAAGGCGGCCAGGTTGGCGAAGTCGGGGCCGATCAGGTCCATCACCAGGCCGGCCACGCCCTGGGGGTGGTCCTTGAGCTTGCCTTCGATGCGGATCAGGTTGGGGTGCAGGCCGGCGGCAATGCACGCGTTCATCTCGTTGAGCGGCGTGCCATCGCTGGTGATATCGCCCTTGTAGAGCTTGATCGCCACGGGCTTGTCACCCCATTGCGCCTGATGAATGACCCCCGAGGCGCCTTCGCCCAGTTTCTGTTCCACCTGTAGCTGCGCCCAGGCGATGTCGGCGGTGATGCCGTCCTCGTCATGGGGCGTGGTGAAGTCGACGCTCATGGGGTTCCCGGCCCACGCCAGCCACGCCAGGCTTGGCAGGGTCAGCAGCCAATCGGGCAAGGCGCCCAGGCGGTTGGCTGAAAGGCGCAACAATTCGAGCTTATGCAGCTGGGCCATGCTGGCCGGCAACGCCGTGAGGCGGTTGCCCGACAGCATCAATTTCTGCATCAGGTGACAGTCGCCGATTTCATCCGGCAGCGCTTCGATGCAGTTGTCGGTGAGGATCAGCCAGCGCAGTTTCGCGCCCAGGGCGGCGGCCGGGACGTGGGTGATGCGGTTAGACCTAAAGCCCACCATGCTCAGGTTCGCGCACTGGCCAATGCAGGCCGGCAGCTCGGTGAACCGGTTGCTGGAGCAAAACAGGATCTTGAGCCGGGTCAAGCGGTGCAGGTCGTCTGGCAGGCTGCTCAGGGCATTGCCGGTCAGGTCCAGTACTTCCAGGGTATCGGCCAGGTCGAAGATCTCGCGCGGGAACTCGGTCAGGCCACAGGCCAGGTTCAGGCGGGTGCTGCCGGCCAGTTGGCCAGCCTTCAGCTGTGCAAGGGTATCCATAGGGCTCGTCTTGAAAATTCGCGATGCCCATCATAGCGGCCATACTCAGGTTTCGCCCGTCCATAAAAACAATCCAGGGTAGGATTCATGAAGTACCAGCACTGCTATCAGCACTCCCTCGCCGAGCCTGCGGCGTTCTGGGCCGAGCAGGCCCGCCAGGTGGCCTGGTTCCGCGCCCCCACCCAGGTATTGACCGAGCACGCCGACGGCACCCACGAATGGTTCGCCGACGGTTGCCTGAACTCCAGTTACCTGGCCCTGGACCATCAGGTCGAGCAGGGCCGCGGCGAGCAGACAGCCCTGGCGTATGACTCGCCGGTCAGTGGCGTGCAGCAGCGTTTCAGTTTCCGCCAGTTGCGCGCTGAAGTGGCGCAACTGGCCGGCTGGATGCGCAGCCTGGGGGTGAGCAAGGGCGACACGGTGCTGCTCTACCTGCCCATGATTCCCCAGGCGGCCATGGCCATGCTGGCCTGCGCGCGCCTGGGGGCGGTGCATTCGGTAGTGTTCGGTGGTTTTGCAGCCAATGAGTTGGCGGTGCGCATAGACGATGCGCAGCCCACGCTGATCCTCAGCGCCAGCTGTGGCCTGGAATTCGACCGAGTGGTCGCCTACAAGCCGCTGCTGGACAAGGCCCTGGAATTGGCGCGTCACCGGCCCGCGCATGTGGCGGTGTGGCAGCGCCCGCAACTGGCCGCCAGCCTGATCCCCGGGCGCGACCTGGACTGGCAGCGCGAGGTGCAGGGTGCGCAACCGGCCGCGCCGGTGGAACTGGCCAGCGCTGACCCGCTGTACATCATGTACACGTCCGGTACCACTGGCCGGCCCAAGGGCATTGTGCGCGACAACGGCGGGCACGCGGTGGCAATGGCCTTCGCGCTCAATCAGGTGTACGGCATGCAGCCGGGGGATGTGTGGTGGGGCATTTCCGACGTGGGCTGGGTGGTGGGCCATTCGCTGATCGTCTACGGGCCGTTGATGGCCGGGTGCACCAGCGTGATGTACGAGGGCAAGCCGGTGAGAACGCCGGACGCCGGCAGCTATTGGCGCATCATCGAGCAGTACCGGGTGAACGCGCTGTTTTGCGCGCCCACGGCCATGCGCGCCATCCGCAAAGAAGACCCGGAAGGCCAGTTGCTGGCCCGTCATGACCTGAGTTCCCTGCGCTGTTTGTACCTGGCCGGCGAAAAACTCGACTCCAGCACCCACGCCTGGCTGGAAGCGGTGACCGGCAAACCGGTGCACGATCATTGGTGGCAGACCGAGACGGGTTGGCCAGTGACCGCGCCCTGCGCCGGCCTGGACGGCTCGGGCGCTCGCTCAGGTTCCAGCAACCGCGCGGTACCGGGCTACGCCGTGCGGGTGATGGACGAGGAGGGGCGGCAACGGGCCGTGGGCGAGCAGGGTGATATTGTCATTGCCTTGCCGTTGCCACCCGGCTGCTGCCAGACCTTGTGGCGCGACCCCGAGCGTTACCGCCAGGCTTACCTCAGCGCCTACCCCGGCTATTACCACACGGGTGACGGCGGCTACGTGGATGAAGACGGTTTCGTCTACATCATGGGCCGCACTGACGACGTCATCAACGTGGCTGGCCATCGCCTGTCCACCGGCGAAATGGAAGACCTGGTGGCCGCACACCCCGCCGTGGCCGAGTGCGCGGTGTTCGGCGTGCATGACGAGATCAAGGGCCAGGTGCCGTTGGCGCTGGTGGTGCTCAAGGACGGCGCCAGGCAGGGGGCGCAAAGCTTGCAGGCCGAGTTGGTGGCCCAGGTGCGCGAGCATATCGGCGCGCTGGCCTGCCTGCGACGGGTGCAGGTGGTCAAGCGCCTGCCCAAGACCCGCTCGGGCAAGATTCTGCGCGCGGTGTTGCGCAAGATCGCCGACGACGAAGTGTTTGCGCCGCCGTCGACCCTGGATGACCCGGCGATTCTGGGCGAGATCGCCCAGGCCCTACGAGGTCACTGACACCGTGAAGCCTTCCTCGGCCGTGGGCAGGCTGAAGTAGCGGCTGATCAGTTCGAACTGCTCGTCGCTGGCGGCGAACTCATGTTCGCCGCCTGCATTGCGGGCCCGCAGCCGCGCCTTGCAAACGTCATCGGCAACGCCCAGCACATGCAGGATATGCTCGGCCCGGGCGTGTTCGAACAGGCTGCGCATCCACTGACGGTTGGCCGGCGTGTTGGCGGGAAAATCCAGCACCACGTTCACCCCGATGGCGAGCAACGCTTGCACGTGGGGGCCGATGGCATCGCGCAGCAGGGCGGCGCAGCGCACGTAGTCGGCCACGCTGTGCATCTGGTCCTTGTACAGCCGCGCCAGCCACACGTCCTCGCTCACGCGCACGGTGTTCGGCGCCTCGGCCAGGTGCGTGGCCAGGGTCGATTTGCCGGAAGCGATCTTGCCGCAAAGCAGGTGCAGGGTGGCCATGGAACTGTTCCTTGATCAATGAACTCTCGTGGGAGCGGCTTGCCAGCGAGCTTTTGGCGTCCTGAAAAGCTCGCGGGCAAGCCAGATCCCACAGAGGTTACAGGTGGTGTTCTTGAAGCTGCCCCAGTCGGCTGCGCGTGCGCGCCAGGTCAATGGCCCGGCCGGCCAGGGTCTCCGCCAATGGCCGGTCGCTGATGAGTACCACGCGCTTGTCTTGGTCGTAAAGCACGTCGATCAGGTTGATGAAGCGCTGCTGCACGGCAATGGAGCAGTCGTCGAACAGTGGCAGTTGGTCGATGATCCAGGTATCGAAGCGCCCGCTCAGGTCCAGGTAGTCCATGACCGCCGTGGGCTGTTCGCAAATGTCGTCGAAGGTAAAGTGAATGGTGCGCTCATGGCTCATGCGCGCACGCAGCTCGCGCTTGCCCACCGCCAGCGCAAATGGCGGAAGGTTCGCCGCAGGCAGGCTCAAGGCCTGGCGCTGTTGGGCGGTGCCGGGCCACACGTAATGGCCCAGGGTGAATTGCTGCTCGCGGGTGGCGCTGGGCAGCTCGCGGTAGTCCTGGGCGCCGCCCACTTCCATCACCTGCATCTGCGCATTGATCAGGCGGATCACCGGTAGGAAGCGTTCGTGGTACAGGGGGTTGGGCAGCAGCCCCTCGGGCGGGTAGTTGGACGTCACCACCAGGAAAATCCGGCGCGCCGCCAGCGCCTTGAACAGGCGGGTGAGCAGCATCGCATCGCCAATGTCGTGCACATGGAATTCGTCGAAACACAGCAGCCGGCAGTCGCTGAGCAGCTCGTCCAGCGTGGTCTCCAGGGCGTCGGCCTGCTCGCGGTTGCGGAACATGCCTTCGTGCAGTCGGGCGAAGAAATCATGGAAATGCAGGCGACGCTTATGGGCCATCGGCATGGCCTGATAGAAGCCGTCCAGCAACCAGCTTTTGCCGCGGCCCACCGAACCATACAGGTACAGGCTGCGCGGTTGCGCCTGGTCTTCCTGCAACAGCGGTTCCACACGCTCGGCCATGCTATCGATGACCAGCTGCTGGCCCTGGCTGAGGGTAAACCCCTGCTCGCCGGCCTTGTGCTGGAAGTAATCGGTAATCTGCGTGCCACGCCCCAGCGCACGGTGGGCGGGGGTCTTGCCCAGGCGAGACTTGAACCAGGATTTCTTTGGCGGTAACGCGGCCAAGGGGCACTCCTCATGCAGAACGCAGGCCCACGGTGGGCGTTATGGGTATTTAAGCAAATGGGGCGGGGCGCAGGCTAGCGGGGTGGGTGAAGGGCTGGGCGGTAGTCGGGCAGTTGATGGTGGCAGACGGGCGTACATGCCACTGCCGCTGCCGAAGGCTGCGCTGGCCCGCGACGGATCAATCGCGTATGGGTGCGCCTGATGGCCGACCACCAAAATACCCGCCCCGCGCATCATTACGATCTGTATAGATTCGTCCAAGTTACAATAAGTAATAATTAAGAGGCGTTAAAAAATACAAAGTTTGTGCCTGTCTCAGCAGGGTGAGGCGCATTCAGTGCTGGTGGATGGGCAGCATCGCCAGCCACTGGCGCCCTTGCAGGTGTATTCATTGCAAGGGCGTGTGTTGGAGCCCGAGGACTGCGTGCGGGTTAGCGCCCGTCCAGGTGCGTAAGCCCGGTCAAGGTGTCGGCAATTTTCTTGGTGCGCTGGGACGTGCCTTCAGTCATGCGGCTGGAGTTTTCCAGGTCGCTGAGCATCTGCTTGAGCGTGGCCACCGAGGTTGACTGCTCTTCGATCTGCGACGCCACCTTCTGGATCTCGCCCGACAGCGCGTCAATGTCCACGCCGATTTCACCGGCGTTTTTGCGGGTGATTTCCGCCAGCTTGCGCACCTCGTCGGCCACCACGGCAAAACCGCGGCCGGTCTCGCCGGCCCGCGCGGCCTCGATGGCAGCGTTCAGCGCCAGCAGGTTGGTTTGCCCGGCGATCTGCTGAATCACCTGCACCACGGACTGGATGCGCAAGCTCGATTGTGCCAGGTCACGGGCGCTGCCCACCACCTCGTCGGCGTGGCTGGACAGGCCGGCCACCGTGCTGCCAGCCTGGGCGGTGACGCTGTTCTGGTGGTCGATGGTGCTGGTCAGGTCGTCCATGGACAGGTGCAGTTCACTGGAATAGTGCTGCAACTGGCGGGCAATTTCTTCCTGTTGCTGGGTGGCGTGGGACAGCACCGTGCCCAGGTCCGCCAGGCCGTCGAACACCGGCAGCACGTTGGCGTCCAGGCCGTGGGTGTCCAGCGTGCTGGTGAAGTGATGATTCTTGAATGCCTCGATCTGCTTGACCACCACGCGGTTCAGCCCGGCCAGTTTCTGAATCTGGCGGCGCAGGAAGAACGCCTTGAACTCGCCGTAGTGGCTGGCGAAGCGGTCGATGTAGTCATCGCTGAACGTCGCGCCCTTGGCCACCTTGAAAAAGAAGATGGCGGTGAGGGTCTGGTTGAGGTTCAGGCCCAGGATTTCGCCGAAGGTGGAAAACCCTGCCACCGGCACGTTGCCGAACACCCCGGTCATTTCCCCCAGTTTGCCGGCGTTGTTGGCGCGGCGCAGGATGCAGTCGTTCAGCAGCCCCACCAGCGGCTGGCCGCCCTTGCCCTGCAGGAAGCGCTGGAAGTCGCGTTGGGTGGCGTCGCGCAGCGAGGTGCGCTTGACCATTACCAGTTCTTCGCCGGGGGCTACGTCGCAGAACAGGTGCACGGTTTCGCGGGCATAGTCGATGCGGGCGATGGAGCGCACGAACAACTCGTCGCCCACGCGAATGGCGAACGAGTATTCGGCCAGGTACTTTTCCAGTTGCGCGGGCGCGCATTTGAAGGCGTCGCACAGGGCCTGCACCATGCTCTTGATGTTGCCGGCGGCGTCGAATACCTGGTGGATGTAACGCTCTTCCAGGGACGCGGTCAGCACGCTGAACGACAGCTGGGTGGGTTCGAAATTCTGGCTTTTGAACACCCCGAAGCGCACCTGGGGCGCGCATTTGAGGAACACGATCTGTGCATGGTTCTGGTAGCTGCGCTGGCCATCGTGCAACAGGGTTTTCTGGAAGTCGTCCTTGCCACCCGCCGAGCCGCCAACGAACAGGCAGGGGAAGCGGCCCGACTCGTACAGGGCTTCCATGAAGAACGACTCCGACGCCGACAGGCCGTCAAACAGCACGTAGGCCAGGGTGTCGCGGCTGTCGATGGGCAGGTTCAAGCGGGTGCGCTTGAGTTCGGCCACCAGCTTGTCGATGCGCTCGCGCATGGCCAGGCGCTTGCCGCCGCTACGGATGTCCTCGGACAGCAGCGGCACGCTGACCAACTCGGCCGCGGCAATCACGCTGGCGTCGAACAGTTGCAGCACGATGCGATCCCAGTTGCCCTGGGCCGAGCAATACAAGGCGTCACTGCTGCTGCACAGTTCACCCGAGGTGGTGCACAGGCTCAACGTGGCATGGGGAAAGCGCTGGCGCAGTTGTCGGGCCACGGCGTCCAGGTCCAGGTGGGGCGAGACGAAGCCGGCAATGAACGTGGGCTGCAGGTGCACGGCCTGGAGGTTGCTGCCCAGCGCGCCGAAGGTGCTCAGCACGGTGGCGGTCCCTTGGGCCGTCGCAGCGGCCCGGCGGAGAAAACGGAAGGGGTTCATGGGGTTCGGGACCTATGGGCGGCAGAAAGGAAAAAAGACGCGGTGGATGCTGATCACTGCATCGACCTGCGAAGCAAGGACTTGACCGACCCGGTACGAAGGTATGACGAGAGGTAGGCTGAAACGATAAAGCCTCGGCGTGTTGACGCCGGCACGTCGCGCTGCGTCACGCGTCTGTCTTGACTTGAAATGGGTGCCGGCCGCGTCGCTGGCCCGCAAGCCTTGGGCGGTGGAACAACGCGTGGCCGTGCGCCGGGGTAGCGGTTACCTGCTGGAGTTCCCCCTGAGCCGGGTGGTGGCTGCCAGCCTGGTGCTGGTGGACGCCCAGCAGCAACACCTGGCGCTGGGCCGCAACGTGCTGCACGAGCAGAGCGGTGGCCGCACGGTAGTGGGCTGGGATGGCTTGGTCTATCTGGAAAACTTGCAGGCTCATAACAGCTTGGTGGTCAACCTGGCCGACGGCGGTCAGTGCCGCGTGCAGTTCGACCTGGATGTGCAGCAGCAGGGCGATGTGCCGCTGCTGGGGCCGCTGGTGTGCCAATGAAGCGCTGGTGGCTGGGCGCGTTGCTGCTGATGTGCGCCGGCACGGCCCGGGCGCTGTGCTCGGTGGCCACGCCCACGGCGCCGACCTTCGTCCTGATCAGCTCGGTGCTGGTGCGTACCACTGTGCAGTCCACTTCCACGCTTAATGCGGGATTGACGTGCACCGTGTCGTTGTTGACGTTGCTGGGCAGCGGCGACCATTTCTACCTCACCGTCACCGGCAGCAAGACCGGGCTGCAAGTGGGCAGCAGCGGCCCGGTGATCGGCTATACGTTGTACGCCAACAACACCACCAGCTACCCCATTGCCCGTGGCACCCAGTTCGACTTTGCGCGCAACTCGCTCATCGACCTGCTGGGCTTGCTGGGCAGCACTAATCCCAAGTCGGTGTGGCTGTACCTGCAAACCATCATCGGCAGTAACGTTCCCACCGGCCAGTACACCGAGACCCTGACCCTGGCCTGGAGCTGGAACTACTGTTCCGGCATTGGCATCGGCGCCATCTGCCTGGGCCGTGACATCGGCTCAGGCTCCATGAACATGGTGGTCAACCTGCAAGTCACCAACGACTGCCAGATCACCGCGCCCAACCTGAGTTTCGGCAGCGCGCCACTGGTGCTGGGTTTTGCCACCGTGAGCAACAGCATCAGCGTGTCCTGCACTCTGGGCAGCAGCTACACCGTGGGCCTGAGCGACGGCGGCCAGCCGGTCAGCGCGGGCGGGCGACGGCGGATGATCTCGGGCAGCAACTACCTGGCCTACGACCTGTTCAAGAGCGCGGGCAGCGTGCGCTGGGGCAGCACCGGCTCGGCGTGGCGCGACAGCAGTGATGCCGAAGTGAACCCGGGCAACGGCACGGGCACGGGGAGCCAGGTGTTCAACTACAACGCTAAAGTCTACACTGACCAGACCACGCCACCGGCGGGAAGCTACCTGGACAGCGTGATCGTGGACGTGGCGTTTTAACTGGCCCCTGAAACACCGCATCACAACCCTTGCAGCCCCTTCGCCGCCACGTCCACCGGCGCCACCATCGCGTAGTTGTAACCCGGGCCCGACCAGTAATCGGCCTGCAGCCCATCTTCACGCCGCGAGCCGCGCGGCAGCAGGTTGTTGTCCGGGCCCGGCGGGCGGATATAGAACGTGACCTTGGCACCGCGCGCGTCCTGGTACAGCACCATGGCCGCAGGGCCCTGGTCGGTGCTCAGCAAGCGCGCGCCCACGGCCTTGAAGCCGGCGTGGCTGAGGTCGGGCGGGCGCTTGGCGTTGCTGAAGTAGCGGTCCAGCCAGGGTTGCAGGGTGTCGGCGTCGCTGACCTTGAAGTCGGCCGGCAGTACATCCTTTTCAGCAAACAAATGGTAGGCCTGCAAGGCGTCGGTCATCGGCTCAACGCTTGGGTGGCGCGCCTGATGGGCTTGCCAGCCGCCAATGCCGCCCACGCCGATGGCCAGCACCAGCACGGCCGCGCGGGCCAGGTGTTGCTGGTAGCGATGGCGGCGTCGCAGGCGCACGGCCGCCGGGTCCAGTGCCGGGTTGTCGGCCAGCGGCGAACCGCCTAGCACCGAGCGCAGCAGGCGCGCGTCCTTTTGCCAGCCCTTGATCTGGGCGGCGACGTCAGGGTGGCCAGCCAGCCAGGTCTCCATGCGCTGGCGGTCGGCGGGGTTCAGGCGCAGGTCCACGTAGGCGTGCAAATCATGTTCGGTAGGGGGCAGGGTAATCATTTCAATATCCGCAGGGCAGGGCGATGAATCTCGCCTTCGTTGAGCAGGCGCAGGGCCTGGCGGGCACGAGACAGGCGCGACATGACAGTGCCGATGGGCACCTGCAGCACGGTGGCGGCCTCCTGGTAACTGAGGCCTTCCACCGCCACGGCATGCAGCAGGGCACGCTGCTCGTCACTGAGGCGGTCGAAGGACTGCAGCGCCGACTGGGCCATGACCGTGCGCTCCACCGAGGGCTGGTAGTCGTCGCGGCCGGTGAAAAACTCCAGCAGGCGCGCGTAGCGACGGGCGCGGCGGTGGTTGTCGACAAACTGGCGGTAGAGGATCTGGAACAGCCAGGCCCGCAGTTCACCTTCATCGTGTTTGTCGGCGCGGCGGCTCAGGGCCTTTTCCAGGCAGGTCTGCACCAGGTCGTCGGCGCTGCTGGGCTCGCGGGTCAGCGACAGGGCAAAGCGTCGCAGGCGCGGCAACAGGGGCCGTAGTTGTTCGTCGAAGTCGTTCATCAGGGTGGCCCGCAACTCGGTGCTCTGTTCCAAGATTAGCAAGACGAATGACGGCGCGTTTTATTCCATTGCGCCTAACCTGAAATTATTCAGCAGCGGGACAGGGAATAAAACGCGCTGGCCTTCGTCTCATAGCACCCCAACGATTGCGGAGTCGCTCATGCCTGATCCAACGCCACCCCCCTTGACCTTGTTCGACAAGGCCGTGCGCCTGCTGGGCATCGCCGCCGTTCTGGCCGTCGCCGTGGCGGCCTTTGCCTACGTCAGTGGTCGCCTGGACCCCGAACGCCTCAAACCGCGCGACCTGGTCAACGCCCTGCAGACCAACAACGGCGTGCACCCCGGCTACCGGCGCAACCACGCCAAGGGCGTGTGCGTGATCGGCTACTTCGAGGGCAATGGGCAACTGCAAGGGTTGTCCAGCAGCCCGGTGTTTGCCCAGGGACGCACGCCGGTGGTGGGGCGTTTTGCCTTGCCCAGCGGCAACCCCTACGCGCCGGACACCAGCGTGCCGCTGCGCAGTTTTGCCTTGCGCTTCAGCCTTGCCAACGGCCAGCAATGGCGCACCGGGATGAACAGCATGCCAGTGTTCCCGGTGGGCACGCCCCAGGCGTTCTACGCCATGCTCAAGGCGGGTACGCCGGACCCGGCCACCGGCAAGCCCAAACCCGACGCCATGCCGGCCTTCTTCGCCTCGCACCCTGAGACCGCGCCGTTCCTGGCCTGGGTCAAGGGCGCCAAGCCGTCGGCCAGCTACGCCACGGAAACCTATAACAGCATCAACGCGTTCTACCTGGACAACGCCGATGGCCAACGCCAGGCCGTGCGTTGGTCGGTGGTGCCTGAAGCCAACGACAGCACGCCGGCCGGCCCGGATGCCGGTGCCGACTTTCTGCAAAGTGACCTGGCCCAGCGCCTGGCCGGTGGCCCGCTGCGCTGGACATTGCGCATGACCCTGGCCGAACCTGGCGACCCCATCGATGACGCCAGCAAGGCCTGGCCGGCCGGGCGCAAGACCGTCGATGCCGGCACC
Organism: Pseudomonas sp. M47T1; assembly: GCF_000263855.1. Classification (GTDB taxonomy): domain Bacteria; phylum Pseudomonadota; class Gammaproteobacteria; order Pseudomonadales; family Pseudomonadaceae; genus Aquipseudomonas. The sequence continues at coordinate 65,827 of NZ_AJWX01000009.1, forward strand.
GTGGTGCTGGAGCGCATGCAACCGCAGATTACCGGCCAATGCCGTGACGTGAATTACGACCCTACCATCCTGCCCAATGGCATCGAAGCCTCCAACGACCCGCTGCTGGCCGCTCGCTCCGCTGCCTACGCCAGTTCCTACCTGCGCCGTACCTCGGAAGTCGATCAACTCAGCGCCAGCGCGCCCGCCGGGGAGGCCACGCCATGAAAGCCCGTCCTGAACATTTTGCCCCGGCTGCCCGGGTGTTGCATTGGGTCATGGCAATCATGCTGATTGCCATGCTGTTTATCGGCGTGGGAATGGTCAGCACCGTGTCCGAGCGCCATGAATGGCTCCTGCACCTGCACAAGCCGTTGGGCATTTCCATTCTGGCCCTGGTCATCGTGCGCCTGCTGGTGCGCTGGCTCACCCGCCAGCCGCCACTGCCGGCGGACCTGCCGGCCATACAGAAACTGGCGGCCAAGCTGTCGCACTGGTTGCTGTATGGGCTGATGTTGGTGCTGCCGCTGGTGGGCTGGGCGATGATTTCAGCCGCCGGAGACCCGGTGATGCTGGGGGCTTCGGTGCAGTTGCCGGCGATACTGCCGGCCGAGCCACACACCTATGCGCTGCTGCGCAAGGCCCACGGCTTGCTGGCGTACCTGTTGTTCCTGACGGTGCTGGCGCACCTGGGGGCAGCGCTGTATCACGGCTGGATTCGCCGGGATGGCGTGCTGCAAAGCATGACCTCCGGGGATAAGCCCTAGGCTAGCCCCCGGTTACCCCGTAACCTGCCGCCAGGCCGTAGCTGCGGGGCGGCCATCCGCCGCCAGGCTGCGAAGGTGCGCGCAGCGGGCCCGCGATAGGCGTGACACCGCCAAAGGTCCTGCGAACCTTTTCGCAGCCTGGCGGCAGCGCCTACGTGGGTCACGTACCTGTGCCGGTGTCAGTCGCGAAGCTGGCGGGCCATCTTGGCGATCACGCTCAACACGTCCTTGCCCAACTGCGCCGAACGCTTGCCCGACCAGCCGGTGACCGCGTCGGGGTTGTCGTCGTGGTCCTTGAACGGCATTTCCAGGGTTAACGACAGGCAATCGAATTTCGCCCCCACGGCGTTACAGGCCAGGGTCATGTTGGCCTGGCCCGGTTCGTCGCGGGTGTAGCCGTGCACCTGCTGGAAGTCGGCGGTCTGCTGGCACAGCAGGTCGCGAAACTGCTGTTCCAGGCCGGCAATGCGCGGTGTGTACCCGGGGTTGCCTTCACCGGCGGCGGTGAATACGTGAGGGATTTCCTCGTCACCGTGCACATCCAGGAACAGGTCCACGCCATGCTTCTGCATCTGTTGCAGGGCAAAGAACACCTCAGGGCTGAACTCGGCACTGGCTTGCTGCCAGGCGCGGTTGAGGTCCTTGCCCATGGCGTTGGTGCGCAGGTGACCGTGGAACGAGCCGTCGGGGTTCATGTGCGGGATCAGGTACAGGTCGGCTTCGGCCAGCAGGGCATTGAGCTCGCTGTCGTCGTGCAGCGCCAGGCGCTCGATCACGCCTTCCATGAACCACTCCGCCATGTGCTCGCCGGGGTGCTGCTGGGCAATGATCCACACCTTGCGTTTGCCGGGGGCGCCATCGCCCTTGCGCAGCAGTTGCAGGTCTCGGCCTTCGGCGCTTTTGCCCACCGCCAGCAATTGCAGGCCGGCATGGCTGACCGCCTGGTTGATCAGCCAGTCATGGCGTTCACGGCTGTAGGGCTCGAAGTAGGCAAACCAGGCCTGGGCCTGTTCGGGCTGGAAATGGATGGTCAGGGCCTGGCCGTCGAAGTGGCTGGGCACGCGGAACCAGGTGGCCTGGTCGTAGGAGGCCACCGCGTTGTAGCCGGACCAGGCGTTTTTGTAGGACGATTGCCCGGCATTGCTCAGGCTGAATTGGTACTGCTCGCCCGGCACCAGGCCATGGACCTTGAAGTGAAACCACTGGAAATGGTCGCTGCGGGTATCGGGACGGATCGCCAGGCGCACCTGGCTGGCATCGCTGGCGTCGAGCACCTGGATATTGCCGCTGTCGAAATCAGCGCTGAAGGTCAGGGGGGCCACGGCCATGTTCGCTTCCTTATAAGGTGTTGTACGGTCGGTACTCTACACCCAAGCGCGACTAGCGTCAGATCCAGCCGGCCAGCCCGCCCACCAGCAAGGCGCCGACCACGGCCATGACCCAGCCCAGCAGGCCGCCGTGGCGGCGCCGGTGTTGGTACCAGCCGCCGCGGCCCAGGTGGCGCGCCGCTGCCAGCAGTTGCCGCCAGCGCAGTTCGGTGCCGTGGAAGGCTTGCAGGTGCGCGGTGTTGGCGTCCAGCCAGCGGCGGAAGTCGATGCGTTCGCTGGCGGTGGTCTGCGGGTTCTGCAGTTTCACGTACCAGGCGCTGGCGGCCTGGCTGCCCGATTGGCTGCGGCACTGCTCCAGCGCCTGCAGCATTTCCTTTTCCACCTGGGCCACGCTGATGTCAAGGCGCTGGGCGATGGCGGGGTAGGGCAGGTTATCCAGGCGGCTGAGCAGAAACACCTGCACTACCCGCCGAGGCAATTTTTTCAGGCGCAGGTACAGCGCGTCCTGGCCCTGGTCGACCGGTTGGGGTTGGAAAAGGTTGTGCAAGGGCGTGAGCAGATGGGTCATCGAAACGTCCTCCTGGCCACCAGGGGCCTGGTCGATTGCGGGCTGCGGAAGCATCCGTGATGGGGGCGTCTTCCTTGACGCTGCCGCAGCTTAGTGTTTTTGAGAGTGATTCTCAAGTGCTAAATTGCCTTCCTCAGGCTAAGCCGCTGATTTGCTAGCGTAAAATTAGCGAAGAGGTGCTTCCTTCTGGCAGAAGTCCTTTGCTATCATGCGCGCCATCGAATTCAAGCAACACCCTTCTTCATTAGCCTGAAGAACCAAAAAAAAGACCCGGCAAAAAGCCGGGTCAAAAACCGTGATTAGCCTGATGAGGAGATAATTCGAAAGTCCGACCTAAGGCCTTTCGGATTACCCAACCGATCTCGCGATCAGTTGTCTCAATAATAATCGTTATCATTTGCAAGTCAAATGATTTCTCGCCTTCCTGCCGAATTTTTTTCGAGTCAGTCCAGCGGCAATTCCGTGGTGCGTTTCACCTCGCTCATGGCGATGTTGGAATGCGCCTCCTGCACATGCGGCTTCTGCAACAGGTGGTCGCGCAGGAAACGTTCGTAGGCCGCGATGTCCTGGGCCACCACCTTCAGCATGTAGTCCATCCCCCCCGCCATGGTGTAGCACTCCAGCACCTCGGGGTAGCCGGTGATCGCCTCTTCGAATTCCGCCAGGTAGCGCCGGCCATGCCCGGAGAGCTTGACGTTGACGAACACGGTCATGCTCAAGCCCAGCTTTTGCGGGTTGAGCAGGGCCACCTTGCGTTCGATTACGCCTTCTTCCTGCATGCGGTGAATGCGGCGCCAGCAGGGCGATTGCGACAACTCCACGCGCTCGGCGATATCGGCGGCTGACAGGTCGGCGTCGTGTTGGATCAGGCGCAGAATGCGACGGTCGAGTGCGCTAAGCTTGGACTGCATGATCAATTCCCTTTTTTTGTCTTTAGCGAAACGTTCATGCGCCATAACAGCAGAAACGCCCTAATTTAGAAAGAAAAAGCCCCGCTCCCACAGGCATATTTTTAGCCACTGACTGATGAGTCATGGCCGCCATAAAAATAAGCAGGAGTGCCGCATGTCCCTAGCCGACGTCCGCCTGGACGACAAGTATCGCCTCGCCACCGGTCACCTTTACCTCACCGGTACCCAGGCGCTCACGCGCCTGCCCATGCTGCAAAAGCAGCGTGACGAGGCCCGTGGTCTCAACACCGCCGGGTTCATTTCCGGTTACCGTGGTTCACCCCTGGGCAACCTCGACAAGAGCCTGTGGGACGCTCGCGACTACCTGCAACAGAACGCCATCCACTTCCAGCCTGGTGTCAACGAAGAGCTGGGCGCCACCGCAGTGTGGGGTAGCCAGCAGGTCAACCTGTTTCCCCAGGGCAAGTACGACGGCGTATTCGCCCTGTGGTACGGCAAGGCGCCTGGCGTGGACCGCTGCGGCGACGTGTTCAAGCATGGCAATTCGGCCGGCGTTGCGCCGCTGGGCGGCGTGCTGGTGCTGGCCGGTGATGACCATGGCTGCAAGTCTTCCACTATTGCCAGCCAGAGCGAGCACGCGTTCATCGCGGCGATGATTCCGGTGCTCAACCCCAGCAACGTCCAGGAAATACTCGACTACGGCATCATCGGCTGGGAGCTCTCGCGCTACAGCGGTTGCTGGGTGGCCATGAAGGCCATCGCTGAAAACGTCGACTCCTCGGCGGTGGTCGAAGTCGACCCGCTGCGCATACAGACCCGCGTGCCCGAGGACTTCCAACTGCCTGAAGACGGCCTGCACATTCGCTGGCCCGACCCGCCCCTGGCCCAGGAAGCGCGGCTCAACACCTACAAAATCTATGCGGCGCGGGCGTTTGCCCGGGCCAACCAGTTGAACAAGGTGATGCTCGACTCGCCGCAGCCGCGCCTGGGCATCATCACCACAGGCAAGTCGTACCTGGACGTGCGCCAGGCCCTGGAGGAATTGGGCCTGGACGAGACGCTGTGCGCCCAGGTGGGTATTCGCCTGCTCAAGGTGGGCATGAGCTGGCCGCTGGAGCCGGTGTCGGTGCACGACTTCGCCCAAGGCCTGGATGAGATTTTGGTGGTGGAGGAGAAGCGCAGCGTCATCGAAGACCAGCTCACCGGCCAGCTCTACAACTGGCCCGTGGACAAGCGCCCGCGCGTGGTGGGCGAATTCGACGAACAAGGGCGCTCGCTGCTGCCCAACCTCAGCGAGCTGACCCCGGCCATGGTGGCCCGGGTCATCGCCAAGCGGCTGGCACCGATCTACAGCAGCCCGCAAGTCGAAGCACGGCTGCGCTTTCTGCAAGAGAAGGAACAAGCCCTGCAGGCACCGCTCCATACTGTGCAGCGCACCCCGCATTTCTGCTCCGGTTGCCCGCACAACAGCTCCACCAAGGTACCGGAAGGCAGCCGCGCGCTGGCAGGCATTGGCTGTCACTACATGACCATCTGGATGGACCGCGAGACTGACACCTTCACCCAGATGGGCGGCGAGGGCGTGACCTGGATCGGCCAGGCGCCGTTCACCGAGACCGCCCATGTGTTCCAGAACCTGGGCGACGGCACCTATTTCCACTCCGGCCACCTGGCGGTGCGTGCGGCGGTGGCCTCGGGTGTCAACATCACCTACAAGATCCTCTACAACGACGCCGTGGCCATGACCGGCGGCCAGCCCATCGACGGCATCCTGCGGGTGGACCAACTCAGCCGCCAGGTGTTCGACGAGGGGGTGCAGCGCATCGCGCTGGTCAGCGACGAGCCGGACAAATACCCCAGCCGCGCCGGCTTTGCGCCCATCACCACCTTCCATCACCGTCGCGACCTGGACGCAGTGATGCGTGAGCTGCGCGAGTTCAAGGGCGTCTCGGTGATCATCTATGACCAGACCTGCGCCACCGAAAAACGCCGGCGGCGCAAACGCGGGACCATGCCCGAGTTGAACAAGCGCGCGCTCATCAACCCGGCGGTGTGTGAGGGCTGTGGTGACTGCGGGGTGAAGTCCGGTTGCCTGTCGGTACTGCCGCTGGAAACGCCCCAGGGCCGCAAGCGCGAGATCGACCAGAATGCCTGCAACAAGGACTTCAGTTGCGTGGAAGGCTTTTGCCCCAGCTTTGTGACCGTGCACGGCGGGCAGTTGCGCAAGCCACAGCTGCCAGGCCAGGACCAGGCCTTTGCTGCCCTGCCCGAGCCGGTGCTACCGAGCCTGGCCAAGCCGTTCAATATCCTTCTGCCTGGCGTGGGCGGCACCGGCGTGACCACGGTCGGCGCCATGCTGGGCCTGGCGGCCAACCTGGAAGGCAAGGGCTGCAGCGTCCTCGACCAGGCGGGGCTGGCACAGAAATTCGGGCCGGTGGTCACGCATATCCGCATTGCCGCCCATCAGGGCGACTTGTTTGCCGTGCGCATCGCTGCTGGCGAAGCCGACTTGCTGCTGGGTTGCGATTTGCTGGTGGCTTCCGGCCCGGATGCGCTGGCAAAACTGAGCCTGGGCAAATCCTGCGCGGTAATCAACAGCCAGCAGACGCCGACCGCCGCCTTTACCCGCGACCCGGACGCACAGTTTCCCGCGGCCGCCATGAGCCAGACGATCGTCGATGCCGTGGGTGCGGACAAGACTCACTGTGTCGACGCCACGCGGCTGGCGGTCGGGCTGTTGGGTGACAGCATCGCCAGTAACCTGTTCATGCTGGGCTATGCCTACCAGTTGGGCCTCATCCCGTTGACGGCCGAGGCCATCAACAAGGCTATCGAATTGAATGCGGTGGCGGTCAAACTCAATCAACAGGCCTTTCTATGGGGGCGCCGTGCTGCTCATGACCTGGCAGCGGTAGAAACGGTGCTCAAGCCCACCAGCCCTATTCGCCAGGCCAACGAGCAACCCCTGGAGCAGCGCCTGGCGGCCAATGCCCTCACGCTTCGGGAGTATCAGAACCAGGCCTACGCCGATGTCTACCTGGCGTTGGTCAGTCGCGTCCGCGAAGCCGAGGCCCGTCTGCTGCCCGGCCAATCGCCGGCGCTGACCGAGGCGGTGGCCCAGTTTGCGTTCAAACTGCTGGCCTACAAGGACGAGTACGAAGTGGCGCGGCTGTACAGCAACGGTGACTTCACCCGTCAATTGCAGGCGCAATTCGAGGGCGATTACCGTCTTGAGTTTCACCTGGCGCCTTCGTGGCTGAACAAGCAGGGCAATACCGCCAAACGCAGTTTCGGCCCTTGGATGCTCAAGGCTTTCGGCATGCTGGCGCCGTTCAAATTCCTGCGCGGCACGGTGCTGGACCCGTTCGGCTACAGCCACGAACGGCGCCAGGAACGCGCGCTGATCGACGCCTACCGGGCCGACATCGATCTGATCCTGACCCACCTCACCCCGGCCAACCGCCATACGGCGTTGAGCCTGGCACGGCTTCCGGAACAGATTCGCGGCTACGGACATGTGAAGGACAGAGCCATCCAGGCCGCGGAACAGGAAGCCCAGGCGCTGCGCAAATGCCTGCGCGATGGTGAGGCGGCGGTGGTCAAGCTGTTCGAGGTCGCTGCCTGATGGGGTAACGAGCGGCCCTGTGGGGGCTGGTTTACCCGCGAGCGTTTACTGCCTCGAAATGACGCTGGCAGCATCGATTTAGCCGCTGCCGCCAGCCTGTGCTGGCCCTCATCCTCGCTGGAGATCACCAGTGTACGTAAGGGCCAGCGCAGCCTGCGGCAGCGGCTACAGAGGCGTTGGCCGAGAATGCCCCATCAGATCCCGCAATGCCTGCTGTTTCAAGGCTGACAGTGGTAACAATGGTCCAGCTCAATGTGCTCCAGAAAGTCTTCATCATGGAACGTCAGGCTAGCGTCACGTCACTCGATCATTGCCATGCAGCTTGCTTTGCAAGGTTAGTCAGGCTCCATTTCAACCAATACGCTGCCCTCGGCCACCATCTCGCCTTCCAGGCAATTCAGCGCTTTGACCACCCCTGCCTGAGGCGCGCGGATGCTGTGTTCCATTTTCATGGCTTCCAGCACCACCAGGGGCGTTCCGGCTTCGATGTGCTGGCCGGCGCTGACCAGCACCCGCACGATACTGCCATTCATGGGCGCGTTGAGACCACCTTGTTGGGTATGGCGGGCGTCGGCCTCGGCGATCGGGTTGACCAGGGTTAGGGGGTAGAGTTCGTCCTGCCAGCGCAGGAACAAGGTATCACCGCGCAAAAAGGCGCTGGCCTCGGCGGCCATGGGTTGCAGGTGGACCACTTGGCGCTGGTCGCGGCAGCGCAGGTGCAGCACCGTTTCACTGGGCAACCCCAGGCGCAGGCCGCTTGCGTGGGACCACGGGTCGTTTCCGGGCGGTTGGGTGGCTATCAGCGCATTGCCAGCCGCTTGCCAGAACGCCTCGGGCAGCGGCGCCGGTGCTGGCAGCAACTGGGCCTGGTGACGGGGAATGAAGCCGGTGTCCAGTTCGGCTTCGGCAAAGGCGGGGTGGCCGATGATGCGGCGCAGGAACGCCAGGTTGGTGCGAACGCCGCCCACGGCGAACTCGTCGAGCATGGCCAGTAGGCGCAGGCGCGCGTGTTCGCGGGTGTCGCCCCAGGCGATCAGCTTGCCCAGCATGGGGTCGTAGAAGGGCGACACGCTGTCGCCTTCGCTGACCCCGCTGTCCACGCGCCGCCCGGGCCCCGGCGTCGACTCACGGTACAGCGCCAGGGTGCCGGTGGCCGGCAGGAATTCGTTGTCGGGGTCCTCGGCGTACAGGCGCACCTCGATCGCGTGGCCGTTCAGGGCCACCTGTTGTTGGTTGATGGGCAGCGCCTGGCCTTGGGCCACGTGGATTTGCCAGGCGACCAGGTCGAGCCCGGTGATGGCTTCGGTGACCGGGTGCTCCACCTGTAAGCGGGTGTTCATTTCCATGAAGAAGAATGCGCCGCGGGCGTCCAGCAGGAACTCCACGGTGCCCGCGCCCACATAGCCGATGGCCAGGGCGGCCTTGACCGCCGCTTCGCCCATGGCTTGCCGCAACGCCGGGGACAGGCCCGGGGCAGGGGCTTCCTCCACAACCTTCTGATGACGGCGCTGGATGGAGCAGTCACGTTCATTGAGGTACAGGCAGTGGCCGTGCCGATCGGCAAACACCTGGATTTCCACGTGCCGCGGTTGCAGCACGTACTTTTCCACCAGCATGCGCGCGTCGCCGAACGATGACTGTGCTTCGCGCTGGGCGGAGGCCAGAGACTCGGCGAGTTCGCTCTCCCGTTCCACCACTTTCATGCCCTTGCCCCCACCGCCGGCGGTGGCCTTGAGCAGCACCGGGTAGCCGATGCGTTCGGCGGCGGCGCGGAAGGTATCCAGGTCCTGGGCGGCGCCGTGGTAACCGGGTACCAGCGGTACGCCGGCGGTCTCCATCAAGGCTTTGGCGGCGGATTTGCTGCCCATGGCGTCGATGGCACTGGCCGGCGGGCCCAGGAAGACCAGCCCGGCGTTGTCGATGGCGCGCGCGAACGCGGCGTTCTCGGACAGAAAGCCGTAGCCGGGGTGAATCGCCTGGGCGCCGCTGGCCAGGGCGGCGGCAATGATCTTGTCGATGTCCAGGTAGCTGTCGCCGGCCTTGCTGCCGCCCAGGTCGACGCGGATGTCCGCCTCGCGGCTGTGCCGGGCGTCACGGTCGATGGCGCTGTGCACGGCCACAGTGGTCAGGCCCATGGCCTTGGCGGTGCGCATCACCCGGCAGGCGATCTCGCCGCGGTTGGCCACCAGCAGGGTGGTGATGGAGGGTGCGCTCATGAATGCGACTCCTGCGTCTGCCAGGTGGGCGGGCGTTTTTCCAGAAAGGCGCGCAGGCCTTCCTGGCCCTCACCGCTGACGCGAATGCGGGCGATGGCGTTTTCGCAATAGCGACGCACCGCAGTGGTGGTTTCACCGTGGGCCACCTCGCGCAGCAGGTCCTTGCAGGCACGCATGGCCTGGGGGCTGTTGAGCAGCAGGTTGTCTATCCAGTGAGCCACCCGCTGTTCCAGCTCGGCGGCGGCGCAAGTCTCGCTGAGCAACCCCAGCTCATAGGCGCGCTGAGCGTCGAAACGCTCGGCGGTCAGTGCGTAGCGGCGGGTGGCGCGCTCGCCAATGGCCTTGACCACGAATGGGCTGATCACCGCCGGCGTCAGGCCGATGCGCACCTCCGACAGGCAGAACTGCGCATCCTCGGTGCCGATGGCCAGGTCGCAGCAACTGATCAGGCCCAGGGCGCCCCCATAGGCAGCCCCCTGAACCACTGCCAGGGTGGGCAGTTTCAGTTTGTTCAGGCTGTACATCAATTCGGCCAGCTCGCGAGCGTCGTCCAGGTTGGTGTTGAAGTCCAGCTGCGCCGATTGCTGCATCCAGGCCAGGTCGGCGCCTGCGCAGAAATGCTTGCCACGGCCACGTATCAAAAGGAAGCGCAGGGTGCCCGCGCTGGCAACCGCCTCCAGCGCCAGGATCAGTTCGCGGATCATCTGGGCATTGAAGGCGTTGTTCTTCTCGGGGCGGTTGAGCCACAAGGTGGCGAAACCCCGTGGGTCGTGTTGCAGTTCGAGGGTGCTGAAGTCGTTCATGATCACATCCGGAAAATGCCGAAACGGCTGGCTTCGATGGGCGCATTGAGCGAGGCCGACAGGGCCAGGGCGAGGATGTCGCGGGTTTGGGCCGGGTCGATGACGCCGTCGTCCCACAGCCGTGCGCTGGAATACCAGGGGTGCGCCTGTTGTTCGTACTGGGCCAGAATCGGTTGCTTGAGCGCGGCTTCTTCGTCAGCGCTGAAACTGCCGCCAGCGCGTTCGCTCTGCTCGCGCTTGACTTGCACCAGCACACCGGCGGCCTGTTCGGCACCCATCACGCCGATCCGCGCGTTGGGCCACATCCACAGCAGGCGCGGGTCGTAGGCGCGGCCGCACATGCCGTAGTTGCCGGCGCCGAAACTGCCACCAATGATCACGGTGAACTTCGGCACCTTGGCGCAGGCCACGGCGGTCACCAGCTTGGCACCGTGCTTGGCAATGCCGCCGGCCTCATACTTCTGGCCCACCATGAAGCCGGTGATGTTCTGCAGGAACAGCAGCGGGATGCCGCGCTGGCAGGCCAGCTCGATAAAGTGCGCGCCTTTTTGCGCGGCTTCGGCGAAGAGGATGCCGTTGTTGGCCAGGATGGCAATGGGCATGCCCTGCAGGTGAGCGAAGCCGCAGACCAGCGTGGTGCCGAACAGCGCCTTGAATTCATCGAACGACGAACCGTCCACCAGCCGGGCGATTACCTCGCGCACATCGAAGGGTTGCTTGGGGTCGGCCGGTATCACGCCGTACAGCTCGTCAGCCGGGTAGAGCGGGGCGATGGGTGCCAGGCATTGCAACCGGCCCAGCTTGCGCCAATTGAGGTTGGCCACGCAGCGCCGGGCAATGGCCAGGGCATGTTCGTCGCTGTCAGCGTAATGGTCGGCCACGCCGGAAATTTTGCAGTGCACGTCGGCACCGCCCAGCGCCTCGGCGGTGACCACCTCGCCGGTAGCGGCCTTGACCAGCGGTGGGCCAGCGAGAAAGATCGTCGCCTGCTCACGCACCATAATGGTCTCGTCCGACATGGCCGGCACGTAGGCGCCGCCGGCGGTGCACGAGCCCATCACCACGGCGACCTGCGGGATGCCCTGGGCGCTCATGTTGGCCTGGTTGAAAAAGATGCGGCCGAAATGCTCGCGGTCCGGGAATACCTCGTCCTGGCGCGGCAAGTTGGCGCCGCCCGAGTCCACCAGGTACAGGCACGGCAGGCGGTTTTCCTGGGCGATGGCCTGGGCGCGCAGGTGCTTCTTCACGGTGAGCGGGAAGTAACTGCCGCCTTTGACCGTGGCGTCGTTGGCGATGATCATGCACTCCACGCCTTCGACGCGGCCGATGCCGGCGATCACGCCGGCGGCCGGCACGGCTTCCTCATAGACAGCATGGGCGGCCAGTTGGCCGATTTCCAGAAACGGCGAGCCGCTGTCCAGCAGGCGGTTGATGCGTTCTCGCGGCAGCAGCTTGCCGCGTGCGGTGTGGCGTTGCTGGGCCTTGGCGCCCCCGCCTTCATGTACCTGAGCCAACAGGGTGCGCAGGGCCTGGACCTGTTCGAGCATGGCGGCGGTATTGGCAGCGAAATCCGCCGCGCGGGGGGTGAGCCGGGTGTGCAGAATGGCCATGGCGGCGCTCCGTCAGCGGGTTTCGTTGAACAGTTCGCGGCCGATCAGCATGCGGCGAATTTCACTGGTGCCCGCGCCGATCTCGTAGAGTTTGGCGTCGCGCAGCAGGCGGCCGGCAGGGAATTCGTTGATATAGCCGTTGCCCCCCAGAATCTGGATGGCCTCCAAGGCCATCTGCGTCGCGCGCTCGGCCGTATAAAGAATGACCCCGGCGGCGTCCTTGCGCGTGGTTTCGCCGCGTTCGCAGGCCTGGGCCACGGCATAGAGGTAGGCGCGGCTGGCATTGAGCTGGGTGTACATGTCGGCAACCTTGGCCTGGATCAGCTGAAATTCGCCGATGCTCTGACCGAACTGCTTGCGGTCATGGATGTAGGGCACTACCAGGTCCATGCAGGCCTGCATGATGCCCGTAGGGCCTGCGCTGAGCACCACACGCTCATAGTCCAGGCCGCTCATCAGCACCTTCACGCCGCCATCGAGTGCGCCCAGGATGTTGTCCTCGGGCACCTGTACATCGTCGAAAAACAGCTCGCAGGTGTTGGAGCCGCGCATGCCCAGCTTGTCGAACTTGGTGCCGCGGCTGAAGCCTTTCCAGTCGCGTTCCACGATAAAGGCGGTGATGCCGTGGGGGCCCTTTGCCAGGTCGGTCTTGGCGTAGATCACGTAGGTATTGGCGTCGGGGCCATTGGTGATCCAGGTCTTGGAGCCGTTGAGCACGTAGTGATCGCCGCATTTGTCGGCGCGCAGCTTCATCGACACCACGTCAGAGCCGGCGTTGGGCTCGCTCATGGCCAGGGCGCCCACGTGCTCGCCGCTGATCAGCTTAGGCAGGTACTTGAGCTTCTGCGCGTGGCTGCCGTTGCGGTTGATCTGGTTGACGCACAGGTTGGAGTGCGCGCCATAGGACAACGCCACCGACGCCGAGGCACGGCTGATCTCTTCCATGGCCACTACATGGGCCAGGTAACCCAGGCCTGCGCCACCATACTCTTGCGGCACGGTAACACCCAGCAGGCCCATGTCGCCGAATTGGCGCCACAGGTCGGCGGGGAACAGGTTGTCATGGTCGATCTGCGCGGCGCGTGGGGCAATCTGGGCGGCGGCGAACGCCTGCACCTGGTCGCGCAGCATGTCGATGGTTTCGCCCAGGGCGAAATTGAGGCTCGGATAGCGCATGGGAAGGCCTGCGTCTGATTGTTATTGAGTGCTTACCTTTACGTTAACGTAAACCTTGGGCAGGTAAGCTGTCAATGTCAGAAACACGAGAGTCAGATACGTTTGTGCCCCAGAAACTGGTGGCGCTGTTCAACACCGTAGCGCACCAGAGTCAGACTGGCCCCCAGCCCTTGACCGACTCCTGCAACAACAACGGGGCGGCCTGCTGCGCAAGGAAGGCAACCGCTGGGTCGCCGACCCGCGGCACAGCCAGGGCCTGCGGTTCAACCCGGCGTTCCTGGCGGCGGTCAATCAGCTCTGCCACTCGGCCGACGTGCTCTACACCGACGGTGGCATGGGCCTGGGCTTCGAGTTGCTGGACGACAGCGACACGCGCTTGCGCCTGGTGCTGACGGCGCCCGACGGGCTGCCGCTGACCTGGCATTTGCGCACGGAGCTGGGGGCAGGGCCGTTGGCGTTGCTGACGCTGCGGGGCTTCACGTTGCCGAAGCAGATCTTTTCTGGCGGCGGATTAGGTAGACGCGCCTTGTGCCTTGGGCGCCGTTACCTTGCTAAAGGCGCAAGGCCCAAACGCCAGAAAGCACTGAGGGGAGCCGAAGCTCCCCTCAAGGTCTTGTTGCTTGCTCTTTTTTTATTATTGAGGGGCGGCCTGTTGTTGTTTTTGGCGACCGTGACCCTTTACCGCGTTTCGTGTGACCCACATCCTGGGTCAAGAGCAAACGTATTTTTTTGAGCGCTGATTCGCCTGTCACCGGTACGTCGCTGCCTCGGGGCAGTTTTGTTGTTCTGTGTACGGTGTGGGGCAAGCCCCGGTGGCGCGTCCTCTCCAAAAAAATCTGTTAGCTTCGCCTCTGCCGCGATTGTTCTTGTTATGCCAGAGCCGTTACGTGTTGTTTTTATTGGGTACTGCTGTTTTATTGTTTTTGTTGTACGAGAGATATAGCAGGTCCCGTGCCAACTTTTCAAAACCCAATGATTTCGGGGCTTTCGCCGTTTTCAGGAAATTTTCACCAGGTTTTCACAACCCAAGGTGTTTCCCTGTTACCCGTTTGTGGGGGAAAAGTGCGGGTGAGGTGACACTTTGTCGCACCCTGTAACGCTCTGTCAAATCCATCCGACCTGTAACCGCCGCGTTTGAACGCCGTCTTGCCGCTGCCGCAGGGCTGCGCTGGCCCGTGTGAACGCTGCAGATTTTCAGCGCCGCACAGGGCTACAGGGCGCAGTGACAAAAGGACAGGGGAATCGCAGAAAGCACTGAGGGGAGCCGAAGCTCCCCTCAAGGTCTTGTTGCTTGCTCTTTTTTTATTATTGAGGGGCGGCCTGTTGTTGTTTTTGGCGACCGTGACCCTTTACCGCGTTTCGTGTGACCCACATCCTGGGTCAAGAGCAAACGTATTTTTTTGAGCGCTGATTCGCCTGTCACCGGTACGTCGCTGCCTCGGGGCAGTTTTGTTGTTCTGTGTACGGTGTGGGGCAAGCCCCGGTGGCGCGTCCTCTCCAAAAAAATCTGTTAGCTTCGCCTCTGCCGCGATTGTTCTTGTTATGCCAGAGTCGTTACATGTTGTTTTTATTGGGTGGTACTGATTTTATTGTTTTTGTTGTGCGAGAGATAAAGCAGATGCCGTGCCAACTTTTATAAAACCAGTAAAATCAAGGGTTTGGTGATTTCCAGGTTGATCAGCTCACGGTATCCACGGGTAAATGTGTTTCCCTGATACTCGTCTGGCAGCCAATGGGTAACACCCATTACCCACCCGCGCGCGCCTGCCCCACACGTGAGCCGTTACGGCGGCCCAGTTGTTGGCTGATGTGTTGCCCCACGCCGATCAGCGCCTCAAGATTCACCCCCGTCTCGATGCCCAGCCCTTGCAGCAGGTACAGCAGGTCTTCGCTGGCAACGTTACCGCTTGCACCCTTGGCGTACGGGCAGCCGCCCAGGCCAGCCACGGAGCTGTCGAACACGGTGATGCCTTCCAGCAGCGCCGCGTAGACATTGGCCAGGGCCTGGCCATAGGTGTCGTGAAAGTGCCCGGCCAGCTGATTGCGTGGCACCCGCGCGGCCACGGTGTCGAACAGGGTGCGCGTAGCGCCGGCGGTACCGGTGCCGATGGTGTCTCCCAATGACACCTCCCGGCAGCCCATGGCGTGCAGTTCATGGGCCACGGCCGCGACCTGGGCCGCAGCCACCGCGCCTTCGTATGGGCAGCCCAGCACACAGGACACGTAACCGCGCACCGGCACCCCGGCGGCTTGGGCTGCGGCCATGATCGGCGCAAAACGCTTTAGGCTGGCGCTGATCGAGCAGTTGATGTTGCGTTGGGAGAACGCTTCGGAAGCCGCCGCGAACACCGCCACTTCGCTGGCCCCGGCCGCCAGCGCAGCTTCGAAGCCTTGCAGGTTGGGCGTAAGGGCCGCGTAGGTAACGCCTGGCAGGCGCTGGATAGCGCTGAACACCTCGCTGGAACCTGCCATTTGCGGCACCCATTTGGGCGATACGAAGCTGCCGGCTTCTATATAGGAGCAGCCGCAGCTCGCCAACTCGTTCACCAGCTGTACCTTGTTGGCAACGCTGATGGGGTGCGCCTCGTTCTGCAAGCCGTCGCGGGGGCCGACTTCCACCAGGCGAACGCTGTGGGGCAGGGCCATGGTGTTACTCCTGTGCGGGCACGGGGTGGCGGCCGGTGTCGGCCAGGGCTTGAGTGCAGCGCTCTTCGGCAGTGTCCAGTTCCAGTTGCATCTGCTGGATATCCAGCAACTGCTGCTGCAACTGGCCGCGCCGCTCGGCGATCTTGGCCAGCATGCTGGTCAACTGTTTCTGGTTGCCGCTGGGGTCGTACAGCTCGATCAGCTCGCGGCATTCGGCCAGCGAAAAGCCAATGCGCTTGCCGCGCAAAATCAATTTCAGGGTGACCTTGTCCCGTGGCGAATAAATGCGTTCCTGGCCACGGCGCTCGGGACTGAGCATGCCCTGTTCCTCATAAAAGCGAATGGCGCGGGTGGTGATGTCCAGTTCGCGGGACAGGTCGGAAATACTGTAGGTCATGGCGAAGCTCGCAGGGGCGGTTGACGCTAACGTAAGGCTGCTTGACGTTAACGTCAAGCGAAGTTCTGACCGCTTTTCCGAGGCCGGGATGCGGGCGCTGCAATTAACTACCACCGTCCAGGGCTCCCTGACACGCTCAATACCGCTCCTCTTTCAAGGATCGATACCATGAGCACTCACGATGTTTCACCGTTGTTGTTCGGCGCATTTTGCGACGAAATCGATGTGAGCCTGAGGCACCGGCAAGTCGCCCTGCAACAGGCGGCCATCCGTCAGGTATTGGGTGACGACGGCCACCGCCTGAGCCCAGCCTGGCTCACGCTTGAGCGTCACCAGCAGGCGCTGACGCAGGCGCGCAACGATTGCCTTGCCGCCGCACGCGCGATCGTGCTGCGCGAACCGATCTGGGATGCCGTCCAGCCGGGTCAGGCGCTGTTCGACCGCCTCAGCGCTGCCCAAGCTGCGGCATTGCGTGCCGAAATGGACATGGCCCGGGCCTTGGGGCAATTGACCGACTCACAGGCCGAGCGCCTCAAGGGGTTGCTGGACAGCCCGAAGGACAGCGAGCGGCCCCCCGACGACGCGCGGGTGACGGATCTGGCGTTGCTGAACCCTGCAGGCAACGAGGTGGTGGCGGGTGTCATGGTCATTACCCATGAGCGCGCGTTGCAGGACGCCGCCGGTCAATGGGGTGTGCTGGTGTGGTGGCCGGGCGCTCACGGTGGCCTGGCCCAGTTTGATTCACTGGCTCAATTGGAGGCCAGTCTGCTATTGCCACTGGCGGAGGCGGACGCCGATCTGCGTGCGCAAACCAGTGTGTCGTTCGCTCCCATCCTTGGCGACGCCTTTGCCGTCGGCCTGAATCGCCAATGGCGTCGCTTGCGCGCGCATGCCCGGGCTATTCAGGCCGGGCAGCGGTTATATGCCGACGCCGATACGCCGGCCGCCTCGTTGCAGCGCTGGCAGCAGGAGGCCATCGAGGCGCTCAGCGCCCCGCGCCACGATGCCAGGGACCAGGCATTGAGTGATTGGCTGCACGAGCAGGAAGCCGCGCGCCTGACCGATCACCTGCCGGCCTGGCTGGGAAGGCTGGACACCGCTGGGCGCACGCAGATCAAAGGGCTGACAAAGGCCTATGTCGACGCACAGCGCCAGGCCCAGGCACTGTTGCACCGTGCCCTGGCGCCCCGTGACGAGTTCGTCGACACGCAACTGGCGCAGCGGTTGCAGGCTGACTTTGGTGTTCAGCCTGAACACCTGGTCATCGACGTGCCAGCCACGGTGAGTGCGGTCAAGCAGCTTATCGGCGGCAGTGGCGCGCCGGGCACGCCGTCGCGCCTGGTACACACGCCCAGTGAGCGCCGCGAGCAGTTGGCCCTGGCCGAACTGGCGCTATGGGGAACGGACGAGGTCATGGCGGCGCGCCTGCGGTTCGGCCACGTGCTGGGCCACGGGCTGGGCGTTGCCACAACCCTGCCCTCGGTGGCGCAACTCTGCGCGCTCATGGCGGAACTGGACCTGCCCGCGCAGTATGAACAGTGCCTGCGCCAGGCGTTCACGGGCCTGGCCCAGGAGGATGTGGCCCAGCTACGTCTACGGCGCGCCACCTTGCTGGCGCCGTGGCAGGCTGGGTTGCGCCTGCAGGGCCGCCTGGCGCAGCTTGGCGGCCGGCTGGACGAGGCGAGCCTGGTCTTGCTGCACAACCCTGAAGCGGCTATGCACTGGGTGCAATTTCGCCCTGGGCGCGGGCCGGACGGCAGCAGCCAGGCGGTCAGCCTGTCTGGCGTGATACTGCTGCAAGCAGCCGGCAGCCCCTTGACCTTGCTGTACTTGCCCGACGCCCCCAACGGCAAAGTGCTGACTCGCCATCAGGGTTTGGCCCAGGCCTGCGCCGGCCTGGCACGGATGGCATCGGACACAGGCATGACCGCCTACCTGGCCAGTCTGCCGCTGGTGGGCGACGTCGCCGAGCATGAGGGGCATATTCGCCAGGCCCTGCTCAACGGCTACGAGGGCTTTGTAGCGCCGGGGCAGCGTGTGCAAACGGCTGCCACGCTGGCCGAGCACCAACTGAACCTGCAACTGGGCCGGCTGATTGCCCGCCATCGAGCCACGGCGCGATCACAGGATCAGTTGTGGCTTGCGGCCGCTGCCCAAGGTCATGGGCAGGTGTTCGTAATCATCAAGATGCTGGTGGGGCTGGTGCCTTTCGTGGGCACGGCGGTAGGGCTGTATGATGCCTTCGACAGCGCCATGAACGCAGTGGACGCCTGGCGGCGCGGGCGGCCAGGTGACAGCCTGGATGAAATGGAAAATATGCTGGTGGCGCTGATTGGCGCCGCCATGGACGTGCTGCCGACGATGACGGCCGGGCTGCACGTGCGCAGTGGCATGCACAGGGCACGTGCGGCTCGGGGGTTGCCTGCGCCCGAGCCGGCGACGGTCAGCGGCTCGGCGTTTCATGGCTACCAGAGCCACGTCGCTGTGACCTCATTGCGCGAAGGCAGCGACGGCGTCTGCCGCCTGGGTGAGGCGCAGTACATCCTGCGCGGTGGGCTGGCGTATGAGGTGCAATGGGACGCCGCCTACCGTACCTGGCGCTTGAAAGGCTCGGCGCACAAAACCTATCGCCAGCCCGTTGTTCGTGGCGTCGATGGCCAGTGGCGCAGCCATGGTGCCGCCTACGGTCATTTGGTCGACGGTGGCCTGGCGGGCGGCGGCGCGACGGCTACGCGGCTGGCCGATGCCATGGTCGACCGCCTGCCGCTGGCGGTGCAGCGTCGCCTGCCCCGCTGGCTGGGGGACGCCCTGGTCAGGGAGGAACGGCGCATATTCAGCCGCCTGCTTACCGAGGAACGCGAGGTCACGCGCTTGTTGCGCGCCACCGAGCAGGTGCGCAGCCAGTACGCGACGCAACTGCACAACGAGTCCTTGCGTTTGGACGTGGTGAGGCTGGGCATTGAAGAAGTACAGGCCTGCGATCAGTTGCTGGCCAGCCTTGTGGCGCAACGCGGGCGTATCGACAGCCGGGTCTACCGTGACGCCTTCCAGGCCACCCGTTACCAGGCCATGGGCCGCATGCAGACGTTAGTGCGCCTTGGCAAGGACCGCTTGCGCTCACTGTCGTTCGAATACACCGAACTGCAGGCCGCCCAGCATCGGCTGGTGGTGGCCATCGAGGGCGGTGAAGGGGACTTTACCGAGTTCACCCGCCACACACTGGCCTACCTCAAGCGTGGCCGCGTGATGCGCGAGGCCATGCTGGAGCAGGCTGAGTTCATCGAGCACTGGAGCAAACGCTTCGAGGACCAGTGGCACGGCGCCTCGCTGGACGCGCCGCGGCGTGCCGATATCGAGCGGATCATGAGCGAAAGCGACTACCGCTATCAGCCACGCCTGCATCAAGTGATCAAGGCCGAAACCCTGCTCAAACTGGTGTTCAACGAAAACCTGTCCGGTAGCCCCGAGCGCCTGGAGCTGGCGCGCCTGTTCGCCCGTGACGTGCGGGCGCTGAATTCATTGCTCAGTACCTGGCGGGACATGGGCGAAGTCAGCCATTTGAGCCAGGCCCATCGCCGGCGGATTCTGGACCAGTTCGTGGGTGAGATGGAGCACTTCCGCTGGCGCCTGGAAGAGTGGACCACCGCCTACCCGGAGCATGTTGACCTGCGCTCGCAGAAGCGCGTGTTGCGCCAACTCAAGGTGTTAACGGACATGGCCCAGGCAGAGGTGTCGAGGGGGAATGTGTCGTTGCGCCGTGAACAGCCGGAGGGTGGCCCGCGCAAGCGAGTGTTCGAAACCGTGGATGACCGCGTGCTGATTGGCGTTGAAAGCGGCAAGGGAGTGGCCAGAGTCATGCAGGTGAACTTGCAGGACGGCTCGTCCCAGCACTATCAGCTGGCCGAGGGTGGCAAGTGGCGGTTGCAGGAAGGGGCTGCTGAGCCATTACCGTTGTCCACTCTGAAGGACCAGGCGCTGGTGCGTCTGGATAAAGTCTCGGGGCTGGTGTTGCGGGCCGAGGGCTATTGGCGCCGGGGCATGGCCCTGGCCAGTGTCGATGACCTGCTGGGGAACGAAGGGCGAAGCCTGATTGCACTGGGCACCCGCATCGAGTCACTGGGGCAGGGCGGCAAGGAGGTCGCGGCGTTGGTACAAAGGCTGCGCGACAGCGGCCAGCACCTGACCGCCCAAGCCACGGCCTTGCGCGTACGCCTGAGCAAGGCCAGCCAGCAACCGACCATGGCGCAAGTGCACTACCTGCTGGACCAGGCACAGGTGCGCCTGGAACGCCGCGGTGGTCGAGTGCCTGAGGGTTTCGAGGGGCAAAGTTTCCTGCAGGAATACGCGGTGGTCGATGCGGTGAGCGGTGATGACCTGTGGTTTGCCCACTTCCATTACCAGAAACAACGGCATGCCTTCGACGGCTTCAGTGCCGCGCACCTCAAGCGTGCCGACCAGCGCCTGCTGGGTGCCCAATGGGAAGCGCAGCACCCCCCGCAGCGGGTGTGGCGCAGCCCGATCAGCGCCGCCCAGGCGCGGCAGTTCTTTGAGCCGTTGAACTGATGCCTGTGGCCGTCAGCGCGCTGGGCTGGCGGCCGCGGAGGATGGGTCGTTGCGGGTCACCAGTTGGCCCAATTCGATCATCTGCTCGCGCATCCAGCGGTTGGCCGGGTCCTGGTCGGTGCTCTCGTGCCAGTACAGGTGAGTTTCCACCGGGGGCACGTCGTTGACCGGCAGTGGCACGTAGTTCAGGTCGTGGCGCCGGGCGAAACGCTCCGGCACGGTCATTACCATGTCGGTCTGTTGCAGCACCTGAGAGGCCATCAGGTAGTGCTGCGAGCGCAGGGCAATCTTGCGCTGCAGGCCCATCTTGCCCAGCGCCAGGTCTACGTAGCCCAGGCCGTTGCGGCGGCTGGAAATATGGATGTGGGTGAGCGCCAGGTAGTCATCCAGGTTGATCTTGTCCTTGTTCAGCGGGTGACCCTTGCGCAGGGCGCACACGTACTGGTCTTCCATCAATTTGACGTGGCGCACCTGGGGGTCGGTGTTCAGCGGTGCGTCGACAGCGAAGTCCAGGCGCCCGGCGGCCAGTTCCTTGGTGGTCTCCCGGCGCTTGCACAGGAAGCTCTCGATCACCACCGCAGGCGCCAGGCGGCGCAGGCGCTGGAACATCGGCGGCAGTATCACCGCCTCGGTGAGGTCGGTCATGCTGATGCGAAAGGTCTTGTTCGCCTGCAAGGGGTTGAAGATACGGCTTTCCTGTACCGACACGCGCAGCAGCGACAGGGCATTGCGCACCGGGCCAATGATGTTCTGGGCCATGGGCGTGGGCACCATGCCCTGGGCGGTGCGCACGAACAGCGGATCGTTGAAGGTTTCGCGCAGCCGGGCCAGGGCGTTGGACACCGCCGGCTGAGTGATGCCGACGATCTGCCCGGCGCGCGTCAGGTTGGCTTCGGTATAGATGGCGTCGAAGACGATGAACAGATTCAGGTCGACCTTGCTCAGATTCATGAGGCAGCGCTCTTGTTGTGGTTATGCCGATGCATCGCGTCATCCTATATCGGTGATGAATGATAATAGACGCCGAGAATAGGTTAGATAAATCTTGGTGCCTGTTCTAGCATCGAATCCATGCCAACGACAACCCTTGATGAAAGGTAGCCGCCCCATGGATTTCGCTTATTCGCCCAAGGTTCAGGAATTGCGTGAACGCGTCACTGCGTTCATGGATACGTACGTCTATCCCGCCGAGGCCGTGTTTGAACGCCAGGTTGCCGAAGGCGACCGCTGGCAGCCTACCGCCATCATGGAAGAGTTGAAGCGCAAGGCTCGCGCCGAGGGCCTGTGGAACCTGTTCCTGCCCGAGTCTGAGCTGGGCGCTGGGCTCACCAACCTTGAATACGCGCCGTTGGCGGAAATCATGGGCCGCTCGCTGCTGGGGCCGGAGCCGTTCAACTGCTCGGCGCCGGACACCGGCAATATGGAAGTGCTGGTGCGTTATGGCACCGAGGAACATAAGCAGCGCTGGCTGGAGCCGCTGTTGCGCGGCGAGATCCGCTCGGCCTTTGCCATGACAGAACCTGACGTTGCTTCGTCGGACGCCACCAACATGGCCGCCCGCGCCGAGCGTGACGGCGACGAGTGGGTGATCAACGGCCGCAAGTGGTGGACGTCGGGTGCTTGCGACCCGCGCTGCAAGATTCTGATCTTCATGGGCCTGAGCAATCCGGATGGCCCGCGTCACCAGCAGCACTCCATGATTCTGGTGCCGGTGGACACCACCGGGGTGAAAATCGTCCGGCCGCTGCCAGTGTTCGGGTACGACGATGCGCCCCATGGCCACGCCGAAGTGCTGTTCGACAATGTGCGCGTGCCATATGAGAACGTGCTGCTGGGCGAAGGTCGTGGTTTCGAGATTGCCCAGGGCCGGCTGGGGCCTGGCCGCATCCACCACTGCATGCGTTCGGTCGGCATGGCCGAGCGTGCACTGGAGCTGATGTGCAAGCGTTCGGTGGAACGCACGGCGTTCGGCCGGCCGCTGGCTCGCCTGGGCGGCAACATCGACAAGATCGCTGATTCGCGCATGGACATCGACATGGCGCGCCTGCTGACCCTGAAGGCCGCCTACATGATGGACACTGCGGGCAACAAGGTGGCCAAGAGCGAGATCGCGCAGATCAAGGTGGTGGCGCCCAACGTGGCCTTGCGGGTCATCGACCGAGCCATTCAGATTCACGGTGGGGCGGGGGTGAGCGGTGATTTCCCGCTGGCCTACATGTACGCCATGCAACGCACCCTGCGCCTGGCCGACGGCCCGGACGAGGTGCACCGCGCCGCGATCGGCAAATACGAGATCGGCAAATACGTGCCCAAGGAACTGCTGCGCAGCAACCGTGAACACGGTTGATCGGTAACCGATGTAGCGCTGTCGCGACCGTGTAGCCGCTGCCGAAGGCTGCGGCTACACCGGTTATGCAGTGGTCCGCAGGGTCAATACACCCACACCTCCACCCGCCGGTTCTTGATACGGCCTTCGTCCAGGTCGTTGGCGGCTACCGGCATCTCCGCGCCCAGGCCGCGTATGTCGCGCAGGACTACGCCATTGCGCACCAGCTCGCGGCGCACGGTCATGGCGCGCAGGCGCGATAGCAGCAGGGCGCGGGCGTCGTCGTCCTTGGTGTCGCCGAAGCCCACCAGCGTCACGTCCTTGTACGTCTTGCCGTGCACCCGCAGGTAATCCAGCACCCGTTGCACGTCCGCCAGGGCCTTGTTGTCCAGGCTGGCGCTGCCTTCGGCGAAGCGGAAGTTCACGGAAAGACGTTGGGCCTCGCCCGCCAACTGACGGTAGTCAGCGGGCATGTTGGCGGTAGCCGGCACCTGGATGGCTTGCACCGTCTGTGAAACAAAACCGTACTGGGCCACGATGGCCTGGCCCTTGTCGCTCTGGGTAAAGCGTATTAGCGCCTGGGCCCAGGGGTTGTTGCGCGCCGGCGGCAGGTAGAAGTACAAGCGCCGCGACAGCGGGTAGTCCTCGGTGGCGATCAGGCTGATGCTGGGGGGCATGGCCTGGGCGGCGCCATCGCCAATGGCCAGGGCGCGGGCATGACGCACATAGGGCAGGCCAATGAAGCCGATGGCCTGGGGGTCGCGGCTGACTTCGTCGGACAATTGCTCGCTGGACTCAAGGCGCCGGGCGTTGGCGGCCAGGGTTTTGTCGCGCGCGGTGAGCACCAGTTCCTTGAAGGTGTCCCAAGTGCCGGACTGATCATCGCGGGCAAACAGGTGGATGGGCCCATGGCCCAGGCCCACCGATGACCAGTCGCGGACCTCGCCGGAAAAGATCTGCGCCAATTGCGCGGTGCTCAGTTGCCGCAGCGGATTATCGGGGTGCACGATCACCGCCACGCCATCGATGGCGATCACCTGTTCGGCCTCGGCGCTTTTCAGGTCGCCCAGCTTGTCCAGGGCCACTAATTCACGGTCCTTGATGGGGCGGGATGCGGCGGCAAGGTCCGCTTCGCCGTTCTCCAGCGCGGTAAAGCCGGTGCTGGAGCCGTGGGCGTCGATCTCGATGCGCAGGTGCTGGCCGTCTACCGTCAGTGCCGACACCTGTTGCTCGTTGGGCTGCGGTCCACTGTCGACCTGCACCTGCCTGAGCCCTTGGTCCAGCAACATGGCCTTTACCAGTGCCGGCCCCAGTTCCGCGCCGATGGTGTTGGAGCCCTGGATACGCAGCACGGGCACGTCGGCCTGGGCGCCCAAGGGCAGGGCCAGGCAGGCGAGGCTGAGCAGGAGGCGGGGGAGGGTGAGCATGGTTCTCGCACCAGGGAGCCCAGGGGGCGGTGCGACGAGAATAAGACAGAGGGATTACGGCAATGTGACGCGGTGACCAGGTGGGGCAACTGCTTGTGTGGGAGCGTGCTCTGCCCGCGAAAAGATCGCCGCGATCAGCCGGACCCGATGCGGCGCTGCCTTCGCGGGCAGGGCCCGCTCCCGCAAACGACAGTTGCAGCTTCGGTTCAGCTCAACTTCAACCAAATCGGCGCATGATCCGAAGGCTTCTCCATCCCCCGCAACTCATAATCCACGCCCGCATCCGCCACCCGAGGCAGCAAGCCGTTGGATGCCATGATCACGTCAATGCGCAGGCCGCGCTTGGGTTCGTCCTCAAAACCGCGGCTGCGGTAATCGAACCAGCTGAAGCGGTCGGCCACCTCAGGGTTCAAGTGACGGAAGCTGTCCACCAGGCCCCAGTTTTTCAGGCGGGCCATCCACTCGCGTTCTTCGGGCAGGAAGCTGCACTTGCCGGTCTTCAGCCAGCGCTTGGCGTTGTCCGGGCCGATGCCGATGTCGCAGTCCTCGGGTGAGATGTTCACGTCGCCCATTACCACCAGCGCCTGGTCGTTGCTGAACTGACCTTCCAGCAAGGCTTGCAGGTCTTCATAGAAGCGCTGCTTGGCCGGGAACTTGGTGGGGTGGTCGCGGCTTTCACCTTGAGGGAAGTAGCCGTTCATGATGGTCACCGGGTTGCCATTGGCGTCGGCGAAGGTGCCCCAGATGAAGCGGCGCTGGGCGTCTTCTTCATCGGTGCTGAAGCCCTTGTGCAAGGCCAGCGGCGGCTGGCGCGACAGCAGCGCCACGCCATAGTGGCCTTTCTGGCCGTGGTAGTGCACGTGGTAGCCCAGGGCCTCGACGTCGGCCAGCGGGAACTGCTCGTCGCTGACCTTGGTTTCCTGCAGGCCGATGACGTCGGGCTGGTGTTTTTCGATCAGCGCCGCCAGCTGATGGGGCCGGGCGCGCAGGCCGTTGATGTTGAACGAGACAATCTTCATGGAGGCGGCAGTCCTGGGTAAAACGCCGATGCTAACGGATGGGCCGCACCAACGCGAGCCTCGTGCTAGTGTACGGTCTCCGAAATAAGCTGTTCACTTTTGACGGCGTCTGTCGTTACCAGGCGGCGTTACGACTCCTCGCCATAGCCCTGCTATGACTCGTCGCCGCGCCTCGCCTGGCAACAACAGCCACTCGTCAAAAGCGCACGTATTTCTCAGAAAGGACACTAGGGTCAATTACAGGGAACCTCAGCTGACGGCCACACCCCAATACAAGAATGCGCCGCATCAGCGGCGTCGTGCTGCAAAGGAGCTTGATCATGTCCCAGACTGCCAGCGAAACGGCCAGCATTGTGTTGTTGGACGGTGGCTACGCCAGTGAAGTGCGCTCCTTGCTCTTTCATGCCTACCGCCACGAGCCAACCTTCGCCTATGTGTTCGAAGCCGAGCGCCCCGGCTACGAGCAGCGCGTGCGGGCCACGGTGCGTGAACTGGTGAAGCAGCACTTTCTGCAGGATTTGCCGGGCATCGGCCTGCTGCTGGAGGATCGCCTGGTGGGCGCGGCCCTGATCGCACCGCCACAACGGCGGCTGGGTATCACCGAAAGCTGGGCCTGGCGCCTGCGCATGTTGCTCAGTACCGGACTGCGCTGTACGCGTCGCTACCTGGAATATTATCAGTCGGTGTTGGCCTGCCTGCCCAGCGACGCGGTGCACCTGCTGCCGCTGTTGGCTATCCACCCGCAATACCAGGGTCACCACCTGGGCGAGCAACTTTTGACCGCCGTGCACAACTGGTGCGCCGATGACGAGCACTCCGATGGCGTGGTGCTGGACACTGGCAACCCGCGTTATCTGGACTTCTACCAACGGCAGGGCTACGAGGAAATCGGCGAAATTGCCGTGGGGCCGGTGCGTGAACATGTGTTCTTTCATGCAAGCCCGCAACATTTAGAACATATTCGCGTCTAGTATCAGAATCTTGCGAGGGCCGAACCGCTCTTAAAACGCCGCTTGACCGTGATAGCATCCGCGCCATGAAGTTTTCAGGACGATTTACCCGCGGTCTGGTTTTGCTGTTCACGAGTTTCGCTGCCCAGGCGCAGACCGAACTGGTGGTGCAGGTCAAACCGGCCAATGCCGAGCTCAAGGCCAACGTCGAAGGTTATATCGGCAGCCTGGGCGACCGTGATGCCGAGGCACTCGAGCGCTTCAGCCATGGGGCCGAGGAGCAAGCCGCCAAGGCTGCCCAGGCCTTGGGCTATTACCAGGCGCACATTGCCGCTCAGGTGAAGGACGGCAAGAACCCGCAACTGGTGCTGAGCATCGAGCCGGGTGAGCCTATTCACCTGCGCAATGTAACCATTCGCGTGGAAGGCCCCGCCAGCCAGTTCAAGCGCTTGCGCCTGCCCGACAGCGCCGACCTGCTGCCTGGCGCGGTACTCAACCACGGCCACTATGAAGACGCCAAGCACCTGATCCTCAACCAGGCCTCGCGCTTCGGTTATTTCAAAGGCCATTTCACCCAGCAGAAACTGGCCGTGGACCCCCAGGCAGGTGTGGCCGACATTGAACTGGTGTACGACAGCGGCCCGCGCTACACCCTGGGCGCCGTGCATTTTGAAGGCGACACGCCCTTCGACGACGACCTGCTGCAACGCATGGTGCCGTTCAAACCCGGCACGCCCTACGACTCGCAACTGGTGGCCGAGCTCAACCAGGCGCTGCAATCGAGCGGCTATTTCGAAAGCCTGCGGGTGGACGCGGCGCCCACGTCCGCCGATGGCCAGGTCATCCCCGTGAACGTGCAGTTGAAAACCCGCAAGCCGCGCACGATCGGTATCGGCCCGGGCTACTCCACCGACGTCGGCCCGCGCGTCAAGGCCAACTGGACCCGGCACTGGGTCAACTCCCACGGCGACAGCTACGGCGCCGAGGCGGAAGTATCGGCGCCCCGGCAGAACATCGGCCTGTGGTACGACACGCCCCTGGACCCGCCCCTCACGGACAAGCTGCGCTGGGCCGCCGGCTACCAGTACGAGGAAATCGCCGACACCGACAGCCTGAGCAAATTGCTCACCGTGGGCCCCGAATGGCACAGCAAGCTGCCCAGCGGCTGGCAGCGGGTGATTTCGCTCAAATGGCAACGCGAAGAATACCGCCTGGGCAATGACAGCGGCCTGAGCACGCTGCTGATGCCCGGCATCAGTTACGGCTACCTCAAGAGCGACAACAAAGTCGACCCGCACAACGGCTACCGCTTGCAGTTCGACGCGCAAGTGGCGAAAGAGGGGTTGGGCTCGGACGCCAACCTGGTCCACGGCAACGTGCTGCTCAAGGGCCTGACCACGCTGGGCGAGAACCATCGCTTGCTCGGCCGCGTGCAGTTTGGCGGCAGCGTCACCAATGGCTACAAGGACATCCCGCCGTCGCTGCGCTTCTTTGCCGGTGGCGACCAGAGCGTGCGCGGTTATGACTACCAGACCTTGTCCCCGGAGAATTCGGACGGTGACAAGATCGGCGGCCGCTACCTGGTGGCCGGCAGTGTCGAGTACCAGTATTCGATCGCCGAGAAATGGCGCATTGCGACCTTTGTCGACGAGGGCAACTCGTTCAACAACCTCGAACTGCCCAGCCTGAAGACTGGTGTGGGCGTGGGTATCCGCTGGGTATCGCCGGTGGGGCCGATTCGTGTCGACCTGGCGCATGCGCTGGAAGACCCGGGCGGTTTTCGCATTCACTTTGCCATAGGGCCTGAGCTTTGAATCGGCTGTTGAAACGCGGCCTGCTGTGGGCCGGGAGCGGCGTGCTCGCCGTGGTCGGGGTAGTGCTGGTGAGCGCCGTGTTGGTGCTGGAAACCACGGCCGGCAGCCGGTGGGCCCTGGCGCGGGTGCCCGGTCTTGCCGTGGACAACTTCCAGGGCCGCCTGGGCGGCCATTGGCGCGCCGACGCGGTGCGCTGGGAGCAGGGCGGCACGCGCCTGCAACTGCAAACGCCGTTGATGGAGTGGTCGCCCTCGTGTTTGCTGCACATGACCCTGTGCATCGAGCGCCTGGAGGTGGAACAGATCAGCCTGACCTTGCCGCCCAGCGCGCCATCCGCCGACAGCGGGCCACTGACGTTGCCGGACCTGAAACTGCCCATTACCCTGCAACTGGGCGAGGTGTACCTGGGCAGCCTGACCATCGACGGCAGCGAGCAGGTGCAGAAGCTCAAGCTGGCGGCCCAATGGACGAGCGAAGGCCTGCACATCGACACCCTGCATGCCCAGCGCGATGACCTCAGCCTGGACCTGAGCGGCACCCTCACCCCCGGTGGGCGCTGGCCGCTCAAGGCCCAGGCCCAGGTGCAGTTGCCCAAGGTGGATGAACAACCGTGGCAGTTGGCCCTGGACATCAATGGCAACCTGCTGGACAGCTTGCACCTGCAAGGCCAGAGCAGTGGTTACCTGCCCGCCGACGTGACGGGTGAACTGCAGCCGCTGGCCGACAATTTGCCGGCCCAGTTGCACATCACTTCCCAGGCCTTCAAGGCCGCTGCGGCGTTGCCGGACACCTTGCAGCTCAACCAGCTGGACCTGAGCGCCAAGGGCGACCTGAAGGCGGGCTACCAGATCGTCGGCAAGGCGCAATTGCCCGCCGAAGGCGCGCCCATGAGCCTGGCCCTGAGCGGCGTGGCCACCGCCCAGGGCGCGCAGGTCCAGGCGCTGCAACTGGGCGTGGATGACGCCCAGCGGGTCAAGCTCGATGGCCAGGTCAGCTGGCATGACGGCCTCAGCGCCGACGCCAAGCTCGACTGGCTGGATTTTCCCTGGCATCGCCTGTACCCCGACATCGCCGAACCCCAGGTCAGCGTGCACCGGTTCAGCACCCAGGTGAGCTACCGCAACGGCCATTACATCGGAAACTTCAGCGGCGACTTCACCGGGCCGGCCGGCGTTTTCAGCCTGCTGAGCCCGTTCAGTGGCGACCTGGGCGCGGTGTACTTGCCACAGCTGGAACTGAGCGCGGGCAAGGGCAAGGCCACGGGCAGCCTGACGTTGCAGTTTGCCGATGGGCTACGCTGGAACGCGGCCCTGGACCTGAGCAACCTGGACCCGGCCTTTTGGGTGGCCGAACTGCCGGGCAACCTGGCCGGCCCCTTGCGCAGCAAGGGTGAATTGATCAACGGCGCCCTGCACCTCGACGCCGACCTGGACCTAAAGGGCCGTTTGCGCGGCCAGCCGGCGGTGTTGCAGGTCAAGGCCCAGGGCGCTGACCAGCGCTGGACCCTGGCCAACCTCGACGTACGCCTGGGCGACAACCACATCAACGGCAGCGGCAGCCTCGACCAGCGCCTGGCCGGCCGCGTGGACCTGGACCTGCCACGCCTGGGCCAGTTGTGGCCACAGTTGCAGGGCCAGTTGAAGGGCCGCATTGACGCCGCCGGTACCCTGCAGGCGCCTCAGGGCGAAGTGAGCCTGCAAGGGCAGAACCTGGCGCTGGGCGACAACCGCTTGCAGGGCATTACCCTGGGTGCCAGCCTGGACAAGGCCCAGCAAGGCAACCTGACGCTGTCGGCCAGCGGCATCCGCACCGGGGCCACCGTGTTGGGCACCCTGACGGCCAAAGGCAGCGGCGACCTGCGCCGCCAGCAACTGCAATTGGACCTCAAGGGCCCGCAACTGCTGCTAGCCCTTGGCCTGGACGGCACGTTGGACAAAGGCAACTGGCGCGGCCGCCTGGCCAGCGCCGACGTTCAGGCCGGCGGCCAGGACTGGCGGCTGGCCAACCCGGCCAAACTGGAGCGGCTGGCCAACGGCACGCTCAATCTGGGCGCACACTGTTTCCAGTCCGCAGGCGCCAGCCTGTGCGGCGAGGACCAGCGCCTGATGCCCGAGCCGAAGATCCGCTACCACCTCAAGCAGTTCGCGCTGCAAAGCCTGGCGCAATGGCTGCCCAAGGACTTCGCCTGGCAAGGCCTGCTCAATGCCGACCTGCAATTGGACCTGCCGGCCAGCGGGCCCAAGGGCCAGGTGCTGGTGGACGCCAGCGGCGGCACCCTGCGCCTGAAGGACAAGGAGCAGTGGCTGGACTTTCCCTACCGCACCCTGCGCCTGACCAGCAGCCTGGGGCCGCGCCGCATTGACACGCAGCTGCAGTTCGAGGGCGAGCGCCTGGGGCAACTACAGGTCAATGCACGCATTGATCCCCTGGCGCGCAACAAACCGCTAACAGGGGATTTCCGCCTGCAAGGGCTGGATGTGGGGATTGCCCGTCCGTTCGCGCCCATGGTCGAGAAATTGGCCGGGCACCTGGACGGCAGCGGCCAGTTGGCCGGCACCTTGGTGGCGCCGCAGGTCAACGGCAGCTTAAGGCTCAGTGGCGGCGAGATTGCCGGGGCGCAGTTGCCGGTCAGTTTCGAAGGCCTGCAATTGCAGGCGCAGATCGCCGGCGAAAGCCTGCACCTGCAAGGTGACTGGAAAAGCGGCAAGGCCGGGCAGGGCAGCCTCGGCGGCCAGGTTCAGTGGGGCCAGGCATTGATGGCGGACATCAGCCTCAAGGGCAGCCGCCTGCCCGTGACCGTGGAGCCCTACGCGGAACTGGAAGCCGCCCCCGACCTGCACGTGCAAATGGCGGACAACAAACTGGCGGTGACCGGCAAGGTGTTGATTCCCACCGGCGCCATCACGGTGCGCGAGTTGCCGCCCTCCACGGTCAAGGTGTCCGATGACACAGTGATCATCGGCCACCAGGCACCTCCCGATGCCGCGCCGATGGCCATGGCCATGGACATCAATGTCGAGGTGGGGCAGGACAAACTGAGCTTTACCGGTTTTGGCCTGACAGCCAATCTGGCCGGCCATGTGCACATTGGCGATAACCTCGACACCCGCGGTGAGCTCACCCTCAATGACGGACGCTACCGCGCCTACGGCCAGCGCCTGACCATCCGCCGCGCGCGCCTGTTGTTCGCCGGGCCCATCGACCAGCCGTACCTGGACATCGAGGCCGTCCGCCAGACCGACGACGTGATCGCCGGCATCCGCCTGAGCGGTAGCGCCGAGCAGCCCACCACCGAGGTGTTTTCCGAACCCACCATGAGCCAGGAGCAGGCCTTGTCCTACCTGGTGCTGGGCAGGCCGTTGAGTTCCACGGGCGACGACAACAACATGCTTGCCCAGGCCGCCCTGGGCCTTGGGCTGGCGGGTAGTTCCGGGGTGACCGATCACCTGGCCAAGGACCTGGGTATCCAGGACTTCCAACTGGACACCCAGGGCAGCGGCACGACCACCAGCGTGGTGGCCAGCGGCAACCTGTCGGAGAAGCTCAGCCTGCGTTATGGCGTGGGGGTGTTTGAACCGGCCAACACCATTGCCCTGCGCTACAAGCTGAGCAAGAAAGTGTATGTCGAGGTGGCCAGTGGCGTTGCCAGCTCGCTCGACATCTTCTACAAGCGCGATTTCTGACGTGAAGACGACGCCCTGGGGCGTCGTCGGTTTGCTGCGCGGGGGGTGGGTCAGGTGCAGTCGGCCGACGCGCCTGCTTCCTGGCGCCTGATGTTGCCGATCTGGCGCAGGCTCAAGCCGTACTTGTCGGCCAATTCGCTGCGTGAGCTGCCCTTGGAACTTTCCTCCTGAATTTGCCGGTTGCGCAACTGCCGGCAGAAATGATCGGCCTTGGGAATCTCCAGGGCCAGGCCTGCGAACCGCTCGATCAAGCGCTCCAGTGCCTCGCGCGGCAGGTGCTTGGCCAGCGCGGTGCGCTGCGGGTGCTTGGGGATGTACTTGGGGCGCCCACCGTACAGGCAGGTCAGGTGGTAGGCATGCTCCACGCCGATGCAATCGATCAGCCGTTGCAGCGAATGGGGCAGTTGGCTGATGTCGACTTGCTTGAGGTCATTGATATCCATGTTGACGTCCTTGTAATGGCGATAGGATTTTCGTGGCGACCGTCACGTTGCGCGGCGCTTGGTCAAATTCTATGTGGAATCGCCGGGCACTACAGACGGCAACGGTGATAGAGGCGGTAGGAAAATGGGCGTTGTGTTGTAGCAGTAATCGCCAAGGGCGGTCTGGAGGGCGTGAAACTGTGGAAAATGGCGTTAAGCCATTGCGCAGGGGGTGGGGCACCCATCGGGCGCTGTAATCAATAATTGCTGCCCAGCGACGCGATACCGCTCTGCTTGGCATGCGCCCTCCATTGTTTCCAAGGCTTGCGCCATCCGCGCGACGTACCGCTTGACCCAAGAGCCTCCAGCTCAGTGTTCATCACGTAGAAAAAAAGCGAGCCCTGGGGCTCGCTTCTGGAGTCAACGTCCTTGCATGAAACCGGGGCCGCCACCGTGGCCGCCTCCGAAGCCGCCACCGCCGCCGCCACCACCGCCGTGGCCGCCGCCACCGCCCGGTGGCATGAACATCCAGCAACCGCTCAGCGATACGGTCATGAGAAGGGGAATCAGCAGTGTGATTCGACGCAACATGGGTAAATCCTCATAGAGTGAAGCACCCGTCCACAAAGCAGGATGGGCACTGTACTATGAGACCCTGAAAACCCCGGTGCATCCCCGCAATCGAGTATGCACCTGGTGTGTCCACGGACACCGAACCGATACAAATGAACCAGGAAACCGCAATGACTCAGAAGCAACGCCTGATCTACTCCGTCATCATCTCCCTTGTCGTGCTGGCCATCATGCTGGGCTTGTCGTGGATGCAAAAGGACGGCCTGATCAGCGAAAAGCTGTTCCAGTACATCGCCATTGGCGTGGCCGTGGTAGTGGTCGTGCTCAACGGCGTGATGCGCCGCAAGGTCAAGCCCTGACCCGCCTGCCTCAAGTTGTCGCCCAGGGCGACAACCTGGTGGCACGTAGGGGTATCAGGAAAGGGGGAAGGGGCGCAGCAGGCCCAGCGCGTGCTGGCTGAGGCCGTAGGTCTTGTCGGCACGCATGTCGATCACGCCCTCACTGCACAAGCGCTTGAGCACCTCGCGTACACTCAGGAACGACAGGGGAATGTCCAGCTCCTGCAAGTGGGTGTGCACGGCGCGCACGCCGATGGTTTGCCCTGCGCGTTCGGCGCCCAGCAAGGCGTCGATGACCTTCAGGCGGATCAGGCTCGTGCGCAGCCCGTAGTCCTTGAGCAAAACCTTGATCTGGCTGTTGCTGCAGCGGTCCGCAGCGGGCGCTGCGCTGGGCAGGTGGTGGGTTGCAGCAAGGGCGGGGGAAGGCATTGGCGAGTTGTGCATGCAAAGACTCCTGTTCCAGAGCAGGTCCGGTTTATTGTCGCTCCTACGTATAGGACGAGTGGACTGCTTGAATCATGAACCCTGGACTGTTGAAAATGTGTGATTTTCACGTGTACAGAATGATAAAACTTCGCGGCTACGGCTGCGACGGGATGCTGTTGAGCACTGTGTCGCCGTCATTGTTCTGGGTCAGGTAGATGGGCAGCACCTTGGGTAGGCTGTTGGCCAGCGTCTTGAGTCGCGCGGTGTCATACACGCCACCGATGCGGATCCGCGCGCTGTGGTCATCGCCCAGCACCAGCGGTTTTTCCAGGTAGCGATTGATCAACGGCAAGGCATCGACCAGCGGCAGGTTATCCAGGATCAGCTTGCCGTCGCGCCACGCAAGGCTGGTATCGCCGGCGTATGTCTGGAGCAGTTGCGGTTCGTAATCACCGGCCTTGTAGCGCGCCTGCATGCCCGGGCTCAGGCGGAAGCCGCCATCCGGGTCGGCATTGATGCTGCTGACCAGCACCGAGCCTTCGACCAGGGTGACGCGCACCTGGTCCTGGTATTTCCACACGTTGAAGCGTGTGCCGGTCACCTTGACGCGGCCCTCGGCCGCCTTGACCACGAAGGGATGCAGGGCGTCGTGGGTCACCTCGAAGAACGCTTCGCCGCGGGTCAGGCGTACCTGGCGGCGGTCCTTGAAATGGGTGTAGGTCAGCTCGCTGTCCAGGTTCAACTCGACCTTGCTGCCGTCACCCAGCACCACCTGGCGCAGGCTGCCATGGCTGCTTTCGTGCTGGTAGGTATCGGGTAGCCACCCGACGTTCCAGCCGGTAAAGGCGGCCAGCGGCAACGCAACCAGGCTGATGGCCGCCGCCACCGCCCAGCGTCGCAGCGCCTGGGGACGACGCTTTAAGGGCAGTGCCGGCGTGGCGCGCGGCAGTTGATCGGACAGGGCCCAGATATCCTGCATGGCGGCGAACTCTTCGCCATGCCGGGTATCGGTGGCCAGCCAGTGCTCGAACTCCAGGCGTTCCTGGGCCGTGCAATCGTCGGCGTTCAGGCGCATGCACCACTGGGCGGCGGCCTCGGCGATGGCATCGGAGTGAGCAGGATTGGCGGGCATTTCGATGATGGGCTCCAGCGAATTTGCGCCATTCTAACCTTTGACCCTGAAATGCTGAAACCCGTCAATCGTGGCAATTGTGTATCGCAGCCGAACAAATACTCCCTCGGGCGTCCCCAGGCATCATTCGCCCTCGTACGGAAAACGTTCGGCCCCCAGTCGCGTGGCCAAAAAGGCAATGGAGTCCGCGTTCATCAAAATGATGCTGGCGCGAACCTCGTCGTCGCTGTGAAAACGTTCGCGCACGTCGGCCAGCGTCTGGGCGCCGCCAATTTGCAGCAGGCCGTCATAGCCCATGTCGGTCTTGCTGGACGGGTCGCGCAGTTTGCCGGTGTCGGGGTCGGCAACCTTGAATAATTTTCTGCGCGGCGCCTTCTTCCTGAACGCCAGGCGCTGCTCAAACAGTTGGCTGCGCAGCACCTGCTGCGCGAAGGTTGAGTTGCCCAACGCTTTCATCAGCGGTGCTTCGGCACCTACGTAAGCAAAGTCATCGGCCATGCAGGCCAGGTGCGCCACTTCATGAATCAGCACGGCTGCCTGAAAGTGCAGGGTCACCGGAAAGGTCGAGCCGCTGGCCAGGTTGGCCTTGAAATCAGGTGGAGCATCAAAGAATCGCTCGCTCAGGAAGATCTGCTGCTTCATGTCGCCACGAATGCTGAACGCCGTGACACGCGAGCGCCCGGGCTTGTTCTCACCCGTCACGTACCGCTCCGAGTGGCCGGGGCTCATGGCCGGGTCCAGCAGGAAGGTCAGGACCTGCTCCAGCCGTTCCATCACCTGCTGGCGCAGAGGCTCTGGCGGCGTGGGCACGTCGAAGGTGGTGTTCAACAGTTTGTCGACGTAAGGCGGGCGTCTGCCCGTGGTGGCTTCGCCCTTGAGGTTCAGGCGGGCCACACGCAGGTAATTCACCGCACGGCGGTGGGCCGCCTCGATGCGCTGGGCCTTTTCCAGGTCCTTGAGGTAGATGTCGCTCATGCCCCTGGCGTTTACCGTGAATACCCGGTTGACGAACTGGTTGACCTCGCCGTCAGTGAACGGCCCTGCCAGCTTGCCGATGCGCACCGGCATACCGCCGAACAGGCCCAGCCGGACACCGGGCTTCCACTGGTTGTCGGTGGCATCCCAGGCAATGGGCGGACCAAATTCCTGGCCGTTGTACACATGCCAGGTATCGTCCACCTTTTTCACCCGGTACGCGCGCCCCTGGATGATCGCGTAATAGCGGTCACCGTGGTGGAACACGTGCTGCGTGGTGTCGCGCTCCAGTCGGCTCAAGGTGAGATCGCGCACCTCGAACGGCGTCAGCCGATTGCTCGGTGCGCTGCGGTCCTCGGCAGCGAGGGGCAGGGGGCGCTCCTCCGGCTCGTCGTCTGACCTGAGCGGTGCCTGCTCCCCTGGCTCGCTACCTTGGCGGGCGCTGGCAAGCAGGCTCAGCGCAGCGGCGAATTGCGCCACGGCCTGGCCCCATTGATGCTGCGCGGCCGAGGCGTAGGAGGCCACGAACCAATTTCTACTCTCCCAGGCATTGATCAGCAGGGCAGCCGTGTGGGGCACCGCCATCAATACCTGATCCACTAGCTGTGTGCGCAGGTAGCGGTGAGCGGTCAGGCCCGCCTCCGCCGTGGTCACCGTGGCCGCGTGGATAACCAGATGAAGCATCTCGAGGTTGTCGCGAAACAGGTGTTGCAGTGCATTGCTGTTGATGGGGGTGGTGTCCAGCGTGACAGGGTCGGCCACGGGCGCAATCGCCAGGCCGTCGGAGCCAAGCCATGGTTTGTACAGGTTCGGGTGTTGGAAGCCGCCGTTCGCATACACCCGGCGAGCGGCGGGGGCCAGGCGCTCGAGCACGGTGCCTTGCAGTACAGGGCTGGCGAGGATATCGGACAGCAGCGCGTCGCGGTTCGGGTACTCGCATAGGTCCTGTTGCGCGGTATTGACGATGTAGAGCACCACCGGCCCCTTGTCTGCATCGCGAGGCGCAATCACGTGCATGCCAGTGACCTTGTCGGCAGGAACCCCCGGCTCACGTCGCAGGCGCAGGGGGAACAGTACCAGGGGCTCGCCATCGGCAGAGGCCCGTGCAGCCGGGTCGGGCATCGACAGCATACGCTGCACGTACTCCTGCGCCGTGGCCGACAGCTTTTTTTGCAGCCTTAGCGCATAGGCAGTTTGCTGCAGCGCCGCTTGCAGCACCTGGCAAAACAGTGTCTGGCGCGCCGGATAGTCGGGGTCGCCGGTGGCCAGTTTTTCGGCCAGCAGGGTGCGGTATTGCCGGGCGATATCCAGCTTGGCAAACAGCGTGCGTACATAGGGTACCGTCAGCTTTTCCGGGACCGTGGCCGAGGCATCGGCCATGTGCAGGCTGACGACTTCGCCAGTATGGTGGGCGAACTGGTCAGGGGCGCTTTGGGTGAGTGTTCCATTGTTGACCACTGTGGCCGCAGCGGTCATGACGATGGGCATACCCGGCGAGGCTGGGGCACTGATCAAATGGGTGAACTGCACCATCACGTTATCAGGGTTGGGCGCCGCCTGGCCAAGGTCTTTCTTGAGTGCGGCGCTGAGTAGCCGGTGGCTGAATTCGGGCAGGGTCTCGATGCCGAACAGGTAGTCGTGGTCATCGCCTGCGACCCTGCCGCATCGCTCCATCAGGTCGGCGTAGGTGTGCAGCTCGCGAACTGTGGCACCGCTTATCCACGCGGGCAGGACGCCTTCCAGAAATTGGCTTTCAAGCATCACCTGCAGGCGCGTAAACACTGGAAACAGTGCGTCGCCCTGCTGTTGCCAGTCGACGTAACGGTGCCAGAGCTGGCCGCTGGCCGCCGTGTCGGTGGCCATCCGGGCGGCGATTTCGCTGGACAGGACGCGTTGCGTGAACGCTTCGTTCTGCAGGTGTAGCCACACCGGGAGGGTGATCAATTGTGTGCTGAGTGTGATGGGGGCGGCGGCGGTGTCGCGCAGCGCTGCATAGAGTGCGTCCTTTTGACGGGGGTGCAGCAATGAAGGCCACAGCGCCGATTCGGACGGCGCGCGCAGCCGTATGCTGACCCACTCCTTCAGGGCTGCCAGGCAATCGAAGCTGCGCAGCTCGCCAATGGCTGACCACAGCAGCACGGGCCCGGACGCGGCCCCCGTTTCATGCACCACCAAGCAGTTGCTCAGGGCCGCATGGGGTTCGCTGCCTGGGAACGTGACGGTCAAGGTATGGGCCACTGCCACCTTGCCCTTGAGCGCTACACGTTGCAGGTGCAGCGGGTAGTCCAGCAGCTGTTGCAGCAGGTCCAGGAGGTGGCTGGCTGGCCCGGGTTGCCGACGTTGTGCGGCCAACTCCAGGCGCAGCAGGCGTTGGCGGATGTCGGCGAACGTTTCCTGGGGCCACTGCCACAGTCCTTGCACAGGGCGGCCGTTGCTGCGCCTGGCAGCGGCCTTGAAATACGTTGGCCATCGGGCCGAGGCCAGGCTCAGCAGCGCGTTGGCCAGAGCCTGCGGCAGGGCTTGGAGCGGTTCGCCATAAGCATCCACCGGTGCGGGCCGCGGGAGCGTGCGGGGGCGGCCAAGCGATTCGAGCACGGCATCGCCCAGGTTGAGCTGCATGGCCACCTTGCCCTGCGTGGCGGCCTGGCTGAAAAAAACGTTCTCGCACGTCAGCTGTCCATTGACCACCGCCAGGTAGGGGTTGATCAACTCACCCAGCCAGTCACCGACCCCAGGCTCGCTGTCATGCAACGCACGGAAGCGATTTACCTGGCGGTGCAGATGCTTCAGTGCCTCGGCCCGTGGGTCCAGATTGCCGGCAACCGCTTCCAGGGCGGTCTGGCCCCGCAGCGGTCGAACCCGCCAGCGGTTGGCCGGGTCAAGGCTGAGCTGGCGTGGGTCGATCATGCGTCGCAAGTCCAGGGCCTGGTCAACACTGACCATAATGCGCGCGATATCGTGCGGCTGGGCCTTCTTCAGGGCGGTGGCCAGGTTGCGGCGCTGCCACTGGGCGATGTCATCGACACAGTCGAGCCAGGTTGCCTTGCTGCTGCGGGTGATGGCGGCTACCGGTGTGTGTTGAGCATTCAAGGTGGTCAGCGCTTCAGTGCTGAGCCCCGAAGGGCCGGGGCCCGAGAGGTTGATGTAAGCGTCGATGGACTCGTTGGCGCCCACGCGCTGCAAACCGCGCAGCGCGTTATAGATAAACATGTGGGTGTGCGGCTCAAGCGTGATCAACAGTGTGCCGGCCACCTTGAACTGGACGGGGTTGTCGACGGTTTCCGCCAGGCTCAGCAGTTTGATCCGGCCTTCGTCGGCGGCCGTGGCCAGCAATGCCCAGTCATCGGGTTCCAGCGAAGCGTTTTCGTGCGCCTGCAGCAGTGCCTGGTAGAACGCAGCGGCGAATGCCTGGGCCAAGGCGTTGCGCTGCTTTTTCCAGGCCAGCGTCAAGGCCTCGATGAAGTCGCTGGGCACTGCCGATGCTGCCTGGTCAATCAAGGCCTCCAGACGCACCCGGTCAGGTGGCAACATGACCGCCCCAAGTGGGTCCAGCCACTGCAAGGTGCAGTGGGCGGGCAGTGGTTGCCTGGCGTATACCTGCCGTACGCGTTGCGCCAGGTTCAGCAGGTACTGGGTGGTTGCGCTGGCCGTGTCCACTACCTGCGCCCAGTATTGCTGCGGTTGCCTGGGGCCATCGGCAAACGTCGCTGGCAGCCGGCGGCTCAGGTGGGCTTGCAACTGGCTGTCCAGTGACGGCAGTTCGCCCAGCCATGTGGCGGTGGCACTGAGCTGGTGCGCGCGTTCTTCCACGTACCCCATCATCAGGGCATGAAATACCTCGCCCTCCAGAGCCTTGAGCTCGAAGTCGGCCATGGGCGCGCCCTGTAACGTGCGCAAATGTGCGTGCAGCAGCTCGCGGTTGTTGAAGGCCTTCAGCCCCTGCAGCGGGGTCCACAGGTAGACAGCCTCGTGCTGGGGGGCGGTAAGGCTCAGTAGCAGGGCACAGGCCAGGGTAGCGTCGCGTTCGGCGCCATCAATGAGTGGGGTGTCGGCGCGCAGGTGGTCCGTCAGGACGTGCCCAAACGTGAGCAATTGCAGTTCGGCAGCACTGATGCGCTCGCCCTCGAAGGCTGACTGAAGGTCGGTCAGGTAACGTGCGCGCAACGCTTCGTCGTGGAAAAAGGGCAGGGTGACAGCAGGCATGGTGGCCTCCGGTTTTTCTAAGGAAGCGAACGGTAGCGGGCTCATGCCTGGGCGCGGCGGTACATATTCACGCCCGCCATGGGCGGCGGCGTGCGCTTGACAGTCGTTGCGGGGGGGTGCGATTAATCGCGTACCCGCTCAGGAGTTTTTCGATGTCCGATGCCATCAGCCAGACCCTGCCATTTGCCGAACTGGTGCAGTTGCTGCAGCAGATTTTCCAGCGCCACGGCGCCTCGCCCGGGGTCGCCCAGGTGCTGGCGCACAACTGCGCTACCGCGCAGCGCGACGGCGCCCACAGCCATGGCGTGTTTCGCGTGCCTGGCTACATTTCGTCCATGGCCAGCGGCTGGGTGGATGGCACGGCGGTGCCGGTGGTGGAAGATGTGGCGTCCGGCTTTGTGCGGGTTGACGCTGGCAATGGCTTTGCCCAGCCGGCATTGGCCGCCGCGCGGCCGTTGTTGGTGAGCAAGGCTCGCGAGGCGGGGATTGCGGTGCTGGCCATCCGCAATTCGCATCATTTCGCCGCTTTGTGGCCCGATGTCGAGCCTTTCGCCCGCGAGGGGCTGGTGGCCTTGAGCGTGGTCAACAGCATGACTTGCGTGGTGCCCCAGGGTGGCCAGAAACCGCTGTTTGGCACCAACCCCATCGCGTTCTCGGCGCCGTGCGAAGGGCATGACCCGATTGTGTTCGACATGGCCACCAGCGCCTTGGCTCATGGTGATGTGCAGATTGCGGCGCGCCAGGGCGAAACCGTGCCTGAGGGCTCAGGTGTTGACCGCCATGGTCAGCCCACCACCGACCCCAAGGCGATCCTCGACGGCGGTGCGCTATTGCCGTTTGGCGGTCACAAGGGCTCGGCTCTGTCGATGATGGTGGAGCTGCTGGCGGCGGCCTTGACCGGGGGCAATTTCTCGTTCGGTTTCAACTGGAGCGGCCACCCGGGTGCTCAGACGCCCTGGACCGGGCAGTTAATCATCGTGATCGATCCCGCCAAGGCTGCCGGCAATGACTTTGCCGCGCGCAGTCGTGAGTTGGTGGAACGCATGCAGCAGGTGGGCGTGACGCGCATGGCCGGCGATCGGCGTTACCGTACGCGGGCCAAGGCTGAGGTGGAAGGCGTGCAGGTGGGCCGCGAAGAACTCAGCCGCTTGCGCGCACTGGCGGGGTGAGCGCCGTGACCCTGTAACCGCGCCGCAAGACGCAGCCTGCCGCAGTTAAAGGGGCGATGGCCGCAGGCGCTGCCGTCAGGCTGCGAAGGCCCGCACAGCGGGCCTGCGAGCTCCGGGTGAATCAGTTACGGCGGCCAAGCAGCAGGCCGACCACCAGGCCGAAGCCGGCCGAGATGGCCACGGTTTGCCATGGGTGGCCACCGATGTAGTCCTGGGTGGCTTCCACCACTGGTTGAGCGCGGTCGCGAACGCCGCTCACCGACTCCCGGGCTTGCTTGAGTTTCAGGCTAACCTGTTCGCGCCAGGTTTCGGCTTCTTCACCCACCAGGTCAGCGCCATTCTTGAGCAGGGCTTCGGATTCCTCGATAAGCGACTGCAGTTCACTGAAGGCCTGGTCCTTGATCTGGTCGGCGGCTTGCGAGGCAGTTTTACGGGCCATATGCGGTGCTCCTGGTAATTGATGGCAGTGAACAATGGATTGCAGGCGCTGGCGAAAGTTGCAGCGGTGTTCAGGTGACCCGACTCAACCGTGTAAGATAGGCCCCAATTTTCACGCTGCAGGATGTTCCGATGAGCTTCAATCTCGCCAACAAGACCCTCGCCGAACGGGCCATGATCGAGGACGAAAAGTCCCGTCTGTTCGACCTGTGGCAGGCCAACCTGGGCAAGGCCAAGGCCGATGCGGCGCGCCTGATCGGCGAAAAATCCAAGCGCAAGGGCCGCTGGGCCGAATGGGTGCGCGCCGAGCTGGACGGCATGTCGCCGCCCGAGTACGCCAACATGGTGCGCGCCGAGGTTAACCGGTTGATGGCGGCCAACAAGTAACGTCGCTTGCACGTTACGCTAACGCCGCAGGCGATACCTGTGCGCAGCAATCGGCGCTCGATAGGCCCGTTGAAATACCGGTTAATTTCGCGGTATCTGCGTCTTTATTCACCGATAGGCCGCTATCGTGAGGCGTTGTCAGCAACATGAGAAACGATTTATAGTCGCCGAAACCTGCTAGAAATCATCGCCTATCATGAGCCTCTCCAACCTTGCGGCCCTGCGGTTTTTCAACGTTGCGGCGCAGACCCAGAGCTTCGTCAAAGCCGCACAATTGCTCAACGTCACCCATGGTGCGGTCAGCCGTCAGGTGCGCCTGCTGGAACAGTCCCTTGGCCTTGAGCTGTTCGAGCGGCGCAACCGGGCGATTTTTCTCAACGCGGCCGGGCACACGCTGTACCAGGCGACAGCTCCCCTGTTCGAGCAGTTGCACCGCACCATCGACCAATTGAAACAGCACGTGCAGGACGGAGTACGGGTGGTGTCCTGATGGCCAACCT
Organism: Pseudomonas sp. M47T1; assembly: GCF_000263855.1. Lineage (GTDB taxonomy): Bacteria > Pseudomonadota > Gammaproteobacteria > Pseudomonadales > Pseudomonadaceae > Aquipseudomonas. The sequence goes on from NZ_AJWX01000009.1 coordinate 108,198, forward strand.
GGTGCGCAGTGATGAATCTCACTGGGACACCTCGGTGCACGGCGCCCTTTCGACGATCAGCGTAAATGCCAGTATTTTCACCAGTGGTTGCAAGCGCAATCGACGAAGCATGCCCACGCCGGCATGACTGTACGGGCAACGCGGGAGGCGCCTGAATGGTGGCTCTTTGGAATATTTCACTGAACCAACGATCAACTGTCATTAAACCGAAATATTCAAAGCATTAAATCGTCACGGCCAAACCCGTGTGGGTAGGACCCACTCAAACCAATTTGCCGAGGTGTTGCCGTGACGCTGCTGAATAAAACTCGTCTGTCGCTCTTGCTGGCCTCCATGTGCCTCACTGGCCTGGCCCATGCGACCGATGTAACAGGTGCGGGCTCCAGCTTTGTGTACCCTGTGCTGTCCAAGTGGTCCCAGGACTACAGCAAAGAGAAAGATAACCGCATCAACTATCAGTCCATCGGTTCGGGCGGTGGCATCGCCCAGATCAAGGCAGCCACCGTTGATTTCGGCGCATCGGATGCCCCGCTCAGCGCTGACGACCTCAAGGCTGCCGGCCTGGGCCAGTTCCCTAGCGTCATCGGCGGTATCGTGCCTGTGTTCAACGTCGAAGGCGTTGAAGGCGGCAAGCTGAAACTGGACGGCCAGGCACTGGCTGACATCTTCCAGGGCAAGATCACCAAGTGGAACGACAAGGCCATCGAGGCCCTGAACCCCGGCGTCAAGCTGCCTGAAACCGCGATCACCGTGGTGCACCGTTCGGACGGCTCGGGTACTTCGTTCAACTTCACCAACTACCTGTCCAAAGTCAGCCCTAGCTGGGCTGAAACCCTGAAGTTCGGCACCACCGTGGCCTGGCCAGTGGGCGTGGGCGGCAAGGGCAACGAAGGGGTGGCTGCCTACGTGAAGCAGATCAAGGGTTCGATCGGTTACGTCGAATACGCCTATGCCCTGCAGAACAAAATGGCCACTGCCCAGCTGAAGAACGCCGCCGGCAAATTCGTCGAGCCTAACGCCAAGGCCTTCCAGGCCGCCGCCGATACCGCCGACTGGGCCAGCGCCAAGGACTTCAACCTGATCATGACCAACGCGCCTGGCGACAACGCCTGGCCGATCACTGCCACTACCTGGATCATCATGTACAAGCAGTCCAAGAACGCCGAGCAGAGCAAGGCCGCCTTTGACTTCTTCAAATGGTCCCTGGAAAACGGCCAGCAACAGGCCAGCGCCCTGGACTACGTAGCGCTGCCCAAGTCGCTGGTGGACAAGATCGAAGGCTACTGGAAATCCGATTTCGCCCATTGATGTGACGTAAACCGGTGCGCCCCTGCCAGACCTTGACGGTATGGCGGGGGCGTTGCCTTGCGAGTGGATTGCCATGACAGAAAACACCCAATACATGACTTCAACCAGCAGCACTACCGACGCCAGCGAAGCCCGCGCCGCCCGCGACCACCGCCATGACATGTGGTTTCGGCGGACGATGATGGGTGCCGGTATGTTGGTGCTGGTGCTGTTGCTGAGCATTGCCGGTTCTACCCTGTGGGGCGGCAGTGAAGCGTTTCGTACCTTTGGTTTCGGCTTTTTGACCAGCACCCAGTGGGACGTGGTCAATGGTCAGTTCGGTGCCGTGGTGCCTATTTTCGGTACCCTGGTGACCTCGCTTTTGGCGTTGCTGATCGCCGTTCCGGTGAGTTTCGGCATCGCCATTTTTCTTACTGAAGTGGCGCCTGTGTGGCTGCGCATGCCCATTGCCTCGGCCATCGAGCTGCTGGCCGGCATCCCGTCGATCATTTACGGCATGTGGGGCTTGTTCATCTTCGGCCCGTTCATGGCCGCGCACCTGGCCCCCTGGATCAATGATCACCTGGGCGCCCTGCCCGTGGTGGGTTCGCTGTTCCAGGGCCCGCCACTGGGTATCGGCATGCTCACCGCCGGTATCGTGCTGGCGATCATGATCACGCCGTTCATCACCTCGGTGATGCATGAAGTGTTCCGCAGCGTGCCCACCACCCTCAAGGAATCGGCCTACGCCTTGGGTAACACCACCTGGGAAGTGGTGTGGGACATCGTGCTGCCTTACACCCGCTCGGCGGTGGTCGGTGGTGTTTTCCTCGGCCTGGGCCGTGCCCTGGGTGAAACCATGGCGGTGACCTTCGTGCTGGGCAACGCCCACCAGTTCTCCGCTTCGCTTCTGATGCCCAGCAGCTCGATTGCCTCGGTCATCGCCAACGAGTTCAGCGAGGCCTACACCGACCTGCACCGTTCGGCACTGATCGCCCTGGGCTTTCTGCTGTTTGTTGTCACTTTCGTGGTGCTGGCTGCGGCCCGCCTGATGTTGATGCGCCTGTCGCGTAAAGAGGGACTATGAACGACAACGAGCACGAGCGGCTGTACCGCGTTCGCCGCCTGAAAAACCGTATTGCCATGGTGCTGAGCTGTGGTGCCACGGCATTTGGCCTGTTGTGGCTGGTGTGGATCCTGCTCACCACCATCATCAACGGCTTCCAGGCCCTCAACCTGAACCTGTTTACCCAGATGACCCCGCCGCCCGGCACTGAGGGTGGCCTGGCGAACGCCTTCTACGGCAGCGCCCTGATGTCGGTGATGGCCCTGCTGATCGGCACGCCCATTGGCCTTGCCGCGGGCATCTGGCTGGCCGAGTTCGCTCGCCATTCCAAGCTGGGCAACACGGTGCGCTTCATCAACGACATTCTGTTGTCGGCACCCTCGATTGTGCTGGGCCTGTTCATCTACACCGCGGTGATCCTGCCGCTCAACCACCTGACCAACCACCAGGTCGGCTTCTCGGCCTTCGCCGGTGCCCTGGCCCTGGCGTTGCTGGTGATTCCGGTTGTTGTGCGCACCACCGATGAAATGTTGCAACTGCAACCCTCGACCATGCGCGAAGCCGCGCTGGCGCTGGGCGTGCCGCAATGGAAGCTGACCCTGCAGATTGTGCTGCGTGCCGCCAAGGCGGGCGTGGTTACCGGTGTGCTGCTGGCGCTGGCGCGCATCACCGGCGAAACCGCGCCGCTGCTGTTCACCGCGTTCGGCAACCAGTTCTGGAGCAGCAACCTGCTCAAGCCGATTGCCAGCGTTCCGGTGGTGATCTTCCAATATGCAATGAGCCCGTTCGACGACTGGCACGCCATCGCCTGGGCCGGCGCCCTGGTGCTGACCCTGTTCGTGCTGTGTCTGAGCCTGCTTTCCCGATTGATCCTTTTGCGCAATAGGTCTCACTGATGACAAGTCTTGCCCAGGAACGCACCAAAATCCGCGTGCGCAACCTTGAATTTTTCTATGACCAGCAGCGCTCGTTGAAATCCATCGACATGGACATCCCCGAAAAGCGTGTGACGGCCATCATTGGCCCGTCCGGCTGCGGCAAGTCCACGCTGCTGCGGGTGTTCAACCGCATCTACGCCATGTACCCCAAGCAGGAAGCCAAGGGCGAAGTACTGCTCAACGGCGAAAACATCCTGGCACCCAGCTATTCCATGAACCGCCTGCGCAGCAACGTGGGCATGGTGTTCCAGAAGCCGGTACCGTTCCCGATGTCGATCTATGACAACATCGCCTACGCCGTGCGCCACCATGAAAAACTCGGTCGCCGCGAAATGGACGACCGCGTCGAACAGGCGCTGCACGGCGCCGCGCTGTGGGGTGAAGTGAAGGACAAGCTCAAGCAAAGCGCCCAGAGCCTGTCTGGTGGCCAGCAACAGCGTCTGTGCATTGCCCGCACCATCGCCTTGAAGCCCCAGGTACTTCTGCTGGACGAACCGACCTCGGCGCTGGACCCGATCTCCACCGGGCGCATCGAGCAGTTGATCACCGAGCTCAAGGAACAGTTCACCGTGATCATCGTGACGCACAACATGCAACAGGCCGCGCGCTGCTCGGACTACACCGCGTTCATGTTCATGGGCGAACTGATCGAGCATGGCGACACCGACACGCTGTTCACCAACCCGGCCAAGACCCAGACCGAAGATTACATCACCGGTCGTTTCGGCTGATTCACTTTGCTGCTTTGCAGTGGTGGGAGCGAGCTTGGCCCGCGAAAAGCGCGCCGCGGTTTTTCAGTAACACCGCGATGTGGCCTTCGCGGGTAGAACCTGCTCCCACAAAGGCTGTTGGTTTATACCCGCACAATCAATCGATGCACGCGCTTGCCTGACGACACGCTCTGTGACTCGTCATCCAGCAACACGTGCACACTGCCCAACGCCTCGCGCACCACACGTCGATCAAACGCCGTGTAAAGGCGCCCGGCCGCGTCGCGAATGGATGCCTCGGGGGTTACCCGCCAACTCAAATACAAGGTGCCGCCAGGCCGCAACAGTTCGCGCAGGCGCCGGGTGGCGGGGGCGATCTGCTCGTCGGGCAGGTGCATGATCACGGTTTCGCACAACACGTTCTGAAAGCTGCCGGCCTGCAAGTTGGCGAGCTCAGGCAAGGCCGCCAGGGCGAAGCGTTGGTCGGGGTGCAGGGTGCGGGCCTGGGTCAGCAGGCCGGTGCTGGCTTCCACGCCCAAGGCCTCGAACCCCTGGGCGGTCAGCCACGCCAGGTCGCGGCCACTGCCGCAGCCCACGTCCACCGTGGGGCCGGGGCTGAAATGGCGCAGCAACAGGGCGTACATGTCGCTGGGCGGCGCCTGGTGGTTCCACTCGCGGGCATAGTCGGGGGCGCGCTGGTCGTAGGCGTCAAGGGTTTTCGGGTCCACGGTGGGTTCCTGGAAAGGCGGCATGCCTTGACTCTAGACACCGTGGCAGCACCCAGCGTTCGCGGCCATTCAGGCCGTCAATGCCCAGCCCGATTCCAGCGGTGGCAGGCCGTGGTGCGCACGGGCGCGATCACAGTTTTCGTTGTGCTCGCCGTTCTCCCACGACGCCTCGAACTCGCGGCAGGTGCTGGAGCGCTGTTCATACATGGTGCAGCCCACCGAGCAGCCAATCTCGCCCGCCAGGCTGGTGCAGCGTGCCGGCTTGCGGTCGGTGCCGATCATGGCCACATGGTTGTGGCTGACCTGCACCGTCAATTCATCAGGTACCAGCCCGCCCACCGAGACACATTCGCCCCAATAGAAAGACACACGAAAAAACGCGCAGCAGGCGCCGCAACTCACGCAAGGGTTGTTATCAGACATGATTGAGGATGAATTCGATACGGGCGGCGACCTCAGGACGAGGACCACAACCGAGCGCCTATTCTAGGCATCGCCGCGCCGTTGAGAAGGGGGTAGGCGGGGGGTTGAGCAAATATAATTGTGTGGCTTTATGACCGATTTTGTGGGTGGCAGGGCGACAAATTGCCGCCCCTTGGAGCCCGGCGCTTCAGCGGCTGGCGGCGAGGCGTTGACGCTTGAGGTCACGCTCGGTCAACCAGCCGAAAATCAGCCCCAGCGAACCCCACATCACCAACTGGATGCCCAGTGTGGCCAGGCGGAACTGCCACAGCTGTTCGGCAGGGAAGCTGTCGGGCACCTCGTTCACCGGCGGGAACACCGAACCGCCCAGGTTCATCACCAGCACGTACAGGGCGATGCCTACCAGCGCCGCCGTCCAGGCGCCATGGCGGGGCAGCAGGTTACGGGCGAAATTGATCGCGATCACCATGGCCACCACGGACAGGGCTACCATCAGCAGGAACAGGTGGGTGCGCTCACGCAACGTGTCCAGGCTGCCGACCGACGGTGGGTTGGCGGGGTACTTCAATTCCGGCACCACAATCACGGCCACAAATGCCGCCAGCGCCAGCAACGCCGCAAGGCCCCGCGGGCCCAGGCGGCTGCGGCCCAGGCAGTTGGCGAACGCCAGGGCGAACAGCGCGCCCATGCCGGCGCTGTACACCAGCACACCGCTGATCAGGCTGATGCCGCTCTGCACCTCTCGGCCCACCAACTCCGGTGCCGGGCCTTGATCCAGTTGCTCTTCAAAGGCAAAAGCCTGGTCAACCTGGGGCTCGCCCACGTACTTTGCGAAGCTGAAGGCAAGAAAGCCGGCGACGATACCGACGAACATGCCGCGCAGGAGCAGGGATCCGATCATGAAGGTGCTCGTGTGGTGAAGAGGGTGTCCGCGAGTGTAAACCGGCATTGAGTCATTGCGTGGGGGCTGAGTTTTTTGTCATAAAGCCCGTAGGCCTGGCTTGAGATCACTGTTGAAGAAGCATCTAGCGGAGGTAACCCATGTACACCCACATCCAACTAGGCGCCCGCGACCTGCCGCGTCTGGCGGCCTTCTACGACGCGGTGCTCCATGAACTGGGCCTGGAGCGCATGCCCGACGAGGACGACGGCGGCCCGCCCGGCGCCGGGTGGCAGGTGCCAGGCCGGCGCTGGCCGCAGTTTTTCGTGCAGGAACCCATCAACGGCCTGCCGGCCACCTGGGGCAATGGCGTGCAGGTGAGTTTCGCCGCCGCCAGCCCCGCCCAGGTTGATGCGGCCTGGCACACGGCCCTGCAGATGGGCGGCCACGACGAAGGCCCGCCGGGGCCACGGCCGCAGTATTCAGCGGACTACTACGGGGCCTACTGCCGCGACCCGGAAGGCAACAAACTCTGCTTCGTTCACGCCGACGGCCTGTAGCCGCCACTGTTTTGCGTCAGATTTTGCAGGCGCTGCCGCCTGGCTGCGAAAAGGTCTGCAGGGCCTTCGGCGGTGGCTTGTGGATCGCGGGCCCGCAGTGCGCGCCTTCACAGCCTGGCGGCAGCTCCGGCATCCGAATGGTGTGGGAGATGGCCAGGCTGTAAAGCCGAGGTGTTAAGGCGTGTTGCTCACGCCCCGGTGCAGGTCGGCGGTCATGCGTTCGCCGGCATAGGCCTGGGCCTGCGCCGATTTCTCCACCAGCGGCCCCAGGCCAAAAAACTCATGGGTCACGCCGCTGTACACCCGGCGTTCCACGTTGACCCCGGCTGCCTTGAGCGCCGTTTCCATCAACGCACCATCGTCACGCAGGGGGTCGATTTCGGCGTTGATCAGGGTCACCGGCGGCAACCCCTGAAGGTTGGCGTGCAACACATCCAGGCGCGGATCCTGCTTCTGCGAAGGGTCACTGAGCAACTGGTTGAGGAACCACGGCATCATCGCCGCGTTCAGCGGCTTGGCATGTGCGTATTTGCTGTAGGACTCGGTGTCGCTGCCGGTCTGTGTGACCGGGTAGATGGCCAGCACGTGCTTGGGCGCTGCCAGGCCTTGCTCATGGGCGGCAATGGCGGTGGCCAGGGCCAGGTTACCGCCGGCGCTTTCACCGGCCAGGCCCAGGTGCTGCGGGTCGCCGCCCACGGCCCTGGCGTAATGGGTCAGCCAGCGGTACACCGCCACACCGTCATCGACGGCGGCAGGGAAGCGGTCTTCCGGCGCGCGGCGATAGTCGATGGACACCACCACCGCATCGGTCAGTTTCGCCAGGCTGCGTGCGCTGCTGTCGTAAGCCTTGCGGTCGGCCAGCACCCAGCCACCGCCGTGGAAGTACAGAATCACCGGTTTGTAGGTGCCCCCTTCGGGGGTATAGACCGTGGCCGGGATTTGCCCGGCGGCGCCCGGCACGGTGCGGTCATAGGCGGTGACGCCCGGCACCCACGTGGCCGGGTCAGTGTCCCGGCCCTGGTCGGCCAGCACGGCCTTGGCGGCGTCTGCCAGGGTGGGCTGCAGGCGGGCCGTGTCGACGTCGAGGTTTTCGATCGGTTGCGGGTTGAGGCTGGCCAGTTTGTCCAGCACCAGGCCCATGTCGGCGTCCGGGCGCAGGTTGGCGGCTTCGGCCTGGGCCAACTGCTCCGGGGTCAGGGCGGGAGGTGAGCTTGCACACGCGGCCAATACCAGTGGCAACAGCAGGACGAGAGGTTTAATCATTGGATCGGGCCTGAAAAAGTGAGTGGTTCCACTATAGGCCAGATTTCCGGTGGTTATTATGCAGCGCACGCCGTTGCGCGCTTGTTGGTTTGCTGGCCGCCCCTTGAACAGGATGACCGTCATGACCACAGAACCCGCTTTCATTCACCCCAATACTCGCTTCGTATCCCAACGCCTGCCCAATTGGCTGGCCGCGCTGGACGAGCCGGCCATCAACGCCATGGGGGCCAGCCTGCTCAGTGAGCAGTACACCGGCGCAAGTACCCAGGCAGCCTGGTTTACCCGCGCCAGTGCCGACCAGCAGCAGGCATTGCTGGCCAGCCAGCAGGCCCGGGCCACTGCCCGGCTGGCGTTGGCAGAGGTGTTCAAGGATTTCCAGGGCGTGCTGGCCTTCGCCGAGCCCCGGCTCAAGGCGCACCTCAAGCAACAGATGAACCAGGACCTGGATGTGCACGGCACGGTGCTGGCCCACGTGGTGGAGCACACCTCTTGGCTGGGTTTGCAGCGTCGGTACACGCCAGTCAACCGCACGTTGTTGATGGCAGCCCTGCATAACTTCAACGCTGACCAGGCCTTCGGCATCAACAGCGGCGTGGCTGAACGAGGCAGCGTAGCCGTTGACTACGTGCCGCGCGCCGAGGCAGACCTGCAGCGGCCGCTGAACAGCGACGGCAGCACGTTGGACGCCAACGAGTTGGCGCCGATTGACGATGACTACCCACTGCTGCGCTTCCAGCGGGGGAAAACACTGGCCATCCGCCCGCAGGACTTTGCCCGCGAGTGCCGCACCCTGGACCTGGGCGGCCAATACCAGCGTTACTTGCACGACCGGTTACTGTCGCCGGTCAATAAAACCCGGGTGCGCGATGCGCTGATGGCCGCCCGCCAGGCCGAGCTGCGCTGCCTGCGCCAGGTTGCGCTGCTCAAGGGCGACATCGATGCGGCCACGTTCGCCATGATCGGCCAGTTGCTGGATGACCAGCCATTGACCCTGGCGGGCCAGCCGATGCAGGCCGTGACCCTGGAAATGTTGTACGCCGTGCCCCATGAGGTGGTGCTGTTCGTGCCCACGTCCTCTGCGGACCCACAGCAGCCCTGTATCGCCTGGATAGCCGGCGACAGCCATGCACCGCTGTGCCAGTACCGCCATCGTGGCGCGTTCATGGCCAGCCTGGTGACGCGCCTGCGCGTGCCGGCCTACTGCAACGAGTTCATGGATCGCATCAGCCTGGCCGAGCGCCAGGACTTCCATGCACGGCTCACCGCCCAGCTGGCGCTGGACACTCCGGCCATGATGGCCAACACCCGGGCCATGGGCGCTCAGGTGCTGGCGCACTTGCACGCGCGTCACATTGGCTGGCTGCAAAGCCAGGCCCTGTGCGTGGCCATCTCAACCGAGCAGGTCGACCGGCTGGCCACCCTCGATCGGTGGTTGGGGCTGCTGGACACCGGGGTCAACCTGCTGAATCTTGCCGCGATGTTCATTCCGGCGCTGGGGCCGGTAATGTTGCCCATTATCACCGCCCAGGCCATGAATGAGCTTTACCATGGCCTGGCCGACCTGGCCGACCACCAGGTGGAGGCCGCCTGGTCGCACCTGGGCGGGCTGGCGTTGAACATCGTGCTGGGCGTGGTGGCCCACCAGAGCCTGAAAGCGTATGGCAGCGTCGACCCCTTTGTCGACGACCTGCTGCAAGTGCAGATGCCGGATGGCCAGCCCCGCCTCTGGCACGCGGACATCACGGCGTATGCGGCTGACCTGGCGCTTGACCCTGCCTGGCGCGCCGACGCCCAGGGCCTGTATGACGTTCAGGGCAGCCACTACGTGGCCTTGGATGGCAAGCTGTACCTGACGCGAGTGGATGCGCTGAGTGCAGAGCGGGTGATTGTGCGGCCCGACGGCCCCGCAGGCTTTGCGCCGGCGTTGCGCAGCAATGGTCGTGGAAGTTGGTTGCATCAGGGCGAACAACCCCTGACCTGGCCGCGCAACCGCCTGTTGCGGCGCCTCTCGCCCGCAGCATCAGGCTTGAGCGACGCTGCCATGGAACACGTGCTCGACATCGCCGGCATAGACGAAGCGGTGGTGCGCCAGGCCGTCAGCGACCTGGTGCCAGCGCCACTGGAACTGACCGACACCCTGGCGCGGCTGGGGGATGCACAGCAGCTGGAGCGCTTGATCGCCAGTGTACGCAGGGGCGAGCGTTGGGCCGAAGCGTGGCCGATGCCGGTCGAGCAATGGGTGGAACACCCGCGGTGGCCGCCGTCACTGGTGCTTGAGGTGTTCGAGGGCGCCGAACCCTGGGGCGTGTCCACGGTGTACGGCGACCGGGCCCAGGCGGGCGCGCGCTGGGTGGCCGTGGTGCGCGCCGACCTGGCCAGTGCCGACCGCATGGGGCAGGTCCTCGACGCCATTGGTGAGCGCGCGTGCGATGAACTCACAGGCGGCCCGGCCGCCAGTGGGCGTGCAGCGCGGGTGGAGAGCCTGCAGCAGGTATTTGCCGATCACTTGCACAGCCGTCGCGCGGTGGTGTTCCAACAAGCGACTCACCTGTCCGCGATGCCCCTCCCTGCGCAGGCGGCAGCGTTGCCTCGCGACTTCCCCAGCCTGGACGGCGCCCAAGTGCGTACGTTGCTTGAGGGCGCCACCGGCGAAGAGCTCGAACGCCTGAGCGCGGGGCGCGTGCCGTTGCGCATGGCTGAGGAGGCCCGCGTACTTCTGCGTACGCGGCGCATCAACCGTGCCATTGCCGGCTTGTATCAACCGGCGCTGGCCAATGCCGACAGCGAAAAACTGCGGACGGTGTGGGGGCATGCGCCGGCATCGGTGCTCGTCGATCGAGAGCAGGCGGCGGCGCTCCTTGGCATCAAGATCCCTGCCCGGCCTGGGTTTCACAGCCCAGTGCGGGTGGGCCAGCGCATCGGTTACCCGCTCAGTGGCCGAGGGGCGACGCAAGCGTTTACCGACAAGCTGGTGTTTGAGGTGAGGTTGCTGTTCCCAACGCTCGATCTGGTAGAGATTGAGCAACTGGTGCAGGACATGAACCTGGCCGAGGGCGGTGTGCGCAAATGGTTGAGCGAACGGCTGCAGGAGCAACAGGCGCAACGCAAGCGCCTGGATCAATGGGTTGCCGCTGGGGACAAGCAGTACGGCCGGGGCACGGCCAATGCGCAGAACCGCCGCAGCGTGCGCGAGGCCATCAAGCACGCCTTGCGACGGGTATCTGCCCGCGTCACAACCCATGACGGCCAGCGCATAGGTTTCGAGCTGGACTTGAGTGGCTTGCGCTTGGACGATCTCCCTGACTTGAGCGCCGACTTCAGCCATGTGAAAAGCCTCAGGCTGAACCTCACCGACCTTGCGCAGGCCCCGGAAGCATTCCTCAGCAACTTCCACGCCTTGCGCCACTTGGACATGAGTAACAACCGCCTCACTGCGCTACCCGAGGCGCTTGCGCACATGAAGGGCCTGACACGGCTGCGCATGGCCAACAACCGTATCGTCTGGGGCCCTGCCTGCGCACGGGTGCTGGAACAGCTGACCAGCCTGCGTGAGTTGCGCTTGAGCTTCAACCCGTTGGGCACTGCACCAGAGGTCGGGCACTTGCAGCACCTGCACGGCATTGTGCTGAACCATGCGCAACTGCAGCATTACCCACAAAGCGTGTTGAGCCTGCCCGCGCTGGAAGTGCTGGACCTGCGCAACAATGCCATCGTGGCGCTGCCCGCTGCCGTGCTGGAGCCTGGGGGAGACAACGCGGCGATTGTCGAACGCATCAACCGTGATACCCACCTTGAAGGCAACCCATTGTCGGCCGAGACGCTGGCGGCACTGCGCACACATCGCAGGGTGTATGGCAACGCCTTTGGCGTTGGCCCGTTGCTTGACGGTGTGGTGAGTACGCCGGGCAGCGAAGGGGCCGTACGCTGGTTGCAGCAACTGGCTGCGGGCCGTCGTGACGGCCTGCTGGTGAGCTGGAACGCCTTGCAGGCTGAGCCTGGTTCGCAGGCGTTTTTCGACGTGATTGAGCAACTGCGCAATGCTCGCGACTTTCAAACGGCGGCCGCCTATCCTGAACTGCGCGAGCGTGTGTGGAACATGGTCGAGGCCGCATCTGAGCACAGTCAACTGCGCGAGGAGTTGTTCGACGCGGCCGCCCACGACATGACCTGTTCGGACGGGGCAACGTTGATGTTCAGCCAATTGCAGGTGCGTACCCTGGTATTCCAGGCGTCCGGGGCCGCGGCGGGCCCGGCGCGACAAGCATCGCTGCTGGCGTTGGCGAAAGGCCTTTTCCGCCTGGACGAGGTGGAGAAGGCGGCCTTTGCCAACGTCGCCTCGCGGCCTGCTGGCGTCGACATTGCCGAAGTGCAGCTGATCTATCGAACCCGCCTGGCCACTGTGTTGGAGTTGCCCGGGCAACCCCGTGGCATGCGCTTTGCGCCAACCGCCGGTGTCAGCGAGCAACGCCTGAAGGCCACGGAGCAAACGATTCTGGCCATGGAGGGCAGCCAGGCCATGATCGAATCGGTGGCCAGCCGTGATTTCTGGATCAACCACCTGCGCCAGGACCCCGCCAACCGGGCACGGTTCGACGCTCACGACGCCACTTACTACAACCTGCTCGCCGCCTTGGAGGCCGATGGCGCCAGCGGTGCGTTCAACAGTGCCGCCTATGCGCGCAAGCTTGAGCAGTTGACCACCCGGCGCAGGGCCGCCGAACGGCGGTTGGTGATGGCATTGACCCAGGCGGTGTTCCGCGCCGAGGTGGAGGTGACCGAACTCTGAGGCAGAAAACAAAACACCCCGCCGAGGCGGGGTGTCTTGTGGTTCACGCGGCAATCAACCGATCAGTTGAAAGCCGGCGTGTTGCACCAGGTCCAGCAACGGCTGCGGGTACACGCCCAGGGCGAACGCCAGGATGGCGATGGCCAGCAGCATCACGCCGCCGGTGCGCTGTTCCCAGTTGAACGGCGCATCGTGACGACGCAGGGTTGGCTCGATCAGGTACAGGGTGACCATTACGCGCAGGTAGTAGAACACGCCGATGGCGCTGCCGATCACCAGGGCGCCGGTCAGCCACCACAGTTGCGACTGCACGCCGGTGGCGATGATGTAGAACTTGCCGATGAAGCCCGCCGTCAGCGGGATACCGGCCAGCGACAGCATCATCACGGTCAGTACTGCGGTGAGGTACGGACGGCGCCAGAACAGGCCACGGTATTCGTACAGGGCGTCGGCGTCGCGGCCGTTGTAGGGCGACGACATCAGGGTGATCACACCAAAGGCACCTAGGCTGGTGATCACGTAGGTCACCAGGTACACGCCGATGGCTTCCAGCGCCAGGCCCTTGCTGGCCACCAGGGCGATCAGCAGGTAACCGAAGTGGGCGATGGAGCTGAAACCCAGCAGGCGCTTGAGGTTGGTCTGGGTCACTGCCAACAGGTTGCCAATCAGTATCGACGCCACCGCAATCACTTCCAGCACGGTGGTCAGCACGCCGCTGCTGGCCGCAGGGGAGAGCTGGAACAGACGCACCACCACCGCAAACACCGCCACCTTGCTGGCCGTGGCCAGGAAGGCCGCCACCGGCGCCGGGGCGCCTTCGTAGACGTCCGGGGTCCACAGGTGGAAAGGCACCAGCGACAGTTTGAACGCCAGGCCCACGAACATCATGCCCAGGCCCAGCGAGGCCAGGCTGCTCGGCTTGCCGGTGGCGGCCAGGGCGCGGCCGATTTCAGCGAACTGCAAGCTACCGGCATCGGCGTACAGCAAGGCCATGCCGAACAGCAGGAAGGCGGAACCGGCGGCCGACAGCACCATGTACTTGATGCCGGCTTCCAGCGACCGCTTGTTGAAGAACGCGTAGGCGATCAGCCCGTAGGTGGGTACCGACAGCAGTTCCAGGCCAATGAACAGGCTCGACAGATGCTGCGCAGCCACCAGGACCATGCCGCCGGCGGCGGCCATCAGGATCAGCAGGTACAGCTCTTCGCGGTTGCCCGGGTAGCCCGAGCCGCCGTCACCCAGGTAGGCGTGAGCCAAGGTCACGCAGGCCAGCGTGGCCACCAGGATCAAGGCAATGTACAGGCAGGCGAAGTGGTCGATCTGCAACAGGGAGGTGACGCTGATGGGCGACACCTTGAGGGCCGGCAACACCGACAGCAGGGCAATGTTAAGCCCGGCTACCGACAGCAGGAAGGTTTGCGAGTGATTGCGCCGCCAGGCGATCGCCAGCATCACCACCACAACGGTGAGGCTGGTGATCAGCAGCGGTGCAAGCGCGATAAAGTGTTGAAGGGTCAGGTCCATAGCGCTCTTACCGGGCCGAAGCGAGTTGAGTGAAAGCGGTGCCGAACCACTGCTGCACACCGGCCATGGTAGCGGCCGAGGTGTCCAGGAAGGGTTGCGGGTAGACGCCAAGCAGGATGATCAGGACCGCCAGGCCCAGCACCATGATCAGTTCGCGGTTGTCCATGCCGGCCAGTACCGCGTCGGACTTGGACGGGCCGAAGTAGGCACGGTGGATCATGATCAGCGAGTACACCGAACCGAACACCAGGCCTGAGGTGGCGATGATGATCACCACCGGCGCCACGGGGAAGCTGCCCAGCAGGATCAGGAACTCGCCGACGAAGTTGCCGGTGCCTGGCAGGCCCAGGGAGGCGGCTGCGAAGAACAGGCTGATGGCTGGCAGGTAGGCGATGCGCGACCACAGGCCGCCCATCTCGCGCATGTCACGGGTGTGCAGGCGCTCGTACAACTGGCCGCTGAGGATAAACAGGGCCGCCGCCGACAGGCCGTGGGCCAGCATCTGGATCACCGCGCCTTGCAGCGCCTGTTGCGAACCTGAGTAGATGCCGATTAGCACAAAGCCCATGTGCGAGACGCTGGAGAACGCGATCAGGCGCTTGATGTCGGTCTGCGCGAAGGCCAGGAAGGCGCCGTAGAAGATACCCACCAGGCCCAGGGTCATGGCAATCGGCGCGAACTCGGCCGAGGCATGGGGAAACAGTGGCAGGGCGAAACGCAGCAGGCCATAGGCCGCCGTCTTCAACAGGATACCGGCCAGGTCCACGGAACCGGCGGTTGGCGCCTGGGCGTGGGCGTCGGGCAGCCAGGAGTGGAATGGCACCACCGGCAGCTTCACCGCGAAGGCGATGAAGAAGCCCAGCATCAGGATGTATTCAACCCCGTGCGGCAGCTTGGCTTTGAGCAGGTCGGCGTAGTTGAAGGTCAGCACGCCGGTGTTGTTGTAGTTGAACAACACCAGGCCCAGGATCGCCACCAGCATGATCAGGCCGCTGGCCTGGGTGAAGATGAAGAACTTGGTCGCCGCGTAGATCCGGGTCTTCTTGCCGTCTGCCGAGCTGTGACCCCAGAGCGCGATGAGGAAGTACATCGGCACCAGCATCATTTCCCAGAAGAAGAAGAACAGGAACAGGTCCAGGGACAGGAACACCCCGACCACGCCGCCCAGGATCCACATCAGGTTGAGGTGGAAGAAGCCGACGTGGCGCTGGATCTCTTTCCAGGAACACAGTACCGAGAGCACACCGAGCAGGCCGGTGAGCAAGATCATCAGCAAACTCAGGCCGTCCAGGCCCAGGTGCACGCTGATGCCGAAGCGCTCGATCCACTGGACCTTGAACTCGTAGGCCCACACCGGGGTGGAACCCGGGGCAGGGGACAGGTGGTAGTCGCCGTGGGCCCACAGCCAAAGGCCGATGGCAAGTTCCAGGGACATGGTCAGCAACGCGATCCAGCGTGGCAGGGTGGCGCCGTGACGCTCACCCAGCCAGCACAGAAGGCCGCCGATAAAGGGGATCAGGATCAGCCAGGGCAAAATCATGACGGGCTCAATTCCTTTCGCAAAGTCGCAAGGTTCATAGTCAGACCGACGCCATCACAACGGCGCCCAGTACCAGTACGGCACCGGCGGCGATGGAGGCGGCATACCAGCGCAGCTGGCCCGTTTCGGTGCGGCTCATGGCGCTGTTGCCGCCTTTTGCCAAGCGCGGGATCAGGCCAATGGTCTGGTCCACCGGGTCCTTGCGCAGCATATGGCTGATGGCAAGGTACGGTTTGACGAACAGTTTGTCGTAGATCCAGTCGAAGCCCCAGGCGGCGAACCACCAGGCCGACAGCACGCGGCCAGGGCCGCTGTTGGCAATGGCGGTGGCCACGCGGCGCTTGCCCAGGAACAGCAGGGCCGCCAGCAGGATACCGGCCAGGGCAATGGCGCCCGAGGCAATTTCCAGGCTGTGCTTGGCTTCGCCGCCGGCATGGCCCACGCTTTCCGGCAGCACGCCGGCCAGTGGTGGGTGAATCCAGGCGCCAACGAAAGTCGACAGCACGATCAGCACGCTCAGCGGCAGCCAGTGGGAGATCCCGTGACCAGGGTGGGCGTCGGTCTTGGCTTCACCGTGGAAGGCGATGAAAATCAGGCGGAAGGTGTAGATCGAGGTCATGAACGCGCCCACCAGGCCTGCGTACAGCAGGTAGGTGTGGCCGCTGGCGAAGGCTTCCCAGAGGATCTCGTCCTTGGAGTAGAAGCCCACGGTCAGGATCGGCAGGGCGGACAGCGCCGCGCCGCCGACGATGAAGCAGGCGTAGGCCAGCGGCAGCTTCTTCCACAGGCCGCCCATCTTGAAGATGTTCTGCTCGTGGTGGCAGCCCACGATCACCGCACCCGAGGCCAGGAACAGCAGGGCCTTGAAGAAGGCGTGGGTCATCAGGTGAAAGATCGCGCCTTCCCAGGCGCCTACGCCCAAGGCCAGGAACATGTAGCCGATCTGGCTCATGGTGGAGTAGGCGAGGATACGCTTGATGTCGGTCTGCACCAGCGCGGCGAACCCGGCCAGTACCAGGGTCACGCCGCCGACGATGCCTACCAGGTGCAGGATGTCCGGCGCCAGGGCGAACAGGCCGTGGGTTCGGGCAATCAGGTACACACCGGCGGTTACCATGGTGGCGGCGTGGATCAGTGCCGATACCGGGGTAGGGCCGGCCATGGCGTCTGCCAGCCAGGTTTGCAGCGGCAGCTGGGCCGATTTACCGACCGCGCCGCCCAGCAGCATCAGGGTGGCGGCAACGATCCAGAAGTCGCCGGCCTTGAAGTGCTCGGGTGCACGCACCATCAGTTCCTGGATGTTCAACGTACCCAGTTGCTGGAACAGGATGAACAGGCCGATGGCCATGAACACGTCGCCGATGCGGGTGACAATGAAGGCTTTCAGGGCCGCGTTGCCGTTGTTGCGGTTGCTGTAGTAGAAACCGATCAACAGGTAGCTGCACAGGCCCACGCCTTCCCAGCCGAAGTACAGGAACAACAGGTTATCGGCCAGTACCAGGAACAGCATGCTGGCGATGAACAGGTTGGTGTACGAGAAGAAGCGCGAGTAGCCTTCTTCACCGCGCATGTACCAGGACGCGAACAGGTGGATCAGGAAGCCCACGCCTACCACCACGCCCAGCATGGTCACGGACAGGCCGTCCACGTACAGGGCGAAGTTGGGTTCAAAGCCGTCCACCGACATCCAGCGCCACAGCACCAGGGTGTAGTGGCCCGCTTCAGGTGGCGAGACGTTGAACTGCCAGATGACCCAGGCGGCGACAATGGCCGACAGGCCAATGGAGCCGACGCCGATCAGGGCCGAGAGGTTTTCGGAAAAGCGCCCGCGCGAGAACGACAGCAGCAGGAAGCCGATCAGGGGAAATACGAAGGTCAGGAAGATTAGGTTCATCCGCGCATCTCACTGGCAGCGTCGATATCAAGCGTGTGGAAGCGGCGGTACAGCTGCAGCAGAATCGCCAGGCCAATGCTGGCCTCGGCGGCTGCCAGGGTGATGACCAGGATGAACATGATCTGTCCATCCGGCTGCGCCCAGCGTGCACCGGCCACGACGAAGGCCAGCGCAGTGGCGTTCATCATGATTTCCAGGCTCATCAATACGAAGAGAATGTTGCGGCGTACCAGCACGCCCATCAGGCCCAGGCAGAACAGCACACCGGCGACTGCGAGACCATGTTCCAGGGGAATCGATGACATGAGTTACTCCTTCGCCTCGTTGCGGCCCAGGTGGAAGGCGGTGACCACGGCTGCCAGCAGCAGCATGGAGGCCAGTTCGACCACCAGCAGGTAAGGGCCGAACAGGCTCACGCCCACGGCCTTGGCGTCCACGGTGTGCAGGCCGATGGCCGCGCCTGAAGGCTCGCTGAACAACACATACAACAGTTCGAACAGCAGCATGCCGGCCAGGAAGATAGGGCCGGCCCAGATGCCCGGCTTGAACCAGCCGCGCTCTTGCAGCACCGAGGCCGGGCCCAGGTTGAGCATCATCACCACGAACACGAACAGCACCATGATGGCGCCGGCGTAGACGATCACTTCCAGCACCCCGGCGAACGGCGCGCCGAGGCTGAAGAAGGTCATGGACACGGCGATCAGCGAAATGATCAGGTAAAGCAGCGCGTGCACGGGGTTGGTATTGGTGATCACCCTGAAGGTGGACACCACGGCAACTCCGGCTGCGAAATAGAAAGCGAATTCCATCTTTCTTCCTTAAGGGAGCAAGCTCTTCACGTTGATCGGCTCGGCTTCGTTTTGCGCGGCGCCTTTCGGCTTGCCGGCAACGGCCATCCCTGCAACGCGATAGAAGTTGTAATCAGGGTTCTTGCCGGGGCCGGAGATCAGCAGATCTTCTTTCTCGTACACCAGGTCCTGACGTTTGAACTCGGCCATTTCGAAATCCGGGGTCAGCTGGATCGCGGTGGTCGGGCAGGCTTCCTCGCAGAGGCCGCAGAATATGCAGCGCGAGAAGTTGATGCGGAAGAAGTCCGGGTACCAGCGACCGTCTTCGGTTTCGGCTTTCTGCAGCGAGATGCAGCCTACCGGGCACGCCACGGCGCACAGGTTGCAGGCCACGCAGCGTTCTTCGCCATCGGGGTCGCGGGTCAGCACGATGCGGCCGCGGTAGCGCGGCGGCAGGTACACGGCTTCTTCGGGGTATTGCAGGGTGTCACGCTTGCGGAAGCCATGGCCGAAAACCATCACCAGGCTGCGCAGCTGGGTACCAGTACCCTTAATGACGTCACCAATATATTTGAACATGGGTCAAATCCTCACTGGGCCGCAACAGCTGGCGTGTTCAACAACACGATCGCAGCGGTCACCAGCAAATTGATCAGGGTCAGCGGCAAGCAGAATTTCCAGCTGAAATCCATCACCTGGTCATACCGTGGGCGCGGGATAGAGGCGCGCAGCAGGATGAAGAGCATGATGAAGAACGCGGTCTTCAGGGCAAACCACAGGAACGACAGTTGCGGCAGGATGTTGAACGGGCCATGCCAGCCACCGAAGAACAGGGTTACCAGCAGCGCCGAGATCATGATGATGCCGATGTACTCGCCCACGAAGAACATGCCCCATTTCATGCCGGCGTATTCAATGTGGTAGCCGTCGGCCAGTTCCTGTTCCGCTTCTGGCTGGTCGAAGGGGTGACGGTGAGTCACGGCCACGCCGGCGACGAAGAAGGTGCAGAAGCCGAAGAACTGCGGAATGATGAACCACAGGTGCTGGGACTGGTATTCAACGATGTCGCGCATGTTGAACGAGCCCACCTGCACCACGATGCCCATCAGCGCCAGGCCCATGAACACTTCGTACGACACGGTCTGCGCCGACGCCCGCAGGCTGCCCAGCAGGGCGTACTTGTTGTTCGACGACCAGCCGGCGAACAGCACCGCATACACCGACAGGCCGGCCATGGCAAAGAAGAACAGCAGGCCGATGTTAAGGTCGGCGATGCCCCAGGTCGGGGTGATCGGGATGATCGCGAAGGCGATCAGCAAGGCACTCATGGCCACCACAGGCGCCAGGGTAAAGATCACCCGGTCGACGAAAGGCGGGTTCCAGTCTTCCTTGAAAAACATCTTCAGCATGTCGGCGGCGATCTGGAACATGCCGAACGGGCCGACACGGTTCGGACCGTAGCGGTCCTGCCACCAGCCCAGCAGGCGACGTTCCACGAAGCTGAGCAACGCGCCGCACACCACCACGGCCAGCATGATCACCAAGGCCTTCACGACAGCAATGATGATGTCGATCACTTCAGGGGTGAACCAGGTCATTGTGCTGCCTCCTGCAGGCCGTCAACGGTGGCGCCAGCGAAAGCGGGCGGAATGCCGGCCAGGCCGGCGGGCAGGGCAACCAGGCCCGCACCCAGTTCATCGTTGATGCGCAGCGGCAGGCGCAGGGCCACGCCGGCCACGTTCAGGCTCAGCAGCGCGCCGTCGTTGACGCCCAGGCGGTCGGCTTCCGACTTGGCCACGCTGACGTAGGCGGCCGGGATGCGCTCCTGTACGGGAGCGGCACGCGAGGAGTTTTCCTCGGAGCCGAACAGGTGGTGCACAGGCACGGCGGTCCAGGTGCCACGGGCCGGGGCGAAGGCGCCCGGGATGGCGCTGAACCAGTTCAGGCTGTCACCCTGGGTTTCGATCAGGCGGGTGCCCGGGTCGCCTGCGCGCAGGTGACCGCCCACTTCGTCCTGGAACTTGTTCCAGGCCTGTGGCGAGTTCCAGCCCGGCGACCAGGCGAACGGCACCTGTTGGCGCGGTTCGACGGAGCCCGAGTAACCTTCCATGGAGAAGGCAAACGCGGTGTCCTTGTCCTGGGAAGTACGTGGCTCGTGCACGCTGATGTTGGCGCGCATGGCGGTACGGCCGCTGTAACGCAGCGGTTCACGGGCAAGCTTGAGGCCTTTGACGCGGAAGGTTGCCGACGGCGCGGCGTCAACGATGCGCGCCAGGGCCGGCTTGCTGTTGGCCACGGCCTGGGTCACCTGGTCCAGCTGAGTGTAATCGACCTGTCGGTCCAAAAGCGTGCTGCGCAGGGCATGCAACCAGCGCCAGCCTTCGTGGATGATGTTGCTGGCCTCAAGGTAGGCCGGGTCGAACACCTGGAAGAAGCGCTGGGCGCGGCCTTCCTGGCTGACCAGGGTGCCGTCGCCTTCGGCGAAGCTGGCCGCTGGCAGTACCAGGTGGGCGCGCTCGGCGGTGGCGGTCATCTGGTGGTCGGCGACGATCACCACCTTGGCGGCGGCCAGGGCCGCATCGACCTTGGCGGCTGGCAGGCGGGTGTACAGGTCGTTTTCCAGGATCACCAGGGCGTCGGCGCGGCCGTCGATCACCGCGTCCAGGGCCGCGTCCACCGATTCGCCACCGAGCATGGCCAGGCCCAGGCTGTTGGCCTCGGGCACGATCAGGCTCAGGGAGCCTTGCTTGCCGGCCAGGGCCAGGGCCTTGGCGATGTTGCCGGCGGCTTCGATCAGGGCGTTGCTGCCCAGCGAGGTGCCGGACACGATCAGCGGGCGCTTGGCCTTGAGCAAGGCGTCGGCGATGCGCTGGGCCAGCTCCAGGGCTTCGGCGTCCAGCCCGACAACGGCCGGGGCGCTGGCGTCCAGGGCGTGAGCCACGGCAAAGCCGATGCGCGCCAGGTCTTCAGGCGCTGCGTGCACGCACTCTTGGGCCACGTCATCGAGCTTGGTGTCGGTGAGGCTGGCGATGAACAACGGGTGCAGCGCGTGCTGACCGATGTTCTTCACTGCGGCGTCCAGCCATGGCTGCACGCGCATGCCGTCGGCCATTTCCTCGGCCTTGCCCTTGACCGACTGGCGCAAGGCCAGGGCCATGCGTGCGGCGGTTTGGGTCAAGTCCTCGCCCAACACGAACACGGCGTCGTGGTCTTCCACGTCGCGCAGGCTCGGGATTGGCAGTGGGCTGTTTTTCAGCACGTCCAGCACCCGGCGGATACGGCCCAGCTCGGCGGCTTCGATACCGCTGTAGAAGTGCTCGCCACCCACCAATTCAAGGAGCGCGAAGTTGCTTTCCAGGCTGGCGCGCGGCGAACCGATGCCGACGATGTTGCGCCCGCGCAGCAGTTCGGCGGCCTTGTCCAAGGCAGCGTCCAGGCCCAGCTTCTGCTGGCCCAGCAATGGCTGGCGAGGGCGGTCCTTGCGGTTCACGTAGCCGTAGCCGAAACGGCCGCGGTCACACAGGAAGTAGTGGTTCACCGAACCGTTGTAGCGGTTCTCTACGCGGCGCAGTTCGCCGTAGCGTTCGCCGGGGCTGATGTTGCAACCGCTGCTGCAACCGTGGCAGATGCTGGGGGCGAACTGCATGTCCCACTTGCGGTTGTAGCGCTCGGAGTGGGTCTTGTCGGTGAACACCCCGGTAGGGCAGACCTCGGTGAGGTTGCCCGAGAACTCGCTTTCCAGCACGCCGTCTTCAACGCGACCGAAGTACACGTTGTCGTGGGCGCCGTACACGCCCAGGTCAGTGCCGCCGGCGTAGTCCTTATAGAAACGTACGCAGCGGTAGCAGGCGATGCAGCGGTTCATCTCGTGTGCGATGAACGGGCCCAGCTCCTGGTTCTGGTGCGTGCGCTTGGTGAAGCGGTAGCGACGCTCGTTGTGACCGGTCATCACGGTCATGTCCTGCAGGTGGCAGTGACCGCCTTCCTCGCACACGGGGCAGTCGTGCGGGTGGTTGGTCATCAGCCATTCGACGACGCTGGCGCGGAACGCCTTGGACTCTTCGTCTTCGATGGAGATCCAGGTGTTGTCGGTGGCTGGGGTCATGCACGACATGACGATGCGACCGCGGGTGTCGTTCTCGTCGGTGTATTGCTTCACCGCGCACTGGCGACAGGCACCGACGCTACCGAGTGCGGGGTGCCAGCAGAAGTAAGGGATGTCGAGGCCAAGCGACAGACAGGCCTGTAACAGGTTGTCTGCGCCATCGACTTCGAGCGCTTTGCCGTCTACGTGGATAGTGGCCATGGTTCAAAGTTCTTCGTTGGCCCGCGTGGGCGGGCGTGGCTAATGGAAAGCTGTGTGCTGGCCGGACGCTCGTCACAGGCGGACCTGTGGCAGGGCAAGGGGCTAGCGGCCGGTGGCACGGACCACCGGCTGTTGAATCTTGTCAGGCGCCGACGGTGATCGGGCGCGCCAGGTCCGGGCGCAGGCCACTGCTGTTGGCAGCGATACCGGCCTCGAATTCCGGGCGGAAATACTTGATCGCGCTGCCCAAGGGCTCCACGGCACCGGGTGCGTGGGCACAGAAGGTCTTGCCTGGGCCGAGGAAACCCACCAGGCCCAGCAGCGTCTCGATGTCGCCTTGCTGGCCCTGGCCATTTTCCAGGGCGCGCAGCAGCTTCACGCTCCACGGCAGGCCGTCGCGGCACGGGGTGCAGAAGCCGCACGATTCGCGGGAAAAGAACTCTTCCATGTTGCGCAGCAGCGACACCATGTTGACCTTGTCGTCCACGGCCATGGCCAGGCCCGTACCCATGCGGGTGCCGACCTTGCCGATGCCGCCGGCGTACATTTGCGCGTCCAGGTGCTCGGGCAGCAGGAAGCCGGTACCGGCGCCGCCAGGCTGCCAGCACTTGAGCGTGAAGCCGTCGCGCATGCCGCCGGCGTAGTCTTCGAACAGCTCGCGGGCCTGGATGCCGAACGGCAGCTCCCACAGGCCCGGGTTCTTGACCTTGCCGCTGAAGCCCATCAGCTTGGTGCCGTGGTCTTCGCTGCCTTCACGGGCCAGGGACTTGTACCAGTCCACGCCGTTGCCGACGATGGCCGGCACGTTGCACAGGGTCTCGACGTTGTTCACGCAGGTAGGCTTGCCCCACACGCCCACGGCGGCCGGGAACGGCGGCTTGGAGCGCGGGTTGGCGCGGCGGCCTTCCAGGGAGTTGATCAGCGCGGTTTCTTCACCGCAGATGTAGCGGCCGGCACCGGTGTGCACGAACAGCTCGAAATCAAAGCCTGTGCCCAGGATGTTCTTGCCCAAGAGGCCTGCGGCCTTGGCTTCCTGCACGGCACGGTTGAGGTGCTTGGCGGCGGTGACGTACTCGCCGCGCAGGAAGATGTAGCCGCGGTAGGCTTTCAGCGCGCGCGCACTGATGAGCATGCCTTCGATCAGCAGATGGGGCAGTTGCTCCATCAGCATGCGGTCTTTCCAGGTGTTGGGCTCCATTTCATCCGCGTTGCACAGCAGGTAGCGGATGTTCATGGATTCGTCTTTGGGCATCAGGCCCCATTTGACGCCGGTGGGGAAACCCGCACCGCCACGACCCTTGAGGCCGGAGTCTTTCACGGTCTGGACGATGTCGTCCTGGGACAGGTCGGCGAAGGCTTTTTTCGCCGCCGCATAGCCGTCCTTGGCCACGTACTCGTCGAACCATACCGGCTCGCCATCGTCACGCAGGCGCCAGGTCAGCGGGTGGGTCTCTGCGGTGCGCGCGATGCGGTTGGCAGGCCCGAAGGAAGTCAGGGTCATACGTAGCCCTCCAGCAGTGTGGCAACGCCGGCTGGCTGTACGTCACCAAAGGTGTCGTCGTCGATCATCAGCGCCGGGGCCTTGTCGCAGTTACCCAGGCAGCACACCGGCAAAAGGGTGAAACGCCCGTCCGCGGTGGTCTGGCCCAGGCCGATGCCCAGTTTGCTCTGGATCTCGCTGACCACCGACTCGTGGCCACCGATGTAGCAGACCATGCTGTCGCACACGCGAATAATGTGGCGGCCCACGGGCTGGCGGAAGATCTGGCTGTAGAAGGTGGCCACGCCTTCGACGTCGCTGGCCGGAATGCCGAGCATCTCGCCAATGGCGTACAGGGCGCCGTCGGGCACCCAGCCACGTTCCTTCTGGACGATCTTCAGGGCTTCGATGGACGCCGCGCGCGGGTCCTCGTAGTGGTGCAGCTCGTGCTCGATGGCCGAGCGCTCGGTTTCGCTCAGGGCGAAACGGTCAGTCTGGATAAGCGTGCTGTTCATGCTTAGCGGTCCACGTCGGCCATAACGAAGTCGATACTACCCAGGTACGCGATCAAGTCCGCGACCATGCTGCCTTTGATCACCGAAGGGATCTGCTGCAGGTGCGGGTAGCTTGGGGTGCGAATCCGGGTACGGTAGCTCATGGTGCCGCCGTCGCTCGTCAGGTAATAGCTGTTGATGCCCTTGGTCGCTTCGATCATCTGGAAGGATTCGTTGGCCGGCATCACCGGGCCCCACGAAACCTGCAGGAAGTGCGTGATCAAGGTTTCGATGTGCTGCAGCGTGCGCTCTTTAGGCGGCGGCGTGGTCAGCGGGTGATCCGCCTTGTACGGGCCTTCGGGCATGTTGCGCATGCACTGGTCGATGATCTTGATGCTCTGGCGCATTTCTTCCACGCGCACCATGCAGCGGTCGTAGGCATCGCCGTTGTGAGCCAGCGGCACTTCGAACTCGAAGTTCTCGTAGCCCGAGTACGGGCGCGCCTTGCGCAGGTCGAAGTCGCAACCGGTGGAACGCAGGCCGGCACCGGTGACACCCCATTCCAGGGCTTCCTTGGTGTTGTAGGCGGCCACGCCCACGGTACGGCCCTTGAGGATGCTGTTCTGCAGGGCGGCCTTGGTGTATTCGTCCAGGCGCTTGGGCAGCCATTCGACGAAGTCCTTGACCAGCTTGTCCCAGCCGCGTGGCAGGTCGTGGGCCACGCCACCAATGCGGTACCAGGCCGGGTGCAGGCGGAAACCGGTGATGGCTTCAATCACCGTGTAGGCCTTCTGGCGGTCGGTGAAGGTGAAGAACACCGGGGTCATGGCGCCCACGTCCTGGATGTAGGTGCCCAGGAACAGCAGGTGGCTGGTGATACGGAAGAACTCGGCCATCATGATGCGGATGGTGTCGACCTTCTGCGGCACCTTGATGCCGGCCAGCTTCTCTACAGCCAGCACGTAGGGCAGGTTGTTCATCACCCCGCCCAGGTAGTCGATGCGGTCGGTGTAGGGGATGAAGCTGTGCCACGACTGGCGCTCGGCCATCTTCTCGGCACCACGGTGGTGGTAGCCGATGTCAGGCACGCAGTCGACGATCTCTTCACCGTCCAGCTGCAGGATGATGCGGAACGCACCGTGGGCCGAAGGGTGGTTGGGGCCCAGGTTGAGGAACATGTAGTCCTCGTTGGTGCCCGAACGTTTCATGCCCCAGTCTTCCGGCTTGAAGCGCGCGGACTCTTCTTCCAGCTGCTGCTTGGCCAGGGTCAGGCTGAACGGGTCGAACTCGGTGGCGCGCGCCGGGTAGTCCTTGCGCAGCGGGTGACCCTCCCAGGTGGGCGGCATCATGATGCGCGACAGGTGTGGGTGGCCCTGGAAGGTGATGCCGAACATGTCCCAGACTTCACGCTCGTACCAGTTGGCGTTGGGCCAGATACCGGTGATGGTGGGCAGGTTCAGGTCGCCTTCGTGCAGCGCCACCTTGATCATCACGTCGCTGTTCCGCTCCACCGACATCAGGTGGTAGAACACGGTGAAATCGGCGCCCGGCAAGCCGCGGCGCTGGGTGCGCAGGCGCTCGTCCACGCCATGCAGGTCATACAGCATGGAATAAGGCTTGGGCACGTTGCGCAGGAAGCTCATCACTTCCTTGAGCTTGGCGCGTTCGATCCACAGCACCGGCATGCCGGTGCGGGTTTCCTGGGCCACGAAGGCCTCGGGACCGAAGCGCTGGTTCAGTTCAACGACCACGTCCTGGTCGTCAGCCTTGTAAGGCGGGATATATAGAGCGGTGTCCGCTGTCATGGTCTCGGTCGCTATTCGTCAACGTACAGAATGAAGCCAGGGTTCTTTGTGGCGGTGCTGCCGGGTAAAGAGCTGGATCAGACTTCGTCGGGGCTGCGCAGGTTGGTCACGGCAATGCGTTGCTCGCGGCGCTGTTCCTTTTGCGACGGCATCTCGGCGCGGTAAACGCCTTGATCACCGACCACCCAGGACAACGGGCGACGCTCTTGGCCAATCGATTCCTGCAACAGCATCAGGCCTTGCAGGAAGGCCTCTGGGCGCGGCGGGCAGCCGGGCACGTAAACGTCCACGGGGAGGAATTTATCGACCCCCTGAACGACCGAGTAAATGTCGTACATGCCACCGGAGTTGGCGCACGAGCCCATGGAGATCACCCACTTGGGTTCCAGCATCTGCTCATACAGGCGCTGGATGATCGGCGCCATCTTGATGAAGCAGGTGCCGGCGATGACCATGAAGTCGGCCTGGCGTGGCGATGCCCGGATCACTTCCGCGCCAAAGCGGGCGATGTCGTGGGGCGCGGTGAAGGCGGTGGTCATTTCCACGTAGCAGCACGACAGACCGAAGTTGTACGGCCACAGGGAGTTTTTACGCCCCCAATTGACTGCACCGCTCAGTACGTCTTCGAGCTTGCCCATGAAAATGTTTTTGTGGACCTGATCCTCTAGCGGATCGGAAACGGTTTCCCGTTCGCCGATAGGATATTGGTCGTTGGGTGCATCCGGGTCGATTCTGGTGAGATTGTATTGCATTGCCAAAGCCTCATTGTTTCAGCTTCGCTTGCCGCTTACGGCGACCTTCGGGAGCCCAATCGAGCGCCCCTACTCGCCAAAGGTAGACAAGACCTGCCAACAGAATTGCTATGAAAACGAGTGCTTCGACGAATCCGGCCCAGCCGCTTTCGCGTACCGACACAGACCATGCAAAGAGAAAGAGGGCTTCGATATCGAAGATCACGAACAGCATCGCGACCAGATAGAATTTGGCGGAAAGGCGCAGGCGGGCGCTGCCGACCGGCAGCATGCCGGATTCGAATGGTTCGTTCTTGCTGCGGCCCCAGGCCTTGCTGCCCAGCAGGGCTGACAGCCCCAGCATGAAGGCACAGAGCCCGGCGACACCCAAAAGGAAGATGGCAAAGCCCCAGTTGTGGGCCATGAGTCCTGTCGAATCGGGCATGCTGGAATCCTTAACGGAGAGCAAATGTCTCGGTACTTGAAAAGTAGTAAAGCAGTGACGATATGTCGCAGCTGAATCTATCGCGCTGATTTTATGGGTAAAGCGTTGGCAAGTAAATTTTCTGCTGCAAATTTATTCGTAGGATTAAGCACATACACTCCTTGCAGGTACCTGCGGGGCCCATGGGGCGGGGGTTTCAGGGTGTTTTATTTATAACGTTGTTACACCCGTTTGGAGGTTCTTTTAATGTGTAATGATAATTAATATCATTTAAAGGGTTCCAATTCGTGTCAACCCTGTGGTGCGCGTTAACCAACTCGTACGTTCTACGCTATTTTCCCTCTATATAAGTTGGCGTGGATCAAGACTTTGGTTGTAGAAGCGTAGTCGATGTGGGGCGGGGTGGAGGGGTGATTGGGATTGAGGTGGGGGTGGGAGGTGCATGCCGTTGTTTTTTTGGTGCTCTTGAGATCGAGCGCCGCCCGCGCGGCGCTTCGCGGGCAGAGCCCACTCCCACGTTTGTTTCGGGCCAGTTATTCCTGTGCCATCACCTGGTCCGCCTTGATTGTCCACTGCAGATCTGTGCTGGTGCGACCAGGCGCACCACCAATCTACAGCGGGGCACGTTGCAACCAACGTGGGAGCGGGCTCTGCCCGCGAAGCGCCGCGCGGGCGGCGCGCGATCTCAAGAGCGCCAGAAAACTCAAGGCGGGCGCATCTGAATCCCCTCGGTCACCCTCATGGCACACAAAAAGGCCACCTGCGTGGGGTGGCCTTTTTCATTACCGCGTCTGCCTCACATCAATGAAACTGCTCTTCCTCGGTCGAACCCGTCAGCGCCGTCACCGACGAGCTGCCGCCCTGAATCACAGTAGTCATGTCGTCGAAGTAGCCGGTGCCCACTTCCTGCTGGTGCGCCACGAAGGTGTAGCCCTTGGCGGCGTCGGCAAATTCCTGCTCCTGCAGTTTCACGTAGGCGGTCATGTCGTTGCGGGCGTAGTCGTGCGCCAGGTTGAACATGCTGTGCCACATGTTGTGGATGCCCGCCAGGGTGATGAACTGGTGCTTGTAGCCCATGGCCGACAGTTCGCGCTGGAACTTGGCGATGGTGGCGTCGTCCAGGTTCTTCTTCCAGTTGAAGGACGGCGAGCAGTTGTACGACAGCAGCTGATCCGGGTATTCCTTCTTGATGGCCTCGGCGAAGCGGCGAGCCTCATCCAGGTCCGGCTTGGCGGTTTCACACCAGATCAGGTCGGCGTACGGCGCGTAGGCCAGGCCGCGAGCGATGGCTTGGTCCAGGCCGGCGCGCACCTTGTAGAAGCCTTCCTGGGTGCGGGTGCCGGTCACGAACGGCTGGTCGTACGGGTCGCAGTCCGAGGTCAGCAGGTCGGCGGCGTTGGCGTCGGTGCGGGCCAGGATGATGGTCGGCACACCGGCAACGTCAGCGGCCAGGCGAGCAGCGGTCAGCTTCTGCACGGCTTCCTGGGTCGGCACCAGTACCTTGCCACCCATGTGGCCGCATTTCTTCACCGAGGCCAGCTGGTCTTCGAAGTGAACGCCAGCGGCACCGGCCTCGATCATGCTTTTCATCAGCTCGTAGGCGTTGAGCACGCCGCCGAAACCGGCTTCAGCGTCGGCCACGATCGGTGCGAAGTAGTCGATGTAGCCATCGTCGCCCGGGTTCTTGCCGGCTTTCCACTGGATCTGGTCGGCGCGGCGGAACGAGTTGTTGATGCGCTTGACCACGGTAGGCACCGAGTCCACCGGGTACAGCGACTGGTCAGGGTACATGGATTCGGCCGAGTTGTTGTCGGCGGCAACCTGCCAGCCCGACAGGTAAATGGCCTGAATGCCAGCCTTGACCTGTTGCACGGCCTGGCCGCCGGTGAGGGCACCCATGCAGTTGACGAAGTCCTTGTCCGGACGGAAGGACGGCTTGGCGCCCTGGGTCACCAGGTTCCAGAGCTTCTCGGCGCCCTGGCGGGCGAAGGTGTGCTCAGGCTGGACCGAACCACGCAGACGTACAACGTCGGCAGCGGAGTAGTTGCGGGTTACACCTTTCCAGCGCGGGTTTTCTGCCCAGTCTTTTTCAAGGGCAGCAATTTGTTGTTCGCGTGTCAGTGCCATGGAGATAAACCTCGTCGCATAGGTTTGGATGAAAAATTCTCGCTCCGCCGGCGCTGTCCTTAGAGAAACACCTTTGTGGCGCTCGCAGATCAGAAGCTTAGAAGGCCTGTAACGGGCTTGGCGGAGAAGGCGACGATCGAACGGTTGTTCGAAGGAGGGAGTGGCAGGTTGGCCAGGCATGGCCTGGGCGCGAACACCCACCGATCGTGGCGGTGGTGCGAGCGTACAGGGGGTGCCGTGTTGCCAGATGCGCTTCCGTCCCTCGGGACAACTTCTTCGTTCCAGTCGCAATCTCGTCAGGCTGCCTTGTGGGCGTTACAGACACGAATCGGCTCAGGTGGGTAGGTTAGAGTCCGGTCCGAAGGCCCTTTCCAGGGCCCCTGATTAGCGGGAGCGAGGCCATCATGCCTCGACGAAATTGTGTCGTCAAATGTTTTGTAGTGCTTTTTTCTATCACTACATATTTGATCGATAGCGACTCATCAGTCAGTTTCAGGGGCTTTGGTCGACGACTTGCGAGTCGGTTTTACGACTGCCAGGTCAGTCGTTCAGTCCAGGGGGTCCACTTTTACTCGCAACGTCATGTCGCTACGCCCCTGAGTGGACCAATTACGGGTGTATCCGTTCTGATTGAGCTGGGTTTGCTCGTTGGTGCCGGCCAAAGTGATCCATTCGCCCAGCCGCCCACTGACCTGTGTGTCGGTGCTTTGCACGTTCACTACATCCTGACGTTCCTGGCTGATCCGGTCATTGTTTGTACTGATGCTCAGGTGAACGGTTTCACCGGTGACGCTGGCGGTCACGTAGAAGCCCTGCGTGACGTTCTTGTACTGGGTTTGGGTTTGCAGGCCGCCGTAGCTGTCGGTCTGGGCGCTGGTGAAGGGCACGCTCTGACCGACCTGGATCAGCGCGGGGGTGCCTTCGGTGGCTTGCACCTGCTGGACGCCGCCGGTGCGGTTGGTGGTGCCGTAGGTGATGACACGGGTCTGGGCGCCGCCGTTGCTGCCATTCATGGTGTAGCCGCCGGCGTCACCGTTGTTGCTGTCACTGGTGTCGACGCTGATCATCAGGCGGCGAGCGGCCACGTCGAGCTGGGTGATCAGGGCACGCAGTTGCTGGATCTTGTCGGGGTCGGCATTGACGATCAACTGGTTGCCGTAGGCGCTGACCTTGCCGTCGCGGCCGATGAAGTTCTGCGCCACGGGCAGCAGGTCATCGCTGGTGCGGTTGTTCAGCTGGACGATTTCAGTGGCGGCACTGGCGGTGAAGGATGCCAGCAGGGTGAGGGCGGCGAGCAGGGGGCGTAACGGCATGTCCGGGGTCTCCATCATTGGAGTGGACATTATGGCGCAGGATGGCACCAGATGGATCTATACCACCTTCTTCGCGGGCAGAGCCCGCTCCCACCATGGTGTGTCGATCACCGGTGGGAGCGGGCTTTGCCCGCGAAAAGGTAGAGCAAATGTCAGCTTGAGCGCACCATGTCCACGTGCGGGATGCCTGCTTCGAGGAATTCTTCGCTCACCACCTTGAAGCCGTGGCGCTCGTAGAACGCTGTGGCGTGCACCTGTGCGCTCAGGCTTTGCTGCTTGACGTCTTGATGCTCGGCCTGCGCGATGGCGGCTTGCAGCAGGGCGTCGCCCACTTTCAGGCCGCGCCAGTCCTTGAGCACCGACACCCGGCCAATCTGCCCGTCGGGCAGCAGGCGGGCGGTGCCGATGGCGTAGTCGCCCTCGCAGGCCAGGAAGTGCACGGCGTCGTGGTCGTCGGCATCGAACTCAAGCTCCGGGGGTACCGATTGCTCGGCAATGAACACGGCCTCGCGGATACGTCGAATGTCGGCGATGTCCTTGTGCCAATCTGCAACGCGTACGCGAATCTTATTCATCGTCGGCAAACCCCAGACTTCCCTGTTTCACCAGCTCGCAGATCAGTGTACGACCTTGTTCGTCGATCATCCATGGGCCCAGGTTTTCGATGTGCAGGGCGTCGGCCGAGCAGATCAGCTTCAGCAGGTCGCGCATCTCGCCCGGCAACAGGCGGCTCTGGCCGCTGGCGAACAGCAGCAGGTCATCGCCCACTTCCGACCAGGCCATACGCGCGCTGGGGTTGCGGATCAGGATAACGCCGTCTTCCAGGCCGCCCAGCAGGTCGTCTTCTTCCAGATCTTCGCCCGCCACCAGTTCCGGGTAGCGCGGCTCGGTCATGAACTGACCGAACCAGGTCAGCAGCAGGCGCTCGTCGTTCATGTGCTCGTTGAGCAGCTTTTTCAGACGGTCCAGGGCATCGTGCTGGATCTGGTTGGGGTCGCTGACCGGCTGGGCGTCGGCGTCGGTGTAACGCTCTTCGTCGGGCAGGAACTGGGTGAGGAAGTCGGTGAAGTGGGTCAGCACTTCAGCGGCGCTTGGCGCGCGGAAGCCTACCGAGTAGGTCATGCACTCGTCCACGGCCACGCCGTAGTGGGCCAGGCGCGGCGGCAGGTAGAGCATGTCGCCCGGCTCCAGGGTCCACTCGTCGGTTTGTTCGAAGTTGGCCAGGATGCGCAGGTCGGCGTGTTCGATCAGCGGGCTGTCGGAGTCACACATCTGACCCACTTTCCAGTTGCGCTGGCCGTGGCCTTGCAGCAGGAACACGTCGTAGTTGTCGAAGTGCGCGCCCACGCTGCCGCCTGGGGCTGCGTAGCTGATCATCACGTCATCGATGCGCCAGCTGGGCAGGAAGCGGAAGTGTTGCAGCAGGTCGGCCACTTCCGGCACGAACTGGTCCACGGCCTGTACCAGCAGGGTCCAGTCTTGCGCGGGCAGTTGGCTGAACGCGTCCTCTTCGAACGGGCCGCGGCGCATTTCCCATGGGCGCTCGCCATTCTCGATGACGATGCGCGATTCAACTTCTTCTTCCAGCGCCAGGCCAGCCAGCTCGTCGGGGCTGATCGGGTTGTCGAAATCGGTGAAGGCCTGACGGACCAGCAGGGGCTTTTTCTGCCAGTAGTCGCGTAGGAATTCGCGTGCAGTCAAGCCGCCCAGAAGTTGAAGAGGAGTATCAGGATTCATGTGTAACCTATTGAATGGTTGCGCTTTTATGTCACGAATAAAAACGCCCGGCTGAGCCGGGCGTCAGAGCGACGGGCTAGGCGTCAGACGCGCTTGGCCTGGGCTGCGGCGTTACCGATGTAGGAAGCCGGGGTCAGCTTCTTCAGTTCCGCGCGGGCCTCGGCCGGCATGTCCAGGCCGTCGATGAAAGTTTGCAGCGCTTCTGGGCTGATGCCCTTGCCGCGAGTCAACTCTTTCAGTTTTTCATACGGGTTTTCGATGTTGTAGCGACGCATCACGGTCTGGATCGGCTCAGCCAGGACTTCCCAGCAGGCGTTCAGGTCGTCGGCGATGCGCACCTCGTTCAACTCCAGCTTGCTGATGCCCTTCAGGCTCGCCTCGTAGGCGATCACGCTGTGGGCGAAACCAACGCCCAGGTTGCGCAGCACGGTGGAGTCGGTGAGGTCACGCTGCCAGCGCGAAACCGGCAGTTTGCTGGCCAGGTGCTGGAACAGTGCGTTGGCGATGCCCAGGTTGCCTTCGGAGTTTTCGAAGTCGATTGGGTTGACCTTGTGCGGCATGGTCGAGGAACCGATTTCGCCGGCAATGGTGCGCTGCTTGAAGTAGCCCAGCGAGATGTAGCCCCAGATATCGCGATCGAAGTCGATCAGGATGGTGTTGAAGCGGGCGATGGCGTCGAACAGCTCGGCAATGTAGTCGTGCGGCTCGATCTGGGTGGTGTAGGGGTTGAAGCCCAGGCCCAGTTCGTCTTCGATGAAGGCGCGGGCGTTCTCTTCCCAGTCGATGTCGGCATAGGCGGACAGGTGGGCGTTGTAGTTGCCCACGGCGCCGTTGATCTTGCCCAGCAACGGCACGGCGGCTACTTGGGCGATCTGACGCTCCAGACGGTAGACGACGTTGGCCAGTTCCTTGCCCAGGGTGGTCGGCGATGCCGGCTGGCCGTGGGTGCGCGACAGCATCGGCACGTCGGCGAAGCGGTGGGCCAGTTCACGGATGTTCTCGGCGATCTGGCGCATCAGCGGCAGCAGCACCGTGTCACGGCCTTCGCGCAGCATCAGGGCGTGGGACAGGTTGTTGATGTCCTCGCTGGTGCAGGCGAAGTGGATGAACTCGCTGACCTTGGCCAGTTCTGGCAGCTTGGCAGCCTGCTCTTTGAGCAGGTACTCGATGGCCTTGACGTCGTGGTTGGTGGTGCGCTCGATCTCTTTCACACGCTCGGCGTGTTCCAGGGCGAAGTCATCAGCCAGGGCGTTGAGGATAGCGTTGGCTTGGGCGGAAAACGCCGGCAC
This sequence comes from Pseudomonas sp. M47T1, assembly GCF_000263855.1. Classification (GTDB taxonomy): domain Bacteria; phylum Pseudomonadota; class Gammaproteobacteria; order Pseudomonadales; family Pseudomonadaceae; genus Aquipseudomonas. Next base: position 142,312 of record NZ_AJWX01000009.1, read on the forward strand.
TTCGCCGATTTGCGGGTGAGCAGCCAGGCGCTGGAGCCAGCGCACCTCGACCAGGGCGCGGAAACGGATCAGGCCGTATTCGCTGAAAATAGGGCGCAGGGCCTGGGTTTTGCCGGCGTAGCGGCCGTCAACAGGGGAAACCGCAGTGAGCGAAGAAAGCTGCATGGGGTGTTCTCGGACAGTCGGGCAACGAAATGGGGCGCGTATCATACATGAAAATTCACTGCAGGTCGGCAGCCCAGCGCCGACCGCGCCCGTGAGGTGACGAGCGTTAACCGCGCATCATCGGATAAAGTTCCTTGAGCAGCTTGCGCCGGCTGAAAACCAGTTGCCAGCGGTGACCGCCCAATTGCCGCCATAAGCGCGCCGAACGGATGCCGGCCAGCAGCAACGCGCGTATTTTCGCGGCATTGCTGGGTTGCTGCAGGTTGCGCATGTCGCCCTGCACCTGGATACGCTGGCGCAAGGTGCTCAGGGTGTCCTGGTACAGCGCGCCACTGGCGGCGATAACGTTCTCGTGGGTAATGCCGAAATGTTCTACCTGTGACTGGATTTGCGGCAGGCGCCGACCGATCACGTCCAGCAGGTCGTCGCGCTTGCTCAGTTGGCGTTCCAGGTTGAGCATCGACAGCGCATAGCGCAGCGGTTCGCGCTGCAGGCTGGCCGGGTCGCGCTCCAGGGCGCTGACCATGGCGCGGTAGCCGTCGCGCAGGTTCAGGTCGTCACCGCCGAACACCTCCAGGGTGTCCTTGGGGTCGCGAATCAGCAGGCTGCCGAGCATGCAGCCCATGGCCGCCTCGGCGCTCTGGCCGGTCTTGGCGATGCGGTCTACCAGCACGGCGGCCTGGAACACGCCGCCCAGGGCAATCAATTGCTCCTGAATGGGGTTCATGCAGCGGCGCCTTTGCTGGTCCACGGCTCGGCAATTTCAATGACGCCGCCGCCCAGGCAGATTTCATCGTCATAGAACACCACGGACTGGCCGGGGGTGACGGCGCGCTGTGGTTCGTCGAACACCGCGCGGTAACCGCTGGCGGTCTGTTCCAGGGTGCAGCCCTGGTCGCCTTGGCGGTAACGCACCTTGGCGGTCAGGCGGCGCGGGCTGCTCAGGTCGATGGGGTTGACCCACCAGATTTCCGACGCCAGCAGGGCGCGGGAGAACAACCACGGGTGATCATTGCCCTGGCCCACGACGAGCACATTGCGTTCCAGGTCCTTTTCCAGCACGTACCACGGCTCGTCGCTGGCGTCCTTCAAGCCGCCAATGCCCAGGCCCTGGCGCTGTCCGATGGTGTGGTACATCAGGCCATGGTGACGGCCGATGACTTCGCCTTCGGTGGTCTGGATCTCGCCGGGCTGGGCGGGCAGGTACTGCTTGAGGAAGTCGCTGAAACGGCGCTCGCCAATGAAGCAGATACCGGTGGAATCCTTCTTCTTGGCGGTGGCCAGGCCGTGTTTCTCGGCGATGGCGCGCACTTCCGGCTTTTCCAGCTCGCCCACCGGGAACAGGGTGCGGGCAATCTGTTCACCGCCCACGGCGTGCAGGAAGTAGCTCTGGTCTTTGTTCGGGTCCAGGCCCTTGAGCAGTTCGGTGCGGTTGTGGATGTCGCGGCGGCGCACGTAATGGCCGGTGGCGATCAGGTCAGCACCCAGCGACAGGGCGTAGTCCAGGAAGGCCTTGAACTTGATTTCACGGTTGCAGAGGATGTCCGGGTTCGGCGTGCGGCCGGCCTTGTACTCTTCCAGGAAATGTTCGAAGACGTTGTCCCAGTATTCGGCGGCGAAGTTGGCCGTATGCAGCTTGATGCCGATGCGGTCGCACACGGCCTGGGCGTCGGCCAGGTCTTCGCGGGCGGTGCAGTAGTCGGTGCCGTCGTCTTCTTCCCAGTTCTTCATGAACAGGCCTTCCACCTGGTACCCCTGTTCGAGCAGCAGGAGGGCGGACACGGAAGAGTCAACGCCGCCGGACATGCCGACGATAACGCGCTGGGTTTCAGGGGCAGCAGCTGAATCACGCATAGGAATTGAGTGTGTGTCTGGGAAAAGCACGGGATTCTACCACCAAGCGCCACGCCGCGCTCGCCGATTGGTTGCGCGGTGCCTGCGACGCAGCGCCGGGGGGCGTAGGTAGTCGTCAGGCTGCGTCCGGCCGTTACGCGCGTTTTCAGTTGCGAATCAGGGAAAGGCTGTGCAGCGGGTGTTCGAGGTAATCATCGATGCATTGCAGCAGTAGCTCACTGCGCCAGCGGCCTTTCTGCTCGATGATCTCGTCACGCGTGAGCCATTGCGGCCCGATGATGCCGTGGTCCAGTGTGCGCTCCGGGTCGTGGTGCAGCGGTTTGCCGGCGAAGCACACCCTCTGATAGGTCACGCCGTTGCTCGGCGCGGTGTACAGGTAGATGCCGATCACGCCGGTCAGCTCGACGTCATAGCCGGTTTCTTCCAGGGTTTCGCGGATCGCGGCTTCGATCAGGCTTTCGTCGGGTTCCAGGTGCCCGGCGGGCTGGTTGAGCACGGCGCGGCCGCCCTTGAGTTCTTCTACCAGCAGGAAGCGGCCGTTGTCTTCGATGACCGTGGCGACGGTGACGTGGGGGATCCAGGGGCGCATGGGCCCTCCTTTTAGTCGGGAGCTTTGAGCGGCAGCTTGTAGCTTACAGCTTGCCGCTAAAAAAAAGCCCCAGCATAGGCTGGGGGCTTTTTTTGGCTTCCAGGCTTACTTCAGCGACGCGATCGCGGCGTTCAAGGTAGCGCTTGGGCGCATGACCTTGGCGGCCAGTTCGGCGTTGGCGTGGTAGTAGCCAGCAATGTCCACTGGCTTGCCTTGCACGGCGTTCAGTTCGGCGACGATGGTCGCTTCCTGTTCGGTCAGTACGGCGGCCAGCGGGGCGAAGCGGGCTTGCAGGGCCGAGTCATCGGTCTGCGCGGCCAGGGCCTGGGCCCAGTACAGTGCCAAGTAGAAGTGGCTGCCGCGGTTGTCGATGTTGCCGACTTTGCGCGATGGCGACTTGTTGTTGTCCAGGAACTGGCCGGTGGCCTGGTCCAGGGTGGCAGCCAGTACCTTGGCCTTGGCGTTCTGGGTGGTGACGCCCAGGTGCTCCAGCGAGGCGGCCAGGGCCAGGAATTCACCCAGCGAGTCCCAGCGCAGGAAGTTTTCTTCCACCAGCTGCTGCACGTGCTTGGGCGCCGAACCGCCGGCGCCGGTTTCGAACAGGCCACCGCCGTTCATCAGCGGCACGATGGACAGCATCTTGGCGCTGGTACCCAGTTCCATGATCGGGAACAGGTCGGTCAGGTAGTCGCGCAGCACGTTGCCGGTCACCGAAATGGTGTCCTGGCCCTTGCGGATGCGCTCCAGGGAGAACTTCATGGCGTCGACAGGCGACATGATGCGGATGTCCAGGCCCGAGGTGTCGTGGTCTTTCAGGTAAACCTGGACCTTCTCGATCATCACGCCGTCGTGGGCGCGAGCCGGGTCCAGCCAGAAGACGGCTGGGGTGCCGGAGGCGCGGGCGCGGTTGACGGCCAGCTTGACCCAGTCCTGGATCGGCGCGTCCTTGGTCTGGCACATGCGGAAGATGTCGCCGGCGTCGACTTTCTGCTCCAGCAGGGTACGGCCCTTGCCGTCGACAACGCGAACAACGCCGTCAGCCTTGATGTGGAACGTCTTGTCGTGCGAGCCGTACTCTTCGGCTTTCTGCGCCATCAGGCCAACGTTTGGCACGCTGCCCATGGTGGTCGGATCGAAGGCGCCGTGTTTCTTGCAGTCTTCGATGGCGGCCTGGTAGATGGTGGCGTAGCAACGGTCCGGGATCACCGCCTTGGTGTCCTGCAGGTTGCCTTGGGTGTTCCACATCTTGCCCGAGTCGCGGATCATGGCCGGCATCGAGGCGTCGACGATCACGTCGCTTGGCACGTGCAGGTTGGTGATGCCCTTGTCGGAGTTGACCATGGCCAGCGCCGGACGGGTGGCGTACACGGCCTGGATGTCAGCTTCGATCTGCGCTTTCTGCTCGGCAGGCAGCGACTGGATGCGGGCGTACAGGTCGCCGATGCCGTTATTCAGGTTGAAGCCGATCTGCTCCAGCACAGTGGCGTGCTTGGCCAGTGCTTCTTTATAGAACTCGGCAACCACCTGGCCGAACATGATGGGGTCGGACACCTTCATCATGGTGGCTTTGAGGTGCAGGGACAGCAGCACGCCCTTGGCCTTGGCGTCTTCGATTTCGGCAGCGATGAAGGCGCGCAGGGCCTTTTTGCTCATCACGGCGCAGTCGATGATTTCGCCGGCTTTGACCGAGGTCTTTTCCTTCAGCACGCTGACGGTGCCATCAGCGGCCAGCAGTTCGATGCGCACGGCGTCGGCGGCTTCGATCAGGGCGGCCTTTTCACTGCCGTAGAAGTCGCCGTTGCTCATGTGGGCCACGTGGGACTTGGAGTCGGCAGCCCAGGCGCCCATTTTGTGGGGGTGCTTACGGGCGTAGTTCTTCACCGACAACGGCGCGCGACGGTCGGAGTTGCCTTCGCGCAGTACCGGGTTCACCGCGCTGCCCTTGATTTTGTCGTAACGCGACTTGGCTTCTTTCTCGGCGTCGGTGGCCGGGTTTTCCGGGTAGTCCGGAATGTTGAAGCCCTGTGCCTGCAGCTCGATGATGGCCGCTTTCAGTTGCGGCACCGAGGCGCTGATGTTCGGCAGCTTGATGATGTTGGCTTCCGGCGTGGTGGCCAGGGCGCCCAGCTCGGCGAGGTCGTCAGCGATGACCTGGTCGGCTTTCAGTTGCTCAGGGAAGCTCGACAGGATGCGGCCGGCCAGGGAGATGTCCCGGGTTTCCACGGCAATATCAGCCGAGGCGGTGAAGGCCTCTACGATAGGGAGCAGGGAATAGGTGGCGAGGGCGGGAGCTTCGTCGGTGAAGGTGTAGATGATCTTTGAGCGGGTGGGCATATCGGATTAACTCTCTTCTTTGCTAAGCGTGCACAGAATCTCGAGATGCGCAGGGTAGGCGCTTTCGTTCAAAGTGATCAATGAGCCGAAAGTCGAGGATTCGTCGCGATGATGTTGGGTGCATCAGTAGAGCGTCAAGCGACCTGACTGCGGTACAGCTCGGTCTTTTAAAGCTTTTTCAAGGGTTTGGCGCCGGGTTTTGAACGCCTTTGCCCTGGGTGACTCGATGGTCACTGCGACAGTATACCACTGGTCATGGTCTATAAATGATGCTCTTCGGCAGATTCACCTCTCAAACAGGTGGTTGCGGTCCCGGGCAGGTGGTTTACGCTCAGGGGTAGCCAGGATGTTCAACCCACAAAAACGGAGTCCAGCATGGGATACCAGAAGATTCAGGTGCCAGGTGTCGGTGAGAAAATCACCGTCAACGCAGACCATTCTCTCAATGTTCCAGACCAACCGATCATTCCGTATATCGAAGGCGATGGCATCGGCGTCGACGTGACGCCTGTCATGATCAAAGTGGTGGATGCGGCCGTGGCCAAGGCCTACGGCGGCAAGCGCACGATCTCGTGGATGGAAGTGTACGCGGGTGAGAAGGCCACCCAAGTGTATGACCAGGACACTTGGCTGCCGCAGGAAACCCTGGAGGCGGTGAAAGACTACGTGGTGTCCATCAAGGGGCCGCTGACCACGCCGGTGGGTGGCGGTATCCGTTCGCTGAACGTAGCCCTGCGCCAGCAGCTCGACCTTTATGTGTGCCTGCGCCCGGTGGTGTGGTTCGAAGGCGTGCCCAGCCCGGTGAAAAAGCCTGGCGACGTGGACATGGTGATCTTTCGCGAGAACTCCGAGGATATCTACGCCGGCATCGAGTGGAAGGCCGGCTCGCCCGAGGCGCAGAAGGTCATCAAGTTCCTCAAGGAGGAAATGGGCGTCACCAAGATCCGTTTCGACCAGGACTGCGGCATCGGCATCAAGCCGGTGTCCAGGGAAGGCACCCAGCGCCTGGTGCGCAAGGCCCTGCAATACGTGGTGGACAATGACCGCAAGTCGCTGACCCTGGTGCACAAGGGCAACATCATGAAATTTACCGAGGGCGCCTTCAAGGACTGGGGCTACGAGATTGCCCGCGACGAATTCGGCGCCACCCTGCTGGACGGCGGCCCGTGGATGCAGTTCAAGAACCCGAAAACCGGGCGCAACGTGATCGTCAAGGACGCCATCGCCGACGCCATGCTGCAACAGATACTGCTGCGGCCGGCCGAATATGACGTGATCGCCACCCTCAACCTCAACGGTGACTACCTGTCGGATGCCCTGGCGGCAGAAGTGGGCGGCATCGGCATTGCCCCGGGTGCCAACCTGTCCGACACGGTGGCGATGTTCGAGGCGACGCACGGCACCGCGCCCAAGTACGCGGGCAAGGACCAGGTCAACCCGGGCTCGGTGATTCTGTCGGCGGAAATGATGCTGCGCCACCTGGGGTGGACCGAGGCGGCTGACCTGATCATCAAAGGCACCAACGGCGCCATTGGCGCAAAAACCGTTACGTATGATTTCGAGCGACTGATGGACGGTGCCACGCTGGTGACCAGTTCGGGGTTCGGTGAGGCGATCATCAAGCATATGTAACGTCTGGCAACAAAAAAACCGGTCTTCTTGGCCGGTTTTTTCATACCTGCAGCTATTTAGCCGCTGCCGCAGGCCACGCTGGCCCTATGCCCCACCGAAGGCCTCCGGCGGGCAAGCGGGCCAGCGCAGCCTGCGGCAGGGGCTGTGCGGTGGTCAGGCAGTGACGGACTGCTGCGCAGGCTGGGTGGCAGCATGCTGGGCAGGGCTGTCGGTGGCAGCGGAAATCTCAACGGCGTGCAGGCCCTTGGGGCCCTGGATAATCTCGAATTTGACGGGCTGGCCGGCCTTGAGGGTCTTGTAGCCATCCATCTTGATGGCCGAGTAGTGGGCGAACAGGTCTTCGCTCTTGCCCTCTTCAACGATGAAGCCATAGCCTTTGGCGTTGTTGAACCACTTGACCTTACCGTTTGCCATGCTCATATCCCTCTGCAAAGGACTCCATCTCTGGAGTATCATCCACTTCATCCGGCGTTCGGACCGATCAAAAAATTTGGTTGACTGCGCGGACCTTTATTCCCCAATGTGGGTTCTATTGTTTGTAACACCGTTTTGCCGATAGTCAAGGTCATGCGGCGGCCGAGCTTACAGTCGGTCACAAGGTCAACACACAACCCTATTCGCTCAACCATGAACCTTCTTTCCATGCATGCAATCAGCCAGATTCGACTAACATTCAATCAGGATCACCCGCCATCGCATGAGGACGATTCCGCGGGCTTGGCCGTACAGGAAGCCAAACCGGCCCTGAAGGCGCCACCCATGTATAAGGTGGTTTTATTTAACGATGACTACACGCCGATGGATTTCGTCGTCGAAGTGCTCGAGGTGTTTTTTAACCTGAACCGCGAGCTGGCGACCAAGGTCATGCTCGCCGTACACACGGAAGGGCGAGCCGTATGTGGATTGTTCACCCGCGACATCGCCGAGACAAAGGCCATGCAGGTCAATCAGTACGCCAGGGAAAGCCAGCATCCGCTACTCTGTGAAATCGAGAAGGACGGTTAATCGCCGACCACTTGGGTATGAGGTGAAGCTATGTTAAACCGCGAGCTCGAAGTCACCCTCAATCTCGCCTTCAAGGAGGCGCGTTCCAAACGTCATGAGTTCATGACCGTGGAACACCTCCTGTTGGCATTATTGGATAATGAGGCCGCCGCCACCGTTTTGCGCGCTTGTGGCGCAAACCTCGACAAACTCAAACACGACTTGCAGGAGTTCATCGACTCCACCACGCCGCTGATCCCCGTCCACGACGAAGATCGCGAAACCCAGCCAACCCTGGGCTTCCAGCGTGTGTTGCAACGTGCCGTCTTCCACGTACAGAGCTCGGGCAAGCGCGAAGTCACCGGCGCCAACGTACTGGTTGCCATCTTCAGCGAACAGGAAAGCCAGGCCGTGTTCCTGCTCAAGCAGCAGAGCGTGGCGCGCATCGATGTGGTCAACTACATCGCCCACGGTATCTCCAAGGTGCCAGGGCACGGCGATCATTCCGAAGGTGAGCAGGACATGCAGGACGACGAAGGCGGTGAGTCTTCTTCTTCAGGCAACCCGCTCGACGCCTACGCCAGCAACCTCAACGAACTCGCGCGCCAGGGCCGTATCGACCCGCTGGTAGGCCGCGAGAACGAAGTGGAGCGCGTGGCGCAGATCCTGGCTCGCCGCCGCAAGAACAACCCGTTGCTGGTGGGTGAGGCCGGTGTGGGCAAGACGGCCATCGCCGAAGGCCTGGCCAAGCGCATCGTCGACAGCCAGGTGCCGGACCTGCTGGCCAATAGCGTCGTCTATTCGCTGGACCTGGGCGCCTTGCTGGCCGGTACCAAGTACCGCGGTGACTTCGAGAAGCGCTTCAAGGCGCTGCTCGGCGAGCTGAAAAAGCGCCCGCAGGCCATCCTGTTCATCGACGAAATTCACACCATCATCGGTGCGGGTGCTGCGTCGGGTGGCGTGATGGATGCGTCCAACCTGCTCAAGCCGTTGTTGTCATCGGGCGACATCCGCTGCATCGGCAGCACCACGTTCCAGGAATTCCGCGGCATCTTCGAGAAGGACCGTGCCCTGGCGCGTCGCTTCCAGAAAGTGGATGTCAGCGAGCCGTCGGTGGAAGACACCATCGGTATCCTGCGCGGGCTGAAAGGCCGTTTCGAGCAGCACCACAACATCGAGTACAGCGATGAAGCGCTGCGTGCAGCGGCCGAGCTGGCCTCGCGCTACATCAACGACCGTCACATGCCCGACAAGGCCATCGACGTCATTGACGAAGCCGGCGCCTATCAGCGCCTGCAACCGGTGGAAAACCGCGTCAAGCGCATCGAAGTGCCACAGGTCGAGGACATTGTCGCCAAGATCGCGCGCATTCCGCCAAAACACGTCACCAGTTCCGACAAGGAGCTGCTGCGTAACCTGGAGCGCGACCTGAAGCTGACCGTGTTCGGCCAGGACGCTGCCATCGACTCGCTGGCCACGGCCATCAAGTTGTCGCGTGCGGGGCTCAAATCGCCGGACAAGCCTGTGGGTTCGTTCCTGTTCGCCGGCCCTACCGGCGTGGGCAAGACCGAAGCCGCTCGTCAGTTGGCCAAGGCCCTGGGCGTTGAACTGGTGCGGTTCGACATGTCGGAATACATGGAGCGCCACACTGTGTCCCGTCTGATCGGCGCGCCGCCGGGCTACGTCGGTTTCGACCAGGGCGGCCTGCTGACCGAGGCCATCACCAAGCAACCGCACTGCGTGCTGCTGCTCGATGAAATCGAAAAGGCCCACCCGGAAGTCTTCAACCTGCTGTTGCAGGTGATGGACCACGGTACCCTGACCGACAACAACGGCCGCAAGGCGGACTTCCGCAACGTGATCCTGATCATGACCACCAACGCCGGTGCCGAAACCGCCGCGCGTGCGTCCATTGGCTTCACGCACCAGGACCATTCGTCCGATGCCATGGAAGTCATCAAGAAAAGCTTCACGCCGGAGTTCAGAAACCGCCTGGACACCATCATCCAGTTTGGTCGCCTCAGCCACGAGACGATCAAGAGCGTGGTCGACAAGTTCCTCACCGAACTGCAGGCCCAGCTGGAAGACAAGCGTGTGCTGCTGGAAGTCACGGATGCGGCGCGCAGTTGGCTGGCAGCCGGTGGCTATGACGCCACCATGGGTGCCCGGCCGATGGCACGGCTTATCCAGGACAAGATCAAGCGGCCGTTGGCGGAGGAGATCCTGTTCGGCGAGCTGGCCGAGCACGGCGGCGTGGTGCACATCGACGTGAAGGACGGCGAAATGACCTTCGACTTCGAAACCACGGCCGAAATGGCCTAGGGGCAGCTACAGGCTGCAAGTGGAAAGCTGCAAGCGAAAGCAAAGCAGTGTTCCGCTTGCAGCTCGTAGCTCCTATCGTGCAGCTGCTTTTGGAGCGCCCACACAAAAACGCCCGGCACATGCCGGGCGTTTTCGTTTGTGTCGCTTAGCGAGCGCGGTAGGTAATGCGCCCTTTGCTCAAATCGTAGGGCGTCAATTCAACGCGCACCTTGTCGCCGGTCAGAATACGAATGTAGTTCTTGCGCATCTTACCGGAGATATGCGCGGTTACGACGTGCCCATTTTCCAACTCCACGCGAAACATGGTGTTTGGCAGGGTGTCGACGACAGTGCCTTCCATTTCGAAGCTGTCTTCTTTCGACATGCAGTAAAGCCCTCGGTGTCCAGTTAATGGCCCGGTGCAACTGCGCCAGGCAAAAGCGGCGTGCATTGTGCCTGAAAAAGGGGCGTTACGCCAAGGCCCTTCAATTAAGAGTGACCCAACGTTGATTGATGAGCAGCTCGATAGGGCGATATTGGGTTTTGTAATTCATCTTTTTGCAGTTTTTGATCCAGTACCCCAGGTACACCGCGTCCAGTTGCAAGCGCAGCGCCTCGCCGATCTGCCACAAGATGGCAAAGCGCCCCAGGCTGCGTCGCTCCTCGGAAGGCTCGTAGAAGGTGTACACCGCCGACAGGCCGTTGGGCAGCAGGTCGGTGACGGCTACGGCCAGCAATTGGCCTTCGCGGCGGAATTCGTAGAAGCGCGAAAACGGCAAGTCGCGCACCAGGAACGTGGAGAACTGCTCACGGCTGGGCGGGAACATGTCGCCGTCGGCGTGGCGCTGTTCGATGTAGCGTTGGTACAGGTCGAAGTATTCCTCGCTGAACGCGGGCTTGGTGGCGGTCACTTCAATGTCGGCGTTGCGCTTGACTATGCGCTTCTGCTGACGGTTGGGGCTGAACCCGGCCGCCGGGATGCGCGCCGGCACGCACGCGTTGCAGCGTTGGCAGTGGGGGCGGTAAAGGTGATCGCCGCTGCGCCGGAAACCCATCTCCGACAGGTCGGCGTACACATGCACGTCCATCGGCTGGCTGGGGTCCAGGAACAGGGTAGTGGCCTGCTCCTCGGGCAGGTAGCTGCACGAGTGGGGTTGAGTGGCATAGAACTTCAATCGCGCCAACTCAGTCATGATCAGCCCTCGGATCGAAACCTTTGAATAAGTGTAAGCCAGCTGTGACGAACTCGCCTAGCAAACCCAGGTTGCCGTGGCCGGTTGGTCGAGATAGGTGCGCAGGTGCCAGGCAAAATCCTCGCGGCTGATGGAGCGTGCGCCCAGGCTGATCAGGTGCTCGGTGGGCATCTGGCAGTCGATCAGGGCAAAGCCTGCGCCGTGCAGGTGCTGCACCAGGGTGGCAAAGCCGACCTTGGAAGCGTTGTCGGCGCGGCTGAACATGGACTCGCCAAAGAACAGCTTACCCATGGCCAGGCCGTACAGGCCGCCCACCATTTCCTCGCCGTCCCACACCTCCACCGAGTGGGCCAGGCCCTGTTCGTGCAGCTTGATGTAGGCGGCCTGCATGTTGTCGGTGATCCAGGTGCCGTCGGCGTAGGCCCGGGGGCCGGCGCAGGCGCGAATCACTGCGGCGAAGTCGCGGTCGAAGCTGACTTGATAGCGCTGCTGGCGAATGACCTTGGCCAGGCTGCGCGACACGTGCAGTTCGGTGGGCAATAGCACGGTGCGCGGGTCTGGCGACCACCACAGAATGGGCTGGCCATCCTGGTACCAGGGAAAGCAGCCATGGCGGTAGGCCTGCACCAGGCGCTCGGCGCTCAGGTCGCCACCGGCGGCCAGCAGGCCGTTGGGGTCGCGCAGGGCCTTGTCCAGGGGCGGGAAGGTCAGGTCGTTCTTCTTGAGCCAGGTCAGCATGGATTCTTTCTGGGGCAGGGGAGGGGAGGGCACCCTCTGTAGATGCCGCCAGGCTGCGCCGGCCCCTGGGCCCACTGAAAATCTCCAGCGAGGCAGAGGGCCAGCGCAGCCTTCGGCAGCGGCTACACAGGCAGTGGCGTTGCATGCAGTGCGGCCAGTATTCAGGATAAAAACCCCGCCCTGCAACTCTACCGCCATGTCGCGGTCGTAAACCTTCGTTAATGTAATTGAAAACCCTGCATAAGCCTTTGTCAGCAAAGACAATGCATGCTCCAATTGATTAGCGTCGCGTGCTCTGGGCTATGCTGTGGCGAACCCGTACAATGCACCGTTCATTTGCATGATTTTTTTAGTCAATCATCAGTTGTTCGCGCCCATGGGCGCAGGAAAAGACTTGTTTTGAAGAAATCCACCGCGATACCTACCCCAGCCGTGCCCCTGTGGCGTCAGCAAATGCACTACCGGCTCAAGGAAGGTGCCCTGATTGCCATGGGTGCCCTGTGCCTGTACCTGTGGATGGCGCTGCTCACCTACGACCAGGCCGACCCGGGCTGGAGCCACACCAGCACTGCCCACGACGTGCAGAACGCCGCCGGCCGTGCCGGAGCCTTCGCCGCCGATATCCTGTTCATGGTGCTGGGCTATTTCGCCTACATCTTCCCGCTGCTGCTGGCCGTCAAGACCTGGCAGATCTTTCGCGAGCGTCACCAGCCGTGGCAGTGGAGCGGCTGGCTGTTTTCCTGGCGACTGATCGGTCTGGTGTTCCTGGTGCTGTCCGGCGCGGCCCTTGCGCATATTCATTTCCATTCCACGCCCAACCTGCCGGCCTCGGCCGGTGGTGCCCTGGGTGAAAGCCTGGGCGACCTGGCGCGCAACGCCCTGAACACCCAGGGCAGCACTTTGCTGTTCATCGCCCTGTTCCTGTTCGGCCTGACCGTGTTCACCGACCTGTCGTGGTTCAAGGTCATGGACCTGACCGGCAAGATCACCCTCGACCTGCTGGAACTGGTGCAAGGCGCCGCCGGCCGCTGGTGGGCGGCGCGCAACGAACGTCGCCAACTGGAAGCGCAACTGCGCGAGGTGGACGTGCGTGTGCACGACGTGGTGGCACCCACTACCCCTGACCGTCGCGAGCAGGCCAAGGCCCGCGAACGCATCATCGAACGCGACCAGTCGCTGGCCAAGCACGTCACCGAGCGCGAGAAGCAGGCGCCACCGGTGATCATGCCGGCCCCGGCCATGGCCAAGCCGCCCGAGCCAAGCAAGCGCGTGCAGAAGGAAAAACAGGTGCCGCTGTTCGTCGACAGCGCCGTGGAAGGCACCTTGCCGCCCATTTCCATCCTCGACCCTGCGGAAAAGAAGAAGGTCAACTACTCGCCCGAATCCCTGGCGGGCGTGGGCCATCTGCTGGAAATAAAGCTCAAGGAATTCGGCGTCGAGGTGTCGGTGGACTCCATCCACCCCGGCCCGGTCATCACCCGTTACGAAATTCAGCCAGCGGCCGGTGTCAAGGTCAGCCGCATTTCCAACCTGGCCAAGGACCTGGCGCGTTCGCTGGCCGTGACCAGCGTGCGCGTGGTGGAAGTCATTCCGGGCAAGACCACCGTGGGCATCGAGATTCCCAACGAAGACCGCCAGATCGTGCGCTTCTCGGAAGTGCTGTCGTCGCCGCAGTATGACGAGGCCAAGTCACCGGTCACCATGGCCCTGGGCCACGACATTGGCGGCAAGCCAGTCATCACCGACCTTGCGAAAATGCCGCACCTGCTGGTGGCCGGTACCACCGGTTCCGGTAAGTCGGTGGGCGTGAACGCCATGATCCTGTCGATCCTGTTCAAGTCCAGCCCCGAAGACGCCAAGCTGATCATGATCGACCCGAAAATGCTCGAGCTGTCGATCTACGAAGGCATTCCGCACCTGCTGTGCCCGGTGGTCACCGACATGAAGGACGCCGCCAACGCCCTGCGCTGGAGCGTGGCGGAGATGGAGCGCCGCTACAAGCTGATGGCGGCCATGGGCGTGCGTAACCTGGCCGGCTTCAACCGCAAGGTCAAGGACGCGCAGGAGGAGGGCACGCCGCTCACCGACCCGCTGTACCGTCGCGAAAGCATGGAAGACGAAGCACCGCTGCTGAAAACGCTGCCTACCATCGTGGTTATCGTCGACGAATTCGCCGACATGATGATGATCGTCGGCAAGAAGGTCGAAGAGCTGATCGCCCGTATTGCCCAGAAGGCCCGTGCCGCCGGTATCCACCTGATCCTGGCCACCCAGCGGCCGTCGGTGGACGTGATCACCGGCCTGATCAAGGCCAACATCCCCACCCGCATGGCGTTCCAGGTGTCGAGCAAGATCGACTCGCGTACCATCATCGACCAGGGTGGCGCGGAGCAACTGCTGGGTCACGGTGACATGCTGTACATGCCGCCCGGCACCAGCCTGCCGATCCGTGTGCACGGTGCGTTCGTGTCCGACGAAGAAGTGCACCGCGTGGTGGAAGCCTGGAAACTGCGTGGCGTGCCGGACTACAACGAAGACATCCTGGCCGGCGTCGAAGAGGCCGGCAGCGGCTTCGAAGGCGGCAGTGGCGGTGGTGACGAGGACAGCGAATCCGATGCGCTCTACGACGAGGCGGTCAACTTCGTTCTGGAAAGCCGTCGGGCGTCCATTTCCGCGGTGCAGCGCAAGCTGAAGATTGGCTACAACCGCGCCGCTCGCATGATCGAGGCGATGGAAATGGCCGGCGTGGTCACCCCCATGAACACCAACGGTTCGCGCGAAGTCATCGCGCCGGGCCCAATGCGCGACTGATCGACACAACGGGTCGCTGATGAACAGCGACCAGTCCTATTCTTTTGTACGAGGATTCCCATGCGCCTGATTCGCATGCTGTTGGTTTCTGCTCTGGCCTTCTCCACGATCCCGGCCCACGCCGACGACGCCTCGGTGAAAAGCCTGACCCAGTTGCTGGAAAAGTCCAACACCCTGGCCGCGCACTTCTCGCAACTGACCCTGGACGGCAGCGGTACCCAGTTGCAGGAAACCGCCGGTGAAATGACCCTGCAGCGCCCGGGCCTGTTCTATTGGCACACCGACGCGCCGAACGAGCAGACCATGGTTTCGGATGGCCAGAAGGTCTCGCTGTACGACCCGGACCTGCAACAGGTGACCATCAAGAAGCTGGACCAGCGCCTGACCCAGACCCCGGCCCTGCTGCTGTCCGGTGACATCTCCAAGATCAGCCAGAGCTTCGACATCACCTCCAAGGAAGCGGGCGACGTGATTGACTTCATGCTCAAGCCCAAGACCAAGGACACCCTGTTTGACTCCCTGCGCCTGTCGTTCCGCAAGGGCCTGATCAATGACATGCAATTGATCGACAGCGTGGGCCAGCGCACCAACATCCTGTTCACCGGCGTCAAGGCCAATGATCCGGTCGACAAGAGCAAGTTCACCTTCGTCGCGCCCAAGGGCACCGACGTGATCCAGGAATAAGAGGACCGCACGCCCGTCATGGACCTGTTTCGCAGTGAGCCCATCGCCCAGCCCCTGGCTGCCCGCCTGCGGGCCCGCAACCTGGACGAATACGTGGGCCAGGAACACCTGCTGGCGCGCGGCAAGCCGCTGCGCGAAGCGCTGGAGCAGGGTGCGCTGCATTCCATGATCTTCTGGGGCCCACCGGGGGTGGGCAAGACCACCCTGGCGCGGCTGCTGGCAGAAGTCTCGGACGCCCACTTCGAAACCGTTTCCGCGGTGCTGGCGGGGGTCAAGGAGATTCGCCAGGCGGTCGAGGTGGCCAAGCAGCAGGCCGGCCAGTACGGCCGCCGCACCATCCTGTTCGTCGACGAAGTGCACCGCTTCAACAAGTCCCAGCAGGACGCCTTCCTGCCCTACGTGGAAGACGGCACGCTGATTTTCATCGGTGCCACCACCGAAAACCCTTCGTTCGAACTCAACAACGCGTTGCTGTCGCGGGCACGGGTGTACGTGCTCAAGAGCCTGGACGAAGCGGCGCTGCGCCGCCTGGTGTACCGCGCCCTGAACGAAGAGCGCGGCCTGGGCAAGCGTCAGCTGCGCCTGGGCGACGAGGCGTTCGGCATGTTGCTGGCCGCCGCCGACGGCGATGGCCGGCGCATCCTCAACCTGCTGGAAAACGCCTCGGACCTGGCCGAAGACGGCGAAGAAATCGGCAGCGACCTGCTGCAAAGCCTGCTGGGCGACACCCGCCGCCGTTTCGACAAGGGCGGTGAAGCCTTCTACGACCAGATATCGGCGCTGCACAAGTCCGTGCGTGGCTCCAACCCCGACGGCGCGCTGTACTGGTACGCGCGCATGATGGACGGCGGCTGCGACCCGTTGTACGTGGCCCGCCGCGTGGTGCGCATGGCCAGCGAAGACATCGGCAACGCTGACCCGCGCGCGCTGAGCCTGTGCCTGGCGGCGTGGGATGTGCAGGAGCGCCTGGGCAGCCCCGAAGGCGAATTGGCGGTGGCCCAGGCCATCGTCTACCTGGCTTGCGCGCCGAAGAGCAACGCCGTGTACATGGGCTTCAAGCAGGCCATGCGTGAAGCCGCCGAGCACGGCTCGCTGGAAGTGCCGCTGCACCTGCGCAACGCGCCGACCAAGTTGATGAAGCAGTTGGGGTACGGTGAAGAGTACCGCTACGCCCACGACGAACCCGACGCCTACGCCGCCGGCGAGGACTACTTCCCCGACCAGTTGGACCCACGCCCGTACTACCAGCCAGTGCCTCGCGGCCTGGAGCTGAAAATCGGCGAAAAGCTCAAGCACCTGGCCCAACTGGATCGCCTGAGCCCACGCCAACGCCGCAAGCCCTGAAGCCGAACCCCAAGGCGGACAACGCCGATCTACCAGGCCATGGCACGTTGCAACCAACGTGGGAGCGGGCTCTGCCCGCGAAGCGCCGCGCGGGCGGCGCGCGATCTCAAGACCGCCACATCACTTAAGGCATGCACCCAGCAGCCACACCAAACTCCCCGTAGCCGCTGCCGCAGGCTGCGCTGGCCCTCAGCCTCACTCGATATCTCCAGGGTTCACACCGGCCAGCGCAGCCTGGCGGCAGCGGCTACGCGGATCGCATTATGGCTGCCAGGGGCTAGTCGATGTTTTTGCAGCGCTCTTGAGATCGAGCGCCGCCCGCGCGGCGCATCGCCGCCTAGCGGCAGCTCCTACATTTGTTGCAACGTGCCATGGCCTGATGGATCGGCGTTGTCAGCCCCGTTTGCCCGCTTTCGATGAACGGGTTCTGGAAACAACCCTTCTATCCCGGTACGCTGGCCGTTAATATGGTCGGCTGCCCGGTGTCCTGCCCGCAACAAGGGCTGACCACGACTTAATTTGATAACGAGAGACCGACATGCTCGATCCCCTGATTCTGCGTACCAAACTCCAGGAAACAGCCGATCGCCTCGCAGCACGTGGCTACAGCCTGGACGTGGTGCGCCTGGAAGCGCTGGAAGCCCAGCGCAAGACCGTGCAGACCCGCACCGAGCAACTGCAGGCCGAGCGTAACGCCCGCTCCAAGTCCATCGGCCAGGCCAAGCAGCGCGGCGAAGACATCGCGCCGTTGATGGCTGACGTCGACCGCATGGCCGGCGAGCTGGCCGAAGGCAAGGCCGAGCTGGACAAGCTGCAGGCTGAGCTGGACTCCATCGTGCTGGGCATTCCCAACCTGCCGCACGAGTCGGTACCGGTGGGTGAAGACGAAGACGGCAATGTCGAAGTACGCCGCTGGGGCACCCCGGCCGACTTCGGCTTCGCGGTTCAGGACCACGTGGCCCTGGGCGAGAAATTCGGCTGGCTGGACTTCGAGACCGCCGCCAAGCTGTCGGGCGCCCGCTTTGCCCTGCTGCGCGGCCCTATCGCACGCCTGCACCGCGCCCTGGCGCAGTTCATGATCAACCTGCACGTCACCGAGCACGGTTACGAGGAGTGCTACACCCCGTACCTGGTGCAGGCTCCGGCGCTCAAAGGCACCGGCCAACTGCCCAAGTTCGAGGAAGACCTGTTCAAGATCAGCCGCGAAGGCGAAGCTGATCTGTACCTGATCCCGACGGCTGAAGTGTCGCTGACCAACATCGTCGCTGGCGAGATTCTCGACGCCAAGCAACTGCCGCTGAAACTGGTCGCTCACACCCCGTGCTTCCGCAGCGAAGCCGGCGCGTCGGGCCGTGACACCCGCGGCATGATCCGCCAGCACCAGTTCGACAAGGTCGAGATGGTGCAGGTAGTGGAGCCGTCGAAGTCCATGGAAGCCCTGGAAAGCCTGACCGCTAACGCCGAGCGCGTGCTTCGGGCCCTGGAACTGCCGTACCGCGTGCTGGCCTTGTGCACCGGTGACATGGGCTTCAGCGCCGTGAAGACCTACGACCTGGAAGTGTGGATCCCGAGCCAGGACAAGTACCGCGAAATCTCTTCGTGCTCCAACACCGGTGATTTCCAGGCCCGCCGCATGCAGGCGCGTTTCCGCAACCCGGAAACCGGCAAGCCGGAACTGCTGCACACCCTCAACGGTTCGGGCCTGGCCGTGGGCCGTACCCTGGTGGCCGTGCTGGAAAACTACCAGCAGGCCGACGGTTCCATCCGCGTGCCGGACGTGCTCAAGCCGTACATGGGCGGCATCGAGGTTATCGGCTAAATGGAGTTTCTGCCGCTGTTTCACAAGCTCAAGGGCAGCCGTGTGCTGGTCGTGGGCGGGGGCGAAATCGCCTTGCGCAAGTCGCGTTTGCTGGCCGATGCCGGCGCGCTGCTGCGCGTGGTGGCCCCGGCCATCGAAACCCAGCTCGGCGAGCTGCTACACAGCAGCGGCGGTGAAGCCTTGCTGCGCGGTTATCAGGAAAGCGACCTGGACGGTTGCCAGCTGATCATTGCCGCCACCGATGACGAAGCGCTCAACGCCCAGGTGTCCACCGACGCCAAGCGCCGATGCGTGCCGGTCAACGTGGTGGACGCGCCGGCCCTGTGCAGTGTGATCTTTCCGGCTATTGTTGACCGTTCACCCCTGGTGGTTGCGGTCTCCAGTGGCGGTGACGCCCCGGTACTGGCGCGGTTGATCCGCGCCAAGATGGAGGCCTGGATTCCGGCCGCCTATGGCGAATTGGCCGGGTTGGCCGCGCGCTTTCGTGCCCAGGTGAAGAACCTCTACCCCGACGTGCAGCAACGCCGTGCGTTTTGGGAAGAAGTGTTCCAGGGCCCGATTGCCGATCGTCAACTGGCCGGGCAGGGCGCCGAAGCGGAAAAGATGCTGGTGGAAAAGATCAACGGGCAGCCGCCCCACGCACCCGGTGAGGTTTACCTGGTGGGGGCCGGCCCCGGTGATCCCGACCTGCTGACCTTTAAGGCCCTGCGCCTGATGCAGCAAGCTGACGTGGTGCTGTACGACCGTTTGGTAGCCCCGGCCATCATTGAGTTGTGCCGCCGCGACGCCGAGCGCATTTACGTGGGCAAGCGCCGCGCAGAACATGCCGTGCCGCAGGAACAGATCAACCAGCAACTGGTGACCCTGGCCAAGCAAGGCAAGCGCGTGGTGCGGCTCAAGGGTGGCGATCCGTTCATCTTTGGCCGTGGTGGCGAGGAAATCGAAGAGCTGGCGGCCCACGGCATCCCGTTCCAGGTGGTACCGGGCATAACCGCGGCCAGTGGTTGCGCGGCCTACGCCGGCATCCCGCTGACCCACCGCGACTACGCTCAGTCGGTGCGCTTCATCACCGGCCACCTCAAGGACGGTACCAGTGACCTGCCGTGGGCTGACCTGGTAGCGCCGGCCCAGACCCTGGTGTTCTATATGGGCCTGGTGGGCTTGCCGATCATCTGCGAACAACTGATCGCCCATGGTCGCGCCGCCTCCACGCCGGCTGCCTTGATCCAGCAGGGCACCACCACCAATCAGCGTGTCTTCACCGGCACCCTGGCTGACCTGCCGCGCCTGGTGGCGGAGCATGAGGTGCATGCCCCGACGCTGGTCATCGTGGGTGAAGTGGTGCAACTGCGCGAAAAACTGGCGTGGTTCGAAGGCGCCCAGCAAAGCGTCTGATCTTTTCGCTGCGCCGTCACTGTAGCCGCTGCCACCAGGCTGCGCTGGCCCTATTGTTCACTGGAGATTTTCAGCGACCACAAGGGGTAGCGCAGTCTGGCGGCAGCAACTGCATGGCATATCCTTATACCCATTGGTTAGTTGCCCGCGCCCGGCTTTTCCTTTCAACTGGCGGTTTTCGCCTGAAAGGGAGTTGCAGGTGCAGCGATATCAAGCATTGGTCATCGGCCTGGGTGCCATGGGCGCCGCCACGGTCTATCAACTGGCCAAGGCCGGGGTCACAGTTGCCGGCATCGACCGACACCATCCTCCGCATACCTTCGGCTCCAGCCACGGCGATACACGCATCACCCGGCTTTCGGTAGGCGAGGGCGCGCAGTACGTGCCCATCGTGCGCGAGTCACACCGCATCTGGCGGGAGCTGGAAGCTGAGTCGGGAGAATCCTTGTTTGAACAATCGGGCGTGTTGGTATTGACCTCCAGCCCCGACTTCGACCCGCACGACGCGTCCGACTTCACCCTGCGCACCCTCAAGCTGGCCCAGACCTACGGTATCGAGCACACACTGCTGAACGCCACACAGATCCGCCAGCGCTTTCCACAATTCGCCCACGTACTCGACAGCGCCATTGGCTACTTCGAGCCCGAAGGCGGCTTCCTGCGCCCCGAGCGCTGCATAGACGTGCAGCTGCGGCTCGCAGAGCAGCGCGGCGCCACCCTGTTCAAGGGTGAGACCGTCACCGGGATCAGCTCGGACGAGCAGGGCGTGACTGTCACCACCAACCTGCGCACGCTACAAGCCGACAAACTGGTGATCAGCGCGGGGAATTGGGCGGGCGACCTGTTGGGCAGCCCGTTCGACCAGCTGCTCAGCGTCTACCGCCAGCAGCTGTTCTGGTTCGAGGCCGATGCCGAACTGGTCGGCGCTTCGCCCACCTTCATCCTCACTCACGGCGCGGGTGACAGCAACGTCAACTACGGCTTTGCGGCGCTGCCGGGCGAAGGCAGCCTGAAAGTGGCCACCGCCCAATACCACACCGTCTCGACCCCCGACACGCTGGACCGAACCGTCTCCCCGGCGCAAGGGCAGGCCATGTACGAGCAACAGGTTCAAGGCCGCCTCGCCGGCGTCGGCCCCACAGTGGTCAAGTCCGCCGTGTGTGCCTATACCGTCACCCCGGACCACCACTTCATCATCGACGAACACCCCGCGTTGCAGCACACCCTGGTGGCGTCCCCCTGTTCGGGCCACGGCTTCAAGCACTCAGCGGCGCTGGGCAAGGCGTTCGCGCAATGGTGCCAGCACGGCAGCAGCGAGTTGGACCTATCATCGTTCTCGCTGCAGCGCTTCGCCATCCCCAGCACGTAAACCATTGTAGGCCCTGCCTTCAGGCTGCGAAGGCCCGCGTGAACCCTGAAGATCCCCAGCGAGCCCATCACTGGCCCCGCTGAATCCCCTTGCCACTCAACCGATCCCGATCATGCGCCACCCCGAAATCCTGCAACGGCCCCTTCGGTACTATCCCGGTCGGGTTGATGGTGGCGTGGCTGGCGTAGTAGTGGTGCTTGATATGCTCGAAGTCCACCGTCTGCGCCACCCCCGGCCACTGATACAGCTCGCGCAGCCAGTTCGACAAATTCGGATAATCGGCAATACGGCGCATGTTGCACTTGAAGTGCCCGTGGTACACCGCATCAAAGCGAATGACGGTGGTAAACAGACGCACATCCGCCTCGGTCAGGTATTCACCCGCCAGGTACCGCTTCTCGCCCAGCAACGCTTCCAGCCGATCCAACTCGGCAAACACCTCGTCGAATGCCTGCTCATACGCCGCCTGCGACGTGGCAAACCCGGCGCGATACACGCCGTTGTTCACCGCTGGGTAGATGGCATCGTTCAGCGCATCGATGGTGGGGCGCAGCGAGTGCGGGTAAAGATCCAGCGTATTCCCGGTCAGCTCATTGAACGCGCTGTTGAACATGCGGATGATCTCCGCCGATTCATTGCTGACAATCCGCTTGAGCTGCTTGTCCCACAGCACGGGCACGGTCACACGGCCGGTGTAGTCCGGGGTTTCCGAGGTGTAGCGCTGGTGCATGAATTCGAGGCCGTCGAGCTTATCGCCCGTCGAGCCCAAGGCGGTGTCGAAGGTCCAGCCGTTTTCACGCATCAGCCAGCTCACCACCGACACGTCGATCAGGCTTTCCAGGCCTTTGAGCTGACGCACGATCAATGTGCGGTGCGCCCAAGGGCAGGCCAGCGACACATACAGGTGATAGCGGCCTGCCTCGGCCTGGAAGCCTCCTTCGCCGCTGGGGCCCGGGCGGCCGTCGGCGGTCACCCAGTGGCGGCGCTGGGCGTTTTCGCGCTGAAAGGCGCCGTCTTTGCTGCTTTCATACCACTGGTCGTGCCAGCGCCCTTCAATCAGCAGGCCCATGTCCTGAACTCCTCGCACACTCGATATGCATTGGAGTCCAGTGTACGAGCATCAGTTCGAATGAAAAGCGCAAAACCCCGGCACTATCTATCGGTTAAATCGATCTGTTGCGTGCGTCCCAGTATTGTCGGGCCAAGGTAAAGGCCTCCTCCCGGGTTTTGCCCAAACCGCGCAGCGCCAGGGCCATGGTCGACAGCACCGCCATCTCGCCATAGCTGTCGATGGCCTCACCGCGCCACACGGCCAGCAACCGGGCAGGTTCCAGGCTGGCCGGCTTCACGTGGCGTTGGGCCGACAACTGCGGCCATTCCTCGTCCCAGCTCTGGCCACCGGTGGTGCCATACAGATGGCTAGGGCTGTCGGGGTTGACCTCGATTTCACCGCCATCGCCTTTGATCACAATGGCGTGATCGCCCAGCAGCCCGCTGGCGTCGCGGTGCACCGCCTGATAACCGGGGTGGAAAATGCTCTGCAGGCCGCAGCGGGCGCCCAGCGGGTTGAGGATGCGCGCCAGCGAGTGGATCGGCGAACGCAACCCCAAGGTGTTACGCAAATCGATCATTCGCTGCAACTGCGGCGCCCAGTCCACCAGCGGCGCGAACGCCAGGCCATGGGTATCCAGCGCCTCACCCACCGCATCCCAGGTGCGCGCCAGCGCAATGCCCACAGTGCCCAGCAACTGCTCGGTGTACATCCGCCCGGCCGTGTGCGCGCCGCCGCCATGCATCAGGATGCGCACGCCATTCGCCGCCAGGCACTTGCCTGCCAGCAAATACCAGGGCAAATGACGCTTCTTGCCAGCGTAGCTCGGCCAGTCGATGTCCACCGCCAACGCCGGCGCCTTCAGGCGCGCACGCAGGGCCTCGGTAAACCCGGCCAGCTCCTCGGCGCTTTCCTCTTTATGGCGCAGCAGCATCAGGAAGGCGCCCAACTGGGCCTCTTCCACCTGCTCGTCCAGCAGCATACCCATGGCCTCGCGCGCTTCCTCACGGGTCAGGTTGCGCGCGCCACGCTTGCCCTTGCCCAAGGCGCGGACGAACTGGGCGAAAGGGTGTTCGGCTGGGGTTTCCAGCAGCAGGGCAGGATGGTCGGTCATATGCAATTGGTCGGCTTGGGCAGGCCCGCCAGCTTGGCGGCGAGTTTGGCGGGAGTGCCGTTGAACAGGCGGTTCAGGTGCGGGCTGTTGCCTTTCTCGGCGCCCAGCTTCAGCGCCGTGTACTTGATCAGCGGCCGGGTGGCCGGGGACAGCTGGAACTCCTGGTAGAACTGGCGCAACACCTCCAGCACCTCCCAGTGGTCGGGCGTCAGGGCAATACTTTCGCGCGCGGCCAGGGCCTCGGCGACGGGCCTGGACCACTCGGTCAAATCTTCCAGAAAGCCGTTCTGGTCCAGCCCAATGCGGCGGCCTTCGACAATCAGTTCGCTCATAGCCAGGTGTTGACCTTGTCAAAATCGATGGAGAGCTGCACGAAGCCGGGGTAGTCGACCACCGTCGCGTCGGTGCTGATGCCCCGTGCCTGCACGTCCTCGGCCAGCGCATACACGCGCCCCTGAAGGTGCGCCAGGCTGTCGTTGAGCAGCGCGTACACCGCGTCGCCGGTCAGCAGCAGGCCATCGTCCTTGCCCAGCAGGCGCAGGCAACTGGCCAGGCGCTGGTCGGTAAAAGGCGAGTGAGACAACACATGCAAAGTAGCCATCAGAGGGTAATCACCTGATCAAAACGGTCAACAAGGGCGGCCAGGGCGTCGTCCTCCAGCACCTGGGCTTCCAGGTTCAAGGACGCTGCGCCCACACCACGCTCGCGCAGGCTACTGGCGGCCACGAACAGTTCCTCCACGCCGAACATCGGCAGCGCCTGCACGTTGGCCGTCAGGTCTTTCTGCTGCACTTGCGCCGGTGCCTGGCCTGGCGTCAGCTGAAACACGCCATCATCCAGAAACAGCATGCCCAACGGCAGATCAAAGGCGCCGCCGGCCAGGGCGATGTCCAGCGCTTCCCGCGGGCCCAGGCCCGACCACGGCGCCTGGCGGCTGATGATCAACACAGACTTGGCCATTTCACTGCCCTCCAAAGGTCACGAGGCGGTCGGCCAGCTGCGTGGCTTCATGCAATTGCCCCAGCCCGGACAGATCCCACGGCGCCGGCAGGTTTGCCGCCGGGCGGCGCCAGCGCTGAGCTTCTGCTTCATTCAGCACGCCACGGCGCAGGGCAGCAGCAATGCACACCACCGCGTCCAGACCGTGCTCGGTAATCAAGGTGCGCCACTGGGCGGCCACGTCCACTTCGTCCTGGGGGGCAACCACATTGCCCGAGGCGCTGTGCACCCCGTCCTGATAGAAGAACAGACGAACGATTTCGTGGCCGCCCGCCAGCGCCGCCTCGGCAAACCGCAGGGCGCGGCGCGAGGAGGGCGCATGGGCGGGGGAAAATACAGCGATGGCGAACTTCATGGCGCGGCTCTATCAGCAAATCTGCCGGAATGATAAAGCCTGAGCGCCAAAAAAGCCCGCTGCACGCACCTCAGCGGGCGTTGTCGTGCAACTCGGGCAGGAACCAGTTCAGCACCAGCGCACAGATACCACCCGTGGCCACGCCCGACTCCAGCACATTGCGCAGCGCCGACGGCATGTGCGCCAGGAACTCCGGCACCTGCGCCACGCCCAGGCCCAGGGCCAGCGACACGGCAATGATCAGCAGCGCACGACGGTCCAGGTGAATGCTGGCCAGGATATTGATACCCGACGCCGCCACCGCGCCAAACATCACCATGGCCGCGCCACCCAGCACCGGCTCCGGCACCGCCTGAATCACCCCCGCCACCGACGGGAACAGCCCCAGAATCACCAGCATGCCGGCAATCCATACACCAATATGGCGGCTGGCAATGCCCGTCAGCTGAATCACGCCATTGTTCTGGGCAAAGATCGAGCTAGGAAAGGTATTGAACACACCCGCCAGCAACGAGTTGGCGCCGTTCACCAACACGCCACCCTTGATGCGCTGCATCCACACCGGGCCCTCCACTGGCTGCTTCGACACCTTGCTAGTGGCCGTCACGTCACCGATGGACTCCAGCGACGTCACCAGGTAAATCACCAGCATCGGAATGAACAATGCCCACGAAAAACCGAGGCCAAAGTGCAGCGGCACGGGCACCTGAAACACCGCTGCCTCATGCATGCCGGTAAAATTCAAACGGCCCATGTACCCAGCCAGCGCATAACCCACCGCCAGCGCGATGACGATGGCGCAACTGCGCATCCACACCACCGGCATGCGGTTCAGCACCACGATAATCGCCAGCACCACGCCCGACAGCAGCAGGTTATCGCCATTGGCGAAGCTGCCGTTGGCCATGGCCGAGAACCCGCCGCCCATGCTGATCAGGCCAACCTTGATCAGCGTCAGGCCAATCATCAGCACCACAATGCCCGTCACCAGGGGCGTGATCAGCCGCTTCACGAACGGCAGAATGCGCGAAATGCCCATCTCCACGAACGACCCGGCAATCACCACGCCAAAAATCGCCGCCATCACGCCTTCCACCGGCGTGCCTTGCTTCACCATCAAGGCGCCACCGGCAATCAGCGGCCCCACAAAGTTGAAACTGGTGCCCTGCACAATCAACAGCCCTGCGCCAAACGGCCCGAAACGCTTGCACTGCACAAAGGTAGCAATACCGGAAATCACCAACGACATGGACACGATCAGGTTCGTGTCATGGGGCAACACCCCCAACGCCTGGCAGATCAACAGCCCCGGCGTCACAATCGGAACAATGATCGCCAGCAAATGCTGCAACGCAGCCAGCATCGCAATCAATGGACGGGGACGGTCTTCCAGGCCCAGCACCAGGTCTTGGCGGTCGGACGGGGAGGGCTGTTGCGGAACAGTCATGGCAGGGCCTTGCGGAAAAAAGAGCGCAATTCTACGTACATGCCCCCCACAAGGCCACTACTGAAACACCGCCAAATCCCCGAAAAACCTGACCCAAAACTCAGCTTTGCGCCGAATCCAGCGTCGAATCCCACCTCACATTCAACACCGAACCAGTCACCGCTGCCGAAGGTTGCGCTGGCCCCCCCTACACTGAAAGTCTCCAGCGAGGCCTAGGGCCAGCGCAGCCTAACGGCCGCCGCTTCAACCGGCGCAACACCGAAAAGCGGCCACAAAAAAGCCCGCCGAAGCGGGCTTTTCCAACTCAACCGCTCAATCAGTCATCACGCCCCATCAGGCCAAACAACTGCAGCAAGCTGACAAACAGGTTGTAGATCGACACATACAGGCTGATGGTCGCCATGATGTAGTTACGCTCGCCACCCTGAATGATCGCGCTGGTCTGGAACAGGATGCACACCGACGAAAACAGCACGAAGCCCGCGCTGATCGCCAGCTGCAACCCGCTGATCTGGAAGAACATGCTGGCAACGGTCGCACCTAGCAGCACAAAGAAGCCTGCGGTAATGAAACCACCCAGGAAGCTCATGTCCTTGCGAGTAATCAGCACGTAAGCCGACAGGCCACCAAACACCAGCGCCGTCATGGCAAACGCCGAGCTCACCACTTCCGCACCGCCCTGCATGTGCAGGTAACGGTTCAGGATAGGGCCCAACAGGTAACCCATGAAACCGGTCAGGGCAAAGGTGGACACCAGGCCCCAGGCCGAATCACGCAGCTTGGTGGTCAGGAAGAACAGACCGTAGAAACCGATCAGCACCACGAAAATGTTCGGGTAGCCCACGTGCATCTGCTGCGACACGTAAGCGGTCACGGCACTGAAGGCCAGGGTCATGGCCAGCAAACCGTAGGTGTTGCGCAGGACCTTGCTGACCTCTAGCTGGTCGGCCTGCTGCCTGCTATTGACTGCGTAATCCTGTTCGCGCATGGCGAGACTCCTTTGGGTTGAAACCGGGTTTGAAACGTTCAGATGCAAAGATCATAACAGACCTGTGCCAAGGGGAAATGAAGAGAGTTTGACAGTGTGTTTCAATCGGGTATTATGCACGCCGCAACAAAGCTGGAAGCGTGGCCGAGTGGTTTAAGGCAACGGTCTTGAAAACCGTCGATGGGCAACTATCCTAGAGTTCGAATCTCTACGCTTCCGCCATACATTCTCCGTTAGAGCCCTGATTATTCAGGGCTTTTTCGTTTCTGGGACTTGGGTTTTCTGGTCAGGTCGCAGCGCATGTGTTCCGCATCGTTTCGATGCGTTCCGCAACTGCTGGCTGATTAGCCTCTACTTTGTGGGGCTTAGAATCTCGCCAACACGGCGATAAACGACCTCGGAAATGCATCAAACCAAGAAGGGCAACCCATACTACTTCGGCGCGAAAGCGCATATCGGTACCGATGATGAGTCAGGTCTGGTGCACAGCGTGGTGGTCACTGCGGCCAATGTCGCGGATGTCACCCAGGTCGACAAACTGCTACACGGCGAGGAAAACGTGGTCTGCGCCGACGCTGGCTACACCGGAGTCGACAAGCGAGAAGAACATAAAGGTCGCCCAGTGCTCTGGCAGGTCGCGGCGCGACGAAGCACCTACAAGAAATACGGCAAGCGCAGCCTTCTTTACAAAATCATCCGCAAGATCGAGAAGGTCAAGGCGCAGACGCGAGCGAAAGTCGAACACCCATTCCGGGTGATCAAGCGGCAGTTCGGTTACACCAAGGTGCGCTTCCGTGGCTTGGCGAAAAATACGGCACAGATAGTGACACTGTTTGCGCTATCGAACCTTTGGATGGCCCGCAGACATTTACTGAGCAGCGCAGGACAGGTGCGCCTGTGATGCAGGAAATGCCTGCTGCGGGAGGTTTTGAACAGCCGAACGCGTAAAACTGACGACGAATCTGAGCGTATTTTTGACGGGATCGCTTTTTTGAGACCTGGGGGCGAGGCTGATAGAAAATGTCGGCGTACTTCAGAGCATCCCTAGGGGTTGTCTGTCGCCCGGGATGTCGTTAAGGTTCGCCCCGCCGCTGCAAATTCAGCGGCACAGGATTGGCGTCCTGGGTCTCGAAGCGGAACATGATAATCGCGCATGCGGTTTTCCTGTACCCGCTGCATGGCAACGTCCTTTATGGGCGGAGCCGTGCGTGGGTGCCTTCGGGCACGCCGGCTAACGAGACCGGTACGCCAACCCGTACGGCTCCGTCCACCTGATTGGCGTCAGGGTGACGGCATGCAAATTTCTCGTTGAGGTTTCACTATGTCTGACAACACCGTGCTAGATACCGTCGTACTCCGTACTATTCGTGGCTTGGGCTATACGCGCCTTAACGACGAAGAAAAATCCTTGATTGAAAACCTGCGCTGGACCCGTTGCGGATTCCATGACCATCCGGACACCCATTCCACCGATATCCGGACACTGATTCCACGCTGATCCGGACACTCATTCCACGAGTATCCGGACACCGATTCCACGGTCATCCGGACACTTTCAGGCAGGCAGCAACGCAGGATTATTCACTACCATCGACCTCTTTTCTCGAAGCGAAGAGGTCGTCGTGGAGCGTTTATCCATGCGTAAAATCCGAGAGGTACTACGCCTAAAGTTCGACGCCGGCCTGTCCGTGCGCAAGATCGCCGCCAGCTTATCCATCGGCCATTCCAGTGCAGGGGATTACCTTTGCCGGTTTGCCGCCAGTGGGCTTCCGTGGCCCCTCGATATTTCTGACGCGGAGTTGAATCGACGGCTGTTTCCACCGGCAGCGCCCGTGCCGAGCGATCAGCGCCCGATGCCTGACTGGTCATGGGTACACACCGAGTTGCGCCGCCCCGGCGTCACTCTGGCGCTGCTCTGGCAGGAATATCGACTCGCTCACCCGCAAGGCTTTCAATACAGCTAGTTCTGCGAGCACTACCGCCTCTGGGCCGCCAAGGTCGATGTGGTCATGCGCCAGGAACACCGTGCCGGCGAAAGGCTCTTCGTCGATTACGCCGGCCAGACCGCCCCAATCATCGACAGGAGCACTGGCGAGATCCGTCAGGCGCAGATCTTTGTCGCCGTCCTCGGTGCCTCCAGCTACACCTTTGCCGAGGCCACTTGGTCGCAAAAGCTGCCAGACTGGCTGGGCTCCCACGTGCGCTGCTTCGCTTTTCTTGGCGGCACATCGCAGATCCTGGTACCTGACAATTTGCGCAGCGGCGTAAGCAAAGCCCATCGCTACGAACCCGATATCAACCCCAGCTACCGCGACCTGGCCGAGCATTACGGCGTGGCCGTGCTGCCTGCTCGCTCGCGCAAACCCAAAGACAAAGCCAAGGTCGAAGTCGGCGTCCAAGTCGTCGAGCGCTGGATCCTGGCGGTGCTGCGCAACCGCCAGTTCTTCTCGCTTGGCGAACTCAATAACGCCATCGCACTGCTGCTCGATCGCCTCAACCACAAGCCCTTCAAAAAGCTGCCCGGCTCACGCCGGTCAGCCTTCGAGGCCCTCGACCAACCAGCACTGCAAGGGCTGCCGGAACACCCCTACGTCTACGCCGAATGGAAAAAGGTACGCGTCCATATCGACTACCACGTCGAGGTCGATGGCCACTTCTACTCGGTGCCCTACCCGTTGGTGAGGCACCAACTCGAAGTGCGGCTCACGGCCCAGACCGTCGAGTGCTTCCACGCCAACCAGCGTGTGGCCAGCCACCTGCGCTCGCTGCACAAAGGCCGCCACACCACCCAAACCGAGCACATGCCCAAGAGCCACCGCGAACATGCTGAGTGGACGCCGCAACGGCTGATCCGCTGGGCAGAGCAAACCGGGCCTAACACCGCTGGCGTCATCGCCTACATCCTCGAGCGCCGAATCCATCCGCAGCACGGCTTCCGCGCCTGCCTGGGCATCCTGCGCCTGAGCAAACAGCACAGCGAAGCGCGGCTGGAAGCCGCGTGCCAGCGTGCGCTGGCACTGGGCGCATGCAGCTACAAAAGCCTCGAATCGATACTGCGCCAAGGGCTGGAGCGCTTGCCGCTGGCCCAGCAAAACCTGCCACTGTTGCCCGACGAGCACATCAATCTGCGCGGCCCCGGCTACTACCACTGACCAGAAAAAGGAGCTTCAAAATGCTACCGAACCCGACCCTGGACAAGCTACAAACCCTGCGCCTGCACGGCATGATCAAGTCGCTGGGCGAGCAACACGCAACGCCCGATATCAATAATCTGAGCTTCGACGAACGCTTCGGTCTGATGGTCGACCGCGAACTGACCGAGCGCGAAGACGCCCGCCTGACCACTCGCCTCAAAGCGGCACGGCTGCGCCACAACGCCTGCCTGGAAGACATCGACTATCGCAGCCCGCGCGGCCTGGACAAGGCCTTGATCCTGCAACTGGGCAGCGGCCAGTGGCTGCGTGATGGCCTGAACCTGATCATCGGCGGGCCAACTGGCGTAGGCAAAACCTGGCTCGCCTGCGCGCTGGCCCACAAGGCCTGCCGCGACGGCTACAGCGTGCGCTACCTGCGTCTGCCACGCTTGATGGAGGAGTTGGGCCTGGCTCATGGCGACGGCCGCTTCGCCAAACTGATGGCCGGCTACGCCAAGACCGACCTGCTGATCCTGGACGACTGGGGCCTGGCGCCGTTTACCGCCGCCCAACGGCGCGACATGCTTGAGCTGCTGGATGACCGCTACGGCAACCGCTCGACGCTGGTCACCAGCCAGATGCCGGTGGACAAATGGCATGCGCTGATCGGCGATCCGACCTTGGGCGATGCGATCCTCGACCGGCTGGTGCATAACGCTTATCGGATCGAACTGAAGGGCGAATCGATGCGCAGACGCGCAACGAAATTGACGGTGGCAGTGGCTTCAGACTAACAATGCAAACCTGCGTCGCTGCGCTCCGACTGCCTGTCCAAGTGGGCGTGAGTCAGGTGTCCAAGTGAGCTTGGAATGAGTGTCCAAATGATCGTGGGCTGGGTGTCCAAGTGTCGTGGAATCCGCAAGCAATCCGCCCTGGGTCAATTTTCAATCGGCAGGGTGGGTCAGTTTTCAATCAGCGCCAACAGCCCGCGATCAAAATCAGGACATTTGCGGCGCCACGAGTAGTCGACACGCCACTTTCTGCAATGTAGCACGTGAAAACTCAGCAGTAAGCCATGTACGACTGATATCCAGTCCGGCCAAGGTTAGCGCATAACAAAGGCTGGCTCGCAAATGCCAGATGAATTCTGCTGACCATTCTGGGGGCAGGCTAACCCCCCCGCGTAGAATAACAAATCTGATAACCTACAGGCCAATACATCTGCAATTCGCACCACGTTCAGAAACGTCACGTTACGCTCAACGCGCTCAGTCTTACCAATATGATGGCGATCCACCGAGGACAGGCCTGCAAGGGCTTCCTATGATAAAGCAAGGGCTTTCCGACGTGCATGTACTGCCGCTCCAACCTGAGGATGTGCATTGGGTATAGGATTTAGCCGAGATTCTTACCATCGGGAGAATCTCCCCCGCATCATGGCGTTGTGGGAGCGGGCTTCACGATCCATTTTCGCCTTCAGCTCGTGAAGCGCCTATTGACGAAAAGGGGCACAAACCGTGGCCCGGCTGGAGCAAACAAGGAAGATAGGACGCGGACAGCGCTGAGAGGGGTTAGAACTGCTAATTGCGCACTGGATCTATAGAAAATATGGAATAATTTTGTTGCCTACTAATCGGTAGGCGGAGTCACTAAATATTCAGTGACTCCAAGCCGACTTAAGCTAACGCCGCGTCAAGCAGAGTTAGTAGCTGGTTGCTGTTCTTGATAAACTCACCATGGTCAAGATGATAAATCTTACTAATCGAATTAAGGCCAAGCACGATGTCACTATACTTCGCGGAGGTATCCCGAATTAAAATACAAGGAATCGCCGATTGTGTTGCCCAGCCGATCTCTATACACATTCCGTCTGATCTCATAGGCACACCGTTTACACTTGGCCAGATACCAATGTAACAGCATGCCTCCACAACTCCCTGGTAATCTCGAACAGTTTGTTCAAAAGCGCCGCCTGGCTCAAAACTTACGCCATGAGTAAGATAACCTTCAACAAGCGCCGATCGAACCTTTAAACCATGCGACTCGACGGTATTGATAGCAAGTTCAACGGACTTCTTTAAGCTTTGGTTATAGCCACCTTCACTTAAAGCATGCATGACCGGCCCTCCAATGAAAACTGCGCGTTTTGTATTCGCATTGGAAATGCTTTGAGTGCGCGCCTGGAGAATCTGCATCATGCGAATGCCCTTATAACCTTCTTTCGCTTATAGCTCGGGGTTTCGCTTAACTTAGTTCTTTGTATGAATTCAACTTTGATAGTGGGTTCAATATTGATAAGTAATGACTCCACAAGCTGGCTTTTAGAGGAGGCAGCCAGTTCCTCCCCGGAAACCACCACAAACTCAAACCTAATTTCTCGGGGTGCTTCTTGGACAAGTCGAAATTCTTTCAGAGTAGACGCGGGCCCAGTAAACAATGTATCTACTATATTTAGTAGTGTCGCACTTGAAACCTTCGATCCATCTTCTCGAAGAAAATAATCGTCAGCCCGCCCTCTGATCTCGGAAAATCGATTCCCAGCCTTGGTGCAGGAGCAAACCCCAACGCTCTTATCCCAGCTAGCAAGATCGCCTTGATCATATCTTATTAATGGCATTACCCAGCTTCTAAAATCCGTGGCAACCACTTTGCCAAATCCTGAATCATCAACATCCAGAAGTTCTATGTGCAAGCCTTCTTCGTTGACATGGTAATGGCCTGCGGAACACTCGTACGCAATCACGCCAAGCTCTACCGAAGAGTATTCATCTAATACAGGAACACCAAAAATTTCGGACAATTTACTGCGCTCAACTCTTGAACTTTGCTCGCTATTTGTTGAAATGGCGCGAATGCCGAACCGACTTAAATCCCCGATGGGTGAAAGCTCCCAAAGATGACTAGGAAGCGCACACAAAAAAACTGGCCGAATCTTTGCGAAGTGTTCAATTAGCGCATCAAGCGGAGGAACCTCATTCAAAGTAAAAGTACGATAAGCCCCTAAAAGCGAGGATAACCAGCCTCGCGACATGTGAATGTTATATATCCACCGATCAGCAGATAACGATTCGTTTATATAGGAAGCATACTGCTTAAATGATTCAAGAGTTTCAACAATAGCTGCGTTCTGGTCGTAAAAAACCTTCAGTGATTTCCCTGACGATCCCGATGTGCCAACAAAATAGGTGTCGATCGCTTTTCGGCCGAGCGACAAACGATCATCATCATTCCAGCGGTTTAGAATACTACGAGTTAACACTGGCAAGCTCTTAAAGTCGGCCTCGGATCTTATTGACCCTAGCTCGTAACCTACGCTTCGATATATCTCAGAGTACATTGGCACGTTCGCAAATGCAAAATCAACTAGTTGAGATAGCACTTGAATTTTGGTTTTATGTTCTCCTTGAGGTAGCCAGCCTGTTGGCGATAGGCGATGGCAGGGACTTACTCCCGTCTTGAAGATATCCAGTGCCAACGCCTGCATTTCGAGAGTTTCTAGCTCGTCCTCTGGCGCTCCTACACGGCTACGTTTATAGATATCCTCGATATTAAAATGATTATCTTTCGTATTGTAAATCTTTGCGTCATCCATGAGCTTTCTCCAAGTTTAAATAGGTCGCTGGTAGCCAGGAGCGCGTAAGCCTCCTTTTTCGTAAATCTCAAAGAAACAGCGATTATAATCCAACACTCCATACTCTGTAGCGGAAACAGGACCTGCGGAAAAATTCCCTTGATCTAGGACAGATTGAAGCCCTTCAAGCATTGTTTGCTCTTGTCCGAATACTGCTTCATCTAGCCTCCCAGCCAAGTATCGAGAGGCTTCAATTTGCCTACTGGTTACATCTATCTTCAAGCCAAGACTTCGGATTATGGATGAATTTGGTCCGGCAGGCATAATTTGCATTATATCGACGGCCTCCGGATGAATAAAAAAAGAAAAATTCGGAAACAGATTAAAATTCATCCAAACATCACCCAGAACATCGGGAATGCCTTCAAATTTAGGTAGTATTTTGTGATAGTTGCGTGAAGTCCAAAGTTTCGGCGTTCTCTGCTTCATAGGCAAAGCAGCATGCCACACACCATGTGGATATAAAACCTCGGTAAACCCCCTATAGCCGAATAAGTCATTGTACTCTGGATGGATACATGGAATATGATCGGCGTTCCTGTCATTTTCCATGATAAGCTTCCAGTTTGCTTGGAATTCTGAAGTTTCTGGAGAATAGCTCATTATCATTTCAGGAATTCGATAATAAGAAATGATCTCTCTGAACCCTTCAAGTGTAACCGATGGTGGCGGAGTGTCGCCCCCAAGCTGAACAAAAATCATGCCCTCAAATATATCAACGGCGTATTCATGTAGCTTGCAGTCGTTTTTTGAAACGTGCGGAAAGTCTTCCTTCCATCTAGGAATGTTGGATAAACTGCCATCTAGCCCGAATGACCATCCATGAACCGGGCACAACATTGACCGAGTGAGAATGCCACTTTTCTCATTAACTAGTCGAGCCCCACGATGGGGGCAAGTGTTAGCGTAAGCTTTATGCTCACCATCTTTTTTTCTCAGTACAATAACTTCCAAGCCTGCCAAGTTCATAGTTACAAAGCTTGAGGCTGTGGGCAACATGCTTACGTGGCAAGCGAACTGCCAGCTTTTCCGTATTATTTCATTAATATCGAATGCGTATGCTTGCGAGGAAGTAAAGTACCAGCTTTCAAGTGATACATGTCCAAATTTTCGAGCTTCGTTTTTTAAGCGCTCATGGTTGCCACTAAGAATGTGCTGATACAATTTAGGGCTGATGTATTTGTAGTTTTCTGGATTCATATTTGGCCTATGTCTATAAGCATATCACGCGACTATTTGCGCAAATTCGGCTTCTACATCGACATTAATAGTTTCGCCATTCGTCGGAAGCGTTGGCAGTACTGACGACCTCCAAGACATCCCTAAATCACAAATCCGCTTCAGGAAGAGATCCGGCTCTAGATCTTCCGGGTGCACAAGCGTTTTGGTATTCCAATGACCTTCAAGAATCAATTGGGCAGCCGCAACAGCAGGAACCGCAGTTGTGTATGCAGTAACATGTGCGCCGATATCCTCAATGCATGCTTCGTGGCTGCATACGCTGTAATATATCATCGAGCTAGTCACATTCTGCTTGCGCCCTTTAATAACTACAGCAACACAAACTTGGCCTTTGTATGTTGTCGCCAAACTGAACGGTTCAGGCATCAATGCAGCAAGCACATCTATGGGAGCTACTTGGACATCACGAACCAAAATTTTATCACGAGATACCAATCCAATGCGCTCCAGCGTTTGGAGCGTTTGGCGGAATTGGTCACCGATGCGCATCCAGAATTCTATTGCCGCATTTGGGAATTTCTCAGCTAGAGAATGAACCTCTTCGTGCCCCACTGAATACATCAGATGTTCACCGACGCCCGGCAGACAATATCGTCTGGATCGCGAAAATGCAGGCGAAGTATGCCAATTCCCGCCTTCGCGGTACGACGTCTCTTCACATAGCTCTTTGAGGTTCACTGATGGATTAAAATTTGTAGCAAAAAAATGGCCGTGCGTTCCATTATTCGCACATAAAAGGTCAATTTCTAATATTTCGTCAAAATCATCTTTTTGCGCTTTGGCGCAAAAGCAATTGACAATACCTGGATCAAACCCGATTGAAAGTAAGGCAGTCAAACCCGCCTCAGAGAATGCACTCTTAAGCTGCTTTTCAGGTTGGTACCAAGGAGGCGAAACATTGAAATCCGATTCCGCCTCAAAGAGAGCAGTATCCAAGTAATGACACCCGCTATCCAAGCAGGCCCCCATCACTTGAAGGTGCGTGTCAGGCGTGGCGAGATTGATTACTAATTCAATTTCTGACCACCGTAAAAGCCTCGCCAGATTTTCTCGATCAAGCGCATCACATTCGTGCCAATCCATTAGGAGGCCGTAATCGCGTAGAACATCGCTACAGATCGACTGAGCAGTCATTGAGTTTCGAGCAATGAGATTGCACGCGAAATACGTACCGCATTTCTTCGCAATTAACCGGGCTGTTGCTGCCGCGATAGTTCCCGAGCCAACGATCGCAATCTTTTTCATGACAAGTGCTTCGCATTTAGAACTCCGTTTCTACTAGATGCCAAAGGCATCTCCATTACCTCAATCATTCGTCTCTTCAATCGCCAAAATAGTCCAACGCAAACGGCTAGCAAACCTATCGTTAGACCGTACCAAATCCCTTGGGGACCTAAGCCAGCTGGCCCTGAAAGCAACAGTCCACCAGGTACTCCAACGGCCCAATAACCCACTAAGACATACATCATAGGTATAGCCGTATCCCGCAACCCCCGAAGAATGCCTAGATATACTATCTGTAGTGCATCCAAAATCGTAAAGGTTGCACCAATCAGAATTAGCTGAGTGGCCAGGTTTTGGGGGCGTTCTAGAGAGCTTGATTCAAAGCCAAAGTACAACTTAGGGATATCTGTTGAAAGCAAAATCATTAATGCGCACAATAGTACGGATACAGATATGCAGCCCAATATAAGATTGCGCACCATCTCTTTTAATTCTTGGTTGCGTAACGTGCCGAGCAGCAACCCGATTTTAATAGTTGCCGCCTCGCCAAACCCTAATACGAAGACGATTGCCAGTTCGGTTACTTGATATGCTATCGCATGCGCGGCCAAAACCTCTGCGCCATATATGCTAATCAGGTAGGTTGAGGAGGCAAAAAATCCCACCGTGGCAATTTCAATTACGCCGATAGGCGAGCCGAGCTTTAAAACCTGAATCGCAGACTTAAAGCATAACGCCATGCTTATTTTGCAGCTAAATAAGATCCTTACCTCTTTCCTCAAATAGACAACAATAGTCCCCAGGATGACAAGACTGCTTATAAGCGTGGATAAAGAGGCTCCCGAGACGCCCATAGCCGTAAAGCCTAAATTTCCGTAGATGAAGACCCAATTAAGTGCCGCATTGGCGAGGAACCCTAGTATTGACGCTACCAAGACACAAGAGGCTTTGTCGTGAGCACTGGCCAATTCCCACCCAGCGATCGACAGCAACATCGGAAAAACGCTCAGAGCAGCGATTCGGTTGTAGTCGCCAGAAATAGCGGATAGCGCAGTGTCGATGCCAAACAGGACGAATAAGTGCTCTGCTGCGTACATTACTCCGATGGCCATCAACGAAAGTCCCAGGCACAGCAAGATAGTACCGCGCATTACCGCTGCCTGCCCAGATTTGTCATCTGAGCCTAGCGACTTGGTATACATTGGTGCAAAGGCCAGCACTACTCCATCACCAAATACTACAAGGAGTAGAAATAGCTGGATCCCTAAAGTTGCACCAGCTAATGTCTCAGCGTTTACGGCGCCGAGCATGATAGTGTCGACGATAGTATTAGCCAGCATTAATAGATTGGCGAGTCCCAATGGGATTGCCAGTTTATAAATATCGAGCATCGGCGCAGACCATAATCGCGCTATTTTGCTATCCATGCTTACCATCGCCTCTCCGTAATAGCACTGACTTCAAAAGTGCATTTGCTGTGTAATTGCTCAATAGATGTAGCGCCGGCACGAGAAATTGCTATCCGGCAAACACTGCTCCAATGGCTTAGCAAATCCTCCACTGTTCCTGAAGGCGTCAATCGCCTTGAGACGCCTTCTGCCATTAGCTCCGAGCTGATCTTACCCACTTGACTCATGCCAGCGTACAGTTTATAAAAATCCCCATCCTCTTGAATAAGAGGTGCTGCGCTTTCTATAGTTGCGGCGAAGGACGCTCCCATCATCACTGCACTTGCGCCAAGAGCGAATGCCTTAACCGCTCTGTCGGGCGATGCAATCCCCCCATCACATATAAGCGGTATCCGAGCATCACGGCATGGCTGGGCGCAATCGAGAACAGCAGCAAGCTGAGATCTGGCACATCCTGTCAACTGCTCTCCTCGATTTATAGAAGCGGAGGTCATACCTACGCGAACCGCATCTACTCCAGCATCGATCAAGCGTAAAGCACCGTCTTTTTCCGTAACATTGCCTGAGATTATTGCCAAATCTGAACAATTTTTCCTCAGATGACGGATCGCAGTTAGGTGCAAATGTGGCTGAAAATGCAAAGTGTCCAGCGCAACAAAGTCAATATGTCCATCGACCTGTTCTAGCCAGGCGTCAATGATCGACGGAACTGGTGGTAGAAGAACCCCCAATTGCGCATTATTTCTCTGCGCATAAAGTGCAGTTTTATAGTGATCCTGCCACTTATTCAGATCCCAGTCAGCGGTAGGCAACGTGACAATCCCCCCAAGCCTACAAATCTCTTGGCTTAGGGCTGGGCTGACGACGCTATCCATAGGAGACGGAAGAAAAGGGCAGTGCTTATAGACTCTAGAGGCGAACTTGAAGCTGACATCCACAGCTTCCGGAGATATCTCCGAAAGCTGCGGAATAAGTGACAGCTCATCGAAGTCCAGTCTCGAGTAAAATCGAGTTGGCCCCATGATTAATTAAAACTTTACTGGGCGATCTGCTGTGAAGATCTTTTTATGGCCTCGAATCATTTTTTCTGCGCTATTTGCGATGACGTCTTCGATTGAAAACATCTGCTGTTCCTCGGCAATCCGGCTCATCAGCATGATATTGAACAGGACGTCCCCCAGTTCATCGCAGAGATTTTCAATATCGTTATTTTTGACTGCCTCGGCGACCTCCTCCGTCTCTTCACGAAGATGATCAATAATACTTTCCCAAGTTTCTGCCTGGTCGTTTGGGCAGCCGCCTGGCGCACGCAGGATTTCTACAACCTTTCGCAATTTTGCCAAGGGCATGATTTTTTCAATTTCTGAGTAATGCCTGGCTTTTCGAATAGTACGATCGCCAATCGTGTATACCTTACCACCCTCTAAAGCCTGATAAGTGACCTTGGACTTATCAAAGTTTGTATTTTCCGCAGCTTCCTGAACCATCAAGGGGATCTGCATGCTATGGGGAGATCCATCTTTAGTGAGTACGACTAGATCGGTTACCTTTCCGATCCTGAACATAGTGGTGAGTTTCAGACCCAATACATCCAAGTGCGATAATTCCGGACAGAACGAGTATACTTCACGGCCTGCTGCCAGCTGAGAAATCAACTCAGGAGCAATGGACATTGTATAGGTACATATTAAGAGAATACTCTCCGATGGAGTATTCACGTTGGTAGAAATAAGGTTAGGGGGCATATCAGTTATTGCTAATTTCTTGGCGTCACGCTTTACCAATTCAGCGATTTTCGGGTTTGAGTATTCCATCGCAAGTAACTCCTTCCATTGAGTAATTTTGGCATAGAAAGCGTAGCGCTTCCCTTTTTTAAGTATCAATACCAAATGTAAAAAATAATTCAGCTTTCCGTTTGAGGTATTTTCCACTCGATTGAATGTCACGATTAGAATTGCAACATTTTGTTTCAGGCCCACGCGTTGCCCCGTTAGGGAGTTAGCTGACCCCCTTCTCTAGCAAGCGCAATACGCCCACTTCCGCTCTCGGACGACGTAGCCAAGTTTGAACCGCACCCCGCCAGGCTTACCTTTTGCCCCGGGCAAACCCGTCACTCGCACCCACGACTACAAACGCCACGGAACCACATCGTTGTTTGCGGCACTGGACATTGCTACGGGTGAAGTCATCGGAAGATTGAAGCGACGCCATAGAAGCACTTGCATTGAGCTAACTGCAAGGTGGCTTGGTTTTGCAGGGGTAGGAGTGCTCTTTCAGTAGTTTCCTGAAGTGATGTAGGAAGTTTCCCTGGTTCTAGTTTTTGGATGTTTAGTATTTCAAAATGTAAGTATATGTAGGGCTTTTCTCTTATCCTTGTGGGAGCAGTAGGAAGCTGATGCGCGAAAGCTGGCTTGCCGATTTCAGAAAACCCTCAGAGTTGCCGACGAACGGTCGTCGATAAATTCATGTCGCTCGCTTTTTCTCACAGTGGAGAGGGCAATTCTGTATCCACGTGAATCGGACGGTTCCAAAGGGCGAAGGCGGTCGCCCGTCCTACCCGTTGATGTCGATGCTGCGGGTTCACTTGATGCAAAACGGGTTTGGCTACAGTGACCCGGCGATGGAAGAGGCTTTGTACGAGACCACGATTCTTCGCCATTTTTCGGGTTTGAGTCTGCAGCGCATTCCCGACTAAACCACCATCCTCAACTTCCGCCGCCTGCTGGAAAAAAATGAACTGGCCGGG
>NZ_AJWX01000010.1 GCF_000263855.1 Pseudomonas sp. M47T1
TGCACGTCACCGACAGCAGCGGCACCCTGCTGGGCACCGCCCTGGTCGCCAGTAACGGCACCTTCTCGGTGACCCTGGCACCGGCGCCCAACAACGGCCAGACCCTCGACATCAGCCAGACCGACCCCAGCGGCAACGTCTCGCCCTCGGTCACCCAACCGGCCCCAGACATCACCCCGCCCGCCTCCCTCACCCAAGTGGCGATCAACGCCGACGGCGTCACCGTGACCGGCCACGGCGAACCCGGCGCCACCGTGCACGTGTACGGCGCCGGCAACACCCTGCTGGGCAGTGGCCTGGTGGCGGCCAACGGCGCCTTCACCCTGACCTTGAGCACCGCGCAGCTCAATGCCCAGGTACTGACCGTCAGCCAGGAAGACCCGCCCGGCAACGTCAGCACCTCGGTGGACATCACCGCTGTGGACCTGACCCCGCCGGCCAGCCCCACCGACCTGATACTCAACGGTGCAGGGGTGCAATTGACCGGTCATGCCGAGGCGGGCAGTACCGTGACCGTCAGCAACGCCCAGGGCACCGTGCTGGGCAGCATCACCAGCGACAGCGATGGCACTTTTCACGTGACCCTGAACGTTGCGCAAACCAACGGCCAGGCACTGACCGTGACGGCCAGCGACGCGGCCGGCAATGTCTCGACACCCGCCACCTACACCGCCGTCGACAGCACCGCGCCCCTGGCGGTGGGCAACCTGGCCGTGGCCGCCGACGGCGCCACACTGGCCGGCAGCGGCGAAGCCGGCGCCACCGTCACCGTGCGTGATACCGCCGGCACCCTGCTGGGCACCGGCACCGTGGGCAGCAACGGCAGCTTCAGCCTGACCCTGGCCCCGGCGGCCAGTGCCGGTGAATCCCTCAATGTGGTGCAGACCGATGCGGCCGGCAACGCCTCGCCCTCGGCGTCGGTCACGGCCCCCGGCACCCTCGCCGAGCAAGCGCCCACTCAATTGGTCCTGAGCGCCGATGGGCTGACCCTGACCGGCAACGCCACCCTCGGCAGCACCGTCAGCGTTCACAGCGCCAACGGCACCGTGCTGGGCAGCGCCGTGGTGGCGGCCGACGGCACCTTCAGCGTCACCCTGGCCACTGCGCAACTCAACGGCGAGTCCTTGAACGCCACGGCCACGTCCACCGACGGCATCCACTCGCTGCCCACCGCCATCACTGCGGCCGACGTCACCGCCCCCACGGCCCTGACCAACCTGCACCTGGCAGCCGATGGCATTGCGCTGACCGGCCATGGCGAAGCCGGCGCCACCGTCACTGTACTGGGCCAGGGCGGCATCGCGCTGGGCACTGCGGGGGTGGCCGCCGACGGCAGCTTCACCCTGAGCCTGACCACGGCACAAATCAACGGCCAGCTACTGAGCCTGAGCCAGACCGATGTGGCCGGCAACGAATCAAACAGCGTCAACCTCACGGCCCCCGACCTTGTCGCCCCGGGCGCGCCTGCGGCGCTGGCAGTCAGCAGCGATGGCCTGCTGCTGTCCGGCAGCGGCGAGGCCGGCACCACGGTCACCGTGCTCAACGCTAGCGGCACGGTACTGGGCACCGGCACCGTGCTCATCAATGGCACGTTCCAGATCACCCTCAATACCGCTCAAGCCAACGGCCAAGTCCTGGCTGTCACGCTGACGGACGCCGCAGGCAACACCTCGCCCGCCACCAGCCTTACCGCCATCGACACCACGGCGCCCGATGGGTTGACGCAACTGGCCATCGGCAGCGACGGCGCCACCCTGACCGGCCACGGTGAAGCCGGCGCGACGGTCACCGTCAGCGACGCTGCCGGCAATGAACTGGGCACCGCCACCGTGGGCAGCACCGGCACCTTTACCCTGGTACTGGGCACGCCGCTGACCAACGCCGAGATACTGACCCTGGTGCAGGCCGATGCCGCAGGCAACGTGTCGCCCGCCGCCAACCTGACCACGCCGGACTTCACCCCGCCCGCAGCCCTGGTCAACGTGGCCATCAATGACGCCGGCGCGCTGATCACCGGCGCCGGTGAAGCCGGCGCCACGGTGACCGTCAAGGACGCCGCCGGCAACCTGTTGGGCAGTGCCGTGGTGCTCGCCGATGGC
Source organism: Pseudomonas sp. M47T1 (assembly GCF_000263855.1). Lineage (GTDB taxonomy): Bacteria > Pseudomonadota > Gammaproteobacteria > Pseudomonadales > Pseudomonadaceae > Aquipseudomonas. The sequence continues at coordinate 2,100 of NZ_AJWX01000010.1, forward strand.
TCGTTCGCGGTCAGCCTGAGCACCGCCCAGGTCAACCATCAGATATTGACCGTGCAGCAGGCCGACCCGCCCGGCAACGTCAGCACGCCGTCGCTGGTGACCGCGCCGGACCTGACCCCGCCCGAGGTGCCCACCCAGTTGCTGTTCAACGCCACCGGCGATGTACTCAGCGGCAGCGGCGAAGCAGGCACCACGGTCAGCATCAAGCTGGCCAATGGTACCGAGATCGGCACGGGTACTGTCGACAGCACCGGCCACTTCCTGATTACCCTGAACGCCGGCGGCGCCCAAACCAACGGCCAGGCCGTGTGGGTGACGCTCATTGACGCCGCCGGCAACACCTCGGCGGCCGGCACCCTGGCCGCGCCGGACACTACCGCGCCCGCCGCCGTGCAAGGCCTGGCCTTGGATGCCGCCGGGCTGGTGCTCAGCGGCACCGGCGAAACAGGCGCCAGCGTCACCGTGACCTCCAGCAGCGGCACCGTACTGGGCACCGGCACCGTGGCCGCCGACGGCAGTTTCACGGTGGCCCTCACCAGCGCGCAACTCAACGGCCAGGTGCTGTCCGTGGTGCAACAGGACGCGGCGGGCAACGCCGCCACCGCCGCCAGCGTAACGGCCCTGGACGTGACCGCACCGGCCGCGCCCGTGGTCACCGCCCACACCGGCGACGGCGTCACACTGATCGGGCTGGGTGAAGCCGGCGCCTCGCTGACCGTGACCTCGGCCACCGGTACCGTACTCGGCACCACCACGGTCGGCAGCGATGGCATCTTCGACGTCACCCTCAACCCTGCGCAACTCAACGGCCAGGTACTGACCCTGACCCAGACCGATGCTGCCAATAACCACAGCGCAGCGGTGCTCTACACTGCGGACGACGTCACCGCGCCCGACGGCGTGGCCAACCTGGCCGTGAGCAGCAATGGCCTGGTGGTGAGCGGTACCGGTGAGGCCAACGCCACCGTCAGCGTCAGCGCGGGCACCACCGTGCTGGGCACTGCCACCGTGGCAGCCGATGGCACCTTCAGCGTGACCCTGAGCGCCGCGCAGCTCAATGGCCAGCAACTGAGCGTGACCCAGACCGACGCCGCGCTGAATGCATCGCCGGCGCAAACCACCAGTGCCCCGGACATGACCGCGCCAGCACAACCCACCGTGACATCGCTGACCGGCAGCGGCCTGATTCTGGCGGGTACCGCCGAGGCCAACAGCGCCATTTCGGTGACCAACGCCGCGGGCACGGTTATCGGTTCGGGCACCACCAACGGCCTGGGCAGTTACCAAATCACCCTGAACAGCGCCCAGGCCAATGGCGAGGTGCTGTCGGTCGTGGCGACCGACGCTGCGCTGAACCATTCTGCGGCCCTGACCTACATCGCCCCGGACATCACCGCACCCAGCGCGGCCACCAACCTGAGCATCAGCGCAGACCACAGCCAATTGGCCGGGCGCGGCGAAGTCGGCGCCAGCGTGGTGGTCACCAATGCCGGCGGCACCAGCGTGGGCACTGGCGTGGTGGGCGCCAACGGCAGTTTCGTCGTTGACCTGGCCGCCGGCATCAACGCCAACGCCGTGCTGACCGTGGTGCTCAGCGATGCCAGCAACAACCACTCCCTGAACGCCAGCCTGACTGTGCCGGTGAATCCTGCCCCGGATGCGCCGGCCAACGTGGTGCTGGCCGCCGATGGCCTTACCCTGGCCGGTACCGCCGTGGCTGCCAGCACCATTACCGTCTACAGCACCACCGGTGCGGTGCTGGGCACCGGCACCACCGGCAGCGACGGAGTGTTCACGCTGCAACTGACGGCGGCGCAAACCAACGGCCAGACCCTGTCCGTCACCGCCACCACTACCTTGGGCGGCGCCTCGCTGCCCACCGCCGTGCTGGCAGCCGATACCACCGCGCCTGATGCGATCACCAGCCTGGCCGTGAACGCCACCGGCCTGGTGGTCACCGGCCACGGTGAAGTGGGCGCCACCGTGACCCTGACCTCCAGCACCGGTGTGCTGCTGGGCACCACCACCGTGGGCGCCAATGGCACCTTCAGCGCCACCTTGGTCAACGCCCAGAACAATGGCCAACTGATCAACGCAGTGCAAAGCGACGCCGCCGGCAACGTCTCGTCCAACGCCAGCGTCGTCGCGCCGGACACCACCGCGCCCCTTGCACCGAGCGTGTTGGCACTCAATGGCGCCGGCCTGGTGCTATCGGGCCTGGGCGAAACCGGTGCTACCGTCACGGTGCGCAACGCCGCCGGCGACGTGCTGGGCACGGGCACCGTGGTGGCCGGCACCTTTGCCGTCACCTTGGGCACGGCGCAACTCAATGGCCAGACCCTCACGGTCAGCCAGGCCGATGCCGCCGGCAATGTCTCCACCGGCACCACGCTGGTGGCCAGCGATACCACACCGCCCGCTGCGCTGACCAACCTGGCACTGAGCAGCAGCGGCCTGCAAGTGACCGGCAGCGGCGAAGCCGGCGCCACGGTGACCATCACCAGCGGCGGCGCCACCCTGGGTAGCGCTGTGGTCAACGCGGCGGGCGCCTTTACGGTGACGTTCGGTACAGCGCAACTCAACGGCCAGTTACTGAGCATCAGCCAGGCCGACGCTGCGGGCAATGTCTCGCCCACCGCCAGCCTGACCGCCATCGATGTGCAGGCACCCAATGCGCCCACCGCCGTGAGCCTTGCGGCCAATGGCCTGACCCTGACCGGCAGCGGCGAAATAGGCGCTACGGTGAACGTCACCAATGCCGCAGGCACCGTGCTGGGCACTGGCGTGGTCGGCGCAGGCGGTACCTTCAGCCTGACCCTGAGCGCCGCGCAACTGGATGGCCAGGTGCTGACCGTGCGCCTCACCGACACCGCCAGCAACGTCTCGGCCGCCACCAGCCTGACGGCGCCGGACACCACCGCCCCGGCGGCGCCTACCGGGGTTGCGGTAAACGCCAGCGGCACGCTGGTAACCGGCACCGGCGTGGCCGGCTCTGCCGTCAAGGTAGTGCTAGGCACCACCGTTTTGGGCACCGGGACGGTGGCGGCCAACGGCACTTTCTCGGTGGCCATCGCCGCGCAAATCAACAGCCAGGTGCTGAGCGTCACCCAGGCGGACTTGAGCGGCAACGTCTCGGTCGCAAGCACTGCCACGGCACCGGACCTCACCCCGCCCGCCGCCGCCAGCGGCCTTGCGGTGAGCACCGACGGCCTGACCGTCAGCGGTTCCGGCGAAGCCGGCAGCAGCGTCATCATCAAGGCCGCTTCCGGCCTGGTGCTGGGCACCGGCACCGTGGGCGGCACCGGGGTGTTCAGCGTGGTGCTGAGCAGTGCCCAGGTCAACGGCCAGACCCTGACCGTGAGCCTTACCGACACCCACGGCAACGTGTCTATCGGCTCGACCCTGACCGTACCGGACATTTACGCCAACCTGCCGCTGGTGGCCAGCAACGACCTGGTCACCGCCACGGTGAACCTGACGCCGGTGTCCACCACCACCCACTACGCCGACTCGTTCACCACCCTGCTGTCGGGCTTCTCCAAGACCTTCTCGTTCACCGTGGGTGCGGGCACCAGCGCCGACCCTACGCTGACCCTCACCGCCAGCAGCCTGGTGTCATTGCTCAACGGCGTGGTCTATACCCTGCAGGTCAAGGACGCCAGCGGCGCCTGGGTGACCCTGGACGTGAACGGCAACGGCGGCCTGCTGGATTTGCTGACCCTGGGCTCGCAGCAGGTGCAAGCGAAGATCGCCGCACTGCTGGCCGGCGATTATAGACTGACCGTCTCCAGCACCGGCATCGGCCTGCTGACCACCGTCACCACCGACCTGGCGGTGCAGACCAACAGCCTGACCCAGTTCACCGGCTCGGCCGGCGCGGTGACCACCGGCAACGTGATCACCGACATTGGCACCACCGGTGTCGCCGACCAGTTGGGCCCGGACAACGCGGCCGTGTTGCAGGTGCTCAAGGGCGGCACCTACGTTACCGCCGTCAGCGGTGCCGGCACCACGGTGCAGGGCCTGTACGGCACGCTGGTGATACACGCCGACGGCAGCTACACCTACACCCCCAACGGCAGCACCACCAGCGTCGGTCAGGTGGACACCTTCAGCTACCAACTGCTGCATCCCAATGGCCAGACCGCCACGGCCACGCTGTACGTGCGCATCGACAGCCCACAAGCCACCGAGGTGTGGAGCGACACCAACCTGGCCACCCCAGCGGTGGTGGTGGATGCCACCTACGATATCGCCAGCACCAGCATCACCCTGGCTGCCAAGGAGGTCACCAGCACCTCCACCCTGGGCACCCTCAACGTACCGCTGCTGGGTGGCAGCGCCACCTACACCACCAGCGTGGCCACCAACACGGTCAGCGACCTCACCGTGACCCTCAATGCCAGCAACCTGCTGAGCGTGGCCGGCGGCCTCACGGTCACCCTGTACAAGCAGAACAGCTCCGGCGTGTACGTGGCGGTGAAAACCGTCAGCGGCAGCTCGCTGCTAAGCCTGGGCAGCAATAACTACGGGGTGACCTTCGACGATCAGACCTCTGGCAACTATCAAGTGAAGGTGGCCGTGACCGGCCTGGGCATCCTCAGCACCATCACCACCAGCATCACTAACGCCGCTACCTACACCAACCAGAATGTGGTGAGCAGCTATACGCCGGTCAGCGGCAACCTGCTCACCGATACCGCCGGCGGTGGCGCCGATGTGCTGGGCTCGGTCTACACCGTGCTCAGCGTGTTGCTGGCCGGCACCTACGTGACACCCGGCTACAACGGCACGACCCTCACCGGCACCTACGGCTCGTTACTGGTGCATGCCGATGGCAGCTACGTGTACACCCTCAACAGCGGGCTGACCGACGCCGTGATCGGCCACACGGATGTATTCACCTACGAACTCACCCACCCCAACGGCACCAGCGACACCGCCACCCTGACCATCGACCTCAACCAGGCCGGCGCCGTCACCACCTTCAGTGCGCTGGCACTGGTGAGCGACGAGAGCACCGCAGCAGCCGCCAGCACCGGCGCCGAAACCATTCAGGGCAGCAGTGGCAACGACACCCTGGACGCCGGCCACGGCGGCGCGGTAACGCTCAACGGCGGTGCGGGCAACGACACCCTGATCGTCCACGACCAGAACTTCGCCTCGGTGGACGGCGGTACTGGCACCGACACCCTGGTGTGGGCCGGCGGCGACGCCACCATCGACCTGGGCAACCTGGCCAGCCGCATCCACAACATCGAGATCCTCGACCTCAACACCACCGGCACCGTCAGCCTGACGCTGAACCTGGCCGACATCATCGCGGTCACCGAAACCGGCGCCGACAAACTCATCATCAAGGGGGGCGGCAATGACAGCGTGCACATGACCGGCAGCACCTGGGTGGCGGACGCCAGTGAACAATCCGGCGGCGTGGACTATACCCAATACACGCCCCAGGAGGATCCAAGCCATCACCTGTGGGTACAGAGCGGGGTGCACGTCGTGTGACGACCGCAAACCATTGACTTAATCCGGCTGACATTCTGTGGGAGCGGGCTCTGCCCGCGAAGGCCACACAGCGGTGTTTCGGGTGAACCGATGCGTACTTTTCGTGGGCAGAACCCTCGCCCACAAAATGTCTGCATTGGCTATGCCCGACGAAATCCAGTGGCGTGGTGCGTGAGTGTGAGTTGCACATCAAGGAATAAACAACAGTAAGGGATCTATGTGAAGCCAGCGCGTGCAAGGATGTTATCGGTGGCCCTGTTGACCACCAGCCTGCAGTACACCCTCTCCCTGTCGGCCCACGCCGACGAACACCTGGACCCCGGGCTCAGCGTCATCAGCCCCAGCAAGTTGCAAACCCACCCGGCGAATGTGCGGGCCGAGCCGCTGGCCACTCGTTCGGCCAATGCCAGCGAACAGACCCTGGGCCTGGAACAGGCCATTCGCGTGGCGGTGGACTGGCACCCCAGCATCAGCGAAGCCATCGGCACCCTCTACCAGCAGGGCGAAAACATCAACGTCGCCCAGGCCGGCTACTACCCCCAGGTCACCGGTGGCATCAAGGGTGGCTACGACAGCGGTTACGACGGCGACCGCAACACCCAGGCCATCAGTATCTCGCTCAAGCAGATGCTCTACGACTTCGGCAAGGTCGACAGTTCCGTCGACGCCGCCCGCGCCAAGGCCGCGCAAAGCCAGGCCAATATCCTGCTGTCCATCGACCAGGTGGCCCGCGACACCGCCTACGCCTACATCGAAGTGCAGCGCTACCAGAACCTGCTGGAAACCGCCCGCGACCAGATCAAGGGCATCGGCGATATCGTCCAACTGGCCCAGCAGCGCAGCGACATGGGTGCCAGCACCCGCTCCGACGTGGTGCAGGCGCAGTCCCGTGCCGACGGCGGCATGGCCACCCTGCAAGACTACAAGGCCCAGTATTCACGCTGGCAGACCACCCTGGCCAACCTGCTGGGGCGGCGCAGCGTGCCCCAGGTGAACGATGGCTTTTCCCCCGGCCTGAACCAGTCCTGCCAGGCCGCCGACAACGGCGACGCCCTGCCCGCCGTGCTGGCCGCCGTGGCCCAGCGCACCCAGGCCCAGGCCGAACTGGCCAACGCCAAGGCCCAGGCCTACCCCACCCTGTCCCTGGAACCGTCGTTGAACCAGTACCTGGACAACGACTACAACAAGGACAACCCGGACATCAACCGCACCCAGGTGGGCATCTTCCTTAACCTGGAAGTGCCGATCTACCAGGGCGGCGCCACCAGCGCCCGCAGCCGCGCCGCAGGCCACGCCCTGAGCGCCGCCGACTCGGCCGAGGACGCCGCGCGCCTGCAAGCGCGCCAGGGCCTGACCGAGGCCCAGGCCCAGACCGCCAGCCTGAACCGCCGCCTGAGCGCCCTGCAAACCCGCGAAAGCAGCATCAGCCAGGCTCGCGAACTGTATGGCAAGCAATACCTGGAACTGGGCACCCGGCCACTGCTGGACCTGCTCAATGCCGAGCAGGAAATCTACCAGTCGCGCTTTGACCTGGAGAACACCGTGGCCGACATGCGCCGCCTGCAAATCGATTGCCTGTACAACAGCGGCGGGCTGCGCCGTGCCTTCGGCATCGAGCACAGCACCATCCAGCACGTGGAGATACTGCCATGACCGACGCCATTGTCCTTCCCCACGACCCAGCCAACGGCCCGCCCAAGGCCGACTATGCGCCCTGGCTGGAAGCCGTGCTGACCGTGGCGCGCCACTATCGTCTGGACGTATCGCCGGAAAGCATTCGCATCGCCTCGCAACAGCCTGACGCGCGCCTGGAAGACGTGGTGAGGCACATGGCCCGCCAGGCCGGCCTCAGCGTCAAGTTCGCCGGCTACGACCGGCGCAGCCTGAGCCGCTGGCGCGCACCGCTGGTGGTGCAACTGCGCGACGGCCAGGTGGGCGTGGTGGAAAGCGTGGGCGAGGACGGCGAACTGGGCATCGTCTTCAGCGGCGACCAAGGCCTGCAAAGCCGCATCGACCCGGCTACCCTGGCCGGCCAGGCTATCCGCACCGTGGTGCTGCGGCCCACCCAGGTGCTCAGCGACGTGCGCACCGACGACTACGTCAAACCCTTCGACGAACACTGGTTCCGGCGCATCGTGCTGCGCGACCTGCGCCCCTACACCCAGGTGATGATCGCCTCCCTGGTGGCCAACCTGCTGGGCATGGCCGGGGTGCTGTTTTCCATGCAGGTGTACGACCGGGTGATCCCCGCCGAATCGCTGCCCACCCTGTACGTGCTGTTCGCCGGCGTACTGCTGGCGGTGGTGTTCGACTTCGTGATGCGCATCATGCGCCTGCGCATCACCGACCTGCTGGGCAAGCGCGCCGACCTGCGGGTGTCCGACCTGGTGTTCGGCCACGCCTTGCGCCTGCGCAACTCGGCGCGGCCGCGCTCCACCGGCTCGTTCATCTCACAGCTGCGCGAGCTGGAACAGATCCGTGACCTGATCACCTCCAGCACCGCCACGGCACTGGCCGACCTGCCGTTTTTCCTGCTGTTTTTACTGGTGTTCTACCTGATTGGCGGTGCGCTGGTGGCCATTCCCCTGATCGCCCTGGTGCTGATGGTGCTGCCCGGCGTGCTGGCGCAGCGCAAGCTGGCGCGCCTGGCCAATGAGTCCATGCGCGAAGCCGCCCTGCGCAACGCCATGCTGGTGGAAGCCATCCAGGGCCTGGACGACATCAAGGCGCTGCAAGCCGAACAGCGCTTCCAGCAGCAATGGAACCACTACAACGCCGCCTCGGCCGAGAGCAGCCTGCGCCTGCGCACCCTGACCAACAGCCTGGTGGCCTGGACCCAGAACGTGCAAAGCGCGGTGTTCGCAGTGGTGATCGTGTTCGGTGCGCCCATGGTGATTGCCGGCGACCTGACCACTGGCAGCCTGGTGGCGGCCTCGATCCTGTCGTCACGGATGATGGCGCCCATGGCCCAGCTCACCCACGTGTTGACCCGATGGCAGCAGGCCAAGGTAGCGCTGCAAGGCCTGAATCGCATCATGCAGTTGCCGGTGGACCACCCCCAGGGCAGCCAGCGCGTGCACCTGCCGGCCATTCGTGGCGAGTACCAGTTCACCCAGGCCAGCTTTCGCTACAGCGAGGATGCGCCACCCGCCCTGAGCGGCATCAACCTGACCATCCGCCCCGGCGAGCACGTGGCCATCCTGGGCCGCAACGGCGCCGGCAAATCCACCCTGCTGCAAGCGTTGGCCGGGGCCATGGACCTGAGCACCGGCGAGACCACCCTGGACGGCATTGCCCTGGCCCACCTGGACCCCGCCGACCTGCGCCGCGACGTGGGCCTGCTGGCGCAGCATGCGCGGTTGTTCCACGGCACCCTGCGCGACAACATCACCTTGGGCGCCGGCCAGGCCAGCGACCAGGAAATTCTTGCTGCGCTGTCGCACACCGGCGCCCTGGACTTCGTGCGCCAGCTACCCAAGGGCATGGACCACGTGATCCTGGAAGGTGGCCAGGGCCTGTCGGGCGGCCAGCGCCAGAGCCTGTTGCTGTCGCGCCTGCTGTTGCGCCAACCGCAGGTATTGCTGCTGGACGAACCCACCGCCAGCCTGGATGACGTCACCGAGCGCCGCCTGCTCGAACAGCTGGCCACCTGGTGCCAGGGCCGCACGCTGGTGGTGGCCACACACCGGGTCAGCCTGCTGCAACTGGTGGAACGCATCATCGTGCTCGATGGCGGCCGCATCGTCATCGACGACCACCGCGACGCCGCCCTCGCCCGCCTCAAGCAACCGCAAGGAGCCCAGGCATGAACACCTATGAGCATGCGTCTTACTTGGACGGCGACGACGACCGCGGGCTGGTGCGAGGCGCACGGGTGATCTGGGGCTGCGCGTTGATGCTGGCGTGTTTTTTCGCCTGGGCGTTCTGGTTCCAGGTGGTGGAGGTGTCCACCGGCACCGGCAAGGTCATCCCCAGCTCGCGCGAGCAGGTGATTCAGTCCATGGAGGGCGGCATCGTCAAGCAATTGAACGTCACCGAAGGCGCGCTGGTGGAGCGTAATCAAGTGCTCGCCCAGTTGGACCCGGTGAAAAACGAGTCCAATGTGGGCGAAAGCGAGGCCAAGTACCGGGCGGCGCTGGCCAGCGTCAACCGCTTGCAGGCTGAGGTCAACGACCGGCCGCTGAAGTTTTCCGAATCGCTGCAGGGTTTCCCCGACCTGATCAGCGCCGAGACCGCGCTGTACGCCACCCGCCGCCGTGGCCTGGAGGCCACCTTGGCGGGCATCCAGGACAGCCTGCGGCTGGTGCGCAGCGAACTGGAGATCACCGAAAACCTGGCCAAGATCGGTGCCTCCAGCCGCGTTGAAGTGCTGCGCCTGAACCGCCAGCGTTCGGAGCTGGAACTCAAGGCCACCGAAGCGCGCTCGGACTACATGGTGAAGGCCCGAGAAGACCTGGCCAAGGCCAACGCCGAAGCGGACATGCTGGTGGCCATCATTCGCGGGCGCAACGACTCGCTGGAACGCCTGACCCTGCGTTCGCCGGTGCGCGGCATCGTCAAGGACATCGAAGTGAGCACCGTGGGCGGCGTTGTACCGCCTAACGGCAAGCTGATGGAGATCGTACCGCTGGACGAACAGCTGCTGATTGAAACGCGCATCTCGCCCCGGGACATCGCCTTCATTCATCCAGGCCAGGAAGCCAAGGTGAAGATCACCGCCTACGACTATTCCATCTACGGCAGCCTGAACGGCAAGGTGGTGACCATCTCCCCCGACACCCTTCAGGACCAGGCCAAGCCGGAGGTCTTCTACTACCGCGTATTCATCCGCACCGACGCCGACGTGCTGCGCAACAAGGCCGGCAAGGCCTTCGCCATCGTGCCCGGCATGATCGCCACGGTGGACATCCGCACCGGCGAGAAAACCGTGCTGGACTACCTGATCAAGCCCCTAAACCGCGCCCGCGAAGCGCTGCGTGAACGCTAACGCCCCGCTAAGTGGAGCTGCGGGCGGTTACCGGCTGGCGAGGTTGGTAGAGGGTTTCAGCGGCTGGGCCTGGGCCACGTAGCGGCTCCACTCACGGCTGATCTCGGCATAGGGCAGGAAGATGCTCACCCGCGGCTCGCTGGCCAGGTCCGGGCGCTTCAGGCCTTGCAGGTCACCACGGGTCAGGTAGGCGACGTTGATGCCCACTACCTTGCCGTCCGCCGCAAACACCGGGCCGCCCGACATGCCCTTGGCTGTCGGGGCGTCGTTGGTGCCGTAGAGCACGTCACCCTCGCTGGTGCGCAAACGCACCATGGCCGGCAGGGCGCGGCCTTGGCCTTTCACCGGTACGTACAGCGAATTGAAACCCACCGCCGTCAGCGTCTCGCCCGGCACATAGGCACGCCACAGCGGTGCGCCGTCGGCCTTGTGGCGGAAGAACTGCACATCGGCCTGACCCTGATAGACGGCGCCCGGCAGGTAAGGAATATGCTTGACCGTGACCGCGTAATCCGCGTTCCATTGCACGGCCGTGCCCATCAACAGAAAGGGCAACGGCCCCCCTGAGTGAACGACGAAGGCTTGGTCATAGACAGGGTCCGTGGTGTAAGCGTTCGGCATTCCATTGCACCCGCTGAGCAGCACACAGGCTGCCAGAAGTGACTTGAGGGGGTTCATTTCGGCACACGGGGGTGGGTGGGTGATAGCGCAAATATATCAGTGTGCCATCACTCGGTCGATAGCCTTAGACTACCGTTCGGCTGGATCCAATTTATTCAGCGTATCGCATTTTGTACAGGCCGTTTCTTGACCTTACCCCCATGGCAAGGTCTACCCTGCCCTTTTTCACCCAGCAGGAGCACACCGTGATCAGACTTGCCAGTTTCCTTCTTGCCGCCACCCTGTGCAGCGCTGCTTATGCAGACGACACGGACGCCATGAAAGCCGAATACCAGCATGCCGCCCATGGCATGTCTTCGGACATGAACATGAACGCCACCAGCGACAACCCCGACGTGCTATTCGTGCAGGGCATGCTGCCCCACCACCAAGGCGCGGTGGACATGGCGAAAACCGAACTCAAGTACGGCAAGGACCCGGAGATACGCAAGCTGGCCGAAGGCATCATCAAGGCCCAGGACGCCGAAATCGCCCAGATGAAAGCCTGGCTGGCCAAGCAACCCAACTCATAAGCTCGGCGCACACCGCTGTGGGAGCTGGCTTGCCAGCGAGCGTTGGCGCCCTCGACAGCTCGCGGGCAAGCCAGCTCCCACACACGAGCCGCCGCTACAAGTCCTTGATCCCTCGCGGTATAATCACCGATCGATGGTTAAGATACCTCCCACCTGAAACGTTTAAGCTGCTGATAACGTTCACGCATAGGATGATGCGAAAACGACATCAACGGCTCGGGTGCGTGTGATAATCTCCCACCATTTTCGTATCGGCTCGCACGGTTACATCCGGCTTATGCCACATTGAGGAGCGGTCATGCCCAGAATTTCCCACCAAGGTCTGCGTCGCGCGTTTCGCCAACTGCTTGCCTCCAATGCCTGCTTCCACACCGCGTCGGTCTTCGACCCCATGTCGGCCCGCATCGCTGCGGACCTGGGCTTTGAAGTCGGCATTCTTGGCGGTTCGGTCGCTTCGCTGCAGGTGCTGGGCGCCCCCGACTTTGCCCTGATCACCCTGAGCGAATTCGTCGAGCAGGCCACCCGTATCGGCCGCGTCGCCCAGCTGCCGTTCATTGCCGACGCTGACCATGGCTACGGCAACGCCCTGAACGTGATGCGCACCGTGGCCGAGCTGGAACGCGCCGGCGTCGCCGCGCTGACCATCGAAGACACCCTGCTGCCCGCCCAGTTCGGCCGCAAGTCCACCGACTTGATCTCGGTGGCCGAAGGCATCGGCAAGATCAAGGCCGCCCTGGAAGCGCGCATCGACCCGGAACTGACCATCATTGCCCGTACCCACGCCGGCGTGTTGTCCACCGAAGACGTGATTGCCCGTACCAAGGCCTACCAGGAAGCCGGTGCCGATGGTATCTGCATGGTGGGTGTGCGTGATTTCCAGCACCTGGAAGAGATTGCCCAACACCTGAGCGTGCCGCTGATGCTGGTGACCTACGGCAACCCCGCCCTGCAGGACGATGACCGCCTGGCCAAACTGGGCGTGCGCATCAGCGTGGACGGCCACGGCGCCTACTTTGCCGCCATCAAGGCCACCTACGACTCGCTGCGCGAACAGCGCAAGCTGACCCGCAGCACCCAGAACCTCAGCGCCACCGAACTGACCCACACCTACACGCTGCCAGAAAGCTACGTGGCCTGGGCCCGCGAGTTCATGGACGTCAAGGAATAGCCTGCACCCCCGCTCTGCGCCAGCGGCGACACAGCCGCCAGTACACTGCGCCATTGATCAGCAGCACCACGCTGCCCAGCACCAGCTGGATACCCGCCGTCAGCCCGGCCGGGTAGATCACTGGCAATAGGTAGTGTTCCACATACCCCCCCGCATACCCCTGCTGCCCCGCCTGAAGGCGCAACAGATTTTCCCAGTACGTCAGCGGACAGGCCAGGTGAAACACCTCCACCGCCACGCCCCACATCGCCGCCGGTACATGCAGCCACACCAGCGCGCGCCACTTGAGCAGCAACAGCCCGCCCAACAGCACAAAAATAATGAACAGGCTATGGAACAGCACCAGTCCGTCGGCAGCCATGCGGTAGATCATGGGGAATCCCTGTGAGGTGAATGCGCCATTGTTGGCCGTCGCCCCCAGCGGGTCAAGGCCGCCGCAGGTGCAGAATTGTTGACGCCCGCACAAAATATAAATATAGATATATCATTTAAAATCAACTGTTTACAGTTATTTACTCAATAACGACGACGCTTTTTTGCATGATTCTCGCTGTAAACGTTTGACATATTTGACGCGTTTGGCACACTGCCGACCCGTTGTACCGGACATCTGTGCACGGGGGACGGCCATCCCGGCAGCCACCCTTCGCCTGAGACCTCGTACGCATCCAAAAAAAACAATTTGTCTAGCGTTGCGCCAGCGTGCGTCCAGGTTCCTCCCCCTGGCCGGGCTGTGCGTGCGAACGGGAAGAACACATGCTGATCTGGTTTGTCGCGGTTTACCTGCTGATCACCGTGGGTGTCGGTTTCTACGCCTCCACTCGTGTCAAAAACTCCAAGGATTTCGCCGCTGCCGGACGCAGCATGTCATTCCCCGTGGTCACCGCCATGGTGTTCGCCACCTGGTTCGGTTCCGAAGCGGTATTGGGGATTCCGGCAGCGTTTATGAAAAACGGTTTCTCGGGCATCATCGAAGACCCCTTCGGTTCGTTCGGCTGCCTGATGCTGGTGGGCCTGGTGTTCTGCCGCCCGTTGTACCGCCTGAACATGCTCACCATCGGTGACTTCTTCCGCAAACGCTACGGCCCCAAGGTCGAGCTCTTCGTGAGCTTGGTGATCATCGGTTCGTACCTGGGCTGGATCGCCGCGCAACTGACCGCGCTGGGCGTGGTGTTCAATGTGCTCTCCGGCGGTGCCATCACTACCACCCAAGGCATGTTGATTGGTACCTGCATCGTGCTGGTCTACACGCTGTTCGGCGGCATGTGGTCGGTGGCCATGAACGACTCGATGCAGATGCTGATCATCGTCAGCGGCCTGTTCTACCTGACTTACCTGCTGGGCAACATGGCCGGCGGCCCGCTGAATGTGATCCACAGCGCTGCCGCGGCGGGCAAGTTCACCATGGTGCACAGCATGTCCTCCAAAGACATTCTGGCGTTCCTGGGCGCGGCGGTGACCATGATGTTTGGCTCCATCCCTCAGCAGGACGTGTACGCCCGGGTGATGTCGGCCAAGACCGAGAAAATTGCCTCGCGTGCCTCGATTGCCGGTGCCTGCTGTTACCTGACTTTCTGCATGCTGCCGATTTTCCTGACCTACGCCGCATCCATGATCGACCCGCAGATGGTCAACGAACTGCTGGACAGTGACGCGCAGATGATCCTGCCGCGGCTGATCATGGAGCGCACCCCGCTGTTCGCCCAGATCATGTTCTTCGGCGCACTGCTGTCGGCAATCATGTCCACCGCCTCCGGTACCTTGCTGGCGCCTTCGGTAACCTTCACCGAAAACGTGCTCAAGCGCGCACGCCCGAACATGACCGATCGCCAGTTCCTGCTGGCCATGCGTATCACCATTGCGGTGTTCGCCGGCCTGACCTGCCTGTTCGCGCTGTATTCGACGTCGAGCATTTACGAGATGGTGGGCAACGCCTACAAGGTCACCCTGGTGGCGGCGGTAGTGCCGTTGTTTGCGGGGCTGTTCTGGAAGCGCGCCACCAACCAGGGCGCAATCACCGCGATCATTTTCGGCCTGACCTCCTGGGGCCTGCTGGAAATCACCCACCAGGACAGCGACCTGTGGCCGCCGCAACTGGCTGGGCTGCTGATCAGCGCCTTGGGCATGGTGATTGGTTCGCTGCTGCCGCCATTGAGCAAGCGCGACCGTGACAATGACTTTGATGGTGCGGTAGCCAGTCACTGAAACCCGGCCTTCGGCAACCGCCCAGCCTGTGTAGCCACTGCCCAAGGCAGCGACTGCACAGGCTGGGCGGCCAAGGGCTACGTGGTCTCAATAACCGCTGAGTATTTGCACGATGGCGCCGGTGGTGATGGCCACCAGCACGTAGTCACCGTTCACGTACAACCAGCGATGGTCACGTGGCGGCTGGCGCAGGTGACGTGAATGCCAGTCGGTGACCCAGTAGCGGTCGCCACGGTACTGGGGTGGCGCAAAGCCGCCGCGGTGCCATTCGTTATGAGGCCGTGGCATGCCCGGTTGCGGATGGTAGGCCTGGTCACGGCTTGGCCCCGGACGGTACTGCTGCTGGCCACCGTGTTGTGGCGGACGGTTCTGCCCGCCGCCCTGCTGCGGTGGCCGCCCTTGCTCCTGCGGCCTGCCCTGGCCACCGCCCTGAGGCGGCCGCCCTTGCTGGCCACCCTGGCCCCGGTTGTCGGGGCCACCGTTGTCAGGCCCCGGCTGGGCGAAACTGGCCAGCGGCGTAAGCAGCATCAGCCAGGCACAACCTACCGCGATGATCTTGTTCATGTAGCTCTCCATTGGGCTGTCGAACCGTGGAGCGCACGGTTCGATGACACGCCTTTGAGTATCGGCCAGAAAAGGTGCAGGTAACGTCTGCAAAAGGTAAATTTACCGTCAGTTTCGCGGCAGCACCGTGGCGGCCGCTGGATCCTCGGAGGAACGCCCGCGCAGGAACAGTTCCGGGTAGCGGTTCCATAGATCCATCAAGGCTTGCACCGAGCGCGACGCCTGCTTGAGCTGTTCGGCAACCTCATTGAACTGCTCGCGCTGGGGCGAGCCCTCGGCGACACTATCGACCGCGCCATGCACGGTTTGGTTCGCTTCAAGCAAGGTATCGCGCAATTCAGGTACCACTTGCTGGTTGACCTGTTGCACCATCAGGGGCAATTGCTGGAAGGCGCGGGTGAGGTTGTGCGACAGCGCCGCCCCCTGGATGCGTCCGGCCGACGCCATGATCTGCTTGAGCTGGTCTTCCATCAGCGACAGGCTGCCGGCCACGGAGGGCACCTCGATGGGCCGCGCCGAGTAGTCGAACGTCACGGGCGGCGCGTTGGGCACGAAGCCCAGCAGTATGTACTTCTGATCGGTCAAGAGGTTGCCCACCCGCACCTGGGCACGCATACCGTGCTCGATGAAGCGGCCTACCAGCATTACCGTGACGGACTCGTCGTCACGGCCCATGTCCTTGTGCAGTTTCTCGTGCACGGCGCCCAGCCGGTTGGGGTAAATCACCGCGCCAACCCGGGTCATCGGTTGCTGGCGCTGCTGATCGTACTCCAGGCTTACCGACGTCACCTGACCAATGCCCACGCCATAGAACTCCACTGGCGCGCCCACCGCCAATCCGCGCACCGAGTCATCGAAGTGCATCTGCAGGTAGCGTGCATACCCCAGCGGGCGCGCCAGGGCGTCGTCGCGCTCGCTGAACAGGGTGAACCGGCTGTTGGCCTCGGCCACGGGAGAGTCCGCAGGGTACACCGGTGCCTGAAAGGCGACGGCTCCGTTGAGTACCGCAGCCATGGATTCGACATTGACCTCGCGGCCGCCCACGCCCACGCTCAGGTCTACGCCGCTGGCGTTCCAGAACCGTGTGTTGCGGGTAACAAAGCGGTCATTGGGGGCGGTCACGAACACCGTGACATCGACGCCATTGCCCTCGCCGCTCAACCCCGTGCCAATCACCCGGCCCACTTGCACGCGGCGAAAGTAAACGGGCGAACCGACGTTCAAGGACCCCAACTCGTCGGCATGCAACACAAACCGGCTGCCTTTCTCGCCGAAGCTAATGGCCGGCGGGTGCTCCAGGCCGCGAAAGCGCTCGGCCGTTTTGCCACTGCTGCCCGCATCGGCACCGATGAAGCTGCCGGTGAGCAGCGTGGCCACACCGGAAATCTCATTGAGGCCGATGCGCGGGCGCACCACCCAGAACCGCGTGCCCTTGTCGGCGAAGGCTGTGGCCGACACCTGCAATTCGATGGACACGTCCACGCGGTCACGGGCCTTGTCGATGTCGATGGCCACGACCTTGCCAATGGGCACATGCTTGTACATCACCTGGGTGCGGTTGGCTTCCAGCCCTTCAGCGGTCTGGAAGGTCACGGTAATGCGCGGGCCCATGCCCAGGAAGTGCCCCGACAGCACCAGCACGGCGGTGATCACCGCTGCCAGAGGCAGCAGCCAGAACAGCGACAGGCGTAGGGACAAGCGTTGGCTCACGCGGGGCATCCTGTGTGACGGGTGTCACTCAGTAATAGGCGATGATGCGGCGACCGGGGCCGCCGTTGGGCAGATAGCGGGCCTGATGTTCAGGCCCGCCGAGTGGTTTTATACCGCTGAACGACGATAGAAGCGATAGCGCGGGAACCAGAAGTTGCGCTCGATGGCCTGCAGCAGGGTGTCTTCCGGGGTTTCCAGGGCCACGCCATCGGCCTGGGCCTGCTTGGCCACGGCCACGGCGATCTTCTTGCTCACCGCCTGAATGTCCTTGAGCGGCGGCAGCACCGCGTCGCCGCTACCGGTGACTACCGGCGAGCATTCGGCCAGGGCATTGGAGGCCGCCATCAGCATGGCGTCGGTGATACGCGTGGCCTTGGCCGCCACCACGCCCAGGCCGATACCCGGGAAGATGTAGGCGTTGTTGCACTGGGCAATCGGCAGGCTGCGGCCGTTGATGTCCACCGGCGCGAAGGGGCTGCCGGTGGCGACCAGGGCGTTGCCTTCGGTCCATTCCAGCACCTCGGCCGGCGTGGCCTCGACGCGCGAGGTGGGGTTGGACAGCGGCATGATCAACGGCTGCTTGCAGTGGGCATAGACTTCGCGCACCACTGCCTCGGTGAACAGGCCACGCTGGCCCGACACGCCGATGAGGATCGTGGGCTTGGCCTGCTTGACCACTTCCAGCAAGGCAATGCCGTTGTCATCGCGCTGCCAGCCTTTAACCGCGTTGGCACCGTGGGCCAGGCGCATCTGGAAGTCGTGCAGGCCACTCATGTCATCGGTCAGCAGGCCGAAGCGGTCAACCATGAAAATGCGCTGGCGCGCCTCGCTTTCCGACAGCCCTTCAAGCTGCATGGCCGCGACAATGTGCTCGGCAATGCCGCAACCGGCGGAACCGGCGCCGACAAACGCCACCACCTGTTCGCCCAGCGTCTGGTTCTTGACCTTGCAGGCCGCCAGCAAGGTACCCACGGCAACCGAGGCGGTACCCTGGATGTCATCGTTGAAACAGCACAGCTCGTCGCGGTATTTCTCCAGCAACGGCATGGCGTTGGCCTGGGCGAAGTCTTCGAACTGCAACAGCACGTTCGGCCAGCGACGCTTCACCGCCTGGATGAACAGGTCGACGAATTCGGCGTATTCCTGGCCGGTGACGCGCGGGTGGCGCCAGCCCATGTACATGGGGTCGTCCAGCAGTTCCTGGTTGTTGGTGCCCACGTCCAGCACGATCGGCAGGGTGTAGGCCGGGCTGATGCCGCCACAGGCGGTGTACAGCGACAGCTTGCCGATGGGAATGCCCATGCCGCCGATGCCTTGGTCGCCCAGGCCGAGGATGCGCTCGCTGTCGGTGACCACGATGATCTTCACCGAGTCCTTGGTGGCGCTGCGCAGGATGTCGTCGATGCGGTCGCGGTCCGGCCAGGCAATGAACAGGCCGCGGTGGGTGCGGTAGATCTTGGAGAATTCCTGGCAGGCCTGGCCGACAGTAGGCGTGTAGATAATCGGCAGCATCTTGTCCAGGTGCGATTCCAGCAGGCGGAAGAACAACGTTTCGTTGTTGTCCTGGATCGAGCGCAGGTAGATGTGCTTGTCCAGGTCACTGGCGCACTGCTCATACTGGCGGTACACGCGGTCAACTTGTTCCTCGATGGTTTCCACGTTCTGCGGCAGCAGGCCGATCAGGTTGAAATCGATACGTTCTTGCGGGGTGAAGGCACTGCCCTTGTTCAGCAGCGGCATTTCCAGCAGCGAAGGGCCGGCGTAGGCAATGTAGAGAGGGCGAGACTGGGTCGGAGCATTTTTCATGGTTGATTTCCGTCATCAGGCTTAAGCACTGCAATCACGGTATCGTCATCAGGCTGCATGGCCATGACACCGCAGGCTTTTGTTTTCACGTCAAAGAACCGATTACCGCAAGTTTGACACCCATGCGTCAAGTTGACGCAGCATGAAATTCTCGGCAGATGCACCAGATCGGGCACATGGCTGGCTTGTAAACGCTGCCGTCAGGCTGCGGCTGCATTAGGGCGCAGGAATGCCGGGGGTGGTGACACCACGGCATTGCTATAATGCGCAACCACCCATGACGGACTCTCATGAATGTTGCGCGAAAACGCCAATGACCTGCTCGCCTTTCTGGTGGTGGCCCGTGAGCGCAGCTTTACCAAGGCTGCGGCCAGGATAGGCGTGTCGCAATCCGCGCTCAGCCATACCGTGCGCAGCCTGGAGGCGCGCCTGGGGCTGCGCCTGCTGACGCGCACCACGCGCAGCGTCTCGCCCACCGAGGCCGGTGAGCGCCTGTTGCAAACCGTGGGCCCGCACTTCGACGCCATCGAGGTGCAGCTGGGGGCGCTCAGTGCCCTGCGCGATAAACCGGCCGGCAACCTGCGCATCAACGCCACCGACCACGCCCTGGACTCGCTGCTGCGGCCCAAGCTCAAGGCCTTTTTGCAGCAGTACCCGGACATCAAGGTGGAGGTATTCTGCGACTACGGCCTGGCCGACATTGCCGCCCAGGGTTTCGACGCCGGGGTGCGCCTGGGCGAACAGGTGGCCGATGGCATGATCGCCATGCGCATCGGGCCGGACATGCGCATGGCCGTGGTCGGCACCCCCGACTACTTCGCTCGCTACCCGACGCCCGAATCGCCCCGCGACCTCACGGCCCATCAGTGCAACAACCTGCGGCTGGCCACCCATGGCAACCTGTATAGCTGGGAATTTGCCAAGGGCGGCGAGTCGCTCAACGTCAAGGTCAGCGGCCAGGTTACCCTCAACGGCGTCTATCCCTTGCTGAACGCCGCCCTTGATGGCCTGGGCCTGAGCTACATCCCCGAAGATCTGTGCGCGCCCTACCTGACCAGCGGCCATTTGGTGCGGGTACTGGAAGACTGGAGCCCGGCCTTCGCCGGCCTGCACCTGTACTACCCCAGCCGCCGGCAGACCTCACCGGCGTTCGCGTTGCTGCTGGAAGCCTTGCGCTACCGCGCCTAACGCCGCAGAAAAGGACGCAGCCTGCGGCAGGGCCGAACGCAATTCCGGCGCCGCTTTCGCCGCTGCCGCCAGGCTGCGCCGGCCCTTTGCCTCACAGCCAATGCTCGGTGAACCAACGCCATCGAAGGTCAGTGAGTAACGCGCGTGATCAGGTAATTGGCCAGGTCCGGCTCGTCGTCCAGCTCGATGGCCCGCGCCGGGCGTGGCAGGTCTTCCAGCACCGACTCCCAGAACGCCAGAGCCGCGTCATCCTGGCGGTAGTAGCGAACCAGCCAGTTTTCATGGCCGCCCATCAACACCTGGGTGACCAACGCCTTGCCGATGCCCTGGCGGCGGTAGCGTTTGAGAATGAACAGGTCGGCCAGTTCCAGCGCCGAGATGTCCGGCAGCTCGCTGCGCTCCACCAGCAGGAAGCCGGCCACATGACCATTGACCAGCAACAGGTTGGCGCTCCAGTCCGGCTCCTGCCAGTAACGCATCAGGTGCTCGTCGTGAATGTAGTAGCGGCCATCTTCATCGACGTCTTCCTGCTCCCAGTCCGACGACTCGTAGGCGTAGAACTGATACAGGTTGCGGATCAACTGCGCCTGCTCCACCGAGGTGGGCAGCAGTTCAACGCAGAAGTCGTTCATGGCGCAAGCTCCCGGGCGGGAGGGCAAAGCGTGAAGCGGGTGAAAATCGAAGGCATGGAGTGTCCGGTAACAATGACCCAGGGCGCAGGCTCGAGGGAGCCTGCGTTGTTGCAGGGGCGCTATTGTTTACAAAAGTGTCGTTCATTGCCATCGGCAATTGACGCAAGGCCCTGTTCACGCCAGGGCGGCGGTGGCCTCGACCTCTATCTGCATGCCTTCCAGGGCCAGGCGCGGCACCGGGATCAAGGTGCAGGCAGGCTTCATCGCCGTGCCCCAGGCCAGGTCCGCCTCAGCAACCCAGGCGCGCAGCTTCGCTTCATTGTGATCGACAATCAGCAGGGTCAGCTTGAATACGTGCGTGAGCGACGCACCCTGGGACTGCAAGGCCGTCTGCACATTGGCCAGCGCCTGGCGCGCCTGGGCGCTGAAATCGCTGGCCAGTGTTCCGTCGAGCTCTTCGCCGCCCTGGCCGGCCACATACACCAGCCTCGCCTGGGCGGGCAGCGTGGCAACATGGGAATAGGCGTTGCCGGACGGGTCATACAGGCCGGACGGGTTGGACAATTCAAAAACGGTGCGGCTCATGGGTGTACTCCCTGACAAGTTAAAGGTGAATGACTATTCCTTGCGTGGACGCTGGGCCGCTCTGCACATCGGCTGCGGCGTTCGCCATACGGGCTATAGTGAGCAACTGAAGCCCCACGACTCTGCAATATCGCACAACAGTCCGATAATCGCACCAATTCCGCTTTAGGCACTCTCCCCCAGCCCCGATTTGCGGCACGCTATAGGCATGACGACAGGCAGTGCTACCAGCGAGCCGTCTGACGTCGCCGCCGACAGCGCTTCGGCTAAATTGATAACAAGAAGACGTGGCCAAGCCATTGGCCCGTGCCTTGATTCATTCACACTCCAGGAAAAACCAGGAGCTCGCTTTGATCAATAAAACGTTTGAGTCCGTGGCTGCCGCGGTAGAAGGGATTGCCGACGGTTCGGTCATCATGGTCGGTGGCTTCGGCACCGCCGGCATGCCTTCAGAGCTGGTCGACGGCGTGATCGCCACCGGTCGTCGCGACCTGACCATCATCAGCAACAACGCCGGCAACGGCGAAGTTGGCCTGGCTGCCCTGCTCAAGGCCGGTTGCGTGCGCAAGGTGATCTGCTCGTTCCCGCGCCAATCGGACTCTTATGTGTTCGACGAGCTGTACCGTGCCGGCAAGGTCGAACTGGAAGTGGTGCCCCAGGGCAACCTGGCCGAGCGTATCCGCGCCGCAGGCTCGGGCATTGGTGCGTTCTTCTCGCCCACCGGCTTCGGCACCCTGCTGGCCGAAGGCAAGGAAACCCGCGTGATCGACGGCCGCAACTATGTGCTGGAAATGCCGTTGCACGCCGACATCGCGCTGATCAAGGCCTACAAGGGTGACCGCTGGGGCAACCTGGTGTACCGCAAGGCCGCCCGCAACTTCGGCCCGATCATGGCCATGGCCGCCAAGACCGCCATCGCGCAGGTCAATGAAATTGTCGAACTGGGTGAACTGGACCCTGAGCACATCATCACGCCGGGCATCTTCGTCCAGCGCGTGGTTGCCGTGCCGACCTACCCTGTTTCCTCGTCCGCCAAAGCCGTTTGAGGCCTGCCATGACCATGAAAAAACTCTCGCGTAACGAAATGGCCCAACGCGTGGCCGAAGACATCAAAGAAGGCGCCTACGTCAACCTGGGCATTGGCGTACCTACCCTGGTGGCCAACTACCTGGGCGACAAGGAAGTGTTCCTGCACAGCGAAAACGGCGTACTGGGCATGGGCCCAAGCCCGGCCGAAGGCGAGGAAGACGACGACCTGATCAATGCTGGCAAACAGCACGTGACCCTGCTGACCGGCGGCGCCTTCTTCCACCACGCCGACTCGTTCTCGATGATGCGTGGCGGCCACATCGACATCGCCGTGCTGGGCGCCTTCCAGGTGTCGGTCAAGGGCGACCTGGCCAACTGGCACACCGGCGCCGAAGGCTCCATTCCAGCCGTGGGCGGCGCCATGGACCTGGCCACCGGCGCACGCCAAGTGTTCGTGATGATGGACCACCTGACCAAGACTGGCGAAAGCAAACTGGTGCCAGAGTGCACCTACCCGTTGACCGGCATTGCCTGCGTGAGCCGCATCTACACCGACCTGGCCATCCTGGACGTCACCCCGGACGGCCTGAAAGTGCGAGAAATCGTGGCTGACATCAGCTTTGACGAGCTGGAAAAGCTGAGCGGCGTGCCGCTGATCAAGTAATCCCTGCTGCAACCTGTAGCCGCTGCCGCCAGGCTGCGCTGGCCCTTACCTCGCTGAAGATCTGCAGCGTACTCAGGGGCCAGCGCAGCCTTTTTCGCTCATCGACGTTGACGTAACCGCTTTACCCACATCCGCCCTTCGTATCGCCATTTCTTCGAGTAAAAAAAGCTCCGGCAGCCACAGCACCAGACGGCCATGCAGCCCCACGCCACAGTCCCCGACGTCCTTGCGCGTCATCGAGAAAAAGTTGGCCGGCGGCTTCACTCTGTTCTTGATGCACAGGGTTGCAATGGTCCTGACACTTCGCTCCATATACGCCAAGGCCACCGCCCGTCCCTTATAGAAGCCATCCACATGAAGCTTCAAGGCACACAGGGTATCCCGATAGGCTTCATAGCCGGCAACCACGTAATGCTGATCCTTCACACTTCGTGTCAAGGACCCTTCCCTGACACGCTGATAATATAAATCATCACGCACCGAGAATGTCTTCCCACTGTAAAGATAGATATTCATGCTGAACCAATGATCTTCATGGACACGCCCCACGAACCTCACTGGAAACTTCGTGCAAACGGACTTCCTGAAAATGAACTGACAGGTTGAAGCACTATGCTTCTGTGAAACAATCAAATCCTGCAACAGACATTTCCCAGACTCAAACCAGCCACTGCGCTTGGAAGACGTGTCTCGACGAAGAAACTTCCGACCACTGCCCACATCAACAAAGGCACGCATGGAAAAGTAATACAGTTCCAACCCCGGATCGTTCTCCACCTGCCGCTGAAAACCTTCGAACAGGTCACTTCGGACCAGGTCATCCGGGTCACAAAAATAAACAAACTCCCCCTTGGCCAGCGCCAAGCCCTTCAAGCGCGCCACTCCCACGCCCTGATTCCGCTGGTTATGGATGGTCAATACGTCGGAATCGGCATACCGGGACTCAAGCAATTCAAGAGTCCCATCCGTGGAGCCATCGTTGATTACAATAATCTCCAGAGGGGGTACTGACTGCTGCAACAACGAATCGACGGCCTCCTCTACATACTCCCTTACATTATAAACCGGTAGAATTACCGTTATTCCCTTGCGCCCAGCCACATCAACTTCCTACATTGAAAAGTGCACACACAGCTAGCAAAGCGGATTGAGCGATTAAGTAGCATCCTCGCGCCAGCCAGCAGCAAAGCGCCATCCTCCCATGATGACTTTGTTCCACGCGAACGGCATTTTGTAACACTGTCGATTTCGCGCCACCTTACCTCCAGCGGAGGAAAAGATTACCGGCGCGCTCGGCAACGCACAAGAAAATGGAAAGGAAATGCACAACGATGATGTATCCGGATACGTCTAAGTATTACCCCCTCAAGGCTGGCATTGAACAACCCCAACGGATGGACTGCGCCAAGCGATGTCTTCTTGCCTTTTGTAAGCATAGGCAACAACCCGGGTATCCTTCACCAGGGCTGCACCACCACAATTTGGACACTTCACATTCACCACTCGTTTTCGAACCTGGTGTCCTCTTTCAAGACGCCCCAAGCGCCCCGAGATAGGCACAAAACATATCCGCCATCCCCTCGGCATACGTCTCGATGTCCTGCTGCGTACGGGGCACCTCGGAAAACCGCTTGCCCACGCTGCTCAGGGTGGAAATAACCAGCTCACTCGCCAGTTGCCGTCCCGCCTCAGTGGCATGGGGCAACGCATCGTGCATGAATGCCTGAAATGACTCCTGGCCACGGGCCCTGGCTTCGTGCGCTTCGGGGGCATTGCGATACAACGGCGCCGCATCATCCAGCGCCACACGCATAGCCGCCTCCTCGCACTCCGACGCAATGAACGCGTGTACCAGCCGACGCAAACGCACAAGCGGTGGCACGGTGCTGTCGGCAAGGATTCGAGTCAGCAGGCCGCTGGTCTGGCGCCACTCTTCACTCTGCAAGCGGAACAGAATCGCCGCCTTATTGGGGAAGTACTGGTACAACGAACCAATGCTCACGCCGGCCTTTTCTGCCACCCGGGCGGTGGTGAAGCGCTGGGCGCCTTCCTTGGCCAAAACCTGAGTGGCGGCTTCGAGAATGACCGCTACCAACTCGGTCGAGCGGGCCTGACGCGGCTGTTTGCGCTGGGAAATCGGGGGGGTCGGGCGTTCGCTCATGGGGGCTCGGGAATGCGATTGGAAAACCTGAATAATTGATCGCATTCTATGCCCACACCTCCAAACCTGTACACCCAAAGGAAAAACACCATGACCACGCTCACCGCAGCCCCCCTCGCCCTCCTGCTCGATCGCCTGTTTGCCGAGGCCGATGCCAAGCGCCCGGAGCTGGCCGGTTTGCCCGCCGAGGAACTGCAAGCACTGATGCACAGCAAGACCGGCTACCTGGAGCTGTACAGCCGCCTGAAGGACTTCGCCCTGCCAGTGTCGCGCGAGACCGGCAGGCTGCTGTACCTGTTGGCTCGCAGCAGCCAGGCAACCACCATCGTCGAGTTTGGCACCTCGTTCGGCCTGTCCACCCTGCACTTGGCCGCGGCGCTGCGCGACAACGGCGGCGGACGACTGATCACCAGCGAGTTCGAGCCTTCCAAAGTCAACATTGCCCGGCAGAACCTGTCTGCCGGTGGCCTTGCGGACCTGGTGGAAATCCGCGTCGGGGACGCCTTGCAGACCTTGAGCAATGACCTGCCCGAGCAGATCGACCTGGTGTTGCTGGACGGTGCCAAGCCGCTTTACCCGGCGATTCTTGACCTGCTGCAAAGCCGCTTCAAGCCAGGCGCCTTGATTGTCGCCGACAACGCCGACCACAGCCCCGAGTACCTGGCGCGCGTGCGTTCGGCCGGCGGTGGCTATGTGTCGCTGCCGTTTGCCGATGATGTCGAGTTGTCCATGCGCGTGGGCTAGCGCCTGTGCATTCGGAGCGATTCAACATGAACATTTTCGTCACCAGCGCCATCGGCTGGGTTGGCTCTGCCGTGGTCGACGATCTGATTACCTCAAACCATCAGGTTATTGGCCTGGTCCGCGACGACGCCAAAGTGGCCGGACGGCCGCTACTACAGGGTCATCGCAGGCTGCGTCACGGCGGGTGATTTTACTCACCCACTTCCAGCAGCTTGCCGTCGCCATTGAACTTACCCGCCTGGTAGTCACGGATGGCCTGTTCGATTTCGCCGTGGGTGTTCATCACAAACGGACCATGGGAAACCACAGGCTCGTTGATCGGGTCGGCGTGACCGAACAGCAGCACCGCGTCGCTGGCAGCCTCAATGCCCAAGGCATCGCCATCGTCGTTGATGCTGATCAGGTGCCACGGTTTCACCGCCGTGCCGCCCACGCTCACCTGCCCACTGACTACGTAGAGGAACACCGAGCGGCCGAGGGGTGCAGGCAGTTGGACCTGCGCGCCCGGCTGCAGTTGAACGGTGCTCATGAACACCCCGGTCAACGACTGAATGGCGCCCTGGGTGCCCTGGAACTCGCCCGACACCAGGTTGAGCACGCCCTTGCCATCGGCAATCGACAGCGCCGGAATGCCATCGGCCTGCACGCCGCTGTAGCGCGGCGCGGTCATTTTCAGCCGCGACGGCAGGTTGACCCACAGTTGCAGGATCTCCAGCGCCCCGCCGCTGTGCTTGAAGCCGGGCGGCGAAACTTCAGCGTGGATCAGGCCGCTGCCGGCGGTCATCCATTGCACGCCGCCGGCCTCTATCACGCTCTCATGGCCGCCGGTGTCGTAATGGGCCAGGTTGCCGGTGAGGATGAAGGTCACGGTTTCGAAGCCGCGGTGTGGGTGCGGGCCGAACGGCAGGCCGTTGTTGTTCGGCGCGTAAACCTGCGGGCCGTGGTGGTTGAGAAACAGGAACGGGTCGACTTGCTCAAGGTCTGCGCCGGGCAACGGTCGACGGGTGATCAGGTCGGCGATGTCATCACGGTAGGCCGGGTGGGACGCGGCGACGGTGCGGCTGGTCATGGGTAAGCCTCAACAATGTAAATGATGAAATGGTACGCCCTGTGGGCGCTGGCTTGCCAGCGAGCTTTTGCCTTTCAACAGCTCGCTGGCAAGCCAGCGCCCACAGGCATGCAGGCAATAAAAAACCCGCTGCCGCCCAGAGGACGACAGCGGGTTTTCAGGCGAGCGTCTTACTTGCTGTCTGGCAGCGCGTAAGCGATCACGTAATCACCGCGATCCGGCGATTGACGTGCGCCACCGGCGGTGATGACAACATACTGCTTGCCGGTTTTCGGCGACACGTAGGTCATCGGGCCACCCTGGCTGCCGACTGGCAGACGGGCTTTCCAGGCTTCTTCACCGGTTGCCGAGTTGTAGGCGCGCAGGTAGTAGTCCTGAGTACCGGCGATGAACACCAGGCCACCCTGGGTGGACAGCGTACCGCCCAGTGTCGGCATGCCGATGGGCATCGACAGCCCCATCTTGATGCCCATCGGACCGGTGTCCTTCACGGTACCGACCGGCACCTGCCAAGCGATCTTCTGAGTCTTCATGTCGATCGCGGTCAGGGTACCGAAAGGCGGTGCCTGGCAAGGGATGCCTGCAATCGACAGGAAGCGGTTCTTGTTCACGGCGTATGGGGTGCCTTTGAGCGGTACTGCGCCCATGCCAGTGTTCAGTGCTTCACCGCCCGAAGAGGCCTTGGCATCTTTCTGCTGCGGCACCATCTGGCTCCACAGGCCCAGACGCATGTCGTTGACGAAGATGAAACCGTGTACCGGGTCAGTCGACAGGCTACCCCAGTTCATGCCACCGAGCGATCCTGGGAAGCTCAGGGAAACGTCGGTACCCGGCGCGGTGTACAGGCCGTCGTAACGCATTTTCTTGAACTGGATGCGGCACAGCATCTGGTCGAACGGAGTAGCACCCCACATGTCCGATTCAGTCAGCTTCTGAGCACCGATCTGTGGCATGCCCACCGATTTTGGCTGGGTCATGGAGTACGGTTCGTTCGGAATGTCCGACTTCTTCACCGGTACTTCTTCAACCTTAGTCAGCGGCTTGCCGGTGTGGCGGTCCAGCACGTAGATCTGGCCAGCCTTGGTACCGATCACCACGGCCGGAACCTTGGTGCCATCCGGCTTGGCGAAGTCGATCAGGCTAGGCTGCATCGGCAGGTCGAAGTCCCACAGGTCATTGTGGACGGTCTGGTAGACCCACTTCTCTTCACCGGTGGTAGCGTTCAGCGCCAGGATCGAAGCACCGTACTTGTGGTTCAGGTCAGTACGTTCAACGCCGTAGATGTCGGTGGACGAGCTGCCCATCGGCAGGAACACAGTGTTCATGCTCGGGTCGTAGGACATTGGCGCCCAGCTGTTCGGCGTACTGCGCACGTAGGTGCTGCCGGCGGCAGGGGCTTGCTTGTCTTGCGGGTTACCCGGGTCGAACGCCCAGCGCATGGCACCGGTGGTCACGTCGAAACCGCGGATCACGCCGCCAGGCATGTCGGTCTGCACGTTGTCAGCTACACGGCCGCCAACCACTACAGTCGTACCGGCCATCAGCGGTGCCGAGGACAGTTGGTAGTAGGAGTCAGGTACGTCGCCCAGGCCGGCTTTGAGGTCGATCTGACCGTTGTTGCCGAAGTCCTTGCAGTACTCGCCGGTATCGGCATCGACTGCGATCAGGCGGGCGTCGATGGTATTGGTCAGCAGACGACGCTGGCACATGGCACCTGGTGCAACCGAGACGGCGGCGGCCGGCGTGCTGCCATCGGTAGGCGCGGCGACAGCGGTGGTGGCGTCGAAGTACGCCAGGCCACGGCAGCGCTGCCACACCTTGCTCTGGGCGTGCACGTCACGCTTCCACAGCTCTTTGCCGGTGTCGGCGTCCAGGGCAATGATGTTGTTGTGCGGGGTGCAGACAAACACCTTGTCGCCAACCTGCAGCGGGGTGTCCTGGTCTTCTGCGCCGTTGCCGTCGCTGATGGCGACGTCACCGGTGTGGTAGGTCCAGGCCGGGGTCAGCTTGGAAACATTACTGCGGTTGATCTGGTCCAACGCGGCGAAGCGGCTGCCACCTTCATCATTACCGTAGTGCTTCCAGTCTTTCTGCTCGTGGGCAGGGTCGACCTTGGTCAGGCCCGGGCCATCGCCGGTAGGCGCAACAGGATCGTGCGGAATGAACATGCCATAGGCACCGCCAGCCAGGGCGATGGCCAGCAGCACGGCCAGCGCGTAGCCGCCGTTGCCGCCTGGCAGGCCGTTGGCCTTGCGCAGGGTTGGGTACACCAGGGCGGCCAGCAGGCTCAGGACGCCCAGGGCGAACAGGCGCGAGATTTGCGGCCAGAAGTTCAAGCCGGCATCAGCCAGTGCCCAGATGATGCTTGCAACCATGACGGCGGTAAACAGCCAGGCGCCCAGCAGGCGTTGCTTGAACAGCAACACCGAAGACACCAGCATGCCGACGCCGGCCAGTACGAAGTACCAGCTGCCGCCCACGGAGGCCAGGTAACCACCCAGGCCTATGTAGAGAAGTGCAAAAACCAGCATGCCGAGACCGACGACCCATAGGGGCCAGCGGGCGACGTTTGCCGAAGTTCGAGTGTTAGTCATGTACATGATCCTACTGACGCATGAACGTTGCGGGGAATTTTAAGAGTAGTGGAGGCCGCAGCTTTTGGAGCCGGTTCCGTGACAATGTTCACCAAGGGCTTGCAAGGTCTGCGCACCGATGCATCCGGTGCGACTCACAAGCATGTCGCCGACACCCACCAGAATGCAATTAACTAATCAGTTAGTTACTGAATGTAAGCATACCAAAAAATGATGGCCCTGCGACAAGTTGTCATTTGATCGGGGGAGAAACACTGTTGTTTGGATGGTAACAATCGCGGGGCTGGCACCCTTCTACAGACTCTCCTGTACGTCAACCTGCATCGGCACAATGGCCACCAACCCCGCCACCGGCCGCGCCCCAGTGACGGCTTGCACCAGCGCGTCCACCGTGCGTTCGGCCAACGCCGCCACCGGGTGCGACAGTACCGCGTGCACCAGCCCGTCGCGCAACGCATGGGCGGTGAGCGGCGTGACCTCGTTGCACACCACAATCGGCAAGCGTTGCTGCCGGGCCTTGAGTTCACCCAGGGCCTGGATGACCCCGGCAATACCACCGCCGGCAACATACAGCCCGGCCAGTTCCGGCTCGCCCGTCAGCAGGTCGAGGGTATTGCCGTGAGCGAAGGCGTCGTCTTCCAGGGTGAGGCGCGTGGCCAGCAGGTCCCAGTCGGGGGACTGGTCGGCCAGGTAGCTGCGAAAACTGAATTCGCGCAGTTCCTGGCATTGAAAGCCCTGGCTGCTGAGCAGCACGGCCACCGGGCCGGGGCGGTTGGCCAGGCGGGAGACGAACCAACCGGCCGTGCGCCCCATGCGCCGGTTGTCCACGCCCACGTAGCCTGCTGTTGCCGCAGGTGACAGCGCCGAAATCAACGCCACCACCGCCACCCCGCTGTCGCTCAGGCGCGCTACCGCTTGGCGAATGACCGGGTGGTCCACGGCGACCACGCCCAGGCCATCCACCTGGTCACGCAGCGCTGCGATGCGTTGGGCCACGCGCGCCGGGTCCAGCTCGTCGAGGTAGGCGATCACCACGCGAATGCGCGCGTGGGGGTAATGCGCCGCGGCACTGGACAGGGCCTGGGCCAGTACCTGATAAAACGCCACGCCGCTCTTGTGCAGCGCAAACCCCAGGCGCACCGTGGGGCGATGGGTCAGCAGCCGCTGTTCAAGTACCGCCTTGGCATGAAAGCCCAGGCGCGTCGCCGCCTCGACAATGCGCTGGGCAGTGTCGCGGCGTACATCGGCGCGCAGGTTGAGCACACGGTCTACCGTGGACAGGCTGACACCGGCTTCCCGCGCGACATCGGCCATGGTGGGGCGACGTGTCGCGCGCGCAGACTCTGACATGTTCTGACATCCTGCCTGGGATGAATGAAAGGTTCTGACATATTAGCCCAAACTGCCATGGCGGCATGCCCGTGCAACGAATAGCATCAGCGCAAGGCTTGATGTAGCCGGCCTGCGGCGTTCGCGCCCAGGTCAATGATCGAACCAAAGGACCATAACAATGAAAATCGCCCTTGATCCCTACATGCACCGCCACCTCAGCCTGCCAGAGCTGTGCCAAAAAAGCGCCGAGCTTGGCTTTGAGTACCTGGAGCTGTCGCCGCGCGAGGACTTCCTGCCCTGGTGGGTTCACCCTCGGGCCCACAAGGAGCGCATCGCCGAATTCAGGAAAGCCCTGCGCGACCACAACCTGCAACTGGCCTCCCTGCTGCCCATGTACCGCTGGGCCAGCCCCCATGAAGACGAGCGCCGCACGGCCGTGGAGCATTGGAAGCGCGCCATCCAGGTGGCCGTGGAGTTGGACTGCACCACCATGAACTCGGAGTTCGGCCGCGGCCCGTCGCCGGATCGCGGGCACTCGGTGAGCTGTTGCGGCGGCGTGCACAGCCACGAGTCAAGCGAAGCGGCCTGGTGGCGGTCGATGGAAGAACTGGTACCTATCTTCGAGCGCGAGGGCATCACCCTCAACGTCGAACCCCATCCCGAGGACTGGTGCGAAACCCTCAACCCGGCCCTGGACATCATCAAGACGGTGGGTTCGGCGAACGTCAAGTTCCTGTACTGCGCGCCACACACTTTCTATTTCGGCGATGACATGGCCAGCATGATCGCCGACGCAGGCTCGCTGATTGCCCACGTGCACATTGCCGACACCTACAACCACAAGGCCTCGTCGGGGCTGCGCTACATCATCAACCCGCCGGGGGCGAAGGTCACGGTTCACCAGCACATGGACATGCACCAGGGCGAGATCGACTGGGACGTATTCTTCGGTTCGTTGGCCAA
Organism: Pseudomonas sp. M47T1; assembly: GCF_000263855.1. GTDB lineage: Bacteria > Pseudomonadota > Gammaproteobacteria > Pseudomonadales > Pseudomonadaceae > Aquipseudomonas. Next base: position 34,205 of record NZ_AJWX01000010.1, read on the forward strand.
GACCGGCTTCGACGGCATTGTCACCGCCTGCGTGTTTGGCTGGGAAGAACGCGCCGATGCCTCAGGGCGTTTCATGCGTGAAGAAATCCAGAGGTACGTGGACAAATATTTCCGCTGAAGCAGGCCTGCACGGCGTGCTTCATGCGCCCCGCAGGCGCTGCCGCCAGGCTGCGAAGGCCCGCACAGCGGGCCCGATATCAGCAAGACACCGCCGAAGGTCTGCAGAGTTTTTCGCCGCCTGCAGCCCTCGCTACACGGCCACGCGGCGTCAACTGAGCTGATGAGCAAACCGCCCTACCGCGTCCACCACTTTGCGCGCACCCTCCTGGATTTCGACGATCACCTCCCCCGCCTGACTCGCCAATTGCACGCCCTGTTCGGCCTGCTGTTTGCTGTGGGCCATTTCGCGTACGGTGCCTTCCACCAGTGTCTGGTTCTGCTGCACCACGGCGGCGATTTCCTCGGTGGCCGTGCTGGTGCGCCCGGCCAGTTGCCGCACTTCATCGGCCACCACGGCAAACCCGCGACCCTGCTCGCCGGCGCGGGCGGCTTCGATGGCGGCGTTGAGGGCCAGCAGGTTGGTCTGCTGAGCGATGCTGCTGATGGTCTGGATGATGGAGCTGATCAGCAGCGACTGCTTGCCCAACGCCTCGACACCGGTGGAGGCCGACTGCATGTCATCGGCCAGCTTGCGCATGGTTTGCACGGTGTCGTTGACCACCACGGCGCCGCGCTGGGCGGTGACGTCGGTTTGCTGGGAAATGCCGTAGGCCGTGTGGGCCGCGGCGTTCACTTCCTCCTCGCGGGCCACCTGGTCACTGACCACAGTGGCGAACTTCACCACCTTGCTGAGTTTGCCTTCAGGGTCATACACCGGGTTGTACGTAGCCTCCAGCCACACGGTATGGCCGTGACTGTCGACCCGCTTGAACCGCCCGGCAACAAACTCACCGCGGTTGAGCGTGGCCCAGAACTCGGCGTACTTGGGCGAACTGGTTTCTTCAGCGGTGCAGAACAGCCGGTGATGCTGGCCCTTGACCTGGCTGAGGCTGTAGCCCATGGCCCGCAGGAACTGGTCGTTGGCCGACAGCACGTTGCCCTTGAGGTCGAATTCGATCACGGCGGTAGAACGCAGCAAGGCGTCGATGAACGAGGTGCTTTCCGCCGATTTTTCAATGTTGGCGGTGATGTTGTCGGCAAAGCAGCGCACATGGCTCAGCGCGCCGCTGGCATCGGCGATGGGCTGCCAATGGGCGCGAATCCATACCAGCACACCGTCGGCGCGCAGGAAACGGTAGTCATCGGTGATGGAGGAGCCCGAACCGATCGCGGCCATCAGGCTGTGGTAGCAGGGCAGCTTCGACACGTAGGCCGGGACAATCTCGGCCATGGGCCGCCCCACCAGTTGCCCCACCGAATACCCCAGCGCCTTGGCAAAGGACTCGTTGCAACCGTCGATGCGCATCTGCGGGTCGACGCTGAGCGTGAGCATTTCCCGTTGCAGGCCACCCACCAGTTGGCGCAGTTCATTCAGTTCGGCGGATTGTGACGCAAGTTGCTCTTTGAGACGGGTGTTGAACATGGGCCGATGACCTCCTTGTGGTAAGGAGAGTATCGGCGAGCATTTTCAGGGTATTAGCACCGTTCGGCGGCTTTTATCCCCCGTTGGCCGAGCTATTGGTGCTTTTCGGCATTTTCGATCAAGGCCAGCACGTCGCTGATGGTCGCTTCCAGGCATTGCCCTGCCTTGTAGGCCGCGAGCACTTCGGCGCTGCCCTCGACCACGGCACGCGGCCGCTCCACAAATAGACCGATCGGTTCGAACGCACAGTCCATCACCACCACCAGCGGTATAGACACCTTGTCCAGGCCTAGGCGCTCGCGCAGGTCATGTTCGGCGCGCGCCTTGCTGACCACCGCCAGTTGCACGCGCGGTTGCAGGCGGCACAGGTAATCCAGCGCGGCCAGGTTGAGTTGGCAGTCCGGGCACCACATTTCGCCTGCGGCCAGCAGGCGGTAGGAACCCTTGATGGCCGACAGCCGCTGAAGGGTCCGTTCGCTGACGCCGTCGGCTTCCAGCACCTGTTGCGCGCGATGCACCGTGTCGGCCTCGCCCTCAAGACCGGTGGCGACAAACGCGTCAAAGCGCTGGCCGATGTCTGACAGTTGGGAATACGAGGCCATGGTGCTTTCCTGAAAGAGTGGAACCAGAAGCCCATTGTAACCCACACCGTGCCTGCAGCCGCTGCCGAGGCGGTGGTGCTCAGGCAACCACAACGCCTATCATTCCACTTCGCGCTGAATGAGACCGCTCATGTTTGACTGGGAAGACCTTCGCTATTTTGCCCTTTTTGCCCGTGCCGGCTCGCTGTCGGCGGCCGCCCGGTTGTTGCGCGTGGACCATGCCACGGTGGCCCGGCGCATCGCGGCGCTGGAGACCTCGCTGAACCTCAAGCTGGTGGACCGCCGCCAGCGCGCCTATGTGCTGACCGACGACGGCCGGCGAGTGGCTGACTTCGGTGAGCACATGAACCAGTCCTCGTTTGCCCTGGAGCGTTTCGCCGGCGGCGAGCAGGCGCTGGTGCAAGGTGAAGTGATAGTGTCATCGCCCCCCGCCTTCGCCGGCGCATTGATTGCCCCTCATGTGAGCGCCCTGAATCAACGGCACCCGTTGCTCAAACTGCGGTTGATCGGTGCCAAGTCACGGGCATCGCTGGCCCGTCGCGAAGCCGACATCGCCATCAGCCTGATGCGCCCCAGCGAACCGACCCTGGTCGCGCGGCGTCTGGGCCAACTGGAGTTTCGCCTGTACGCCAGCCCAGCCTACCTGGCACGCAGCAGCGACTACGTGTTCATTGGGTACGACGACAGCATGGAGGGCTCGGCGCAACAGGACTGGTTGCTGGAGCAGGCCGATGGACGACCCTTGGCGCTGACCAGCAACGACCTGCGCATCCAGGCGATAGCGGCGGCCGGCGGCGCCGGGGTGGTCTTGCTGCCTGCGTTCATGGCCGCCGAGCATGACCTGGTGGCCCTGGACCCGAATGGGCCCTGCATGACCCGCGAAGTCTGGCTGGCGGTGCACGAGGACGTGCGCAATGCCGCGCACATTCGCGCGGTGATGGACTTCATCGCCGAGTGTGTGACCCCGGCCCTGTAATCGCCGCCTCCCAGCGCTCCAGGTATGCGTGTAAGGGCTTGTGCATTTTTGCACAAGCCAAATGCAACCCTGGGGAATTCAACCCGTGGCCATCCAACCGTAGCATCGCCATCCTCGATTGTTTCAACGGTGCTGCACCCATGACCGCAACCCCCTCGGCCCTCGCAGCCGCCCCCACCTCCACCGCCCCGCTGCTGCGCGCCGCCGGGGTGGTGACGGCGGTGTTCATCCTGTCCAACGCAGCCACGCCGCTGTACGGCCACTGGCAACAACAGATGGGTTTCGGCGCCGGCACCCTGGCGACGATCTTCACCTGCTACATCCTCGGGTTGTTGGGCACCCTGCTGGTGGCCGGACGGCTGTCCGACCACTTCGGCGCCAAGGCGCTGCTGATACCAGCCCTGATGCTGGCGATGATCGCCGCCGTGCTGTTCCAGCTCGCCACCAGCGTGGCGCTACTGATGGCGGCGCGCCTGCTCACGGGCGTGGCGGTGGGCATCATCGTATCCGCGGGCATGGCCAACGTGGTGAACCAGGCGGCACACTCGCAAAAACGCCAGGCGTCGCTGCTGGCCTCTGTGGCCATGGTGTTGGGCGCCGGCACCGGACCGTTGCTGGCCGGCATCATGGCGCAATACAGCCACCACCCGCTGACCGTTGTGTTCAACCTGGAACTGCTGTTGCTGGCACTGGCCCTGTGGGCAGTACTGGCCCTCCCGCGCCAGCGGCCCGCCACCGCCGCGCTCAAACTGCGGCTACCCTCGGTGCCCCGGGAAAACATTGGCCACGTGTTGCGCGGCGTCGCCTTCTTCGGCCCGGGCATCACTGCCACCTCCTTTGTATTGAGCCTGGGCCCCAGCCTGTTCGCCGCCTTCGCCCACGTGGGCAGCCCGCTGATCGCCGGGGGCACCGCCTTCGCCATGTTCATGGTGGGCGTGGCCGTGCAGTTCGCCGTGCAGCGCCTGGCCGTAACGCGCATCTTCCTGATCAGCGGCCTGGCCACGGTATTGGCCATGGCCACGCTGTGGCTGGCGGTAGGACAGTCGTCGGTGCCCTGGCTGGTGCTGTCGGCATTGCTGGCCGGCGCCGGGCAAGGCACCGGGCAACTGGGCGGCCTGAGCCTGATTGCCTTGCACGTACCGGCCAACCGCCGGGCCGAGGCCAACGGTGTGTTCAACATGGGCGGCTATGTACCGGCAGGCGCGCTGCCAATGGTGGCGGGCCATTTGATAGACCTGCATGGCCTGGCCACCGGCGTCACGGTGCTGGCGGCCATCATCGCCGGCTTGGCCGTAGCGGCGCTGATCACCGTGCAGCGGCTACAGCGCTAACCCCTGGCGCCCGCGCATCACTGCGTACAGGCGCCAGAACAGCAAGGCCGCCGTAGCCCGATACGGTGCCCAGGCCAAGGCCAGATTGGCCAGGTCCCGGGCGTTGACGGCCGACAGCTCGAAGGCATGGGCCACGGCCTTCTGCAACGCCAGGTCGCCCGCCGGAAAGATATCCGGGTGACCGGCGCAGAACATCAGGTAGATCTGCGCCGTCCACGGGCCAATGCCCGGCAGCCGGGTCAATTCGGCAATGGCCAGTTCGGCGGGCACCTGGGCGATGTGCGCCAGGTCCAGCTCTTTGTTTTCCAGGGCCTGGGCCAGGTGCGTCAGGGTCTTGAACTTACTGCGGCTCAGCCCCGCCCCCGCCAGGCCCTCCTCGCCCAGCGCCAGAAACCCCGCCGCCGTGGTGGCCTGGGGCAATAACGCCAGGCGCCCCCAGATGGCATCGGCACTGGCCACCGACACCTGCTGGCCACACACAATCCGCGCCAGGCCGGCAAACCCCGGCTCGCGCAGGCGTGGCGCAAAGTCACCCGCCAGGGCGTACACCGGTGCCAGGCGCGGATCAGCCTGCAGCAATTCGCGCAGATGCTGCCGTAGACGAGCGTGATGGGCAGTCAGATCAAGGTCGGTGGTCATGCCGCCACTATGCCGCGATTGCGCCGAAGATGAAACATGGCTCGGTGCTGTTGCCGCCCGTCACGCACCCGGTGACTCTGCGCCGGCCGGGGCATTGGACCCTGCCTCGCCACCTGACCAGGAACGGTTTGAATGCAAGCTCCGCCGGTATCGAGTCCAGCCCCGCCGCGTCAATCGCCGCGTCGGACTGGCAGGTGGGCACCATCGAGCACTTCGCCGACAAGCAGGCGTATGTCGACAACCTGAAGCAGTGGGGCGGGATTTTCCTCGAGCGCTTCAACCACGCCTTCAACGCTGGGCAATAACGCCCGCCGCCCCGCGAATACCTTCCAGCAGCATGGCGAACGCGGGGTTGTCGTTGTCTTCGCGCCAGATCAGGTGCAGTTCACTCTGCACCCCCTCGCCCAGGTCGATGTCGCGAAACACCACATTCTTGAACACCACGCTGGTGGCGCAGCGCGGCACCAGCGCCAACCCCAGGCCGGCATTGACCAGCGCCAGGATAGTCAGCGACGATCCCAGCCACTGCACGTAGTCGGGCGCCACCCGTGCCGAGCGCAGCATGCCGGTGAGCAGTTCGTTGAACGGCGGGTAGGCCGCGTGTGAGTACATCAGGAAAGGCTGCGCGTCCAGGTCGCGCACAGCCACGCTGTCGCTGCTGGCGAGGTGATGAGCACGAGGCACGGCCAGCACGAAGGGTTCACGCACCAGGCATTCGGTGGCGTAACCCGGCTCCAGCAACGGCGCACGAGCGATGCCCAGGTCGATGCGCCGAGCGCGCAGCGCTTCATGTTGGGTGTAGGTGTTCATTTCCGCCAGGTCGATTTTCACGTGGGGCTGCTTTAGCCGCGCTTCGGCGATCACCTTGGGCAGAAACTCGTACACCGCGCTGCCGACGAAGCTGATGGTCACTGCGCCAATGTCACCCTCGGCAAAGCGCTTGGCCGCCACCGCTGCCTGCTGGGCGCGCTCCAGCAAATTCTGTGCTTCGACGAAAAACGCCCGGCCGGCAGCGGTGAGCGCCACGCTGCGGGTGCTGCGGGTAAATAGCGCCACGCCCAGATGATGCTCCAGCAACTGAATCTGCCGGCTCAAGGGCGGCTGGGTCATGTTCAGGCGTTCGGCGGCACGGCGGAAATTCAGCTCCGTGGCCACCGTGGTAAAGCAGCGCAGCTGGGTCAGCTCGAACATTGATTCAGTCCGGGTATCAATCAAGTGTCAGGTTAGATTAGACGGGAACAATCCACGCGTCCATGATCGGTCTGTCCCTACAAAAACAAGATTGGGAGTCGCCCTTGAAAGCCCATCATGCCGCCACCGACACCTCCGTGCTCGAACGGGCCGCCGCCAAGGTGAAACGCCATGTGCTGCCGCTGTTTGTGGTGATGTTCATCGTCAATTACATCGACCGGGTCAACATCGGTTTTGTGCGCAGCCACATGGAGGCTGATCTGGGCATCGGCGCGGCCGCCTACGGCCTTGGCGCCGGATTGTTCTTCATCGGCTACGCGCTGTTTGAAGTGCCGTCCAACATCCTGCTGCAACGCTTCGGTGCTCGCGCCTGGCTCACGCGCATCATGTTCACCTGGGGCGCCGCGGCCATGGCCATGGCCTTCGTGCGCGGCGAAACCAGTTTCTATGTGCTGCGTTTTATCTTGGGCGCGGCCGAAGCCGGGTTCTTCCCCGGCATCATCTATTACTTCACCCAGTGGCTGCCCGCCAACGAACGCGGCAAGGCCATGGCGGTTTTCCTCAGCGGCTCGGCCATTGCCTCGGTGATCTCCGGCCCGGTGTCCGGCGCGCTGCTGAGCATCAATGCCCTGAGCCTGCACGCCTGGCAATGGATGTTCCTGATCGAGGGCGGTGCTTCGCTGGTGCTGTGCGGTTTCGTGTGGTTCTGGCTGCAGTCGCACCCGCGCCAGGCGCGCTGGCTGAGCGACGAGGAAAAGGACGCGCTGGAAACGACCATTGCCCAGGAGCAACAGGCCCGTGAGGCGCTGTACGTGGTCAAGCCGTCCATGTTCAAGCTGCTGGCCGACCGACAGATAGCGCTGTTCTGCTTCATCTACTTTTCCATTGCCCTGACCATCTATGGCGCCACCTTCTGGCTGCCCAGCATGATCAAGCAAATGGGCAACCTGGGCGACTTCGAGGTCGGCCTGTTCAACTCGGTGCCCTGGCTGATCTCCATCGTCGCCATGTACGGCTTCGCCGCCGTGGCCGCCAAGTGGAAACACCCGCAGGCCTGGGTGGCCCTGACCCTGGTGGTAGCGGCCATCGGCATGTTCATGTCCACCACCGGCGGGCCGGTATTCGCCTTTATCTCCATCTGCTTCGCAGCCATCGGCTTCAAGGCGGCGTCGGCACTGTTCTGGCCCATTCCCCAGGGTTACCTGGATGCGCGCATCGCCGCGGCGGTGATTGCCCTGATCAACTCCATCGGCAACCTCGGCGGTTTTGTCGCCCCGGCCACCTTCGGTTTCCTGGAGCAGACCACGGGCAGCATCGAAGGTGGCCTGTACGGTTTGGCAATTACCTCAATGGTGGCCGCCGTGGTGATCTTCTTTGCCCGCACAACCCCCACTAACCAGGCGCCCCGCGCTGGCCATCGCAAGCCGGCGGCGCTGGTGGTTTGAATAGACTGCACCTGTCAGGAGCCATCCTTTGAAAATCAAGCGTGTGACTGTCACCCCCATCGCCTTTCGCGACCCGCCGCTGCTCAATGCCAGTGGCATCCACGAACCCTTCGCCCTGCGCTCGATCATCGAGATCGAAAGCGACAACGGCTACATTGGCCTGGGCGAAAGCTATGGCGACGCGCCGGCGCTGGCCATCCAGCAGCAACTTCAGGTTCAGTTGATCGGCCTGGACCCATTCAACCTCAACCACCTGCGCCAGTTGGTCGAAGCCACCGTGGCGGCCAACCGCAGCACTAGCCTGGCCGGTGCCGAACTGGCCCCCGGTTCTCACGCCAGCAAGGCGGTGAGCAATGCCTACTCGGCATTCGAAGTGGCCTTCCTGGACTTGCAGGCGCATTACCTGAATGTGCCGCTGGTGGATTTGCTGGGCGGCGCGGTGCGCGACCAGATCCCGTTCAGTGCTTACCTGTTCTTCAAGTACGCCCAGCACATCGACTCACCCTACACGCCAGACAATTGGGGCGAAGCGCTGAGCGAGGCACAAATAGTCGCCCAGGCCCGGCGCATGATCGAAGCCTACGGCTTCAAGAGCATCAAACTCAAGGCCGGCACCCTGCCGCCCGAGCATGAGGTGGCGTGCATCAAGGCGTTGAAAAAAGCCTTTCCCGGCTACCCGCTGCGCATCGACCCCAACGGCAACTGGTCGCTGGAAACCGCCATCCGCATGGCCGAGTTGCTGGGCGACGATCTGCAGTACTACGAAGACCCCACTCCGGGCCTGGAAGGCATGAGCCAACTGCACAAGCGCACCGGCCTGGCGCTGGCCACCAACATGGTGGTCACCGACTTCGACGAGTTCCGTCGCAGCGTGGCCCTGGACAGTGTGCAGATCGTGCTGGCCGACCATCACTATTGGGGCGGCCTGCGCGATACCCAGGCACTGGCCAAAATGTGCCAGGTGTTCGGCGTGGGCGTGTCCATGCACTCCAACTCGCACCTGGGCATCAGCCTGATGGCCATGGCCCACGTGGCCGCTGCGGTGCCCAACCTGGACTACGCCTGCGACACGCACTACCCCTGGCAAGAGCCGGACGAGGAAGTGATCAAGGGCGGCAAACTGCCCATCGTCGACGGCTGTGTGAAAATCACCCGCGCCCCCGGCCTGGGCCTGGAACTGGACCACGACCAGTTGGGCAAATTGCATGACCAGTACCTGAGCTGCGGCATCCGCCAGCGCGATGATGTGCGGCAGATGCAGCGGTACCAGCCGGAGTGGATGACGGTTAAACCGCGGTTTTAATCACGGCATCTCCTGGGTTGCCTTGGATGTTCGGCGGGGGAACGGTTTTACAGGCCCAGGTGTACCTTCACAAACGCCTGTGCTTCGCGCGCCAGCTGGTCGAGGTGCCGGTCACGCTGCTTCTCGGCATTGACCATGGCCTTTTCGCCGTGCTGCTTGAGCAGGTAGGCGTGAATCTGCCGCACCTCCACCGAGCGGTAGATCGGCGCGGTGTCCAGCACCGGCGTCAGCCCTTGGGAGGCGTGGTTTCGGGTGTTCATCAACACCTGTGAGCCGCGGGTGCCCAGCACCTGGAAGCCCAAGGCCTGGCCGCACGCCACCTGGCTGACCACACAGCCAAGCTCCGCATGCGGGTAACGCGCCAGTACCTTCTGCACCATGGCCCGGGCAATGCCCTGGCGACGATGGCCGTCCTTCACCGCCAGGTACAGCAGCGAACAGGCCTGTGGATCATCGGTCAAGGGCAGGTACAGGGCAAAACCCAGCACCTGGGACGGGTCTTCATCATCCAGCGCCGCTACCACCTCAACCGGAAATCCGCGTGAACCATCCATGGCCTGCAGGTACAGATGCACCTCGTAGCCCACGCCATACTGATACAGCGGGTACAGCGCATTGCTGGACGGCAGCGCCACCTGGCTGATGGCGGTGAGGTTGTCGATCACCAGCTGCTGGATCTGGCTCTGGAACGACTCGGGCGGCGGGGTCTGGAACAGGGTGATACTGGGCATTGAGGGCAAAAGCTCCGGGAAGGCATGCCACATCATACCTGATTGTGGCAGCTGGCTTGCCAGCGAGCTGCTTGGCCCCAACAGCTCGCTGGCAAGCCAGCTGCCACAAAGAATGTGGTGTGATCCGGCAGGCGCGGGCAGCGTCTTTACTGCGCCACCACACCCACAACAGGCCCCCCATGCAAACGCTGTTAACCCAAATCCTCGACGAAGTGCGCCCGCTGATCGGTCAGGGCAAGGTTGCCGACTACATTCCCGCGCTGGCCGACGTCCCCGCCAACCAGCTGGGCATTGCCGTGTACGGCAACGACGGCAGCCTGTACAGCGCAGGTGATGCCCAGACGCCGTTTTCGGTGCAGAGCATTTCCAAGGTGTTCAGCCTGGTGCAGGCCATCGGGCATTCCGGCGAGGCCATCTGGGAGCGTCTGGGCCACGAGCCCTCGGGGCAGCCGTTCAATTCGCTGGTGCAGTTGGAGTTCGAACGCGGGCGGCCGCGCAATCCGTTCATCAACGCCGGTGCGCTGGTGATTTGTGACATCAATCAGTCGCGGTTCGCCGCGCCGGCGCTGTCGATGCGTGATTTCGTGCGGCGGCTGTCGGGCAACCCCCAGGTGCTGGTGGACGGCAAGGTGGCCGAATCCGAGTACCAGCACCGCTCGCGCAACGCTGCCATGGCATACCTGATGCAGTCGTTCGGCAATTTTCACAATGAGGTGGAATTGGTGCTGCGCAGCTATTTCAGCCACTGCGCGCTGCAGATGAACTGCGTGGACCTGGCCAAGGCGTTCTGCTTCCTGGCCAACGAGGGCTTCTGCAAGCACAGCGGCGAGCAGATCCTGAGCCCACGACAGAGTAAGCAGGTGAATTCGATCATGGCCACCAGCGGCCTGTACGACGAGGCCGGCAACTTCGCCTATCGGGTGGGTCTGCCGGGCAAAAGCGGCGTGGGCGGCGGCATCATTGCCGTGGTACCGGGGCAGTTCACGGTGTGCGTGTGGTCACCGGAGCTCAATGCCGCCGGCAACTCGCTGGCGGGCATGAAGGCCTTGGAGTTGCTGAGCGAGCGGATCAATTGGTCGGTGTTCTGACCCGGTGACCCGCGCCGCGAATGACCTGCCATAGGCTCCCGCAGGCTACTGGCCCAGGTCAGCCAGCAGGTCGGCCTGGACGATTTCGATCCAGTAGCCGTCGGGATCACTGATGAACGCCACGTGTTTCATTCCCTTGTCCAGGCGCTTGACGAAGGGTATCCGCAGGCGGTCGAAGCGGGCACAGGCGGCGTCGATGTCGGGCACGCTGAAGCAGATATGACCGAAGCCGCGCGGGTCCTGGTTGCCGTTGTGGTACCGCGAATCATCGCTTTCGGTGCCCCAGTTGTGGGTCAATTCCAGCACTGACTGGCGCCCGAAGGTGTACACCTGGCGCGCCCCGCGCTCTTCGGGCACTGCTTCGCCGGCGGTCATGGCCAGGAACAGCAGGGAGAACTTCGCCTCGGGGAAATCCACCTGGCGCAACAGCCGCATGCCCAGCACCCGGGTGTAGAAATCCAGTGAACGCTGGGGGTCCTTGACCCGGATCATGCTGTGGTTGAACACGTAGGCCTGGGTCTCGGCATCGGGGGCCAGGCACACGCCCGGCTGATTTTCGCTGATGAACGACATGGCAGGTATCTCAAGGTGAGGTGGCCCATTCTAGAAAGCCCGAGCGCCCCCGCGGTAATAGGCGCCTACTACGCTGCCACCGGCACGTCTAAGCTTATTCCAACGTAGTAGGCGCCTATTACCTGCCCCCCGCTGGCGTTACTACTATGGGTTGCGTGACAACAACAATAAGAAGGACATCGCCATGAGTAACCTGACACTCGATCGTCGCCGGTTTCTTCAGGGCAGTGGCGGCCTGCTGCTCGGTACGCTGCTGTTCACCAGCGGTCCCATTGCCCTGATGGCCCCCAGCCAAAGCTGGGCCCTGCCCATGACCACCTTGGACAGCGACAGCGGCGACAAGCTGCTGCTGATGGTGCGTCGACTCTACCCCCACGACACCCTGGAAGACGCGGTGTATGCCTTCCCGGTCAAGGCCCTGGACCAGAAGGCCAGCAGTGACCCCGGCGCCGCCGACGTGCTCAAGCAAGGCATCGCCACTCTGGACCAGAAAGCCGGGGGCGACTGGCGCAAGATCGACGCCACGCAGCAGGTCGCCATCCTGCAATCCATCCAGGACACCCCCTTCTTCGCCATGGTGCGCGCAACGGCAGTGAACACCCTGTACAGCAACGAACTGGCCTACCTGCACTTCGGTTACGAGGGTGCTTCCTTCCCCAAGGGCGGCTACCTGATGCGCGGTTTCAATGACCTGTCCTGGTTACCGAACCCGCCTGCGGCAGCGAGCCCCAACCCCTTTACGTGAGGAAGCACGCCCATGACCACTTTCAATCATGACGACGACTCGGTCGTGGTCGTCATCGGCTCTGGCGCCGGTGGCGGTACCCTGGCCAATGAACTGTGCCAGAAAGGCATTCCCGTGGTGCTGCTTGAAGCCGGCGCGCGGCAGAATCAGGGCACCTTCATCAACGACGAATGGCCCTCGTTCGCGCAATTGTCCTGGGGCGACACCCGCACCACCTCCGGCACCTGGCGGGTGGCCAAGGACTTCCCCAACCTGCCCGCCTGGATCTGCAAGACCGTGGGCGGTACCACCACCCACTGGGCCGGCGCCAGCCTGCGCATCCAGGAACACGAATTTCACGCGCTCAAGACCTACGGCGCCATCAAGGACGCCAACCTGCTGGACTGGCCAATCACCCTGGCCGAACTTGAGCCCTACTACGCCCGCGCCGAAGACAAGATGGGCGTGACCCGCACCAACGACATTCCGGGCCTGCCGGGCAACAACAACTTCAAGGTGCTGTACAACGGCGCGCAAAAGCTGGGCTACACCGAGTGCTCCACCGGCCACATGGCCATCAACAGCCGCCCGCGCGCCAACCGTGCCTCGTGCCAGCAACTGGGTTTCTGCTTCCAGGGCTGCAAGATGGGCGCGAAGTGGTCAACGTTGTACACCGAAATCCCCGCTGCCGAAGCCACCGGCAAACTCGACCTGCGCCCCTCCTCCCAGGTGCTGCACATCGAGCACAACGACAAGGGCCTGGTCAGCGCCGTGGTCTACGCCGACGCCAACGGCCAATTGCAACGGCAGAAAGCCCGGGTGGTGGCCGTGGCCGGTAACGCCATCGAAACCCCGCGCCTGCTGCTCAACTCCCACAGCAGCAAGTTCCCCCATGGCCTGGGCAACGGCGCCGGCATGGTGGGCAAGCATTACATGCGCCACACCACAGGCTCGGTGTTTGCCGAGTTCAGCGAACCGGTGCACTTCTACCGCGGCACCATCATGGCCGGCATCATCAGCGACGAGGTGAAGTTCAAGCCCGAGCGCGGCTTTGTCGGCGGCTATGAAATGGAGACCATTTCCCTGGGGCCGTCCTTCCTCGGCGCGTTCTTCAACCCCGGCGCCTGGGGCCCGGATTTTACCCGGGTGATGGACCAGTACACACACTTGGCCGGGCTGTGGATCGTGGGCGAGGACATGCCGCGCGAAACCAACCGCGTCACGGTCAACGAACAGGTGAAGGATCAGTTCGGGCTGCCGGTGGCCAACGTGCACTACGACGACCACCCCAACGACCTGGCCATGCGCGAGCACGCGTTCACCCAGGGCCAGGCGCTGTATTCGGCCGTGGGCGCACTCAAGACCCACCGCGTGCCGCCCTACCCCTCCACCCACAACCTGGGCACCTGCCGCATGAGCGCCAAGGCCGCCGACGGCGTGTGCAACGGCCATGGCCAGAGCCACGAAATCGCCAACCTGTTCATCAGCGACGGCAGCCAGTTCACCACCAGCGCGGCGGAAAACCCGACCTTGACCATCGTCACCCTGGCCATCCGGCAAGCCGATTACATCGCCCAGGCAATGAAGGAGCAACGCGTCTGACCGCTGCGTCGTGGCTGCTGCGTCCTAGCGGTTGCCGTCAGGCTGCGCAGGCCCTTGAGCACACTGAAGATCTTCAGCGCGGGTCAGGGCCAGCGCAGCCGGGCGCAGCAGGGGCGATCACCGTGGCGTCCAGGTTTTCCATAAAAAAGGTCACCGCCACCAGCAAGGCAATCCACCTGTGCATCAGTCCAGTGGCACGGTCAGGCGATCGATGACCGGGCGGGTTTCAGGGCGCACGCCGCGCCACCATTCGAACGCCTCGGCGGCCTGTTCCACCAGCATGCCAACACCGTCTGCCAGTTGCGCGACACCCGACTCCCGGGCCAGGCGCAGGAACGGCGTGAGGCCTTTGCCGTAGGCCAGTTCATAGGCCAGTAGCGCATGGTCGAACACCTCGGGGCCGATAGGCGGCAGTTCGCCCACCAAACTGGCCGAGGTGGCGTTGATCACCAGGTCGAAATCCTGACCGCCCAAGGCGTCGTAGGCGCACACCTGCACGCGCGGGTCGGTGACCTCGGCGGCCAGGGTGCGAGCCTTGGCCAGGTCGCGGTTGGCAATCACCAAGTGGGCCGGGCCCGCCGCCAGGAATGGCAGCAAGGCGCCGCGTGCCGCGCCGCCCGCGCCCAACACCAGGACCTTGCGGCCGGCCAAGGGCACTTGCAGGTTGTGCTCGATGTCGCGCAGCAGGCCTATGCCGTCGAAGTTCTCAGCGTAGACCTTGCCGTGTTCGAACTTCAGCGCGTTGGAGGCCTTGGCCAGGGTGGCGCGCTCGCTGCGGGCGTCGGCCAGTTCAAAGGCGCGCAGTTTGAACGGCGCGGTGATGTTCATGCCGCGCCCGCCTGCGTCGCGAAAGCCCAGCACTTGGGCCTCGAACCCGTCCAGGCCACCTTCAATGGCGCCGTATTCCAGGTCCTGCTGGCTGACCTCGGCAAACAGGCCGTGAATCAGCGGCGACTTGGTGTGGTTGATCGGGTGCCCGATCACGCTGTAACGGTCTGTCATTGTCCACCTCCATGGGAAAACAGCACGCCGTCGGCCTGCATTGCCGCGATCTCGTCCGCGCTGAAGCCCAGTTTGGCCGCCACCTGGGCGTTGTGTTCGCCCAGGTCGGGGGCCACCTGATGAATCGTGGTGTCGCAGTCGGAGAAGCGGAACGGCAGGTTCGGCATGCGCAGGGTACCGTAGCGCGGATGCTCCTGCTCTACGACCATATTCCGAGCCTTGATCTGCGGGTCGGCGATGACCTCGTCGATACGCTGCACCTTGGCGCTGGGCACGTCGATTTCATCCAGCAACGACAGGATGCGCGCCACCGGGTTGGCAGCCACCCACGCCTTGACCGTATCGAGAATCTCCACCCGGTGGGTATTACGGCCGTTCAGGCTATGCAAGCGTGTGTCGCCGCCAAAGCCGGCCGGGCCGCCGTTGTTCTCCAGCATCACGGCAAAGCGCTTCCAGGCATCGTCCACCTGGGCGGCGATCACCAGGTCGCCGTCGGCGGCGCGGAACACGCCGTACAGGGTCGAGGTAGGCATGTCGTGGCCCGTCTGCTGCGGCACGATTTCACCGTTGGACAAGGTGTAGCACTGCACCGCGTATTCGTGCATGGACACCAGGGTGTCATACAGGGCCATGTCGATGTGCTGGCCGCGCCCGCTGTTCACCCGGCCCAGCAACGCCGCATTGATGGCCGCCACCGCGTGGATGCCGGTGTACATGTCGCCCAGGGATATGCGCAGCAGCGGCGGCGCCTCGCCCGGGTTGCCGACCATCTGCATGATGCCGCTCTTGGCTTCGGCGATCAGGCCGAAACCGGCGCGGTGGGCGTCGGGGCCAGTGTGGCCGTAGGCCGATATCGAGCAATACACCAGTTTGGGGTTGCGCGCCGACAGCTCGGCATAGCCCAGGCCCAGTTTTTCCAGGGCACCGGGGCGGTAATTCTCGATGAACACGTCGGCGCTGTCGCAGAGCTTGTGCATGAAGTCCTTGCCGCGTGGGTCGCGCATGTTGACGCTGACGCCCTGCTTGCCCATGTTCAGCTGCAGGAAATAACCGCTCTGGTGCTCGTCCAGGGTGAACGCGTGCTGGCGGCCGGCATCGCCAGTGCCGGGGCGTTCCACCTTGATCACTTCAGCGCCCAGGGCGGCCAGGCAGCGACCCACGTACGGGCCCGCGAGGAAGTGGCTGTAGTCGATGACACGAATGCCTTTCAAGGGCAGTGGCTGGCTCATGCTTGGGGCCTGCGAGGGACCATCAAGCGATGCTCGCCGCGCTGCACGACCTCGCCTTTCTGGTTGATCAATTCCGAAGGCAGGACAACGATGCCCCACCCCTGCTTGCTGTTGCTGGCACGCATGCTGCCCACCCGAAACTTCACGTGCAGCACGTCATTGACCTTGATGGGCAACACAAAGTCCCAGGTCCAGCCCAGGCTCATGCCTGGCAGGAAGCGGTAGTCGCTCTGGGTTTTCAGGCCGTCGGCAATGCTCTGGCCGAACAGCCCGTGGGCCACCAGGCAGCCGAAGTGGCTGGCGTTGGCGTAGGCCTCGTCCACGTGCACCGGGGTGTGGTCGCCGGTGAGGTCGGCGTAGGCCAGGATGCGTTCCTTGGTGACGGTGTATTCAGGGCTGGTGCATTCGTCGCCTTCGCGGGCGTCGTCCCAGTATTTTTCTTGTGCGGTCATAGGGCAGCTCACGAACGAGGGTTGATGGCCAGGGCCTGGGCCACGCAGGCAACCGGCGAGGCTTGAATGAATTCCACCGCCAGGCCGTCCGGCAGGCGCAGCCAGTTGTGGCCCTGGGCCATTTGCGTCACGTCGAACGTGCGGGCGGCAGCCAGCGCGTAGTCGACGTCTTCACACATCACGCCCAAGTGGCCCAGGCGGCCTTCGGGCCCTTCATGGTCAGGCTTGCTCATGAACTGCATGCCGCCCAGGGTCCAGTACTGAATGGGTTCTGCGACGCTGCCCTGCACTTCGCGCAAGGTCATGCCGAACACCTCATGGAAAAAACGAATGTGCCAGTGGATGTCTTTGACCCAGACGGCAACGTGTTCTACATAGGCTTTGGGGATGCTCACGACTTGGCTTCCTCTTGTGGCTGTTGATCGGCCATGGCCCGCTCGATGCCCTTGATGCAGGCCACCAGCGTGGCGTTGACGGGGGTGGCCACGCCGTGGCGCTGGCCCCAGCGCACGACCGAGCCGTTGATGAAGTCGACTTCGGTGACCGAGCCCTTTTCCAGGCTCTGCAACATCGAGGTCTTGAAGGCGGCGGGCAGGCCTTCAGCCGCCAGGTTCCAGGCCGCGCCGGGGTTAGTCAGGCTCAGTTGCACGCCAGCGGCGGTGGCCACGGCGATGGCTTCGGCTACCGCCGACAGCGACACAGCCTTGAGCATCGGCTCGCTGTACAGTTGGCCGTAGGTGAGGCGAGTGATGCCGGTCAGGGCGCCGGTGGCGACGTTGACCAGCAGCTTGTCCCACATGGTGCCGACAATGTTCTCGCTCACCGTGGTGGCCAGCCCGGCGCCGTTGAAGGCATCGGCGATGGCCTGCACACGGTCGCTGAGGCTGCCATCCAGCTCGCCAATGTAGGTGTGCTTGCCCGTCACGCCGGCCCGAATCACGCCGGGGGCCAGCATCACGCCGCCGACGTAGGTCTTGCCGGCCAGGACGTTGGCGCGCCCCACCGCCTCGGCCAGAATGTCTTCATGGCCCAGCCCGTTCTGCAACGACAGCACCAGGGTGTGCGGGCCCATCAGCGCCTTGGCGCCGGCGATGGCCTGGGCGGTGTGGAAGGACTTCACCAACACCACCACCAGGTCCACTTCGCCCACGCGGTCGGCATGGGTACTGGCATTGACCTTGACGCTGCGCTGGCCGTGCTCGTCGTGCACGGTCAGGCCGTCACGGTTCATGGCGTTTACGTGGGCCGCCGAACGGTTCAACAGCCAGGTATCGTGGCCGGCTTCACTCAGGGTGGCGCCGATGGCGCAGCCCAGTGCGCCGGCGCCAAGCATGCATATTTTCAAGCGGTGGCCTCCTTTTTTTATGCTCCCACCTTATGCCCGGGCGCACCGTTGAGCTATACAATGGCTGCAATAGCCCTATTGAAAAACACAATAATGGTCGACATCACCGCACTGCCAGAGCCCAAGCTGCTGCAACTGTTCAACGTGCTCTACGACACCCGCAGCGTCACCCGCGCGGCCGAGCAACTGGGCCAGAGCCAGCCCACCATCAGCATCTGGTTAGGCCGCCTGCGCGAGCAGTTGCACGACCCGCTGTTCGTGCGCACGCCGGCGGGCATGGCGCCCACGCCACGCGCCGAAAGCCTGATTGGCCCCTGCCGCGAAGTGCTGGAAAGCCTGCGCCGGTTGACCACCCACCAGCCGGACTTCGACCCGGCCACGGCCCAGCGGCGCTTTCGCCTGTGCGTCAGTGACGCCAGCCACATCACCCTGTTGCCACGGGTGCTCGCGCACCTGCGCAAGGCAGCGCCGGGCATTCGCCTGGAAGCCGCGCGCATCGACGGCAACACCGAGCGCGCCCTGGAGTCAGGTGAAGCGGACCTGGCCGTGGGCTTCGTGCCGTGGCTGGGCGGCGGCATGTACCAGCAAGTGCTGTTCCCCCAGGACTGGGTGTGCCTGAGCGGCCCCGAACACCCGCGCATCGGTGCCCGCCTGGACCGTGCGGGCTACCGTGCCGAGGGCCACGTGCAGATTACCGCCGGCACCGGGCAGAAACTGTTCGAGAGCGCCCTGACCCTGCAAGGCATCGAGCGCCGCATCATTCTGGAATTGCCCGGTTTCCTTGGCCTGGGCGCCATCATCGGCACCACCGACCTGATCGCCACCCTGCCCCGGCACATCGGCGAAACCCTGGCGGCCATGCACGGCCTGACCGTGCATGACTGCCCGGTGGCGATCGAAGGCTTTTCAGTGAAGCAGCACTGGCACGCGCGCTACCATCTGGACAGCGGCAACCGCTGGCTGCGCGGGGTGATGATCGAGCTGTTCAAGGCCGACCGCTGACGCGGCCTTCGGCATTGGTGCACAGCACTTGCAACCAACCAGGGACGATGGCCTGGCGCAACAACCAGCCGTCAATGGAGAACTTGCCGGCGCCGGTCACCCATACTCCACCGAACACCACCAACAGCAGCATCACGTATTCCCAGCCCCCGCCGCCGGGCGTGGCCCAGGCGTAACCCCGCGTCCATTCGCCGCCGAAACCCAGGGTAGCTACCAGAAAGTACACCAGGCTGAGCAGCGCGCCCAATCGGGCAAATAGCCCCTGGCCAACGCTGATGGCCGAGGCCAGTTCGATCAAGCCACCCAGCACCACGAACAACGCCGCACCGTGGGCAATGCCCAGGCCTTGGAAGCCATGCTCCAGGGTGTGGAACGAGCCCAGTCCGGCGAATATTTTCTCGCTGCTATGGCACAACTCGTTGAGGCCGAAGCACAGTCGTACGATCGTCGCCTGCCACAACAAGGTGTTCAGCCAGGCTTCGGGGCGGCCGCGATGGCGCTGCCAGTCGCTGGCCGCGCAGTCGATGAATTGCAGCACCAGCACCACCGCCGTGAAGCTGGCGACCCACAGCACTGGCATCGCGCCGTTCATGGCCGCCACGCGCCAGGCAATCAGGAACGGCAGCAGTGACACCAGGAACCCCACCGTGAACAGGCGCGGGGTGATGAATACGGCAGACGCCAGGGCAACCACCAGCCACAGGCTGCTGGACCAGGCCGCGAAATCCGGCAGGCTATGGGTGACCAGGCTGCAATACAGCGTGACGATCAACGTGGCCGCGATACCGATGACCGCCGGCCATTGCGGCAGGCGTGTGGGGCGCAGCAAGCGGTAGTCAGTGGCGTAGGCGCCGTCGATTGACGCCGGATAGACAATGGGATTGTTCATGAATCTGCCTTGAAAGATGTCCCGTTTCCCGCGCGCCGTGTAGACGCTGCCGCCAGGCTGTGCTGGCCCTCGATTACGCTGAAGATCTCCAGGGTTCATTCGGGCCAGCGCAGCCTGACGGCAGCGGTTCCAGGGGCGGCTTTTGTGCGGGGAACCGAGAGGATTAGTGGAACGTAGCCGCAACGTCCTCGGCCAGTTTCTGCTCGGTCAGGTCAGTGGCGCCGCTGATGCCCACGCTACCCACCACCAAACCGTCGTGCTTGAGCACCACGCCAGCCACCGCCGGCAAGATGCCGGGGATGGTGCCTATGGCCAGGTTCTCTTTGCGCGCCAGGTCATAGAACGTGATGGTATTGATCGCAAAGCGCGCCGCCGACGTGGCCTTGGCGATAGACGCCTCGACGCAGCCGGCGTAGGCGCCTTGCATGCGGGTGAAGGCCAGCAGGTGGCCGTCGGCGTCGGTCACCGCGATGCAGATGTGCATGTCCTGCCTGGCAGCCATCTGGGTCGCCCGCTCGGCCAGTTGCAGGGCTGCGGCGGTGGACACGTTCGGCTGCGACACCACCGAGGCGGTGTCGGCAGCGGCGTTAGCCTGGGTCAGTACGGGGAACAGGGCAGCGAAGGCAAGCAAAGGCATTATTGTTTTCATTAGGGTGTTTCTCATGGGTGGGTAAAGGGTGTCGTGTAGCTGCTGCCGAAGGCTGCGCTGGCCCTCTGGGTCGCTAAAGATCTCCAGTGCCTATGAGGGCCAGCGAAACGCAGCTATACGCGGAGCGCAGTGCCGGTCAGGGCGGGGACTTTTTCTCGGGTGCCCAGCGTCGCAGGCAACTGCAATTTGTAGATCTTGAACGGCAATTGCAGCGCATTCTTGCCGCCCGGGCCGCGGTTGGCGGCCATGCGCGCGCTTTGCGGCACCGGGATGTACAGCTCGCGCTTGTCCGAGATGATCATGGCGTCCGGGTTCCACAGCAGCGGGTCCTCGACCACCACGCGCAGCGCGCCATCGGGCGACAGCACTGTGACCCGCGGCTTGTCGTACTCGGCCAGGTACAGGTTGCCGGCACTGTCGATCGCGGTGCCGGTCAAGGGACCGGTGTCATAGACAAACTCCACCCACTCGCCCAAGGCCTTTTCGCTCATCTGATGGTCGCGCAGGCCCCGGGTGGGCACGCGCCACAATGGCCCGCTCAAAGCCTGGTAGTACAGCCATTGGCCGTCGGGGCTGATCTCGATGGGGTCCGAGTGCACCTGATGGTCCGTGCCATCGGGCATCAGCAGCACCTGGCCGCCCTCACCCACGGGTCTGCGCCCGGGGATCATCTTGGTGGACGGGTGATCGGCCAGGCGGCGGATCGATACACCGGTATCCAGGTTGACCACGATGATCGCCCCCAACCCGGAATCGGTGATGTAGGCATGCTCGCTGTCCAGGCGCAGGTCATTGAGGTTGGCACCGGCGGGCAGCACCTTGGGTGGCAGGCTGATGCTGCGCAGCAACGCACCGGTGCGGGTATCGAACTGCAGGATTTTCTGGTCCGGGTTGATGCCCTGGGGGCCGGCATCCTCGCCCTGGTCGATGGCCCACAGGGTGTCATCGTCAAAAATGTGGATGGTGTTGATCTTCACCAGCGCCTTGGCCCCGGGCTTGCCAGGCGCCCAGGCGTTCCAGTCGCCACCGGGGAACGGTTTGAGACTGCCGTCGGGCAGCACCTGGGCAATGGAGGGGGTTTTCTCGAAGCCCGGCCAGCGCGGCAAGCCCACGAACAGCTGGCCCGTGGAGGTCAGGGCAACGGCGTTGCACAGCCAGTCCAGGCGGGCAACTTCGGTCAGTGGCTGGCCGGCCTTGATCAGGCCGGCGGCCTTGGCCAACGGATTGGCGACCAAGGCGAAGGCGCCGGTCGCCAGTACGCTGGCGCGGCAGAAGTGTCGTCGATTCAGCATTTTTTATTTTCCTTGTGAGATGAAACTCGAAACCGGTGTTTCAGCGCGCGGGGGCGGGTTGCAGCGTTTCCTCAGGCGCGCACGCAGGGGTGTCGTCGGGCCGGCGCAGCGGCCCGACAATGAACAGGTAACTGACAAAGGCGCCGGCGGCGTTGAGCGCCACGTAAATCAAAGCGCCGTTGAACGAGCCCATGGCCTGCACCATGTAGCCGATCACCACGGGGGTGACGATGCCGGCGATGCTGCCGAACGTATTGAAGATCGCGCCGTTCATGCCGGCGCTGCGCTTGGGCGATACGTCGGCGATGATCGCCCAGCCCAGTGCGCCCATGCCCTTGCCAAAGAACGCCAGGGCCATGAACACCACCACCAGCGCGTCGGTGTGCACGTAGTTGCACACCATCATGCTCATGGACAGGGCCATGCCGACGAAAATCGGCAGCTTGCGCGCCAGGGTCAGGGACAGGCCCTTGCGCAGCATCCAGTCCGAGACCAGGCCACCGCTGATGCCGCCAATGAAACCGAAAATAGCCGGTATCGCCGCCAGCAGGCCGGCGTTGAGAATCGACAGGCCGCGTTGCTGCACCAGGTACACCGGGAACCAGGTCAGGAAAAAGAACGTGAGGGTGCTGATGCAGAACTGCGCCAGATATATACCCAGGAACATGCGCTGGCCCAGCAACGCCCGGGCGCTGGCCCAGGTGTCGTGCCATCCTTGCGGCTTGCCTGGCGCCGCCGCGTGCTCGCGCAGGCTGGCACCGCCCTGGCGCATCACCTCAAGCTCCGCGCGGCTCAAGGCCGGGTGTTCCACCGGCGCCTTGATGCGCGCCATGAACACCACGCCGATGGCGACGCCCGCCGCGCCCATCACATAGAAAATCCACGGCCAGCCCCAGCGCGTGGAGATCCACGCCAGCAACGGCGTGAACACCACGGCGGCGAAGTACTGCGACGCATTGAAAATGGAGGTGGCCGTGCCGCGCTCGGCCGTGGGGAACCACAGGGAGACAATTTTGCTGTTGGCCGGAAAGCACGGTGCCTCGGCCACGCCTACCAGAAAGCGCAGGGCAAAGATGGCGAAAAACGCCACGCCCACCGGCATCAGCGCCACCGAACCGATGGCCGCGGTAATGGCCGCCCAGGCAATAATGGCCACCCCCAGCACCTTGATGCTGCCAAAACGGTCGATGGCCAGGCCACCGGGCAGTTGCAGCAGCATGTAAGCCCAGGCAAACGCCGAAAACAGCCAGCCCATTTCGCCGTGGCTCAGGCCCAGTTCCTGGGACACGCTGGCACCGGCCACCGACAGCGTGGCGCGGTCACCCTGGTTGACAATCATCATGATAAACAGCAGGGCAATCACCTCGTAGCGGCGATGCTCGGCGATGAAGCGGCGAAGAGAATCTGTTTTTTTCATTGTGTTCTCGATCCCGACAGCGGTGGTCAGCGGCGTTCAGTCAGTGGCGCGTTTCCCGGATGATGGCGTCGGGGCGTTGCTTGACTTCCGGACGCAGCGCGGTGCCCAACCCTGGGCGCGTGGGCGCGGCAGCAAAGCCGGCGCTGATCTCGGGCAGGTGGGTGACCAGCTCGCCGTACCAGGTGGACAGCGACGCCCGCACCACTTCCTGCAACACCGCCGTGGGCGCGTGCAGGGCCAGTTGCAGCCCGGCGAACAGCGCCACCGGCCCGGTGCAGTCGTGGGGCGCCAAGGGCTTGTTGTACACCTGGGCCAGGGCAGCGATCTTGCGTGCCTCGGTGAAACCGCCGCACCACACCAGGTCCAGCATCAGGTAGTCGAGGCTGCCGGCATTGAGCAGGTCGCGGTAGGCCACGCTGCCGCCCAGGGTTTCGCTGGCACAGATGGGCACCCGCGTGCGGCGACGCAGGTCGGCCAGCGCCTGGGCGTCGTCCATCTTGCACAGCGGGTCTTCCACCCAATAGGGGTCGAACTCTTCCAGGGCCTGGCAGATGCGCAGGGCCGCGGTGCCATCCCACAAGCTGTGCAGTTCGCACATAATCTCGATGCGATTGCCCACGGCCTGGCGGATCTGGCGGAAGGTCTGGGTGCCCTCGCGTACGTCGGCCAGGCTGATGCTGTTGGCACCGGCCTGGCGCGCGAAGCGGTCGAACGGCCAGATTTTCATGGCCGTGTAGCCCTCCTCCACCAGGCTGACCGCCAGCGCGCCGGGGTCGCGGCTGAAGGCCAACTGGTCGTCGTAAGGGCCCTGGGCGCAATCACTGGTGGCAATCTCCCGGCGCGCGCCTTGCTGGGTATTGAATTCATAGCCGGCGCAGGTGTTGTACACCCGAATGCTGTCGCGGCAGGCACCGCCAAGCGCCTCGTGGATGGGGATGCCATGGCGCTGGCCCTTGAGGTCCCACAGGGCGATGTCCACCGCGCTGGCAGCGCGAATCTCGGCGCTGGCGCTGTGATAACCCACGTAAGGGTTACTCAGTTCGAGCGAGATGGCCTCGACCTGGCGCGAGTCGCGACCGATCAGGCCGGGGGCAATCAGCTCATGCACCGCCGCTTCCACCGTGGCCGCGCCACGGAAGGTCTCACCGAGGCCAATGAGGCCTTCATCGGTCTCGATCTCCAGCCAGATCAACTTGGGGCGTTGCGGCAGGCGCAGCGTTCGAACGCAGGTAATCTTCGACATTGTTGTTATTCCCGAGACTGCTTCAGGGCAAATGGTATCGTTACCATTTCTGGTTCAAACGCTAGCGCCGCGCGGAAAATCTGGCAAGGGGCATTCAACGAATTGAGGGGGAAACGTCAAAATTGTTGCGGGCGGCACTTATCGCCAGCCGGAAAAACAGGTTGGCCATTCGTGGTGGCCATAAAAGTCCGGGCGAGAAGTCATTGACCGGGGGCGAGTGGACGAGGTGAATCGCCTGCGTCACGACGAGCCTTGAGATAAATCACCAAGCAGGTGTGCTGGCTCCTGCTGCGTAACCCCCAGAACATTAAAAACCGCAGCGGCCTGTCCACCTGCCCTACCTGCTGGCAGCAAACCAATCGCTGATGACGGTCTGCGCGATGCAAGCTGAGAGGTAATCCGTGAAGAACCAAAAACAAGGCCGGCGGTGGATGCCACTGGCGCTGGGCAGTCAGTGGCATCTTTACCGTCCGCCTTGTTTGCCCGGCTACCGATCGGAGTGCGGCCCTCCAGTACTTCCCCGCTGCACCAACGTAAACCCGATATCCCGCACACCCCCCGCGCTCCCCTGCCCCTGCAACCGCTCCAGCAGCATCTGCGCGGCGGTGTCGCCCATCAGGGCGCCATCGATGCGCACGGTGGACAGCGCAGGGAAGGTGTGGGCGGCGAAGCTCATGTCGCCGAAGCCCATCACCGCCAGGTGTTGGGGCACGCGAATGCCTCGCGCCGCCGCTTCGGTGAGCACGCCGTGGGCGATGGTGTCGGAGGTGCAGACCACGGCCAGCGGTGCGCCCGACTGATCGGTGTGCTCATCCAGCAGCGCACTCAGGCCCAGCCGCCCCATGGCCAGGGTGGGCGTGCCCGGGAACACCTGCCGGCGCACGTCCACCACGCCCTGCTCGGCCAGGGTGCGGGTGAAGCTTTCAGCACGCCTCAGGCCACGGGGGTCATCCACGGCCACCAGGGCGAATCGGCGGTAACCCTGCGCCAGCAGTTGCAGGGCCACGGCACGGCCGGCCTGCTCGTGGGAAAACCCCACCAGCATGTCGATGGGCTCGGGGGTCAGGTCCCAGGTTTCCACCACCGGCACCCGGGCGGCCCGCAACCGGGTGCGGCTGGCGGTGGTGTGCAGCGTACCGGTGAGGATGATGCCGTCCGGGCGGCGGCTGAGGATCACTTCCAGCAGTTCCTGCTCGTGCTCACGCTCGTAGCCGGACACGCCCAACAGCACCTGATAACCGTCCCGGGCCAGGCGGTCGTTGATGGCCTGAAAGGTATCGGAAAAAATCGGGTTGGTGACCATGGGCATCACCACGGCCACCAGGCGGCTGCGGCTGGAGCGCAGCGCACCGGCCAGGCGGTTCTGCACGTAGCCGGTCTGCTCGATGGCGCGCTGCACTTTCAGCCGCGTGGCGCTGCGCACCGTGTCCGGTTGGTTGAGGCAGCGCGACACGGTCATGGGCGCCACGCCGGCCAGGCGCGCCACGTCGCTCAAGGTGACGGGGGCACCGAAGGAATCGGGGTTGTCGGGGGGCATGCCGGCCATGGCGCTCTCAATGGGCGAGGGGTTCGAAAAAACCGTTCGGTTGCGATGCTACCAGTTGCAACCGCTGCGCCGCGAGGGCCACACAGCCCCGGGCACTTGGTGGGAAACCGTCAAATAGTTAGTGGCGCGGTGATATGCCGCACCCCTAGACTCGCCCGCCGTGACTGTGCCAACCCGTCTGGAACGGGCCTGAGAGCGCAATTCGAGCAGCAGCGGCGTACTGCACCGTGAGACCTGAGGATCACCACCATGAAACGACGAGATGCCTTGATTTCGCTTGTGCAATTGACTGCACTGGGCGTGGCGAGCAGCGCAGGCGCTAGTGTCATCGGCGCCCATACCCCCATGCCTGTCGGCACCCAGCCCGACGCGCTGCCCAAGCTGCCACGCAAGGGCGGGCTGACCTATTTCACCCCTGACGAGGCGCGTGAGGTGGCGGCCATCTTCGACCGCCTGATCCCAGAAGACGAACTGGGCATCGGCGCCAGCCAGGCCGGTTGTGTCGAGTTCATCGACCGCGAGCTGTACGGTGCCTTCGGCCAGGCCGCCAGCGTGTACCGCCTGGGGCCTGTCGTGCCAGGCACCCCCGAGCAGGGCCCGCAGTTCAAGCAGACCCCCGCCGAGCGCTACCGCACCGGGCTCAAGGACCTGGCCACTTACTGCCAGGCCAGCCACGGCAAGGTGTTCAGCGGCCTGGACGGCGACACCCAGGACGCGCTGCTGCGCAGCATGGAAAACGGCACCCTGCAACTGCCCGCTACCGGCACCGCCGACTTCTTCGCCCTGCTGTTGCAGAACGTGCGCGAAGGCTACCTGGCCGACCCCCTGTACGGCGGCAACCGCGGCATGGTGGGCTGGAAGCTGATCGGCTTTCCCGGCGCGCGCTACGACTACCGCCCCTACCTCAGCAAGAAGGGCATGGCGCTGAACATCGAACCGGTGAGCCTGCTCGACCGCGCCACCTGATCTTGGCGGCTTGACCGTACGCGTTCCCGCCGCTGCCGCCAGACTGCGCTGGCCCCCCAAGGCCCCTGAGGATCTCCAGCGAGGCTCCGGGCCAGCGCAGCCTGACGGCAGCAGCTACAACAGCCCTCTCTACTCGCCAGCCGGCACGGCGCCCGGCTGCGCGCAACAAAGGATTGACCCATGGCAAACGCAAGACCCAAAGCGGACGTAGTGGTGATCGGCCTCGGCTGGTCCGGCTCGGTGATCGCCGAAGAACTGGCCCGAGCGGGCCTCAAGGTAGTGGCCATCGAACGTGGCGCCTGGCGCGACACGGCCACCGACTTCCCGCCGTCGGTGGACACCGATGAGCTGCGCTGGTCCACGCGCAAGGAAATCCTTCAGCCGCCGAAACTGGAAACCTACACCTTCCGCAACAACGCCTCCCAGCAGGCGCTGCCGGTGCGCGAATGGAGCAACCTGACCCTGGGCTACAACGTCGGCGGCGCCGGCACTCACTGGGCCGCGGCCTCCTGGCGTTTCAACCCGTTCGACTTCCAGCCCTACAGCAAGACCGTCGAACGCTACGGCAAGCAACAACTGGTGCCGGGCCTGCAAGTGCAGGACTGGGGCATCACCTATGATGAACTGGAACCCTTCTACGACCGCTTCGAGCGCATCGCCGGCACCAGCGGCCAGGCCGGCGTGATCAACGGCAAGGTCATTCCCGGCGGCAATCCCTTCGAAGGCTCGCGCAGCCGCGACTACCCGACACCGCCGCTGGTGCCCAGCCGCTGGAACGACATTTTCACCCAGAAGACCACCGAGATGGGCCTGCACCCCTTCCCCGTGCCGGCCGGTACCATCTCGCGCGCCTACGTCAACGCCCTGGGCGTGCACATGGGCCCCTGCACTTACTGCGGCTATTGCCAACTGTTCGGTTGCGGCAACTGGTCCAAGAGCAGCCCCAACGCCTGCGTGGTACCGGCGCTGATGCGCCAGCCTACCTTCCAGGTGATGACCGACACCGAGGTGCTGCACATCAACAAGGCCGCCGACGGCAAGACCGCCACCGGCGTCAGCTTCGTGGGCAAGGACGGCGTGGTGGGCGAGCAGCACGCCGACATCGTCATCGTCGCCGCCTACCAACTGGACAACGTACGCCTGATGTTACTGTCCGGCATCGGCCAGCCCTATGACCCGCGCACCAAGCAAGGCGTGATTGGTCGCAACTACAGTTTCCAGACCCTGTCCTACGCCTACCTGTGGTTCAAGGACGAGCACCTCAACCCGTTTATCAACACCGGTTGCCTGGCGATCCAGATCGACGACTACAACGCCGACAACTTCGACCACAGCGGCTTGGGCTTCATCGGCGGCGCGGGTATCCAGTCGCTGTCCAACAACGGCCTGCCCATCAGCATGGCCGGCGTGCTGCCCAAAGGCGCGCCCGGCTGGGGCAAGGGCTGGAAGCAAGCCTTCCAGCACAGCTACCAGAACTGGGCGATGGTACAGGGCCAGGGCACCAGCTACTCCCACGAAGACGCCTACTTTGACCTGGACCCTGTGTACAAGGATAACTTCGGCCGGCCGCTGATGCGCATGACCTTCGACTACAACCTCAACGACAAGCGCTCCGGCGAGTTCGTGCGACAGAAGTGCGACGCCATCGCCAAGGCCGTGGGCGGCACGCAGATCGAGTCCTACAACTTTGCCGCCGACCACTACACACCGTTCCGTGCCAACGACTCCTCGCACACCATCGGTGGCGTGGTGATGGGCACCGACCCCAAGACCAGCGCCCTCAACCGCTACCAGCAAAGCTGGGACGTACACAACGTGTTCGTGCTCGGCGCTTCATCGTTCCCCAACAACGGTGGCTTCAACCCCACCGTGACCATCGGTGCCCTGGCCCTGTGGACCGCCAAGGCGATCAAGGAACAGTACCTGAAAAACCCCGGCCCGCTGGTTCAGGCATAAAGGACGCTGACGCATGAAAAGCAAACTCATAGCAGGATTGGCGGTGGTGGTCGTGGCAGGCGTTGGCGCGGCGCTGTACATCAACGGCAACACCCGCGCCGACGACATCGCCGACAATCAGCTGCGCGCCGCCGACAGCCCGGCGGCCGAACCTGGCCAGATCCGCCATGGCGCCTACATTGCCGTGCAGGGTGACTGCGCGGCCTGCCACACGGCGCCAGGCGGCAAGGCCTTCGCCGGCGGCTACGGCCTGCAGACGCCCTTCGGCGTGATCAACGCAACCAACATCACCCCGGACCGCGACACCGGCATCGGCAACTGGACCGAACGCGACTTCTTCCGCGCCGTACGCCATGGCAAGCGCAAGGACGGCCAATTGCTGTACCCGGCCATGCCGTACAACGCCTACGTTAAGATGAGCGACAGCGACCTGCATGACCTGTGGGCCTACATGCGCTCGCTGGAACCGGTCAAGCAGGCGCCTGCGCCCAACACCCTGGGTTTCCCGTACAACATTCGCCTGGCCATGCTGGGCTGGAACCTGCTGTTCTTCCAGAACGCGCCCTACGCACCGGTGGCCGGGCAATCGGCGCAATGGAACCGTGGCCGCTACCTGGTGGACGGCGCCGGTCACTGCGCCGCGTGTCATACCGCGAAAAACGCCCTGGGCGGCGACACCTCCGCCTACCTGCAAGGCGCCGACCTGCTGGGTGGCCATGCGCCCGAAATCACCAACGACGCGCACCTGGGCCTGGGCACCTGGAGCAGCGAGCAGATCCAGCGCTACCTGAAAGATGGCAGCAACGACACCGCCGTGGCCGCAGGTGCAATGGGCGAGGCCGTGGAGCATTCCACCCAGTACCTCAACGACGCGGACCTGGCGGACATCGCCCTGTACCTAAAATCGCTGCCCGGCTCTGGCACCCAGGCACCAGCGGCGCTGAACGCCAGCAGCCCGGTGATGCAACGCGGCGCGCAGGTGTATGAAAACAACTGCATGGCCTGCCACAACGTGCACGGCGAAGGCATCAACGGCATGGTGCCGGCGTTTGCCAACAACCCGGGCATGCGCGCCAGCAGCGGCGCCAACCTGATCAGCGCCGTGCTCAAGGGCGGACGCGCGGCGGCGACTGAAAGCAACGTGACGGCGGCGGGCATGCCGTCCTTCGGCTGGAAGCTCAACGACAACGACATCGCCGCCGTGCTGACGTACGTACGCAACAGCTGGGGCAACGCCGCACCGGGCGTGGCCGCCGAACAAGTGGCCAAGGCCCGCACCGCACTGAAGGCCAGCAACCCTTTGTAGGCGCGGCCGCCAGGCTGCGGGCGCTGGAGCTGCCGCAGGCTGCGAAAAGGTCCGCAGGACCTTCGACGGTGTCATGCCGATCGCGGGCCCGCTGTGCGCGCCTTCGCAGCCCGCGGCAGCGTCGGGGGGATTGCACGGTTATGCGGCGGCGCATGGTAGATTCAGCTTATTCACTGCTACGGAAGTTTTCTGTTGGACAGCATCAATCAAAAGACTCGCCTCAACCACGTTGCCGAGCTGGCCGGGGTGAGCCTCAGCACCGTGGACCGGGTGCTCAACGAACGCGGCAGCGTGTCGGACGGCAAGCGCCGCAAGGTGCTGAATGCCGCTCGCGCCCTGGGCATCAAGCGCCTGTTACCCTCCCCGGTTCACGGCCTGTTGCGCTTCGACCTGCTGATGGTCGACAGCACCACCGACCATTACCGCCGGGTGGCGGCCGCCTTTGCCCGCCAGGCCAACCTGCTGCGCTCGCGCCTGGTGTTGCAACGCCAGACCTGGCACGAAGGCAATCCCGGCCAGTTGGTGGACTTCATCAACCACCCCACCACCATGCGCCAGGGCCTGATTGTGGTGGCCCATGACCAGCCGGCGGTGCGCGCCGCCCTGCAAGCGCAGGTTGACCAGGACGTGCCGGTGGTCCTGCTCACCAGTGGCCTGTCGCAACTGCGCGGGGCCACCTACATCGGTATCGACAACCGCGTGGCCGGCCGCAGTGCCGGGCGCCTGCTCAGCCAGTGGGCCCTGCCCACCCAGGGGCGGGTGCTGCTGATCACCAATTCGCTGCTGTATCACGCCCACCAGGAGCGCGTGGCCGGCTTCCTGCAGGTGCTGCGCGAGCGGGCACCGAGCCTGGAAGTGATCGGCCCGATCGCCTGTCATGACGACGACAAGCAAACCGCCCAGGCGCTACGCAACGCCGTGGCCGGCGGCCAGCCCCTGGCCGCGGTGTACAACACCGGCAGTGGCTCGGGCGGCATCCGCACAGCCCTGCTGGAGCAGGCCCAGCGCCCGGTGTGGATCACCCATGAAGCCAGCCAGCAGCACGCCGAGTTCCTGCGCGAAGGCCTGTTGTCGCTGGTCATCGACCAGGACCCGGAGGGCCAGGCCGAGGCCGCTATCCAGCACCTGCTGTATGCCAACGGCGACCTGGAAGCGCCCATCCAGGCCGCCCCTCAATTGCGCATTGTGATCGACGAAACCCTGCCCAACTGAATGGCTTTTGACGTAAAAACGTCAATTAGTTAGTGGCGTGGTGATATGTCACACCCCTAGACTCGCCCGCCGTGACCACCTGGTCGCGCGCTGAGGCGCGGGCTAGTGCGGTCGGACCTTCCTCATCGCCTACAGGACACCTTCATGCAGCGCAGAGATTTCCTTTCATCGGCACTGGCCCTGGCGGCAGCTTCCACGTTGCCCGCTGCGCGTGCCGAAGTCGTCACCGGCGGCCAGCCGTGGGAACCCGGCAACGTCAGCCTGCCCGAGCTGCCAGCACCGCGCCAGGGTGGCCTGGCCTTTTTCACCCAGGCGGAGTTCGATACCGCCGGCGCCATGGCCGACCGCCTGATCCCGGCGGATGCCCTGAGCATCGGCGGCAAGGAAGCCGGTTGCGCCGTGTTCATCGACCGCCAACTGGCCGGTGACTACGGCAAGGGCGCCACGCTCTACCGCCTGGGCCGCTTCGTCAAGGGCACGCCCCAGCAAGGCACGCAGTCGCCGCTGACCCCGGCCGAACGCTGGCGCAAGGGCCTGGCCGCCATCGACGCCTACTGCCAGAAAACCTACGTGCGTACTTTCGTGCAACTCAACGGCAACGAGCAGGACAGCCTGCTGCGCAGCCTGGAATCCGGGCAGTTGGACCTGGGCCACGACGTGGAAACCAAGGAGCTGTTCGAGCAGATCCTGGCCAACGTGCGCGAGGGCTTCTTTGCCGACCCGATCTATGGCGGCAACAAGGACATGGCCAGCTGGAAAATGATCGGCTTCCCCGGTGCCCGCTACGACTTCCGCGACCTGATCGCCAAGAAGGGCCAGAAGCTTTCGATCATCCCGACCAGCCTGATCGACAACACGCTCTGAGACACCCATTCCGTGAGCAGTGCGGCCCTGCCGACACTGCCTAGAACCCCGTGACTACGCTGTATTGAAGAGGTACTGATTCATGGCGAATGTACGCCCAAAAGCCGACGCGGTGATTGTCGGCCTCGGTTGGTGCGGCTCGTTGATGGCCGAAGAACTGACCCGTGCCGGCCTCAACGTGGTGGCAATCGAACGCGGCCCGTGGGTCGAGACCTCCACCGACTTCCCGCCTTCGGTCGACACCGATGAACTGCGCTGGGACACGCGCCGCAGCCTGCTGCTGCCGCCGGCCATCGAGACCACCACGTTCCGCAACAACCGCTCGCAAACCGCCCTGCCTACCCGTGACTGGAGCCTCAATGAGCTGGGCTACAACGTCGGCGGCTCGGGCACCCACTGGGCCGGCATGGCCTGGCGCTTCCTGCCGTTCGACTTCGAGCCCTACAGCTTTACCCTGAAGCGCTACGGCAAGCAGCAACTCACCGAAGGCCTGATCGTCCAGGACTGGGGCGTGAGCTACGAAGACCTGGAACCCTTCTACGAGCGTTTCGAGAAAATCGCCGGCGTATCGGGCAAGGCCGGCGTGCTCAACGGCGAGAAAATCGAAGGCGCCAACATCTTCGAAGGCAACCGCAAGAGCGAGTTCCCGTTGCCGCCGCTGGCCACCACGCGGCTCACCGACCTGTTCACCGAAGGCAGCCAGAAACTGGGCCTGCACCCGTTCATGGTGCCCGCCGGCCAAGCTTCCCAGGCCTACACCAACCCGCTGGGCGTGCGCATGGGGCCGTGCACGTACTGCGGCTACTGCCTGTACTACGGCTGCGGCAACTTCTCCAAGTCCAGCCCCAACGCCTGCGTGATCCCGGCGTTGATGCAGCGCAGCAACTTCACCGTGCTGACCGAGTCGGCCGTGCTGCGCGCCAACCTGGCCGAAGACGGCAAGACCGCCACCGGCGTGACTTACCTGGACCGCAACAACAAGGAATGGGAACAGCCGGCCGACCTGGTGATCTTCTCGGCGTTCCAGATGCAAAACGTGCGGTTGCTGCTGCTGTCGAAAATCGGCAAGCCGTACGACCCGCAAACCCGCTCGGGCGTGGTGGGCCGCGCCTACAGCTTCCAGACCGTGTCGGGCGCCAACCTGTTCTTTGAGGACGAACAGTTGAACCAATACATCGGCGCCGGTGCCTTGTCCGCCCAGGTGGACGACTACAACGGCGACAACTTCGACCACACCGGCAAGGGCTTCATCGGCGGCGCCGGCATTTTGGTGGTGGCCCGCGGCGCGCGCCCGATCGGCAACGCCGACACCCTGCCACCGGGCACCCCGCGCTGGGGCAGCGACTGGAAGAAGGCCTACACCCACGCGTTCCAGAACGGCACCTTCATCTTCAACCAGGGCACCAGTTTCTCCCATGACGAGTGCTACCTGGACCTGGACCCGGAATACAAGGACGCCCACGGCGACCCGCTGATCCGCGTGACCTTCGACTACAACGAAAACGACCGGCGCATGGCGCGTTTCACCGAAGACCGCGCCGTGGAAATCGGCAAGGCCATGGGCGCGAAAATCGTCAACGGCTTCGACTCCGCCGCCGTCAACTACGGCCCGTACCTGCCCGCCAGCGACCACACTATTGGCGGCGCGGTAATGGGTACCGACCCGAAAACCAGTGTGCTCAACCGTTACCAGCAAAGCTGGGACGTGCACAACGTGTTCGTGCTGGGCGCCTCGTCGTTCCCCAACAACGCCGGCTACAACCCCACGTCCACCATTGGCGCGCTGAGCCTGTGGACGGCCAAGGCCATTATCGAAAAATACCTGGCCAACCGTGGCCCCCTGGTGGAGCTGCCAGCATGAAGCGACGTCATTCCTTAGCCAGCATGGCCCTGGGCGGCCTGGCGCTTTGCGCGGTGGTGGGCCTGGTCATGGCGGCCGACGCCCTGGTGCAGCCCGGCCAGCAGGTCAGCAGCAGCCAGGGCGTCAAGGCCCCGGCCACCACCGAAGACCCGGCCGTTACCCGCGGTCGCTACGTGGCCATCGCCGGTGACTGCGCCGCCTGCCACACCGACCCGCACCAGGGTAAACCGTTCGCCGGTGGCTACGCCCTGCAAACGCCGTTCGGCACCTTGTTGGCCAGCAACATCACCTCAGACAAGAGCACCGGCATCGGCGGCTGGACCGAGGCCGAGTTCACCCGTGCCGTGCGTGAAGGCAAGGGCCGCGATGGTGAAAACCTGTACCCGGCCATGCCCTACAACGCCTACGTGAAAGTCAGCGACCAGGACATGCACGACCTGTGGGCCTACATGCAGACCGTGCCGGCGGTGGACAACAAGGTGGTGTCCAACCAACTTCCCTTCCCGTTCAACATCCGCCTGATGATGATGGGCTGGAACCTGCTGTTCTTCGACAAGACCCCGTTCGTGCCGGTGGCCGGTGCCACCGCACAGATCAACCGCGGCGCTTACCTGGTCCAGGGCCTGGGCCACTGCGCGGCCTGCCACACGGCGAAGAACTTCCTGGGCGGCGACAAGGGCGGCGCGTTCCTGCAAGGCGGCGACCTGGCGGGCTGGCACGCACCGGAAATCACCAACAATCCCTACGTGGGCATCGGTGGCTGGTCCCAGGCGCAAGTGGTGCAATACCTGAAAACCGGCAGCAACGACGTGGCGGTGGCGTCCGGGCCCATGGCAGAAGCCGTGACCAACTCAACCCAGCACATGAGCGACGAAGACCTTGTGGCCATCGCTGCTTACCTGCAAAGCCTCCCGGGCTCATCGGCCACCAAGCCGCAGCCGCTCACGGCTGAGCAACACGCGATGAAACAGGGCGCCAACGTGTATTCGGCCAACTGCTCGGCGTGCCACAACAGCGACGGCAGGGGCATCAACGGCATTGCCGCAGGCCTGGCCAACAACCCGGCGCTGCAATCGGCCAACGCCCAGACCCTGCTGACCACCGTGCTACAGGGTGGCCGTGGCGCCGTGACGCAAGACAACCCCACCAGCGGCGCCATGCCGAGCTTTGCCTGGAAGTTGTCGGATGAACAAGTGGCCTCGCTGGCCACCTACATCCGCAACACCTGGGGCAACGCGGCACCGGCGGTGCAGGCAGATCAGGTGGCCCGGGTTCGCAAGGACCTGAAGCTGCCTGGCCAGTTGAGTACCCACTAAAACAATAACGACGGCGCTGGGATGACGGTATGGGAGCTGGCGTGCCAGCGAGCTTTTGGGCCCCCTGAAAGACTCGCTGGCCAGCTACCACCCGACTCCCGTGTCGTCTCCACTCGCCGTAAAAGGAATCACGACTTATGCGACCACTCCCTTTATTGCTGACGCGCAACCAACGCGCGACTTTGCTGATGCTTTCAGTGTGCGCCACTGGCAGCGCGCAGGCCGCCGACGCGTTCGCCGTCGACTCACCGTGGATGACCGGCGACTGGGGCGGCCTGCGCACCGACCTGCTCAACAAAGGTGTCGACATTCAGATGGGCTACACCGGCGAGTCGGCGTCCAGCCTGCACGGTGGCTACAGCCACGACCACGTGACCCGCTATGCCGACCAGTTCAACCTGGGCGCCAACATCGACCTGCAAAAGCTGCTGGGCTGGAATGACGCGGCGTTCAGCCTATCGATCACCAACCGCAACGGCAGCAACATCAACAACAAGATCGACGATCCGCGTGCCACCGGCCTGGGCTCCACCCAGGAAATCCAGGGCCGCGGCAGTGTGACCCGGCTCAGCGAACTGTGGGTGAGCAAGGGCTGGTTCGATGACACACTGAACATCAAGGCCGGGCGCTTTGCCGTCAGCGACGACTTCGCCGTGGAAGACTGCCTGTTCCAGGGCCTGGCCTTTTGTGGCTCGCAGCCTGGCAACTACGTGGACAGCATCTACAACGGCCCCATCAGCCAGTGGGCGGCCCGCGTTCGCTACCGCATCAGCAGCGAGGTGTACGCACAGATCGGCGCGTTCAACATCAACCCCTCAGACCTGAGCAACGACAACGGCTTCAAGCTCAACGGCGCCGGCACCACGGGCACCCTGGTACCGGTCGAACTGGTCTGGGCCCCCACGGTCAACCAATTGCCCGGCGAATACCGCGTGGGTTACTACCACAGCACCGCCAATGGCACCGACGTCTACAAGGACGTCAACAATCAGCCTGCGGCCATTACCGGTGATGCCTACCGCAGCGACTCCAGCCGCCACGGTTTCTGGGTAGTGGGCAAGCAGCAGTTGACCTCGGTGAACGGCGACGCTTCGCGCGGCCTGATCCTCACCGCCAGCGCCACTTTCCAGGACCGTGCCACCACCCCGGTGGACAGCTACCAGAAAGTCAGCCTGGTCTACAAAGGCCCGTTTGACGCACGCCCCACCGACACTCTGGGCTTTGGCGTGGCGCGTATTCATGCCAGCTCGCTGTTCCTGCGCAACGCCAAGACTGCTAACGAACAAAGCGGCCTGAGCTACGACGACGCCGGTTACGTGCCTGAGCAGCACAGCGAATACGCCACCGAACTGAACTACGGCATCCAGGCCACCAAATGGCTGAACGTGATGCCGAACATCCAGTACATCAAACACCCGGACGGCGTGCGCCAAGTGGACAACGCCCTGGTGTTCGGCCTGCAGGTGCAAACTCAGTTCTAACCTTGTAGCTGCCGAAGGCTGCGAAAAGGCTCGCATGACCTTCGGCATGCGCCGGGCAATGTCGATGACGTTTCCCCCTCAAAATAGGCCCCTCCCGGCACTGGCCAGAGGGCGCCCGGGGTATTCACAATGACCTGAGCAACAGCCGCTGCCCGTGAGCACCTGCCCCTGGCGATGCGTACGCGGCCTGGTCTTACCCCAAGAATAAGGAAGCCTTTTGCATGAGTGTTCCTGCCATTCCCCTCAACGACGGCACCCACCTGCCAGCC
This sequence comes from Pseudomonas sp. M47T1, assembly GCF_000263855.1. Taxonomy (GTDB): domain Bacteria; phylum Pseudomonadota; class Gammaproteobacteria; order Pseudomonadales; family Pseudomonadaceae; genus Aquipseudomonas. Next base: position 71,289 of record NZ_AJWX01000010.1, read on the forward strand.
ATCGGCTTCGGCACCTGCAAGCTCAACGGCAGCCCCGGCGCGCAAGCTATCGCCAGGGCCATCGACAACGGCTACCGGCTGCTGGACAGCGCTTTCAGCTACGAGAACGAAGGCGCCGTGGCGCAGGCGATGCGCATGGCTTCGGTACCGCGCGAAGCCCTGCGCTTCACCTCGAAGATTCCCGGCCGACACTACGCCTACAACGACGCCCTGGCCTGTATCGAAGAGAGCCGCTACCGCACCCGGCTGGACACCATTGACCTTTACCTGCTGCATTGGCCCAACCCCGCCCAAGGTCTTTACCTGGAAGCCTGGAGCGCGCTGGTGGAGGCAAAGGAACGCGGCTGGGTGACCTCGATCGGTGTGTGCAACTTTCTCCCCGAGCATGTGCAGGCGCTCGTTGACGCCAGCGGCGTGAAGCCGTGCGTCAACCAGATTGAGCTGCACCCCTATTTTCCCCAGCCCGAGCAACTGGCCTGGGACAAGGCCAACGGCATCGTCACCCAGGCCTGGAGCCCCATTGGCCGCGGCAACGACCTGCAGAGCGACCCGGTACTTCAGGGTATCGCCCGCCAGCACGGCCGCAGCGTGGTGCAGGTGATCCTGCGCTGGCACGTGCAACTGGGCAGCGTGCCGTTGCCCAAAGCCAGTTCAGACCAGCGCCAGCGGGACAACCTGGACGTGTTCGACTTCGAGCTGTCGACCCAGGACATGGCGGCCATCGCCACCCTGGCGCGGCCGGACGGGCGCATCCTGGGGCAGGACCCGGCCCACTACCAAGAGCTGTGAACAGGTGCGCGGCCTGGTCGCCAGACCAGGTCGCGCCCGTCGTTTACGGCAGGGCCACCTCGGCCGGGTTCACGCCACACATCAACGCCAGCACTTCCACTACCAAGGCGTGGTCCTCGCGCTGTGGCAGGCCGGATATGGTCACCGCGCCCACGCAACCCACGCCTTTCACGATCAGCGGAAAACTGCCGCCGTGGGGCGCGTAGTCACGCGTGTCCAGGCCCATGGCGACCTCCAGCGGCACGCCCTCTTCCTCGGCGGCCAGGCCCACGGCATACGAGCTTTGCTCCATGACTTCCACCACGTTGCGCTTGCGCCGCGCCCAGTCGGCGTTGTTGGGTGCGGTGCCGGGCATGGCGTAGAGAAACACTGTCTCCTTGGCCAGACGCACTTCGATGGTGGTGGCCACGTCTGTTGCCTCGCACGCCTGTTTCAGGCGCGTGCCCAGCGCCCAGGCACTGGCTTTGTCGAAGGCGGCGAATTGCAGCTGTTGCTGTTGCTGGGCAATGCGTTGCAGGTCAACCTGGCGCGGGGTAGTCATCTACTGAAATCCTTGTCACGAAGGTCAATGGAGGAAGCCCCAGAGTGCCTGATGACGATGGCGCTGGCTATCCTTGTGTCAGCCGCGCCGAGGCAATGACTGGTACAGCCGCTGGACGGTTTCGGGGCCGTACTTGCGCTCCAGTTTACGCACAATGAAATGCCCGCTGGCCATGTCCTGGAAGTGGTCGATAAAGGCCAGGTTGATCAGCGCGCCGCCCACGGCGCCGATGGCGGGGATGGACTGCGCTGCAGCCTTTTCGCTGACGTGCAGGCTGAAGCGTTCGGCGATCGCGCTGATCAACTTGAGTATCGAACCATCGGTCAGGGACTTGGCCAAGGCGGCGCGCACGGCGTAGTAGCCGGTTTCCGAATCGTCATCGGCGCTGGCCCGGCCGCCCAGGGCAAACACCGCCAGGCACGCCTGCTTGGCGTCGTCGGTGTCGATGTGTTCTTCATGGCTGCGGGCGATGTCGGCGATGGAACGTAACATGATGGAGGTCGACAGCGGCAGTTCCACGCTGAGCCCGGCCAGGCCGAAGAAGCCGCCCACCCCGCCGCTCACGGCGATGCCCGCCTTGTGCCAGCGGTTGGAGGGTTGTTCGCCGGGGACATCCTTGATGGTGAACACCGCGGCGTCCAAAGCCTTCACCAGCGCGGCCTGGGTGATGCCGGCGATGCGCCGGGTGACGCTGGCGGGCAGGTACGCCAGCGCGCCTTCGATGGGCATGCCGATGATGTGGGTGACCTTGGCCACGAAACCGGGGTTTTCCAGCAGGTTCTTGGCATGTTGCAGGTGTTGCAGGTCTTCTGGCGAAACGCTCATCGACGGGTTCTCGGTGCAGACGTGTCTACCACGGTGCAGCCGGGCCAAGAAAATGGCAAGTGGTGTGACCCTGTGCGCTGGAGATCTTCATCGATGCCCAGGGCCAGCGCAACCTTCGGCAGCGGCAAGCGGTGTACGGTGGGTCAATCCGGGATAACGGCGATCACGTCTATTTCCATCAGCCATTGCGGCTGGCCCAGGGCCGACACCACAAGCCCCGTGGAGATCGGGAACACGCCCTTGAGCCACTTGCCGACTTCCTGGTACACCGGCTCGCGGTAGCGGGGGTCGATCAGGTAGGTGGTGGTCTTGACGATGTGCGACAGGTCCGAGCCCGCCTCTTCCAGCAGCTGCTTGACGTTTTTCATTGCCTGCTCGGCCTGAGCGCGGGGGTCACCGAGGCCAATCAGGTTGCCCTCGAAGTCAGTGCCCACCTGGCCACGGACGTACACGGTGTTGCCGGCGCGCACGGCCTGGCACAGGTCGTTGTCCAGGGACTGGTTGGGGTAGGTTTCCTTGGTGTTGAACATGCGGATGCGCGTATGGGTAGGCATCGGTTACTCCTCGAATGCGAAAAAGGGAATCAGGCGCTGACGGTAGGCTTTTCGACGGCCTTGGCCTGGCGCTGCGCCGCGTCACGGTGATAGGCCGCGTACTGACGCTGAATGGCGATCTGGTCGGCGATGTACTTGGCGTCGTGCCACACACCCCAGATAAACGACGAACCACGACGCGACTGCCACGGCAGGCCCAGGAAGTACACGCCCGGCTCGGTGGAGACGCCGCGCTGATGGGTAGGCTTGCCGTTGGCGTCGAAGGCGTCCACCGCCAGCCAGTTGTAGTCGGTGGCAAACCCGGTGGCCCAGATGATTGACGTGACGCCTGCGGCCGCCAGGTCCAATTCCAGCAGCGGCTGGGTGATGCAGGCCGCGTCGGGGAAGCGTCGGCGCGCCTCGGGTTCCAGTGGCAGGTCCAGGCCGTTGCGCTCGGTGTAAGCGTCGGCAGCGTCCAGCAGGTTCAGGTAGTTCTCGTCGCCACGGTTGAGGTTGTCCGCCAAGTCTGGCTGGAAGCTCACCGTGGTGCCGTCGAAGGCCTTGGTCAAGCCCACCAGGTTCATGCCCTGTTGTGCCAGCTCGCGGAAGTCCACAGTGCGGCCGCCATGGGCGCCGCTGACGGCGATGGTCACGTGCTCACGGCCCGGTTTCATGGCCGCCGCGTCCCACTCGCCCAGCACGCCCAGCCACCAGCAGAAATCGCGCCCGCGGTAGGCACGCGGCGGCCGATCGTGCTGGCCCACCGACAGGTACACATCACGCCCGGCGCGGCGCAGTTCGTCGGCGATCTGCACGCCCGAGGAGCCGGCGCCCACCACCAGCACACCGCCTGCGGGCAACTGCTGAGGGTTGCGGTAATCGGCCGAATGCAGTTGCTTCAACGCCACGTTCTGCGGGGCGATAGCCGGAATGACCGGGCGCTGGAACGGGCCGGTGGCGGCCACCACGCGGCGGGCTTCAATGACGCCGTCGCTGGTCTCGATGGTGAAGCCCGGGCGGCCAACGTTGCGCTGTACCTTCTTGACCTCGACACCGGTGCGGATGGGCGCGTTGAACTTGCGGGCGTAGGCCTCGAAGTAATCGGCCACGCGTTCCTTGGGGGCAAAACCGTCAGGGCTCAGGTCATCGAACTCAAGGCCGGGGAAGCGATCGTGCCAGGCCGGGCCGTTGGCCACCAGCGAATCCCAGCGACCGGTGCGCCAGCGTTCGGCGATGCGGCTGCGCTCCAGCACCAGGTGCGGAACGCCGAGCTTGCTCAGGTGCTCGCTCATGGCCACGCCGGCCTGGCCGGCGCCGACGATAAGCGTATCGATTTCCACGGTTGCCACAGTCATGTTTGTGTCCTTCTCAAAAGCGTGCCGAATGGAATCGGTCAGGGGGATGCTCTTGAGCGCATTCTGTGCAAGTCGGGTGTACAGCGAAATTAGGTTTTTTGTCGTCGCAGGGCAGGAAAAAGCTTGGAGGGTGAAAATCAGCCTGTGGGCGCTGGTTTGCCAGCGAGCTGTTGAGGGTCAAAAGCTCGCTGGCAAGCCGGCAGCCACAGGTATGGCTAGACCAACAGACCGTGGCACAACAGCCGCAACACCGCGCGCATGTGCGCCGCATGGGCGGCGCGGTTCGGGGCGGGCTCGGTGGCCAGGCGGATGAACGCCAGGTTGGCGTACTGGTTGAACAGCGTGGCGGCGACGTCGATGTCCACCGTGGCCTTGACCTTGCCCAACTGTTGGAAATGCAGCAGCAGCGCCCGGGTCTCGGCCACCACGGCGTCGTTCCAGGGCTGGAAGGTGGCGGCGAACTCGCCGGTGAACAGGAACGGCGCCAGCTCGCGCCACAGCGACGCCGGCATGGCCTGCAACTGGTAGCGGGTCATCAAGCCTTCCAGCTCGCACAGGGCGTCCAGCGGGTCGCAGGTGTCGTCCAGGTGGGCGCGGGCTTCGAGCATGGCCTGCTGGTCCGGGCCCTTGAGCAGCGCCAGCAGGATCTCCTGCTTGCCACCAAAGTAATTGACCACGGTGGGCGCCGACACCCCGGCCCGCTGGGCAATCTGCTCAAGGGTGGTGGCCACGAAACCATTGGCCTTGAACAGCGCCAGCGCGGCCTCGGCAATGACCTGGCGGCGCTGCTCTTTCTGTCGTTCTCGTAATCCGGTCATGAAGGCTCTGGCGGGCGGTACAGGTGGCCCTAGGGTAAGGTCTTTTATTTTCGAGGCAAATTATTTTGTTTACAAAAATATTTTTGACTGCAAATAATCTGTCCATCCAGCGCCCGCCACAGGAGACAGGCAATGACCACCGAACGCCCTAACCGCAGCACCCGTGACTACCAGGCCGCCGATGCGGCCCACCACATTCACGCTTTTGTCGACCAGAAGGCGCTGAACGAAGAAGGCCCGCGCGTCATCGTTGGCGGCGAGCGGCTGACCCTGTGGGACAGCGACGGCAAGCGCTACCTGGACGGCATGTCGGGCCTGTGGTGCACCAACCTGGGCTATGGCCGCAAGGACCTGGCCGCCGCCGCCAGCAAACAGCTGGAACAACTGCCGTACTACAACATGTTCTTCCACACCACCCACCCGGCAGTGATCGAGCTGTCCGAGTTGCTGTTCAGCCTGCTGCCGTCACACTACAGCCACGCCATCTACACCAACTCCGGCTCCGAAGCCAACGAGGTGCTGATCCGCACGGTGCGCAAGTTCTGGCAGGTGATGGGCAAGCCCGAGAAGAAAATCATGATCGGCCGCTGGAACGGCTACCACGGCTCCACCCTGGCCGCCACGGCGCTGGGCGGCATGAAGTTCATGCACGACATGGGCGGCACCGTGCCGGATGTGGTGCACATCGACGAGCCTTACTGGTATGCCCACGAGGGCAATCTCAGCCCTGAAGAGTTCGGCCTGCGCGCCGCACGCCAGCTGGAAGACAAAATTCTGCAGCTGGGCGCCGACAAGGTCGCCGCCTTCGTCGCCGAGCCCTTCCAGGGCGCCGGTGGCATGATCATTCCGCCGGCCACCTACTGGCCGGAAATTCAGCGTATCTGCCGCCAATATGATGTGCTGTTGTGCGCTGATGAAGTGATCGGCGGTTTCGGCCGCACGGGTGAATGGTTCGCCCACCAGGCACTGGGCTTCGAACCCGACACCCTGTCCATCGCCAAGGGCCTGACCTCGGGCTACATCCCCATGGGTGGCCTGATCCTGTCACGGCGCATGGCCGAGGCCCTGGTGGAACGCGGCGGCGTATTTGCCCATGGCCTGACCTACTCCGGGCACCCGGTGGCCGCCGCCGTGGCCATCGCCAACCTCAAGGCGCTGCGCGACGAAGGTGTGGTTACCCAAGTGAAAACCGACACCGGCCCGTACCTGCAGAACTGCCTGCGCGAAGTGTTCGGCAACCACCCGCTGGTGGGTGAAGTACAAGGTATCGGCCTGGTGGCGGCGTTGCAGTTCGCCGAAGACAAGGCCACCCGCAAGCGCTTTGCCAACGAGAACGATATCGCCTGGCGCTGCCGCACCATCGGTTTCGAGGAAGGCATCATCATCCGCTCCACCCTGGGACGCATGATCATGGCCCCGGCCCTGGTGGCCACCCGTGCCGAACTGGACGAACTGGTGGACAAGACCCGCATCGCCGTGGACCGCACCGCCCGCGAGATTGGGGTCCTGTAAGCACACCCTCCCCCTCGCAGCTGCCCTCAGGCTGCGAGAAGGTCTGCATGACCTTCGGCGGTGTCAGGTTGATCGCGGGCCCGCGGTGCGGGCCTTCGCAGCCTTCGGCAGCTCCGGGGGAGGCGTTCGCCAGCGCCATGCGGGGGTATCCGGCTGCAGAGCTTTTTACGAACCTAGCACCATAAAAATCCTAATTTCCCCCACCCCGCCCCATGCCCACAATGGTCTTGTACACTCAACAGGACGAATCCCCCATGACGTTTTCCATCGTCGGCCGCTGCGCCGAAACCGGCCAGCTGGGCATTGCCATCAGCTCCTCCAGCATTGCCGTGGGCGCGCGCTGCCCGTGGCTGCGCCCAGGCGTGGGCGCGGTGTCCACCCAGAACATCACCCTGCCTGCCCTGGGCCCGCAGGTACTCGACCAACTGGAGCACGGGCTTACCCCCGCCCAGGCCCTGGACAAGGCGCTGACCAGCAATGGCTACAGCCAGTACCGCCAAGTGACCGCCCTGGACCACCTGGGCAACGCCGCCTTCTTCAGCGGCAGCGAAACCCTGGGCACGCACAATGCCGTGGCCGGCGAGCAATGCGTGGGGGCCGGCAACATGCTGGCCGACCGCGCCGTGATCGACACCCTGGTGCGCACCTTTGAAACCAGCGAGGGGCAACTGGCCGACCGCCTGTTGGCCGCCATGCAGGCCGCCGTGGCCGCCGGTGGCGAAGCAGGCCCCGTGCACTCGGCCGCGCTGGTGGTGGTGGGCGAGCTGACCTGGCCCATCGTCGACCTGCGCGTGGACTGGGCCGACGAGGCGCCCATCGACGCGCTGGCCAAACTGTGGACGGCCTACCGCCCGCAGTTGCAGGACTACCTGACCCGCGCCCTGGACCCGACCAAGGCGCCCCGCTACGGCGTGCCCGGGGACGAATAAATGAGCAGCAGTCGCGCACTACTGGCCGACCTGATCGGCTTCGACACCACCAGCCGTGAATCGAACCTGCAACTGATTGAGTTCGCGCGCCAGTACCTCGAAGGGTTCGGCGTGCCGTGCCAACTGATCTTCAACGCCGAGCGCAGCAAGGCCAACCTGTTCGCCACCCTGGGCACCGATGACCGCCCCGGGATTGTGCTGTCGGGCCACACCGACGTAGTACCGGTGGACGGCCAGGCGTGGACGGTGCCGCCGTTCACCCTCACTGAGCGCGATGGCAAGTTGTATGGCCGTGGCGCCGCCGACATGAAGGGCTATATCGCCTGCGTGCTGGCCGCCGTGCCCAGCCTGCTGGCGGCACCGCTGTCGATGCCGGTGCACATTGCCCTCAGTTACGACGAGGAAGTAGGCTGCCTGGGCGTGCGCTCGCTGCTCACGGAACTGGCGACCCGGCCGCACACGCCGCTGCTGTGCATCATCGGCGAACCCACTGAACTTGCGCCGGTGCTCGGCCACAAGGGCAAACTGGCCATGCGTTGTGACGTGCACGGCGCGGCGTGTCACTCGGCCTATGCACCGCAAGGGGTAAACGCCATTGAACATGCCGCCCAATTGATCGGCGAGCTGGGCCATATTGGTGCACGCCTGCGCGCCCCTGCGTTGCAGGACAGCCGCTTCGACCCACCCTTCAGCACGGTGCAGACCGGGGTGATCAGCGGCGGCAAGGCGCTGAACATTGTGCCGGCGCACTGCCGCTTCGACTTCGAAGTGCGCGCCCTGCCCGCCCAGGACCCGCGCCAGGTGGCCGAACAACTGCAGCGCTACGCCCGCGATGAAGTGTTGCCGCGCATGCAGGCGGTGAATGCCGACAGTGCCATCCATTTCAGCGAGCTGTCGGCGTACCCCGGGCTGGCCACCGACCGCCACAGCCAGGCGGCGCAACTGATTGCCCGCTTCTGCGGCTCAGACGCCTTCAGCACGGTGGCCTTCGGCACCGAAGGTGGATTGTTCGACGCCATCGGCATCGCCACGGTGGTGTGCGGGCCGGGCAGCATGGACCAGGGCCACAAGCCCGACGAGTTCGTCAGCGTGGCCCAGCTAAACGCCTGCGACGCCATGCTGGCGCGCATCGCCGAATACCTCCACACACGCCCTTCGTAGATGCAGCGGGGGTGTTCTGACGCACCGGAAGGGGGCGCCTTGCGCCCTGAAAAAGGGCGAAATTGCCTCGCTTTTTTATCGAACCCAAGCACATATTTCCTCATTTCGTGCTTGCCCCACTTCCCCCAGTATCCCCTCATTGATCGTGGATTCTGGAGACCGCAGTGACTGACCTCAACACCTGGCAACGTCTGGCCCGCACCCAACCCTTCGACACCACCGCCCACATCGACGGGCGCACCCACGCCGCCCTGTCCGGCGAGACCTTCGCGGTCATCAACCCTGCCACCAACGGCCTGCTGGCGCAGGTTGCCGCCTGCGCCGACGCCGATGTCGACTTGGCCGTGCGCGCCGCGCGCAAGGCTTTCGACCACGGCCCCTGGGCACGCATGGCCCCGCGCGAGCGCAAGGCCGTGCTGCTGCGCCTGTCGGAGCTGATTCTGGCCCACCGCGAAGAACTGGCCCTGCTGGACTCGCTGAGCATGGGCAAGCCGGTGATGGACGCCTGGAACATCGACGTACCTGGTGCCGCCCACGTGTTCGCCTGGTACGCCGAAAGCCTGGACAAGCTGTATGACCAGGTGGCCCCCACCGGCCCTGGCACCCTGGCCACCATCACCCGCGAAGCGCTGGGCGTGATCGCCGCCGTGGTGCCGTGGAACTTCCCGCTGGACATGGCCGCCTGGAAGCTGGCACCGGCGCTGGCGGCCGGTAACAGTGTCATCCTCAAGCCCGCCGAACAATCGCCCTTTTCGGCCCTGCGCCTGGCCGAACTGGCACTTCTGGCTGGCGTGCCGGAAGGTGTATTGAACGTAGTCACCGGCCTGGGCGAACAGGCCGGCCGCGCCCTGGGCCTGCACCCCGACGTGGACGCCCTGGCGTTTACCGGCTCCACCCAGGTGGGCAAATACTTCATGCAGTACGCCGCCCAGTCGAACCTCAAGCAGGTGTGGCTGGAATGCGGTGGCAAAAGCCCGAACCTGGTGTTCGCCGATTGTCAGGACCTGGACCTGGCGGCCGAAAAAGCGGCGTTCGGCATTTTCTTCAATCAGGGCGAGGTGTGCTCGGCCAACTCGCGCCTGCTGGTGGAGCGCAGTATTCATGACGAGTTTGTCGAGCGCCTGATCGCCAAGGCCCGTGACTGGCAACCGGGCGACCCGCTGAACCCGGCCAGCAAAATGGGCGCCATCGTCGACGCCACTCAGGCCGCGCGCATCATGAACTTCATCGTCGACGCCGACGCCAGCGGCGCCCAGCGCGTGGCCGGTGGTGAGCGCGTGACGCTCAATGGCTCAGACAATTTCATCCAGCCCACGCTGTTCACCGGCGTCACCGCTGACATGCGCCTGGCCCGCGAAGAAGTGTTCGGCCCGGTGCTGGCCATCAGCGCCTTTGACCACGAAGACGAAGCCGTGCACCTGGCCAATGACCATATCTACGGCCTGGCGGCGTCGTTGTGGACCGACGACCTCAACCGCGCCCACCGGGTGGCACGCCGCTTGAATGCAGGCACCGTGTCGGTGAACACCGTGGACGCCCTGGACGTGTGCGTGCCCTTTGGCGGCGGCAAACAGTCAGGCTTTGGCCGCGACCTGTCGCTGCACTCGTTCGACAAGTACACCCAGCTGAAAACCACCTGGTTCCAGCTGCGCTGAGCTCTTCAACCACACTGACCGCGCCCACACAAAACAACAAAAACCCCAGCAGCACTTTCTTGATTTATCTGCCCGCCATTCACAGAGCGAACGCATGCCATGAATCACCACGCCCCCAAACCCGCCACCCTGGAGCTGAGCACCATCCAGCCCATTGCCCTGGACCAGCGCCATGGGCGCGCCCGGGACCTGTTCACCATCTGGTTCGGCTCCAACATCATGCTGCTGACAGTGGTCACCGGCGCCCTGGCCGTGACCGTGTTCAAGCTGCCCTTCATCACCGCCATGCTGGCGCTGATCGCCGGCAACCTCATCGGTGGCGTGTTCATGGCCCTGCACTCGGCGCAAGGCCCGCAGCTGGGCGTGCCGCAGATGGTGCAGACCCGCGGTCAGTTCGGCTCCTACGGGTCCTTGCTGGTGGTGGCCCTGGTGGTCATCATGTACCTGGGCTTCTTCGCCTCCAACCTGGTGCTGGGCGGCCAGTCGCTGCACAGCCGCTACCCCCTGTTCAGCACCAACCAGGGCATTGTCCTGGTGGGGCTGATCAGCGTGGTGGCCACGGTGTTCGGCTATCGCCTGATCCACGCCTACACGCGGGTGATGTCGTACCTGTCCGGCGCCATCCTGCTGCTGTGCTTCATCTGGATCGTGGGCGTGCACGGGCTGCCGGCCGACTTCATGCAGCGCAACAGCTTCAACCTGCCGGGCTTCCTCGGCACCCTGTCGGTGGCCGCTTTGTGGCAACTGGCGTACGCACCGTATGTATCGGACTACTCGCGTTACCTGCCAGCCGACACCGGTGACCGCTCGGCCTTCTGGTCCAGCTACTGGGGTTGCTGCCTGGGCTCGATCCTGCCCATGGCCCTGGGTGTGGTGGTAGGCCTGAGCGTGGACGGTGACATCATCGCCGGCCTGATCGAAATGACCGGCCCCATCGCCACCCTGGTGGTAGCCGTGTTCTCGGTGGGCATTGCCGCCACCAACGCCATGAACCTGTACTGCGGCACCCTGTCGGCCATCACCGTGGGCCAGACCCTGGTACCGAAATGGTCGGCCGGCGCCCTGTCGCGCACGCTGACCGCGCTGGTGCTGTTCTCCATCTCCCTGGCCCTGGCCTTGCTGGGCCAGGACGACTTCATGGCCAACTACACCAACTTCATTCTGTTGCTGCTGTACGTGCTGGTGCCCTGGACCGCCATCAACCTGGTGGATTACTACCTGGTGGCCCACGGCAGCTACGACGTGGCTTCGTTCTTGCGCCGTGACGGTGGCCTCTACGGTTACTGCAACTGGACGGCCGTGGGCTGCTACGTGCTGGGCGTGCTGGTGCAGGTGCCGTTCATGGCCACCGAGCTGTACACCGGCGTGGTGGCCAAGGCCATGGGCGGCGCCGATATTTCCTGGATCGTGGGCCTGGTGGTGATCTCGCCGGTCTATTACCTGCTCAGCCGCCGCCGTCGCGCCCCAGCGCTGCGCACCGCCGGGAGAAGTGCATGAACACCGACTTCGACTACATCATCGTCGGCGCCGGCTCTTCGGGCTGCGTGCTTGCCAACCGCCTCAGTGCCGATCCGCAGGTCAAGGTCTGCCTGATCGAAGCCGGCGGCAACGACAACAGCCCGCGCATCCAGACACCGGCCGGCACCATCACCCTGTACAAGAGCAAGAAATACAGCTGGAACTTCTTTTCCGCGCCGCAGAAAAACCTCGGCAACCGCTCGCTGCATACGCCACGCGGCAAGGCGTTGGGCGGATCCAGCTCGATGAACAGCATGATCTATATCCGCGGCCATGCCAGCGACTACGATCGCTGGGCGCAGCCCGGCTGGGACTGGGCCAGTGTGCTGCCCTACTTCAAGCAATCGGAGAACAACCGCCTGGGACAGGACCCTGCCCTGCACGGCACCGGCGGCGAGCTGAACGTGGAAGCGGCGCGCGACCCCAATCCGGTGTCGGGGATGTTCGTCAAGGCGGCGGAAAAAATCGGTATCCGCCGCAATGACGACTTCAACGGCCCACGCCTGGAAGGCTGCGGTATCTACAACCTGACCCAGAAAACCGCCCGACGCCTGTCCAGCTACCGCGCCTTCGTGGCCCCTGTACTCGACCGTACCAACCTCACCGTGGTCACCGACTGCACGGTGAAGTCGGTGGTGGTCGAGCAAAAGATCGCCAAGGGCGTGGTGGTGGACAGCAACGGCGTGCAGACCTTCCTCAAGGCCCGGAGGGAAGTGATCCTCAGCGCCGGTGCCATCGGCAGCCCGCAGCTGTTGCTGGCCTCTGGCATCGGCCCGGCCGCCGAACTGACCGAGGCCGGCATCCCGGTGCGCCACGACCTGCCCGGGGTGGGCAAGAACCTGCAAGACCACCTGGACGGCCTGGTAACCGTGCGTTCGAAAAGTCCGCTCACGCTGGGCTTCTCCCTGGGTTCGCTGGCGGCCATCCTGGCCTCGCCGTTGCGCTACCTGGTCAGCAAAATGGGCTGGCTGACCACCAACTACGTGGAAGCCGGCGGCTTCGCCCGTACACCCTTGGCCGAGGCCTTGCCCGACGTGCAGTTTCACTTCGTGCCGGGCTACCGCAGCCACCGCGGTCGCCTGTTCGAGTGGGGCCATGGCTATGCCGTGCACACCTGCGTGCTGCGGCCCAAGAGCATCGGTGAATTGCGCCTGGGTCGCGACGGCACGTTAGTGATCGACTTCAATTTCCTCAGCAACCCCGACGACGCCAAGGTGCTGGTGGAAGGCCTGAAACTGGCCCGGCGCATCCTCGCCGACACTCAGTTCGACGCCATTCGCGGCAAGGAAATGCTGCCCGGCGCCCAGGTGCAGACCGACCAGCAGTTGCTGGACTACGTGCGCGACTACGCCGCCACGGTGTTCCACCCCGTGGGCACCTGCAAAATGGGCAGCGACCCCATGGCCGTGGTCGATCCGCAGTTGCGGGTGCACGGCATCAGGGGCCTGCGCGTGGTGGACGCCTCGATCATGCCGACGCTGATCAGCGGCAATACCAACGCGCCGTGCATCATGATTGGCGAGAAGGCGGCAGCGATGATTCTCGAGCCCGCCAACGCCACTGCCAATGCCGCGAAGATGGCCGCGATTTAACCTGAAACCCTCGTGGGAGCGGGCTCTGCCCGCGAAAAGATCACCGCGTATCTGTTGTTTACGCGGCGTTCCTTTCGCGGGCAGAGCCCGCTCCCACCTCTAGATGCGCCACACGCCCTTCTTCCTGCCGAACAACCTTTTTCCTCGTTAGCGACCACAAATTTCCTCGTTTTCCTGCCCCGCCACATCAGCCAACATCGACCCTGCCGCACAGAGGCAAAAGGTCCGTCAGAGACCCACCGTTCGACGTTTTTGGCGTTACGCCCACTGCCCCGAGAAACCAACTAAAACACCAACGTTCCGGGAGTGTTTCATGATCAAGTCTTTCGTATCGCGCTGCGTGCGCCCGCTGGCCCTGACCGCACTCGCCGCCGGCATCGCCAGTGGCGCCCAGGCCGGCACCCTGTCCATCGGCCACACCACCTGGGTAGGCTACGGCACCCTGTACCTGGCCCAGGACCTGGGTTACTTCAAGGAAAAGGGCCTGACCGTGGAGCTGCCCACCATCGAAGAGGCCTCCATGTACATGGCCGCCCAGGCGTCGGGCAAGCTGTCCGGTTCGGCCTCCACCCTGGACGAAATCCTCAAGTACCGCCCGCAGTTCTGCTTCAAGGCCGTGGCCGCGCTGGATGAAAGCCACGGTGGCGACGGCGTGCTGGTAGGCAAGGACGTCAACAGCCTGCAAGAACTCAAAGGCAAGGCCATTGCCGTGAACGAAGGGTCGGTGTCGCAGTTCTGGCTAGCCTACCTGCTGAAGAACGCCGGCATGAAAATGAGCGACCTGACCATCCAGAACATGACCGCCGACGACGCCGCCACGGCCTTCATCGCCGGCCGCGTGCCCGCCGCCGTAACATGGGAGCCTCACCTGACCACGGTGCGCGAGAAGAACACCGGCAAGGTGCTGGTCGACAGCAGCACCACCCCCGGCGTAATCGTCGACGTGGTGGCGCTGAACTGCGACGTGGTGGAAAAGCAGCCTGAAGACGTCAAGGCCCTGGTGGCCGGCCTGTACAAGGCCGTGCAGTACACCAAGGACCATCCGCAGGAGGCTTACGCGATCATGGCCAAGGGCGTGGGTGGCTACCTGGCCGACCCGTCTGAACTGGCATCGGCCGCCAAGGGCGTGCGCTTCTATGACCAGGCCATGAGCGAAAAACTGCTGGGCAGCAACGGCACCACCGGCGACGCCGCCAACGTGATCAAGCTGGCCAACCAGACCGCCAGCGAGCTGCAAGGCAAGCCGTTCAATGTCAGCTACAGCGACTTGGTCGACAACCGTTTCGTCACCCCGCGATAGGAGCCTGGCATGTCCAAGCGCAACTCATGGCTTAACCGCTGCTTCACGCCCAAGACCAGCCTGCCTGTGCAGGTGGTCTGGAGCGCCAGCGCCCTGGCGTGGGTACTGATGATCGGCCTGTGGGCCGTGCTCTCCTACGGTGGCGTGGTGCCGGCGATGTTCCTGCCCACCCCCGGCGCCGTGGTAGAAGCCGCCCTGCGCCTGGCCCGCGATGGCACCCTGGGCACACACGTGTGGGCCAGCGTGGAAGTGGTAATGGTCGGTTTCATCATCTCCTCCCTGGTGGCTGTGCCGGTGGGGCTGCTGATGGGCAGCTTCCGCGTGGTGCAGGCATTCCTGGAGCCGCTGGTGAACTTCATCCGCTACCTGCCGGTGACCTCGTTCGTGCCGCTGTTCATCCTGTGGATCGGCATTGGCCTTGAGCAGCGGGTGTCGGTGATCATCTTCGGCGTGTTCTTCCAGCAACTGGTGATGATCGCTGACGTGTCCAAGGGCATTTCCAAGGACCTGATTAACGCCTCCTACACCCTGGGCTCCAACCGCGTCGATGCGGTGGTGCACGTGATTGCCCCGGCCTCGGTGCCGGGCATCCTCGATACCCTGCGGGTGACCATGGGTTGGGCCTGGACCTACCTGGTGGTGGCTGAGCTGGTGGCCGCGTCCAGCGGCCTGGGCTACCTGAGCCTGAAAGCCATGCGCGGCTTTCAGGTGGACGTGATTTTCCTGGCGATCGCGGTCATCGGCCTGCTGGGCCTGATCACCGATCAATTGTTCCGACTTCTTCGCATCAAGGTGGCCGCATGGGCTCAGTAACCGCAACTTCGCCACGGCTGGTGCCCCCCACGATGCCGACGCCCAATGCGGCGCCACGGCTGAAAGTGGACAAGGTCAGCCTGCACTACAAGACGCCTTCGGGCAGCACCTTCACGGCGCTGCAAGAGGTGTCCTTCGAGGTGCCCGACCAGCAGTTCGCCGTGCTGGTGGGCCCTTCGGGGTGTGGCAAGTCCAGCCTGCTATACCTCACCGCCGGCCTGGCCGAGCCCAGCAGCGGCGAGATCTACGTGGGCGGCCAGCAAGTGGACGGCCCCGGCGCCGACCGCGGCATGGTGTTCCAGAGCTACACCCTGTTCCCGTGGCTCACCGTGCGCCAGAACATCGAGTTCGGCCTCAAGCGCCGCGGCATGCCGGCGGCCGAGCGCAAGGAGATCGTCGAGTTCTACCTCAACGAAGTGGGCCTGCAGCGTTTTGCCGACAACTACGCAAAGCAACTGTCGGGCGGCATGATGCAGCGCGTGGCCATCGCTCGCGCGCTGGCCAACGACCCGCAGATTCTGTTGATGGATGAACCCTTCGGAGCGCTGGACAGCCAGACCCGGCTACAGATGCAGCAACTGCTGCTCAAGGTATGGGAGCACAGTAAGAAGACCGTGTTGTTCGTGACCCACGACATCGACGAGGCCATCCTGCTGGGTGACCGGATCTTCGTCATGGGCGCACGGCCGGGGCGCATCAAGCAGGTGCTGGACGTGCCCATCGAGCGCCCGCGCAACCTGGACATGGTGATGGACGCCGACTTCATTCGCATGAAGCGCGAGATCTTCCACCTGTTGCACGACGACGCCAACGCACACTAAAAGTCTCCTTACCCCCCGCAGGCTGCGAAGGCCCGCGCAGCGGGCCCGCGTTCGATATGGCACCGCCGAAGGTCCTGCGGCCCTTTTCGCAGCCTGGCGGCAGCTACGGGGGGGGGCGACGAGTCAGCCAATCAGTGGGGCGGCGCGATTACGGCAACACGTGCGTCAGCGGCTTGCCCAGTTCGGTGATGTAGGTGGAGACGATCTCGGTTTCCTCAGGGCCGTTCTTGACGATGTGCGGGGCGCCGGCCGGGGTTTCGAAGGTGTCGCCCGCCTGCAGCACGTGCTCGGGCTGGCCGTCGATGGCGATGGTCACCGAACCGCGCGCCACGTAGCCCGACTCAAGGCCTGGGTGGGTGTGGTGCGGGGAATGGGTGTTGGCCGGCAGTACGATGCGAATCACATTCACCTCATACCCCGCCGGGTACACCACGTGCTGTAGCACGGTACGCGAACCGGCCCCTGGCTTTGCCGCAGGCGGGCTCATCGACGCGCAACCGCCCATGGCCAGAACAGTGGCCAACAGTGCGCAGGTCTTGCCATTCAAGCCGAAGATCATGTGTTTGCCTTCCTAAACGTCGGTATCAAGCGCCAAGGGTACCGTTGCCCCATCAATCATGGGTGAACTTCATCACCGTGGTCTGGGAAAAAGCCTGCCCTGGGTTCAAGCGAGTGCTTGGGAATGCCGGCTGGTTGGGTGAATCCGGGTAATGCTCGGCTTCCAGAGCGAACGCCCCCCAGTGCTGATACACCTTGCCCGCCTTGCCACTGATGCTGCCGTCCAGCGAATTGGAGGTGTAGAACTGCACCGCCGGCTGGGTCGTGAACAGTTGCAGGCGACGCCCGGAGTGCGGGTCATGGATGTCGACCGCAGGCTTGCTCAAGTCGCCATGGGTGTCGAGCACGTAGTTGAAGTCGAAGCCGCCCTGCTTGGGTTCGGCGAATTTGAGCTGCGGGTGGTCATCCTTGATATGCGTGCCAATGGGCGTGGGCTTCAGGAAGTCCATGGGAGTGCCGGCCACCGGAGCGATCTCGCCGGTGGGGATCAGCTTGGCCGACACCGGCGTAAAGTGGCTGGCGTGCAGGGTAGCCACCTGGTCGAGTATGGTGCCGCTGCCTGCGCCGGCCAGGTTGTAATAGCCGTGGTTGGTCAGGTTGAGCACGGTGGGCTTGGTGGTGGTGGCGTGAAACTGGATACGCAGTTCGTTGCGCTCGTTGAGGCTGTAGGTGACCTGGGTCGTCAAGGCGCCGGGAAAGCCCATCTCGCCGTCGGCACTCACGTAACTGAGGGTGACGCCAACTGCCCCCTTGTCATGGCTAGGCGCAGCCTTCCACAGGTGGCGGTCGAAACCTTCGGGGCCACCGTGCATGGCGTTGGGCGCGGCATTGATGGGCACGCTATAGGCATGGCCGTCCACCGCGAATTTACCGTCGGCGATACGGTTGGCGTAGCGACCGATGGTGGCACCGAAATGGGGGTCGTTGTTTTTCGCCTCGTACTCCTTGGCGGTGTCGAAGCCTAGCAGCACGTCATCGAACTTGCCCTGTTTGTCGGCGACGATCACCGATTGCAGGATGGCGCCGTAGGTGATTACCGACACCTGCGTGCCCTGGCTGTTGCTCAGGGTGTATTTGTCGATGGCGGTGCCGTCGGCCAGCGTGCCGAAGCTGCTTTTCTGGCTGGACAGGCCTGCGGCGTGGGCCGTGCCGCCCACCAGCAGGGCCAAGGAAAGACTGGACAGCAGCAGAACGTTTTTCATCGATGACTCCCTGTACGCAAAGAACACCATCAAACCACGATAGACAAGGGCCGGCAGGCCCGACAAAGGTCGCCCTGGAAAACGTAAGGGCAAGAAAAACTGAATCATCGCGCCACGGGGCCAGTCAACACCTATGTACAGGGTAATCTGACGAGGTAACAGCGATGACTATCGAAGCAGAGACACTGGTGGAACTGACCGAGGCACTGCAACAGCGCGGCATGGTATTGATGGCGGACGTGGTGTTCACGCGTGCGCCGTACCGGTGCGATCACCACTGGATATGCTGCGTGGCGTGAAACCGGCCCAAGCTTGAATTCTGTAACCGCTTCGGCAACGCGGCGCCGGCCCTGGAAACCTGTAGCCGCTGCCGCCAGGCGACAGGATTGCCCATGCAGATTCGGCATTCGGGAGTCTATATTCAGGGAGTTCAGGGAGCAGCCATGACAGCCGCAGGCTCCTCCAGCGACAGCAGGTATTCGCCAAACCCTTCACGGCATTTGAAGTCGCGCCGTGCGCTGGTCACCACCGAATTGGTGGCGGTCCACACAATACGCGCGCCGATGCGCTCCAGGTCCGCCACCAGTTGCACATCCTCGTGGGCCGCCAGGTGCTGGAAGCCGCCGACCTTTTCGTAAACGGCCGCACTCAACCCCAGATTGGCACCGTGAATGTGACGGTGGCCTTCTTCGAATCGATAGCCCTCCATATAGCGGGCGCGCACGTGCTGCGGGTGATGCTCCCAGCTGTCTACCGACACAGTGCCGCACACGGCGTCGGCCTGAAAGCCGATCTGCCGCGCCAGCCAGTCGGGGGGCACGCGGGTGTCCGCGTCAGTGAACGCCAGCCACTGCGCGCCGGCGTTCAGCAGTGCCTGGGCGCCATAGGCGCGAGCCTTGCCTACATTGCGAAAGCTGACCTCAAGGGTCGAACACCCCGCCGCAGCGGCCAGCAGGCCGGTATCGTCGCGGCAATCGTCCAGCACCACCAACACCTGCACGGCAATGCCGGCCAGCTGCCGGTGCCGTGCAGCCTCCTTAATCGAGGCCAGGCATTGGTCGATGTAGCGTGCTTCGTCATGCGCAGGAATTATCACACCGATCATACGTCGCCCTCATGTGCCGAAGCAGTGCCTGTAGCCAATCGACCCAGGCAGTGGGCAGAAGGTTTAAAAAATCTGCGTGGGCAGAAAATCTGAACGATCCGGCCACTCGTTGCCTCCACTGTCATGATTTGAACGTACGCGAGAGGACATCCGTCATGGCGACTGAAAACCAGTATTCGATGCAAAACCCGCTCACCCAGTACCCACACCCGGAGTTCCCCAAACAGCACCAGGATGCCCCAGGCACCGTGCACAAACTGGCCCCGGCGGCGGACCACGGCGAGCTCAGCTACAAGGGCTTCGGCCGTATGCTGGGGCGCAAGGCGCTGATCACCGGCGCCGACTCGGGCATCGGCCGCGCGGCCGCCATCGCCTTTGCCCGCGAAGGCGCGGACATCGTGCTCAACTACTTGCCCGAGGAGGAAAGTGATGCGCGGGAGGTGGTGAAACTCATCGAAGCCGAAGGCCGCAAGGCGGTGTGCGTACCCGGTGACCTGAAGCACGAGCAGTTCTGCCAGAACCTGGTGAGCCAGGCGGTCAAGGCCTTGGACGGCCTGGATGTGCTGGTCAACGTGGCGGGCAAGCAGCAGGCCGTGGAGGCCATTGCCGACCTGACCACCGAGCAGTTCGACGCCACCTTCAAGTCCAACGTCTACGCGCTGTTCTGGCTGTGCAAGGCGGCGCTGCCGCACCTGCCCGCCGGCGCCACCATCATCAATACCGCGTCCATCCAGTCCTACAGCCCCTCGCAGAACCTGCTGGATTATGCCTCGACCAAGTCGGCCATCGTCGCCTTCACCAAGGCCCTGGCCAAACAGGTGATTGCCCAAGGCGTGCGGGTCAATGCAGTGGCGCCAGGCCCGATCTGGACGCCCCTGCAACCCAGCGGCGGCCAACCCGACGAGAAGATCCCCACCTTCGGCTCGCAGACACCGATGAAACGTCCTGGCCAGCCGGCCGAGTGCGCACCGCTGTATGTGTTCCTGGCCACCCAGGAATCGAGCTACATCACCGGTGAGATCTTCGGTGTGACCGGCGGCAATCCGCTGCCCTGAAATCGCTCGGAACTTGGGCGTGGCGCGTGGTTCCATACGTAAACAACAGGAGCCACGCGCCATGGACCCGTTACCGCTGCACATCGATTTCGTGGAAGACACGCTGTTCGGCCCCACGCCCGGCCACACCACCTGCAACGCCCGCGTACTGCCGCGTGAGCAACGTGATGAACCGGGCTTTCGCCTGGAAGTCAGCGGGCCGGGGGCAGACGCCTTGCGCAAGGCCCACACGCTGACTTTTCAGGTGGATCAACAGCACTACCACGGCATCATTCGCCATCGTGACCATCAAGCAGACGGCTGGATGCTGGACATCGAAGCTGCCTGACCCTGCGAGGACACCATCATGAGCAACGACAAATGCAATGACCTTGCCGAAAATGACCCGCCCCGCGACACCTCCGGCAAGCCAGTGAACGTTCTGCAGCGGGACCTGGACGACGCCGACGACGACACCCGCGCCGTGGACGAGGTGATCACCCCGTCTTCCACCCGCGCCAAGGAACAGGACGCCGAAACCCTGGAACGCAAGACCGCCGAGATCGAACGCAAGGTGGCCGACGGCAATTGAGCGTCAGATCCCTGATCCCCAACCCCTGTAACCGCAGGCGTGGGCAGCGGCTACAGGGTTCGGGCGACCGGTTTCAGGGTTTGGGGTTAACCTGCCGAGCGGTTTCCTGGGCGGTGCTGTCGCGCTTGCCGGGCTTTGGCTCGCTGGAGCGGTGGGCGTCGTTGGCGCGCTCCACTTCGCCCGGCAGGTGCGTGGGGTTGGGGTTGTGCTGGGGTGTCTTGGGATCAGTCATGGTCATTGTCCTTCAGCCCTGTGGGTGATGCAGCGCTTCGATCAGCTCGGCCTTGGTCATGGTGGAGCGGCCGCGCAGGTTGCGGCTTCGCGCCTCACTCATCAGGCTTGCCTTGGTCTGGGTGCCCAGTGACGAACGCGCACTGCGCGGATGCCCGGCGCGGCTTTGCGCGGCACGCTTGGCCGAGTCGGACGTGGCGCTGGCCTTTCGCGTCGCCGACGTATGGCGGCCGGATCCGCCGGCCTTTTCGCCGCCGCCGGACTGCTTGTTCACCGTGGCCCAGGCGCGGGCTTCGGCGGTGCTCTTCGACAGGCCCTTGTCCTCGTAACGCTCTTCAATGTGCTCGGCCTTGCGTCTTTGCTCGGCGGTATATTTGTCTTTGCTACCTCGTGGCATGATGTTCACCTCTGCGCGATGCGGGCAGTTTTTACTCGCCCTTTGAGCTGTGAAGCGCATTTTCCCCATAAGTTCGAACCATCTGCCCAGGGGACGGCGACGTGAACCCACTGCTGGATATTCGCACCTGTTCAGGTGAATGCGCCCACCGTGCCCAGGCAACGTGCACGCCCAGCACAGCGCAACGGCCGATCAAAGGTCGTAATCGACCGCCACCGCCCGCCCCGTGCGCACGGACTCCAGGGCGCAATCCGCCAGGTACAAGGCATACAGGCCATCGCGCACGGTGGTGGGCAGCGCACGGCCCGCAGCCAGGGCGTCGATGAACTGCGCCAGCTCATTGCGGTAGGCGTCGGCGTAGCGTTCCAGGAAGAAATGCTGCAGCGGCTCCAGCGCCTCGGTGTGCTTCGCGCTCCAGTGGCGTACGGTGCTGGGCCGGTGGTTATCGGTCAGCAGCACGCCTAGCGCCCCGGACACTTCCACCCGCTGGTCATAGCCGTACACCGCCTCGCGGCAGCAGTTGATGTGGCACTGTTTTCCCGAGGCGGTACGCAACATGACCATCACGCTGTCGTAATCGTCGATCTGCTCAAGCGTCGGGTCCACCAGGCGGCTGGCGATGGCGCTGACCTCGCAGGGCTCCTCGCCCAACAGGTGGCGGGCCATGTCTAAATCATGAATGGTCATGTCGCGCAGGATGCCGCCCGAATGCGCCAGGTAATCCCGCGGGGCCAGAGACGGGTCGCGGCTGGTGATGATTACCTGGCGCACCGCACCGATGTGGCCGCCGTCGAGCGCCGCGCGCAGGTGCAGGATGTCAGGGTCGAAACGGCGGTTGAAGCCCAGCATCACCCGCCCGTGCTGCTGTTCCACGGCCTGCACCGCCGCGCGCGCCTTGGCGATGTCCAGGTCGATGGGTTTTTCGCACAACACCGCCTTGCCCTGGGCCACAGCCGCCAGCATCAGGTCAATGTGGGTATCGGTGGGCGTGCCGATCACCACGGCGTCGATGTCCGTGCGACCCAGCACGGCGGCGCAATCATAAGCGGCTTCGCAACCCAGTTGTGCGCTCAGGGCATTGACCCCTTCGCGCCACGGGTCGGCCACCAGCACCAGTTGGGCGTGGGGATGGGCGGCGACGTTGGCGGCGTGGATGTTGGCGATGCGCCCGGCACCCAGAACGGCGATACGTAACATGGTCGAACTCCTGAATTTATTGTTGTACAGGGAGGTGAATCAGTACGGCAGGTTGAACGGCGTGACGATCTGCACCTGGGACGGTGCAATAGGCTCCGGCTTCCACAGGCGATGGAATTGCAGAATGTGCAGGAACACATTTCGGGCATCGACCTGCAGGTTGTGGTCAATGACTGCGGCGATCTTTTCCTCGGCCAGCAACTGGCGGTTTTCGTCGTCCACGTCATGGCCGATGAACACCTCCAGGGGCCGGTCCAACGCGGCGAAGGCGTCGACAATCGCGCGGTTGCCACCGCCCACGCTGTACACCGCCTTCAGGTTGGGGTACTGATTGAGCGCCGCCGTCACCCGCTCGAAGGTGCGTTCGTAGACGCCATAGCCACCGCTGATGTCCAGCACCTGCAAGTGCTCGGCACGGGTGCGCAACCACATTCGAAAGCCCATTTCGCGCTCTTCCTCGCCACGAAACAGTTCACTGCCGATCACCACCGCCACCTCCTGCGGCAGCGGCGCCAGCCAGCGCGACAGCAGATAGGCCGCAGTCTGCCCGGCGGTGCGATTGTCCATGCCGACATAGCCGATGCGCTCGCTGTGGGGCAAATCGGTCACCAGGGTCACCACCGGAATGCCCGCCGCCGCAAGCTGCTTGACCGCCAGGTTCACCGCCGGTTCGTCGGCGGCCTTGAGCACCACGCCCTGGCTGCCGGCGTCCAGGCAACGCAGCAGTTGGTCGTGCATGGCCTGGGGCTCGATTTGTTCAAACAGGTGAAAGCGCGGGGCAATGCGAAACGGCGCCAGGCTGCCCAGTTGCGCGCTGATGGCCGCTTGCACCGCAGCGCTGAAACGCTGGGGCGTGTGCATGACCACGTCAACGTGAAAGGTGCGCCCCACCGCCAGGCCATTTTTTTCCTGGGCTTCTAGCTCGTCCAAGGCCTGCTCGATGCGCCGGTGGGTCTGGTAGTGAACGCTGCCGCGCTGGTGCAGCACCCGGTCGACCGTGGCCTTGCTGACGCCCGCCTGGGTAGCCAGTTGCTTGATGGAGAAGTGTTTGGCGCGTTCGAGCATCATGTTCAGCCTGAGGTTTTCTTGAGGTCTTTTTGGGCATTGCTGAGGTAATTGCAATGCTAGTCTCAGTTTCGCCAGGCGTCGAGCCGGCGCCCCGACAACAACAAACACCCGGGAGAACCCAATGTCTCAAACTGACCTCGCCACTTCATTCAGTGGCCAGTACTTTGTTGTCACCGGCAGCACCCAGGGCCTCGGTGCTGCCGTGGCCCATACCCTGGCCCGGCGTGGCGCGGCCGGGCTGATCATTTGCGGCAGGCGTGCCGAGCAGGGCCAGGCGCAGGTGCGCGCGTTGGCGGAGCTCGATTGCCAGGCTTTTTTCGTCGAGGCCGACCTTGAGCAAGTCGAGGATTGCCGCGCCATCATCGAAGCCGCCCGCACCCACTTCGGTACGCTTCACGGGCTGGTCAACTGCGCGGGCATGTCCGACCGCGGCACCATCCTGGACACCTCACCCGAGCTGTTTGACCGGCTGTTCGCGGTGAATGTGCGGGCGCCGTTTTTCCTGATTCAGGAGGCGCTGAAGTTGATGATCAACGGCGGCGTGGAAGGCTCCATCGTTAATATCCAGAGCGTCACCGGCCACGGCGGCCAATCGTTTCTCACCGCCTATGCCGCCTCCAAGGGCGCCTTGGCGATTCTCACCAAGAACGCAGCGTTCAGCGCCCTGCGCAACCGCATCCGCATCAATGGCCTGAACATCGGCTGGATGGACACGCCTCACGAAGATGATATCCAGCGCCAGTACCACGGCGCCCAGGACGGCTGGCTCGCGAAAGCCGAACACGCCCAGCCGTTCGGTCGCCTGCTCAAACCTGAGGAAGTGGCGCAGAGCGTGGCCTTTCTGCTGTCCCGCGAGTCGGGGATGATGACCGGCACCGTCATTGACCTGGAGCAAGGGGTGATCGGCTGCGGCGACGGCAGCTCGCCGCGCCCCGAGCACGCCTTGAAACTGGCGGAGGATGGCCGATGAACACAGCAGCATCCGCCTTCGCGGGCGCCGACGCCGTGCAGTTGCACGACTTCGCGCGCCTGTGCGAACAACAGGCCCTGGCCCATGACTATGCACACTGCAGCGAGGTGCAGGGCAATGTGCCGATCTACCAGGCCCAGGCCTTGCGCGACGGTGATCGCACCCAGGTGTTGAATGAACTGCATCACCTGTTCAGCAATGGCCCCGGGGTGTTGGTGGTGCGCCAGGCCTATACCGACCTCGGCGTGGTTGACCGCCACAGTAAGGTGTTCCAGGCTATCTTCGCCGAGGAAGCGGCACAGGGCGTGGCCGCTGACCACTTTGCCAAGGCTGGCAGCAACGGGCGCATCTGGAACGCCTTGCAGAAGGCGGCGCTGCACGCCCCGGCGTCTTTCGTCGAGTATTACGCCAACCCGTTACTGGGGCTGATTGCCGAGGCCTGGCTGGGCCCGGACTTTCAGGTCACCGCCCAGGTCAACGTGGTGCACCCCGGCGGCCAGGCGCAACAGCCGCACCGCGATTACCACCTGGGCTTCCAGACCGTGGACGTGGTGCAGCGCTATCCCCTGCCCCTGCATGCCTTGTCGCAGTACCTGACCCTGCAAGGCGCCATCGCTCATTCCGACATGCCGCTGGAAACCGGCCCCACCCAGCTGCTGCCTTTTTCCCAGCAGTACGCATTGGGTTACCTGGCCTGGCGCCGGGCGGAATTCATTGAATACTTCCAGCAGCACGCGGTGCAGTTGCCGCTGAACAAGGGCGACCTGCTGTTCTTCAACCCGGCGCTGTTCCACGCCGCCGGTACCAACCGCACGGCCGACTGCCAGCGCATGGCCAACCTGTTGCAGATTTCCTCGGCGTTCGGCAAGCCCATGGAAGCGGTGGACCGTGAACGCATGATGCTGGCGCTGTACCCCTGCCTGCTGGAGCGGGTAAGCGACCAGGTACTGGACGCCAAACAGGTGGCGGCGGTAATTGCCTGCACCGCCGACGGCTATTCCTTTCCCACCAACCTCGACACCGATCCGCCCGTGCACGGCCTGGCGCCGCAAACCGGGCAACAGTTGATGCACCAGGCACTGGCTGAGCGCTGGCCGCTGGCAACCTTTGCCGAAGCGGTGCAGCGCCAGCGTGACAAACGCAATGCATGACGCCCTTTTTTTCCTAGTCGACTACAACAACAAGAGCGGACTGAAACCATGAAAAAACGACTCCTGACCTTCCTGCTGGCCGTTATCTTCGCGCCTCTGGCCTTGGCAGATATTCATATCGGCGTGAGCATTGCCCAGGTCGACGATGTGTTCCTGGCGCAGATGCGCGACTACATGGCGACCCACGCCAAGTCGTTGCCCGGCGTGACCCTGCAATTCGAAGATGCCCAGGGCGACGTGGTGCGCCAACTCAACCAGGTGCAGAACTTCACCGCCCAGGGTCTGGACGCCATCATCGTCAACCCGGTGGACACCGCCGCCACTCAGAAAATGACCGACGACGCAGTAAAGGCCGGGGTGCCGCTGGTATACATCAACCGCCGTCCCGACGTGGCCAGCCTGCCAACCGGGGTGGGCTATGTGGGCTCCGACGAGGTCAAGTCGGGTGAATTGCAGATGCGCTACCTGGCGGAGAAAATGGGCGGCAAGGGCAACCTGGCGATCATGCTCGGCCTGCTGTCCAACGACGCCACTCACAGCCGCACCCAGGGCGTGAAAGCGGTGCTCAAGGACTATCCGAACATTCATGTGGTGGAGGAGCAGAGCGCCGAATGGCAACGCAGCAAGGCCATGGACCTGATGAACAACTGGATTGTGTCGGGGCAGAAAATCGACGCCGTGGCGGCCAATGCCGATGAAATGGCCATCGGCGCGGCCATGGCCATCACCCAGGCGGGCCTCAAGCCTGGCAAGGACATACTGGTGGGCGGCAGCGATGGCGGCGCGGCCGGGCTGGAAGCGGTGAAGCGTGACCAGTTGGCCGTCACCGTGTATCAGGACAGCAAGGGCCAAGCCAACGGTGCCATCGACCTGGCGTTGAAGATGGTGCGCAAGGAACCCTACACCGCGCAGTTGACCATCCCTTACCAACTGATCACCAAGGCCAACTACGAGCAATTCCTTAACCCATAACCTGTAGCAGCGGCGCAAGCCGCGTTACGGAGGGTGTGTGGACGGACCAATCGCGCAGCCCACGGCCCATTCGCGCGGGCATTTTGCGTGTACCTGAACTTGTCATAATCGTTCACACATCGACACAGATAGTAGCCAGCCTGACTTGTATCCAAGGAGGCTACATTGTGTTGCACCGCATCGTCTGTTCGCTGTCTGTCCTGACCCTGTCCATTTCGGCCGCCCATGCCGCCGATACCTATGCCCTGAATACGCCGATCCTCACCAGCATCGACAACTTCCGCGACCTGGCCGGTACCACCACGGCCTACACCGCGGCCAACGACGGCACCCTGCGCGAGGGCGTGTTTTACCGTTCCAACGCGCTGACGCCTTCGGCCGCCGACCTGGCCACGCTGAACGGCCTGGGGATCACCGCCGTGTATGACCTGCGCACCGCCAGCGAAGTGGCGGCCACGCCGGACACACTGCTCACCGGCGCCACCTACACCAATATCGATATCATCGGGAGCAGCACGTCAGGCGCCGACATCAGCAGCCTGTCGCTGACCAGCGCCGCCGATGCCGTGGCCATGATGCAGGAAACCAACCGCGAATTCGTCAGCGACGCCGCCATGCGCAGCCAATTCGGCGTGTTGTTCAATGACCTGGCCTCCGTGGACGGCGCCGCCCTGTTCCACTGCACGGCCGGCAAGGACCGCACCGGCTGGACCGCAGCCGTGCTGCTGAGCATCGCCGGGGTTAATACCTCGACCATCATGGCCAACTACCTGGCCACCAATGACTACACCGCTACCCGCGTGGCCGCCACCCTGGCCGCCCTGCCCAGTAGCATGGCCGCCATCTACGAGCCGCTGCTGACCGTGGACGCCAGCTATCTGCAGGCGGGCCTGGATGAAGTGACCGCGCTGTACGGCAGCATGGACAACTACCTCAAGGAAGGCCTGGGGCTGTCCCAGGCCACCATCTACGTGTTACGCGCCAAGATGGTCTACTACAACAGCCTGCCGGGCCAGGCGGCGATGTTCGGCAACGACGCCGCCGGCGCGCTGCTGTTGCAGAAACTGCAGAACACCGGCCTGTCGGGCGCGTACACCGCCTACAACTACTACCTGCAATCGGCTATCGACGCCGGCACCCTGGGCGGCGTGCAGTCCACCGTGGGTGGCCAGGTGCACGCCGACGCAGCCAGCTACCTGCTGCGCCAGAATGCGCTGATCGACCAGGCCGCCGCGCCCTACACCTCGGGCATCGACCTCAAGGTGGGCCAGCGCAGCCTGTGGACCACCGGCCTTGCCGGCTACCTGGGCACCGACGGCTCGTCCCAGGCCGCCAGCAGCAACGAGCACACCCAGGGCACCCTGATCGGCCTCACGCAGCGCTTCACCGATCAGCTCAGCGGCCACGCCGGCTTTGGCTACAGCCATGGCAACGTCGGCGGTGCCGGCGGCGAGGTGGACACCGATCTGACGTTCCTCTCTGCGGGTGCACGCTTCGCACCGGGCAGCCTGGAACACGGTGTATTCGTGGCCGCCGAGGCCGGTGCCGGCTACGTCGACTACAGCAGCAAGCGCCAATTGGGCGGTGGCCTGGGCGAGGCCAAGGGCGACACCCACGGCACCCTCAGCAGCGCCAGCCTGGCCCTGGGTTACCGCCTGCCTGCCGCAAGCATTACCCTGGAGCCCAGCCTGGGCCTGCGCGTCAGCCACCTGAACCTCGACGGCTTCGACGAAAAAGGCAGCGAACTGGCCCTGGACGTGGACAGCCAGTCGCAAACCCGCCGCGCCGCCTTCACCCACCTCAACGCCAGCCTGACGCCGATCGGCGTGGCCGGTGGCTGGCAACTGGTACCGGGCGCGTCGCTGGACTACGAGCACGTGCTAGGCAACCACCAGGTAGACAGCGATGCCCAACTGCTGGGCTTGGACATCGAACAACGCGCAGCCTACTCCACCCGCGACCAGGTCAGCGGCGCCCTCAACCTTGCCGCCAACCTGGGTGGCTTCAGCGTCGGCGCCGAAGCCGGAGCCACTACCGGTGGCGACAGCCAGGGGTTCAGCGGCAGCCTGAAGGCCAGCTATCGATTCTGATAGCGGCTACTCGTCGCGCAACAACCTGCCGCATCCAGCGGCCCTGCATTTGCTGGTATGCTGCTTATAGCTCATAGCCAGCAGTGCAGGAACGCCCATGCCCCCACTATATGTCGCCACTTCGGCAGGGTTTCCTGCGGCTCCCGCCAACGCCCTGGGTGACATTGCCCTGTTTCACGCGATCAGCGTGGAGCTGATCCGCGAGCAGGACAGCGAGGCCCTGTATGGCAAGATCGTCGACGCGGCCATTGCCATCACCGGTGCGCAGTTCGGCACGATGCAGTTGCTGTGCCCCAAAGGGCATGCGCCAGGGCACGATGGTGAGCTGCAACTGCTGTGCTCGCGCGGCCTGCCACCCGAAGCGGCAGGCTTCTGGCAGTGGGTAAGCCCTGCGGCACACAGCAGCTGCACGCAGGCATTGAAGCTTGGCCAGCGAGCAATCATTGTCGACTTCGAGCAATGGGACGAGATAGCGGGTACCGAAGACCTGCTGGCGTTTCGGCGCACCGGTATCCGCTCGGCCCAGTCCACCCCCCTGCTGTCGCGCAGCGGCCATTTGCTGGGCATGATCTCCACCCATTGGCGCGAGCCACACCAACCCTCCGAACGCGACCTGCGGCTGCTGGACATCCTCGCCCGCCAGGCGGCCGACCTGCTGGAGCGCACCATGGCCGAAGAAGCCCTGCGTGCCCGCGAGCAGGAGCTGCAACGCACGTGCGCGATGCTGCGGGAAATCGAAGAACAACAGCGCCAGGCCGAGACCCGCCTGCGCAGCCTTAACGAAACCCTGGAGCAGCGCGTCGCCGAACGCACGGCCAAGCTGATGCAAGCAGAGGAAAAGCTGCGCCACTCGCAGAAAATGGAAGCGGTGGGGCAATTGACCGGCGGCCTCGCCCATGACTTCAACAACCTGATCGCGGGCATTTCCGGCTCCCTGGAACTGATTGGCCGCCGCTTCGACCAGGGTCGCCTGGGTGATATCGACAAGTACATCGTGGCGGCACAGGCAGGTGCTCGCCGCGCAGCCGCCCTGACCCACCGGCTGCTGGCCTTCTCGCGACGGCAAACCCTGGAGCCACGCCCCACCGATGTCAACGCGCTGATGTTCGGCATGAACGAATTGATCCAGCGCACCGTGGGCCCCGGCATACAGGTCGAGACCGTGGGCGAACAGGCACTGTGGCCCGCCCTGGTGGACGCAGGGCAGTTGGAAAACGCCCTGCTCAACCTGTGCATCAATGCCCGTGACGCCATGCCCAACGGCGGACGTATCAACCTGCAAACGGCCAACCAGTGGATGGACCGCGAGGCTGGCCGCGCGCACAACATGCCCGAGGGCCAATACCTGTGCCTGTGCGTCAGTGACACCGGCGCCGGCATCACCCCTGAAGTCCTGGCCCACGTGTTCGAGCCATTTTTCACCACCAAGCCGATCGGCCAAGGCACCGGCCTGGGCCTGTCGATGATCTACGGCTTTGCCCAGCAATCGGGCGGCCAGGTGCGCATCTGCTCAAGGCCAGGGCAAGGCACCACCGTGTTCATCTACCTGCCCCGCCATCACGGCGCAGTGCCGTGTGACGAAAACCTCGCCGCCAAGGCCGCCACCGAGGCCGAGCAACCGGCGGCGACGGTGCTGTTGGTCGACGACGAGCCCACCGTGCGCATGCTCCTCACCGATGTGCTGGGCGAGCTGGGCTATACCGTGCTGGAAGCCGCCGACAGCGCCGCAGGGCTCAAACTGCTGCGCTCGGACGTGCAGATCGACCTGCTGCTCACCGACGTGGGCCTGCCCGGCGGCATGAACGGCCGGCAAATGGCCGACGCCGGCCTGCAACTGCGGCCGCGGCTGAAAACCCTGTTCATCACCGGCTACGCCGAAAGCGCGGTGATCGGCGACGCGCATTTGCCTGCGAACATGCACGTGCTGACCAAGCCGTTCGCGGTGGATGCAGTGGGCGCGCGGGTGCGGGAGTTGTTGGGGGCGTAACGGCTGTAGCGGCCGCCGCCCAGTAGCGTCGATTATTTACGTTCACCCCTGCCTGCGTGCCGCATAATGACGCCCTCACGCCAGGCCTGATGCTTGGCGTCGCCGTCTCTCGCTACAAGGATTTGGGATGACCAGCACCACTTCGCGCTCACGTTTGCCCCAGGCCTGGCGCACCCTTCTGGCCCTGCCGCTGTTGTTGGCGGGCTGTTCAAGCGCCCCTGCGGGCTCCAAATGCTACGCCGAAGCCGTGCCCAGCCGAGGTGAAGGTGGCCTGGCCTGGGCCAACAGCATGAACAGCGCGCGCAAGAAATCCCTGGATGATTGCGCCTTGTACGCCAGCCGTTCCGGCGGTACGCCCAGCACCTGCAAAGTCGTGTTGGCGAAGTGCAAATAGGCTGGCACGTTGATGAATGTTGAGGCGCAATAGGGAACTCACCGCTCTGGAACGGCCCTAACGTCGTGGTCAGCAAGGCTGGCCCCCGCCGTTTCCAGAGAGGTCTGCACCCATGTCTTCCAGCACCACCACCTGTGCCACGCACGAAACCGACGAGCCCGTGGCGTCGGCCAGCCGGCTGATTTTCATCTCGGTGCTGGTGGCCACCATGGGCGCGCTCGCGTTTGGCTACGACACCGGCATCATCGCCGGCGCCCTGCCCTTCATGACGCTGCCGCCGGACCAGGGCGGCCTGGGCTTGAACCCGGTGAGCGAGGGCCTGATCACCGCTTCGCTGATCGTTGGCGCGGCGTTTGGCTCGCTGGCCAGCGGCTACCTGTCCGATCGTTTCGGCCGACGCCTCACGCTACGGCTGTTGTCGCTGCTGTTCATCGCTGGCGCCCTGGGCACGGCCATGGCCCCTTCCATCCCCTTCATGGTGGCCGCGCGCTTGGTGCTGGGCATTGCCGTGGGGGGCGGTTCGGCGACCGTACCGGTGTTCATCGCCGAAATCGCCGGCCCGTCGAGGCGCGCACGGTTGGTCAGCCGCAACGAGCTGATGATTGTCAGCGGCCAGTTGCTGGCCTATGTACTGAGCGCCGTGCTGGCGGCGCTGCTGCATACGCCCGGCATCTGGAGGACCATGTTGGCCATCGCCATGGTGCCGGGGGTGCTGTTGCTGGTGGGTACTTTCTTCGTACCCGCTTCACCCCGTTGGCTGGCGTCCAAAGGCCGTTTCGACGAAGCGCGGGCCACCCTGGAAAAACTGCGCGACACCCCGGCCGAAGCCCAACGCGAAGTGGATGCCATTAAGGCCCACGACCAGCAGTCGCGCCATCACGCGCCGGTGTCCCAGTTACTCAGCCAGCGCTGGGTGATAAAGCTGTTGTTCATCGGCGTGGGCCTGGGCTTCACCGCCCAGTTCACGGGTGTGAACGCGTTCATGTACTACACGCCCATCATCCTCAAACACACCGGCATGGGCACCAACGCGGCCCTGACCGCCACCATCGGCAATGGCGTGGTATCGGTGATCGCCACATTGTTGGGCATCTGGGCCATCGGCCGATACGGGCGCCGCCACCTGCTGATGACGGGACTGGTGATCGTCATTGCGATGCAGGCCAGCCTGGGCTGCGTGTTGCAATTCATGCCGCAGAACCTCACACAAAGCTATGCGGCCCTGGGGTGCATTCTGGTGTTTCTGCTGTTCATGCAGATGTGTATTGCGCCGGTGTATTGGCTGCTGATGTCGGAGCTGTTTCCGATGCAGGTTCGGGGGTTGTTGACGGGTGTGGCGGTGTCGATGCAGTGGTTGTTCAATGCCACGGTGGCGTTTGTATTTCCCATCGCCGTGAGTTCACTGGGGAACCCCACGTTCTTTGTGTTCGCGGCAATTAATGTGGGCTCGTTGGTGTTTGTATTTCTGTGCTTGCCGGAAACGAAGGGGAAATCGTTGGAGCAGATTGAGAAGCACATGAAGAAGGAGCTGTGAGCCGTTGCCTCGGCTGTTGCCCTGGCGTTTCCCGGATGTTCTGGGAAGAATAAAAAACCGCCCGAGGGCGGTTTTTCAACACCAGGGGCACTATCAGTTAAAAATGGCCCAGATAATGCCACCGAATATAAGCGCTACCAGCAACCCAGCACCCACATCCGCCTGGGCTACGTCAACTTTGATACCGGGGGCAAGCTGAAGCGACTTCCGAGTACGCAGGGCCATGGCCAACTCCTCGCGGGGGAGAGATATCACATGGCTATCATCATAACCCTTTCACCCTCGTCCGCAAGACTACAACCGCGCCGCTTGTCCGTTCGAAGGCACTCTTGCCCGGCGATGCCTTCTTAACCCCAGGAGCAGGCACTTCACGCCTGCCCAAGGAGACATTGCCATGAACCTGACCCGCACTCCCTTGCTTGCCGCTAACGCCGACCAGGACAATGACCTGGGCTTCGACCCGGACTCGCCCGATGTCAACGACCCAGCCACCGACCCACCACACCCGCCCCCCATCGATAACCCTGCGCACCACAGCGACAAGCAGCCGCCAGAGCCGGAAAGCGACCTCTAGCGCCGTACCTAAAGAACGGCGGGCAACCTGCGTTCTAACGATCGCAGGCACGGTCAAGGCCCAACGCAGCCTGGCGGCAGCGGCTACCGTGCGTCAACCTTGCGCGCCGCATACAGGCATAACATCTCCATGGCCAACGTGGCCGCCGCCAGCGAGGTTATTTCGGCGTTGTCGTAGGCCGGCGCCACTTCCACCACGTCCATGCCCACCAGGTTGATGCCGCGCAGGCCGGCCAGTATCTCCAGGGCCTGCACCGTGCTCAGACCACCGCACACCGGCGTGCCGGTACCGGGGGCGAAAGCCGGGTCCAGGCAGTCGATGTCGAACGTCAGGTAGACCGGGTGGTCGCCCACCCGCTGGCGCACGGCCTCGATGATGGCGTCGACGCCTCGGCGATGGACCTGGCGCGCATCCAGCACCTCAAACCCCAGCGTGTCGTCGTTGGTGGTGCGCAGGCCGATCTGCACCGAGCGCTCCGGCGCCACCAGGCCCTGGCGCGCAGCGTGGTAGAACATGGTGCCGTGGTCGATGCGCGGGTTGTCGTCATCGGGCCAGGTGTCGCTGTGAGCGTCGAAGTGGATCAGCGACAACGGGCCGTGCACCTTGGCGTGGGCCTTGAGCAACGGATAGGTGATGAAGTGGTCACCGCCAAGGGTGAGCATGGCGCAGCCGGCGGCCAAAAGGTGATCGGCGTGCTGCTCGATGCTGCCTGGTACCGACTCCGGGCGGCCATGGTCAAAACTGCAATCGCCGTAGTCGATCACCGCCAGGTGGTCGAAGGGGTCGAACTGCCACGGCCAGTGCCGTGCCCACGCCGACTGCACCGAGGCGTTGCGGATGCCCCGTGGCCCGAAGCGCGCGCCCGGGCGGTTGCTGGTGGCCGTGTCGAAGGGCACGCCGCTCACCACCACGTCCACGCCATTGAGGTCACGGCTGTAACGCCGGCGCATGAAGCTGGTGATGCCGCCGTAGGTGCTCTCCGCCGCCGTGCCGTAATGGCTGGGGCGAGTCAGGGCCTGGTCGTTGTCGAAGGCTTGTTCCATGGGGGCGGTTCCTTGTTATTGTTCGCGGCTGCGGAAGGCGGTCCACAGCCGGGTGCGCTGGCGCATGGCGTCCAGGCTCATGCTTTGGTCGGCATAAAGGCGCTGGCGCATGTCAGGGGCGGGATAGATGTTGGGGTCGTTGCGCACGGCTTCGTCCACCAACGGCGTGGCTTTCTGGTTGGCGTTGGCGAAGAACAGCGTGTTGGTGAGGTCGGCGACTGATTCGGGGCGCAGCATGAAGGCGATGAAGGCCTTGGCAGCTTCAGGGTGCGGCGCGTCCTTGGGGATCGCCAGGTTGTCCTGCCAGATCAGCGTGCCCTCGCGCGGGATGCGGTACTCCACCTGATAGGGTTTGCCCGCCTTCTGCGCCTGATCGGCGGCCGTGGCGGCATCGCCGTTGTAGGTCAGCGCCAGGCAGGTACTGCCATTGGCCAGGTCGTTGATCTGCCGGCCGTTGGCAACGTAGCTGACGTAGGGTTGCAAGCGGTGCAGCAAGGCGGCCGCAGCATCGAGGTCGGCTTTGTTCTTGCTGTAGGGGTCTTTGCCCAGGTAGTGCAGGGCCAGGCCGATCACCTCTTCGGGCGAGTCGATCAGGGAAATGCCGCAGTCGGCGAGCTTGCTGGCGTACTCGGGCTTGAACAGCAGGTCGAGGCTGTCCAGGGCCACCCCGGGCAGACGTTTTTCCACGGCCTGCCGGTTCACACCCAACCCCAGGGTGCCCCAGGTGTAGGGCATCGCGTAGCGATTGCCGGGGTCCACCACCGCCAGCTTGCCCAGCAGGTCGCTGTCCAGGTTGGCGTAGCCGGGCATGCCCTGCTGGCCGGTGGGTTGCAGCGCCCCCGCCTTGAGCAGGCGAGTCAGCACGCTGCTGGACGGCACCACCACGTCATAGCCGCTGGCGGAGGTGAGCAGTTTGGTTTCCAGCACTTGCGGCGAATCGAAGGTGTCGTAGCGCACCTGGTAGCCGGTTTCCTTTTCGAAGCGTTGCAACGTCTGCGGGCTGACGTAATCGGCCCAGCTATACAGGTTCACCACCTTGTCCTCGGCGTGCACCGGCAGGACAAACGCAAAGGAAAGCATCAATAACCATGGGCGCATGACAGTGATCTCGATAGAAAGGACGTGCAGTGATCATGGGGCACGGTTTAAATTGGAAAAATACCGGCTTTAACAAGCTGACATTGATCAGGAGCAATGTGTGATGCTGGGCCAATTGCACGATCCGGACCTGCAACAACTACGGCTGTTCGTGAGTGTGGTCGAAGCCGGCGGTTTCAGTGCCGCCCAAGGCACGTTGGGCCTGAGCCAGCCCACCATCAGCCAGCACATGGCGCGCCTGGAAACCCGCCTGGGTTACCGTGTGTGCAACCGTGGCAAGGCGGGCTTTCGCCTGACCGCCAAGGGCGAACAACTGCTGTTGGCCACCCGCAGCCTGTTTGCCTCCATCGAGCAATTTCGCCAGCAATCCAACGGGGTGGCCGGACGCCTGTTGGGCGAGGTGCGCCTGGGCTTTTCCGAAGCGCTGGACCCCGGGGTGATCCAGCGCCTGGGCCTGGCGGTACAGCGTTTTCGCCAGCGCGACGAGTCGGTGCGTATCGAACTGCTCAGCACCATGCCCGCCGACATGGAGCGCCTGCTGCTGGAGCAGCGACTGGACCTGGCCATCGGTTATTTTTCCATGGGCCAGACCGCGTTTGACTACCGGCCGCTGTTCACGGAAATCCAGCAGTTGTACTGCGCCCCGGGCCACCCACTGTTCGAGGGTGTGGGCCACCGGGAAGCGGACGTGCGCGCCGCCGACCGCGTCGAACACCCCTATCGCTTTCTGCAGAATCGCGAAACACAGGTCATGGCCCACAGCTCGGCGTGTTCAGAGCAGGTGGAAGGTACGCTGGCGTTCATTCTGTCCGGCCGCCACATTGGTTACCTGCCCCGCCACTATGCGCAACCGTGGGTGGAAAAAGGCCTGATGCGCTGCATAGAAGAGCAAAAGGGGCTGTTCGAAGTGCCGTTTTACCTGGCGGGCCGCCGTGGCCAGGCCGCCAGCGAAGCCCAGCGGGCATTCGCCGAAGACGTGCTGGCCAGCTTTGCCGCGTCGCCAGACGCCGCGCGCATGCCGTAACCGGCGGCAATGCCTACCGGCTTGTGATGGACATTCATGAGACGGTTCATTGCCCCTGTGGCAGTTGGGCAGGCGAAGCAAGATGAAATTTTAAGGCCGCGTCACAACGTCGCATCACCTGTGTTTGAGCCCCTGAAACACGGCGCCAAAGCGTCTAGCACGCGGCCTCAAGCTGAATCAATTCATGACGATAAGGTAATATCCTTTTGCCATCACTCCGAGCCCTCGCCATGAACCTCAGAAACCTCAATATCGCCCCTCGCTCATTACTGTGCTTCGGCTTCTTCGCGTTGCTGATCACCGCCCTGGGCCTGTTCTCGCTGCTGCAGTTCGCCGAACTGAAAAGCTCGCGCGCCACGCTTCAGGAGCAGGTGTTGCCAGCGGTGCAGACCATCGGCCTGATCAAGAGCGACCTGTTGACCATTCGCCTGGGCAACACCAACCTGCGCACCGCGCCCAACAGCCAGGCGGCAGACCTGGCCCGCACCAGCATCAACCATGGCCGCGACGAGCTGCAGGCCCACGTCAGCAAGCTCAAGGCCATGATGCAGGGCCCCGACGCCCAGCAGGCCTACAGCACCCTGCAAATCGCCATGGGCAAGTACCTGGACGTGCACGTGCGCTTCCTCCAGGCCCTTGAGCAGAAGCGCGATGACGTGGCAACCGCCCTCAGCCTGCCTACCGGCGAGCAGACCGTGGCGGGCAACCAGTTCAGCAGCGACATTGACGAAGTGGCGCACCAGGCCAGCCTGAAAATGGCCGAGTCGGACGTGGTGGCCACCAACGCCTACTCCCAGGCGCGCAATGTCACCATCGCCGCCATTCTGGTGGCCCTGGCCGCCACGCTGGCCCTGGCCGCCCTGTTCACTCGCAGCCTGGTACGCCCCGTGGCCCAGGCCCTGACCGTGGCCCAGCAA
Source organism: Pseudomonas sp. M47T1 (assembly GCF_000263855.1). Lineage (GTDB taxonomy): Bacteria > Pseudomonadota > Gammaproteobacteria > Pseudomonadales > Pseudomonadaceae > Aquipseudomonas. Next base: position 108,589 of record NZ_AJWX01000010.1, read on the forward strand.
ATTGCCGCCAACGACCTCAGCCAGCCGATTGCCGTGGACGGCCACGACGAGCCTGGCCGCCTGCTGGCCGCCCTGGCCGTGATGCAGCGTAACCTGCAAAAGACCATCGGCGACCTGGGCGGTTCATCCAACCACCTGGCCTCCACGTCGGAAGAAATGGCCGCGCTGACCCAGGATGCCTTGCACGGCATCCAGCGCCAGAACGACGAAATCAACCAGGCCGCCACTGCCATCAATCAGATGAGCGCCGCGGTCGAAGAAGTGGCGCGTAACGCCGCCATGGCCTCGACCGCCGCGCGCGACTCCAGCCAGTCGGCCGAAAACGGCCGCCAGCGCGTGGACGAAACCCTGAGCGTGATCAACGCGCTGCATGAGTCAGTGGGCGCCACCGCTGTGGAAATCGATGGCCTGGCCCTGCAACTCAAGGACATTAGCGGCGTGCTTGACGTGATTCGGGGCGTGGCCGAGCAAACCAACCTGCTGGCCCTGAACGCCGCCATCGAGGCCGCGCGCGCCGGTGATGCCGGCCGAGGTTTTGCCGTGGTGGCCGATGAAGTCCGTGCCCTGGCCCACCGCACCCAGCAGTCCACCGCCGAAATCGAACAGATGATCGCCTCCATCCAGGCCGGTGCCGGCAAGGCCGTGACCTCCATGGGCCTGAGCAGCGAGCGCGCTCGCGCCAGCCTGGAAGTGGCCCAGGGTGCAGGCAATGCACTGGCGGACATCATCGCCGCCATCGTGCAGATCAACGAGCGCAACGTCAGCATCGCCTCGGCCACCGAAGAACAGGCCCAGGTGGCGCGCGAGGTGGACCGCAACCTCACCAGCATCCGCGACCTGTCCATCCAGACCTCGGCCGGCGCCGACCAGACCTCCGCCGCCAGCGGCGAGCTGTCTCGCCTGGCAGTGCAGCTCAACCAGGTGGTGTTGCAGTTCAAGGTATGACGCCACTGGCTGCCGCGTGCGCCTGGGCAGGCGCACGCGGCGCCCATGCGTGCCTAGATGCCGTTCTTTACCTTGCTCCAGATGCGCGTGCGCAAGCGGTCGATGTCCAGCGGCATCGCCTGCAGAATGAACATGTTGTTCATCACTTCCTGAGGCGGGTACGCCGTGGGGTCGGCCTTGAGCGCCGGGTCCACCAGGCTGTCGGCGGCCGCGTTGCCGTTGGCATAGCGCACTGAATTGCTGATATCGGCCGCTACCTGCGGTTGCAGGATGTAATTGATGAAGGCGTAACCGGCCGCCGCGTTGGGCGCATCGGCGGGCATGGCCATCATGTCGATCCAGAAGGGTCCGCCTTCACGAGGTATCTCGTACTGCACCTTCACCCCATTGCCCGCCTCCTTGGCGCGGCTGGCGGCCTGCATGATGTCGCCGGACCAGCCCACCGCCATGCAAATATCGCCATTGGCCAAGTCGCCGATGTACTTGGCGCTGTGGAAGTAGGTGACGTTCTTGCGCATCTGGATCAACAACGCCTCGGCTTTCTTGTAGTCCGCCGGGTTTTTGCTGTGGGGCGGCAAGCCCAGGTAGTGCAAGGCGATGGGCAACAACTCGGGGCCATTGTCGAGCACCGCTACGCCGCATTGGTGCAATTTGGCCAGGTTCTCGGGTTTGAACAGCACGTCCCAGCTGTCCAGTGGCACGTCCTTGCCCAGCACCGCGCGGACTTTGTCGATGTTGTAGCCGATGCCCGTGGTGCCCCACAGGTAGGGCACCCCGTACTGGTTGCCGGGGTCATCGGCTTCCAGGGCCTTCATCAGCACCGGGTTCAGGTTCTTCCAGTTCGGCAGTTGGCTGCGGTCGAGCTTTTTCAGCGCACCGCTGCGAATCTGGTTGGCCATGAAGTGGGCCGACGGGAACACCACGTCGTACCCCGAATGGCCGGCCATCAGCTTGGCGTCCAGGGTCTCGTTGGCGTCGTACACATCGTATTGGGTACCGATGGCGGTGGCCGCCTGAAAGTTCTTCAGGGTGTCGGGCGCAATGTATTCGCCCCAGTTGTAAATGTGCACGACTTCAGCGGCCTGCGTGGTACACGCCACGAACATCAGCGGCAACAGTTTCTTGAGCATGAGCACCTCGATTTTCCTGACCTGGGGGGATGGCAGTTCAAAAGATAAGCACGTAGGTTTTTCTGCAGGTTTCTTGTATGTCCCAGACGCCGCAGGTGTTGGCGGGCATCATCAAGGCATCACCGGCAACGATGTGCAGCGGTTCGCCACCGTCCGGCGTGAAGGTGCAGCGGCCGGTGGTGAAGTGGCAAAACTCCTGCTGGGCGATCTGCCGCCGCCAACGGCCCGGGGTGCATTCCCAGATGCCGGTTTCCACGCCGTCGGTGCGCTCCACGCAGGTCACCGACACGGTGGCCACCGGCTCGCCCAGCGGCAAAGCCACGGCGAAGGTTTCGTCCAGCGCCACGTTGTGGCTGTTCTTCAAATGGGTGATGTTCATGCTGCGCTCCGTGTGTTCGATTCAGGGGTTAGCCGACTTTCCACGACATCAGGCTTTCCATGCGGTCAGCCAGCGCCTGCGCCAGACGACGGCGCCAGGCCGGGGTGCGCGGGTTGGCCAACAGCGCGTCTTCGCTGGCAAAGCTGCGAATGATCGCGTTGTAGCCCAGCCAGCGGCAGGGCTCCGGCTCCCAGCGGCGCAGGCTGGCCACGGCGCTGTCGGCCAGCACCCAGGGTTGCTGCAGCAACGGGCTGTCACGGCCCAGGATCAAGTCCGCCAAGGTGCGCCCGGCCAGATTGCTGGCGCCCACCCCTTCCCCGCCGTAACCACCCGCCAGGGCGATGCGGTTGCGCGAGTCGCGCAGCATGTGTGGCTGGAAACGCCGGGCCATGCCCAGGTTGCCGCCCCAGGCGTGGGTCAGGCGCACCTTGCGCAGGGCGGGAAACAGTTCGCCCATCAGGGTATGACGCACGCTGCGTTCGTCGTCGTTGAGGTTGAAGTCGGTGCGCAACCGGCCGCCGAACAGGTAGCCGCCGCGAGCGCCAAACACCAGGCGGTCATCGCGAGTGCGCTGGCCATAGGTGACCTGGCGGCTGAACTCGCTGAAAGCCTGCCCCTTGGCCAGGCCAATCTCGCCCCACACGGCGGCCGGCAGCGGCTCGGTAGCCACCATCAGGCTTTGCACCGGCAACTGGTGCCGGCCCAGGTGTGGCAGGCTGGCGGCATAGCCCTCCACCGCCGGCACTACCCAGTCGGCCTGCACGCTGCCGCGCTCAGTGGTGACCCGCCCGGCTTGCCAGTCAAGCACCCGGCTTCCTTCGTAAATCGTCACGCCCAACGCTTCGACACTGCGCGCCAGGCCGCGCACCAACCGCGCCGGGTTGAGGGTGGCGCAGTGCGGGCTGTACACCGCACCGTAGGCGTTGGCCATGCGCACCTGGCCTGCCAACTCGCCGGGCTCCAGCCAGCGATAATCGTCCTCGCTCAGGCCCAGGCCGCGCAGGTGCGCCAGGTACTGGCGCAGGCTGTGCAATTGCTCGGGGTAGCGTGCGGCGCAATACAGCACGCCGCTTTTGCGCAGGTCGCAGTCGATGCCTTCGCGTTGCACCACCTGTGCGACTTCATCGGGGATGCCGTGCAGCAGGTCAAACGACTGCCGGCGCTGCTGGGGTGCCAAGGCCGCCAGCATACGGTCCTCGCCCAGCAGGTTGCCCATCAGCCAGCCGCCATTGCGGCCCGACGCACCAAACCCGGCCACTTCGGCTTCGAGCATGACCACGCGCAAGTGCGGCGCCTGGCGCTTGAAGTAATAAGCCGCCCACAGCCCGGTATAACCTGCACCAATGATGACAACGTCGGCCTGCACCGGCGCATCGAGCGCTGGGCGCACACGCCGCGGCTCGTCAAGCTGCTCCATCCACAGACTGATCTCGCCCCACGACTTCATCCCCGCCTCCTTCACTCAAGAATCAGCGCAGGCTAATCGCAAGTCAGGGGGCGTGTCGTTCGTGCGGGTACGCGTGGAAAAAGGGGGTGTATTGATTGGAACGCTGCAGTGCCTGTGACGCGGCTTGCGCTGCTACTCAGCGCAAGCCGCCGAAGGCTGCGTGTTGCGACGCGTGTGGCCCTCACCCCCCCGCTTTCAGGCTGCTGAACGCCCGGGTCAGCGCCCGGTCGAACGCCTTGCTGTTGTCATTCTTGTTGAACAACGTGGCGCGTACGCTCGCCGGTGGGTAGGTGCCGGGGTCGTTGCGTATGGCCGGGTCCACCAGGGCGTCGGCTGCACTGATGGCGTTGGCGTAATGAATGGTGTCGGTGATGGGCGCGATCACGTCGGGGCGCATCAGAAAGTCCATCAGCTTCAGGCCCGCCGCCGGGTGCGGTGCGTCCTTGGGGATGACCATGGCGTCGAACCAGATCAACGTGCCTTCGCGAGGAATGCTGTAGTGCAGGCTGAACGGCTTGCCCGCCTGTTTCGCCTGCGTGGCGGCGATGCCGACGTTGCCGTTCCAGGACATGGCCACGCAGGTATCGCCATTGGCCAGGTCGCTGATATTGCGGTCATTGTCGAAGTAGCGAATGTAGGGGCGGATTTTCATCAACTGCGCCTGGGCGCGCTTGAGGTCGTCCAGGCTCTGCTTGTTGATGTCCAGGCCAAGGTAGCGCTCCACCGCCGCGTACAGCTCGTTGGGGTCGTTGAGCAGGCTGACCCCGCAATCAGTGAATTTCGCCACCACCGCCGGGTCGAACAGCATCGCCCAACTGTCCACCGGGGCATTGGGCAAGCGCTTGTTGATGGCTTCCTGCTGATAGCCTACCCCGGTAGTGCCCCAGCCATAGATGCCGGCATAACGGTTGCCTGGGTCGAACACGGCCATGTGCTGGCGGAACTCTTCACCGATGCCGGCGAAATGCGGCAGCGCCGACTTGTCCAGCGGTTCAATGGCGCCCGCTTCAATGGCGCGGCTCAGGTGCTGGCCGGCACTGAGCACCAGGTCATAGCCGCTGCCGCCGGTCAGCAGCTTGGTTTCCATGGTTTCCAGGGAATCGAAATGGTCTTCCACCACCCGGATCCCGGTGTGCGCCTCGAAGCGCTTGAGGGTGTCCGGGGCCAGGTACTCACCCCAGATATACAGGTTTACCGTGGGCGGCTCGGCGGCCGCCGCCCCCATGGCAGCGGTCAGTAGCGCGGCGGCGCACAGGCCCTTCATGCCCGTGCTCCGCCGGCATATTGCGGCATGGTGATGCACGCCACGTTGCCGCCACCGAGCAGAATCTCCCGGGAATTTTCGATGCCGATGATGCGATGGCCGGGGAACAGTTCGGCCAGGGTCGCCTGCGCCGCCTGATCAAAGCGGCCGCCGAACAGCGGCACCACGATGACCGAGTTGCCGGCGTAGTAATTGATGTACGACGCACAGATTTTCGTGCCGGCCTGGCGCACATGGGTGCCGTCGATATGGTCCAGGCCTGCGGCCTCCTCGGCGGTCCACTCCAGCACATCGGGCTGGGCCAGCTTGTGCACGATCAGCTCCCGGCCGCGGCTGTCGCGGGTGCTGCGCAGAATGTCGTAGGCCTCCTGGTAAATTTCCCACTGTGGGTCATCGCGGTTGTCAGTCCATTGCAGCACCACCTCGCCGGGGCGCACGAAGCACGCCAGGTCGTCGACGTGGCCGTCGGTCTCGTCGAACTTGCAGCCGCGCGGCAGCCAGATCACCTGCTCGGCACCCAGGTAGTCGGTAAGCCGGCGCGTCACTTCGTCCTTGCCCAGGTGGGCGTTGCGGTTGCGGTTGAGCAGGCATTGCTCGGTGGTCAGGATGCTGCCCTGGCCATCACTCTGTAGGCCGCCCAGCTCGGCGATCAGCGGCGCGCGGTAGCGGTCGAAATGCTCGATTTCGAGGATCTTCTGCGCAATCTGGTCGTCCTTGTCCCAGGGGTAATACAGGCCGCCGTCCAGGCCGCCGTAGGCGTTGAACTGGAAGTCCACGCCGCGCACCTCGCCGCTGTCGTCATTGACCACAAAGCAGGGGCCGCTATCGCGAAACCAGGTGTCGTTGCAGGTCATTTCCACCACCCGTACGTGCTCGGGCAACAGCTGACGGGCATTGGCGTATTGCGCCGCCGAGGCGCACACCGTCACCGGTTCGCTGTGGGCAATGGCGCTGACAATCTGCACCCACACCTGCTGGGCGGGCTTGCCGCCGTTGCGCCACACGTCCGGCCGCTCGGGCCAGCCAAGCCAGCAACGGGCCTTGGGTTCGAATTCGCCAGGCAAGCGGAAACCATCGGCTTTGGGGGTGGTGAGCAGCGAACGGGTCATGGGCAACGCCTCGTTGTGGGGAATGACCGGCACGCTAACACCGCCGTCGCAGAGCCTTCCAACGAGCATTTCTAAGCAATAGATGAGTTAAATTCAGGCACGCTGCAACTGCGCCTCCAGCCACTGCAAAAACACGGCCACCGCCGGACGCTCCAGCCGCAGGCGGTCACACACAATGGCGTACTGCCCCAGCGCCGTGATACTGGCCGCGAACGGCCGCACCAGACGGCCGCTGGCCAGGTCCTCGGTGGCCGTGAGGTTGTCGCCCATGGCCACGCCCTGGCCTTGCGCCGCGGCTTCCAGGGCCAGGCCCGCGTGGGCGAAATACACGTGGCGGCTGCCTTGCGCATCACCGGCATGGGCCGCCAGCCAGGTGGCCCAAGTGGCGCCGTCCTGGTCGTCGTGCAACAGGCCATGGCGCGCCAGGTCGGCCGGCTCGGTGAGGGTGCCCTGGTTGAACAGCACGGGGCTGCACACCGGAAAAAAGATCAGCACCGGCAACGGCTTTACCCAGTAACCGCTGCCATCCTCGGGCCCTGCGCCATAGGTGATGGCCAGGTCGATGTCCTCACCCGGTGCGCGGGCCTCGATGGGTTGCTCGTGCACATGCAGGGTGATGTGCGGGCACTGGGTACTGAAATCCGCCAACCTGCGCACCAACCACTTCTGCGCCAGCTCGGCGGTGACAGCAATGCGCAGCACGGCCTGGGACGCCGGGTCACGCAGCTCGTCGCAGGCGTCGCCCACCCACTCGAAAGCCTGCTGCAAGCGCTGCAGCAAACGCAACGCCGCCGGGGTCGGGCGCACCTGGCGGCCTTCGCGCACAAACAGCTCGGCGCCCAACTCGCCTTCCAACTGGCGAATCTGATGGCTGACGGCGCTGTCGGTGACACACAGCTCGGCAGCGGCGCGGCCGAAATGGGCGTGGCGGGCGGCGCATTCGAAGGTGCGCAGGGCGGTGAGGGATGGGAGGCGGCGCATGCGGGGGGCCTTTGGCTGCGGAGGATGGCAGCTTACTGTAAACCCGATAGCCGCTGGGGGCTTCCATAAGGCATTGGGTTGCGCGGATCTGAGCACCCTGAAAATCTTCAGCGTATAGGGCCGCCAGCGCAGCCTCAGGCAGCGGCTATGCGCGCATCGCCCTATGGCCCGCGAGGCGGTCATCATGGGGCGCATCATGTTTACGCGGTTGAATGAGGTCATGGGGGGATAATCTGAATATTTCCAGCGGCGTCAATATGGATTGGAGGCTGACAGCCACACTACAATTCGTGCCGCTGCCGCCAGACTACATGAGCGCGGCGGGGCTAACCGGTGTGTGCGTGAGATCTCCCGCGCTTTCAAGACCGCGCGGCGCTTCGTAGCGTGGCGGCCGCTACATTTGTTGCAACGCGCCATGGCCTGTAGCATCTGCGTCACCAGCCCTGGTTCGTGCGCTGAAAATTCACCTGCCTGAAGCACTCGGGCCGGGCTGCTCTGCCGTCTTCTCAACCCGCGAAGATGACAAAGTAGCCCCCCCATGGAATTCCCGCTGTCCACCACGGTCAATGCACGTCTGGCCGTACACCGCTCAACGAGGCACCTACATGCAGCACCCCATGCTGAACCGCGTTTACGCAGCACTGTTTACCCTGCTACTGGGGCTTGCCCTGCCCTTTGCCGTCCAGGCCGCCACGCCCCCTGCCGGGCCTGTGCCGACGCTGGCCGACGGCGCGACGCTGGATAACCTCAACGATCAACTGGACCTGATTCGCCAGCGCGTGACGGCCAGCGCCAACGATGACCTGCTGGCCAGCCTGCGCCAAGCGGCCTTGCAGGTGCAGAAACAGGCCGATGACCTGAACGCCCAGCGCACTGTCAGCATCGAGCACCTGGACGATCAGCTCAAGGTGATAGGCCCCGTAGCGGCCGACGAGGCCCCCGCCCTCACCCATCAGCGCCAGGCGTTGACCACCCAGCGCAATGCGCTGGTGGACGACCAGCGCCAGCTTGGCACCCTGAGCCAATCGGCCCGGGACCTGGCCTCGCAAATCGTCAACCTGCGCCGCAGCCTGTTCAACTCGCAGATCAGCACCCGTTCGGCGAGCCCGCTGAGCCCGGCGTTCTGGTCCAGCCTGATCCGCCCTACCGACGATGACCTGCGCCGCCTGGACAGCCTGTTCCAGGACGTCGAAAGCGCCGCAGTCGCCGTGATGGCCCCCGGGGGGCGCTGGTTCTTCCTGGCGTCGGTGGTGCTGGCGGTGCTGATCTGGGTGGTGGTGCGCCGCCAACTGGAACGTTTCCTGGCCTGGGCGATGATCCGCTGGCTGCCCGAAGGCCGCCTGCGCCGCAGCGCCCTGGCACTGGCGGTGGGCCTGGCGACGGTGCTGACCATCAGCTCCTCGGCCTCGGTGCTGCATTGGGGTGTGACCAACAGCAGCGAGTTGAGCACCAACGTGCTCAACCTGATCGACCAGTTACTGACCCTGGTGATTTTCTGCGCCTTCATCGTCGGCCTTGGCCGTGCCATGTTGATGCTGCGCCGCCCCTCGTGGCGCCTGCCGCCCATTCACGACGAGATCGCCACGGCCCTGGGCCCGTTCCCGAAAATCCTCGCCCTGGCGCTGTTGATCATTGGCACCCAGGAGCGCGTGAACAGCGTGATCGCCAGCAGCCTGGCGCTGACCGTGGCCGTCAACGGCCTGACCGCGCTGGCGGTGTCGCTGGTAGCCTTCTACGCGCTGGTGCGCTACCACCGTACCCACCGCCGCTTTGACCTGGAGCGGCCGACCGGCTTTGTCGCCTTGATTCCGCTGGTGATTGGGGCGTGGGTAGGCCTGGCACTGCTGGCGCTGGTCAGCGGTTACCTGACCCTGGCCTACTTCCTCACGGTGAAACTGCTGTGGATCAGCGTGGTGGCCACCACTGCCTACCTGCTGATCGCCTGTTTCGGCGACCTGTGCGAAACCCTGTTGTCGCCGCGCCAACCGGGCGGCCTGGCGCTGGCCTCGGTGCTGGGCCTGTCGGAACGCCACCAGGCCCAGGCCAGCACGCTGCTGGCGGGCATCGGCCGTACCGTGCTGTTGATTGTGGCGCTGCTGATTGCGCTGATGCCGTCCGGCTCCAGCCCCAGCGAGCTGCTGGAAAGCATTACCCTGCTGGACCTGGGCAACAAACCCCTGGCCGGCATGAAGGTGCTGCCCGGCGATATCGTGATGGCGGTGGCCCTGCTGGTGGGCGGCCTGGTGAGTATCCGCATCGTCAAGAACTGGCTGAGCGACCGCCTGCTGCCGGAAACCAACATGGACGCCGGCATGCGTGCCTCGCTGGTGACCCTGGTGGGTTACCTGGGCTATGTGCTGCTGGCCATTGTGGTGATGTCCACCCTGAGCATCAGCCTCACCAACCTGACTTGGGTGGTCAGTGCGCTGTCGGTGGGTATCGGTTTCGGTCTGCAAGCCATTGTGCAGAACTTCATTTCGGGCCTGATCCTGCTGACCGAGCGGCCGGTGAAGGTCGGCGACTGGGTAAGCCTGGCCGGCGTGGAAGGCGATATTCGCCGCATCAACGTACGCGCCACCGAGATCCAGATGTCGGACCGCTCCACGGTGATCGTGCCCAACTCGCAATTCATTACCCAGAACGTGCGCAACGTGACCATGGGCAATGCGTTGGGCGTGGTGGGCATCAGCCTGACCCTGCCGCTGGACACGGACGTGCTGCAAATTCGCGAGCTGTTGCTGAATGCGCTGAACGAACACGAATCGATTCTGGATGCGCCGGCGCCGTCGGTGTCGTTCAAGGACTTGACCAGCAACGGCCTGATCATCAGCGCCAGCGGCTACGTCAACAGCCCGCGCTCGGTGTCGGGCGCGCGCAGTGACTTGCTGTTCACCATTCTGGGGCGCCTGCGCGACCTGGGCGTGACCCTGACGGCGCCGCAAAGCATGCTGCTGATCAATGAGGCCCAGAACGTGTTGCCGGTGGAGAAAGCCTGACGTTTGCACACCTGGTGAGGGGCCTGGCTTTATGCCAGGCATGAAAAAGCCCGCGATGGGGGGTAGCGGGCTTTTTCATTTACACCTTAGCGTCTTCACAGTACCCCTGTTGATGTGAAAATAACGTGATGGCTATCGTTGCCGTCCGTCTGTTTTCAACCCGCAGGCATTCAACCCCTAATCCAGCCACGCCCCCCCGCCCATCGCCGTCTTCGCCAGCCCCGCGATCACTCGCTCACCGGTTTCCGCGGCCAATTCCTGGTACCAGGCCTGGGTCTGCTCGGGTTCGCGGCCGTGGGTCACGTCGGAGCGTGCGCGGGCACGCTGCATGATCTGTGCGGTGCGCTCAACCCGGGCGGCGTCGTAGCTGGCCAGGGCTGCCTTCAGGTCCTGGGCGTCGGCCTCCAGGCAGCGCGCCAGCACCCAGGCGTCCTCCATGGCCTGGCACCCGCCCTGGCCAAGGTCCGGCGCCATGGGGTGCGCGGCATCGCCCAACAGCACCACGCGGCCCTTGACGAAGCTGCCGATGGGCGCCATGTCGTGAATCTCCACGCGGCTCACAACTGCCGTGTCCAGGCGCTCGATCAGCTTGCGCACCGGCTCGGCCCAGTCGGCAAAATGCACACCCAGTTCGTCACGGTAGCCTTCGCGCACGTTGGCGCTATTGCCAGGCAGCGGTACGTCGAAGAAGAAATACAGTTGGTCATTGCCCATGGGCATCAGCGATACACGCTTGTGGTCGCCAACGAACTGAGTCCACTCATTGGCCGGCGCAAGGTCCTGGGCAGCGTCGATGCGGCCGTTCCAGTTCACGTAGCCGCAATACTGGCGCTGCACCTCCTGGCCGACCACATGGTTGCGCAGGCGCGAATGGGTGCCATCCGCGGCTATCACCAGGTCGGCATCGATCTGCTGGCCGTCGCTGAACGTCACCCGCACGCCGTCCGCCAGCGCTTGCACCGCCTCGCAGGTGACGCCCAAGGTAACGTGTTCCGGGCCGCACGCTTCCAGCAAAATGCCTTGCAAGGCCGTGCGCGCGATGGGGCAGGCGCACTGCTCCACCGCCTGGTACAGGGGTTGGAGGCTGAAGCGGGTCAGCAACTCACCCTGGGCGGTGTTGTAGCTCATGGCGAGCATGTCGCCGCTGGCGGCCTTGATGGCTTCGCCCAGGCCCAGCTTTTCCAGGACATTGACGCCATTGGGCCAGATGGAAATGGCGGCGCCGGCGGGCGTCAGCTGCGGCACGCGGTCGAACAGGCGGACCCGGTGGCCGCTTTGCTGCAGGGCGATGCCCGCGCTGAGGCCACCGATGCCGGCGCCAATGATGACGATGTCGAGTGGGCGAGAAGACGAAGTGGACAGTGACATGGCGAGGTACCGTAATGACAAGACAACGTGACAGGTCGGATTTTTGCCAGGGCCTGTGCCTGCAAAAACCTGATCAACTGGTCAGCTATTGCATATTGCTTGCCATGTACGGCGCGAAAGGCCGGGATAGAGCCTCTCAGGTGTTTTTTGCCACGGCGCGGGTGCCTTTCGGCACGGGCGTTCTACACAACGGCGCCACATTGCGGAGCGCCGTCGACGCGTTTGCCCCACCACAGGGCGAGCGCGGCCCTCAACCTTCGACGATGACGATGTAGTCCATGCCGGGCACATCCTGCTGTTGAATCTGCACGGCAATGCCCATGAAGGCCTCGTCGGCGTATTCTTTGCTGCGGGTAATCGCCTCGATGGCCGCCTTGGACCACAGGTGCAGCTCCACCACCGTTTCGCCATCGCGGCGGTGCTGGGCAATTTCGTCGAGGATGCGTTGTTTCATGGGGTTTCCTAATTGAAAGTAAGGCCAAACGACTGCCAGCTTCCACAGGGTCTATCCCTTCAGGTGCAGCAGCCAGTGTTTGTCCGGACCTGCGCAGTTTACCCCATTGCGCGCAACAACCCGATCAAACCCGTGGCTTGGCGCTGATCTTCAACGCCTGGGGCGTCACGCCATAGGCACGCTGAAAGTACTGGCAAAAGCGGCCCAGGTTGGTGAAACCCAGTTCCTGGGCCACTTGGGTCACCGAACCGCAACCGCTGGCGCGCAACGCCTGGTAGGCGCGCTCCAGTCGCACCTGGCGCTGATAGGCCACGATGGAACTGCCCGCAAAACGCCGGAAACCTTCCTGCAAGGCGCGCAGGCTGACGTTGGCCAGTTCGGCAAGCTCGGTGCCGCTGACCAGTACCTGGGGGTGTTCCTGAATGTATTCCATGGCCAGGCGCACATGCCGCGGCGCAATGGACGGCCCCGGGCGACGCAATTGCTCGGTGTAGTTGTGCGGCCAGCATTCGAGCACCGCGTCCACCAGCATCTCCTGCAACCGCGTGGGCATCAGCGCACTGGCGTTGATCATCGCGTCCAGCTCACCGCCGGTGGCGAACCCCAACAACGCCTTCAGGCCTTCGAAACCGGCATGATCCAGGTCCACCTGGGGCTCGAAGCGCACCTTGTTGATGATGGGCCGACCCAACAGCGTGGCCAGCCGCTCGGTAAACAACCCGCGACGAATCGAAACGCCGAATTGGCCATGCCCATCGATAAAGGTCACCGAGCGCACCGCACTCTTTTCCACCGCCAACCCCACCCGGGGCATGCCCACGGTGTCGTCCCCCAGGTTGAAGATGATCCGCCCGGCCGTGGGCAGTACAAAGGTGATCTCGTCGTTGAGGTCGGGGATTTGCACGGTGAAGTCGCCACGATAGCTCATGTGCCGAAAGCTCACCCCCTCGTAGCGGCCATACACACCGGCAATGCTGATGGCCGCGCCCACGCGCGGAACGTCGGCATACAGGCTGCCGAATACCTTGGCGAAAAGACCGCCGAAGTCATCCGCGCCCATGGCATCGGAGCGGATGACGATCTGCTTGCGCGTGGCACCTGCCTGCATGTTCGATACCTGACCCAGGATTTTATGTCGTATTTGTTACTGGTCGAGCGCCAGCGGCGCCAACCTAGCAAGGGAATATGACAGTCAGGTGAAGGGTGTGTGACGGGACTGGCAATTGGCAGGAAAGACGTATTCACACAGATAATCCACCAGCGCGCGCACCTTGGGCGACGGGTGCTTGCTGCCCGGCCACAGCACATGGAAGACATTGGCGTCGCCTACCTGCCCGGTCAGGATCGGCACCAGCCGGCCATCGGCCAGCGGCTCGCGGATGGCAAAATCCGGCAGGTAGGCAATGCCCAGCCCGCGCAAGGCGAAGCACACCCGAGTGTCGATGTTGTTGCAGATCATCGACACCGGCGGCTGCAACTCAGGCTGGCCGGCGCCTTGCTGCAGCACCCAGGTTTCCAGCTTGCCGCTGCTGGGGAAGCGATAATGCAGGCAGCTGTGGCCTTGCAGGTCGGCCGGCGAGGTTGGCGTGCCGCGCCGGGCCAGGTAGTCGGGGGACGCCACCAGCAGCAATCGGTAGCCGCCCAGCTTGCGCGCCGACAGCCGTGAGTCACTGGGCGCCCCGGTGCGGATCACCGCATCGAAGCCCTCGTCGATCACGTCCACCAGGCGGTCGCTGAAGTCCAGGTCCAGCTCGATGTCCGGGAAATCCGCCATGAATTGCCCCAGCACCGGCAGCATCAGCGCGCTGACCAGCGGCAGGCTGACCCGCAGACGCCCGCGCGGCGCCCCCGTGGCCTGGGACAACTCCAGCTGCGCCGCTTCGATTTCGTCGAGGATACGCCGGCTGCGCTGCAAGAACATCGTGCCCTCGGCGGTCAGGGTGACGCTGCGCGTACTGCGGTGGAACAGGCGCACGCCCAGCTTTTCCTCCAGCCGCGCCACGCTCTTGCACACCGCCGAAGCCGACACCCCCAGCAAGCGGCCCGCCGCGGTAAAGCTGCGCGTCTCGGCCACTTGCACGAACACCACAAAGCCATTGAGGCTGTCCATCGCCGCTCCTTATTGCGGAACATAAGGTCCTAAGAGCCTGGAACCTTACCCTACTTTTTCCATAATCGAGGGGTTTCTATGCTGACGGCCCAGGCATTCACAGGACCGTTCCATGACCCGCGCTCGCTCACCCTCCCCCCCCTTGCAACCCTTGCCGCTGCTGTCGCTGCTGGCCCTGGCCCTGGCCGGCTTCATCACCATCCTCACCGAGGCCCTGCCCGCCGGTTTGCTGCCGCAGATGGCCCTGGGCATGCACGTGCCCCAGGCCTGGGTCGGCCAGACGGTGAGCGTCTACGCCCTGGGCTCGTTGTTGGCCGCCATCCCGCTGACAGCCGCCACTCAAGGATTGCGGCGCCGACCGTTGCTGCTGACCGCCATCGCCGGCTTTGCCATTGCCAACAGCGTCACCGCACTCTCGGCCAGCTATTGGCTGATGCTCTGCGCGCGTCTGCTGGCGGGGGTGTCGGCCGGTTTACTGTGGGCGTTGCTGGCCGGCTACGCGGCGCGCATGGTGCCCCACCAGCAGAAAGGCCGTGCCATTGCCATCGCCATGGTGGGCACGCCATTGGCCTTGTCCCTGGGGGTGCCGGCCGGGACCTGGCTGGGGGGTGTGCTGGGTTGGCGGCTGTGCTTCGGTTTGATCAGCGTGCTGACATTGCTGCTGATGCTCTGGGTGCGCCTGGGCGTGCCCGACTTTGCCGGCCACGCGGCCACCCAGCGCACATCACTGCGCAGCGTGCTGCAGGTGCCAGGCGTGCGTCCGGTGTTGTGGGTAGTGCTGGGCTTCGTGCTGGCGCACAACATTCTCTATACCTACATCGCCCCCTACCTGGCAGCCGCGCAGATGGCGCAACGGACCGACCTGGTGCTGCTGGTATTCGGCGTCAGTTCACTGCTGGGCATCTGGGTGACCGGCGTGTTGATTGACCGCCACCTGCGCCGCCTGACCCTGGCCAGCACCCTGCTGTTCGGCCTGGCCATGCTGGTGGCCGCCACGGCGATCCACCAACCGCTGTTGGTGTACGTCGCTATCGCCTGCTGGGGCCTGGCATTCGGCGGCGCGGCCACCTTGTTCCAGACCGCCTTGGCCCATGCGGCGGGGGACGCCATGGACGTGGCCCAGGCCATGCTGGTCACCGCCTGGAACACGGCCATCGCCGGCGGCGGCGTGGTGGGTGGACTGTTGTTGCAGCAGTTCGGCCCTGAGGCATTGGCGCCAGCCATGGTGGGCCTGCTGGTGGTGACGCTGGGCGTGGCCTGGTCGGCCCGCCACGCCGGTTTTCCCGAGGCGAACGCCGTCACGCAGGGCTAGTGACGCAGGTCAGGGTTGCGCCGTGATGGCCGCCTCGATCGTCGCGATGTCGATTTTCTTCATGCCCATCATGGCGCTGAACGCGCGCTGGGGCGGCACGGTCGGGGCTGGTGTAGGCCGCTGTCAGCCCCCTGGGGGTGATCTACCAGGACAGCCCCCACCTGTCCTTGCACCCATCGCACTCACTTTCCTGGCCGCCGTTGGCGACGATGGCGTTCCACAGCGGTCGGTTTGCGCCTGGTCATCGGTGGCCACCTGAAACGAAAACGCCTCGCTGTGGCTGAACGTCGATCCACCGTTCAAGCCCAGGCACGGCAGGCCCATCACGGTGAATTCCACCGTCAGCACGTCGCCCTGCCTGCCCGCCGGATAATCGCCCGGCGCTCGACGCACGGCGCCCACGGTGCTGTCGGGGAACGTCTGGGCTTAGAAGGTGGCAGCCTCCAGAGCGTCACCGTTGTACCAGAGGCAGACGGTATTCTTGCGGGTCATGTTCGCTCTCCGGGGTGGCAGTGGGTGAAGACAGTGTAGTGGGCATACGCCTGAAACGCCCTTGCCCACCACCTAAGCGCAGGTATTCATTGATTTTTTTGATGCCGACACTTGACGCCCCACAGAAAAAAACGTTTAATTCGCGCCGTTGCCCAGATAGCTCAGTCGGTAGAGCAGGGGATTGAAAATCCCCGTGTCGGCGGTTCGATTCCGTCTCTGGGCACCATCATTCGTTTGAGGTGTTTTACACCGCACCTTGAACACAAAAAACCCGCCTAGTGCGGGTTTTTTTATGGCTTCTGTTCGGCAGGGGCTACAGTCAGGCGCGATGATGCTCCACCAAAAAATCCACAAACGCCCTCACCCGCGCCGGCATCGCTGCGCCGCCGATGAACACAGCGTGTATCGGTTCGCGATCGCCCGGGTTGTAGTCTTCCAGCAGCGCCACCAAGCGACCGCTCTTGAGGTCTTCGTCCACGCTGAACTGACCGATGCGCGCAATGCCCGCACCCAAACGGGCCAGTTGCGCCAGGGCCTCGCCGCTGTTGCCTTCGATGGTGCCGGCCACCTTCAACGAAAGATCCAGGCCGTCCCGGCGCAATGGCCAGTCAGAGGCGGCGCGGCGGAAACTGAAGCGCAGGCAATTGTGCTGCAGCAGGTCTTCCGGCACTTGCGGGGTGCCGTGGCGGGCCAGGTAGTCGGGCGAGGCGACGACCACCTGGCCGGTGTCGCCAAGGCGTCGTGCGGTCAGCGGGCTGTCGGCCAGGGTGCCGAAACGGATGGCCACGTCGGCCTGGCCGCCGAGAATATCGACCACTTCGTCGCTCAGCATCAGGTCCACCAGAATGGCCGGGTAACGGGCGCTGAACGCCGCAATCAGCGGCACGATGGCCAGGCGCCCGTGGGCCAGCGAGGCGCTGACCCGCAGCCGTCCGCGCGGCACGCCCTGGTCGGTGATGGCGTCTTCCACCTCGGCCATGTCGGCCAATATCCGCCGTGCGCCGCGCAGGTAGGCTTCACCTTCGGCCGTGAGGGTGATGGCGCGGGTGGTGCGAATCAGCAAGCGCGTGCCGATGCGCTGCTCGGTGCGGGCGATGATGCGGCTGACAGACGACGGTGTCAGGCCCAGGGCGCGGGCCGCCGCCGACAGGCTGCCCTCTTGCGCCACCCGGGCGAACACCGCCATTTCCCCTGACCGTCCATTGATGTCCATTTGTGCTCCTGGCGCAAAACTCTTGGTACTTTTCTATGGCTACCGCCTTAAAACGCCCCACTGTAGCATTTGACGCATAGATGAGGAGCCATCATGCGTATCAATCCCCCCCTTGTAGCATTGTCCGTCGGCGCCTTTGGCATCGGCGTCACCGAATTCGCCCCCATGGGCATGTTGCCCGCCATCGCCAATGACCTGGGCGTGTCCATTCCCAGCGCCGGCCTGCTGGTGAGCGCCTACGCCTTGGGCGTGCTGATTGGCGCGCCGCTGATGACCCTGGCCACCGCGCGCGTGCCGCGCCGCTACCTGCTGATCGGGCTGATGGCGATTTTCACCCTCGGCAACCTGCTGTCGGCGCTGGCCACCAGCTACAACACCCTTTTGCTGGCACGGGTGGTGACCTCGCTGAACCACGGCGCGTTCTTCGGCATCGGCTCCATTGTGGCGGCCAGCGTGGTGCCGCCCGACAAGCGTGCCGGCGCGGTGGCGGCGATGTTCATGGGGCTGACCCTGGCCACCATCGGTGGTGTGCCCCTGGCCACCTGGTTCGGCGAAACCTTTGGCTGGCGCACTGCGTTCTGGGGCATCGCTGGCCTGGGCGCGGTGGCCATGGCGGCGCTGTGGATGGCCTTGCCCAACGTGCCGGCCCCCAAAAGCGACGGCCTGATGGCGGAAATCCGTGTACTGGGCCGCGGCCCGGTGCTGGCAGCGCTGGCGTTGACCGTGGTGGGTTCCAGCAGCATGTTCACCGTGTTCACCTACATCGCACCCATCCTGCGTGATGCCACCCACGCCTCCACCAACTTCATCACCGGCATGCTGGTGCTGTTCGGTATCGGCCTGACCCTGGGCAACGCCTGGGGCGGCAAGGCCGCGGACCGCTCGGTGGACCGCACCTTGATGCTGTCCCTGGCCGTACTGATCGTCGTACTGCTGGCCTTCTCGGTACTGATGCGCTGGCCGCTGGCATCCGCGCTGGCGATCCTGGTGTGGGGCGCAGCCAGTTTCGCCCTGGTGCCACCGCTGCAAATGCGCGTAATGGAAGCCGCCAAGGACGCCCCCCACCTGGCGTCGGCAGTGAACATCGGCGCGTTCAACCTGGGCAACGCCATCGGCGCGGCGCTGGGTGGTGCGGTCATCAACGCGGGGCTGGGCTACCCGGCGATTTCCCTGGCCGGAGCGTTGATGGGTGCGCTGGGGCTGCTGATGGTGCTGGTGTTCAACTGGCGCTCAAGGCGCGTCGGCGTGGCAGGTTTCCGGGAAGCAGCGCAGTGATGCCTGCCGCTGTACCTGGGCATCTACCGCGACGGCCTGAAAATCCCAGCGTGTAGCCGCCGCGGCTACACGACTTGAAATTGGTGCTGGATGAGGGCTATGGCTTCATCAGGCGAAACGCTGGCGGTATCCAGGGTAAGCGGTGGTTCATCCCAGGGCTGGTAGTCGTGCGCCAGTACCGATCGCCAGCTTGGCGCCACCAGGCCGGGCACGTCGACCATCCGCGTTTCCACCCGCCGCCGATGCTCCGCCACGTCGCTACACACCACCTGGATATTGACCAAGGGCACACCAGCGCGAGCAGCAACCTCGGCCCAGGCGGCCCGGCTTTGAGCAACCGGATTGACGCAGTCCACCACCACCTGCTGCCCCAACTGCAGGTTGCTCAATGCCAGTTGATTGGCCACCTGGTAACCACTGGCGCCCACGTCACTGGCCAGCGCACCGCTGTCACGCAGCGCCTGCTCGATGGTGTCGATGCGCAGGTACACCGCCCCGACCCGCTTGGCCAATGCGTGGGCAATGGTGGTTTTGCCAGTACCCGGCAGGCCGCTGAACACGATAAGCATGCAATCTCCTTTTGTAGCAGCAGCCGGATGGCCGCGTCGCAAGCACCGCGCAGTGTATGACACACCTCATGGCAGCCTGGCGGCAGCTCGACACCCGCTACTGCAAGACAGTTGCTGCTACAGAAGCAGCGTGCCTTTGCCCGCGGGTGAAGCAAACGGCTCGCGCATCACCTCAACCATGAAATCCATCACCGCCCGCAACAACGGCGAATGGCGCAGATCCGCGTGCACCACCAGCCAGATATCGCGGACAAACCCCTCGCCGCCCCACGGCAGGCGTTGCAGCGACGGATCGCCATCGCCAATGAACGTAGGTAAACCGGCCACCCCGGCGCCTGTGCGTACAACAGCGTGCTGGGTGGCGATGTCGCTCACTTCACAGGCAATGGCGCGGCCCTGGGCGACGGACAGCAACCACTGCTGATGGGGCATGTCGGCCAGGTGCGTTTCATAGGCGATGAATGCCCACTGTTCAGGTTGATACAGGTGTTCATAGTGCCGGCTGGCGTACAGGGCGAAGGGCATGGCGCCAAGCTTGCGGGTGACGCTGTCCGGTTCCGTGGGCCGGTACAGGCGCAGGGCGATATCCGCTTCCCGGCGGCCCAGGGAGACGCTGTGGGCCTGGCTGGAAACGGACAACTGCACGTGCGGATAGGCCTGGCGGAAGCGTTGCATCTGGCCTGCCAGGAAGTGGCTGGCCAGCACCGGCGGTGCACTGACGGTGACACGCCCGGCCGCCGGTGACTGCCCGGCCTGAACGATGCGCGCCACGGTGAAGGCGTTCGCTTCCATTTCGAGAGCCACCTTGAGCACCTGATGACCCAACGGCGTCAACTGACAGGCACGCGGCAAGCGATCCACCAGGCGCACTTGCAGTTCGGCCTCCAGCGCGCCCAGGCGACGGCTGACCGTAGCGTGGTCGACCTTCAGCACCCGCGCCGCGCCAGACAGGCTGCCGGCCTGGGCGATGGCAATGAAGACGCGCAAACTTTCCCAATCGAACATCGGTGCGTTTTCTCCAGGATGCTGTGCAGCCATATGGAATTTTCGCACCGAGTATGCGCTCGTATGCTGGCCTCTCCAACCTGGAGGTCACCTTATGCCTGCCCCATCCCCCCGCACTGCACGACTGGTTCAGATTGCCACCTGCCTGGGCTTCTTCGTGGTGCTCATGGACGTCAGCGTGGTCAATGTGGCCTTGCAGGCCCTGCGCACCGCGTTCGACGCCCAAGTCACCGACCTGCAATGGATCATCAATGCCTATGGCCTGGTGTTTTCATCGCTGCTGCTCATGGCCGGCACCCTCGGCGATCGCATGGGCGCCAAGCGCGTGTTCATGCTGGGCTACGCGGTTTTCACCCTGGCTTCACTCGGCTGTGGCACCGCCCAAAGCCTTGAAGCGCTGATGGTCTGGCGCCTGGCCCAGGGCCTGGGCGCGGCGTTGCTGGTGCCCACGTCACTGGCGTTGTTGCAGCAGCTGTTCACCGACAGCGCGGCGCGGCAACGGGCCGTGGGCTGGTGGGGCGCCGGCGGTGGCATTGCGCTGGCGGCCGGCCCGGTCATTGGCGGCATGCTGATTGCCAGCCTGGGCTGGCGCAGCCTGTTCTTCATCAATGTGCCCATCGGCCTCATCGGCCTGTGGATCACCGCACGCCATGCCCCGCCCTCCACGCCCCAGCGGCATCGGTCGATGGACCTGCCGGGGCAAGTGACCGGCGCGCTGGCCTTGGCGGCCCTGACCTTCGCGCTGACCCAGGCCAGCCAATTGGGCTGGGCAAGCCCGATGATTCTCGCCACGGGCCTGGGCTGCATCGGCCTGGGCGCGTTGTTCGTGTGGCTACAGGCGAACAACCCCACGGCCATGCTGCCCCTGACGCTGTTCCACGACCCAACCGTGCGCAGCGCGACCGTCATTGGCCTGATCGCCAACCTGGCGTTCTACGGCATGGTGTTCACTTTGAGCCTGTATTTCCAGTCCATGCGGCACCTGTCAGCCGAAGCCACGGGGCTGGCCTTTCTGCCGATGATGGGCGTGCTCATGGTCATGAACATTGTCGCCGGCCGGCTGCTGGGCCGCGTTGGTGCGCGGGCACTGGCCACCTCGGGCCTGCTGGTCAGCGCACTGGGTTATGGACTGATGATACCGGCACTGCCCGCGCAGTCGACCTGGCTGCTGATGGTGCCGATGGTGCTGGCTGGCAGCGGCATAGCCTTGACCCTCCCTACCATCACCAACGCCGCGCTCTCGGCCGTGGCCGGCACCCATGCCGGCATTGCTTCAGGGCTGCTCAACTCGGCGCGGCAGGTGGGCGGCATCATTGGCGTGGCGGTGTTCGGCTACCTGGTCCGCGATACCCAGCCCAACGCCTTCATGCCCGGCCTGAACCTGGCACTGTTGGCGTCGGCGCTGCTGCTGATGGTGGCAGCCGGCATGGCATTTACAGGGCTGCGCCCATTGGAAAGGGCGTTGCCAATCAAAGAGGCCTGCTAGGGTCTGTATGACATGTATTCCAGCGAAGGTCAGGCAAGGCGAAAACAGGCGAGCAAAGGCCGGGGTCGCGCTCGACTTTACGGGTTGTCAATGAGCATTGCGAGCCTGTTTTCAACGCAGCATGGCCGAGCGGGGATGCAACTCATACAGCGCCTAGGACTGCACCGAGGCCCGCTGCACCACCCGGATCCTGTCACGCCCGCCGCGCTTGGACTCGTACAGCGCCGCATCGCCCAACTCGATCAGGGCCGCCAGGCTGGCCGGCGCCTGGTCGAACAGGCTAGCGCCGATGCTCAGGGTGACCGCCGCAGGCGTGGCAAAGGTCTGTGAAGCCGACTGATGAAACTGCGCGCGCAGGTGGTCGCCCAGGCTCACGACTTGCTCGAGTGAGGTGTTCTCCAGCAGGATGACAAACTCGTCGCCCCCCAGCCGCGCCGCCAAGGAGCCTTCGGGCAGCACCGAGCGGATCATTTCGCTCAGGGTCACCAGCAGACGGTCGCCGGCGGTATGCCCGAACAGGTCGTTGACCAGCTTGAAATGGTCGATATCAATCAGCAGCAACGCCCCTGGCCGGGCCGCAGACACCCCTTCGAGCAGGCGCGGCGCCCGTACTTCCAGGGCCCGGCGGTTGTACAGCGCGGTCAACGGGTCGCGCGCCGCCAACCGCGCGATGCGCTTCTCGCGCCGGTAACGCTCGGTGCCGGTCATGGACAGCGCGATCAGCATGATCGCCATGGCGCCTTCCACCAGCGAAACCTGAATGATTTCACCGCGCAGCGACGCCAGGTCAATCAAGGTGCCTGGGATGACCACCGACAGCGCCTTGGCAAAATAGAACAGGCCGTGCACCAGCAGCACGTAGCGCAACTGCACCGCGCCCACGCTCAACGACTTGCCATGGGGCCGTAACAGGAAACTGGCCCGCAGCGTCACCACGCTGACCAGCAATGAGTTGGTGGCCAGCATGATCTTGGACCACGACGGGTCATTGGGCAGCCACAGCATGCCCACCCAGACCACGATAATCAGATACCAGTTGCGCGACAGCCGCGCCTCGGTAAACCGCGCCACCCCCAGCAGGAACAACCCGTGCGCCGTCACCAGCAGGCCATTGGCGAACCAGATGCCAATCACCAGCAAGCCGCTGCCGCGCAACAGCGCCAGGATGGTGCCGATGCTGATGGTGGCGAAGCCTGCGCTCCAGAACAGCAGCGAAGGTTCGCGCACGCTGCCCCACTCGATCGCCAGGTAAAGGGAAGCGGCAGCAGCGAGCGCGATCGAAAGGGTGAGCATGGTGACGGGGTCGAGCGACATGGTGGAACGGGCCTGCGTGATGTGCGGTTAAGGCATTAATTGTAAACGCTCGTGGGGTTTTTACGCAGGACGAAAGCGCCAACACGATGGGTGGCATATTGCCACAATTCGGAATAGTCGTTAATGATCATCGTGTTGCCACGCAGGGGCCGCGCCTCGTAATAGACACGGTACACTGCGCCTTTACAAGGAGCCCACATCAATGGACCTGCAGTTTCTGGGCACCTCTTCCGGGGTGCCCACCAAGGCCCGCAACGTCAGCGCCACGGCCCTGATCGAGGCATCCGGCAAGGGCTGGTACCTGGTGGATTGCGGCGAAGGCACGCAACACCAGCTGTTGCACAGCTCGCTGTCGATGCGCGACTTGCGCGCGATCTTCATCACCCATGTGCACGGTGACCATTGCTTCGGCCTGCCCGGGTTGCTGGCCAGCGCCGGCATGTCCGGGCGCACCGAGCCATTGCAACTGGTGCTGCCGCTGGCCCTGCACGCCTGGGTACGCCAGAGCCTGGCGGTCAGTGACACCCACCTGCCGTTCGACCTGCACCTGCATGCGCTGGAAACCCTGGACGGCTGGAGCAACGGCAGCATGCAGGTCAGCACGGTGGCGCTGTCCCACCGGGTGCCCAGCTACGGTTATGTGTTCGACGAGCTCAACCCCGACCCGCAGCTGGACGTGCAACGCTTGCAGGACGATGGCATTCCTCGCGGGCCGATGTGGGGCGAGCTGGCCCACGGGCGCAGCGTCAGCCATGACGGCCGGCTCATCGAGCCTGGGGATTACCTGCGGGCATCACGACCGGCGCGGCGCATCATTGTCTGCGGCGACAACGACCGCCCCGAACTGCTGGCCGAGGTGGCCAAGGGTGCGCAGGTGCTGGTGCATGAGGCCACCTTCACGGTGCCGGTGATTGAACGCAGCCAGACCACCTATGGGCACAGCACTGCGGCGGCGGTGGCGCGGTTCGCCGAGGCGGCCGGCTTGCCGAACCTGGTACTGACCCATTTCAGCGCCCGGTACCAGAGCAACCCCCAGCGCAGCCCCAGCATTGACGACGTACAGCAGGAAGCCGCCGCGCATTACAGCGGCCGCTTGACCCTGGCGGAGGATTTGCAGCGCTATCGCCTGGGGCGCGACGGTGAACTGGTGCCCGTGGCCGCGAACTGAAGCCCTTAACGCACGTTGCGCGGAATGTCCAGGCCCAGATTTTCCCGCAAGGTGCGCCCTGGGTATTCGCGACGATACACGCCGCGTTCCTGCAGCAACGGCACCACCTGTTCAGTGAAACGGCGGAATTGCTCGGGGTGGCCGATGTAGATATTGAAGCCGTCCACGGCGCGCGCCTCGAACCACTCGGCCATTTTCGCCGCCACGGTCTCGGGGCTGCCGACAAAGGTACCGGGGCGCAAGGTGCGCGATGCCTGCACCGCCTGGCGCAAGGTCAGGTTCTGGCTAACGGCCTGGTCGGTGACGCGCTTGGCGGCGGTGAAAAAGCTGTTGCGCGCGGCTTCCAGCGCCTGCACCGGGAACGGCGCATCCAGCTCGTATTGGCTAAAGTCGTGCCAACCAAAGGAGCGCCCGAACTCCAGCAACGCCTGCTCGAAGCTGTGGTCGGCCTCATGGTAATGACGCTCGATGGCCCTGGCCTGCTCGTCAGTGTCGGCGACATATACCTCGGCGCCCGGCAGCACCAATACCTGTTCCGGGTCGCGACCCTGGCGCTGCGCACGTGCCTTGATGTCGCGGTAGAACTGCTGCCCCTGCTCCAGGCTGGGGGCGTGGGTGAACACCACGTCGGCAATGGCCGCGCCCAGGTCACGTCCTTGCTCGGAATCACCCGCCTGGAAGATCACCGGCTGGCCTTGGGGCGAGCGTTGCAGGTTCAGCGGCCCCACCACCCCGAAATGCTCGCCCTTGTGATTCAGCGCGTGCAGCTTGGCCGGGTCGAAATAGCGCCCGCTGGCCCGGTCACGAACAAAGGCATCGTCCTCCCAGGACTGCCACAGCCCCTGCACCACCTGCACATGCTCCTCGGCGCGGGCGTAGCGGGTGTCGTAATCGTAGTGCTCGTCGCGGCCGTAGTTGCCCGCGGTGCCGGCATCGCCACTGGTCACTACGTTCCAGCCGGCGCGGCCCTTGCTGATCAGGTCCAGCGACGCCAGGCGCCGGGCCACGTTATAGGGTTCGTTATACGAGGTGGTCAATGTGCCCACCAGGCCGATATGCCGGGTGGTCACGGCCAAGGCCGACAGCAGCGTCAGGGGTTCCAGGCGGTTGAGGTAATGCGGCGGCGAGCCAGGGGTGATGAATTGGCTGTCGACGATGAAAATCAGGTCGAACAGGGCCGCTTCCGCCTGGCGGGCAATGTCGATGTACCAGTCGATATTGACGCTGGCGTCGGCGGGCAGCTCAGGGTCCAGCCACAGGTTGTGCCGGCCCGGGCCGCCGACACCCATGGTCAGGGCGCCGAGTTTCAGTTGTCGCTTACTCATGGGGGCTTTCCTTGGCGGTGATGGTCTGGGCGGTGGCGGGTTGCTGCAGCGCCGCGTTATAGGAGGTGTCGAACAGACTGGCGGCCGGGTAGGACTTGATCAGGCCCAGGCCGCTGAAGAAATCGATGGTGGTCTGGGCATCGGCGATGTTCTGCGGGCTGACCGGCCCCACGTCGGTTTTCGCCCGGCTGAACCAGGCACGGGCAATGTCGCGGTCGGCGTGGGTGCGTTCGGCCCAGGCGTCGGCGTAGGCGTCATTGTGGGCGGGGTTGGTGACGCTCCATTCTCGGGCTTTTTTCAGCCGTTGCAGGAAGTCGCTGATGGCCGCGCGTTTCTCCGCCAGGGAGCGGTTGTTGCCAACCACGAAGCTCTGCGCCGGAATCAACCCCTGTGCCGTGGCGATGACGCGGCCGCCCTGTTGTTCCTGTTGGGTCACGTAGGGTTCCCAGGTGGCGATCACGTCCACCGAGCCACCGTCCAGAGCATGGGAGGCGTCCAGGGCGCTGAGGTAGCGAATGTCGACGGCGTCACGGGGCACCCCGGCCTTGTCCAGTGCAGCGAACAACAACTGCTGGCTCCAGGAGCCTTTCCAGATCGCCACGCGCTTGCCGCGAATGTCGGCCACGGTCTTGATCGGCGAGTGCTTGCCCACCACGATGGCCACGCCGCCGAGGTTTTGCTGGGTCACGGCAATCACCTTGATCGGCGCCCCCAGCGCCCCGAGGAACAACGGCGGCGCATCGCCCAGCAGGCCCAGGTCCAGGCTGCCGGCATTCAGCGCCTCGGCCACGGGGGAGCCGGCGGTGAACTGTTTCCATTCCAGGGTATAGGGCAGGTTATCCAGCACACCCGCTGCGTCCATCACGGCGCGGGTGTTATAGCTCTGATCACCCACGGTCAGGGTCAGCGCCGAAGCCCCCAGACTGATGGACGTGGCCAGCGCGGCGGCGGCCAGCTGCAGGATTGTGCGCATGGGAATCTCCATCGGGGGCTTTATAGGCGAACGGTTATATCAGCGGTTTCTGTGCTAACCGATGCTTATAAGCTAACGTCCATAGAGATCGATGTGAAATTCATTTTAGGAATAAGTTAATATGTTTTTTTTGCATTTTTTAGGTGCAAGGCGTCAGTTCTTTGGTGTTCCGGAGACCGTGCGCAGCCTGCTCGGCAGTGGCTACACGACCGGCGGCAGCACGATGTAATCATTACGCTGCACCACGCCCCCATGCGCGCCCTCAACCAAATGCACATACCGCCCGCCCACCTCGTCAATTGGCAGGCAGTCATCCACGTCCATCAACGCATCGGTATGGCCCTTGCCCCAGTGGGCCAGCATCTGCTGCTTGCCCTTGGCCTTGGCTTGCGTCTTGTTCATGGCCACCACCAGTACGTACTGGTGCGCCTCGCCAAAGGCCTGCCCTTCGTAGCCGCCCAGGTTGATGAAGTACAGGCGCGCTGAACCCGGTTTGGGGGCCAGGGGGCTGAGTTCCACTTTCCAGTCCGCTACCCCGTCCACCTGCATCCAGGCGTCGATGTGCAGGCCGGCCTGGCTGCCGAACCAGCTTTGCCGCAGCTGCGGATAGCACGCCTCCAGGCTGTCGGCGACGACGAACGCCACGTCATGGACTTCGATTTTTGCGCGGGGGTGTTTACCGCCCAGCATGACCACGAACAGCATGGCGAGTTTCCCATTTCGCGGCCGCCAGGAAGCGGCGGCCCTCACGGCGGCCATGGTAACGCGCCGCTCAGCGCGCCGTCGCCTGCCGGTATTGGCGAGGGGTAAAGCCGGTCAACGTCTTGAACTGGCGGCTGAACGCGCTGTGGTCGGTGTAGCCGCACTGCATGGCGACGTCAGTAATGGGCAGGTCACTGAGCAACAGGCGGTGGGCGTGTTCCAGGCGCACCTTGTGCAGCATCTGCCGGGGCGTGAGGTGGAACACCCGCTTGCAGTAGCGCTCCAGTTGCGCCACGGAAATGCCGGCGATGCGGGTCAGCGCCTGCATGCTCACCGGCCCGCTGAAGTGGCCGCGGATGTACTCGTCCACCGCGGCCAGGCGCCGATAGGCCGGGTGCGCGGCGCTGGCGCTTTGCAGGTCGACCGAGATGCCCGCCAAGCCGATGATCTGCTGGTGGCGGTCGTAGATCGGCTGCTTGTGGGTGAGGCACCAACCCGGTTCGCGGCTGCCATACAGGTGCAGTTCCAGTTGATCCTCCAGCACCAGGCCTTCTTCCAGCACACGGCGGTCCTGCTCGGTGTAGCCAGGGCCCAATTGTGCAGGAAAGACTTGCGCGCTGGTCTTGCCCAGCAACGGTTGCAGGCGCTTGAAACCGCAGCGCTGCACCAGGGTGCGATTGGCCAGGCGGTAGCGCGCATCCAGGTCCTTGATGAAGATCACTGCATTGGGGATCACGTCCAGCATGGGCAACAACGGCGCCACGCCGGCCAGCATTTCCTCGAGGTTGCGCGGCCGCTGCAGGGGGTTGCCCTGAGCCAGCAGCGCCAGTGCATCGTGGGCCATCGGTGTGTGTCCTCCGCTATTGCCGGGCAGCTTGCCCCAGGCCAGATGGGCTGTCCAGCGCACGGGTGGAAATTATCAATTATGCTGATTTCGTCATCACACCTGTAGAAAACCATCAAGTAAACCGGCGCCCACAGGTTCACTGTATGGCCAACAACAGAACAACAACACCCAAGCGACATCACTCCTGCCGATCAATAACTCACAAGAAGGCAACGCCATGTCCGGCAAAGGTAAATTCAAGAAACAGCTCTCATTGATGGACCTGACATTCATCGGGCTGGGGGCCATTTTCGGCTCCGGCTGGCTGTTCGCGGCCAGTCATGTATCGACCATTGCCGGCCCGGCCGGCATCTTCTCGTGGATGCTGGGCGGCTTCGCCGTCTTGCTGCTGGGCATCGTCTACTGCGAACTGGGCGCTGCCCTGCCCCGCGCCGGTGGCGTGGTGCGCTACCCGGTGTTTTCCCATGGGCCGTTGCTGGGCTACCTGATGGGCTTCATTACCCTGATCGCGTTTTCCAGCCTGGTGGCCATCGAAGTGGTCGCGGCCCGGCAGTACGCGGCGGCCTGGTTCGCGGTGCTGACCGAACCCGGCAGCAGCAACCCCACGGTGGCCGGTTGGCTGCTGCAATTGGGCCTGCTGTGCCTGTTTTTCGCGCTCAATTACTACAGCGTGAAAACCTTCGCCAAGGCCAACAACTTCATCAGCCTGTTCAAGTTCATTGTGCCGTTGCTGGTGATCGGCGTGCTGTTCACCTTCTTCAAACCCCAGAACCTCACCGTGCATGGTTTCGCGCCGTTTGGCCTGTCGGGCATTGAAATGGCCGTGTCGGCCGGCGGCATCATCTTCGCCTACCTGGGCCTCACGCCCATCATTTCTGTGGCCAGCGAGGTGCGCAACCCACAGCGCACCATCCCCATTGCCCTGATTCTTTCGGTACTGCTGTCCACCGCCATCTACGTATTGTTGCAACTGGCCTTCCTGGGCGGCGTGCCTACCGACATGCTCAGCGAAGGCTGGGGCGGCATCAGCAAGGCCTTCTCGCTGCCCTACCGCGACATCGCCCTGGCCCTGGGCGTGGGCTGGCTCGCCTACCTGGTGGTGGCCGACGCGATGATTTCGCCCAGCGGCTGCGGCAACATTTACATGAACGCCACGCCCCGGGTGATCTACGGCTGGGCGCGCACCGGCACCTTCTTCAAAGTGTTCACCCGCATCGACGAAAAATCCGGCATCCCGCGCCCGGCACTGTGGCTGACCTTCGCCCTGTCGGTGTTCTGGACCCTGCCGTTCCCGTCCTGGGAAGCGCTGATCAATGTGGTGTCCGCCGCCCTGGTGCTGAGCTACGCCATCGCGCCCATTTCGGTGGCCGCCCTGCGCCGCAACGCGCCGGACATGCCGCGCCCGTTCCGGGTCAAGGGTTTCGCCGTGCTGGGCCCGGTGTCGTTCATCATCGCCGCACTGATTGTCTACTGGTCGGGCTGGGGCACTGTGTCGTGGCTGCTGGGCCTGCAAATCGTGATGTTCGTGGTGTACCTGCTGTGCAAGCGCTTGGTGCCCACCGACCACCTCAGCATCGGCCAGCAGGTGCGCTCGTCGGCCTGGCTGATCGGCTTCTACGCCGTGACTATCCTGCTGTCGTGGCTGGGCAGTTTCGGTGGCCTGGGCGTGCTCAGCCACCCCTTCGACACCCTGGCGGTGGCTGCCAGCGCGCTGCTCATCTACTACTGGGGCGCCGCCACCGGCGTGCCGGCCCACCTGGTGCGGCTGGACGCCGATGATGCCGATGACGACGAGCAGCAGGCAGCCGCCGCACAAGCTGGCAACGCCGTGCCACCCG
Source organism: Pseudomonas sp. M47T1 (assembly GCF_000263855.1). Classification (GTDB taxonomy): domain Bacteria; phylum Pseudomonadota; class Gammaproteobacteria; order Pseudomonadales; family Pseudomonadaceae; genus Aquipseudomonas. The sequence continues at coordinate 138,291 of NZ_AJWX01000010.1, forward strand.
GTGCCCGTGCGTACTGATCGCTCCCCTTCTTTGCTTGTTATGGACAGACTCATGAAACAGGTACACGTGATCGATTCCCACACCGGCGGTGAACCTACGCGCCTGGTGATGACAGGTTTCCCGGCCCTGACCGGCAGCACCATGGCCCAGCGCCGCGACGAGTTGCGCGAGCTGCATGACCACTGGCGCCGCGCCTGCCTGCTGGAGCCACGCGGCAATGACGTGCTGGTGGGCGCGCTGTACACCGCACCGGTGTCGGCAGACGCCACCTGCGGGGTGATTTTCTTCAACAATGCCGGCTACCTGAACATGTGCGGTCACGGCACCATCGGCCTGGTCAATTCCCTGCACCACCTGGGGCTGATCGGCCCCGGCGAACACAACATCGACACGCCGGTGGGCCAGGTCAGCGCGGTGCTGCACGCCGACGGTAACGTCACCCTGGGCAACGTCCCGTCCTACCGCTACCGCCACAACGTGCCGGTGGACATCCCCGGCCACGGCAGCGTGCGCGGCGACATCGCCTGGGGCGGCAACTGGTTCTTCCTGGTGGCCGAGCATGATCAGCGCCTGGACCTGGACAACGTCGAGGCCCTCACCGACTTCACCTGGGCGCTGCTCAAGGCCCTGGATGCCCAGGGCCTACGCGGTGAAGACGGCGGCCCGATCGACCACGTCGAACTGTTCGCCGCCGACCCGGTGGCCAACAGCCGCAACTTCGTGATGTGCCCGGGCAAGGCCTACGACCGCTCCCCCTGCGGCACCGGCACCAGCGCCAAGCTGGCGTGCCTGGCCGCCGACGGCAAGCTCGCCGAGGGCGAGCGCTGGGTACAGGCCAGCATCACCGGCAGCCAGTTCGAAGGCCGCTTCGAATGGCAGGGCGAGCGCATCCGCCCGTTCATTACCGGCCGCGCCTACATGACCGCCGACAGCACGTTGCTGATCGACGAACAGGACCCTTTCGCCTGGGGCATCTGAGCCCCGCGCATTCCCTTTTGCCTCGACCCTGAATCTGTGGAGAACAGCACCATGACCGACAACATTTTCACCGGCTGCATGCCCGCCCTGATGACCCCGTGCACCGCCGCCCGCCTGCCCGACTTCGATGCCTTGGTGGCCAAGGGTCGCCAACTGATCGAAGCCGGCATGAGCGCCGTGGTGTACTGCGGCTCCATGGGCGACTGGCCGCTGCTCACCGAAGCCCAGCGCCAGGAAGGCGTGGCCCGGCTGGTGGCGGCCGGCGTACCGACCATCGTCGGTACCGGCGCAGTGAACACTCGCGAGGCCGTGGCCCATGCTGCGCACGCGGCGAAAGTCGGCGCCCATGGCCTGATGGTCATTCCCCGCGTGCTGTCGCGTGGCGCATCGCCTGCGGCACAAAAGGCCCACTTCGCCGCCATCCTGCAGGCCGCGCCGAACCTGCCCGCAGTGATCTACAACAGCCCTTACTACGGTTTCGCCACCCGCGCCGAGCTGTTCTTCGAACTGCGCCGCGAACACCCCAACCTCATCGGCTTCAAGGAATTTGGCGGTGCCGCCGACCTACGCTACGCCGCCGAAAATATCACCTCCCAGGACGACGACGTGACCCTGATGGTGGGTGTCGACACCCAGGTGGTGCACGGTTTCGTCAACTGCAACGCCACCGGCGCCATCACCGGCATCGGCAACGCCCTGCCACGCGAAGTGCTGCACCTGGTGGCGCTGAGTAAGCAGGCGGCCAAGGGCGATGCGCGCGCACGTCGCCTGGCGCGGGAACTGGAAACGGCCTTGGCGGTACTGTCGTCCTTCGATGAAGGCTGCGACCTGGTGCTGTACTACAAGCACCTGATGGTGCTTAACGGTGACACCGAATACACCCTGCACTTCAACCAAACCGACGTGCTCAGCGATGCCCAGCGCCGTTACGCCGAGCAGCAGTACACCCTGTTCCGCCAGTGGTACGCGGCGTGGTCGGCCGAGCAGAACCTGGCCTGAGCCCTTGCCGCACCGGGCGTGCGCGCCCGGCCCCGTCTACTTTTTCAAGGAAGCACCATGACGTTGACAGGCAAGATGCTGATTGGCCAACGGGCCATCCTTGGCAGCCGCGAGGCACTCCACGCGATGAACCCGGCCACCGACCAGTCGCTGGAACCAGGCTACCCGGGTGGCACGGCCGCCCATGTGGCGCAGGCGTGCACCCTGGCCTGGGCCGCCTTTGATGCCTACCGGGACACCTCACTGGAAAACCGCGCCGCCTTTCTGGAAACCATTGCCAGCGAAATCGACGCGCTGGGCGACACGCTGATCGACCGCGCGGTGGCGGAAACCGGCCTGGCCCGCGCACGCATCCTGGGCGAGCGCGGGCGCACCTGCCAGCAACTGCGCAGCTTCGCCCGCGTGGTGCGTGCCGGCCAATGGCTGGACGCGCGCGTTGACCCGGCCCTGCCCCAACGCCAGCCCCTGCCACGCGCCGACCTGCGCCAGCGGCAGGTTGCCCTGGGGCCGGTGGCGGTGTTCGGCGCCAGCAATTTCCCCCTGGCCTTTTCGGTGGCCGGCGGCGACACCGCCTCGGCGCTGGCGGCCGGCTGCCCGGTGGTGGTCAAGGCTCACAGCGCTCATCCCGGCACCAGTGAGCTGGTGGGCCAGGCAGTGGCCCGCGCGGTGCAGCACTGTGGTTTGCCCGAAGGGGTGTTTTCGCTGCTGTTCGGCTCGGGGCGCGAAGTGGGCGTGGCGCTGGTCAGCGACCCGCGCGTAAAAGCCGTGGGCTTTACCGGCTCGCGCAGTGGTGGCCTGGCCCTGTGCGACGTGGCCCACGCCCGCCCGGAACCGATCCCGGTGTACGCGGAAATGAGTTCGATCAACCCGGTACTCCTATTTCCAGCGGCCCTGCGCGCACGCGGCGACGCGTTGGCCCAGGGCTTTATCGCGTCCCTGACCCAGGGCGCGGGGCAATTGTGCACGAACCCCGGCCTGGTGCTCGCTCACCAGGGTGCCGACCTGGACCGGTTCATCGTCACCGCGTCGGCGCACCTGGCGCACTGCCCGGCGCAGACCATGCTCACCCCCGGCATTTACCAGGCCTACCAGCAGGGCGTCAGCGCGTTGAACACCAATAGCCATGCGCACCTTGCCGCCAGCGGTGCTGGTGCCCAAGGCCCAAACCAAGGCCAGGCCCATCTGTTCGTGACCAGCGCCCGGCACCTGCTCGCCGACCCGGCGCTGCACACCGAAGTGTTCGGCGCCACGGCGCTGATCGTGCAATGCGCCAACGAGGCCGAAATGCGCCAGGTAGCCGAGCACCTTGAAGGCCAATTGACCGCCACCCTGCACCTGGATGACAGCGACCTGCCGCTGGCCAGGGCGCTGCTGCCCACCCTTGAACGCAAGGCCGGACGCCTGCTGGTCAACGGTTGGCCGACCGGCGTGGAGGTGTGTGATGCCATGGTGCATGGCGGGCCCTTCCCGGCCACCTCCGATGCCCGCGGCACGTCGGTAGGCACGGCAGCCATCCTGCGGTTTCTGCGCCCGGTGTGCTACCAGGACTTCCCCGACAGCCTGTTGCCGGTAGCCCTGGGCCAGGCCAACCCCCTGCACTTGCGTCGGTTGCTCGACGGCCAGCGGGAAGCCTGACGTGATGACCGACGCCAACCGTACCACTGACATTGCCGTGATCGGCGCCGGCATCATCGGCGTCAGCTGCGCCCTGGCGATGGCTCGCCAAGGCCTCCGGGTGGCGGTCCTCGACCGTCAGCCACCGGGCATGGGGGCCTCTTATGGTAACGCCGGGCACCTGGCCACCGAGCAGGTATTTCCCATCGCCGACCTGTCGATACTCAAGCGCCTGCCGGCCATGCTGATGGACCCCATGGGCCCGCTGCGCCTGGACTGGAAATACCTGCCACAGGCCTTGCCATGGTTTACCCGCCTGCTGCTGAACCTGCGCACGGCGCCGTTCCAGCGCACGGTGGCAGGCATTCGTGCGCTGAATGAAAACAGCCTGGGCGCCTGGCAGCGCCTTTTGCAGTCCATCGAACGGCCCCATCTGCTCAAGCACGATGGCTCGCTGCTGGTGTTCGAGCGTGCCGAATCGCGCCAGGCCATCGACGCCTTGCAGACACGTTTGCGCCAGCAACAGGTGCCGGTGGACGTGTGGCAGGCCGACGCCATTCGCCAGGCAGCTCCGCAGTTAAGCGAACACCTGCAGGGCGGCCTGTTTTTCCCCGCCACCGGCCACTTCATCGACCCTTACCGGGTAGTGAATGAGCTGGTGGCGGCGGCCAAGGCCTGCGGCGTGGAGTTTCATCAGCAAGCGGTCACGGACGGCCAGGTGAACTCCGCCGGTGTGACGCTGAGCAGCGATCAGGGCACCTTCCAGGCACGCCAGGTGTTGATTGCCTGCGGCGCTCATTCGGCCCACCTCACTGCGCGCCTGACCGGCAAGCGGGTGCCGCTGGACACCGAACGCGGCTACCATTTGATGCTGCCGCGCGAACAGCAGCGTCTGCCGTTCGCCGTGACGTCACTGGAACGCAAGTTCATCATGACGCCCATGCAGGACGGCTTGCGCCTGGCCGGCACCGTGGAGTTCGCCGGGTTGCACGCACCACCGTCCATGGGCCGCGCACGGCAATTGCAGCGGCTGAGCCGAGGCTTGTTCACGCGCGAACTGGATGCCGAAGGCGCCACCGAGTGGATGGGATTCAGGCCATCGCTGCCTGACTCGCTGCCGGTGATCGACAAGGTCTGCGATGGCAAGGTCCTGCTTGCCTTCGGCCACCAGCACCTGGGCCTGACCCAGGCCGCCATCACGGCACAGATGGTGGCGCAGTTGGTGCAGCCAGGTTCCCTGCAAGGGTTGCCGGCGGTGACGCCCTACCGGCTTGGGCGGTTTTGAGGGTATTTTTGAATGACTGACAACCTGGCGCCAACGGATACACGTCGGTCAGACCGAGGTCAACGCCGGCCCCCCCTGATGACGCCGCGCCGCCCACACCACCCCGCCCACCAGCAGCGCAATGGCGGTCACCTCCATCAACCCGGGCACACGCTGGCTGAACAGAAAGCCGTAGACACAGGCAAACAGCGTTTCGAACACGATCATCTGGCCGCTCAGCGACGCCGGCATGCGCCGCGAGCAAGCGTTCCACAAGCCGTTGGCAATCCACGAACCGCACAGTGCCAGGAACAGGCACACCCACAGCAGACTCACCCAGCGGCTGTGGTCGACCTGCGCAGGCACCAGGTTGGGGAACAGCAGCAACGCCACGGCACCGAAGGCCATCGCCACCACGCCGGTGACAATACCCAGCAGCGTCGACCACTCATGGCTGTTGAAGGGACTTTGCTTCAGATAACGGGCGTTGCGCGTGGCGTACCACGACCAGCACACCACCGCGCTCAGCCCGCAGGCCAGCCCCAGCCAACGCGACGACAGCGATGGCTGCGACAGTGGCCCGCCCGTGTGCGCCAGGCTCACTGCCACGATGCCCAGGAATACCATCAGCAGCGGCAACTTGAGTTTGCTGACCGGCAGGGAGCCCGCGTCGCCACGCCCCAGGAAGGTGATGGCCACCGGCAGCATGCCGTTGATCAGCGCCGCAGTGGTCACCCCGCTCAACTGCACCGACGCACCCAGCAGCGCGTAGTTGAGTACGTTGCCCGTCAGCGCCAAGCGCAGCAGCATCATCACGTCGCGGCGGGTCAGCCGGGCCAGCAATCGGGACGCCAGGGGCAAGGCCAGCGCCAGCGAGATCAACCCGTACAAGGCAAAGCGCACGCTGCTGATCAGCACGGCGTTGAATTCAGGCAACAGCGCCGGGCCGATGATCACCCCGCCCCAGATCGCTCCCGCCAACACCGCATACATCACGCCACTGTTCATCATCTGCACTCGGACAGGTTGTGTTCAGCGGCATTCTATCCCTGGCATTCAACCGCCACCTGCGATAAAAAGTAGGCTACCCATTCCCCAGCGGCATACCCCACGACCAGGAGCATCATCATCAACCGTTACCTGCGTACCCTGCCGCCGCTGGAAACCCTGGTCACCTTCCAAGCCGTGGGGCGCCATGGCAGCTTCACCGCTGCGGCCACCGAGCTGTTCGTCACTCAAAGCGCAGTGAGCAAACAGATGCGCCAGCTGGAAGACAGCCTGGGCGTGCCGCTGTTCGAGCGCAAACCGCGGGGCGTCAGCCTGACCAGCGCCGGGGACGAGCTGATGATGACCGTCAATGTGCTGCTGACCACCCTGTACCAAAGCGTCACGCGCATCCGCAACGTGCACCAGAGCAACGCGGTCTCGGTGCTGGCCACCCATGCACTGGCGCAGTTCTGGCTGTTCCCCAAGCTGATCGAGTTCAACAAGGCCTACCCTGACATCGCCGTGCACGTGCACGCCATGAACGAATTCGAGGCGGCTAGCCTCAACGATTTCGACGTGGGCATTCTCTACGGTTCAGGTGAGTGGTCGACGCTGGACAGCGACTTCCTGTTGCCGGAAATCGTCTACGCCGTGGCGCACCCCGCCCTGCCGGTCGCGTCGGTGAAAACCCTGGCGCAACTGGCCCAGGCCAACCTGGTGCAAATCGACACCGCGGCCTGGCAATGCATGGACTGGCACCAGTGGTTCGGTCATTTGGGCATCGACTACAGCCCACAGGACAAGGCGCCAGTGTTCAACCAGCTGACCCTGGCGTTTCGCGCGGTGCAGCAAGGCATGGGCATTGGCCTGGCGTGGAGTTTCATGGCCGACGAGGCCCTGGCCAAGGGCGAACTGCAACGGGTAACGGCGTTTGAGTGCGTGACCGGCAACGGCGAATACCTGGTGTCGGTCAAGCATCGCAAACGCTCGGCGTGTGCCGAGGTGTTTCGGGAGTGGCTGCTGGAATCGATGGTGGGCTGATCAGCGCACCTTCACCACCACCTTGCCCTTCGCCCGCCCGGTTTCAGTACCCGCAGTGACCGGCGCGGCACGTCGTTGCCCAGCATCAGCGGCAATGCATACGGCAGGATCCTCTTGAATTCGCCGTTGCTGATCTCCGCGTCGAGGGCGTTGACCCCCGCCGCGTGCACCTGAATCAGTACATCATCTTCGTGCACCACTGGCTCGGGCAGGTCGGCAACCCTGCCGACGCTACCCTTGCCGTAACCCTCAATGATGAATGCCTTCATGAACGGGGTGGCTTAGCTGGCGCGGTAGCGTTCGGCAGGCTGGGCCTGGCGAAGGTCGGACAGCAGCAACCGGCGGGCACCGTCCAGGGCGTCCCAGCGTTCGGCCACATGCAGTGGCGGAATGGTTACCGCTTCACGGCGGTCATAGCCCACCAGCGCCGCGTCCACCAGGTCGCCCACTTCCATCACTTCCGGCAGTTGGTCGATGTCCATGCCCGAGCGCGCCCAGATCTCGGTGCGGGTAGCCGCAGGCAGCACGGCTTGCACGTAGACGCCCTTGGGGCCCAGTTCCAGTTGCAGTCCCTGGGAGAGGAACAGCACGTAGGCCTTGGTGGCGCCGTACACGGTCATGTTGAGTTCCGGCGCCAGGCCAACCACCGAGCCGATGTTGACGATGGCGCCCTCGCCTGCCTGGGAGATACGTGGAGCGATGGCGGCGGCAAGCCGGGTCAGTGCGGTGATGTTGAGGGCCACCAGGCTGTCGATGCTGTCGGCGGTCTGCTGGGCAAACCCACCGTTCTGACCAACGCCTGCATTGTTGATAAGGATGCCAATGCTGGCATCTTCCCGCAGGCGCGTTTCAATCCTGGCCAGGTCGGCGGCGTGGGTCAGGTCAGCCTGCACCACGTCGACGGTGATCGCGCTTTCGTCACGCAACCGGGCCGCCAGGGCGTCCAGCCGCCCCTTGTCCCGTGCTACCAGCACCAGGTTGTGGCCACGGCGGGCGAAGCGTTGTGCATAGGTAGCGCCGATGCCGCTGGAAGCGCCGGTGATCAGAACGGTGGGAAGCTTGCTCATGAAGTGTTGCTCCTGAATGAGGGGGGATGCACCGCCGGAACGGCCAAGGGCATGACTTTATGATGATGATCGAAATCTAAACCGTCAAGCATTTTGATGTTGAACGACATCAATGTATAATGGGGCCTGTTATCTGCTTCAACGCGGGAGTTTTTATGAAAGTCAGCAAAGCGCAGGTCCAGGCCAACCGCGCGCACATCGTTGAAACCGCCTCAGCCCTGTTCCGCGAACGCGGCTACGACGGGGTAAGCGTGGCCGACCTGATGGCCGCCGCTGGGTTTACCCACGGCGGTTTCTACAAACACTTCGCCTCCAAGGCCGACCTGATGGTGGAGGCGGCTGCCTGCGGTTTTGCCCAGACCCAGGCGGTCACCGACCAGGCCGACCGCTGCGACTTGATCCAGCAGTACCTGTCCCGCGAGCACCGCGACTCGCCTGGCGAAGGCTGCACGCTGGCGTCACTGTCATCGGACGCTGCGCGCCAGCCGCCGCCGGTCAAGCAAGTGTTCGCCGACAGCATCGAGCGCGCGCTGGCGAAGGCTGCTGACGACGCTGCCGACCAGGGCGAGGACGCGCGCCGCGAAGCGCGTGCGCGACGCATCGATGCCATGGCGCAGCTGGCCGGCGCGGTGATGCTGTCCCGAGCCTGCCCGGACGACTCGGCGCTGGCGGATGAGATTCTGCAGGCCTGTTGTGCGGCGGCGTTGGCGCGGTTGGGCTAAGGACCTATAGCGGCGGCTACACCCCCTCACAACACAGGGCGGCTACGGTGTTTGGCCAGTGCGTCAGGAAAACGGCGCCTGCCGTGCAGATGCGCCACTTATCGCTTCCATAAGCATTTTTTTTGAATTACTGCCGGCCCCCTGCAATCCCATTTTCAGGGATTGACCGGAGGCGCCCATGAACCCACAGCTCTATGTCATCGAATACCGGCTTCACGGCAAGCCGGCCACGTTCATCATTCGCCTGGAGAAAATGGACAATGCCCTCGCCTGGCATTGGGCCAGTTGCGATGCCGGCGTCGGGATCATTCCCAAATTCGGCCGCCAGCAGGTGCGTCAGGTCAGCAAGCCCATGGCCGAGCGCTACGGCATCACCGAGGTGAAATGGCGCCTGGCCGGCCAGCGAACCGCGCGCGCGGACAGTGACGCCACCACGTCATCGGAATCCGCCGAGCCCTGATCGGGGCCCGACGGTTGTATTAACGGTAATGGAGTACACATGTACTCCACACCTTTTTACCTCCCTTCGCTACACATCTTCCACCTTACGCGGCTCGTGCATGGGGCAACCCAGGTGCTCGCCCCGAAATCCCGCCGAGTGCTCATAGGCTGGCTTGCGCACACGCATGATGCCACCCAGCGGGCGATGCGCCGCCAGGCCATGCCACGGGCTGAACGCCATGCGATCGTCAATATGGCTGACCCGCTGCGCTGACCAGGCGTCCTGCTGCGGCACATGCAGGCGCGCCACCGTCACGTAGGGGCTCAGGTCTTCCGGCCACACCACGGACGCATCCTCGATAGGCATTTTTTCCGTGTCGGTGGCCAGTTGCACGCGCACTTCCCACACGCCTTCATGGCTGGCGAAATACTGCCCCACGGCCTCGCGCAGGCCGTCGGGCTTGCCATCCAGGTCCACTTCCTGGCCGGTGAGCGCGCGCAGTGGCGGCGATACCGGCACCACGCTGACCTTGGCGTAATAGCTGCCGTACAGCATAGGCACCACGGTGAAAAAGCTCTCGCCCAGGAGATGCGTACGCGGGTGGCCGCCCAGGCTTTTCAAAGTGCCGCTTTCACCGCCCATGGCCTCCACCGTTGCCTCGATGCCGCGCAGGGCCGCCGACATGGCTTTCTTCAGGCCAGGCAATTTGTCGGTGGTCTTGGCCAGCAGCTTCAACGTCTTGAGAAACGCTTTGGGCGTCGCTGCGGTGAAAGCGCGGGCGTTCTGCATCACGAAATCCTGGGTGGTGTCGTGTTCGCTGCCAGGCAGCCTCGCGCCCTGCACGCCGATGACCTTGATGGCCATGCCCCGTGGCGTGGACACGTTGTCGTCAAGCATGTCCCCTGGGTTGGTGGACAGGCGCATCACCACGCCGTAAGTGCCAGGCTGGGCAAACAACCCTTGCGCAAGCTCGGCCGGCAACCCTGTCAGCACCTCAAGGCTGCCGGCCAGCAAACCGTGGGCCTTGGCGTGCACGCTGCGCACCGGGTGGCCGTAGTCTGCCTGGGTTTTCTCCAGAATGCTGTGCATGGCCTGCACCAGCTCGGCGCTGGTCTGCGCCTCGTCATAGGGGATTTGCTCAAAGTCGGGCTGGAACACGACCGGCTCTACGCCCAGGGGGTTGGCGCTCATGGTGACACCTCATCAGGTCAATGACGGCGCGCCTGGCAGGCAGGTTCTTGATGACCTGTGGCCCGCGCGGTTCACGGTTACAGGCAGGCACGCAAGCGCCGCCCTGCCAGGACGGGCTCAGGCAGCGGGCTTGAGCACCACTTTGGTCCAGCCATTGTCACGGGCATCGAAATGCTCGTAGGCCTTGGGCGCTTCAGCCAGTTTCAGGCGGTGGGAAATGATCTGCGATGGCGTTGCGCGGCCGTGGTGAATCAGCTCGGCCAGGCGCCGATTGTAGGCCTTGACGTTGGCCTGGCCGGTGCGGATCTGTTGCCCCTTGAACCAGAAGGCGCCGAAGTCGAAGGCCATCTTGCCCTCCTTCGCCAGTTCGTTGTGCGCACCCGGGTCCTGGGGCACGAATACCCCCACCGCGCCAATGCCGCCGGTGGCCTTGGTGGAGGCCACCAGGTTGTTCATGGTGAGATGGTTGGCTTCGTGGCCGTGACGGTCGCAGCACTGATAACCCACGCATTCGCAGCCGCGGTCGGTGCCTTTGCCATGGGTCAGGTTGAGGATCTGGTCCACCGCTTCCTGCTCCAGGGAGTTGATCGGCGTAGCCCCCAGCTTGGCCGCCAATTGCAGACGGTCCGGGTGACTGTCGACGACGAACACCTGCGCGGCGCCCTTGATCATGGCCGAGTGTGCGGCCATCAGGCCCACGGGGCCGGCGCCGTAAATGGCAATGCTTTCACCCGGCAGCAGGCCGGCCAGTTCGGTGGCGTGCCAGCCGGTGGGGAAGATGTCGGACAGCATCACGTAGTCATCTTCACGCTCCTGGGCGTCCTCGGGTAACACCAGGCAGTTGAAGTCGGCGTAGGGCACGCGCAGCAGCTCAGCCTGGCCGCCCTGGTAGGGGCCCATTTCGGCAAAGCCATAGGCGGCCCCCGCACTGCCGGGGTTGGCAGTGAGGCAGAAACCGGTCAGGCCCTTTTCGCAGTTTTCGCAGAAGCCGCAGCCAATGTTGAACGGCAGGCACACCCGGTCGCCGACCTTGATGCGGTCGACACCGGCACCCACCTCAATCACCTCGCCGAGGTTTTCGTGGCCGAACACCCGCCCCTGTTCAAACGAAGTACGGCCTTCATACATGTGCAGATCCGAGCCACAGATATTGGTGGTGGTGATGCGCACCACGGCATCGGTCGGTTTTTCGATTTTGGCATCAGGAACGTTCTGCACGCTGACGTCGCGGGGGCCGTTGTAGACGATTGCTTTCATGTGATTCTCCTGTGGAGGTAGACGAAGAAAATTGACGCGCTTACTAGAAATCAGATCAGGCGTAGCGCCCCCTGCGTTCAGAGAATTACGCCAATCGCTGACGAGTGGTGAATGTGCAACCGTTCGTCGAACCAGTGCAGTCGCACGGTTGGCCTGGCAGTCAAGACGCAAACCTGCTGCTTGCCTGCCCTGGAGGATTGTCATGGCCCTGCATGCTGTCGCCCACCTGGATCAACTCGACGAGCGCCACGCCACCCGCGTAAAGGCTGGCGAACAGGACGTGGTGTTGCTGCGCGTTGGCGACAACGTGCGCGCCTTTCAGGCTGACTGCCCCCATGCCGGCGCCCCCCTTGACGAAGGCGCCGTGTGCGAACATCGGCTGATCTGCCCGTGGCACAAGGCAGCCTTTGCCGTGGACGATGGCGAGGTGTGCGAACCCCCTGCCCTGAGCCGACTGACGCGCTACCCGGCCCATGTGCAAAAGGGTGAGGTGTGGGTGGATGACCAACCGCAACCGGCCCCTGTGCCCACGCCCCGCGAACCGGCACGCAGCCTGGTGATTGTTGGTGGTGGCGCCGCAGGGGCCGCAGCCGTCGCCAGGCTGGACAGCAAGGGCTTCGCCGGGCGCCTGGTGTGGGTGGATGCGCAGGAAAGCCCCAGCTACGACCGCACCGCGCTGAGCAAATTTGTCATCGCCGGCGACATGCCTGCCGAGCAAACACCTGCGCTGCTGGATGAACAGACTCAGGCCAGTCCCAACCTGCTGCACCTCCACGCCACGGTGAACCACATTGATGCCAAGGCCAAGGCCATCACCCTCGCGGACGGGCAGCAATTGGCCTACGACGGGGCGCTGGTGGCCACCGGCGGCATCGCCCAGCGCCCTGATATTCCCGGTGCGCTCCTGCCCGGCACTCATGTGCTGCGCTCGCGCGACCACGCCGCGCAGTTGCTCGACGCGGCCCGCCAGGCCCGGCGAGTGGTGATCATCGGCAGCAGTTTCATTGCCCTGGAAGCAGCTTCGGCGCTGTGCCAACTGGGCGTGCAGGTGCACGTGGTCAGCCGCCACGCAGTGCCCATGGCCAAGGTGCTGGGCGATGAGATTGGCCGGGCGCTGCGTGACCTGCACCAGCAGCATGGCGTGGTGTTCCATGCGCCCACCGAGCCGGTGGCCGTGGAAGGCGACACCCACGTACAGACCGTGCTGCTGGCCAACGGCGAGCGCCTGGCCACCGACCTGGTGCTGTTCGGTACCGGCGTGAAGCCTGCCACCGACCTGCTCAAGGGCCTGCCCCTGGCGCAGGACCAATCGCTGCTGGTCGATACACACCTGAGCGCGGCCGAAGGCCTGTGGGCGGCCGGTGACATGGTCACCTTCCCGTTCAACGGCCAGGCAGTGCGCATCGAGCACTGGCGCGTGGCCCAGCAACAGGCCTGGGTGGCTGTCGACAACCTGCTGGGGGACGCCCAGGTGTACGCCGACGTGCCGTTCTTCTGGACCTACCACCACAACAAGACCCTCGAGGTACTGGGGCACGCCAGTGACTGGGACCACACCACACTGGAAGGCGACCTGCCACGCTTTCAATTCATTGCCATGCACTGCCGCGCCGACCAGGTCCTGGCAGTCGTGGCCTGCGGCTATTCGCGCGCCATGGCGGCCCTGGCCCAACGCATGAAGCAGCCGCTTGGCCGCGAGCAGGCGCAGGCCCTGATCCACAGCTGGGACATTGCGTAACCGCTGCCGTCAGGCAACGGTAATAACCACAGAAGGAGTTTCATCATGAGCACTCAATTGAACGGCAAACACATCCTTGTCATCACCAGCAACACCGGCATCGAGCGCGACGAGCTGCTCAGGCCTCTGGAAGCACTGCGCGGCTTTGGTGCCACCCTGGTTCACGGCTCGATCAAGGGCGGCAGCACCCAGACCTTCCAGCACGACACCGAGAAAGACCGCACGGTGGAATCGGACGCTACACTGGCCGGGCTCAAGGCAGCGGATTTCGACGCCCTGGTGATTCCCGGCGGCACGGTCAACGCCGATACCCTGCGCCAGGACAGTGATGCCCGGCGCCTGATCAAGGAGTTCGTCAGCGCCGGCAAAACCGTGGCGGCGATTTGTCATGGCCCCTGGGCGCTGATCGATGCCGGAGTCATTGAAGGCAAGACGCTGACTTCCTACCCCAGCGTGCGCACAGACCTGCTTAACGCCAAGGCCGCAGGCTGGGTGGATGAGGCCGTCAAGCAGTGCCCGGCCAACGGCTGGACACTGATCACTTCGCGCACGCCCGATGACTTGCCGGCGTTCAACCAGGCCATTGCCCATGCGTTGCAAACGGCTGCATAAGGTCAGCGCTGCGGTCCCGACCAACGGCTGAGCGTGCCAGTGTTCAACCGCCCACGTGGGAGAGCATGATACGCGTTCCGCCTGTTGCGAGGCCTTGAGCCATGCCGGACAGACCACTCAAACTCAGGAACTGGGACCGCGCCTGGCGGCTGCTGGGCGACCACCTGCAGTGCCCCACCTGCGGCCAGTCGCAGCTGGCCAGCAAGGCCTATGCGCCCTTCACGCACCTGGCCGGTTGCGCGGCACGCACGGACGTTGACCAATACCCCTGGCTGGACCTGGACGCCATTTTGCGCTCGGTGCTCAAGGACGCCTGACGGCGGATGACGTACCATGGGCGACTTTTCCGGGGCGCGCCTGGCGCCCTTTCGCTGCCCAGACAAGGACACGCCCACCATGAACAGCCCCGCTACCCTGGCCCGCGACATCGACGGCAAGGCCATCGCCGCCACCGTGCTTGGCGAGGTCGCCGAACAGGTACGCGAACTGACCGCGCAGGGCATTCACCCGGCGCTCGCCGTGGTGCTGGTGGGCGATAACCCGGCCAGCCAGGTGTACGTGCGCAACAAGATCCTGCGGGCGGGCGAAGCGGGTATCGTGTCCATCGAACGCCGCCTGCCGAGCACCTGTAGCCAGCAAGAACTGCTCGAAGTGATCGCCATGCTCAATGCCGACCCGGGCGTGCACGGCATCCTGGTGCAACTGCCGGTACCGGCGCACATCGACGAAGCGGCCGTGATCCATGCCATCGACCCGGCCAAGGACGTCGACGGCTTTCACCGTGAAAACGTTGGCGGCCTGGTGCAGGGCCAGGACGTCCTGACGCCCTGCACGCCCAGCGGCTGCATGCGCTTGCTGGAGGAAACCTGCGGCGACCTGAGTGGCAAGCATGCGGTGGTGATCGGCCGTTCCAACATTGTCGGCAAACCCATGGCAACCTTGTTGCTGCAGGCCCACTGTTCGGTAAGCATTGTCCATTCGCGCAGCGTCGACGCCCCGGCACTGTGCCGCCTGGCCGATATCGTGGTGGTGGCGGTGGGTAAACCGAAACTAATCGACGCCAGCTGGTTGAAGCCGGGCGCGGTGGTCATCGACGTGGGCATCAACCGCATCGACACCCCCCACGGCCCGAAGCTGGTGGGCGACGTGGACTACAACAGCGCGCGCCTGGTGGCCAGCGCCATCACCCCGGTACCCGGCGGCGTGGGCCCGATGACCATCGCCTACCTGCTGAAAAACACCGTGCTGGCCGCTTCAAAAGCACCGCGCATTGCCTGACGTCGCGTCGCAAGACGCGCCCCCCGCAGCGCCTACGGTACCGCGTAACCCTGTAGGCGCGGACCGTGTCCGCGAAGGCCATGCCGCGCTCTACCCGATAAACCGCAGCGCCTGCTTCGCGGCCACGGGCCTACGTATCAATCTCGCACAAGACGGGGTTGCGTTATCGGGGGAAAAAGCGGTTGGCGGGGCGTGGCAGGCCGAGGTTGTCACGCAGCGTGCTGCCTTCGTATTCGCGGCGCATGATGCCGCGCCCTTGCAGTTCCGGCACCACTTTGTCGACGAAGTCATCCACACCGCCCGGCAGCCACGCAAACATCACGTTGAAGCCATCGCTGCCCTCGCGCTCCAGCCATTCCTGCATCTGGTCGGCGATAGTCTGCGCCGTGCCCACGAACGCCAGGCCCGCGTAGCCGCCCAGGCGCAGGGCCAACTGGCGCACGGTCAACTGCTCGCGGTCGGCGATGGCCAGCACCCGTTCCCGGCTGCTTTGGCTGTCATTGGTCTGCGGGATCGGTGGCAGGTAGCCGTCCGGGTCGAAGCGCGAGGCATCGGTGCCCAGGGCGATGGACAGCGAGGCAATGGCGCTCTGGTAATGTACCAGGCTATCTAGCCGGGCGCGGATGTCACGGGCCTGCTGCAACGTGTCGCCCACCACCACGAAGGCTGCTGGTAGAATTTTCACGTGATCGCGCTCGCGGCCCAGCGGCGCCAGCCGCGCTTTCACGTCGGCATAAAAGGCTCGGCCTTCCTCCAGGGTGGCAGGCGCGGCGAAAATGACTTCCGCCGTCTCGGCCGCCAGCTGCCGGCCCGGCTCCGAAGACCCTGCCTGCACAATCACCGGCCACCCCTGCACCGGCCGGGCGATGTGCAGCGGGCCGCGCACCGACAAGTGCTCGCCCTTGTGGTTGAGGGTGTGCAGCTTGGCGGGGTCGAAAAACTCTCCGCTGCGCACGTCACGCACAAAAGCGTCGTCAGCCCAGCTGTCCCACAACCCGGTGACCACGTCGTAAAACTCGCGCGCACGGGCGTAGCGCTGGTCGTGGTCCAGGTGCTGCTCCAGGCCGAAGTTCAGGGCCGCGTCCGGGTTTGACGTGGTGACAATATTCCAGCCGGCACGGCCGTTGCTCAGATGGTCCAGGGAAGCAAAGCGCCGGGCGATATGGAATGGCTCGTCGAAGCTGGTGGACGCGGTGGCCACCAGCCCCAGGTGTTCGGTGGCCTGGCTCAAGGCGGACAGCAGGGTAAAAGGCTCGAACGAGGTGGCCGTATGGCTGCGTTTCAGCGCGTCCAACGGCATGTTCAGCAAGGCCAGATGGTCGGCCATGAAAAAGGCGTCGAACTTGCCCCGCTCCAGGGTCTGGGCCAGGCGCTTGAGGTGCTGGAAATTGAAGTTGGCGTCCGGCCAGGCGCCCGGGTAACGCCAGGCGCCAGTGTGGATGCTGACGGGGCGCATGAAAGCGCCCAGTTTGAGTTGTCGCGCGGTGCTCATGGGCAAGGTTCCCTGTGGCAGTGCAAATAACGCCAGCATCGGTGGCCAGGGTGGCAGGCGTCCAATAATGGATGGTGCCGGGTTATGCCGTAGGGCTATAAGGCGAGGTGCGAGGTACCGCGTTGCAAAGCCTTCGTCGATTGCCTATATGGCCGTCAGGCGTCATCCACGCCACCACCCGCGCAAAGGGCTGCGCCCAGGACATTCACATCATTCCTGTCATTACGACTCCCGACCTTAAAGCGGACAAGGTATGCACAAGGAGATCGTATGCCCGCTTCTCATCAGGCTTCATCCAACGACGGGCGCATCAACCTGGAACAGCAGCGCAAGCGCGCCAAGGAACTGCTCAGGCACCTCCGCCAACAGGCCCCCGTTGACGCCGCCGCACCCTCCCTGTCCGATGCCCACTGGCAGGTCGCCAAGGCGCCGGGGTTCAGCAGTTGGCCCAAGCTCAAGGCCCATGTCGACGCCATCGAGTTTGCCGCGCACCACCCTGATTTCGCCGCCAGCGACGAAGCCGCCACCTGCCATTGGCGCTGCGGCAACGACATCGCCCAAAACCAACCCCTTTAACATAACCGTCTCCGCTGCCGAAGGCTGCGAAGGTGCGCAACGCGCGCCCGCGATCAAGACGACACCGCTGAAGGTCCTGCGGATCTTTTCGCAGCCTGACGTCAGCGCCTACCTACTTCATACCGGACCGTTGCTGCTGGAGGCTGCTTCAGGCGTAGCGGTTGGTCGGCCGTTGCAGGCCCAGGTGGTCGCGCAGGGTGCTGCCGCTGTAGTCGCGCCGAAACAGGCCGCGCCGCTGCAGGATCGGCACAACCCCGTCGACGAAGTCATCGAGGCCGCGCGGCAGCACCGGCGGCATGATGTTAAAGCCATCACCACCCTGCTCCACAAACCACTGCTCCAGCGTGTCGGCCACCGTCGCAGCGGTGCCGATGACGGTGTGGTGGCCGCGGGCGCCCGCCACTTTCAGGTACAGCTGGCGGATGCTCAGGTTTTCCCGGCGCGCCAGGTCAATGAACAGCGCCTGGCGGCTTTGCATGGCGTTGCTGACGGGCAGCTCCGGCAGCGGCCCGTCCAGGTCATACCCGGACAGGTCGAAACCACCGGCCATGCCCGCCAGCAAGCCCAGCCCAACGCGGGGGTCCAGAGCGTCCTGCAACTGCCCGAACAAGTCATCGGCCTCGCCCTGGCTGCGGCCGATCACCGGCGAAATCCCCGGCATGATTTTCAGTGTTTCAGGCCCACGCCCGTATGCCGCCAGCCGGCCTTTGACGTCAGCATAGAACGCCTGGGCGTTGGCCAGCGTCTGCTGCGCGGTGAAAATCACTTCGGCGGTGCGCGCGGCCAGGACCTTGCCCGGCTCCGAGGAGCCCGCCTGGATCAACACCGGGTAGCCCTGGGGCGAGCGCGGAATGTTCAGCGGGCCACGTACCCGGTAATGCTCGCCCCGATGCCCCAGGGTGTGCAGCTTGCCGGGCTGGAAGTACACGCCGCTGGCCTTGTCGCGCAAGAAGGCGTCGTCTTCGAAACTGTCCCACAGGCCCGTCACCACATCGATGAATTCCTCGGCGCGCTGGTAACGGTCGCCGTGCTCGAAATGCGCTTCGCGGCCGAAGTTCAGTGCCTCAAGGTCAGTGGCCGAAGTCACCAGGTTCCAACCACTGCGCCCCTGGCTCAGGTGGTCCAGGGAGGCAAACTTGCGCGCCAGCAGGTACGGCTCGTTGTAGCTGGTGGACACCGTGGACACCAGGCCGATGCGCTGAGTGACGGTGGCCAGGCCGGACAGCAGCACCAGTGGGTCGAACACGTCACCGGCGGTGGTGTACTGGCCCAGTTCCGGCGAGCCCATCAGCGCCAGGTTGTCGGCAAAGAATACCGCGTCGAACTTGCCGCGCTCGGCGGTTTTCGCCAGCTGTTTGAAATGCTCGAAGTCCAGGCCGCCACCGTTCCAGGCGCCGGGGTGGCGCCACGCGGCGACGTGGTGGCCGCTGCCCATGAGAAAAGCGCCCAGGCTCATGTGTGGTGTGCTCATGTATGCCTCAGAAGTCATAGCGAAGGGTGATGCCAGCCGTGCGCGGCTGGCCCGGGGAAGCGGTGTACAGGCCGTTGGAGGCGCTGCCCACGGCCAGGTAGTACTCGCGATCGAAAGCGTTCTTGACCCACAACGACGCGTCCACCAGGCCGTCGCCATAGCCCACGCGGGCACCCACCGAGAAGTTGGCCAGGCCGTAGCCGTCGATCTTCGACAAGGCCGAATTGTCCAGCGTGCCTTCGCTGGCCGAACGGTAGGCGTAGCTGGCCGTGGCGTAGGGTTGGATGCCGTTGATGCGCGGCCACTTATACTCGCCGTTGACGTTGCCGATCCAGCGCGAGGCCCCGGCCACGCGCTGGCCGCTGAGGTCGCAGGTGGCCGCGGTGGTATTCTCGGCGGGGCACGGGGCGTCCTTGAAGGACAGGTAGGTGACGTCGTTGAACGAGCCATTGACGTTCACGGTCAGCCCGCGCACCGGCACGGTGGTGGCCTCGAACTCCACGCCGCGCGAGCGCACGGTGCCGGCGTTGGTCAACAGTTGGTAGCCGGTGAGCGAGCCAGGCGGCTGGTAATACGTGGTGGCCTGGTAACCGTTGACGCCGGTCCAGAACAGGTTGGCGTTGAGTTGCAGGCGGTGGTCGAACAGCTGGCTCTTGATGCCCAGTTCGGCATCGTTGGCCCGCTCGGGCCCTACCAGCAACGATTCGCCCCCCGCGCTGGGCGCCGAGCCGACGGCCAGGTTGACCCCGCCGGACTTCTCGCCATGGGACAGCGAGGTATAGCCCAGCACGTCGTCGGTAAACCGGTAGCTCAGGCTGGCCAGCATCGACGGCGCGGCGTTGTGCAGGTGCAGGTTGCCGCTGTCATAAGCGCCCACTTGCCCGGCCCGAATGGCATTGCCGTCCACCACCCCGGGAATCACCACCGCCGCCCCGCCACCGGTGGGCGCGAAGCGCTGCACGTTGGCGTCTTTCTCTTCGTAGGTACCGCGCAGCCCGGCGCTGAAGTCCAGGCGCGGGGTCAGGTGCCAGGTGCCCTGGGCAAACAGGGCGTAGCTCTCGGTGTCGACCTTGCCATTGACCTTGCTGTCGACGTTGTTCAGCGCATTGAGGTTGGCGCCAATCAGGTCGAGGTCGGCCAGCGGCCCAAAGTGGGTGAAAATGCGGTTGCCCAGGTCCTGCTTGAAGGCGTAGGCACCCAGCACGTAGTCAAAGTGCTCGCCTTTGGGCGAGGCCAGGCGTATTTCCTGGGAGAACTGCCGGTCGTGCACTTCATAGCCGAAGTCGCGAATCACCGGCACGTTCAATTGATCGGCGTCGTTGGCCGGGTTGAAGTGCCAATAGCGGTAGGCGCTGATGGAGGTCAGGGTGTAGCCGCCCGCCAGGTTCCAGTTGGCTTCCAGGGAACTGGCATTCTGGTGCACGCTGACGTTCTGGCGGCCGTCGATGTTGCTGTGGCCCAGGATCGGGTTGGCCCCCACCAGGGTGGCGCGTTTCCAGAACAGCGGGCCGGCGCCGTAGATCACGCTGCTGCCACTGCTGGAGTTCTCGGTGTTGTACTCGTTGATCCAGCGCAGGCTGAAATCGTCGTTGGGCTTGAACAGCAACTGCCCGCGCAGCCCTTCCCGTTCGCCGCCGAGCAAGGTGCGGCTGTCATGCTTGTTGTCCAGGTAGCCGTCGTCGCGGGTGCGGTAGAACGACAGGCGCCCGGCCAGGGTGTCGGTCAGCGGCCCGGAGACCGTGCCCTTGCCCTGGAAATAGCCGTCCTGACCACCCGACACTTCCAGGCTGCGCTCGGGCGTGAAGGTCGGCCCGCGGGTGGTGATGTTCAGCACGCCGGCCGTGGTGTTTTTGCCAAACAGCGTACCCTGAGGCCCGCGCAGCAGTTCGATCTGGTCCACGTCGAGCATGTCAAAGGCGGCCATGCCCGGGCGCCCCAGGTACACGTTGTCCAGGTAGATGCCCGCGCTGCCTTCCAGGCCGTCACTGGCCGGGTTGTTGCCAATGCCGCGCACCGCGAAGCTCGACACCCGCGCATGCACGTAGGCCACGTTGACGCTGGGCAGTGCCTGTTGCAGGTCCTGAATTTTGTACACGCGCTGGGTTTCCAGGTTATCGCCACTCAGGGTGGTGATGGGCGTGGGCACGTCCTGGGAGGCTTCGGCGCGCCGCCGGGCGGTGACGGTCACCGGCGCCAGGCGTGGGCTGCTGCTGTCAGCCTGGGCTTCGCTGGATGCCGGGGCGCTGTCATCGGCAGCGTTACTGGCGGTGGCCCACAAGCCACTTGGCAACGCCATGGCCAATGACAGACTGAGGGGTTTGAGGCGGTGGGCCGTGGTGGCCGCGTAGCGTGACAGCATGGGCAAAGGCTCCTTGGGTTGCGTGCGGCGACATGGGCCAATGCACGTTCAGGATGCTCATGCTAGAGGGTGCGAGCGTGGTGAATGGGGCCTGGGCGGACAACCTGTGGTCCGCGCCGGACAGCCTCCCTATACCGCGATGGAAAGGTGTTGCGGGGCCTGCGCAGAAGCCATGCCACCCTGGTCGTGACGCCGCCATTGGCCAGGGCTGGCACCGGTCCAGCGGCGAAACGCGCGGTTGAAACTGCTGGGCTCGTTGAAGCCCAGGCGGTAGCAGACTTCGTTGATGGAGCAGTCGCTGCGGCGCAGGTAACCGAACGCCAGCTGGCGCCGGCAATCGTCCACCAGCGCCTTGAAACTGGTGGAATGCTTGAGCAGGTGCCGGTGCAGGTTGCGCACGCTCATGCCCAGCTCATCGGCCACGCGGCTCTGCTGCACTTCGCCCAGGGGCAAGTCACGCAGAATGGCGCTGCGCACCCGCTGCGGCAGGTTGAGGCGCCGCTGGCGCTCCAGGTAGCCGTCCAGCACCGCGTCCAACCCTTGGGCCACCTCCAGGTTGGCGGTGTTCAACGGCGTCTGCAGCCAGCGGTTGGCGTAGTCGATGGCGTTGTGCGCGGCACCAAAGTGCACCGGGCAGCCTAACAGCTCCGCCCAGCGCTGCGGGTTGGCCGGCAGCGCCCGGGCCAGGTGCACGCCCAGCACAATCGGCAGCCCCGGCCAGGTCTGCCGGGTGAAGCTGACCGCGCAGGCAATGGAGGCTTCGGTGGCCATCTGTTCAACCTGCGCGCCGTCCGCCACGCCATAGATCAGGCGCGTGACCTGCGGCCCGCGCAATAGCCCCATCACCGCGGCGGTGGTAATCACCGGCGCAAAACGCACGCCGCGCTCCAAGGCCTCAATGAAGGTGGAACTGCTTTGCACCGCGAACTGCAGGCCGTGGAAGTCGGTGGGGTAGCTGCAGGCAGCCACGCGCAAACCGAAGCACTCGTCACCACTGGCCCGCCGCGCCGCGCGCCAGAATGCGCTCATGCCCTCAAGCTCGATGCGCTGATTGGGGTCATGCAGGTTGAAGCGGCCGATGCCCGCTTCGTGCAACAGCGGGCCACTGGCAATGCCCTGCGCCTCCAGGGTGCGGGCGATGACCTGGGCCCAGGTGGCAATGGTGTGGAATGTCGACATGGTGCCTCCTCAGCCTCGGTTCATGCTGGGTGATTCAGGACAGGCCTTCGGCGGCCAGGGTGCGAACCACCGATTCGCGCGCACGATAGCGCTGCAGGAACGCCTGCAGCGCAGGGAAGTCCTGCAGCAGCACGCCGGCCCGCGCGCTCCAGCCCACGAACACGCCCAGGTAGGCGTCGGCCAGGGTAAAGCGGTTGCCCACCAGGTAGTCCTGGCTGCTCAGGCGCGCCTCAAGTGGCTTGAGCGCGTCGGCCAGGCGTTGCACGCCCTTGCTGCGGATGCCGGCGAAGGCCTGCTCATCGGGGGTGAAACGCTCGGGACGGTTGATGCTGCGGAAGGCGCCCGTATGGATCTCGGTGGCGATGTAGCCCAGCCATGACTGAATCTGCGCACGCTCCACGGTGCCCGCCGCGGCAAACAGCGGCGTACCCGGGCGCTGGTCGGCCAGGTATGGCAGGATCGCGGTGTTCTCGGTCAACAGCGTGTGATCGTCCAGGCGCAGGGCTGGCACACGGCCCAGCGGGTTGATGCTGCGGTAAGGCGAGTCGGGGCTGTTGAGCACCACCGCCTCGACGTCGATGGGCAGCTCCAGCTCATCAATCACAACGTGGGCGGCAAACGAGCAGGCGCCCGGAAAAATGAACAGCGTGGTCATGGCAGGTCCTTAGCGGCTGGCTTGTGGGGTGGTGTCAGGTTGCAGTGCGGCATTGAGGTACTGTGGCTGGGCCCAGGTGCTGACCTGGAAGCCCTTGCGAATCAGTTTAGCCTGCAGCGCCAGGTCGACGCTGTGCTGCAGGTTGCCGACAAAACCGGCGTCCAGTTGCGGGTCGAAAATACGTGTGAAGGACTGGTCGGCGGCGTCGGTGGCGAGGATGGCTGCCGGGTAGCTGGCCAGGCGCGACACAAGATCTACGTAGGCTTGTTTATGGGCTTCGTCACGCAACCAAGCCACGGCCGGTTGCTGAGCCTTGAGCAGGCGTGCGGTCAAATCGGGGTGGGCGTCGACGAAGGCGCCGCGGCCCAGCAGCACGGTCTGCACGCTGCCAGCACCGTTGAGGTCCACCGTGCTGACGGGCAGCTCGGCAAGGCCGCGCACCTTGAGCGCGATCAGCCCGGCACCGGACCAGGTGGCGTCGATCTGCTTGGCCACCAGAGCGGTATTGGCGGCGTTGTAATCGAGGTTGATGACCTTGTAGTCGCTTTCCTTCAGGCCCTGGCTGGCCAAGGCCGAAGCGAACGACAGCTGCGTGGCGGTGCCACGGAAAATCGCCACGCGCTTGCCCTTCAGCGCCTGCAGCGAGGTGATGCCGCTGCCCGGCTGCACGGCCAGGTAAAGCTTGATATCGCGGGCGGTGGCGCTGAGCAGGCGGGTGTCCAGGCCGCCGGCCTTGCCGACGATGGCCGGCAGGTCGCCCAGGAAAGCAAAGTCTTCCTGGCCGTTGGCCAGGGCTTCGTTGATCGCCGGGCCTGCGCCCTTGAAAAAGTCCCAGCGGACCTTGATGCCGTCTTTCTCGAATTCCTTTTCCAGCGTTTGCTGGTCGCGCAGCACATCGACGATACCGGCGCCGCTGGGGGTGGTGCCGGCGCTGATGTCGGGCACGGCGATGCGGATTTCTTTCACGGCATCGGCCCACGCGGCGCCGGACACCAGGCAGGCCGCCAGAGAGACGGCAAACAACGGACGCAAGAAACGGGAGGGTGACATGGAAGATGCTCCTGCAAATGCCATCGGGAGGATGGAAGTCAGGCGCACGATAGAGGTGTATCCGATGGAAAATAAAATACTGAAAAATCTGGTTGTTAGTTCGTAAAGGTATAAACCGCGTGTGGCCTACGCGCGCGCATGCCATGCCTGCCAGGCATAAATCGTATGCCGCAGCGGCGATACGGCCCTGCGGCTACAGGGTTCCTTCTGCCGACGCGGGTGTTGGCGTCACGTGCTCGAAAACCAACCCGTGGCTATGACTCACCTGCCACGGATCAACCCCGCCGTTGCCACTGAATTCAACCCCTTCGAAACGCGAATCCTTCAACCCGTCGATATGCACCTTGGCCGCCCCGCTGAATCGCACGTCCTTGAACACCAGCCCTTGGTGGTACGCCTTGCGCTGGTTGTCGCCCTTGACCTCGATAGCCGTGCCCAGGGTGTTCTGGACACTGACAGCGCTCACATGAATATCCCTGAACTGCCCGGCCGCCGCAGGCTTGAAGTCCAGCTTGGCGTTGGGGTCGTTGTAGTCCAGGGTGAAGATGAAGGCCTGCTTGACGATGTTGCGCAGCGCCGAGTCGCGGAAGGTGATGTTGCGACCGCCGCCGCCCATGAAGCTCGTGCTCTTCATGCGCAGGCC
Organism: Pseudomonas sp. M47T1; assembly: GCF_000263855.1. Classification (GTDB taxonomy): domain Bacteria; phylum Pseudomonadota; class Gammaproteobacteria; order Pseudomonadales; family Pseudomonadaceae; genus Aquipseudomonas. The sequence continues at coordinate 162,906 of NZ_AJWX01000010.1, forward strand.
CGTGTCGGTACCGTCACCTACGTTGTCTTCCGCCAGGATGTTCTGAATCCACGCCCCGGTATGGCTGCCCACCACGACCATGCCATGGCCCTTGTAGAAGTAGTTATCGAAGATCCACACGTTTTCCTGAGGCGGCTGACCGGCCGCATCGGCACCGGTGCCGGCGGCAAAGTTCACACAATCATCGCCGGTGGCAAAGAAGTTGTTGAACACCATGGCGCCCCGGCTATTGGAGAACTCGACACCGTCGCCATTGTTGGCGTCATAGGTGCGGATGGAGGTGTTGGCCAGCACCACGTTGCGGGTTTCCAGGTTCATGATGCCGTGAAAGGCCGGGTTCACCAGGGTCAGGCCGCCATAGAACACATTGTTCACGTGGCTCAGGGTGATCAGCGACGAACGCATCTGCCCGTAGGCGTCCGTAACGTCCATGCCGCTTGCCACGGCGGCGTCAACCTGGGCCTTGGCGAGCACACCATCCTGCTGGTAACGGGCGTTGTTGCTGGCGGCGTACACGGCCATGGCATGCCCGGACGGGTCGACCACGTCCGCGCTGCGCTTCCAGCCATTGCCATCGAGGATGCCCCTGCCCACGATGCGGATATTCTCCAGGGGCTGATGCGGATCGCGCGCCACGGCATTGATCAGCGACGCAGGCCGCTGCGTCGTGGAGTAGCTGTACTGCGCATAGCCCTTGAGCGGGTAGTCTTCAGCACGTTCCGACCCCAGCAGCGTCGCCCCCTTGGCAATCTCCAGGGTCATGTTGCTTTTCAGGTAAAGGGCGCCGCTTTTGTAGACGCCCTTGGGCAGCAACACCTTGCCCCCGCGGGTACAAGCGTCGATGGCGCGCTGGATGGCCGCGGTGTCCAGGTGCTCGCCGTCGCCGATCGCGCCGTAGCGACGCACGTCGAACACCGGCGCGACCGGTGCCGTGCCATGCACCAGCATCGGGCTGTCCGCCGACTCCTTGCCGTCAGCGCCAACGGCCCGCACGGTGAAGCCATACGCGGTGTTGGGCGTGAGCCCTTGGGCGGTAAAGCTGTGAATGCCGATGGGCTGGTGAAAGCCGGCGGTGTCCTGCTGGTAGAACCGTTTCACGTAGGGGCTGGCCGGCGAGACCTCGGCGTAGTTGGCATTGGCGCTGCCCAGCAGCGTGCCATTGGCGTAGACGTGGTAGTCCTTGATGTCGGCGTGAGCGCTTGGCTTGTCCCACACCAGCATGATCTGGTGATCATCGTAGGCCAACGTGGGCACCTGCAGGCGCGTTGGCGCTTCCACAGCCCACAGCGGCTGGCTGCACAGCAGGCTGAACAGGGCTGCTGCGATTCGATTGGCTGATGACACGGTGTTTTCCTTGAGTGGCAGGCCTTGGAGCACAGGAATGAGCGCTCACTGTAGTTGATCTTGGCGTATCAGACTCAACCGCCCTTCTTGCGCAACACCCGCTCCGGCTGCACCAACCGGGCAATCGTCATCACCAGATCATCAATCGCCCAAGGCTTGAGCAGATACGCGACACCCGCCGGCAACGTCGCCGCCTCCAGCAAATACCCCGAGGTCAGGATAATGCCGACGTCAGGCCACTTACTGCGCACCATCGACGACAGTTCCAGCCCCTGAATACTCCCCGGCACACCATGATCGGCAATCAGCAAAGCAAACTCGCTGCCAGGCTGAAGCATATGGATAAGCGCATCATCGGCATTGTTGAACGCCACACAGGGTGCGTTCAACTGCTGGACAATCTCCACCATCAGCTCACGCAGCGTTGGATCGTCCTCAACGACAACAACCTCGCCCTGTATGCCTTGCAGGCCCTCCCACTGAATGTCCACGTCACCCCCTAATGCGCCAGAGGGCTGGAGTGTTTCACCCGGCGCGGCAACCGTCGATGCTAGCCATAAGCCATCCAAGCACCGTCGACTCATGGCCGCGACGCCACCTCATCCAGGTGATTAAGCAGGTCCAACGCATCCTCGTAAACCCGCAAGGCCCCTGCCCGCTCCAGCTCGGCAATGTCATAGCCGCCTGACAACACCCCAATACCGGTAGCCTTGCAACGGCGGGCGGCCAGCATGTCCCAGATCGCGTCGCCAACCACCAGGCAGTTTTCGATGGGCACCGCCATGCGCTGTGCTGCCGCCAGGAATAGCGAAGGGTCGGGTTTGCCCTGCTTCACGTCGTCGCGGGTGATCAGGGTCACATCCTTCATATCCAACCCCAAAGCCTTGAGGTTGATGGTCGCGGTATCGCTGCCGCCGCTGGTGGCGATGCACCACTTGAACCCGGCGTGGGTCAGCGCATGCAGCAGTTCAACGGCACCGGGAAGCGCGATAATCTGCCCCTGCAATCGCTCGTAGGCCTTGCCGTGGTGGTCGCTCAGGCGCTTGGCCTGCTGTTCGTTGAGCTCAAGCCCCGTTTCCCGCGACAGCGACTTGAGCATCAGGCCGCCGCTCATGCCGATCTTGCGATGAATGCGCCACATGGCCAGCGGGATTTTCTCGGCGTCAAGGGCCTCCTTCCAGGCAGCGACGTTCTGGTAGACGCTGTCGGTGAGCGTGCCGTCCAGGTCGAAAATGAATGACGTTTCCATGGCCTATGCTCCTGGATTCAAAGGGGGAGCCGCACAAGGTCCGTTTCGACCGGCGTGGCAGCACTACTGAATTCGAGAGCACCGGGAAGCAGGCGTTCAGTCTTTCGCCGGGTTGAGGCCCGAAACGCTCACTGGCAAGACGACCGTTGCTGTTACAGGGGAAAGCGGCGGTTGGAGCAGCCCCGTCACCCCAACACCATCGCAATCACCGGCGACAACAGCACCGTCAGCACCCCACTGAAAATCATCGTCAAACTCGCCACCGCGCCCTCCTCCGGCCCGACCGCCCGGGCCACGCTCAGGCCAAAACCATGGGCCGCCGCACCAAAGGGCGCGCCCTTGGCCACCCGGGAGCGCAGGGGCAGCAGCGTCAGGATGACCTCCCCCAGCACAATGCCGAACAGGCCGGTGATGATCACGAACAACCCGGTCAGTTGCGCGGTACCGCCCAGGTGCAGGGTGGCTTCCACCGCGAACGGCGTGGACACCGAACGTGCCAGCAGGCTGCGAGCGACGGGGGTGTCAATGTGCATGGCCTTGACCAGCAGCTCGGTAGTGAGGATAGACGCGGCAATACCCGCCACGCTGCCCACGCACAGGGCCAGCCAGTATTTCTGGATCAGGCGACGGTTCTGGTAGATCGGCAAGGCGAAGGCCACGGTCGCTGGCCCCAATAGCCACACCAGCCAGTGGGCATCCTGGAAATACAGCGTGTAGGGCGTGGCCGTAGCCTGCACCAGCAGGATCAGCACCAGCGACGTGACGATGGCCGGCATCAGCCAGATGCGCTTGTGACGCTGATAAATGGCCTGATTGCCATAGAAGACGCCCACCGTGATGACCAGAAACACCAGGGAAATGATCGAGTTCTTCATCGCACTCGCCCCTCGCCGGCGGGCAGCACGAGGGCGCGAGCCGGGCGGCTTCGGCGCTGCTGGGTCAGGCGTTGCAACTGGCGCTTGCGCGTCCAGGCACACGCCCATTCGACCGTGAGCGCCGTGACCACCAGCACCGACACAAAGCCCACGCCAATGGCCACCATCAGCTTCAGCCCTTCACTTTCAAACAACTGGGTGTACTGCACCACCGACACCACCAGCGGAATGAAATACAACAGCATGTTGGCCAGCAATACCTCGGCGCCGCGATCGAACATCGGTGCCTTGACCACTCCGGCCGCCATCAGCGCCACCAGTATCAGCAAGCCCAGGATGCCCCCCGATACCGGCAGGTGCCACGCCGTGGCCAGGCGGTCGGCCACGGCCCACAACAGCATCAGACACAGCATCTGGCCGATGGTCTGCAACCAGCGCATACCGGTCTTGCGCAGGGCATCGCCGGGCGAAACCAGGGGTTCTTGAGGGGAAGAGGTCAACATGGTCGGTGTTCCAGGAAAGCGCGATAGGTCAGGCGAAGAGGTGCCATGCTAGCCAGTTGACCATGAAAGATATAATGAATTAACTTCATTAAAATCATGCCAATCTGGAATGCATCCGTGGACATTCGCGCACTGCGTTATTACGTCGAAGTGGTGAACCAGCAAAGCTTCACCCGCGCTGCGGCGAAGTTGCACGTGACCCAGCCCACCGTGAGCAAGATGGTCCAGCAACTGGAGCAGAGCTTCGGCGTGGCCCTGCTGGCGCGCGATGGCAAGCGCTTTCAGGTGACCGATGCGGGGGCGATCGTGCTGCAGCGGGCGCGGGAGATGATTGCCCTGCACGACACCATGAAAGTGGAGGTCCAGGACTTGCAGCAAATGGAGCGCGGCGTGCTGCGCATGGGCCTGTCGCCCTTCACTCACACGGTGCTGGCGCCGGTATTGGCGGCCTACCATGCCTATTACCCGAAGATCGAACTGAAACTGTTCGAGATCGGCAGCAACGCCACGGTCGCCGACCTGCGCGACGGCGGCCTGGAACTGGGCACGTTGCTGGACTTCCCGCGGGTGGCCGACATCTGGTCAGAGTTCGACGCCCTGCCCCTGTCCGAATCGCCCCTGTGCCTGCTGGCGCCTGCGCAATCGCCCTGGACGGGCCGTGATTGGGTGGAACTGCGGGAACTGGCCGACTGCGACTTCATCTTCTACGGTGACGCCTTCGCCCTCAATGACCTGGTGGGCGACGCCTGCGCGGAAGCCGGCTTTGTACCGCGCATCAGCGGGCGCAGCGGCCAGTGGGACTTCATTGCCTCATTGGTGGGGCTGGGCGTGGGTATCGCCCTGCTGCCGAAAATGTACTGCCAGACCCTGCGCCCCGAGCAATTCACCATTGCCGAGGTGCGCTCACCGGCGCTGGTCTGGAAGCTGGTGCTGGCGTGGCGGCGGCATGGGCAGTTGTCGTTTGCGGCACAGGCGTGGGTGGCGTTGGCGCGGACATTGTTGAATTCAACCCCGTAGCCGCGGCCGAAGGCTGCGCTGGCCCTACGCCTCACCGAGGATATCCAGTCCCTTGAGCGTGCGCGACAGGAACTCGTGAATGTACTCGGCAATCTGCGGTGCATGGGTTTCGAGCGCGAAGTGGCCGGTGTCCAGCAAGTGCACTTCGGCATCTGGAATGTCCTTGCGGTAGGCCTGCGCCCCCGGTGGGATGAACGCCGGGTCATGCTTGCCCCAGACCGCCAGCAGCGGCGGCTGATGCTGGCGAAAATACGCCTGGAACGCCGGGTAGGCCTCCACGTTGCTGCGGTAGTCGAGGATCAGGTCCAGCTGGATCTCCTCGGCACCCGGCCGCGCCATGTATTGGATATCCAGGGTGTAGCCGTCGGGCGAAAGCTTCTCGGGGTCGGTGCCAGTGCCGTACTGCCATTCACGGATGGTTTGCGCCGACAACGACGGCCGGCATGCTTCGCGATGGGCCTGCGACGGCTCGCGCCAGTAGGTCTGCCAAGGGCCCCACTGGTCGCTGAAGCCTTCCAGGTAGGCGTTGCCGTTCTGGCTGATGATGGCCGTGACCTTTTCCGGGTTTGCCGCGGCCAGGCGCAAGCCGGTGGGGGCGCCGTAGTCGAAAATGTACAGGGCGTAGCGGGTCAGCTCCAACGCTTCGGTAAAACCTTCGATCACCTTGTAAAGGTTGTCGAAGGTGTAGTCGAACTGCCCCCGTGGCGGCGCCTTGGTGTTGCCAAAGCCGGGCAAGTCCGGTGCGATCACGCGGTATTGGCTGGCCAGCAACGGGATCAGGTCGCGAAACATATGGCTGGAGGTGGGGAAGCCGTGCAGCAGCAACAGCACGGGAGCGTCCTTGGCCCCGGCTTGGCGATAGAAAACCTCCACGTCGCCAACGAACTGGGTGTGGTAGGTGACGCGAAAGGTATTATCGACAGCCATGACATTCTCCTCGGGGAAGAGCGGGTGGTGAAGGAAGTGTTCACCATCCTAGGCGTTGCGGTGGGTACCGAGAACAACCATAAAATTCAATTTAGCATTTCAGATCCTGCAATGCTGGTAGCATCCAGGGACGCAATGCCATACAGCAGACACAGCATGGACCGTATCGAGGAAATGACCCTGTTTGCCGTATTGGCCGAGCACACCAGCTTTGCTGCGGTGGCTCGCCATGTTGGCCTGTCCACCGCCACGGTGACGCGCGCCATCGCCAGCCTGGAAAAGCGCCTGGGCGTGCTACTGGTAGTGCGCACTACGCGCAACATGCGGCTGACCGAAGCCGGGCAGCGGTTCGCCGTCGATTGCCGGCGGTTGCTGGCCGACCTCAATGAGGTGGAAAACGCCGCGGCCGGCCTGCACGCGCTGCCCGGCGGCCTGCTGACGGTCACCGCACCGCAGATGTTCGGGGCGCTGCATGTCACGCCGGTACTGACCCGCTTCCTCAGCCAGTACCCTGGTGTTGAGATCCGCGCCATTTTGGTGGACCGGGTGGTGTCCATGGTCGACGAGGGCATCGACGTGGCCGTGCGGATTGGCGCCCTGCCCGACTCATCATTGACCGCCATTCCCGTCGGCACCCTGCGTCGCATGGTGTGCGCAACGCCTGCTTACCTGGCAGAACACGGTGTGCCACGGCACCCCGACGAGCTGCGCCAGCACTCCACCATCTCCACTTCGGCGGCGGAGCGGCCGCCCCACTGGGCCTTTCGCATCGACGGCCAGGACTACGCCGTGGACGTGGGCTCGCGGCTCAGCCTGACGTCCTTCCAGGCGGCGATTCATGCGGCTGTCCAGCACTGGGGGCTGACGCAAGTGCCGCATTATCAGATCCGCGAACACCTGCGCAGCGGCAAGCTTGCATGCGTGCTGGAGGCATTTGAAATTGTGCCGGAGCCGGTTCACGTTGTGTATTCCGAGGGCCGGCGCGGGTCGTCGAAGGTGCGTTCGTTTGTGGACTTTTGTGTAGGGGCGCTGCGGCGCGATCTGCAAGGTGGGCCAGACCTGCCCCGCGGTCACTGACGGGAACCGTGCATACTAGGAGCTACAGAGCTACCCACCTGCCCTCGGCTTTGATGAGAAGGGCTCATGACTGCATCCAGTTTATTGCTATTAATCTCTAGGCCAGCATTGCCTACCATGGTCGTCACTTTCCGACTCTCCATGAGGCGCCACCTTGAAACTACTGACGGCCACCACCTTCGCCACCCTGCTGTGCTCCGCCGCCGTAGGTGCCGACCAGGCGCAACCGCGGCCCGACCCCAAGCCGTCGCCCGACGTGCTGGACATCACCCCGCAACTGTACCGCTACACCACCGAACTGCTGTTTGGCGAGGTGTGGAAACGCGAGGCCCTCTCCCCGCGCGACCGCAGCCTGGTGACCCTGTCGGCCCTGGTCGCCAGCGGCCAGTTCCCGCAACTGGTCGGGCACATCACGCTGGGCCTGGACAACGGCCTGAAACCGGGCGAGATCACCGCGCTGATTACCCACCTGGCCTTCTATTCGGGCTGGCCCAACGCGATGTCCGCCGTTGGCGTGGCCAAGCAGGTGTTCACGGAGCGGCACCTTGCGCCAGGCCAGGTAACCCCACCGCCCACCGCCCCGCTGACGCTTGATCCTGAAAGCGAAACCAAGCGCCGCGCCGCCGTGCAGGCCGGTGTCGGTGAGGTGGCGCCGGAACTGGCCCGCTACACCAACGAGGTGTTGTTCGGCCAAGTGTGGCGCGACAGCAGCCTCACGCCTCGGGACCGCAGCTTGGTCACCGTCGCAGCACTGGTTGCTCAAGGCCAGGCGGCCCAACTGCCCTTCCACCTCAACCGCGCCATGGACAACGGGCTGACCCAGGAACAGGCCGCCGAGGTGGTGACCCACCTGGCGTTCTATGTGGGCTGGCCGAAAGCGATGTCCGCAGTGCCCGTGCTCAAGGACGTGTTCGCGGCGCGCGCCAAGGGCTGATCCCCTTTGATGTTGAGCCGCACACCCGGTGCTCGACGTAATTCAACTCAACTGGACGTTTCCTCATGACGACAACACCCGGCCAAACCATCATTCGCAACGGCAGCAAACCCTCAATCAAAGGTCCGGACACCTGGTTCACCGGTGCCGTGCGCATCGACAGTCTGTTTCAGGCTGAAGTACCTGCGCGCGTGGGCGGCGCCATCGTCACCTTTGAACCCGGCGCCCGCACGTTCTGGCACACGCACCCATTGGGCCAGACCCTGATCGTGCTGAACGGGGTGGGCTGGACCCAATGCGAAGGCGGCCCTCGCACCGAAATACGCGCCGGTGACGTGGTGTCCTGTGCGTGCGGCAAGCGCCACTGGCACGGCGCCTCGGCCACCACCGCCATGTCTCACGTGGCCGTGACCGAAATGCTTGATGGCAAGAACGTGGAATGGATGGAGCCGGTCACCGATGAGCAATACCACGGCGGCGCGCTGGTGACTGAGTAAGGCGGCTCTGTGCTGGTCATGTCGATAGCGGGCCCACTGCGCGGGCCTTCGCAGCCTTCGGCAGCTCCGAAGGCTGCGCCTTGCGACGCAGTGTGCCAGGCAATACGCGGCGCCTGTGACGCGGCCTGCGGGCGACAGGATGACATATCGCCATCAACCGGAAGGAGTGCGTAGAATTGCGGCTTTTTTAGCGTATCGAACGGGTGCCCATTGAGCGCAGGCAAAGCCGCAGGACTGTTATTACTCACCTCCTTCCTGGCAGCGTGCAGCACCTCCCCGCCCCGCACGCCCGATGACCTGTGCGGTATCTTTCGCGAAAAGAGCGATTGGTACGACGCCGCGAAAGCCACCCAACAGCGCTGGGGTGTGCCGATTCAGGTGCCGTTCGCCATCATGTACCAGGAGTCATCCTTCCACCAGGACGCCAAGGCGCCGCGCAAGTACCTGTTGTGGATCATCCCGTGGGGCCGCGTGACCACCGCCGCCGGCTACGCCCAGGCCAAGGATGAGGGGTGGAACGACTACCGCAAGAGCACCGGCCACAGCGGCGCCAGTCGCAAGGACTTCGACGATTCCATCGACTTCGTGGGGTGGTACATGGACAAGACCTACACCATCAATGGCGTGTCCAAGTGGGACGCCTATGACCAGTACCTCAACTACCACGAAGGCTGGGGTGGCTATCGCCAGCGCAGCTATGCCAGCAAGACGTGGTTGCCGGCGGTGGCGGGTAAAGTGCAGGCCCGGTCGCAGATGTATGCGCAGCAATATGCCGGCTGCAAGAACGATCTGGACCGTGGTTTCTGGAGCCGCTTGTGGCACTGGTTGTAATCGCTCGAAACTTGGCTTGCCTGTAGCGCCTAGCGACGGTGGTGATGATGACGCTCCCATTCGCGCCGACGCTCTGCTTCCCGGCGTGCCTGCTCCCGGCGCCAGCGGTCGCGGCGAATCTGTTCCTGGCGCGAATGCCAATGCCCGTCATGTCGGTAATGGTCGTCGTACGCCAGCATCCCGCTGGGCGGTTGGCTGCCCATGCTGAGCATGTTTGGCCATGGGCTGGGTGCCGCATTCGCCGCAGGGGACGGCGACGGAACACGTGGCGCCTTCATTTGCGTTGCGCAGGCAGTGCCCACGGTAAACAGCGACAGCAGGGCCGCCAGCAGCATCGGGGAGCGGTAGAATTTCATGGGTCAGGTAGGTCTCTGATAAGCCGGTGAATCTGGACTCGTCTTGCGATCACGCCACGAATTGTGTCGCTTTCGACAAGATTCTTATCAGGTAGGACCATAATGCGGCAAAAAGTTCGCCGCATTGCTAACAATTACTGATGATATTCAATGAGTTAATCAACGACCCCCATCGGGTCAAGGCGCTGGCACTCCCTGCGCGCCCTCTTCCGGGGACCCCGCCGGGTGCTGATCGGTCATGTCGGCACCCGTAGCATCAAAGCCCTTGAGGCGATACAGCAATACGGATAGGGCCCAACTGGCCACGAAGATGCCGATGATGATGTACCCCAACGTACCGAAGTTGTCGTTCGGCGCACCCACGAAGTCCCAGAAACCGCCCTTCAGTTCCAGCTGGTCACTGATCAGCCCCAGCGCCTCGATACTGCCGATCACCACCGCGACAACCACCGACACCAGGGTAATGGTCGAAACGATCGGTCATGGCCGAGGCCGTCACCGCTACCAGCAGCGACGCCAGCACCACCACCGACGAGTGCCCCAGCGAGAAGAAGAACCCCACGGCAACGGGGCGCTTGTTTTCCTGCATCAGCTTGCGCGTGACGTTGTCGATGGCGGCGATGTGGTCGGCGTCCACCGCGTGGCGCAGGCCGAAGCCGTAGGCCAGCAACGCCGTGCCCAGCAACACCGGGTGATGATGAAAGGCGGCCAGGGCCCAGACCCACGCGACCACGTTGATGGTGATCAGCACACCGTAGATGGCAAAGAGTTTGGTACGCACGTGACGGTTGGAGTCACTGAAAACCTGCGTGAGTTGTCGAATCATCACACTACCTTTCCGGGAATACGCGCCCAAGGGGGTGAAGGTGGCTGCCAAGCGAGGTCTGACTTCTGGGGGCCCAGTTACAGTGGCGCGACCGTGCCGGAATTACACCGGCTTCTCGCTTGGCACTACGTTGTCATGTTTACGCGAGCAGTCTACTCATCTGCTGCGTGCTTTACGTGAAATCGATCCTTGAGCGTTACCCCGCCAACGCACCACACAACAGCATGCGACAACATGGCACACCCCTGACCTTTTGCCTTTTGCCGGTGACCTGCGGCTAAAATGCGCCCCCCGATGACGGACGGTCGCATGCTTTCACGTCGACACCTCAGCCACTGGCTGGCCTGCCTGGCCGTGCTGGTCAACCTGCTGGCCATGCCCCTGCATGCCCGGCAGATGCAGCTGATGGAAGGCACGCCAACAGCGATGATGGGCGCTGACTGTGCCATGCCCGGCATGCCCACGATGCACGATGACACCCGCCGGCTCATCGACGTGCTCGACCCCCACCCGCACAAAATGCACCACGGCGACTGTTGCTGCTGCGGTGCCAGCGGCATGGCCGGGCCGCCTGCCAGCCACTGGCGTGCGCACACCCCGCGCTACATCGCCCAGGCGACCCTCGTTCAGCCCACGGTGCCAACCCTGGCGCCGCGCTTTCGCTGGACCAGCCTCAACCCCCGGGCTTCCCCGCTGGCCTGAGCGGCGCCCTTTTCCCTGAATTCAGCACAACGCCAGCCCGCTTCGGGCCTGCGCGCACGTGCATGCCCCCTTACTTGGCTCACCAGGAATCGTGAACCATGGCCTTACAGCGCACCCCCAAAAAGGCGCAGCCTTGCCGCGCCCGCTCGTTCAATACCCGCCTGCTGGTGTCCGGCGCCCTCGCCGCCCTGCCCGCCGCCCATGCCCTGGCCGACGGAAACAAGGACTCCACGCTCACCTTGGGCACCGTCAGCGTCACCAGCGCCCAGACCGGCCCCCTCTCCAGCTCCAGCGTGCTCAGTTCGGTGGACGTCATGGGTGGCGACGTGGTTGAGAAAATGCCCGTCACCTACAGCTGGGAACTATTCAGCCGCGTGCCCGGCGTGGAACTGACCGAGTTCAACCAGGGCACTACTTCCGGCAAGATCTCCTTTCGCGGCTTCAATGGCGAAGGCGAAGTCAACGCCGTGAAACTGTTGATCGACGGCATCCCCGGCAACAGCAACGATGGCAACATGCCGTTCATGGACATGGTGTTCCCCCTGGACATCGACAACATCGAAGTGGTGCGCGGCACCAGCGACCCGCGCTATGGGCTGAACAACATTGCCGGCAACGTCAACATCAACACCCGCATCGGCGGCGACTACACGAAGGCTCGCGTGCGCTACGGCAGCTATGGCACCCGCGAGACGCAACTGGCCAAGGGCATCGAGACGGCCAACTGGACGCAGAACTACTTCCTGGCCTACCAGAAGTCCGACGGTTACCGCGACCACGCCGACCAGGACCGCGTGTCCGTGGCGGGCAAATGGTTCTACACCCCGGACGACGACGCCTACCGCATCGGCCTGATTCTGCGTCACTACGAAGGCCAGGCCGACGAACCCGGCTACCTGACCGGCGCCAACGCCCACCGCCATCCGAGCATGACCAACCGCTATAACGACAGCGACCAGGGTACCCGGCGCATGAACAGCGCCAGCCTGCACCTGGACACTGACGTGGCAGAGGACGTGTCGCTGTCGACCAAGGCCTACTTGAATACCTTCGACGACCGCCGCTGGACCCGCTACTGGAGCAGCACCACCCAGCAGGAACGCCACGCCTACGAAACCCAATATGGCGCCATGGCCACCCTGACCTGGCGCCCTCAAGTGAGCTGGCTGCACGCCCTGGCACTGGAAGGTGGCCTGGACACCCAGCGCCAGCAGAATGTCAGCGCGCGCTACAGCACCGTCGAACGAGTGCGCACGGCCCAGACCCGCGACCAGCACTTCAACTTCAACACCGTGGGCGGCTACGTACAGGCCGTGATCGAACCCACCGACACCTTGAAGATCATCCCCGCCTACCGCGTGGACAAACTCAGCGGTGACTACACCGACGAACTCACCGGCCTGAACTACAGCATGAACGACTACGGGCTGATCAAGCAGCCCAAGCTCAGCGTGGTCTACTCACCCTGGGCCGTGACCAGCCTCTACGCAAACTGGGGCCGCAGCTTCCAGGTGGGCACCGGCTCATCCAGCTACAAGGTGCCGCCACAGACCGACGACCTGGCACCGTCGATCAACGACGGCTGGGAGACCGGCGTGAAGTTCACCCCCGTCAGCTGGCTCGATGGACGAATCGCCTACTGGCAGCAGGAGGCGTCAGGCGAAGTCAGCCGCCGCCTCAACGACCCCACTGGCGCCTCGGACAACATTGGCAAGACCCGCCGCTGGGGCTACGACCTGCAACTCAACCTGCACCCCGACGAGCGCCTGGACGCGTGGCTGGCCTACTCCTGGCAATACTCGACAATCCTCAAGGCCGGCTCCACCTACCCCGATAGCGCCGGCAACGAAATCGACCACGTGCCCCATCACATCTACAACGCCGGCGCGCGCTACCAACTGACGCCGAAGTGGTCGGTGAGCGGCTGGGTCAACGGCCAGAGCGATTACTACCTGGAAGATGACAACACCGAGGGCAAGTTCGGGGGCTACGCGCTGTTGAACCTGGGCGCCACCTACAAGATCAACGAGCACCTGAGCGTGGACGTGCAGGTGAAAAACCTCGCCAACCGTTATTACGAGTATGTGTGGTACGACCCGGACGGCGCCCAGGCACCGCTGCACTCACCTGGCGACGGGCGCGCGGTGTACATCGGGGTAAGCCTGGAGTTCTGAGCAACAGCGGGCAGGGACCCTCCAGGGGATCAGCAGGTTGAAAGCCACCCAGGAAAACGCCGTGCCGGTTGTCGTGGAAGAAACCGCATCGCCGGGGTGCAGCAAAATCAACACCAGCGACCGCCAGGAGTGGCGGCCTGATCGATAGTCGAGCGGTACGCAGGCGCGATACACTGCGCCCTGATTATTGAAAACCTGGAGGCAATGTGCATGAGCGGCGATGAATTGGGGCTATTGAGGAACGAAATTGATAGCCTGGATGAGGAGATCATCAGGATTCTTGCGCTGAGGTTTGTCGCCACGAGCAAGGTTGGCGCCATTAAGGCTGCACAGAGCCTGGACGCTGTGGACCCTTCCCGCGAGGCCGCACAAGCGCAACGGTATGCCGTGCTGGCGGCGCAGTACGGGGTGGGTACCGAGCTGGTTCAGAAAGTCTTCAGGGCCGTCATCGATGAAGCCGTGGAAAACCACAAAGCCATCCGCAACAGCACCCCGCTGTAGCAGCGGTCGGAGCCGCCGCCAGGCTGCGAAGGCACGCACAGCGTGCGCCAGGTTCTTGCGGCGCGCCGGACGCCGCTGGCCGCGCTCCTGGACGAACTGGACATCGGGATCGGCGCCGCCGGCATTGACGAAGGTGCGGAAGCGCTTGAGCTTTTCCGGGTCTTTCAAGGCGTTGGCCCACTCGCATTCGTAGCGATCGACCACCTGCTTCGACAGGATGCTTTTATAGCAGTGGTGCGCCGGGCATCGCCCGCCCACCGAATTATCGCTGAATTTTGAAGTGCATCAGCCACCCGGCAGGGTTGGTCCCAATCTGGTCAGCCGTGATGCTCGATGCCCATGGGTAAATCGTTCGCAATCGCGGAACTGCAAGCTCAATGAGCTGATGCTTCATGATTTCGTTGATGTCCTCAGGTTCCATCTCGCGCAGGTCAACGATGGCGAATAGCACCGATACGCCAGGATCATCTTCGGCATGCGGGTGTTCTGCCAGCTCTGAATCCAGGTACTGCTTCGCGGTCTTCGCCATTGATCAGCGCTCCAGTTGCGGGGCTCTCAATGTGCCACGTCCGGGGGAATGCTGGAACCGTAAAAACAAGACCAGCAGCGCCTTCAGCTTTTCGGTGTCGGTGGTGGTCGCGGGTGCGGTGGTGACTTCAGGGATATCAGGGAAGCCAACACTTATGTCGTACCCAGAGCAGACTAGCCTCGAGCCAATATTTCAAATAAAGACAACAACACATACAACCTTAAATACGAAACAAAAACACAACGCTATGCAAACGAGGAAGCATGCCAACTCAGACACACCTCCTCGATAGCCGAGATTAGACGGCATTCAGTGCTGCCAGCAGGGAAGCCAGAGTATTGGTCACCTGACCGTTCGTGGTATCATTACCCTGATAAATCGCACGCCACGAAGTGGTATTGATCAGCTTCGTGACACTGTCAGCCTTGATCAACGCTTTCTGATTAGTGGACGCAGTAACCTGAATATATTTATCGGCCATGTTTTTAACTCTCCTATTGAGATAGAACGCACCACTAATACGGGGAAATCCCCAATGTTGGTACAACGGTTCCAAGCAATCTTTCACCCAAGACTCGATAGCTTAGCGAATAGGCGCTGGTAGGCGACCATGGCAAAGCCCTGTCTGCCATGAGGTTGAGGACACTCGAGACGTTTGTTCGGGC
>NZ_AJWX01000011.1 GCF_000263855.1 Pseudomonas sp. M47T1
TTGCGATAAAGCCTCGTCAACCGCCTGACCGGCTATTGCCCCCTCTCCGAAGATCTCCACCCCGGCTGCAATTACCCCTGCGATGACATCCTCCTCGGGCAGTAAAGCAAACTGGCCAATCTGAACGTCATCCTCCTGAGCCTTCGCTATCTGATTACTCTGGCCCACACTATTATAAAGACTTTCATCCTCAGACCCGATACGGAATTGCGTCTTAAAAAAATCAGCAACCGTTTGAGAGTTCGCGGCCGTCCATGCTGCTTTCTGCTCTGGAGTTCCTGCAAAAGGAAAGTCGTAATCCTTGTAACTTCCATTCTGAATCAAGTTACCCAAAGCCGAATTAGCCGCAGACGCTCCAAATGTGTCGGTCATTTCGTTGAGATACTGGACAAAATACCCATTAAGTTCCGCGTTCTCGGCATCCGTCAGGGGAATATTTGACTGTAATTTTTCGGCCAGATAATCGCTACGTTGATCACTCTGCCATTCATTAACAAACTCTGCTTTCTGCAGCGCTGTTGCAGTTCCTTCCTCCATAGCTTTACGATCGGCTTCGCGACGAGCTTGGGAGGCAGGCCCTAAAAAATTATATTCCGTAGCATTATTGGCAACCTCAGCCCCAATGCTGACATTGCCATTAGTTACCCCAGCAGCCAGCACCCCAATCATCTGCGAAATGCCCAACAAACGCGCCGATTCAGCATCGCGCTGCGCTTGCGTTCCTGTACCGTTCAAAATGTTCTGACCAAACTCTCCGGCCACCGCATCTATCAACGTTTCATCCGCACCAGCCGCCAATGCCCCAGTGGCAAAATCCCCTCCTTGCGCCACCGACAGCACGCCACCCAGCAACGCATGCAACCCGACCTTGGTAAGCTTTCCTCCAGCAAACGATGAGCCGCTGATATCGTTGGCCAATGTCGCACCCGCGACCGTCACGCCCTCACCCACCGCAGCACTGACAAGGTTCTTGCTGAAACTGCCCCCTTCAATCGCGGTGGTAACGGCCGCGTCAGCCACAGCGGTCTCGGTAGCGCCCACCAAAGTGTTGGTGTTGAGCGTCGTAGGATCGAACTGCAGGCCGTCGGCAATACCTGCGGTTAGCATCGCAACGCCGGCACTTTTCAAACTGCTGGAGCTGACCGTGTCCTTCAGCACCTTGCCAAGATTCCCGTTGTTGGCGATGGCGCTGTTTACAGCGGTAGTCGCCAGACTGCCCGCCCCTGCCGCGCTCAACGTGCCGAGCCCAAGTCCAGCCGGCCCCATGACCATCGACATGGCGATCGCCAAAATCATTTCCGCACCAGCCCCCAACCCATGAGTGCTGTATTTGAAGGAGTCATGAACCTCCTTCACTTGCTGCCAATTAATATCTCCCCGGGCCTCGGCGTCCTTGATCCAACTCAACGACGGATCCGCCTTCACCATGGTGTCGATCACCTGGCTGACGGTTTCCTGGTTGATCTGCTTCACATCGATGTTCAGCCCATTGACCGCGTTGATCACGGTCTTGCCCTTGGCGACCATCTCTGTCTGCTGCAAGGTTTCGTCGGTGTTGCCTTTACCCTTGGCGCTGGTCCAGGCCAGGTTGGAACTGCTCTTGGTGTGCGTCTCCTGTTGCAGGTCTTTGACGCCTTCAAACGTCACCGCCCCGCCACTGCTGATGGTCAGGTCATTCCCACTGTTGAGCTTCGCCGCCTGATACAGCTGATCACTGTTGCTGGCCAGCGTGAGATTGCCGCCACTGGTCACAGCACTGCCCACGTTAGTGACCTGCGTCGTCTCGTCATGCTGGGTTTTCTTCGACCCAAAGCTGCCGCTCTTCTTCATGTCGTACAGCGAGTAGTCGCTGTTTTGCGCTGCCAACAGTTGCAGTTTGTCGCCCGCGTAAACGTAGGCGTCAGTGCCCGCAGTGACGTTGCTGGAGGTCAGGGTCAGGTCCTGGCCAGCCTGCAACGTGGCACTGCCACCCGCCGTAACAGTCGTTGCCACCTGCCCCACATGATCCTGCTGCGACGTCACCTTATGCGTCTTGCTATAGCTATGCGTCTCATCCGCCGCCGAGCTCAAGCTCAGGTCGTCGGTGGCCGTCAGGCTCACATTGCCACCGGCACTCAGCGTGCTCGCCGTGGCCGTTAAATCCCGCCCGGCACTGATACTCAAATCAGTCCCCGCCGTCACCGTGGCGCTGTCCTGCGTGGTGGTGGAATGCGTGCTTTTGCTGGTCCGCGTGCTGCTGTCCACCACTTGCGCCGCCGCAATGTTGACGTCGCGCCCGGCGGTGATGGCGGTGCTGGTGCCGCTGCTCAGCACGCCGCCGGTGTTGTTGACGTCTTGCCCGGCGTTGATGGTGAGGCTGCCCGCCGCTTCCACGCGGGCGGCGCTGTCCACCAGGTCGGTGCGTTCGGTGGCCGAGCCCAGGGCGCTTTGGTGGCTGGTGACGGTGCGCTCGTTGGTCACGTCGCCGCTGACGGCGGTCAGGCTTACGTCGCGCCCGGCGATGATGCCGCCGGCGCTGTTGGTGAGGTTGTTGCCGGCCAGCAGGTCCAGGCGGCTGTCGGCTTGCACCACGCCGGTGTTGGTCAGGTTGTTGCCGGCGATGGCCGACAGGCTGCCGGTGGCCTTGAGGGTGCCGGCGTTGCTCAGGTCGCTGCCGGCAATGACGTTGACGTCGGTGCCTTGCACCAACGCGCCGTCGGGGGCCAGGCGATTGTCGGCGTTGGCCATGTACAGCACGGGTACCAGCACGGTCTGGCCGTCGACGACTTCGCTTTGCATCCAGACGATGTCATGGGTCAGGGCGGCGACTTGTTCGCTGGTCAGGGCGGTGCCTACGGTCAGGTTCAGTGACTGCTGGGCGGCAATGCCGTTGTCCATCAGGTACTGGAACTGGCCGGCGTCGCTGGTCTGGCCGTCGATGTAGCGGGCACCGGTTCTGGCGACAATGGCCTGGTCGACCAGGGTTTGTTCGTAGAGGCCGTCGCCCAGGCGTTTTTCGCTGGCGTCGGGGTTGTAGCCCAAAGCGGACAGCATGTAGTCCGAGCTCATGAACTGCTTGAGGTTGGTGAGCGCGGGGTTGGTTTCGATCAGGTATTTCTGCGGTTGCGACTGGGCGCTGGTGTCCGGTACGCCCTGGACGCGGGCGATGGTGGATGTGCTGGCCGCAGTGGTGCCGGTGGCTGCCGTCAAGGTGCCGGTGCTGCTGGCACCTGCCTGCACGCTGGGCGCTTGGCGGGTAGAGGTGCCTGCCTGGTGCTGGCTGGTGGTGAGGTTGGTGCCGCTCAGGGTCCAGTTACCGGTGTTTACCTGGGCGCTGGTGGTGCTGGCGCCGCTGAGGCGGAACAGGCCGTTCTGGCCGGTAGGCAGGCTGAAGCCTGGAAGGCTCAGCGGATCCACTTCTTTTTGCGCCAGGTCCGGCGGCAGCTGGGCGTTGAGCGAAACGCGGGTGGAATAGGCGGTGCCTGCGGCCGTAGTGTCGGTGCGGGTGCCCGCGCCAACGTAGTTGTAGCCGGCGCGCACCACACTGCTGTCGAAGTTGTTCTGGGTGGTGACGTTGACGGCGCCACCGGCCTGGATCACGGCGGCGTAGCTTTGGTCGCCGGTGGACAGTTGGGTGGTTTGCGCGTACTGCGCCAGCTCGTTGTGCGTGCTGCCGATGAACTGGCTGAGCGCAGCATCCAGGCCGCCGAGGTCGGCCGGGGTGTAGTCAGCACTGTCCACCCAATATTTGTCGGTGAATTGCTGCGCTTCGTTTTCCCAGCTGGAGCGGTGCTCGGACCGCGCGACCACGAACACCCGGAAGGTTTGCGTGTCACTGGCGACCACGCCCTGGTTGGTCAGGTTGTCGGCGCTGGCATACAGGTTCTGGCCGGCGCTGATGGTGCTGCTGTTGTTGTTGACCTGGCCGGCGGTGATGTTCAGGTCGCCGCCGGCGGAGATGGACGAGGCGGCGCTGCTGGCGGTGACCGCCAGTTTGTCGCGCTCGGTGATTTCATACACCGAGTTTCGTTTGGAGCCGGAGCAGTCGGCAATGTTGTCGTTCAGGTATTTGTAACAACTGACCTCAATGATCTCGGCGGTGTACTTGCCCGCATCGTCCACCACCAGCACCGCGCGCGAGTTGTCCAGCGCGCTGACGTTCAGGGCCATGTTGCCGTCGCTCTGAATCGTCGACGAACTGTTGGTGATGCTGTCGGTCAGGCCACCCTGCCCGTCCCGATCGATGGTCAGGTTACCCAGGCTGTAGATGCTGGCGTAGCTGTTGTTCAGCGAAGCCACGCGCAGGCTCATGTCGCCGCCGCTGAAGATCAGGCCTTGGTTGTTGCTCAGTGCGCCGGTGGTGAGGATCAGCCCGGTGCCGCTGCCCAGGGTGCCTTCGTTGTCGATGCCTGCGGCGTTCACGGTCAGGGCTGCGCCGGCGGTCAGGCGGCCGGCGTTGCTCAGTTGCCCGGCCACGTTGACGGTGGCGTTGGCGCCGCCCTCGATGCTGGCCGCGCTGCCCAGGGTGAGCTGCACTGCGCTGAGGTTCAGGTCGCCGACGCTGGTCAGGCGGCCGTTGCCGCCGTAGCTGCCACTCAAGGTCAGGCCCAGGCCGCCGTTGCTGGCAATCAGGCCGTCGCTGTTCCAGTTCGCGCCGGTACCGGTGAACTGGCGGCTGCCCAGCAGTTGGCCGCTGGCAGTCTGGGTCAGGCCGTTGACGTTGACGGTCAGGTCGCCGGCCTGGATGACGCTGCTGTTGGTCCAGTTGTCGGCGGCAATGGTGAGGCTGCCGTTGGTGACCACGCTGCCGCCGACGTTGGCCAGGTTGGCGGTTGAAATGCCGAAGGTGCCAGCGCCCACGTGCAGCAGGCTGCCGTTAAGGTTATTGAAGCTGCCCAGGTTCAGGGTGAGGTTCTGGTTGGCGCTTTCCAGGGTGCCGTTGCTGTTGTCCAACAGGCCGCTGACGTTGAACAACGTGGTGCCGCTGGTGCCCAGGGCGCGCAGTTTGCCGCTGTTGTTGTCGATGCTGGCGGCGGTGATGCTGAGGGTGCTGTCACTCTCGACGATGCCGTTTTCGTTGTTCAGCGCGCCACTGAGGCTCAGGTCGATCTGCTGGCCGCCTATCTGGCCGTCGGCCGCGCCGCTGTTGTCGACGTTGTGGGCGGTTACGCTGACTTTGCCGGTGGCGTACAGGCCGCCGTTCTGGTTGTTGAAGTCGCCGGTATTGATCACCGCATCGCTGGCTTGTGCGGCGATGCGGCCGCCGTCGTTGTCCATGGCTGGCGCTGGTGAGGTTCAGGCTCTGGGCTTGGATGTCGCCCTTCTGGCGGTTGTTGCTCAGGTCGTAGCCGTTTTTCAGTGCGCCGGTCAGTTGCGCGATGAAACCGCCGCTTGTGCTGCTCAGGGTGCCGCCGCGGCTGTCGAGGTTGCCGGCGTTGACGGTCAGGTCACCGTTCTGGGCGAGGATGGTGCCGCTCTGGTTGTCGACATCGCCGCGGGTGATCAGGTTTAGGGCGGTCTGGCTTTGCAGCGTACCGCGGCTGTTGGCCAGGCTGGCGGCGTGCAGGGTGACGGCGGCGTTCTGGCTGTAGATCAGGCCGTTGGCGTTGTTCTGCACGGCGCCGGTGGCGGCGATGTTCAGGGCGTCGTTGGCGGCGACGGTACCGGTGTTGCTGTTGTCCAGGCCGCCGGTGAGCAGAGTCAGCAGGGCCTGGCTGGCCAGTTGGCCGTTCTGGTTGTTGACCTGGGTGGCACCCTGAATCAGCAGGTCGCTGCCGCTGGCGAGCTTGCCGTTGGTGTTGGTCAGTACGCCAAGCAGATCGAGCGTGGCGGTGCCATTGGCGGCGACGTTACCGCCGGTGTTGTCGAAAGTGGTGCCGTTGAAGTTGAAGACGTTTTGCGCGGTGATGGAACCGGCGTTGTTGTTCAGGCTCATGGCCTGCAGGGTCAGGCCGGCGCCGCTGTCGATGGAGCCGCCGGCGCTGTTGTCCAGCAGGTTGGCGACGGTCAGCAACTGGCGGGCGCCGCTGGAGAGAATGCCGGTGGTGTTGTCGAGGTTGTTGGCGGTGACGGTCAGCGCGCCCAGGCTGACCAGGGCGCCGTTGTTGCTGTTGAGCAGTTCGCCTTGCACGTTGACCGTGACGTCGCCGTAGCGGCTGGAGACGGTGCCGGTGTTGTGGTTGTCCAGGCTGCGGGCGGTGAGGGTCACGCCCTGCCAGCCGGAGACCAGGCCGCCGGGGTTAAGCAGGCTGTCGGCGGTGAGGGTCAGCAGGTTGTTGCTGATCAGTTGGCCGTTGGTGTCGTCGATATCGCGCGCATTCAGGGTTACGGTCTGGCTGCTGGACAGTTCGCCGTTCTGGTTGTTGAGGTCGCGCAGGTGGTTGAGGGTGAGCAGGCCAGTGGTGGTGACCAGGCCGCTAGCGTTGTTGAGGTCGCCTGTTGGGGCACCGAAATCCAGGGCTATGGCGCTGCCCAGCAGGTTGCCGCCGGCACTGTTGTCGATGGCAGCGGCGTTGATGGCCAGGTTACCGTCGGCGTTGATCAGGCCCAGGTTGTTGTTGGTAAGTTGGCCGTCGACCATCAGCTTCAGGTCGCCCTGGCTGTTCAGCGTACCGCCAGCGTTGTTGAGGCTGGCGGCCTGCAGTTGCAGGGTGGCAGCGGCTATGGTGCCGTTGAGGTTGCTCAAGGCCTGGTTGATGGTGACGGTCAGACCTTGGTTGGAAAGCAGCTTGCCGTTGTTGTTGGTGAGGCTGGCGGCGTTGAAGGCGAAGGCCTGGGCGCTGGAAATTTCGCCGCCGGTGTTGTCCACGGCGCCGAGGTTTTTCAGCACCAGCACGGGCGCGGTGAGCAGGCCATTCTGGTTGTTCAGGGTGCCGTGGTTGAGGTCCAGGGTCAGGCTGGTGTTGCTGAACAACTTGCCGCCGTTCTGGTCCAGGCCGGTGACGCTGGCGGTGAAGGCGTTTTGCGTGGCGATGTTGCCGCCGTCGCCGTTACTGACTTGCCCGGCGGTGAGGTCCAGGGTGTCGCCGCCGCTGATGCTGCCGTTGTGCTGGTTGTTCAATGCGCCGGTGGCAATGCTCAGGGCCTTGCTGGCGCTGAGGGTGCCTTTCTGGCTGTTGTCGAGGCTGGCGCTGTGCAGGTCCAGGCGGCCATCCGTGACCAGTTGGCCGCCTTCGTTGTCCACAGCGCCGGTGGTGGTCAGGCTCAACTGGCCTGCGCTGGACAGGCTGCCCAAACGGTTGGCAAGGCCTGCGGCGCTGGCGGTCAGCAGGCCTTCGCTACTGAGCAGGCCCTGGGTGTTGGTGAGGTCGCCGGTGAGGGCTAGCAGCAGGTCGCCCTGGCTTTTGACCTGGCCGCTGGTGTTGTCCAGCGTGCTGCCGGTGAGGTTCACCAGGGTTTGCCCGGAGAGCAGGCCCTGGGTGTTGTTGAGCAGGCGTTGCACGGTGGACAGCAGACGTTGCGAGGCGATGACCTGGCCGCCATGGGTGTTGTCCAGTTGGCTGCCGCTCAGGGTGATGTCGCCCTGGCTGGACAGTTCGCCGCCCTGGTTGTTGATGCTATCGATGCTGCTGGTGAGGGTGCCGGTGGCGCCGACCCAGCCGTCCTGGGTGTTGTCCAGGGTACCGCCGGCCAGGGTCAGGGTGCTGCTGGCGGTGATGTCGCCGTTGCGGTTGTCAAGGCTGGTGCTGGTGATGCCCAGTGCGGTGGCGGAGATGACGCCGCTGAGGTTGGTCAGGGCCTGGGCGATGTGCACGCTCAGGGCCTGGTCGCTGATCAGTTTGCCGCTGGTGTTGTCGAGGCTGTTGGCGCTGAAGGCGAAGCCGTGTTGGCTGGAGATCTCGCCGTTGCGGTTGGCCACCTCGTTGAGGTTGTTCAGCACCAGTGTGGGGGCGTTGATCAGGCCGCCGTTGTTAGTCAGGTGGCCGCCGTGCAGGTCGAGGCTCAGGCGAGTGTTGCTGAACAGCTTTCCGCCCTGCTGGTTCAGGCCTGTGACGCTGGCGCTAAGGGCGCCGGTGCTGCCGATGCGGCCGGTGTTGGTGACCTGGCCTGCGCTCAGGTTCAGGGCGCCGGTGCTGGTGAACTGGCCCTGGGTGTTGTCCAGCGCGCCGGTCAGTGCGGCGCTGAGCAAAGTGCCGGCGTAGACGCTGCCGCCGATGTTACTCAGGGTGTCGCCTTGCAGCGTGGTGGTGGTTGCGCCTTGCAGCACGCCGCCTGCGGCGTTGTTGATGTGCCCCACGGTCAGGCTCAGGACGCTGCCGGCGAGGACGTTGCCGCCGGTATTGTCCAGGGTGCTGCCTTGCACCGACAGCGCACTGCCGTTGGACAGCTCGCCGCCACGGTTGTCGACCTGATCGACGTTCACCGTCAGGGCCTGGCCGGCGCTGACCAGCCCCGACTGACCGTTGTTCAGTTGCTGGCCGGTCACCGTCAGGTTGCCCTTGGCGCTGAGGCTGTGCCCCTGGTTGTTGACGGCCTGAATGGCCTGCACGGCCAAGTCGCGGCTGGCAATGACGCTGCCGGTGTTGGTCAGGTTCTGCGCAGTGAGGCTGACGTCACCGCTGGTGTTGCGGCTGTTATCAGCATTGACCCCAGCTTCGATGATGCCGCTGTTGTTTAGCTGGCCGCCGCTGCTCAGGGTGATGGCGTCGCGGGCGGCCAGGTTCTGGCTGTTGTTGAGCTCACCGCTGGTGGTCATGTCCAGGTGGCTGCCGGCGTATACCGGGCCGCTGGTGGTGACGGTTTGGGCGTTGACCTTGACCGCGCCACTGGCCGCTACCTGGGCCACGTTGAGTTGGCCGTTGGCGTCCAGTTCGATATCGCCAGCGCTGGCGGCCAGGTTGCCGGCCAGGTTCACGCCCACGCCTTTTTCCGTGCCCACCAGCTTGATCGCGCCAGCGTACATGCCGCCCAGGGCGGTGGAATCGATGGCAAGGCTTGGCTTGGCGCTGCCGTCGTCGGCGCGCGCGGTGGCGTTCAGGGTGCTGGCGTCGACGTCGTTGCGGCCGGCAATCACGGTCAGTTGGTTGGCATTGATCTGCGCGTTGATGCGCGCCGAGCGGGTGATGACTTCGAAGCTGTCGACGTTGCCTGCGTTAATGCCCGCGCCTTCGATGGACACGTCGCCGCCGTCCACCTGGTAGTGGTCAAGCTTGCCGCTGGCGTCCAGCACGGGTTTGCCGGTGGTGAGCGTGGCCTGCGGGGTGTTGATGAAGCCGCAGCCGTTGCAGGTGATGCCGTAGGGGTTGGCGACGATGAGGTGGGCGGCCTGGCCGGCCACCTCGGTGTAGCCGTTGAGCTGGCTACGGTTGTTGCCAGTGACCTCGTTGAGGATGGTGCTGGCCGCCTGGCCCTTGAGGTTGCTGTTGCCCAGGATGATGCCGCCCAGCTGCGTGCTCTGGGTACTGCCGGTGGCGTTGTTGAGGATCAGGCCCTGGCTGCCGACGTTGTAGTCGCCGAACTGGTTGTGCGACAGGCCGCTGGCGTTGGGCGCGGCAATGTTGACGATGGGCACGCCGTTGGCGGCGGTGCCCAGGGTGGTGCCCTGGCCACTGACGGTGATGCCGCCGGCCTGGGCCCACAGCGGTTGCCAGAACAGGGCGTTGGCGAGAATGAATGCCAGGCCGCGCTTGGAAATGCCCCAGAAGCGCTCGCGAGGTTGAATTTCAGCCGAGGGTTGGCGGGCCAGGAAGGCCAAATGGCGTACGTCCATGTCAGGGTCTCGCAAGCGTATTTAAAGAAGGAATTCGAGGCGCAAGTACACCGGGGCTTCGCTGTCGGCCAACGCCGCCGGCCGCTCCAGGGAATGGGCCAGGGTGACGCTGAAGGTCAGGTGCTGGCCGCGGGCAAACAGCTCCAGCGAGTCGCTGGACACGCGGCCGTGTTGGTCGCCGGCGTGCTGGGTGTCGCTGATCACGCCCTGGTCGTAGCCGATGTCGCTGCCGTATTCGCTGAACACCGGTTGCAGCCACGCCCAGGCCACGGGGCGGCTCCAGCGCAGGTCGTTGCGCCAGTAGCCGCCGCTGTCGCCGCTCAGGTTTTCGTCCTTGTAGCCGCGAATCGACGACTCGCCGCCCAGGCTCATGCGCTGGGCGCTGAACAGCACGTCTTCGCTGTGCTGCCCGGTGGCCAGGCTGGTGAAGCTGAACGACTCGCCCCACAGCTTGAACGGCTGCAGGTAGCTGGCCGTGGCGGTGTATTTGCGGTAGCGCGCGGTGGGGTCGGCGGGGCCCGGGTCGTGGTCGCCCTGGGCGTCGAGGGCGCCGATGCCTTGTTGCATGCCCAAGTCCAGGTTGAGGAACGCGCCGCCGATGCGTCGACCGTGGTTAAAGCCGTAGTGCAGCTCGGTGATGCGGTTGCTGCTGCCGTCCAGGCGGCTGCCGGCCACGTAGTTGTTGGTGGCCAGGTGGGACAGGCCCAGGCTCAGTGAGGTCTTGCTGAGGGCGTCGCGGTAGATCACCCGCTCGGCCTTGAACTGGTGGGTGGCGCTGTCGCCGCTTTGCTTGAAATCGAAACCGTTGGCCTCGGCCAGGGAGCGGTAGTCGCTCTGGTTGTAGCTGTAGGTGAAGTTCCACCAGCCGTACGGCAGGTTGTAGGTGAGGCCGGCGTTGTGGCTGTTGTGCGGATCGTCCGGGTGGGCGTCCTGGCCGCCGTTGAGGCTCAGCATGTCGGCCAGGCCCAGGGGGTTGTCCCAGTCCAGGCGCGAGCCCCATTGCCCCTGACCGGTGCTTTTCTGGCCTTCGTTGCTGCGCGACACCGACACGCGCCAGGGTTTGTGCGGCGTGTTGTTGACCTGCACGTCGGTGCTGCCCACGGATTGGCCGGGCACCAGGGCCATCTGCGCCTGGTTGGACGGCAGGCGGTTGAGCTGGTCGACCAGTTGTTCCACTTGGCGCAGGTTCAACACTTCACCAGGGTGGCCGGGAAAGCCCATGTTCAGTTCGCGCTGGGTCAGGCCACTGCCCTGCCCTGGCTTGAGGCTTTGCAGGTGACCTTCGATGACCTGCACGATCAAGTGGCCTTTGGACAGGTCTTGGGGCGGCAGGTAGGCACGGCTGGTGACCAGGCCCAGGGCGATGTAGCGGTCGGTGATGACCTTGAGCACTTCATTGAGCTGCGCCACGCCCAGGCATTGGTGCAGGTAGGGTTTGACCAGCGCCGGGCCGTCGGGCAGGTGGTCGGCGCCCTTGAGCTCGAGGGTATCGATCTGGAAACAACGGGTGCTGGTGGGCGCGGCCGGGGCCGTGGGGGCTGGCGCGGGCGCGGGCAGGTTCTGCAGGTCTTCCAGGCGCTTGCGCTGCTCGTCGAGCAGGCGGTCCTGGCGGTCGCGGATCAGGTCCTGATCACCGGGGCTGGGGCTGGCGGCAGCCTGTGCCAGAGGCATGGCGGCGGCCAGGGTAAATAGCAGAACAAGCCGGGCGGCAGGCGTCCTTGACCAGATCACAATCGCGTCCTTGGGTGGTGTATCGCAATTTTTTACAATTGCTTACATTTCGAAAGGGCGCGATATTGAAATGCCATCATTCTGGCGTCAAATTAACAAAAACTCAGGTTTGTCATGAAACTATCCTGTAGCAGTTGCCGACGGCTGCGTCTTGCGATGCGGTGTGCCAGTCAGCACGCAGCGCCTGTAGCGCGGCTTGCGCCGCTGCTACAGGCACCATGGGCGCCCCGCAGTAGCGGCCGCGCCGGTGCTGCATCATTTACCGCCCCTTGAAGCGCGCCTCGCGCTTGGCGATGAACGCCGCCATGCCTTCTTTCTGGTCGTCGGTGGCGAAGGCGGCATGGAACACGCGCCGCTCGAAGCGCACGCCTTCGCTGAGGCTGACTTCGAACGCGCGGTTGACGCTTTCCTTGACCATCATGGCCACCGGCAAGGACTTGGCGGCGATTTGCGCCGCAGTGTTCAGGGCTTCTTCCAGCAACTGCGCGGCGGGCACGATACGCGCGACGATACCGGCGCGTTCAGCTTCCACCGCGTCCATCAGGCGGCCGGTGAGGCACAGTTCCATGGCCTTGGCCTTGCCCACCGCGCGGGTCAGGCGCTGGGTGCCGCCCATGCCGGGCAACACGCCGAGCTTGATTTCCGGCTGGCCGAACTTGGCGGTGTCGGCGGCCAGGATGAAGTCGCACATCAAGGCCAGCTCGCAACCGCCGCCCAAGGCAAAGCCGGCCACGGCGGCGATCATCGGCGTGCGGCGGTTGGCGATGCGGTCGGTTTCGCTGAACAGGTCGTCCAGGTAGATCTGCGGGTAGGTGCGCTCGGCCATTTCCTTGATATCGGCACCGGCGGCGAAGGCCTTGGCCGAGCCGGTGATGACGATGCAGCCGATGTCGCGGTCGGCGTCCAGTTGGTCCAGCGCCAGGTTCAGTTCACTGATCAATTGGGCATTGAGGGCGTTGAGCGCCTCGGGCCGGTTGAGGGTGATAAGGCCGACACGGCCGCGGGTTTCCAGCAGCAGGGTTTGATACGCCATCGTAGCGTTCTCCGTCTTATAAGTTGCGCGCAATGACCATCCGCTGAATGTCGCTGGTGCCTTCGTAGATCTGACAGATGCGCACGTCGCGGTAAATGCGTTCCAGCGGAAAGTCATTGAGATAACCATAGCCACCCAGGGTCTGCAACGCGTCCGAGCAAACCTTTTCGGCCATTTCCGAGGCGAACAGCTTGGCCATGGACGCTTCCACCAGCGCCGGTTGGCCGGCGTCACGCAGGGCCGCCGCGTGGTAGACCATTTGCCGGGCGACGCTGATCTGGGTGTGCATGTCGGCCAGGCGGAAGGCCACGGCCTGGTGTTCGATCAATGCCTTGCCAAAGCTTTGCCGCTCGCAAGCGTAGTCACGGGCCGCCTCAAAGGCGGCGCGGGCCATGCCCACGGCCTGGGCGGCGATGCCGATGCGGCCGCCTTCCAAATTGGCCAGGGCGATCTTGTAGCCCTGCCCTTCGCTGCCCAATAGGTTGGCGGTGGGCACGCGCAGGTCCTCGAACACCAGTTGGCAGGTGTCGGAGGCGTGCAGGCCGAGTTTTTCCTCGACGCGCACCACCTGGTAGCCGGGGCTGTCGGTGGGCACGATGAAGGCGCTGATGCCGCGCTTGCCCGCCTCGGCGTCGGTGACGGCGAAGACGATGGTCATGCCGGCGTTGCGGCCCGAAGTGATGAACTGCTTGCTGCCGTTGATCACGTAGTGGTCGCCGTCACGGCGGGCGCGGGTGCGCAGGTTGCTGGCGTCAGAACCGGCCTGGGCCTCGGTGAGGGCAAAGGCGCCGAGCATGGCGCCGGTGGCCAGTGGTTCCAGGTACTGGGCCTTCTGCGCCTGGGTGCCAAAGTTGAGGATGGGCACGCAGCCCACCGAGTTGTGCACGCTCATGATGGTGGAGCACGAGCCGTCACCGGCGGCGATTTCTTCCAGGGCAATGGCGTAGGCCAGGTAGCCCGTGTCGCTGCCGCCCCACTGCTCCGGCACCAACATGCCGAAGAAACCCAGCTCGGCCATTTCGGCCAGGGCTTCGCGGGGAAAGGTGTGGTCGCGGTCCCACTGCGCGGAAAACGGCCGCAGGCGCTCCTGGGCGAACTGGCGGGCGGCGTCGCTGATCTGGCGTTGTTCGTCATTGGCTAGCATGGCGGCTCCTTAATACAGGCATTCGATGGCCACGGCCGTGGCTTCGCCGCCGCCGATGCAGATAGCGGCAATGCCGCGTTGCAGGCGGCGTTGGCGCAGGGCATGGATCAGGGTGACGAGAATGCGTGCGCCCGAGGCGCCGATGGGGTGGCCCAGGGCGCAGGCACCGCCGTGCACGTTGACTTTGGCGTGGGGCAGGTCCAGCGCCTGCTGGGTCACCAGGGTGACTACGGCGAAGGCTTCGTTGATCTCGAACAGGTCGACCTCGGCCAGGTCCCAGCCGGTGCGCTGTACCAGGCGCTGGATGGCGCCGATGGGCGCAGTGGGGAACAGCCCCGGGGCGTCGGCAAAGGCGGCGTGGCCATGAATGACCGCCAGAGGCGTCAGGCCGCGGCTCAGCGCTTCACTCTGGCGCATCAGCACCAGGGCGGCGGCGCCATCGGAGATGGAACTGGAGTTGGCCGCCGTCACCGTGCCGCCGTCGCGAAACGCCGGCTTCAGGCTGGGGATCTTGTCCAGGCGTGCCTTGGGCGGTTGTTCGTCATCGCTGATCAGGCGCGATTCCTTGCCCACCTGCACGGTCAGCGGCACGATCTCGGCCTTGAACTGGCCGCCGCTGATGGCTTGCTGCGCGCGGGTCAGCGAGGCGATGGCGAAGTCGTCCTGCTGCTGGCGGTTGAAGCCGTTGGCCTGGGCGCAGTCTTCGGCGAAGGTGCCCATCAGCCGGCCGGGTTCGTAGGCGTCTTCCAGGCCGTCGAGGAACATGTGGTCCAGCACCCGGCCGTGGCCCATGCGGTAGCCGCTGCGGGCCTTGTCCAGCAGGTAGGGGGCGTTGGACATGCTTTCCATGCCGCCGGCCACCACCACAGAAGCGCTGCCGGCCAGCAACTGGTCATGGCCGAGGATGACCGCCTGCATGCCCGAGCCGCACATCTTGTTAAGGGTGGTGCACGGTGTGGCCTGGCTGAGCCCGGCGCCCAGGGCGGCCTGGCGCGCGGGGGCCTGGCCCTGGCCTGCGGGCAGTACGCAGCCCATCAGCACTTGGTCTACGGCGTCGCCCAACAGGTGGGCGCGGCTGACGGCGGCGCGGATGGCCTCGCTGCCCAACTGGAACGCGGTCAGGGTTTTCAAGTCGCCCTGCAATCCGCCCATGGGCGTGCGCACGGCGCTGACGATAACAACCGGATCGTGGTTCATGAGGGGCTCCTTCATTTGGCGGCCATGCGCAGGGCGCCGTCCAGGCGGATGACTTCGCCGTTGAGCAGGCGGTTTTCGACGATGTGGCGCACCAGCGCGGCGAACTCGGCGGGCTGGCCCAGGCGTGGCGGGAACGGCACGCCGGCGGCCAGGGAGGCGCGCACTTCATCGCCCATGCCGGCCATCATCGGCGTTTCGACAATGCCCGGGGCAATGGTCATGACGCGGATGCCGAAGCGTGCCAGCTCGCGCGCGGCCGGCAGGGTGAGGCTGACGATGGCGCCCTTGGACGCGGCGTACGCGGCCTGGCCTATCTGGCCGTCGTAGGCAGCGATGGAGGCGGTGTTGATGATGACCCCGCGCTCGCCGTCCTCGCCGGGCTCGCCCTCGGCCATGACGGCGGCGGCCAGGCGCATCAGGTTGAAACTGCCGACCACGTTGATGTCGAGAATGCGACTGAAACTGTCCAGGGCATGAGGGCCCTGCTTGCCAAGGATTTTCTCGCCGGTGACCACGCCCGCGCAGTTGACCAGGCCGTGCAGGCCGCCAAAGGTGCTGACGGCCAGTTGCACTGCGGCCTGGGCCTGGTCTTCGCGGCGGATATCGGCCACTGCGGGCCGGGTGTGTTCACCCAGGCGCTGGGCCTGGGCGGCGACGGCGTCGGCGTTCATGTCCACCAGCACCACGTTGGCACCGCCGCCGGCCAGCATCTGCGCGGTGGCAGCGCCCAGCCCCGAGGCGGCGCCGCTGACCAGAAATGTCCTGCCTGCAATCTGCATGGAGCGCTTCCTTATTGTTGTGAGCGTCTCCTTGAAATATGGCCCCGGGGCGGGCAACCGGCAATGGTCAGAGCGCTCAGCCGGGCTGAGCAGTTTGGCCAGTGCCGCCCAGGATCAACTGGCGGTAGTGCCCGGGGCTGGCGCCGGACCATTTGCGAAAGGCTTTATAGAAGGAACTGGCGTCGGCAAAACCCAGCTGCGCGGCGATGGTTTCGAACGACAGCTGCGCATCGGCCAGCCAGACGATGGCCAGTTCGCGGCGCACGCTGTCCTTGATCTGCTGCCAGGTTTGCCCTTCCTCGGCCAGGCGGCGGCGCAGGGTGGCGGTTGACAGGTGCCAGTGACGCGCCATGTCTTCGGCCTCTGGCCAGTCGTGGGGGCGCAGCTGGCGCAGGTGCTGGCGAATGCGCCGGGCCAGGCTGTCGGGGTCGCGGTACTTGACCAGGATGTTGGCCGGCGCGCGATTGAGGAAGCGTTGTAATTCCTGGGGCGTGCGCCGCACGGGCAGGTCGAGGCAGTCGGCGGCGAAGATGATGCGCGTGCGCGGGCGGTCGAAGCGCAGGTTGTGGGAGAACATCACCCGGTAGTCGTCGCAGTAGTCGGGCGCCGGGCCGCGCAGTTCCACGGCCAGGATCGGTATGCGCCGCCCGGCCAGCCAGCAAGCCACGCCGTGGAGGATCATCCAGTAGGTGAAATAGGTGAACGCCCGGCGTGGTGGCAGCGCGCTGTCGTCGATGACGATTTCGGCCAGGCTCTGCTGGCGCAGCAGGTGCGCGGGCAGGTCTTCAAGCATTAACGACAGAAAGCCCAGGGCCGCGTCCAGGGCCGTGGCCACCGTGGGTTGGGCCATGGCGCAGCGGCACAGGAAGGCCAGGCTGCCGGAGCGCAAGGGGCGCGGGTCCATGCCGAAGAATTCGTCGTCGGTGCGCCGGGCAATCAGGCGCCACAGGCGTGAATACAGCAGCACCGGTACGCGGGCGTCGTTGGCGTGCAACAGCGCAGGCTCGAGGCCGACTTCCTGCAGGATGGCCACGGCGTCGACGCCGCTCTGCCGAAGGGCTTCGCGCACCATGTGCACGGAGATGGTGTCTTTTTGCGCCATGGAACTGCTCGACGGTTTGAACATCCCATCCTAACAGTGATTGATGTTGAGGCCACGGGCCTGACACGGCAATAGCCATCAGAGTAAAGTCACCGGCTGTTTGTTTTCATATGGCGAGGACGCCTCATGCTTCGTGTGTCTGCACTGTTTCTTTCCTGCCTGCTGGCCGTAGGCGCACACGCCGCTGCCGACCAGGCGCCGGTCTACGGCCAGGAGCTGCAAGGCTTCGACTACCCCTACCCGCTCAAGCATTTCGAATTCGAGTCCCAGGGCAAGTCCCTGCAAATGGGCTACATGGACGTGCCCGCCAGCGGCCACGCCAACGGCCAGACCGTGCTGCTGATGCACGGCAAGAACTTCTGCGCCGCCACCTGGGGCAGTTCCATCAAGGCGTTGACCAACGCCGGGTACCGGGTGGTGGCCGCCGACCAGATCGGCTTCTGCACCTCCAGCAAACCCGACTACTACCAGTACAGCTTCCAGCAACTGGCCAACAACACCCACGCGCTGTTGGCCTCGCTGGGCGTAGACAAGGTCACGGTGCTGGGCCATTCCACCGGCGGCATGCTCGCCACCCGCTATGCCCTGTTGTACCCCAACCAGGTGCAGCGCCTGGCCATGGTCAACCCTATTGGCCTGGAAGACTGGAAGGCCTTGGGCGTGCCCTACCGCACCGTGGACCAGTGGTTCGCCCGCGAGGCCAAGCTGAATGCCGACGGCATCCGCAACTACGAGCGCAGCACCTATTATGCCGGCCGCTGGAAGCCGGAATTCGAGCAGTGGGTGACCATGCTGGCGGGCCTGAATGCCGGCCCCGGGCACAACCTGGTGGCGTGGAACTCGGCGCTGATCTACGACATGATCTTCACCCAGCCGGTGGTCTACGAGTTCAAGAACTTGCAGATGCCGACGCTGTTGATGATCGGCGACGCCGACACCACGGCCATCGGCAGCGACGTTGCCCCGCCCGAGGTCAAAGCCAGAATTGGACACTACGCGGTGCTGGGCAAGCAGGTCAGCCAGATGATCCCGCACAGCACCCTGATCGAATTCCACGGCCTGGGCCATGCCCCGCAAATGGAACAACCCGAGCAATTTCACAAGGCCCTGCTGGGCTGGCTGTCGACTAACTGAAACCAGGGAGCAAACGCCGTGCGCATAGCCGTGATCGATGACTGGCAGGACGTGGCCAGTGATGTGGTGGACTGGACGCCGTTGCAGGCGCTGGGCCAGGTGGACTTTGTGCCGGATTACCCGGCCGATACCGAAACGATGGTGGCGCGCCTGCTGCCCTACCAGGTGATCTGCGTGATGCGCGAGCGCACGCCGTTCGACGCGGCGCTGATCCGCGGCCTCGGCAACCTCAAGCTGCTGGTGACCGGCGGCATGCGCAATGCCGCCATCGACCTGGCCGCCGCCAACGCCCTGGGCGTGCAGGTAGTGGGCACCGACAGCTACAAGCATGCGGCGCCGGAGCTGACCTGGGCGCTGATCATGGCGGCCACCCGCAACCTGGTGGCCGAAGTGGCCTCGTTGCAGTCGGGCGGTTGGCAGATTGGCCTGGGCGGCGACCTGCACGGCAAGACCCTGGGCATCCTGGGGCTGGGCAGCATCGGCCAGAAGGTGGCGAACTTCGGCAAGGCGTTCGGCATGAACGTCATTGCCTGGAGCGAGAACCTCACCGCCGAACGGGCCGAAAGCGTGGGCGTGACCTGGGTCAGCAAGCAGGAACTGTTCGCCCAGGCCGACATTCTCAGCGTGCACCTGGTGCTCAGCGAGCGCAGCCGAGGCCTGGTGGACCGCGAGGCGTTGGGCTGGATGAAGCCCCGGGCGTTGCTGGTGAACACCGCGCGCGGGCCTATCGTGGACGAGGACGCACTGGTGGACGCGCTGAAGGCCAACCGCCTGGGCGGCGCGGCGCTGGACGTGTTCAGCGTTGAACCGCTGCCGGCCGACCACCCCTTCCGTAGCCTGCCCAACGTGCTGGCCACACCTCACGTGGGCTACGTCAGCGCCAACAATTACCGGCTGTTCTACCGCCAGATGATCGAGGACATCCTGGCCTGGCACAGCGGCCAGCCCATCCGGCTACTGTCCTGACCACACCTGGGCTTCGGTCCAGCCCAGCTCGGCGAAATCCTGGGCGCGCAGGTGCGCCTCGCCTTCGCAGAAAAATTCGTCGAGCTGGGGTGGCTTGACCTCGGTGTCGGCCAGCATGGCGTGCACCTGGCCACGGTGGTGGATCTGGTGCTCGAACAGGTGCGACAGCAGGCGCAGGCGCGTGTCGCGCTGGGTGCGATCAGGCCGCAGGATGGTCACGTAGCGGGCCAGGCTGTCGTCCTTGAGCTGGCGGCAATAAGCAATCAGGCGATGATCGGCCTGGGCCTGTTCGCGGTGCAGGGCCAGGCAGGTATGGAACGGCTCTTCGGGTTCGAAAAAACGCAGGCT
The DNA here is from genome assembly GCF_000263855.1 of Pseudomonas sp. M47T1. Lineage (GTDB taxonomy): Bacteria > Pseudomonadota > Gammaproteobacteria > Pseudomonadales > Pseudomonadaceae > Aquipseudomonas. Next base: position 19,123 of record NZ_AJWX01000011.1, read on the forward strand.
GTCCAGTTCCGGCGGCTCGCCAGCCTGCTCGCATTCCAGTGCCTGCAAGTAGAACCAGTCCACGGTGAGCAGGTGGTTTAGGGTAGCCCTTATCGACGGAAAGAAGCTGCTGCGCGGCGCCAGGAATTCGTCCTGGCTCAGTTGCAGGCAGGCCTTGTACAGCCGGTGATTGGCCCAACCGTTGTTGTAGGCCATGCTCAGCAGGTGGTGGGACAAGGGGTCGGCCACGGCGGTCTCCTCAGCTGAAACGCTGCAATTGCATCTCCCGCAGGCGGCTCAGGGTGCGCCGGAACGGGAACGACAGGTACCCTTGAGTGTAGAGCGCCTCCAGCGCTACCCGCGCCTCGATGTACAACGGCACCTTGCGGTCATAGCACTCGTCCACCAGGGCAATGAAGCGGCGCACGCCGTCGTCGTTGGGCGACAGTTGCGGCAGTTCGCGGTCGCCGGCCACTACCTGGGTCGCGCCGTCCTCGGTACCGCGGGCGATTTTCGCCGCACGCTGCTGCGCTCCCAGCGCCGGTACGTCGCTCAGCAGTATGGCGTTGAAGCGGTCACACAGTTGCATGAAGTCCATGGCGGCCCAGGGCTGCTCGCACAGTTGCGCGTAGGTGCACCACAGCACGCGCTCGCTGGCGCGCACCACCGGCAGTTGCCGGTAACCCACGGCCACCGGTTGCCCACTGCTGGCCTGGTCGCCCTTGAGTTGCGCGAACACGCTGGCCAGCGCCTCGGGGGCGTTGACCCAATAGCGCTGCTGGGCGGTGCCCGGATGCAGGCGGTGGTCCTGATCGCCGTCCACCGTCACCACCTGCAGGTGGGCCTCGATGGCCTTGATGGCCGGCACAAAGCGGTCGCGGTTGAAACCGTCGGCGTAGAGCTGGCTGGGCGGCTGGTTGGACGTGGCAACCACCACCACGCCAGCGTCGAACAGCGCGCTCATCAAGCCACCGAGAATAATGGCGTCGGCGATGTCGGTGACGAAGAATTCGTCGAAGCACAGCACGCGGATTTCCGTGGCCAGGGTGTCGGCCAACGCCTTGAGCGGGTCGCGCACGCCGTCTAGCTGGAACAGGTGCTGGTGCACCCACGCCATGAAATGGTGAAAGTGCTGGCGCCGGGCAGGCACGGTGAGGCAGCCGTGGAACAGGTCCATGAGCCAGGTCTTGCCACGGCCCACCGGGCCCCAGAGGTACACGCCCCGGCACGGCTGGCCGGCTTCGACGGCCTGAAAGCATTGTTCCAGCGCCTCGGCGGCGCGGGCCTGGGCCGGGTCGGCGGCGTAACCGCGGTCGGCCAGGGCTTGACGGTAGGCATTCAAGGGTGTCGGAGAAGCGAGCATAAATCGTCCTGTTGATCGCGATATTCGGTCACTGCAACGGTCTTGATGTGGGCGACTGTGGAGCGGGCTCTGCCCCGAGAAAAGGACGCTGCGGTGCTTGAGACACTGCGCGGTGATCTTTTCGCGGGCAGAGCCCGCTCCCACCTACAGGCGTGCCCGCAAGCGTATCTTATTGCTGCAACCCCACCTTCAACAATTGGCCATTGTCGGCGTCCGTCAGCACGTACAGAAACCCGTCCGGCCCTTGGCGCACGTCGCGGATGCGGGCTTTCAGGCCGCCCAGCAGGCGCTCTTCGTGGCTGACCTTGTCGCCATCGAACGTCAACCGAATCAGCTCCTGGTCCGCCAGCGCGCCAATGAACACATCGTGCTGCCAGGCCTTGAAGCGCTCGGCGTCGTAGAACGCCATGCCGCTGATGGCCGGGGATTTTTCCCAGACATAGAGCGGATCCTTGGCGCCGGCCAGGGTCTTGCCCCGGGCTTCGGGGATGGGCGCCAGGTTGTAGTTGATGCCGTGGGTGGCCAGCGGCCAGCCGTAGTTCTGGCCGCGCTCGATGATGTTGATCTCGTCGCCGCCGCGCGGGCCGTGTTCATGGGTCCAGAGGGTGCCGCTCCACGGGTTCAGGGCCGCGCCCTGCTGGTTGCGGTGGCCGTAGGACCAGATCTCCGGGCGCGCGCCCTTTTGCCCCACGAAGGGGTTGTCATTGGGGATACGCCCGTCGGGGAAGATGCGCACCACCTTACCCTGCAGTTTGCTCAAATCCTGGGCAGTGGCGCGCTGGTTGTTCTCGCCCAGGGCGATGAACAGGTAGCCGTCGCGGTCGAACACCAGGCGCGAACCGAAGTGTTCACCGGTGGACAGCTTGGGTTGCTGGCGGAAGATGACCTGGAAGTGTTCCAGCCGCGTCAGGTCGTCGGACAGCCGCCCCCGGCCCACGGCGGTGCCCGCCTTGCCGTCGGACCCGGCTTCGGCGAAGGACAAATAGACCATCCGGTCTTCCTTGAATTGCGGCGACAGCGCCACATCCAGCAGGCCGCCCTGGCCGTGGGCCCATACCGTGGGGCCGCCGGTGATCGGCGCCGACAGCGTGCCGTCGGGGCTGATCACGCGCAGGGTGCCGGGGCGCTCGGTCACCAGGTAGCCCTTGTGCTCTGGCAGGAACGCCAGTGCCCAGGGGTGATGCAGGCCTTCGGCGACCGGGGTGACGCTCAGTGGGCCTGATTCACTGGGGTAGCTGGCGGCGTTCACCGCCAACGGCAAGCTCAACAAGGCAGTGGCAAAGGTTGTCAGCAAGGCTTTTCGTAGCATGGGCAATTCCTTCTGAGTGCGATTCAAGTGGGAGCTGGCTTGCCAGCGAGCTATTTGGGCCTCGACAGCTCGCCGGCAAGCCAGCTCCCACAGGGCAACCCGCCTTCACTGGCTGTCGACAGAACGCGCCGGGCGCTGGCTGTCGAAGTCGGGTTTGGCGGGGGGGGTGCGCAGGTTGTTGCCGTTGCCGATCCCGCCGTTCTGCAAGGTGGGCGGCCGCGGGTTGACCTGCTGGCGCAGGCCCGGCGAAGTGGGCGTGACGGGCTGGGTGCCCTGCATGCTGTTGGGGTTGGCACGGCGCACGGCGCTGTTGTAGGGGTTGCCGGGGTCGGTGGCGGCCGACGCGGCGCTGGCGCTGGCCACCAGCACCAGGGCAAGGATGGGCGGGATCATTCTCATGAGCTGTTCTCCCTGTTGCGAAGCCTGACTATAGGCTTATTGGAACCGTCGATTGCCTGACCGTTCGATGAAACCGGCTTCACACTCGTAACATTTTGTGGCTCGATCCGGCCCTGCTCCTGCGAACGCCTGGGCGCGCGGGCGGTCCCACAGGGGTAGCGATGCTGTGCCAGACTTACCGTACGGGCGCCGTCGTTTCGCCCTTGAGCCAGAGACCTTCACCATGCGTCGATTTCTACTGCCCGCCCTGCGCCACTTCCTGTTGCTGATGCTGGTGGTGGGCCTGAATGCCTGTGCCCTGCTGCCGCCCCAAGACCCCATCAACATCAACGTGGTGGGCATCGAGCCGTTGCAGGGGCAGGACCTGGAAGTGCGCTTCGCAGTGAAGATCCGCCTGCAAAACCCCAATGAAGACAGCTACACCTATAACGGCGTGGCCTTGAACCTGGACGTCAATGGCCGCCCGCTGGCCTCGGGCGTCAGTAACGAGAGCGGTACGTTGGGGCGGTTCTCCGAAACCATCGTCACCGTGCCGGTCAGTGTCACCGCCTTCAGCGTACTGCGCCAAACCCTGGGCCTGAGCCAGACACAGTCGCTGGACAACCTGCCCTATGAGCTGCACGGCAAACTGTCCAATGGCGTGTTTGGCACGGTGCGGTTCAGCGACAGTGGCAACCTGTCGTTGGCGCCGGTGGCGGGCGACTCCACTGCACAGCCAGCCGCCAACCCGTACAGGAACACCCGCTGGCCTGCCGCTACGCCTTGATTGCCGCGCCGTTTATGGGCCACGCTGGGGGCCATCGACAAGGAGTCAGCCCATGCCCCCCATCCTGCACACCGAACGCTTGCTGCTCACGCCCTTGCAACTGAGCGATGCCCCCGACATCCAGCGTCTGTTTCCCCAATGGGAAGTGGTGCGTTACCTGGACAGCCATGTGCCCTGGCCCTACCCCGCGGACGGCGCCGAATGCTATGTGCGCGATATCGTGCTGCCGGCCATGGCGCAAGGGCGGCAATGGGAATGGGCGATTCGCCTGCGCACCTCGCCCCAGGCGCTGATCGGCTGCATAGGCTTAATGGACCAGCCTGACAACCACAGGGGCTTTTGGCTGGCACCGGCGTGGCGTGGCCGGGGCTACATGAGCGAAGCCTGCGCGGTGGTGAGCCGTTACTGGTTCCACACGCTGGACCGCCCGGTGCTGCGGGTGCCCAAGGCGGTTGGCAACCAGGGTTCGCGGCGGGTATCGGAGCGCGAAGGCATGCGCCTGGTGGGCGAGGCCCAGGGTGAATTCGTGTGCGGTACGCTCAGGCGCGAGCTGTGGGAGCTGCGCCGCGAGGATTGGCAACAGTCATGAACGTGTGGGAGCGGGCACAGCCCGCTCCCATGACCGATGTTATTGGTCGCCGTACGGGATTTCGTCTTCCGGCCCCAGGTACACCGGCACGCGCCAGCCCACTTCACGCAGCGAGTGCTGAACCTGGTTCTCCACGCCCATCAGGGTGGCGAAGATGGCCATGCGCACGGCGATGCCGTTGTCGGTCTGCTTGAAAATGGCCAGGCGCGAATCGTGGTTCAGGTCCACGCTCAGGTCGTTGGCGCCCGGGCGCGAGTCGCGTGGCAGCGGGTGCATGATCAGGGTGTGCGGGCCGCACGTGGCGTTGACCAGGGCCTGGTTGATCTGGAAGTCGGCGCTGTAGCCTTCCAGGGTTTCTTCCTGGCCGAAGCGCTCCTTCTGGATACGCGTGGCGTAAACCACGTCGGCGCCTTTCAGGGCCGACTGCAGGTCGTGGCTCTGCTCCACGTGGTGGCCGTGGTTGGCCAGGTATTCCACCAGGTGCGGCGGCAACATCAGCGATTCAGGCGACACCAGGGTGATGCGCAGGTTGCGGTACAGCGCCAGCAGCTTGCTCAGCGAATGCACGGTGCGGCCGTATTTCAGGTCGCCGGCAAAGACGATGTGCGCGCCATCGATCAGCTTGTCCAGGCGAGAGAATTCGCGCTGGATGGTGTACAGGTCCAGCAGCGCCTGGCTGGGGTGTTCACCCGGGCCGTCACCGGCGTTGATCACCGGTACGTGGGTGGCGCGGGCGAATTCGGCCACCGCGCCCAGGTCGGGGTGACGCACCACGATGGCGTCGGCGTAACCGGCAATCACCCGGCTGGTGTCGTGAATCGATTCGCCCTTGGCCATGGAGGAAAAGGTGAAGCCGGTGGTGTCACACACCGAACCGCCCAGGCGGGCGAACGCCGAGCTGAAGCTGAGGCGCGTGCGAGTGCTGGCCTCGAAGAACAGGTTGGCCAGCACCGCGCCTTCCAGTACCCGCGTGGTTTTCTGCCGGCGGGCAATGGGCTGCATGATGTCGGCCACGCGCAGCAGGTCTTCCACCGAGTCACGGGTGTAGCCGTCCACGGACAGCAGGTGATGCCCCGACTCATTGTTCGCAGCGTGTACACCCTGGGTATCAATCGATACACCTTTGAGAATCTCCAGCACAAAGCGCTGGGCGATGTCGGGCATCTTGCGCATCTCGGGTGACTCGTCCGGCAGCAGCCAGCTGTCCAGCGCCCTACGGGACACGCCAATGCGCTGCGCCAGGGCATCGCGGGTGAAATTGAGACGGCGCATGGCATCACGCAGGAAGACTTGCTGGGACATGGAAGACGGACTCGGCAGGATATACACGCTGCGGATTATCCGCGCGTCCCTTCTCCAGCGCAAGCGCGCAGCCACCCGATTTTGATCTTCCCGTCTCCCGTGTGAATCAGGGACGGCTGAGCAGGGCCAGGCGCACGGCCAGCATGGTCAGCACGGTTGCCAGGCCCAGCGACTGCACCTTGGCCCAACGCCCGGTTGAGGCCAGGCGCCGATGGATGGCGGCGCCAAACACGCCCAGGAGCGAATGGAATACCGTGGCGGTCAGGGCCAGCATCACGCCCAGTTGGATCAACTGCCAGCCCACCTGACCGCGTTCCGGTTGCACGAACTGCGGCAGGAACACCATGAAGAACAGCAGCGCCTTGGGGTTGAGCAGGCTGTTGAGCGTGGCCGAGAACAAGATACGCATCAGCGGCTGTTGCTCGCGGGTGTCCAACGCGCCCAGGCCGCCGCCGCCGCGCAGGGTCTTGAACGCCAGCCACAGCAGGTACAGGACACCGGCGTAACGAATGACGTCGAACGACGGCGGCCAACTGGCCACCAGCGCGGTCACGCCTGTGGCGGTCAGCACCGCCAGGGTCAGGTCGGCGATGGTGATGCCCACCGCCGCCATCAAGCCACCGCGCCAGCCACGGGCAATGGCCTGGCTGAGCACGAACGCCATGTTGGGGCCGGGCGAGAGCAACAACAGAATCACGGCCAGGAAGAAAACCGGCAGGGTATCGAGGGAGATCATGACGAAGCGTCCGTGCGAAATGGGAAGTGGCAGCGTACGTGGATGGATCCAGAACGTCCTGTAACAGCTGCGCGAAATTTTGGGGGGGCAGTTGGAGTGGCCGGCGGTGGCGAAAAATTTCATGTCGCAAGGGTTGACGGCTTCCGCCGGCATGGGGCACCGTAAAGCCATGAACAGACACCTGCGCACCACCTCGACCCGCACCACCACGACCGCCACCGGCGGGCCGTGCGGCGAGGCGTGAGCACATCTGACACGCAACACCCAAGGCCCCGCCAGCAATGGTCGGGGCCTTTTTTATGCCCGGACCGCACTGGTTTTTTTCAAGGAGATACCCCATGCCCGCACTGAAGCTCAACCGCCCTGCCCTGCTGATCGTCGACGTTCAGGTTGGCCTGATCCACGGCCCGCAACAGCCCTACCAGCGCGAGCGCCTGCTGGCCACCATCAACCAGGTGATCGCCCAGGCTCACGAGGCTGGCGCGCCGATTCTGGCGGTACGCCACACGGGCCCCGCCGGTTCTCCCATCGCCCAGGGCAGCCCGTTCTGGCAAGTGGCGGCCGAACTGCAACTGGAGGGCCGCGACGCGCGCCTGTTCGACAAGCAAGCCTCCAGCGCCTTCCAGGGCACTGACCTTGAGCACTGGCTCAAAGAGGCGCAAGTCGAGGACCTGGTGATTGTCGGCCTCAAGACTCAATACTGCGTGGACAGCGCTTGCCGGGCCGCCGCGCAACTGGGCTTCAAGCCGGTGCTGGTCGCCGACGGCCACAGTTGCATGGACACTGAGCTGCTGGCTGCCGAGGTGATCATCGCCCACCACAACCACACCCTGCACGGCCCGATCGCCCGCGTGGTCGAGGCTGCCAACCTGCAGTTCTGACCCCTGGCGATAAAAAACCTGCTCGCAGGCCATGAAAAAACTGGCCTGCGAGCCGCACACAGGCACCGCTGGGGTTGGTATTGTTCCAGGCAGTCTGGAGCCGTGGTACGCGACTTGCTGGTTGCCTGCCACCTGCCAACAACCGAGGTCCGCTGTGGCTGCCTATAACCTGCGTCAACTCAAGTACTTCATCACCACCGTCGAATTCGGCAGCGTCGCCGAGGCGTCGCGCAAGTTGTATATCGCCCAGCCGTCGATTTCCACCGCCATCAAGGCCCTGGAAGACAGCTTTGGCGTGCAACTGCTGATCCGCCATCACGCCCAGGGCGTGTCCCTCACCCCCAGCGGCGCGCGCTTCTACCGCAAGGCCCAGGAGCTGCTGCGCATGGCCCGCGAGTTCGAACAGAACGCCCTGGCCGACAACGACGTGGTGGCCGGGCAAATCGACATTGGCTGCTTCGAAACCGTGGCACCGCTGTACCTGCCGCAACTGATCGCAGGCTTCAGCGCGCTGTACCCCGGCGTGGAAATTCGCATCCGCGATGGCGAGCAACAGGAATTGGTGCAGGGCCTGACGTCGGGCAGTTTCGACCTGGCCATCCTGTACAAGCACGACCTGGACAGCACCATCGAAACCGAGCCGTTGATGCCTGCCCAGCGCCCCTACGCGCTGCTGCCGGCCGACCACCGCTTTGCCCAGCAGGCACAGGTATCGCTGCGCGACCTGTGCCTGGACCCCATGATTCTGCTGGACGTGCAACCCAGCCGTACCTATTTCGTCAGCCTGTTCGAAGAACTGGGGTTGACCCCGCGCATCGCCTTCAGCTCGCCGTCCATCGAGATGGTGCGTGGCATGGTGGGCCAGGGCTTCGGCTTCTCTATCCTGGTGACCAAGCCCCATTCGGAATGCACCTACGACGGCAAGAAAGTGGTGTGCGTGGACATCGTCGAAGACGTCACCGGCTCGGGCCTGGTGGCCGCCTGGCTCAAGCGCGGGCAGTTGACCAAACCGGCGCAGCTGTTTGCCGATTACTGCCGCGAGCAACTGACGGCGCAGGCCAGCAGCTCCACGCGCGAAAGCGGCAGCGCGAAGGTGCAGCTATGATCTCTGGCATGACCTTGGCCAAAAAAGGATGCCCGCCAGCCAATGCCGTTCTTTTCCACTACCCCGCGCCCTGCTCGCCCCCTGCGCCTGATTGCCCCCTGGCTGGCCGCGGCGTTGCCGTTGCTGGCAGGCCTGGGCATTCTGTATTGGCAGGCCGAACGCGACCTGGCCGCCAGCGCCCACGACACCGCCGAACAAGCCCTGGCGCAGTTCGAGCTGATGCTGGACAACGTCGCCGACTCCGCCAACGCGTTGCTGCCACTGGCCGGCCAGCCCTGCGCCGACGCCACCCTGGCGCTGCGCGAGCAGGTCACGCGGCGGCCGTTCGTGCGCTCCACCAACCTGGCGCTGGACGATCACCTGTATTGCAGCTCGCTGTTCGGCGAATTCAGCGAACCCATCAACCCGGGCGACTACGTGGGTGGCCACTTGTGGCTGATGGACGGCAACCCGGTCACGCCCGGCCAGGCCCTACTGGTGTACCGCGCCTTCAATGACGAGCAGACCGCCCTGGCCACCCTGGACGGTTACCACCTGGCCAACGCGCTGCGCATGATCGGCCGCGAGCAATCGGTGCTGCTCAAGGTGGGCGACAACTGGCTGTCTCCCGATGGCCTGGTGCACGACGACACGCTGCCGACCTTCGGCGTGGCGCCCACGCAATTGGCCTCCCAGCGCTACCCCCTGAGCGTCAGCACCGGTTACCCGGCCGGCGAGACTTGGCGCTGGATAGCCTCGCAATACGCCCCGCTGCTGGGCCTGCTGGTGCTGCTGGCCGTGGCAGCCGGCACGCTGTGCCACTGGCTGCTCAAACGCGCGCAGTCGCCACGGGCAGAACTGGCGCGGGCCTTGGAGGCCAACGAGTTCATTCCCTATTACCAGCCGGTGGTGCGCAGCCTTACCGGGCGCTGGTCGGGGGCCGAAGTGCTGATGCGCTGGCAGCACCCGCGCGAAGGCCTGGTGCGCCCAGACCTGTTCATCCCCTTCGCCGAGCACTCGGGGCAGATCGTGGCCATGACCCGCCACCTGATGCATCAGGTGGCCGAGGACCTGCGCCCCCACGCCGAACACTTCGACGATGACTTTCACCTGGGCATCAACATCACCGCCGAGCACTGCCAGGACCTGGCCCTGCTGGACGACTGCCGCGACTTCCTGCAAGGCTTCCCGCCGGGGCGGGTCACCCTGGTGCTGGAACTGACCGAACGCGAGCTGATTCGCCCCACGCCCGTTACCCATCAACTGTTCGCCGCCCTGCACAACCTGGGGGTGATGATTGCCATCGATGACTTCGGCACCGGCCATTCCAGCCTGGCGTACCTGCGCGAGTTCAAGGTGGACTACCTGAAAATTGACCAGAGTTTCGTGGCCACCATCGGCAAGGATGCATTGTCAGGGCATATCGTCGACAGCATCATCGAGCTCTCAGGCAAGCTGGGCCTGGGCATCGTCGCCGAGGGTGTGGAAGAGCCTGTGCAGCGCGACTACCTGACCGAACGCCGGGTGGAATTCCTGCAGGGCTACCTGTTCGGCAAGCCGCTGCCCCTCGACGAGTTTATCGACGCCCTGCGTGCCACCTCCTGACCGGCCGCAGGGATGACTCCCACAATTTTCGCACCGCTATGCGCCACCTGGTGCCGCTGCGCCCTGTTTTGGTGACACACCGCGCCCCACAATGCGACAATCGGCCCCTGACTCCCCCCGATTCAACCCGCGCTTCAGAGGCTATCTTGTCCAAAGGCATCATCTCGTCTGTCACGGCGTCCAGTCTGTTCGCCGTGATGTACTTCTATACCTCGCTGCTGACCCCGCTCACCGGTGAAGAAATCTTCGGCTGGCGCATTCTGCTGACCGTGCCCTGCGTCACCCTGTTCCTGTTGATCACCCGTGATTTCAAACTGGCCGTGGGCGTACTCAAGCGCATGCGCGAGCAGCCCATCCTCCTGCTGGGCAGCATCGGTACCGCGTCGCTGTTGGGCGTGCAGCTATGGTTGTTCCTGTGGGCGCCCCTGCATGGGCGCAGCCTGCCGGTGTCACTGGGCTATTTCCTGCTGCCGCTGACCATGGTGCTGACTGGCCGGCTGGTGTACGGCGAGCGGCTGTCGTACCTGCAGAAAGTGGCCGTGGGCTTTGCCCTGTGCGGCGTGGGCCATGAGCTATGGGTGCACGGCAGTTTCGCCTGGGAAACCCTGGTGGTTGCCGCCGGCTACCCGGCGTACTTCGTGCTGCGGCGCACATGCAAGAACGACCACCTGGGCGGCCTGTGGACCGACATGTGCCTGATGATGATCCCAGCCACCTGGTTCGTCACCACCGGGCCCCTGTCTGCCGCGGACATGCTGCAACACCCCGCCCTGTACGGCCTGATCCCGGTGCTGGGCATGATCAGCGCCCTGGCGCTGGTGACCTACGTGATGGCCAGCCGTTTGCTGCCGTTCAGCCTGTTCGGGCTGCTCAGCTACGTGGAGCCGGTGCTGTTGGTAGGCGTGGCGCTACTGCTGGGCGAAAGCATCGCACGCGACCAGTGGTGGACCTACATCCCCATCTGGCTGGCCGTGGTGGTGCTGATCATCGAAGGTTTCAAGCACCTGGTGCGAGCACGCCGGCGCAGCGTCTGATTCACAGGTGGTCCACCATCAGTACCACGCTGATGGTGAAGAACGACGCCAGGGTGGTCAGCACCAGCGCCGCCGCGCAGCGCCCCTCCAGGCCGAAACGCTGGCCCAGGAGGGGGTAGACGCTCATCATCGGCGCACTGGCAATCACCACGCCGGCCAGCATCATCGGCGCCGGCACATCGCTCAGCACCCAGAACCCCAGGGCCAGCAGCAACGGGTGCACCAGCAGCTTGCCCGCGCCAATCAGCCCCAGTTCGTTGAGCTGCCCGCGCACCGGCGTGCCGTACAGCACGCCACCAATCACGAACAGGGCGGCCGGTGCCGAGGCCTGGGCCAGCATTTCGATGACCTTCAACGGTGCTACCGGAATCTGCACGCCGGCCAGTGACAGCCCACCACCGATGATGATCGACACGATCAGCGGGTTGCGCGCCAGGCGCTTGAGGGTTTCCACCACCACGCGCACCGCCGAACCGCCTTGCTGTTCACCTGCCTCGGCCAGCGCCAGGGCGAGCGGGATCATCACCAGGTTCTCGATGATCATGCCCAGCGCCAGCGCCACCACCGCCGGCGGCCCGGCGACCATGGCGGCGATGGGGTAACCGATGAAACCGCTGTTGGACACCGACATGCCCATGCCGGCGATGGCGCTGTTGGCCACGCTGGCCTGGCGCACCCGGCGAAACACCGTGAAGCCCACGGCGAAGCTGCCCAGCGAAGCCAGCCCGTAGGCCAGCAGGTAGTGGAAATTGAATATCTCGCTGATGGGCCGCTGCGCCAGCGCCTTGATCACCAGGGCCGGCAGGCAGAACATGATGACGAAGGTGCCCACGCCACGCATCTGCTCGCGGCTCAGCAGCTTCAGGGCAGACGCCAGGTAGCCCAGGGCGATGATGATGAAGATGGGCGCGGTGATGCCAAGCACGTCGAGCAAAAGATTGCTTCCTTATGATGAATGGCATTGACCGCGGCCGCTGCTACAGGATCTTTGTAGCCGTAATTGCCTGTGTGGGAGCGGGTTCTACCCGCGAAAAGCACACCGCGCAGTACCTGAAATACCGCAGCGCCTTCTTCGCGGGTAGAACCCGCTCCCACACACGCTCTGTAGCAGCTGGCGAAGGTTGCTTCAGGGGCGCCACGTAATCACTCCAACGGCACATTGACCAGCTCATGGCTACGACACGCCTGGGCAATCGCCTCCACCACGCGTAGATTCTGCAACCCATCCAGCACGCTCACCAGCGGCTGCGCCTGACCACGAATCACCTGGCAGAAGTGCGCCAACTGGCGGGCCAGCGGGTCGTCGCGGTCCTGGGGCAGTTGCTCGCAGATAAACGGCTTCCACCACGAACGGTCCTCGGCTGCGCCGAAGCGCTTGAGGCGCATGGTAGGCACCGACAACTGGCCAAAAGTGCCGGTGATCACGTAGCAATCTTCGTCATCGTAGTGGCTGTAGGTGGCGTTCTCCTGGCTGGTCTGCTCCCAACTTCGGGAGCTGGCGGCCGCGTCCGACAACAGGAAATTGCCCAATGCGCCACTGGCGAATCGCAGGGTAATGGCCACGGTGTCTTCCACCTCGAAACCGCGGGTGGCATGGGACGCCATGGCTTGCACGGCGACAATCTCGCCGCACAGCGAGCGCAGGTTGCCGATCTCGTGGATCAGGTTCAGCAGGATCGGCCCGCCGCCCACCTGGGTGCGCCACGGGCCTGCGGCAAAGTACTCGTCCGGTTTGTAGAACAGCGCGGTGCCCATCACCGCCACCAGGTTACCCAGCAGGCCATCGGCGATGACGGCGCGCGCCTGGGCCAGGATAGGGCTATGGGCGCGGTGATGGCCCACCAGCAGCGGCGTGTCGCACGCCAGGCTGGCGGCGAGTAGGCGCTCGCCTTCGGGCAACGCGTGCGCCAGCGGCTTTTCCACCAGCGCCGGTACCCGTGCTTCCAGGCAGGCCAGCGCCTGGGGCACATGCAGGGCATTGGGGGTGGCCAGGATGACGCCATCGGGGCGACGTTCGGCGAACAGCGCCTCCAGCGTGGTGAACAACGGCACTTCAAGCAGGGCCGCCAGTTCAGCCGCCGCAGGCGAGGGGTCGACAATGGCGGCCAGCTGGCATTCGAGGCTGGCGCGGATCTGCTCGATATGAACACGGCCAATGGCACCGGCGCCCGCCACGGCAATACGAAGAAGGGACATAAGGCTCTCTGATTGTTATGGGTGAGCAATGGCCATAGCTTAATCAAGTGCGATCAGGACATAATCTGCCATTATGAAGATTCAGAATGCGCAATTAGCGAATAATGAGCCGTTCCTGCGTGACCTGCAGTTGTTTTGCAGCGTGGCCCGCCACGCCAGTTTTGTCACGGCGGCTCAGGAAAGCGGCATTTCCCCGGCCCACCTGAGCAAGCGCATCGCCTTGCTGGAGGCCTCGCTGGGGGTCAAGCTGTTCCAGCGCACCACCCGCCGGGTGAACATCACCGCCGACGGCGAGACAGCCTTTACCTGGGCGCAGACCTTGCTGGGCAACGTCGACGACATGCTGCAGGCGCTGTCCGGGGTGCGCAACGAGCCGCGCGGCGCCCTGCGCATCAGCACCAGCCTGCGCCTGGGCCGCGAGTACATCGCGCCGGTAATGGCACGCCTGCGCCAGCGCTACCCGGCCCTGGAGGTCTGGCTGGAACTGCTGGACCGACGCGCCGACCTGATCGCGGAAAACTTCGACATCGACATCCGCGTGGGCGAAGTGCTGGAACAGCACCTGATTGCCCACCGCATCACCAGCAGTTACCGCATTCTGTGCGCCGCACCCACCTATATTGAACGCATGGGCACCCCGCGCAGCCTGGCCGAACTGGCCCAGCACGACTGCCTGCTGTTCCGCGAGCGCGACCAGCGCTTCGGCTTGTGGCGCCTGCACGGCAACGGCGGCGAGCAAAGCGTGAAAGTCACCGGCCCCATGGCCTCCAACCACAGCGACGTGGTGCGCCAGTGGGCCCATGAGGGCTACGGCATCATCATGGCCTCGGTATGGGACGTGGCCGCCAGCCTCAAGGCGGGCGAGCTGGTGCGCGTGCTGCCCGGCTACCGCCAGCCGGCGGACGTGTGGGCGGTGACCACGGCCAGGGGCGGCGAGTCGGAGAAGATCCGCGTGTGCATCGAATTCCTGCGCCAGGCCCTGACCGAAGGGCCGCAGGCGCTGATAACGCAGTTGTAGCCTGCCCCCCGCTGTCGATCTGTAGCCTGGCAGCACGGCCACAGCTGATCGACGCCGTTTCGGCGCGGATTGAAAGGCGAATGGCCAACCTGGGATGTATCCACTTCCTGACCTTCGACTCAATTCTGGTACGAAGGTACAACAATTGGCACACTTCTTTCTAAAGGAAACCGACAGCGATGTCAGGATCCCCTTTTCATTGGATCCGCCGGTGCACACAATGCACCATTTGCAAACAACGGGCAGTTACCCTGTCCATTACCAGTGCAGAAGTTGCGTCAAAAGCGATGACTTCTCCAGCAGTAGAACAGGAAGTCGAATACATGTTCGAAGTACCGTCCTCCCTCAAGGTGTTGCTGTCCCGCTTTAACCAGGCCCACCAAGGGGCCAGTCATTTTCACTCCCTGCGCTACGTCCAGCAGGACAGCCTGGGCCTTCGCGTGACCCGCAACATTGTCGACCCGCCCCGCCGCCACCGTAGCCGCGGGGTAATGCTGTGCGTGCGGGTCAATGGCAATGAAGCCTTCGCCGCCACCAGCGACCTCACCGACAAGGGCCTGGAGCAGGCCTATGACCAGGCGCTGCTGCTGGCCCACGCCATGGGCCAGCGCGCGTTGCTGAGCCTGCCGGCGCTGCAAGGCCAGGCCGCCCACAGCCGCTACAGCTCGCCTGCCCTGGACCTGCCGTTGCCCGATGCCGGGCACTGGCTGCAGGTGCTGCGCGAAGAATCGGCCAAGGTGCCCCAACACGATCGTCTGGTGAACTGGTCGGCCGGCCTGAACATCACCGACAGCCAGCAATGGTACGTGGACAGCACCGGCAGCGAGATCGCCAGCCACAAGCGGCTGTTCTTCCCGGAACTGGACGTGACCGCGTTCGACGGCCAGCAAAGCCAGCGCCGCACCTGGGCCATTGCCCGCCAGGGCGGCAGCGAACTGGTGCACCAGTCCGGCTTCATCGGCCAGATCACCCAGGTGGCCGACCAGGCCCTGCAACTGCTGGCCGCGCCCAACACCCCGGAAGGGCCGCGCGACCTGTTGCTGATGCCCGACCAGATGATTCTGCAGATCCACGAGTCCATCGGTCACCCGCTGGAGCTGGACCGTATTCTGGGCGATGAGCGCAACTACGCCGGCACCAGTTTCGTCACCCAGGACATGTTCGGCAGTTACCAGTATGGCTCGCCCCTGCTCAACGTCAGCTTCGACCCCAGCGTGCCCGATGAACTGGCCAGCTACAGCCACGACGATGAAGGCCTGGCCGCCGGCAAGCACCTGCTGATCGAGGGCGGCATGCTCAAGCGCCCCCTGGGCGGCGCTTTGTCCCAGGCGCGCAGCGGCCTGGAGGGTGTGGCCAACAGCCGCGCCTGCGACTGGAACCGCCCGCCCATCGACCGCATGGCCAACCTCAACGTAGAGCCGGGCGACCAAAGCCTGGCGCAGATGATCGGCAACATCGAGCACGGTATCCTGATGGCCACCAACCGCTCCTGGTCCATCGACCAGGCCCGCAACAAGTTCCAGTTCGGCTGCGAGTGGGCGCAATTGATTGAAAACGGCGAGCTGGCCGGCGTGGTCAAGAACCCCAACTATCGCGGCATTTCCTCGCAGTTCTGGCGCAACCTGAGCGCCGTGGGCGACCGTTCCACCTTCCAGGTGATGGGCACCCCCAACTGCGGCAAGGGCGAACCCAACCAGGCGGTCACCGTGGGGCATGCCTCCCCGCCCTGTGTGTTCACGCAAATCGACTGCTTCGGGGGCCAAGCCTGATGAATACTTCGCACCTGAACCATGCCCTTTACCGCCGTTCCTTCGACCTGCTGGAACAATGGCTGCACACGCAACTGGCCACCGGCGAGCATTTCTCCCTGTGGTACAGCGCCGAGGAGTCGCAATTCATCCGTTTCAATCATGGCCAGGTTCGCCAGGCCAGCCAGGTGAAACAGATCGACGCCACCTTGCGGCTGATTTGCAACGAGCGCCACGCCAGCGAAACCCTGAACCTGACCGGCGACGTGGACACCGACCGCGCCCGCCTGGGCGAAGCCCTGGTGCAACTGCGCGCGCTGCTGGACGTGCTGCCCGCCGACCCCTACCTGCAACTGGACAACCAGGTGTTCGCCAGCGACCGCCTGCCCGACGGCAGCCTGCCCGGCGCCGATGAACTGATTGAGCAGGTGGGCGCCTTGAGCGCAGGCCTGGACATGGTCGGCATTTACGCCGGCGGCCCGATGTACCGGGGTTTTGCCAGTTCCTGGGGCGGCCGCGGCTGGCACGTGGCAATCAGCGCCAGCCTGGATTTCAGCCTGTTCCACGCCAACGGCGAAGCGGTGAAAATCACCTACGCCGCCAGCGAGTGGGACGCCGATGAACTGGCCGCACAGTTCGCCCAGGGCCGCGAGCAACTGGCGCACCTGGGCAAGCCGCGCAAGACCCTGGCCCCCGGGCACTACCGGGCCTACCTGGCACCGGCTGCGGTGGAGGAAATCATCAGCATGCTGCAATGGGACGGCTTCTCCGCCCGCGCCCTGGCCACCCGCCACAGCCCGCTGCAAGCCCTGCAACTGAAAAGCGCGAGCCTGTCGCCACAGGTGTCGATCAGCGAAATGGCCTCCACTGGCCTTGAACCGCTGTTCAACAGTGAAGGCAGCCTGCGCCAAGACCAGGTGCTGATCGAAAACGGCCAACTGGCAGGCCAAATGGTCAGCTCGCGCTCGTCCCAAGAGTACGGGCTGGTGGCCAACGGCGCCGACACCTATGAAAAACCTTCGTCGCTGGTGATGGCCGCCGGGCAATTGCCCAGTGCCGACGTGCTGCAAGCCCTGGGCACCGGCCTGTACATCGGCAACCTGTGGTACCTGAACTATTCGGACGTAGGCTTGGCGCGCCTGACTGGCATGACCCGCTTCGCCAGTTTCTGGGTGGAAGAGGGGCAGATTATCGCGCCCATCGACACCATGCGCTTCGATGACAGCCTGTACGACCTGTTCGGTGACCACCTGGTGGCACTGACACGCGAGCAAAGCCTGCGCATCAGCACCAGCACCTACGCCCAGCGCGATGCGCAGACGCTGTTGCTGCCCGGTGCACTCATCGACCGTTTCACCCTCACGCTCTAGGCTCTGTATGGAATGCATCCCGGCTCGGCCATGCTGCGTTGAAAACAGGCTCGCAATGCTCATTGACAACCAGTCAAAGTCGAGCGCGACCCCGGCCGTTCCTGGCCTGTTTTCGCCTTGCCTGACCTTCGTTGGAATACATTTCATACAGACCCTGGACCTGGTTTCACCACTCCGGGCCGCGATCCCCTCCGCGGCTCCGGGGTGTTTTTTATTGAAATAACCTGTTCGGCTTTTTTATAAGTTGTAGCTCCTGCTGTCAGGCTGCGTGGACCCTTATGTGCACTGTTAA
Source organism: Pseudomonas sp. M47T1 (assembly GCF_000263855.1). Classification (GTDB taxonomy): domain Bacteria; phylum Pseudomonadota; class Gammaproteobacteria; order Pseudomonadales; family Pseudomonadaceae; genus Aquipseudomonas. The sequence continues at coordinate 36,794 of NZ_AJWX01000011.1, forward strand.
TCTTCAGTGCCTATAAAGGCCCGCGCAGCCTGGCGACAGCGGCTCCCTATCGCCAACCACTTGGATGATTGAATGACGCCATAAGCCATTAACCAGACGCACCAATTAAATCCGCACTTTCCGGATTGGTGCACAGTGACTTATCAACCTGCACTTCACTGATTCAATGTTTAACCCACATTGTGATCACGGCCTCGTGCAGCCTGAAACTTACCCCATGATGGCAGCGCTATTGCCGGTCAGGGTACCGTTCGGCCTGGGGCCATGGAAAAGTTACAGGAATGCGACATCACCGGCCCAGTTTCGCGCCAGGGCCTCTGGAACAAGGCTTTTGGCACAGCGGTTGCTCTGTAGTCATTCAGGCACACACTCGTACATTTACGTACATATGATAAAAAGGAAGGCGTCATGAAACCGTACAAGCCCACCACTTCTTAACTGAAAAGACTGAATTCTGACGCACGTGCGTAGACTTCAGCGCTTTCACTTTTATTGCGCCGCACCACAATCAAATATTCAACGCAATGTTTGAGCGGACACCCTTTGCCCTTCTTTTTATTCGAGGGAGACTTGATGAATGATGCGGTAAAAAAGAAGCCAGCCCTGGCGCCAAGTTCCGGCACTGTGGCAGCCCCTTGGCCTCGTATTCCGTTTCAACCGAATACTTCGCGCCTCGGTACATTGAAGAAACAGCACATCCTGTTATTGGCGGCTGTTTCCATCGTATTGCACGCTGCGGGCTGGTGGCTGGTGCAACAGGCCAAGGAGCCCGTGCCGGAAGTGGCCCCGCAAGTGCCGGAGATGACCGTGGAGCTGACCAGCCCCACGCCACCCTCGCCCGAGCCGCCGCCGCCGGAACCACCACCACCGCCGCCGCCTCCACCGCCGCCAGAGCCCGAGGAAGACCCGGACGCCGTGAAGCCGCCGCCCAAGCCTGTGGTCAAGAAGGTAGAGAAGCCCAAGCCGGTGCAAAAACCGCAACCGGTGAAAATGCCCACGCCGCCGACACCGCCCGCACCGGCACCGGCCCCTGCGCAAAGTGCGCCGCCCAGCCCCACTCCCGCCCCCGCCGCGCCTGCCGCAGCGCCTGGACCGGTGAAGGAATCGGCGGCCATTTCCGGGCTGGCCAGCCTGGGCAACCCGCCGCCCGAATACCCGTCGCTGGCCCTGCGCCGCAGCTGGGAAGGCACGGTGGTGCTGCGCATCAAGGTGCTGCCCAACGGCCGCGCCGGCAGCGTCGAGGTGACCAAGTCCAGCGGCAAAGAGCAGCTCGATCAGGCCGCGGTGGAAGCGGTGCGCAACTGGAAGTTCATCCCGGCCAAGCGCGGCGATACGCCCATAGAAGGCTTCGCCACCCAGACCATCGACTTCAAGTTGCCGCAGTAAACGAACTCAACCCTTTTATGTTGTGCGAGGTAAAACCATGAACGCATCCATGTCCGCAATGATTGTCCCGGGTGTCCTTTGGGCCCTGGTGTTCTTCTCGGTGTTGAGCTGGGGCCTGCTGCTGATCAAGTCGGCCCAATACCTGCGCCTGAAATCACAGAACAAACAGTTCACCCGCGCCTTCTGGGCCGCCCCCGACCTGCTCACTGCCGCCGAGCATTCCACCCAGTACCCCGGCTCACTGGCGCGCATCGCCAACAGCGGTTTCGAAGCCATGGCCAGCGACGACAACCCGCGCAACGCCCAGCAACTGGCCCACACCATCAACCGCCAGGACCGCCTGGAGCGTAACCTGCGCCAGCAGATCCAGAAAGAACGCCGCGCCCTGGAAGCCGGCCAGGCCATCCTGGCCAGTATCGGCAGCACCGCGCCCTTCATCGGCCTGTTCGGTACCGTGTGGGGCATCATGGAAGCGTTGCAAAGCATCGGCGCCAGCGGCTCGGCCAGCCTGGAAACCGTGGCCGGCCCTATTGGCCATGCGCTGATCGCCACCGGCGTAGGTATTGCCGTAGCCGTGCCGGCGGTGCTGATCTACAACTTCTTCCTGCGCCGCCTGAAGCTGGCCATGGCTGACATGGACGACTTCGCCCATGACTTCGACAGCCTGGCCCAGCGCAGCGCCTTCGCCGTGAGCCGCGAGCCCATCGCGCACAAACATGCCACTGGCGTGCGGGAGGCCAGCTGATGTCCTTCTCAACCCAAGACAGCGATGAAGTGCTCAGCGAAATGAACGTCACGCCCCTGGTGGACGTGATGCTGGTGCTGCTGGTGGTGTTCATCGTCACCGCCCCCCTGATGACCAACGCCATCAAGGTCAACCTGCCGAAAACCGACGCCGTGGCCCCTGCCGAGAAGAAAGACCCGGTGGTGGTCAGCGTCGACCAGGACGGCAAGTTCTTCCTGGCCAAGAGCGAAATCGCCCCCGAACTGCTGGAGAAAAGCCTTTCGGACGTCAAGGCCAAAGACCCCGAGGTGCGTGTCCAGCTACAGGCGGACACCAGCGTGAACTATGGCCAGGTGGCCAAGGCCATGGCCTCGATCGAGCGCTCGGGCATCACCAAGATCTCGGTGATGACCTCGCGTTGACGCGCCAGCCGGGCGGGGGATGAGACAGCCCGGCCGCGCGCCGTAACACAAGCCGTTGCACCTGTGCGGGGCCCCCTTGGGCCCTGCAGGGGAGCGGCTTGCCAGCAGCAAAGGAGTTATCCGGGGCCGGCACAACCCATCCGGAAAAAAGAGGGCTCACAAGGCCATTTCACAAACGTCTGAAAAAGTCGGAAATTACCATGCTGATGAGTTTGCAACGTTTCACCCTCAAACCACTGGCGGCCACCCTGCAACGACACCGCATGGTGCCGCTGTACGTGATGGCCATGGGCATCGGCGCCGTGCATGCCGCCGACAGCACCGATGACAGCAGCACCGCGGCCACCGCCGTGGTAGCACCGGCCACCACCCAGTTGCAGAAGGTTGAAGTGACCGGCTCGGCCATTCGCCGGGTCGACGCCGAAACCGCCGTGCCGGTGACCATCCTGCGCGCCGCCGAGCTGGAAAAACAGGGCGTGACCACCACCGCCGAGCTGATGCAGCGCATCACCGGCAACAACTCCATCGGCAACTCGGCCGGCTCCGTGGGCGCCGCCACCGGCGGTGCGAGCTTTGCCGACATGCGTGGCATTGGCGCCAACAAGACCCTGGTGCTGCTCAACGGCCGCCGCCTGGCCAACAACGCCATGTCCGGGACCGACTCCCAGGGCGGCGCGGTGGACCTGAACATGATCCCCTTCGCCGCCATCGACCGTGTGGAAGTGCTGCGCGACGGCGCCTCGGCCCTGTACGGCACCGATGCCATCGGCGGGGTGATCAACTTCATCACCAAGAAATCCCTCACCGACGGCACCCTCACCCTGGGCGGCGAAGACCCCACCAACAGCGGTGGCGGCGGCAGCAAGGACATGAGCGGCAGCTGGGGTTACGGCGACCTGGACAAGGACCGCTTCAACGTCATGGGCGTGTTCAACTACCGCACCCAGCAGAACCTGGACGCCAACGATCGCAGCTTCGACCGCGACTACGTGCCCGGTCGAGGCCTGGACAACACCTCGGGCACCGCCTTCCCCGGTAACTACAGCCAGAACGGCAACGCCGCCAACCCCCTGGGCAGCGCGTGCAGCGGCGCCAACCTGATCGCCAGCAACGGCGTGTGCCGCTACAGCACGCGCAACTCCATTGACCTGCTGCCGCAGACCGAATCCACCTCGTTCTTTGGCAAGGCCACCGGCAAGCTGGCCGACGATCACAACGTCAACCTCGAATACTTCTGGTCGCGCAACGACAACAGCACCAGCGTGGCCCCGGCGCCACTGACCGGCCTGAGCCTGTCACCGTCCTCGCCTTACTACCCGGGCAACGGCATTACCCCGCTGCCCACCAACTTCACCCTCGACCCCACCCAGCCAGTGGGCGTGAACTGGCGTGAAACCGCCGCCGGCGACCGTACCTCCAAGGACCAGAACACCAGCCAACGCCTGGTGCTGAGCTTCGACGGCACCGTGGGCGGCTGGGACTACAACGTGGGCGCAGGCTACAACCAGAACCAGGTCTACAACAGCGTCACCGGCGGCTACGCCAGCGACTCGGCGCTGACCAGCGGCCTGGCCAGCGGCCTGCTCAACCCCTTCGGCCCGCAGACCGACGCCGGCCAGGCCTTCATCGACGCCAACACCTACCACGGCGCCTATGCCGTTTCCACCGGCCGCGTGGCCTCGCTGGACGGCAAGGTCACCCGCGAAATCGGCGACTGGTTCGGCGCCGGCCCCGTGGGCCTGGCCCTGGGTGGCGAGTACCGCAAGGAGAAATACCATGAGTCGGTGGCCGACTGGGCGGGTGACCTGTCCAGCCTGGGCGTGGACCCCAACAGCTCGGTGTCGGGTGACCGCAGCATCAGCGCCGAATACGCTGAAATCAACGTGCCGGTGATCGACAGCCTGGAACTGGGTGCCGCGGTTCGCCACGACAAGTACAGCGACTTCGGCAGCACCACCAACCCCAAGTACACCTTCCGCTTCCAGCCGTTCAAGGAACTGGTGATGCGCGGCGCCTACAGCGAGGGCTTCCGTGCGCCGTCGCTGTATGAGCTGAACAACCCCACCTACACCACCTTCACCGCCGGCAACTACAACGACCCTACCCTGTGCGCCGGCGGCGTGGTACGCCCGGGCGGCAACGGCGGTCGCGACTGCAACCAGCAATTCCTCAACAGCACCGGCGGCAACCAGGACCTCAAGCCCGAGACCGCGCGCAACGTGACCCTGGGCTTCGTCTACCAGCCAGTACGCAACCTGTCCATGGGACTGGACTTCTGGTGGATCAAGATCGCCGGCCAGATCGAGGAGTTCCCCGAGTCTGAAGTGTTCGCCCACCCCGACGAATACGCCGACCGCATCGTGCGCGCCGCCGACGGTTCCATCGACCACATCGTCACCGGCCTTGCCAACCTGGGTAACGTGAAAACCAGCGGTATCGACGTCAGCCTCGACTATCGCTTCCCGCTCACCCCCATCGGCCAGTTCGCCCTGGACCTGCAAGGCACCTACGTTACCCGCTACGACTACCAGCAGACCATCGGCGGTGCCTACACCGACCGTGTCGGCGACTTCCAGGGTGACCAGGTGGCGCAGCGCTGGAAGCACAACATCACCGGCAGCTGGAACTACGACGCCTACCGCGCCTCCATCACCAACCGCTTCACCACTGGCTACAACGACTACGACCCCACCACCAACAGCCGTGTCAGCTCGTACTCGCTGTGGGACATGTCGGCAGGCTACACCTTCAACAAGGTGCTGGACCTGGACGTGGGCGTGAAGAACATCTTCGATCGCGACCCACCGTTCTCCAACCAGGCCTACACCTTCCAGAGCGGCTATGACCCGCGCTACGCCGATCCGCTGGGGCGCACCCTGTTCGCGCGCATGACCTACCACTTCTGACCGAGGTCGACGGGGCTGCGCTCCGGCCCCCAATCGATCTGCCTGCGATATCGCACCCCCGGCGTCCCTCCACGCCGGGGGCTTTTTCCAGGCCTTGAGTGTTTTTGCGGTTCGAGGACTTTCAACCATGTCACAGCCCCTCAAGTTTCTGCTGGCCAGCCTGTTCTGCCTGGCCTGCCTGCCGGTTCGCGCCGAGCCCGTCACGGCCATGACCGTGTACGGCGATGCACCCAAATACCCGGCCAATTTCCAGCACTTCGACTACGTGAACCCCAACGCGCCCAAGGGCGGTTCGCTGAGCCGCTCGTCCATGGAAATAGGCCAGTTCAATTACATTCTGCCCTACGTGGACCAGGGCACCGGCGTGGTGCAGGCCGATACCTGGCTGTACTCGCCGCTGGCCTACCGCTCGCTGGACGAGCCCTACACCGTGTATGGCCTTGTGGCCGAGAAAATGGAGCACGACCCGGACGGCATGTGGATGCGCTTCTACCTCAACCCCAAGGCGCGCTTCGCCGACGGCACGCCCATTACCGCCAATGACGTGGCGTTCACCTACAACCTGTTGACCACCAAGGCCAGCCTGACCTTCCGGCTGCTGTACGGCGACGTCCAGGACGTGGTGGTGGAAGGCCCGTTGCAGGTGCGCTTCAACTTCAAGAACAACCTCAACCGCACGCTGCCCCTGGACCTGGCGTCCATGCGCGTGCTGCCCGAGCATTACTGGAAAGACCATGACTTCGCCAACGGCGGCGGCTTCGAACCACCGCTGGGCAGTGGCCCCTATCGGGTAACCAAGGTCGACCCGGGGCGCAGCATCACCTTTGAGCGCAACAAGAACTGGTGGGCCCGTGACCTGCCCGTGAACCGCGGCCTGTACAACTTCGACACGCTGACGGTGAACTTCTACGGCGACACCGAAATTGCCCGGCAATTGCTGCAGGCCCAGGCGTTCGACTACAACCGCGAGTTCTCTTCCGGCGGCTACATGGTGGGCTACCAGAGCCCGGCGCTGGACGACGGCCGTCTGCAGCGCCGGCAACTGGCACCGGACCTGCCGGTAGGCGCCCAAGGCTTTGCCTTCAACCTGCAACGGCCGATCTTCCAGGACCGCCGCGTGCGCCAGGCGCTCACCCTGCTGTGGGATTTCGAGTGGGTCAACCGGCAGATCATGCGCAACTTCTACACTCGCCAAAGCAGCTATTTCCCGAAAAGCGACATGGCCGCGACCCAATTGCCGGACGCCGAGGAGCTGGCGATCCTGGAACCCTTGCGCGGCAAGATCCCCGACGAGGTGTTCACCCAGGTCTACCACTCACCCGTCACTGATGGCAGCGGCAACATTCGGCCCCAGCAACTGGCCGCGCTGAAACTGCTGGCCGAAGCCGGCTGGCACCCCGAGCACGGCAAGCTGGTGAACGCCAAGGGCGAACCGTTCACATTCACGTTCCTGGATGGCCAGGGCGGCTTCGACCGCCTGCTGTTGCCCATGAAGCGCAGCCTGGCGCAGATCGGTATCGACCTGGAACTGCGGCGCATCGATTCCGGCCAATACAACAACCTGCTCAACACCCGCGACTACGACTTCACCGTGGTGCAGTTCCCGCGCAGCGGCGACCCGATCATTTCCCCCGGCCGCGAGCTGTACAACCTTTACGGCAGCGCCAGCGCCACCAGCCCCGGCAGTTCCAACTTCATGGTGCTGCGCGACCCGGCGGTGGACACCCTGATAGACGGCGTGGTCAAGGCCACCACCCGTGACGACATGGTGCACCACGCCCGTGCCCTAGACCGGGTGTTGCAGTGGGGCTACTACTCGATCCAGAACTACTACGGCGCCGGCACCGCCACGGTATTCCTCAACCGCTTCGGCATGCCCAAGGTGGCGCCCAAGTTCGACGCGGGCCTGGACACCTGGTGGCAGGTCAGCCCCACGCCGCTCACCAACCTGCAAATGAGCGCCCTGGCGCCCACCTCCGAGGAGCACTGAGATGCTGCGCTATATCTGTCGTCGACTGCTGCTGATCATTCCCACCCTGCTGTGCATCCTGGTGGTCAATTTCGTCATCGTCCAGGCCGCCCCCGGCGGCCCGGTGGAACAGGCCATCGCCCGCCTGCAAGGCGCCGGCGGCCATGGCGTGGGCGGCGGTGGCGGGGAAAGCGCCGGGGGCAGCGGCAGCCGTTCCAGCCGCGGCCTGGACCCGGCCCTGATCGAGGAGATCAAGCAGCACTACGGCTTCGACAAGCCCATGCACGAACGCCTGTGGCTGATGCTGAAAAACTACGCGCAGCTGGATTTCGGCACCAGCTTCTTTCGCGGCGCGCCGGTGACCACGCTGATCGCCCAGAAGATCCCCACCACCTTGTCCCTGGGCCTGTGGGCGACGCTGATCACCTACCTGATCAGCATACCGCTGGGCATTCGCAAGGCCGTGCACCACGGCACCCGATTCGACGTGTGGACCAGCACGGCAATCATCATCGGCTACGCCATGCCGGCCTTCCTGTTCGCCATTTTGCTGATCGTGGTGTTTGCCGGCGGCAGCTACGTCAACTGGTTTCCGGTGCAGGGCCTGGTGTCGTCGAACGTCGACCAGATGTCGACCCTGGGTAAGATCGGCGACTACCTGTGGCATCTGGTGCTGCCGGTCAGCGCCCTGGTGATCGGCGGTTTTGCCACGCTCACCATCCTTACCAAGAACAGCTTCCTCAACGAGATCAGCCGCCAGTACGTGACCACTGCCACAGCCAAGGGCCTGAGCCAGAACCGCGTGCTCTACGGCCATGTGCTGCGCAACGCCATGCTACTGGTGCTGGCCGGCATCCCCCAGGCGCTGATCGACGTGTTCTTCGCCGGCTCGCTGCTGATTGAAACCATCTTCAACCTCGATGGCGTCGGCCGCATGAGCTACGACGCCGCCGTGTCGCGGGACTACCCGGTGGTGTTCGGCACGCTGTTCCTGTTCACCCTGTTTGGCCTGTTGATCAAGCTGGTGGGCGACCTGTGCTACACCTTGGTCGACCCGCGCATCGACTTCTCGGCGAGGACTGCCTGATGTTCCGGATCTCCCCTTTGGGCCAGCGCCGCCTGGCCGCGTTCAAGGCCAACCGCCGTGGCTGGTGGTCGCTGTGGCTGTTTATCGCGCTGCTGGTGACCTGCCTGTGCAGCGAACTGCTGGCCAACGACAAACCGTTGCTGATCAGTTTCAACGGCACCATGTATTACCCCATCCTGCATGAGTATCAGGAGACCGACTTTGGCGGCCAGCTGCCGTTCGAGCCCGACTACACCAGCCAGTACGTGCGTGACCTGATCAGCGCCAAGGGCGGCTGGATGCTGTTCCCGCCCATTCCCTTCAGCGACCAGTCGGTGAACTACGACCTGACCCAGCCCTCCCCCAGCCCGCCCACCCGACAGAACTGGCTGGGCACCGACCAGCAGGCCCGGGACGTGATGGCGCGGGCGCTGTATGGCGCACGGGTGTCGATTTTGTTTGCCTTGATTCTGACCGTCATCAGCGCCCTGATCGGCGTGTTCGCCGGCGCCGTGCAGGGTTTCTATGGCGGCTGGATCGACTTGATCGGCCAGCGCCTGCAAGAGATCTGGTCGGGGTTGCCGGTGCTGTACCTGCTGATCATTCTGTCCGGCTTCGTCGCCCCCAGTTTCTGGTGGCTGCTGGGGATCATGGCGCTGTTTTCCTGGCTGGCCCTGGTGGACGTGGTGCGCGCCGAATTTCTGCGCGGGCGCAGCCTGGAATACGTCAAGGCCGCCCGCGCGCTGGGCGTGACCGATGGCGTGCTGATGCGCCGGCACATTTTGCCCAACGCCATGACCAGCACCCTCACCTACCTGCCCTTCATTGTCACCGGCGCCATTTCCACCCTCACCGCCCTGGACTTCCTGGGCTTCGGCATGCCCGCCGGCAGCGCCTCGCTGGGTGAGCTGGTGGGCGAGGCGAAACAGAACCTGGAAGCCCCGTGGCTGGGCCTGACGGCCTTCTTTGCCCTGGCGCTGATTCTTTCGCTGCTGGTGTTCATCGGCGAAGCCTGCCGTGACGCGTTCGACCCAAGGACTTGAGCATGACCGACAACCTGATTGAAATCCGCGACCTGACCGTGGCCTTTGGCGACCGCGAAGTGGTGCATGGCATCAACCTGGACATCCGCCGTGGCGAGTGCCTGGCGCTGGTAGGCGAGTCTGGCTCGGGCAAGTCCGTCACCGCCCACTCCATCCTCAGCCTGCTGCCCGCCAACAAGGTCCGCACTGCTGGCAGCATCCGTTTCAATGGCCAGGAACTGGTGCACAGCACCGAAAAGCAATTGCGCAGCCTGCGCGGCAACCGCATTGCCATGATTTTCCAGGAGCCGATGACTTCACTCAACCCGCTGCACACGGTGGAAAAGCAGGTCGGCGAAGTGTTGGCCGTGCACAAGGGCCTGAGCGGCCGTGCCGCCCGCGAGCGGGTGCTCGAACTGCTGGAACTGGTGGGCATCACCGAGCCGGCCAAGCGCCTGAAGGCCTACCCGCACCAACTGTCCGGCGGCCAGCGCCAGCGCATCATGATCGCCATGGCCCTGGCCAACGAGCCAGACCTGCTGATTGCCGACGAGCCCACCACGGCGCTGGACGTGACCGTGCAACAGAAGATCCTTGAGCTGCTGCGCTCGTTGCAGGCGCGGCTGGGCATGTCGCTGCTGCTGATTAGCCACGACCTCAACCTGGTGCGCCAGATCGCCCAGCGTGTGTGCGTGATGCGCGGTGGCGAGATCGTCGAGCACGCTGATTGCGAAACCCTGTTCCAGCGGCCCACCCACCCCTACAGTAAACTGCTGATCGAGGCGGAACCCGATGGTCGCCCGGTGCCGGTGATGTTCGACCAGTACCTGCTGTCGGTGGAAGATGTGCGCGTGTGGTTCCCGTTGCCCAAGCGCCTGTTCAGCAAAGAGCGCGAATACATCAAGGCGGTGGACGGCGTCAGTTTCAACCTGCTCAAGGGCAAGACCCTGGGCATTGTCGGCGAATCGGGTTCGGGCAAATCCACCCTGGGCCAGGCCATTCTGCGCCTGGTGGACTGCCAGGGCAGCATTCGCCTGGGCAACAAGGAACTCACCCTGTACAGCCAGCGCCTGATGCGCCCCTTGCGCCGGCAAATGCAGATCGTCTTCCAGGACCCGTTCGCGGCGCTCAGCCCGCGCATGTCAGTGCAGCAGATCATCGCCGAAGGCCTGGAAACCCACGGCATCGGCAACCGCGCCGAACAGGAAGCCGCGGTGATTCGCGTGCTGGGCGAAGTGGGCCTGGACCCCGACACCCGCCACCGCTACCCCCACGAATTCTCCGGCGGCCAGCGCCAACGCATCGCCATCGCCCGCGCGCTGGTGCTGGAGCCGGCACTGATCCTGCTGGACGAACCCACCTCGGCGCTGGACCGCACCGTGCAGAAACAGATCATCGAACTGCTGCGCAGCTTGCAACTGCGCCATGGCCTGACCTACCTGTTCATCAGCCACGACCTGGCGGTGGTGCACGCCCTGGCCCACGACCTGATGGTGATCAAGCATGGCCGCGTGGTGGAACAAGGCCCGGCCCGGCGCGTGTTCGCCGACCCGCAGCATGGGTATACCCAGGAGCTGCTGAAAGCGTCGGGGCTGATGCTGGGCGGTGGGCGTGCGGCGCAAGCCAAGGCGTTGTGTTGAGGCCGCGCTTAACTGACAAACCACGCCGCAGGCTGCGACAAGTTCCGCAGGACCTTCGGCGGTGTCGCGTGGAACCGGGTCGCTGATTTCCACCCAGTCCTGGCGATAGCCCTGCATGCGATCAGCCTGGCCGGTGAGCTCGCAGCTATATAGCGATGAGCCTACGCCTTGACTGCCATAGGCACATCAAACACTCGATCAAACCCCCACTGAAACACCAGCGCATAGACAAAGAAAAACGCAAACAGACCCAAGTCCGTCACCAGCGCCTGCCACAGGCTGATGCCCAGCCACACGGCCACCAAGGGTGTGAGCAGCAGGGTCAGGCCGCCTTCAAAGCCCAGGGCGTGCAGCATACGCCGCCACGGCGTGCGGGTGGGGTTGGGTTGGCGGCGTTCCCAGCGCTCGAACGCGATGTTGAACAACAGGTTCCAGGCCAGTGCGATCAGGCTGATGACCAGCGCCAGCGCCGTGGAGTAGCCGAGCCCTTGCTGGAACAGCATGTCCAGCAGCGGCCCGACACATAGCACGGCGATGCCTTCATAGAGAACAGCTTGGGTAATTCGACGGGACATGCCTTGCATGACAACCTCAAGGGCGACGGTGGGAGCTCAGGGTAAGGCGGCGCCCGGGCTGCTTCAAACCAGCGCTTGTAAGCCAGCCTCAATTTATTTCAACCGTGTTACGGAGCGGCACAATGGCTTTTATTGAACGCTCAGTTATTGCTAGCCAAAAATACACAAAATCTAGCAAAACCCGGGAAACAGCCAAAAGGCCCGTTCCAGACAGCTTTTGATACATTTGACGGCTCCGGAGAATAGGCTAATATCGCCGCACTTTTACTGCCGATGGCTTTACGGATGAAGATCAAGATCGAAAAAAACAACAACGACAGCACCTGCCTTGTCTGGCTGAACGATGACCCGGTGACCTTCCGCAACGAGGAGGAAGCCCAGGCCTACGTCGACCAGTTGACCGCGCGCCTTGAAGCCGTGCCGGTGATGCAGCCCGACGCCCACGACTGAGCCGCTCCTTCCCCGGCCCTGGAACATCCGCTACCGGGGCACCTTGACGAATGCACTTGGCTTGCGCTTCATAGGCGGCGATCCCGCCCCCGAATCGAGAGCCGAGCGTGTTTGCCAAATTGCCCCTGACTGCCCTGCGCACCTTTGAATCCGCCGCTCGCCTGGGCAGTTTCAAGGCAGCCGCCGATGAACTGGCGGTCACGCCCGCCGCGGTGTCGCATCAGGTCAAGACCCTGGAACAGACCGTTGGCGTGCTGCTGTTCGAGCGCACCGGCCAGGGCGTGCGCCTGACTGACATCGGCCAACAACTGCAACACAAGGTGCATGGCGCCTTACGTGAACTGCTGGGCAGTGTGCACGCGCTTGCGCCCATTCAAGATAGCCAACAATTGACCCTGAGCACCACGGCGGCGTTTGCCAGCCTGTGGCTGATACCGCGCCTGGGTGATTTTCATCGCCGCTACCCGGATATTCACGTGCGAGTGGAAACCGATAACCACGTGGTGGATTTGCAGCGCGACGGCGCGATCCACCTGGCGCTGCGGGCGGTGATTCATCCTGACCCAGGCCTGTATCAGGTCGAGCTGCTGGACGAGTTCATGGGCGTGTACTCACAGCCGGGTTGGGAGATTGCCGAGCAGGGGCCGCTGGAGTTGATCAGCGTACCTTGGCAGTCACAGACGCCCCTGGTGGTGGACTGGCCCACCTGGTGCGCCCGGGCCGGGCACCAAGACTGGCCCGGCCGGGCACGCCTGCGCCAGTACGATGATGAGCATTACGCCTTGCAGGCGGCCATTGCCGGCCATGGCCTGGTATTGGCCAGCAGCGTGCTGGTGGCCGACAGCGTGGCCCGCGGGCTGTTGCAGGCCTACCGCGCCGAGGTGCGCTTGAACGCGGCGACCTACTGCGCGGTGTGCGTGCCCGGTCATGAACGGCGCACGCCGGTGCGTGAGTTCATTGCGTGGTTGCAGGAACAGGCGTTGTCGATGCCACGCCACTGATGCCGCGCCATTTGGCGGCCGCGCGAGCCTCTGCAGCCGTCAAGCGGTGCCGCCTCAAAACCCGAACAGCGCGCCCGGCCCGTCGCACAGGATCGCCCGGCGCTGCGCGGCCCAGGGCACCAGGCTCTGGAACAGGGCGAACTCGCCGGCGTAGTCCACCTGCTGTTCGTGCTGGGTGTGCGGCCAGTCGCTGCCCCACATCAGCCGGTTGGCGCCAAAATGCTCGATCAGCAACGGCGCCGCGTCGTGGGCGAAGGACAGGTTTTCGGTGTGGGTGCCGCCCAGGCGGTAGATGCCCGACAACTTGACCCAGGTGCGCCCGCCTTCGCTCAATTCCAGCAAACGCTGGAAGGTGGCGTGCCCGGTGCCGAAAGCAGCATGGGGGCGGCCGAAATGGTCGATGGCCACCTTGCAACCGTAGCGCTGCAAGGCCGCCCACAGGCTGGGAATGTCTTCGATCTGGCGGTGCAGTTCCACGTGCCAGCCCATGTCTGCCACGGCTTCAAGCAACGGCGCCCAAGTGGCCGAACCCAGGTCTGGCAGGGCCTGGCCCATCAGGTTCAGGCGAATGCCACACACGCCCAGTCGCGCCATGCGCTTGAGCTGCGAGTGGCTGACATCGGGCGCCACCACTGCCACGCCGCGCAGGTGCCCGGGCGCCGCCGCCAACGCCTTCAGCAAGTGGCTGTTGTCGGTACCCAGGAAGCTGGGCTGCACCAGCACGCCGTGGCTCAGGCCCTGGCTGCGCAGGTGCGCCAGCCAGTCAGCCAAGGTGGCGTCGTAGTCCGGGGTGTAGCGACGGCCGTCGGCAAAGTCGAGCTGGCGGTCGAACACATGGGCGTGGGCGTCAATGCCGAGGATAGGCGTGGGAGCGGTCAATGGCATGCTGGCAGTCTGCGTGAAGTGATGTAAAAGGTCAGGCCCGTGACGGCTTGGCCACAGGTACGGCCGGGGCGTGGTTGGACGCATCTACCGACAGGGTGCGGCCACGGGTTTCCGGCAGCGCCAGGGCAGCGATCACCGCCACCCCGTAGGCAATGCCGGCATCGATACCGATGGCCGAGCCCAGCGACATGCTCTCGCTCATGTGGCCCACCATGAACGGAAACACCGCCGACAGCACACGGCCGAAGTTGTAGCAAAAGCCCACCCCGGCGCCGCGCACGTCGGCCGGGTACAGCTCGTTGAACAGCGAGCCCAGGCTGGCCGGAATACCGGCGGCGAAGAAGCCCAGGGGAAAGCCCAAAAACAGCATTTGCTGGTTGGTAAGCGGCAGGAACAGGTACGCCTGCACAGTCAACACACAGCATAGGGCGAAGAGAATGATGTTCTTGCGCCGGCCGATGCGGTCCACCAGGAAGCCGCTGGCCACGCAGCCACAGAAGAACGCCACGATGATCACCGCCAGGTAACCGCCCGACCCCAGCACCGATAGGTTGCGCTCGGTTTTCAGGAAGGTCGGCAGCCAGGTCATGACCGCGTGGTAGCCGCCATGGGCACCCAGGCCCAACAGGCCACCCAGCAGCGTTACGCGCAACAGTTCCGGGCGGAAGATGCCCGCCATGGAGGCGAACAGGCCCAAGGGGGTGGCATTGCGTTTCTGCTCGCGCAGGAAGCTGTCGGGTTCCTGCACACTGCGGCGCACGTAGATGATCAGCACCGCCGGCAACAGGCCTACCAGGAACATCACCCGCCAGGCGTATTCGGCCGGCACAAACGAATAGATCAGGGTGAACACGCCCACCGCCACGCCCCAGCCCACGGCCCAGGCGCTTTGCACCGTGCCCATGACCTTGCCGCGGTAGCGCGCCTGGATGGTCTCGGCCATCAGCACCGCGCCCGCCGCCCACTCACCGCCAATGCCGAAGCCTTGCAACGCCTTGACCACCAGCAACTGGCCAAAGTCGGTGACGAAGGCCGAGGCGAAGGTGAACAGGGAGAACCACAGAATCATCCATTGCAGCGTACGTACCCGCCCGTAGCGGTCCGACAACGTACCCCCCAGCCAACCGCCCAGCGCCGAAGTGATCAGCGTGACACTGCTGATCAGGCCCGCCTCGCCCTTGCTCAGGGCAAACGCGGCGATCAGTGCGGGAATGGCCAGGCCGAACATCTGCACTTCCAGCGCATCCAGGGCCCAGCCGCCGAAGCAGGCCCAGAAGGTCTTGCGCTCGCGCGCGGTGACGTCTCGATACCAGGTGAACATGGTTTCTTATCCTTATAAGGGGTGTTTCAACGGATTTCGACGCTGTAGCGAAAGTGCCGGGCATGGCCCCAGGACCGTCTCCACTCCAGCGGCTGGCCGGCGTAGTTGCGCGCCAGGCGCTCGATCACCACCACCGGGCTGCCGGCGTCGACACGCAGCAGACGGGCGTGCACCTCGCTCACCGACTCGGCCGTCAGGGTTTCATCGGCCGCGGCAATCACTTGCCCGCACAGGCTTTCGTAGATGGGGTACAGCAGCGGGCCCTGGGCGTTGAGGTCGTGTTCGAGAATGGCGGCGAAAGGTTCGCGGGGCAGCCAGATTTCCTCCACCAGCAAGGGCTGGCCGTTCAACAGCCGCAGGCGCAACAGGCGGATGACCATGGCGTCGGGCTCAAGGGCCAGGGCCTGGCTGACCTGCGCGGGGGCACTCACAGCCTCGTTGGAGAGAATGCGACTTTCGGGTACCTGACGTGTGCCGTCGGCGTCCTGGAAGCGGAAGAATCGAAATAGCGAGGAGTGAAATTGCGGGCGCCGGACAAAGGTGCCCCGCCCTTGCTGGCGCTCCAGCAGAGACTCGCTCACCAGTTGGTCAATGGCCTTGCGCACAGTGCCGATGGACAGCCCGTACTCGGCGGCCAGGGCCGACTCAGTGGGAATCGCTTCGCCAGCCCCCCAGCGGTTGCGGGCTATCTGTTCGGCTAGCTGGTCACGCAGGCGCTGGTACAGCGGCAAGCGCTCATCACTGGAAAGACTGTTCATGGGAAGACTGCTCTTTTAGTTATTTAGTCATCTATATGAATTTCAGCACAGTATTGAACGCTATCGGAGCGCCGTCAATATGCCCTTCGTCAGCCCGGCTGCGCAGATGCCTGCCGGTGGGAAAGCCGTTATACTGGTTAACGATTCCAATAAAGGCAGCCGGACATCATGGCCCTACCCAGCACGCCGCCCTCCTCCCCCGACACGCTGGACACCGGCGCGCTCGACGAACTGATTGGCTATGCCCTGCGTCGCGCGCAGATTCAGGTATTCCAGCATCTGGTCGAGCAGTTGAACGCCTATGACCTGCGCCCGGCACAATTCTCGGCCCTGGCCATCATTGCCCAGAACCCGGGGCCAACCCAGGCGGAACTGGCCAAGAGCCTGGCCATCGAGCCGCCGCAGGTGGTGCCCATGGTCAACAAACTGGAAGAACGCGGCCTGGCCCTGCGCGTACGCTGCAACCCGGACAAGCGTTCCTATGGACTGTTCCTGAGCAAGGCCGGGGAGGCGCTGCTCAAGGAACTCAGAGAGGTGGCGGCGCGCAGTGACCAGGAGGCCACGGCGAACCTGAGTGCCCAGGAGCGTGGGCAGTTACTGGGGTTGTTGCGCAAGGTTTACCAGGGCTGAGCGGCTACAGCGGTTAGAGGGCCATCAACCTTTCACCCTGCCCGTCATACAACCCATCAATCACCGCCGCCCGGCATTGCAACACCTGCCGCTGGTTGATCGAACCCTTGTCAGTGATTTCACCTCGGTCGATGGACGGCGGCTCTTGCGCAAGGCTGGCCCAATCGATGCGGCTGGCGCTGCCGGTGGCGTACTGGTTCAGGCGCTGTAGCAAACTGCCCAGCCAGTCCTGTACCGGCTGGGCGCCGAGCACCTGGGCTACCGTGGCCCCCGAAGCCAGCCCGGCCAACTGCCGACATTCCTCCAGGCGCGGAAAAATCAGCAGCCCCAGGCGGTCACGGTCGGGCCCCAGTATCACCACATCATGCACGTACGGCGCCCCGTCGAGGATGACTCGCGTGCGCAGCGGCCCGACACTGACAAATACGCCAGACGATAACTTGAAGTCCTCGGCAATGCGCCCATCGAACATCAGGCCCAGTTGCGGGTTGCCGGGGTCGGCCAGCCGTACCGCATCGCCCGAGCAATAGAAACCCTGCTCGTCGAACGCCTCCAGGCTCTGCTGGGGCGAGCGCCAATAGCCGGGCATCACGTGAGGGCCGCGAAAGCGCACTTCCAGCTTGCCGTCGCGGGGCACCAGCTTGACCTCGCAGCCCGGCGCCGGCAGGCCCACGTAGCCGGCCACCGACAAGGGCCCGGTGGTGAAGGTGCAGGACGGTGAGGTCTCGGTCATGCCCAGCCCCGCCATCATGCGGATGCGCTCGCCGCAGTGTGCCACCGACACCTGTTCCAAACGGTCCCACACCGATTGCGACAGCCCTGCGCCGGCGAAGAAAAACAGCTTCATGTTTTTGAAGAACTGCTCGCGCAGGTCAGCGTCGCGCTCCAGCTGGCTGACCAGCTCTTCCCAGCCCTTGGGCACCGTGAGGTAGGCCGTGGGCGAGATCTCGCCGAGGTTGCGCAGGGTCTCGCCAAACAGGAGCGGCGTGGGCTTGCCGTCGTCGATGTACAGGGTGCCGCCGTTATACAGCACGATGCCAACGTTGTGGCTGCCACCAAAGGTATGGTTCCACGGCAACCAGTCCACCAGCACCGGCGGCTGCTCGGCAAACTCGGGAAAGGTCTGCAACAGCATCTGCTGGTTGGCGCAAAGCATGCGTTGGGTGGTGACCACGCCCTTGGGCATTTTCGTGGAGCCGGAGGTAAACAGGAATTTGGCGATGCAGTCGGCCGTCAGCGCCTGGAAGGCCGCGTCGGCGGGGGTCGCGTCCCCGGGCGCGAGCAGTTCGCTGAAGGCTTGGCAGGCACGCCCCGGCAGTACCCCTGCGCCCATGATCAACGGCACATTGGCCGGTACCACGGCCTCGATGGCGGCGCTGAACGTGGTGTCTGCGGCAAACACCAGCCCGGGCGTCAGGGTGTCGATGATGTGGCGCAGCTTGCCGAAGTCTTTCGACATCAGCGAATAGGCCGGCGACACCGGGCAATAGGGAATGCCGGCGTACAGCGCGGCGCAGGTCAGTTGCAGATGCTCAAGGTCGTTGCCCGACAGGATGACCAGTGGCCGCTCGGCACTGAGGTTCATGCCCAGCAAGTGCGTGGCGATGTGCCGGGTGCGCACGAGCATGTCGGCGTAGCTGATGCGCTGCCACTGACCGTCGACGCCACGGCGGGCGGCGAACGTCTGCTGCGGGCGCGTGTGCGCCCAGTGCAGTAGGCGCTCCATCAGGCGCTGCGGGTGGGCTTGCAACGGTTCCAGGGCGCGCATGTGCAGCACGCCCTGCACTTCATCGACCTGCATCTGCGGGTGGCCGATGTTCACGGCGCGCCAGGGCGCGCTCTGCGTTGAACGATTCACGTGGTATCCCTCTGCCGGGCCTGGGGCCTGTTGTTATTGGAAGCAGGTAGATCGAGGTACGTTAAATGGGGTAGTGGCGAGGCCCGTTCTGCACGGTCACCCAGCGCAGCTGGGTAAACTGTTCGATGGCGCTGGTAGCGCCGAAACTGCCGTAGCCGCTAGCCTTCACGCCGCCGAAAGGCATGTGCGCTTCGTCGTGCACCGTGGGCCCGTTGATGTGGCAAATACCCGACTCCAACCGCTGGGCCAGGGCTAAAGCACGGGAGGTGTCGCGGCTGAAAATCGCCGCTGACAGGCCGAACGCCGAGTCGTTGGCCAGCGCCAGCAGGGCGTCGTCACCGTCGGCCCGCAGCACCACGGCCACCGGGCCGAAGGACTCCTCGTGGTACAGGCGCATGGCGGCGGTGACCTGGTCCAGCAACACCGGCTGCATCACGCTGCCCTGTGGTGCACTGCCACACACCAGTGTGGCGCCGAGGTTCACCGCGTCGCCCACCAGTAACTGGATGCGGCTGGCGGCCGACGTGTCTACCAGGGAACCGAGCACCGACTGGCTATCGGCTGGGTCGCCGGCCTTGAGGGTGGCTACCTTGCGGGCCAGCCTGGCGACGAATTCATCGGCCACCGCCACGTCGACTATCAGCCGCTCGGTGGACATGCAGATCTGGCCCTGGTTGAAGTAGGCGCCAAATGCCGCCGCTTCCACCGCTGCGTCCAGGTCGGCGTCGGCCAGCACCAGAAACGGCGCCTTGCCACCCAGTTCCAGCAGTGCCGGTTTCAGGTGCCGTGCCGACAGCTCGCCGATGATCCGGCCCACGTGGGTGGAGCCGGTGAAGTTGACCCGGCGTACGCCCGGGTGGGCAATCAGCCGCTCGACAATGACCGCGGCATCGGCCGGGGCGTTGCTGATGACGTTGACCACACCGGCACCGATGCCGGCATCTTCCAGCACTTGGCCGATCAACCGGTGCACAGCCGGGCTCAGTTCCGAGGACTTGAGCACCACGGTGTTGCCGCAGGCCAGCGGCATGGCGATGGCGCGGGTGGCGAGGATCACCGGCGCGTTCCACGGGGCGATGCTGAGAACGACCCCACACGGTTGGCGCAGGGCCATGGCGAAGCTGCCCGGCACATCCGAAGGGATGACCTGGCCCTGCACCTGGGTGGTCAGGGAAGCCGCTTCGCGCAGGATGTTGGCGGCCAGTTGCACGTTGAAGCCGTACCAGTTGGCCATGGCCCCGGTTTCGGCGGCCATGGCCATGAACTCGCTGCTGCGTGCCAGCATCAGGTCGGCGGCGCGCAGCAAGCGTACGCGGCGTTCGCCCGGGCCCAAGGCGGCCCAGGCCGGGAAGGCTGCCTGGGCAGCGGCCACCGCTGCATCGGCGTCTTCAACAGTGGCCGCGGCGGCGATGGACACCACTTGGCCGGTCATCGGGCAGCGGCGCTCGAACGTGCGGCGGTCGCGAGCGCTCAGGGATTGGCCGGCGATCAGTAGAGGGACTTCGAACATGCCTCATTCCTCGTGATTTGAATGTGCCTGGACTCACTGCGTTTGTGGAGCGGGATCTACCCGCGAAAAGTTCACCGAGGATCGTCTGACGCGTTGCGGTGTTCTTTTCGCGGGCAGGCCCGCTCCCACAGAAGCAATGGGGGCAATACAGGACGCTATCAGCGTTTGTAGGCCTGCAGGCCCGGCTTGATGCTCTTGTCATCGAGAAATTGCTTCAACCCTTGCTCGCGGCCGTGCTCGGGGTCGCGCAGTTGGGCCTGGTCTAGCTTGGCGTACAGGTAGTCCTCGCTCTGCTCCCAGGTCAGTTCGCGGCAGCGCTTGAAGCCGTTCTTGGCCGCGCGCAGCACCACCGGGTTCTTGTCCAGCAGGTCGCGGGCCAGCAACATCACCTCTTCACGCAGTTGCGCCAGCGGCACGCTCTTGTTGACCAGGCCCATTTCGGCGGCCTTGGGACCTTCGAAGGTCTTGCCGGTCATGATGTAGTACAGCGACTGGCGGTGGCCTACGGTGTCGGCCATTGCCTTGCTGACCAGGTTGCCCGGCGGGATGCCCCAGTTGATTTCCGACAGGCCAAAGGTGGCCTCGTCGGCACAGATGGCCAGGTCGCACGCCACCAGTGGGCTGAAGCCACCGCCGAAACACCAGCCGTTGACCATGGCGATGGTCGGCTTGCTGTAAAGGCGCAGCAATTTCCATTGCCATTCAGAGGCATCGCGGCGGATACGCTCCTGAAGAATTTCGGGGCCGGCGTCCACTTCGCGGAAGTATTCCTTGAGGTCCATGCCGGCAGTCCAGGCACTGCCGGCGCCGGTCAGCACCAGGACCCGGGCGTCGGCATCCTGTTCGACGGTTTCCAGCACGTCGCGCATTTCCCGGTTGAGGGTGGGGCTCATGGCGTTGCGTTTTTCCGGACGGTTGAGGGTAACCCAGGCAATGCCCTCTTCGACGTCAACGGTCACGGTCTGCCAGCGATCTGCGTATCGGCTCATTTCACACCTCTTGTTCTGTGGGCTGTGCGTTATGGATGACTGGACAGTAGCGCGGCGAAACAGTTACGTCAATTAATGATTAATATTGTTAACTATTTTTTGACTTGACGGCTCGCCGCCCCCCTCGCCCAGCATCGACAACAGCGCGATGGCGGCGATCACCAGCCCGGGTGACACGGCTATCAGCACCCCGCCTACCCCGGCGCCCGCGGCCAGGATCTGCCCCGCCGCCAGGGGCCCGGCCATGGAGCCCAGGCGCCCCACCGCCACGCAGGCCCCCACGCCGGTGGCACGCATGGACGCCGGGTAGGCCTGTGGCGCCAGCGCGTACAGCACCAACTGCCCACCAATGCAGCAGTAGCCGGCCACCAGGCCCGCCAGGGCCATGGCGCCGAAACTCGCCGCCAGCCCCAGGGCGGCCAGCGCCAGCAACATGCCCAGGTAGGCAATGGCCACCGCCAGTACAGTACGGCCGCGGTCCATCAGCCGCCCGGTGAGTAGCGAACCGGCGGCCCCGCCCACGTTGAAGAGCACCTGTACCCAGCCAGCCTGTACCCGATCAAAGCCCTTGGCCAACAGCAACGACGGCAGCCAGTTGAGCAGCAGGTAAAGCACCGTGAGGGTGAAGAAACAGGCCACCCATAACAACAACGTGCGCCGCGCCCTACCCTCACTGAACAACCCAACCGCCACCGCACCACGGGACTGGCGCGTGGTAACGGGCCTGGCCACAGGCGCCGGCATCCAGAGGGCCAGGGCCGCTGCGATCAGCAGAGGTGCCAGCCCGCCGAGGTAAAACACCACGCGCCACTGTTCGCCCAGGCCCGACAGGCTGATCAGTGAAGCCAGCGCGCCACCCAAGGGCACGCCACAGTAGGTAAAGCTCACCGCCGTGCTGCGAAAACGCGGCGAGACCGCTTCGCTGGCCTGGGCGATGATGATCGGCAGCGCCGCCCCCAGCCCCAGGCCGGTCAACAGCCGCGCCAGCAACAGGCTGGGGTAGCTGGCGGCATGGGCGGTGTACAGCGTGAACAGGCCGAACAACAACACCGCCCCCAGCAAGGTGCGCTTGCGCCCCAGCCGATCTGCCAGCCAGCCACCCAGAAAGGCACCGGGCAGCAGGCCCATGAGCCCTGCACTGAACACCCAGCCCAACGCCGCCGGCGCCAGGCCAAAGGCCTTGGCCAGCGCGGGTGCGGTGATACCCGTGGATTGCAGGTCGAAGCCTTCGAGCAAGGCAACGGCACAGCACAGCGCCACGGTCAGGACCGGGCGCGACGTAGCGGAAAGCGCAGGCATAGCGTGCATCTCTTGTTGTGATTATGGGGCACATGGATAACTTAATTAATGATTATATCTATTAATCAAGTTGCTGCCACAGAGAGGCGCCGAATTGCTCGAAACGGCAGGCACGAATAAAAGCCTTTTGCCTGCATCTTTGTCTGAACCAAGCCGCAATAACATCTGTCGTACCAGATAAGCCACCTACACTGGCTTTGTAACGTCTGTTACACGACGGTTCTAACCATTGATCGAGGACGTCATCCATGAAGCGAATGTTAGGTTGTGGGCTGTTATTACTGGCAGGGGCCATCAGTTTCCAGGCCAGTGCTGCAGACACGCAGACGTGCGACGCCAATATCCAGCGTCTGCAGGATCGCATCAACAGTGCCGGCACTACCGACCCCAAGGTGCATGAGCTGGTGGACAAGGATATCGCCGACGCTACTGCGGCCCGGGACGAGGGTAAAGTCAAGGACTGCATCGAGATCACCGACCGGGTCAAGAGCCGCCTGGATAAGTACAACAAGTAACCGCGTCAACGGGGGGCGCCCGCCGTACCGGCGCCACTTCTTTTTTGGCACAATGCCTATCCAACGAGCCATGGCCTGGTCGTTAGGCGTTGGCTATTTTGTGTCCTGAGTCAGCGCTGTGTGGGGAAGGTAATTTCACCCGCGGCAGTGGCGTTCCAGCCGCGCAGTCAGGTCGCTGAGAGCGCCGTGCAGGTGCTCGATCACTGTGCTTGACGGTGGTTGTTGGCCTTTAGCGCAGGCCTGCTCCAGCTGCTCGCACGCGTCCAGCAATTGGGTTGCCTGGATGATGCGCGCCCCGCCCTTGATCCGGTGGGCCAGGTCCGAGAGCGCCTTGCGGTCACGTTCCCGGTCCAGGGTGGACAGGCTGTGCAAGTCCTCGCGACAGCACTCGGCCAGGTCGTCCAGCAATGCCTTGAGCGCGGTGCTGTCGCCGGCGGTCAGCTCTTCCAGGGCCCCCAGGTCAATCCCCTCGCCCATGGCGCCGGCAGCCTTGACCGCAGGCTCGCTGCCAGCCGGCTGCAACGCCACGGCCAGGTCGGTGAGGCTCAAGGGCTTGAACAGACAGCCATCCATGCCCGCCGCCAGGCAACGCGCGCGCTCCTCGGGCACGGCGTTGGCGGTGAAGCCCAGCACGCGACAGGGCGGGGATTGGCTGCGCCGTTCATGCACGCGAATGGCATGGGCCAGTTGGTAGCCGTCCAGGCCGGGCATGTTGCAGTCGCTCATTACCAGGTCAAAGCCCCCACGCAACCAGCACACCAGGCCGGCCTGGCCATCGTCGGCCAGGGTGACCCGGTGGCCCAGGTACGCCAGTTGCTGCTGCAACAAAATGCGGTTGGCGCGGTAGTCGTCCACCACCAGGATATTCAGCACCCGGCTGGCGGGCGTCACGTCCCGCACCGGGGCGGGCGCGTTGCCCTCGGCCCAGCGCAGGGCGAGTTCGACGGTAACCCGGGTGCCCTTGCCCAGCACACTGTGCAAACGCATCTGGCCGCCCATCATGGCGCACAGCGTACGGCTGATATTCAGCCCCAGGCCGCAGCCTTCCCGGGGTGACTGCTGGTTATTGCTGGCCTGAGCGAAAGCATCGCCCAGCTTGGCCAACTCGTCCGGCGGAATACCCACGCCGGTATCGATGATGTCCAGGCGCGCGCCCACGCCATCGGCAGTGGGTGTCAGGTAGACAGCCACCACCACCGTGCCTTCCTGGGTGAATTTCACCGCATTGCTGACCAGGTTGGAGATAACCTGCTTGAAGCGCAGGGGGTCAAGCATCACGGCGCGGTCCAGTTCGCCGTGCACTTGCAGCGTCAGGCGCACGCGCTTGTGCCGGGCCTGCACCTGGAACAGCCGCACCACCGCTTCCACCAACAGCATCAGGTCCGTGGGCTGTGGCACCAGGTTCAGCTGGCCTGTCTCGATGCGGGTGATGTCGAGAATGTCGCCAATCAACGCCAGCAGGCCGGTGGCCGCGCTGGCCGCCACTTCGATGGACAGGTGATCCAGCCGCCCCTGCGCAGATTTTTTCAGGGCCAATTCCAACATGCCGGTGATGGCGTTCATGGGGGTGCGGATTTCGTGGCTCATGGTGGCCAGGAACACAGTCTTGGCACGGTTCGCGGCCTCGGCAGCCTCCTTGGCATGCTGATAGGCCTGCAGCAGGCGCTGACGATCCGTGATGTCTATCCAGCCACCGATGAGTCCGGCGATCTCGCCATCGGTGCCCCGGTAAGGCAACACCCAGTGGCAGATCGTCTTACTCTCGCCGTTGCGAAACATCACGTCGCGGTCCTCGACCACCTTCACCCCGGCTTCCATGGCTTGCAGGTAGGCCTGCTGATAGCTTTCGGCCTGCTCGACGGTGAACGCCGCGGTATCGGCGACAGGCTTGCCGACCACCTCGTCGTGGGTGAGTTGCAGCTCATCCAGGTAGCTGGTGTTGCACGTCAGCAGGCAGCCATCGCGGTCACGCACGTACAGCGGGTGCGGGGTGCCGTCGATCATCACCCGCATGAACTCAAGCTGATTGGTCAACGCCTGTTCGGCGATGTTGCGGCGTTTTACCTGGCGCCGCAGTTGGGTAAGCCAGCCCACCAGCAGGCCCCAGACCAGCAACCCCATTAGCACCGCCTGGGCAATATGCCAGCGATGGCGCATCCAGAAACCCTCCTCCAGCACCACTTCGCCACGCCAGCGCGCGGCCAGGTCATTGATTTCCTGAGGCGGGATGGCCAACAGCGCCTTGTTGAGAATCGACAGCAGTTCCGGTGAGTTACGCGACGTGGCGAACGCCAGGCTGGCGGCGCGCACCGGCAAGGTCGCGCTGACGCGCAACAGCCCTGCGTACTGGCGAGAAATGCGATAACGCGCGCCAATCAGGGTGAGCACTGCGGCGTCCGCCTTGCCGTCGGTAACCAGCGACAGCGCATGGTCGGCACTGCGCGCCGGTACATGGACAATGCCGGGGTACTGCGACAGGACCTGGTCCAGCAAAAAACTGCCATGCACCAACGCCAGGCGCTTGCCCTCCAGCTGTTCCAGCGAGTACGGCGCCTTGGGCTCGTCGCGAGTCACCAGCACCCGGGGGCTGCTCAGGTAGGCGCGGGTAAAGCCCAACTGCTCTTCGCGAGCGCGGCTTTGCGGCAACGCGGCAATCAGGTCGGCCTCGCCGCGCTGCACCTGCTCGGTCATTTGCGCCAGGGTCAGGCCAGACGCCACCTCGAAGGTCAGCCCGGTCATTTGCCCGATCACTTCCAGCACCTGGGCACTCACGCCCCGGTAGCGGCCCTGATCGTCACGGTAACTCAGGGGCACGAACTGCTCGTCCATCAGCACCTTGAGCGGGCGCGCCTGGTTCAGCCAGCGTTGTTCGGCCTCAGTGAGTTGCAGCTCGCGGCGCTGGCCGATGCTGACCCCGCCTACGCTCCAGCGCCCCAGGATGGCCAGGCGCTCGTGTTCGGGAATGGCCTGCAGGGCGGTGTTGAGCAAGGTCAACAGCCGGCTATTGTGGGCCGAGACGGCAAAGCCGAAATAGTTGCTTTGCACCTGCTCGAAATGGTTCAGGTGCAGGCCACCCAACTGGCCTTTGTAGATCTGGTAATAGGCGCCCAGGGCGTTGCCCAGAAACACATCGGCCTGGCCGAAGGCTACCGCCCCCAGCGCCGTCAGGGTGGAGGGATACAGTTGCAAGCGCGCCTCGGGATACAGCCCTTCAACCAGCGCGCGCGGCAAGTAGAACTCCTGCATGGCCAGGCGCCGGTCGCGCAGGCCGCCAAGCAAGGCGGTGTGATCATCCCGGCGCGTGGCCAGCACGGACTCGTCCTGGGCGTAGGCCTGGGACAACACCAGGTTGGCCGTGGCGGCCTCGAACACGTTGGAGGTGCCCAGCAGGTCGATGTCGCCGTCGCGCACCGCGGCCAGCGCTTCGGCACGGGTGGGGTAGCGCACCACTCGCACGCTCAGGTGCAGCAAGCCTGCTACCAACGCCGCATAATCGGCGGTGATGCCCTCGTATTCCTGGCCGGTGCCAAGGATATCGAACGGCGCGTACTCCGGCAGGCTGACGCCCAGCCGCAGTACCCGGCACTGCCATAGCCAACGCCGGTCATCGTCGGTCAGCTCAAGGTCCAGCAGGCCAACGGCCAGGTTGGAGCGCCCATAGAGCGTGGGGCCAGTCTCCTCGGCCAGCGCCCACGGCGCCAGGAACAGCCATAGCCAGCAAAACATCCGTGCGCGCATGGCCAGGTTTCCTAGATCAATGCATGGCGCCTGGCCAGGTCGGCCAGGTCAACCAGGGACTTGACCCGCAGTTTCTCGATAAGCCGGGTCTTGTAGGTGCTGACGGTCTTGTTGCTCAGCAGCATGGCGTCACCGATGGCCTTGTTGCTGTAGCCGCGCGCCAGTTGTTGCAGGATCAACAGCTCACGGTCGGTCAACCGGGAAATGCATTGAGACTCGGAATCGAGGCTGTCGCCACGGTGCACCGAACTCAAGGCCACGTCGGGGAAGTACGAGTAGCCGCTGGTGACCGCCTGCACGGCCTTGACCAGTTCGTTGAGGTTATCGGACTTGGACACATACCCGGCGGCGCCCATTTTCATGCAGCGCAGGGAAAAGTAGTCCGGTGCCTGGGACGTCAGAATCAGCACTTTCACCCTGACGCCCAGCGCCTTGATCCGCGCAATCACTTCCAGGCCGTCCATGCAGGGCATGGCGATGTCGAGCACCACGATGTCCGGCGAAAAGTCGCGCACCATCTGCACGGCATCGGTACCGTTGTCCGCCTCGGCCACCACCTTGATTTTCATTTTCTCCAGCAGCACCCGCACGCTGGCCCGAATGAAGGGGTGGTCATCGACAATCATCGCTCTGTACATGGCATCCTCGCGTGAGCGGTAGAGGGGGCGCTCAACCCTTGAACTCGACCTGGCGCGATTGCTCGCCCTCGATCAATTCGAACCGGTACTGGCGGCCAGGACGCGTATCGAACGCGCGGCGCGAACCGGGCAGCAGGTGATGCTTGGTGGCCACCTCGCACTGCTCGCCACTGGCGTCGCAGTCGTTGAAATGGTCCAGCACCACGGTACTGTTGCCCTGGTTGGGCACCACGAGGCGTCCTGATTCCTGCAGTACCTGGGTGTCAAACCGGGTGTGCTCGGGGCGCACGAACAACAGCGAGCCGTAGCCAGCCAGAATGTTCACGCCGGCCTTGAGCGAATCCTTGTACTGCTCGCTTTCCTGTTCGCTGAGGGCAAAATCGTCGTTGGCCTGGGGCAGCACCGGGATGAAGCGCAGGCGAAAGTAGCGCTCGCGTTCACGGCTGCCGCGGTACAGCAGGCGCACCGCCTGCATGCCCTTGGCCGGCACGATCAGCCGCGCCGGGCTGGCCACCAGCGCTCGCTGGTCGGCAGGCAGACCGTCCATGGGCACCTCGCGCGCCGTGCCGTCGGGCTGGTAGACGAGTTCGGCCACGCTGACCTTGACGAACGCGGTGCTGTCGCCGCCGTTGCGCACCCGTTTGAGCTGGGTACTGCGGTTGCCTTCGAGGTAGTCGTACAAACCGCCGATGTTGAGTTGCGGAGCGGCCTGCACAAGCCCAGGCAACACACACGCGAGAGCAACGAAAAAACGCATCATGATGATCTACCTTGCAGTGAAGGGTCGGCACTGCCCATTGGCCAGCACGGACATTCATTATTGGGAAACGATTCGACGGAGGATGTAGGCCGTTTCCCAATCCTCATGCCGAAAATTCCGAGTTATGGCTCAAGCACCTTCGCCGTCGCCCCCCTCGGCCGCCGCCAGGGTGTTTGCCGAGCAACGTTGATCGCCCACCAGCAGCACTTCGTTTTCACGCCGCGCATGCTTGGCGTCCAGGCGCAGGAAACACAGGCGGGCCCCTTGGTGGCGCACTTCGAGGGTGGGCGTGGACTCGCTCATTTCCACCGCGAAGAAGCCGTCGGCCTCGGTGACGCTACGGCTGGCGTGGTTGATCACCAGCGCGCCCTTGAGCGGTTGGCCGCGCACATCCAGCAGGCGCCCCAGCACGGTGAGCGTGCGCATGACCCGTACCTGCCGGTACTGCACGCCGCCCTTGTTCAGGTGATAGCTGAGACTGGGCGGCTGGATGACCGCCGCATGGGCGTCGCGGCCACTGAAATCCAGCTGCACGCTGCCCGAGCGATAGGCCTGTACCGGTATCACGTTGCGACCGGGGCGCAGCGACGCACTGGCGCCCGACACATCGTCGGCACGCAGGTTCAGTTGCTCCACATCCGATTCCACATCCACGATAAGCCCGGCGTCATACGCACCATACTCACCGCTCAGGGCCATGTGCCCGCCCCCCAGTGCCAGGGTGCTTTCCAGGTTGACGCCGCCAGCCATCTCACCGTTATAGGAAGAGTTCTGCACGTAGGCGTCGCCGAACAGGTGGCTGTTCTGGAATTGCGTGTTGGCCCCG
This sequence comes from Pseudomonas sp. M47T1, assembly GCF_000263855.1. GTDB lineage: Bacteria > Pseudomonadota > Gammaproteobacteria > Pseudomonadales > Pseudomonadaceae > Aquipseudomonas. The sequence goes on from NZ_AJWX01000011.1 coordinate 65,682, forward strand.
AAGCCTGCGCCGTAGCGGTCGGCCGACAGGGTGCCGGACACACTGCGCAAGGTGTGGTGCTGCAAGTCTTGCTGCCAGGTGACCGAGGCCGTCTGGTCGCGACCGCCGTTACGCGCGGTTTGCGTGCCCAGGCTGGCCGAAAGTCGCTGGCCCGGCTTGCCCAGCGCCAGGCTCATGCTCAGCGTGGCGCCACGATTACGCTGGTTGCCGGAACTGTAGGTGGCGGGCCGGTCGAACACCGACAGGCGCCAAGTGGTGTCCGACCCTTTCAGGGTGCCGTGGTACGCCCAGCCCACGTCCAGCGCCACCCCCGTGATGGCGCCACTGCTGTGGGACACTCGCCCGCTGGCCGTGCTTTGACGTGTAACCCGATGGCTCAGCGACAGCGAACTTTGCTGGGTTTGGCCGCCGCGCCAGGTGCCGTTGCGCCGCGTGTCTTCGCGACGGTCCGGCCGCGGCGGCTCGGTCCAGGACCGGGTATGGCTGACTACCAGGCTGCCACGCGGGTAGTTGAGGATGCCTTGCAGGTCGAAGCCATTGCCCTGGTTCTGGGTATGGAACAGGTTGCCGAACAGTTTGAACCGGTCGTGGGGGTCCCAGTCCAGCGAGGTACCGTATTGCATCTGGTCGTCGACACGCTGGGCCGACAGGCCCACCACCGCGCGCGGGTGCAGCAGGTAATTGGTCAGCACACCGGCACTCAGGCCGCCGCTGTCATTGTCATTCTCCCAGTTGCTGAGCAGGTCGCGCTGTTGCCCGGCAAACAGGTTGTAGCGCCAACGCTGGTCGGGGTTGCTCCAGTTGCTGGGCTTGTAGATGAACTCCTCGGTGCGCGAGGTCACCTGGCCGTCTTCCACCAGGCGCACTTCCACCTCGTAAATACCGCCGGGCAGCACCCGTGTGTCCAGGGTTTGCAGGCCCGCCTGCACCGGCTGGCTGTTGATCAACTGGCCATTGCGGTAGATTTCGACGATACCAGGCCGGTTGGGGGTGACGTAGATGGGGGTGCTGCTGGCCGCACCCGTGTTGATCGCCAGGCTGTCGCTGCTGCCGAACATCACGCCCACGGTGGAATCGGGGCTTGAGCCCATGAAGCGCGGTTGACGGGTCAACCCTTGGGAGCTGGGGGTGAAATAGCCCAGGCGAAAAAAATGCGCCTGGCTGACCCGCTCGCCGTAAAGCTGGTCGATGCGGTGGCGGCTTTGGGCGCCAATTTCGTTACTGCGGTCGGCCTGGGCGTTGGCCAGCCCGGTCCAGTTGCCCAGGCTGGTTTGCCCTTGCAAGGCATAACGGCCGCTGGTCTGCTCGCCGTCGCGGGCCAGGTTGAGCTGGTTGCGCACAATCATGCCCTGGCTGCCTTGCTCGGGCAGCGAGTAGTACCGCGCCTGGGCAGGGTCCTGCTCCACGGCCCGGGTCAATATGGACAGTTGCGAGTTGGTCAGGCTGTAGTGCAACGCCACCAGCCCAGCCTCGCAATCCTTCAGGCAGTTGCCCAACGGCCGCCCTTCCACCAGCAGGTCACGCCAGCGCTGGCGTGCGGCGTCGGGCTCATGGCTTTCTTCCACCTGGGTGAACTCCAGCAACTGCACCGTTTCATTGCGCGACAACACAATCATGGCTTCGCCAAGAAAGCGTCCGTCGAGATCGACGCGCACGGCCAGCGGCACGTCGAAAAAATGCTCACTGAAATCGCCCGGCAGGTTTTCGGCCTGGCTGAGCACACCCAGCGTGGTGGTGGACGGGGTTTGTGCCTGCGCCTGGGCAAACCACAACGACGCCGCACCGCACACCAGCGCGAAGCGAATGGAAAAGGCAAGGGACATGACAGACGCCATCTACGATTCACAGACAAACCGTTCCCCGCGCGCGCCGGGGAAACGCGCGCGGGAAAAGGCACAGGAAACGACCTGCGATCAAGGCCCGGTTGGGGTAACGGTTTCGAACATCATGTTGACCACGCCCTGGTAATTGCCCGGCACGAAGGTTGCTCCGTTACCGACAGCGGCTACCTGGAAGCCCACGGTGGCGCCAGGTGCTGCCTGGGAAGCACTGACGACTTCAGCCGCCGTGGTGGTCAGGCTCTTGCCAGCCACTGACACATTCAGGGCAATGTTGTTGGCGCCACTGGTCATGACGGCGGGCGTCAACAGGTAGGCGGAAATGGCGCCGGTGGTGCTTTTCACCTGCAACTGCTTGCTGATGGGTTGCAGGGTTTCCTGAAACGAGTTCCAGGCCATTTCCTGCGGGTCGTTCATCCAGTTGCCACCGACCGGTTCGACGAAGAAGTTATCAGTGGGGATCTGCGCCGTGACCGTCACTTGCTTCTCGATAGGGTCGACGGCCATTGCGTTACCCGCGAAAAGCAGGGCCAGGGGCAGCGCAAGAAACAGTTTTTTCATGGTCAATCTCCGTAAAAAAGCATCAAAAGAAGCAGCGCACCCACGCCCTGCCCCGCCGACCACCGCATCGGGCACCTGCGCCCTGGCGGTCAACGGGGCGCAGTATCGGCGACTGTGCTTGCAGGAAAAGCCGGACATTTCCGAACGAAACTCGGAAATTTCCGAAGCCTCACTTTTAACCCTCGCCACACAACGGCACCTGTGGCGCCTGGGGAGGTCCATGGTTCATGCCCCTTTCGGAAACTGACCGTCATGCTCGAGCCCAGCGACGTACCGGTATTGCCACCCGACCTGCATTACGTTGACGACAGCCAGCCGGGCATTCGCCGGCAACGCCAGGGGGACCACTTCATCTATTTCGATGCCAAGGGCGTGCGCATCGACGCGCCACAGGTGATCAAGCGCATCAACGGGCTGGCGGTACCCCCGGCCTATACCGATGTATGGATTTGCAGCGACCCGCGCGGCCACCTGCAGGCCACCGGCCGCGATGCCCGCGGGCGCAAGCAATACCGCTACCACGCGCGCTGGCGCGAACTGCGCGATGAGGACAAGTACGCGCGCATGCTGGACTTCGGCAAGGCCCTGCCCAAGCTGCGCCAACAGCTGGAACGCCACCTGGCATTGCCGGGCATGGACCGCAACAAGATCATGGCCACGGTGATTTCGCTGCTCGACACCACACTGATTCGGGTGGGCAACACCCAGTACGCACGCGACAACCGTTCCTACGGCCTGACCACCTTGCGCAACCGCCATGTGGCAGTGAAAGGCAGCGCCATCCAATTTCACTTTCGCGGCAAGAGCGGCGTGGACCACCAGGTGTCGGTCAAGGACAAGCGCCTGGCACGCATCGTCAAGCGCTGCCTGGAGCTGCCGGGCCAGCACCTGTTCCAGTACGTGGACGAGCATGGCGAACGTCACGCCGTCAGTTCTTCCGACGTCAATACCTATCTGCAGGAAATGACCGGCGCCGACTTCACCGCCAAGGACTACCGCACCTGGGCCGGCAGCGCACTGGCGCTGGCCATGCTGCGCGAGCTGCACTGGCAACCCGAGCCGGAGGCCAAGCGCCAGATCGTCGAGATGGTCAAGGCGGTGGCCCGCACCCTGGGCAACACCCCGGCGGTGTGCCGGCGCTGCTACATTCACCCCGCGGTGCTGGAACGCTACGTGCTGGGGGAACTGGCCAAACTGCCCAAGCCGCGCAAACGCAAGGGGTTGCGACTGGAGGAAGTGGCGCTGGCGACTTTCTTGCAGCGGCTGTTGCAGGCCCAGGCCGATGCCTGACCTTTGTGGCGGCCCGAGGGCGCTGGTGTCGTTCGGCACGCTGGGCGATAATTGCCCCTTGTCCAACTCGCGAGCCCGTCATGACCCAGCCCACCTTTGCGTCGCAGGTCGACCCTGAGCAGATCAAGATCACCCGGCTGTTCCCCACGCCCATCGCCGCGCTGGAACACCCCGATCACGAAAACCTCAACGAGCGCCTCAAGGCCGTGATCCTGGCGCGCAGCGAGTCGCACCCGGGCACCCAGCACAGTAACCTGGGGGGCTGGCAGTCCGATGATGGCTTCACCGACTGGGCTGGCGAGCCGGGTGCGCAACTGCTGGCGTTTGCCCAGGAAATGGCCAACCAGCTGTCGGCCGTCAGCTCGCCGGAACACGGCCTGATCGAGGCACACCTGACCTGGAACCACAGCGCCTGGGCCAACATCAACCGTCGTGGCCACGCCAATGCGCTGCACGGCCACCCGGGTTCGTTCTGGTCGGGTGTGTACTGGGTGGATGACGGCGGCCGCGCGGATGACCCTGCGGTGGGCGGCGAACTGGAGTTCGTGGACCCGCGCGGCATTACCCCGATGCTGCTCAACCCGGCGCTGCGCATGCGTATCGAGGGCTGCCTGGGCGCCGGGTCGGTCAGCGCGCAGACGCCCAAGAGCGGCACCCTGCTGATGTTCCCCTCGTGGCTGCTGCACTCAGTGCGCCGTTACGACGGCGAGCGACCGCGTATTTCGGTGGCCTTCAATTTCTCCATCTGATCAGGCGCCAAGGACGTTACTCAAACCAACATTTGGGAAACGTCCTACATTAATAACCGTAAATACCTACAAAGATGATCCCTTCTTGAGAGCATTCCGGAAGGGAAATCCATGCACAAGAGCCACCTGCTGCTCCCCTGCCTGCTGGGTCTGGCCAGCGTCTCGACGCTGGCCAGCGACTTGACCATCACCGCAGAGTTCATCCCCCGCGCCAGCTCGCCGAACAACGTCAGCTTCGTCAACACCACGCCTCTGTCGGGCTACTGCCATGGCCACAGCAGCAATTGCCGGCCAGGCGACTTCACCCTCATGTTCCCGCTGACCATTGAGCGGCAATGGCTCAACCCCGGGCCCATCGAGGGGCAGAACTATCAGCGCGCCGATGGCGACTGGAAAACCGTGTACGTCAGCGGCGATAACGGCGGCCCGTCGGTTGCCCTGCAGTTTCGCCTTAACCTGCTGGCGCGGCGCTACAACTTGGGCACCCTGGCGCCCGGCGGCACGGTCGGCAGCATCGGTTACGTGGCGAACCAGTCGGGCGTTTTGGGCGCCAGCAGCGGCGGCTGCCAGGGCCGGGTCGGGGCAGGCAATAGCAACCTGTATTCCTTTGCCTGGAGCATTCCCCAGGGCATGACCACCTGTACCCGCCCCGGCACCGACCAGGCGCTGGGCCCCTATGCAGGCAACATAGATGAAGTATCGGTGGGCTATGAACTGCAGGCGCCCAACCCCTTCGCCCTGGGCAACGGCACCTACCGCGGCACGTTGACCTACAGCTTGGGCAACGGCCGGCAAATAGACCTGGGCACCGGCGACTACAACGAATCGGTGGTGAACTTCAATTTCGAACTCAAGGTACAGCATGAGCTGCGGGTGGACTTCCCGGCAGGGTCCGAACACGCCGTGCTGGAGCCTGAGGGCGGCTGGCAGCAGTGGCTGCATGGCGGCCAGCCGCCGTCACGCCTGCGCCGGGTGCACCCGTTCCAGATCTGGGCCTCGGCGCCCATGAAGATGTACCTCAAGTGCGACCAGCCGCTGGGCGGCCAATGCAGCATGCGTGAACCGATCAGCGGCCACCAGGTACCCATCGTGGTAGCCGTGACCCTGCCCGGCGAGATTCGCCATGACGGCGCCGTGGTGCAAGGCCTGCCGTTGCCCCTGGGCCAGGCCCAGGCGTTGCAGTTCCAGAACGTGGCCATCGCTGCCGGGCGCCAGGCGCGACTGCATTATTCGGTTGAGCAGCCTTACGTGGCGGCGATGCTGCGCAACAGCGGGCGGCAATACAGTGGCGAGGTGACCATTGTGTTCGATGCAGAAATCTGACGAATTTGGGAAATGCCCTACATACAGCCCCAGGTAAAGTACCCATGATTTACGCGGTCAGTCAGTCGCGTAAAGGGGTTCTGTACCGTGAAAATGGCGCGATTCATCGCACTCTGCCCGTTGCTGGGCATGGCCTTCGCGCCTGTCGGAGCCAGTGAACTGGCGATCACCGCCGAATTCGTGCCCAGCGCCAGTGCGCCCAACAACACTAAATTCGTCAACACCACGCCCCTGTCAGGTTATTGCCACGGCAACAACAGTCATTGCCGCCCTGGGGACTTCACCGTCATGTTCGCGCTGACCATCCAGCGTGAATGGGTGAACCCGGGGCCTATCGAAGGTCATAACTACCAACGCGTGGATGGAGACTGGAAAACAGTGCACGTGGATGGCGACATCAACCTGCAATCGGTGCCGTTGCGGTTTCGCCTGAACCTGCTGGCCCGCCGCTACCAGCTTGGTACCCTAGCCCCAGGCGGCGTGGGCGGCGGCATTGGCCGTATTGCTAACGCTTCTGGCATCAGCGGGTCCTCCCAGGGTGGCTGCCGAGGTCGAGTAGGCGCCGGACACAGTACCCAATACAGCTTTGCCTGGGGGGTACCGCTTGGCATGGTGACCTGCGCCAGAGGCCCAACCCTCGATCCTTTGGGCCCTTACACCGGTACGGTCAACCAGGTGTCGGTAGGCTATGAGCTGGAAACCCCCAACCCCTTCGCCCTGCCCAACGGCATTTACCGAGGCAGCGTTACCTATACCGTGGGCCAAGGCCAGCAAATCGACCTGGGCACCGGCACCTATAACGATTCGCACGTCACCTTCAATTTTGAACTCAAGGTACAGCATGAGTTGCGGGTGGATTTTGCGGCCAACTCCGACCGCGTCATGCTTGAACCGGACGGCGGCTGGGTGCAATGGCTGCACGGCGGCAGCGCGCCCACGCGGCTGAGCCGGGTGCACCCGTTCCAGATCTGGGCCTCGGCCCCCCTGAAAATGTACCTGCGCTGCGATGAGCCAATGGGCAACCAATGCAGCATCCGCGAACCGCACAGCAATCATCAGGTGCCCATCGTGGTGGCGGTGAGCCTGCCGGGCACCCTTGTCCACAATGGCACTGCCGTACAGGCGCTGCCCCTGCCCGTGGGCGAAGGCCAGGCATTTCGCTTTGAAAGTGTGGCCATCACTGCTGCCCGCCAGGGCCGCCTGCATTACTCGGTGGAGGCCCCGCACGTGGCCGCCATGATGCGCAACACAGGCAGGCAATACAGCGGCGACGTGACCATCGTGTTCGACGCACAAATGTGATGCACATGGGAAATGTCCGATAGGCGCCTGTCCGTTCGATCGCCAGCATGGCGCCTTTCCTGACTGCAAGAAGGGCTTCACGCATGATCAAGCGGCTGTCATTTTTACTGGGCGCAGCACTTGGCCCGCTCAGCGCCTCGGTAATGGCGATGACCATCACTGCCGAATTCATCCCCCGGGTTACCGGCGCTACCACCACAGGATTCGTCAATACCACGCCGTTGTCGGGTTACTGCCACGGCAACGGCAGCTACTGTAGACCCGGCGACTTCACCATTACCGTGCCTTATCTCAATATCCGCCGGGACGTACAGGTACCTGGCCCCATCGAGTCGCATAACTACCAACGGGTGGACGGTGACTGGAAAACCCTGATGGTCACCAATGACGCCGACGGCCAGACCACCCCACTGCAGTTTCGCCTCAGCCTGCTGGCGCGGCGCTACGTACGCGCCCAGATGCGCCCAGGCGGCACACCGGGCGGCATTTCGCAGGTGGCCAACCTGGTCGGTTACGGCAACGCGGCAGGTGGCTGCCAGGGACGCCCCGGTGCTGCCAACGCCGACTATTATGCGTTTGCCTGGAGCGTGCCGACCGGCTTCGTCACCTGCACCCACCCTCCCAAGAGCGATGACTGGGGACCTTACCTCACCTACACCGATGAGATATCCATTGGCTACGAGCTCAAGACCCCAGACCCTTTCACGCTGGGCAATGGCCTTTACCGAGGCAGCCTGGTGTACACCACCGGGCACGGCAGCCAGATTGACCTGGGCATCGGCAGCTACAACCAAAGCGCCATTACCCTGGACTTTGAGCTCACCGTTAAACATGAACTGCGCGTGGACTTTGCGACCCACTCCGACCGAGCGGTGCTGGAGCCTGACGGCGGCTGGGGCCAGTGGCTCAACCACGCCAGCCTACCCACCAGCCTGCGGCGTGATCACCCGTTTCAGATCTGGGCCTCGGCACCGCTCAAGATGTACCTCAAATGCAGCGAGCCCATGGGCAACCAATGCTCCATGCGCGAACCGCACAGTGGTCACCAGGTACCCTTCGGGGTGGCGGTGACCTTGCCGGGCAGCATTCGCTACCAGGGCGCCCCTGTGGAGAAACTGCCACTGCCCGTGGGTGAGCATCAAGCACTGGACTTTCGAAGCATTGCCGTGGCGGCCGGGCGACCTGCACGCATGCATTACTGGGTAGACCCTGCGCATATCCCCGCCATGCTCAACCACAATGGCCGGCAGTACAGCGGCGACGTGACCATCGTGTTCGACGCGCAGATCTGAACCAGGTCCGGGCGCACTTTGCCGGCGCCCCGGGGTCGGTTATAAGACGTGATCACCATTGCAGGTGCTGTCTTCCATGAAACCGATCGGTCAGTCTGGCTACGTGCGCGTGCGCGGAGCCCGGGAACACAACCTCAAGAACGTCGATGTCGACATTCCCCGTGACGCGCTGGTGGTGTTCACCGGCGTATCGGGGTCGGGCAAGTCGTCGCTGGCCTTCGGCACGTTGTACGCCGAAGCGCAGCGACGCTACTTCGAGTCGGTGGCCCCCTACGCGCGCCGGCTCATCGACCAGGTGGGCGTGCCGGATGTGGATGCCATCGACGGCCTGCCCCCGGCGGTGGCCCTGCAACAGCAACGCGGTACACCCAGCACCCGCTCTTCGGTGGGCAGCGTGACTACCCTGGGCAGCCTGGTGCGCATGCTGTATTCGCGGGCCGGTAGCTATCCGTCGGGCATGGGCATTCTGTATGCCGAGGACTTCTCGCCCAACACGCCCCAGGGCGCGTGCCCGCAATGCCATGGCCTGGGCCGGGTGTACGAGGTCAACGAGCAAACCATGGTGCCCGACGATTCGCTGACCATTCGCGAACGCGCCGTGGCGGCTTGGCCCATGGCCTGGCAGGGGCAGAACCTGCGCGACATTCTGGTGACGCTGGGTTATGACGTGGACATCCCCTGGCGCGACCTGCCCCGGGAACAGCGCGATTGGATTCTCTACACCGACGAACAACCCACCGTGCCGGTGTACGCAGGCCTTAGCCCGGCCGATACCCGCCAGGCGCTCAAGCGCAAGCTTGAGCCCAGCTACCAGGGCACCTTCACCGGCGCACGACGCTACGTGCTGCACACCTTCAGCCACTCGCAGAGCGCGCTGATGAAAAAGCGCGCGGGCCAATTCATGCGCGGCACCCTGTGCCCGCTGTGCCAGGGCAAGCGCCTGAAACAGGAGGCATTGCGGGTAACGTTTGCCGGCCTGGACATCGGCGAGCTATCGCAGATGCCCCTGGCGCGCCTGGTCGAGGTGCTCAAGCCCCTGGCGGAACAGGGCGGTGGTGCTGAGCTCTCGGTGGAAAAACAGCTGGCTGCCCAGCGCCTGGCTCATGACCTGCTGCAACGTCTGCACACCCTGACCGACCTGGGCCTGGGCTACCTGGCCTTGGAACGCAGCACGCCGACGTTGTCCTCGGGCGAGCTGCAACGCTTGCGCCTGGCCACCCAGCTCAACTCGCAACTGTTCGGGGTGATCTACGTGCTGGACGAGCCGTCGGCCGGCCTGCACCCGGCTGACGGCGAGGCACTGTTCGAGGCCTTGCAGCGCTTGAAGGCTGCCGGCAATTCACTGTTCGTGGTGGAGCATGACCTGGAAACCATGCGCCGCGCCGACTGGCTCGTGGACGTGGGCCCCGCCGCCGGCGAGCACGGCGGCACCGTGCTGTTCAGCGGACCGCCCCACGGCCTGGCCGACATTGAAGCGTCGCAGACGCGCCTGCACCTGTACGGCGACGCCGTGCCGCTGCCCCACCCACGGCGCCAGGCCAAAGAGTGGCTGAAGCTGGTGGACGTGACCCGCAATAACCTCAGGCAACTGGCGGTGGACTTTCCCCTGCATGCCTTTACCGCGGTAACCGGCGTGTCCGGCTCGGGCAAATCCAGCCTGGTGAGCCAAGCCCTGCTGGAACTGGTGGCGGCGGCGCTGGGGCATCCATTGGGCATTGACGAAGATATATCCGAGAACCCGCTGGAAGATGCCGCGCCGGTCACCGAGTCGGGGCACATTGTCAGCGGCATGGCGGCTATCCAGCGCCTGGTGCAGGTGGACCAGAAACCCATTGGCCGCACCCCGCGCTCCAACCTGGCCACCTATACCGGCCTGTTCGACCAGGTGCGCAAGCTGTTCGCCGCCACGCCCCAGGCGCGCGAGCGGGGCTTTGACGCCGGGCAGTTTTCCTTCAACGTGGCCAAGGGCCGTTGCCCACACTGCGAAGGCGAAGGCTTTGTCAGCATTGAATTGCTGTTCATGCCCAGCGTGTACGCCCCCTGCCCCACCTGCCATGGCGCCCGCTACAGCCCGCAGACACTGGAGGTGCAATGCCTGGGGTTGAACATTGCCCAGGTGTTGCAACTGACGGTGGACCAGGCCTGTGACGTATTTACCGGTCAACCCGCCATTCAGCGAGCCCTGACGGTGCTACGCGACATCGGCCTTGGCTACTTGCGCTTGGGCCAGCCGGCCACCGAATTGTCCGGCGGCGAGGCCCAGCGCATCAAGTTGGCCACCGAGCTGCAACGTGGCCAGCGCGGCGCCACCCTGTACGTGCTGGACGAGCCCACCACCGGCCTGCACCCCTGTGACGTGGATCGCTTGCTGGCACAGCTCAACGGCCTGGTGGACGCCGGCAACACGGTGATCGTGGTGGAACACGACATGCGCGTGGTGGCGCAAAGCGACTGGGTGATCGACATGGGCCCGGGCGCCGGCGACAAGGGCGGCAAGGTGGTGGCGTGCGGACGGCCGGAGAAAGTCGCCAAGGCCAAAGCCAGCCGCACGGCGCCCTACCTCCGGGCCGTGCTGGCCTGAGCCGCCCCCGTAGAGCTGCCGCCAGGCTGCGAAAAGGTCCGCAGCACCTTCGGCGGTGTCATGCCGATCGCGGGCCCGCAGTGCGGACCTGCGCAGCCTGGCGGCAGCTCCGGGGGGGGGGTGGGCACACGCATCCGCCTGAACTCTTTCCACGTTGCCCCAGTCGACTGTGCACGCACACTGGTTGGAGAGCTTCATGCACATATCCCTGGAACACCAGGTGGCGCTGGTCACCGGCGCCAGCTCTGGCCTGGGGGCCGGGGCCGCGTTGGCCTTGGCCAACGCCGGCGCGTCGGTGGTGATCAATTACAACCGTCACGCCGAACCCGCCGAAGCATTGGCCGAACGCATTCGCCAGGACGGCGGCAAGGCCATCGCCGTGCACGGCGACGTATCGAAGGAAGACGACGTCGAGGCGCTGTTCGCGCGCACGGTGGATACCTTCGGCGCGCTGGACATCCTGCTGGCCAATTCCGGCCTGCAGCGTGACGCCGCCACCGTGGACATGACCCTGGCCGACTGGAACCAGGTGCTGGAGGTGAACCTCACCGGCCAGTTCCTCAGCGCCCGCGCCGCCCTGCGCCAATTCAACCGGCAAGGCCCGCGCCCCTGGGTATCGAAAGCGCTGGGCAAGATCATCCACATGAGCTCGGTGCACCAGCTTATCCCCTGGGCCGGCCATGCCAACTACGCCGCCTCCAAGGGCGCCGTCGACCTGCTGATGCGCAGCATTGCCCAGGAGGTGGGTTGCCAGCGCATTCGCGTCAACGCCATTGCCCCGGGCGCCGTGCGCACCTCCATCAACCAGGACACCACCACCGGCGACAAGGCTTCACGGTTGCTGGAGCTTATTCCCTACGGGCGCCTGGGCGAGGTCGAAGACGTTGCCAACGCCGTGGTGTGGTTGGCGTCGGACGCCGCCGACTACGTGCACGGCACCACCCTGTTCATCGATGGCGGCATGAGCCTTTACCCAGGATTCAAAGACAATGGCTGAGCCTTCCTCGCAGCACCCTATCCAGGCCCACGGCATAATCGGCGACATGCGCAGCGCGGCACTGATCGCCGACACCGGCAGTGTCGACTTCTTCTGCTGGCCCGACTTCGACAGCCCGTCGATTTTCACCGCATTGCTGGACACGCCCGAGGCCGGTGTGTTCGAACTGGCGCCGGTGCTGCCCGACGCCCGCCGACAACAGATCTACCTGCCCGACAGCAACATCCTGCAAACCCGCTGGATCGACACAGAGTCGGTGATCGAGGTCACCGACCTGATGCCCATCGGCGACAGCGTCGACGACCTGCCCCGCCTGGTGCGGCGCGTCCGGGCGGTCAATGGCAGCGCCCAGGTGCGCATGCGCTGCCGCGTACGGCACGATTACAGCCGTGCCGACACCTGTGCCGTGCTCGACGGTGGCAGCGTGCGCTTTGAAGCCCATGGCCAACCCAGCCTGCGCCTGGCCGCATGCCGGCCGTTGCACGCCAGCGACGATGGCTGGGCTCTGGCCGAGTTCGAGCTGAATGAAGGCGAGTGCGCCGAGTTCATCCTGGGCGCCGACGACGATCCGCTGGTGAAGGCCGGCCAGGGCCTGCGTTGCTTCGAACATACGCTGAAATACTGGCGCGATTGGCTGGCGCAATCGAGCTACCGTGGCCGCTGGCGGGAAATGGTCCACCGCTCGGCCCTGGCGATGAAGCTGCTGACCTCACGCAAGCATGGCGGCATCATTGCCGCCGCCACCTTCGGTTTGCCCGAGGAGGCCGGCGGTGGGCGTAACTGGGATTATCGCTACACCTGGATCCGCGATGCCTCGTTCACGGTGTATGCCTTCATGCGCCTGGGCTTCAGCGACGAAGCCAACGCCTACGTGCGCTGGGTGCGTGAACGCGTCAGCGACTGCTGCCAGGAGCGCGTGGACCTGCGCCTGATGTACGCCCTGGACGGCCGCCAGCAGTTGCCCGAGAGCGAACTGCCGCACCTGGCCGGCCACGGTGGGGCAACACCGGTACGCATTGGTAACGACGCCTACACCCAAACGCAACTGGATATCTACGGCGAGCTGCTGGATGCGGTGTACCTGGCCAACAAGTACGGCGAAGCCATTTCCCATGAGGGCTGGCGCAACGTGCAGACCCTGGTGGACAAGGTGTGCGAGCGCTGGCATGAAAAAGACGTCGGCATCTGGGAGATGCGCGACAACAAACAGCACTTCCTGCACTCGCGGCTGATGTGCTGGGTGGCGCTGGACCGGGCACTGCGGCTGGCCAACAAACGCTCGCTGCCCGCCCCCTTCGCCCGTTGGGACCAGGTGCGCCAGGCCATCCACGATGACATCTGGGACAATTTCTGGGACGCCGAGGGCGAGCACTTCGTGCAGCACCTGGGCAGCCGCGAGGTGGACGGCGCGCTGCTGCTGATGCCGCTGGTGCGGTTCGTGGGTGCCAGTGACCCGCGCTGGCTGTCGACGCTGGCGGTGATCGAGCGCGAGCTGGTGCGCGACGGCATGGTCTACCGCTACCGCAGCGGCGACGGCCTGCAGGGTCAGGAAGGCGCTTTTACCGCGTGCAGCTTCTGGTACGTGGAATGCCTGGCCCGCGCCGGGCGGGTGGACCAGGCACACCTGGAGTTCGAGCAACTGCTGCGCTACGCCAACCCCCTGGGCCTGTACGCCGAAGAGTTCGACCGCCAGGGCTGCCACTTGGGCAACACGCCCCAGGCGCTGTCGCACCTGGCGCTGATCAGCGCGGCCAGCTTCCTGGACCGCAAGCTCGGCGGCCAGCGCACCCACTGGCAGCCGTGAACGCCTTGGCACAGGACGCATGATCTTTGTAGCAGCGGCGCAAGCCGCGTCAGGGATGCCGCGTGACGCCTGACACACCGCATCGCCAGGCGCAGCCTGCGGCAGCTGCTACCGGCACCGCTATTTGTCCCGACACCCCCCACCGCGAAGTATCTGAACCACCTCGGCGTCCTCTTCGCGGGCAAGGCCCGCTCCCACATGAAGACAGTTGCTGCTACAAAGTCCCTGTCTTCGCATCCGCCGCAGCACGAGGCTGACAGGGCCGCAAGCCAGTTAACCTTTTTGTTCATCTGCAATGAAGTTTTTCATTCAGGCAGGCGCAAATGCGCGGAAACAGCCATAATGGCAAGCATCACATCCTGATACTTAATTGTTTCCTATTCTGAAAAGACCGGATCAAGGCAAGTTCGGGGAATTTAATCCGGTCTCGTGCGTCTCAATCCCGACCCGAAAGTCAAAAGTGGACTCACTGACCCAGCAAGGAGCAGCACATGCTGATACTCACCCGTAAAGTAGGCGAGACGATCGTCATCAACGACGACATCAAAATTACCATCCTGGGCGTCAAAGGGATGCAGGTTCGCATCGGCATCGACGCGCCTAAAGAAGTACAGGTACACCGCGAAGAGATCTACAAACGCATTCAGGCCGGCAGCCCTGCCCCCGAAAAAGAAGACCATAACCGCTAAGGTCTCTTGCGTTCCCGCCTTGCCGCCTGGGCCCTTGGCCCAGTCGCACGTTCTTCAATACAACGTGGTGCCGGTCCTGCCTGAGCCGCCTAAGGTGAAGGTTGCGAGCCTTCCAGGTTGCGCACGGGAAACAGGGCCTGCTCCAGTTTGCTGGCCAGCTCATCGTCGCGATAGGGCTTCTGCACCACCAGCGCTTCATCGCCCTGCAACCCGCCCATCTCGGCATAGCCCGTAATGAATACCACGGGTAACTGCGGGTAGATGCCACGGGCCACCTGTGCCAGTTGCGCGCCGTTCATGCCAGGCATGGCGTAGTCGGTCAGCAGCACATCCACCTGCTCGCTCAAGATATCCAGCGCCACTTGCCCGCTGGCCGCCTCCAGCACCCTATACCCCAGGCGCTCCAGCACATGAGCGGTGACAGCGCGCACCTGGTGATCGTCATCCACCAGCAGCACCGTGCGATCACCCCCGCAAGTCGTGGGCTCGACTCGCTCAGCCACCGGGGCCGAGGGCTGCGCGGGGCAGCTGTCAAAGCTGGGCAAGTAGACGTCCACGGTGGTGCCCTGCCCTGGCGCGGTGACAATGCCCACGCCACCGCCAGACTGCTTGGCAAACCCGAACACCTGGGCCAACCCCAGCCCCGAGCCCTTGCCGATGTCCTTGGTGGTGAAAAACGGTTCGAAGGCCTTGGCCAGCACCGCCGCGTTCATGCCGCTGCCGGTGTCGCCAATCGACAACACCACGTAGGCACCCGGCTCCGGGTCCTGGGGGTGCTGTGCAGGGCGCTCAACCACTTCGTTGCGCGTGGCCAGGCGCAGGGTACCGCCTGCCGGCATGGCGTCGCGGGCGTTGATAGCCAGGTTGAGGATGATCATTTCGGTCTGCGTGGGGTCGACCAGCGCACTCCACAGGCCCTCGTCGGTATGGGTCTGGATCCAGATACTGCCGCCCAGGGTGCGTTGCAGCAGCTCGAACATGCCAAACACCGTGTCGTTGAGGTTGACCGGTATGGGTTCCAGGCGCTGACGCCGAGAGAAGGCCAGCAATTGCCCGGTAAGCTTGGCGCCCCGCTCGCCCGCTTCACGAATGTTGTGCAGGCGGCTGTGTACCTTCTCCATGACACCGCGCTCGATATCGCGGCTCAGGAAGCTGGCGCTGGTCAGGATCACCGTCAGCAGGTTGTTGAAGTCGTGGGCCACACCAGCCGTCAGCTGCCCTACCGCTTCCAGGCGCTGCATTTGCTGAAGCGTGGCCTCGATGCGTTCACGTTCCTTTATTTGCTCGCGCAGCTGTTCGTTAGTGGCCGCCAACTCGTCGACCACCGCGCGCTCGCCGGTGATGTCGCGCACGGCGGCGTACATCAGGTTTTCGTCGGGCACGATGGTCCAGCTCAACCAGCGATAATCACCATCGGCATGGCGCATGCGGTTGACGAACCGCGTGGAGACGTTGCCGCTGGCAATGTTTTCCGTTTCGCGCACCGTGGCGCCGATGTCGTTGGGGTGCACCAGTTCCCAGAGCTGCATCTGCCCCAGGGTTTGCCGTGACCAGCCCAAGGTGGCTTCCCAGGCGGGGTTGAGGGCGATGGGCGACATGTCGAAGCGCATCACCGCCAGCAGTTCCCGGGAAAGCTCCCAGGTGCGGTCGCGTTCGCGGGTGCGCTTTTGCACCTGGTCACCCAGCAACTCATTGAGACGGTGCAAGGCTTCGGTGGCCAGTTTCTGCTCGGTGATGTCCTGAATCACACCGGTGAACCGCACGCACACCAGGCCCTCGAAAAACGCCCGGCCACTGGTGGCTAGCCAGCGCTCACCACCGCCAGGCAGCAAGGCGCGGTATTCGGCCTGGTAGCCAACGTTCCCCTGGGGCGACATGGCCTGGGCCATTTTGGCCTCTACCAGCGCACGATCGTCGGGGTGGCAGTGATCAAGAAAGTAATCGATGCTGATGGCGGTCGACTCGGCCACGCCATACAGCGCCCGGCAGCGCTCGTCCCACAACAGCTGCCCGGTGGCCGGTGAAAAATCCCACACGCCCATGCGCGCCGCGTCGATGGCCAGGCGCGCGCGCACTTCTACCTGTTCAAGGTTTTCTTCGGCGCGCACCCGCTGGCGGCGTTCGTCCACTTCGGCCAGGGCGCGCTTGACGGCCTTGGGCAGCAACGTCAGGTTTTGCTTGAGCACGTAGTCGATGGCGCCCAGGCGCATCATCTCCACCGCGTTCTCTTCGCCAAATACCCCGGAGAGAAAAATGAACGGCGTGTGCGGGGCGATTTCCCGCGCCCGCTGCAACACCTCGGCCCCGGACGAGCCCGGCAGCAGGAAGTCGCACAGGATCAGGTCAAAAACCTGGGTGCGCAGCGCCTGTTCGGCACCCTGGTGGTTGAACACCAGTGTCGATTCAATCAGCAGCCCCGCCCGCTCCAACGTCAGCAGGCTCAGTTCGGCGTCGCGCGGGCTGTCTTCAATCATCAGCAGTTGCAGGGGCTTGGACAGCATTCGCAAGTTTCGATCTCGTTCCGTGTGCGCCACCCTCAAGTAGGTCGGCGCTTGAAGCGCAATGAACCGGGCGGCGGTTCGTTGAGCACCGCCCAGAATACCCCAAGGTCGGAAATCGCCGCGACGAATTCCTTGAATTCCACCGGTTTCACCACGTAGGCATTTACGCCCAGCTCATAGGCGCGCATCAGGTCCGGTTCCTCGCGCGACGAGGTCAGCATCACTGTGGGAATACTGCGCAGCTCTGGCGATTGGCGCACGGCTTCAAGCACTTGCAAGCCGTCCACCTTGGGCAGCTTGAGGTCCAGCAAGAGCACCGCCGGGTTACCTTCAAGCCGCTCGGCATGGGCATTGCGGCGTAGCAGATAGTCCAGCGCCTCGGCGCCGTCGCGCATGACGATCACTTCGTTGGCCAGTTGGCTGCGTTCAAGCGCCAGCAGGGTCAGTTCCAGGTCCCGTGGGTTGTCTTCCACCAGCAGGATGGGTTTAAGCATGGAGTGCCTCGGTCAGGTCAATCTTCGGAACGGTTTGGTTGGCGGGGCAAGGCGAAGCTGAACGTCGCCCCTTCGCCCAGACTACCCTGGGCCCAGACGCGGCCATCATGGCGTTCGATGATACGGCGCACACTGGCCAGGCCAATGCCGGTACCTTCGAACTCTTCCATGCGGTGCAGGCGCTGGAATACCCCGAACAGTTTATCGACGTACTGCATGTCGAAACCGACACCGTTGTCGCGTACATAGACCACGGTTTCACCCTTTTGCTCCACGGCACCGATCTCGATGATGGCCGGGGTACGGTCGCGGCTGTACTTGAGGGCATTGCTGATCAGGTTACGCAGGGCCAGGTGCAGGAACGCGGCGTCCGCCACCAGCAGCGGCAGCGGGCCTACTTGCCACTGCACATCGCGGCCTTCGTAGTCGGGCAGCATTTCCCGGCGGATGGCCTCCACCAGCGCGCCCAGGTCCACGTCGGACAGGCGCAGGGCCGAGCGGCCCATCTGCGAAAAGCTCAACAGGTTGTCCACCAGGCTGCCAGCAAAACGCGCCGATTCGCCGATGTGTTCCAGGAAACGCTGGCCGCGCTCCGAGAGTTTTTCGCCCTCGAAGTCGCCCAGCAGCTCGGCGTACCCGGCAATGTGCCGCAAGGGGGCACGCAGGTCGTGGGACACGCTGTAGGAAAAGGCTTCGAGCTCCTTGTTCGAGCGCTTCAGCTCCCCGGCCAGTTGCGCCAGCTCCTCGGCCTTGCGCAGCACGATGCCCAGCACCGCTGTGCGCAGCTCGGACACGGCTTCGATTTCCAGGGTTTCCCAAGGGCTGGAAAAACCTTTCACGGTTTCCTGCCAGCGATCAAAACTGGCCCGGGGGTTCAATACGCCATTGTCGTCGATGGTTTTCTGCGGTTGTCCTGCCCAGGTGACGGTGCGTACCTGCTCAGGCTTGAACCAGATCAGGTAGTGCGAGTGGATTTCCGAGATAGCCACCGCCAGCAGGCCACCGACCTGCCGCCCCAAGGCCGGCAGGTTGGGAATGTCGCGGCTCACGTTGTCGGTGTGGAACACCTCATGGCCGCCACGTTCGGCCAGCCAGTCGGTGAGTGCCAGCACATGTTGCCGGTCTGGCGCATCGCCAACCAGGTCGCAACTGGACGCGGTGATGATCGCCGCGCCGCGGGCCTGCACGAAGCCCAGCAAGGTGTCGCTCAAGGCCAGTGCCCCGTCGCGCACGCTGTCGCGGTCGGCCATGGCCGAGAGCAATTGCACGATCTGCTGGCGCACGCCCAGCAAGCGCTGGTTGCGCACCTGCAATTCCATGGACTCGATCTGCAGCGACAGCACGCTGCCCAACAGCTCGCACGCCGTGCGGCTCTGGAAACGCACCGGGCGCGGTTCGGCGTGGTGGCAGGAAATCAGGCCCCAGAGCCTGCCGCGCACCACGATGGAAATCGACATGGAGGCCAGCGTGCGCATGTTGCGCATGTACTGCAGGTGCACCGGCGACACGCTGCGCAGCGCCGCGTGGCTGAGGTCCAGTGGCTGGCCGGTCAGCGGGTTGAGCGCCGGCAGCAGGGCCGCGGCCACGTAGTTGGCGTCTTCAATCACCCGTATGCGGTTGGCGCAGTATAGCGCCCGCGCCTGGGGCGGGATATCGGACGCCGGGAAACACAGGCCCAGGTAGCTGGGGTAGCCTTCGTCAGCCTGCTCGGCCAGCACCAGGCCGTCGCCCGCCGGGTCGAAGCGATACGCCTTGACCCGGCCGAAGCCGGTAATACGCTTGACCTCGGCCACCGCCTGGGCGCACACCTGCTCGATGCTGTCGGCCCCTTGCAACTGGCCGATGAAGGTGCGTACCAGCGGGTACAGGCTGGCATAGGCGGCCAGCACGTCGCTGGCCGGCTCAAATTCAGCAATTAGCACGCTGTCGTAGCGGTGCACCATCAAGGCAATGGGCGGCCCCTGATACGTACCCACGGCAAAGCGCACATCCGCCACGTGCACCGGCTTGTGCTCTTCACTGGCGCGCTCGGCCAGCAGCCGCACCACCTGTTCGCCACCGTGCAGCAGCTCAGGCAACACCCGGCCCAGCCACCAGGCCGCCGGCTCGCCCAGCCAGCGCTGAACATTGTCGCTGACCTGCAATACCGCCAGGCTGTGCGGGTCCAGTACCAGCATGAAACCATGGGGCTGAATGCTGCCAGGCAGGTGAATAAGCTCTTTTGCGCAGTTGTCAGTGGCCCGTGCCAAGGCAGCCGAAGTGTCACCGGGTGTCAAAGAAGATCTCCTTTACGTGCCGCCCGCTCTACGCTGGCCGGGGCACGAATCATGGTTATCCGCTTGTACTACAAACAGACAGTCAGGATTGAGACAGCACCATATCAAATTCTATCGCCACGGCTGTGCAAAAAATGGCGGCCTGCGCCGGTCAACGCCCTTGGGCCACCAACTCCTTGCCATAGTTCACCAACCAACTGCGCACCTGCGGTGTAGTGCCTGCCTTGTCGGCCAGGTGGTGGGTGTTATTGGACACCCAGGTCAGGCGCGTGTAGCTGTTGCCATCGGCATCGCGCACGCCGTACATCATGCCCCGATGCCCGGCCAGGTCGACGTTGGCCAACTCCTTGATGGTAGTGACCGACACGCCCTTGAGCACCATGTCCTGCAGCAGCAGGTCACCGTCCGGGCAATGCAGGTACCGGCGCAGGCCATTCAGCCCATCCTCAGTATAAATACCCATTTTATAGGACGCCTGCACCTCACATTGACGCGTCAGGCTCAAGCGCGGCGGCTCGTAGAGGCCGGGGGCATTGGCCAACTTGCGCCTTGGCCGTTCGGCCTGCATCTGCGCCAGGCGGCTCGCCATGCTGGCGTTGTCGACCACCTCGACATAGGTGCTGGGTTTCTTGCGCTTGCGCAACTTCTGCTCGATCTGCACCCGCTCCTGCGCGGAAGGGCCACTGGCAGTGCCGCCGGTGCGCAGCAGGCGCGCACTGGTCATGGCATTTTCCAGGTGGTCCTGATCCTTGAGAGGGATGTCGTAGATTGAAATCTCGCGGTTGCCTTCGGCTGCCGTTGGGCGCTCCAGCGCATCGGCATGGCAGGACAGCGCTACCACCACGGGGGAAAATAACAGGCTGCGTACCAGCGTCTTGGATGGGGTCATGGTTTCAGTCCTTGAAACACGAGGGCTGTGCAGTGGATCGGCACGCCACGGAGTAGTTCTACTACAAACAGAATAGTTGCGAAATGCTTCTTGGTGGCTGACTTGGGTCAAGACACAGGCAAGGAGAATGCGGCAGGTGAGTGGGCGCGCATACAAACCCTTGCAGCGCCGGGCCAACACGATGAAGCGTTACGGTTGAATACGATTTTGTGGATGGGAGGCCATGCATGACCTGCGCAAGGCCCAGTTGGAAAATGGCGGTCCGTCGAGAAGGACGTTCATCGCCTACCCCACTGCGCTTGATGGGCGCACGCCAAGGCGCAGAAACAACAAGGGCCTGCCAGCACATTGTGCGGCAAGCCCTTGATTTGTGTGGTGCCCGGAGCCGGGGTCGAACCGGCACGTCCTTACGAACGGGGGATTTTAAGTCCCATGCGTCTACCAATTTCGCCATCCGGGCGGTAGCGCGGTGTAACGTGCAGCGCGAGACTTAACATCCCCGGCGCTGCCGCAGCCTACTTGATACTAATAACGTTTAGAACGTTTCAGCACTTCAACTGCAAGCCGTTGAATATATACACCCACTCCTGATGACGCAAGAACGTTCAGAAGCTTTCCCCGACAAAATATTACATCATCGAGAAATAAAAAAGCTCTGTAGATCAAGGATCTACAGAGCTCGTTTATAATGGAGGCCGAGGTCGGAATCGAACCGGCGTAGACGGATTTGCAATCCGGAGCATAACCACTTTGCTACTCGGCCTCAAATGTGAAGCAACTTTACAACCGCTGCTCCACATGTAAAGTGGAGCGGGAAACGAGACTCGAACTCGCGACCCCGACCTTGGCAAGGTCGTGCTCTACCAACTGAGCTATTCCCGCGTCGTGTTGATGGGCGCCATTCTAGCGATTTAAAAAGCGCCGTCAACCCTTTGATTCAAAAAAGTTTTATTTATTTTCAGAATGGCTGTTCAGGTGCGGCCACGCAGCGCGCAGGTAGTGTGCCATGGACCACAAGGTCAGGCCTGCCGACACCACCAGCAAGGTGTAACCCAGCAACACCCAGAAGGTGATGGCCGGCGGGTTGGCCAGCAGGATCACCAGCGCCAGCATCTGTGCGGCGGTTTTCCATTTACCCAAGCTGGACACCGCCACATGGGCGCGGGCGCCGATTTCGGCCATCCACTCGCGCAGCGCCGACACCACGATCTCGCGACCGATGATGACCGCCGCCGGCAGGGTCAGCCACACGTTGTGGTGCGCCTGCACCAGCAGCACCAGGGCCACGGCCACCATCAGCTTGTCGGCCACCGGGTCCAGGAACGCGCCGAAGGGCGTGCTCTGCTCCAGGCGGCGAGCCAGGTAGCCATCGAGCCAGTCGGTGGCAGCGGCGATGGCGAAGACCGTGCTGGCCGCTGCATAACTCCACGTATAAGGGAGGTAGAACAGCAGGATGAAGAACGGAATGAGCAGGACGCGCAGAACGGTAAGCAGGTTCGGGATATTCATCGGCACAACTGGCGGCTGGGTGAGTGGGGCATTCTACTCGCTGTGCAGATTCGCATAAATCGACTCCGCGAGCTTTTTGCTGATCCCTGGGGCTTTGGCTATTTCTTCGATGCTTGCACGGGACAGCTCCTGCAAGCCACCGAAATGTTTCAACAAGTCACGACGGCGTTTCGGCCCCACGCCCACCACCCCTTCCAGGGTGGACGTGCGGCGGGTCTTGCCGCGCCGGGCCCGGTGGCCGGTAATGGCAAAGCGGTGGGCTTCGTCACGGATCTGCTGGATCAGGTGCAACGCCGGCGAGTCGCCCTTGAGGGTGAACTCGTGGGCCACGTCATTGAGGTACAGGGTTTCGAAACCGGCCTTGCGCGTGGTGCCCTTGGCCACACCCAGCAGGATGAGGTCGGGCACCGCCAATTCCTGCAGCACTTCGCGCGCCATGTTCAACTGGCCCTTGCCGCCGTCCACCAACAACACGTCGGGCAATTTGCCCTCCCCGTCCTTGAGCTTGCTGAAGCGGCGGGTCAGGGCCTGGTGCATGGCCGCATAGTCATCGCCAGCGGTCACGCCCTCGATGTTGTAGCGCCGGTAATCGGCCTTGATCGGGCCTTCGGGGCCAAACACCACGCAGGAGGCCACCGTGGCCTCGCCGCTGGAGTGGCTGATGTCATAACATTCCAGGCGCTGGGGCGGCTCGTCGAGGTTGAGCACGTCGGCCAGGGCATCGAAACGCGCGGCCACGTGCTGACGATTGGCCAGGCGCGCCGCCAGGGCCTGCTCGGCATTGGTCACGGCCAGTTGCTGCCAGCGCGCGCGGGTACCCCGTACCCGGTGGCTGACGCTCAACTCACGGCCGCGCAAGGTGTCGATGGCGGCCACCAGGGCTTCAACGTCTTCGGGCACCACGTTGACGATCAACTCGCCAGGCAGGTCGCGTTCCGAACTGGTGAGGTAGTACTGGGCCAGGAACGCCGACATCACTTCGGCGACCTCCTCTTCTATACCCACCTGCGGGAAAAAGTTCTTGCTGCCCAGCACCCGCCCACCGCGCACGCTGATCAGGTGCACGCAGGCGCCGCCCGGGTTGACAAACGCGGCTACCACGTCCACGTCACCGGTGCCGCCTTCCATGCTCTGCTGGTCCTGGACCCGGCGCAACAGTGCGATCTGGTCGCGCAGCAAGGCGGCGTTCTCGAAGTCCAGGGCCATGGCGGCCTTTTCCATGCTGGCCGACAACTCATCGGTCAGCTGGTGGCTGCGGCCTTCCAGGAACATGATCGAGTGGCGTACGTCCTCGGCGTACTCGGCCGGGTCCACCAGGTCTACGCAGGGCGCCTTGCAGCGCTTGATCTGATATTGCAGGCAAGGACGGGTGCGGTTCTTGTAGAAGCTGTCTTCGCATTGACGCACGAAGAACGTCTTTTGCAGCAAGCTGAGGCTTTCACGAATGGCGCCAGCGCTCGGATAGGGCCCGAAGTATTTGCCCTTGGCCTTCTTGGCCCCACGGTGGATGCTCAACCGCGGAAACTGGCCATCGGAGAGGAACACATACGGATACGATTTATCATCGCGCAGCAGAATATTGTACGGCGGCCGCCATTCCTTGATCAGCGTCTGCTCCAGCAGCAGCGCCTCGGTTTCGTTGGCGGTGATGGTGGTTTCCACCTGGGCGATGCGCCCCACCAGCGCGGCGGTCTTGGGCGCCAGCCCGGTCTTGCGGAAATAGCTGGCCAGGCGCTTCTTGAGGTTCTTGGCCTTGCCCACATACAGCAGGCGCGCGTCGCCGTCGAACATGCGGTACACGCCGGGGCGGCCACTGCAGGTGGACAGGAAAGCGGAAGGATCGAAAGGCGTGTCCATGATCAGAGGCTGGCGTCGACCATGCCGTGGCGCACCGCGAGCAGCGTCAGCTCCACATCGCTGGCGATCGACAGCTTCTCGAAGATACGGTAGCGGTAGGTGTTCACGGTTTTCGGCGACAGGCACAACTTGTCGGAGATGAGCTGCACTTTCTGGCAGTTGACGATCATCAGCGCAATCTGGATCTCGCGCTCGGACAACAGGTCGAACGGCGAGTTGGTGGTTTGCGGCTGGAACGACTTGAGCGCCAACTGCTGGGCAATTTGCGGGCTGATGTAACGCTGGCCGGCGAAGACCAGGCGAATGGCCTGGACCATTTCATCCAGGCCTGCGCCCTTGGTCAGGTAGCCCGCCGCGCCGGCTTGCAGCAGGCGCGTGGGAAATGGGTCTTCTTCACAGACGGTGACGGCGACCACCTTGATATCGGGGTAGCTGCGCAACAGCTTGCGCGTGGCTTCCAGACCGCCGATGCCAGGCATCTTGACGTCCATCAGAACCACGTCCGGCTTGAGTTCGCGGGTGAACTTGATGGCATCTTCGCCAGATTCGGCCTGGCCGATTACCTGCAGCCCGTCGATGTCCGCCAGCATTCGAGTAATGCCTGTACGTACCAGATCATGATCATCGACAACTAGGACCCTAATCAAGCAGACACCTCGTTCTTGTGGTCTATTTCGGAATGTTAGCTACCTTAGCAAAAATCGGATCCGGGACCTAGCGCAAAGCGTCACCTACATGACGCCAGCGCCTGCGCAGGCATGGCTACCTGGGCTTGGGCAATCCTCGTCGTGGCCGCGTGGTGTAGCTGGCGGCCATCTCCGCAAGGCTTACGGCCATGTGCCTGATGGCGTCCTGGCCTTCGCGCGGCAGCACCCGATAATGCCCCAACACGTGCTCTTCGGCCTGACTCAGGCGATCAGCGGGGATGGGTGCCCGTTGCCCGGTGAGCACGTACAGCACGTCAACGCCTTCAGTCGCCACCTTGGCCAGGTAGTTGGCCTTGGGTGTGCGCTCACCGCTTTCATACTTCCCCTGTGCATTGGGCTCGACACCGCCGATGTCGCCGAATTCCTTTTGGGTCAGGCCCAGCCTGTCCCGCTCTTCCCGTAAACGCGAACCGATTCCAGTCATTTGAATGTATAATCCCTTATTAATCACCCAAACGGGTGATGCTTTTAACCACAATTACACCAAATAAAACGGACTTGAACTATGCACGGTATACGGACTGCCGCACAAGCCAGGGCCTGGCTCGACCAGCAGGGAAAATCGGTACAAGAGTTTGCCAGGGAGCATGGCGTAGACCCGGCAACCACCTATCAGGTGTTGTCGGGGCGCAAGAAAGGACGACGCGGGGAGTCACACCGGGTCGCCGTCTTGCTGGGGATGAAGGAAGGCGTGGTGCCCGAACGGGCACCGAGCTGATGGTCACGCCGGTTCAGGCGTCACTCAAACGTTCCATGCGCCAGAAACACTGGTCTTCACCCACCTCGGCGAAGCCCTTGCGCAGGTAAAGATGGCGTGCGGGATTGGACTGGAACACCATCAGGCGCACGCGTGGCAGGCGTCGCTCTTGGGCCAGTTCGACAATGCGCTCCAGCGCCCAGCCGCCCATTCCCTGGTTGCGCGCTTCGGGCAGCAGGTGCAGTTCACGGATGAACAGCGCCTGCCGGTCAATGCTGAGGCTGAAGTACCCCTGGGCCACGCCGTCGGCCAGGATGACGAAGTTGTCGCGCCACAACCACGCCTGGTTGAACGCCTCCTCCTGCCACAACAGATTATAGCGACCGTAGTACGGCAGCATGGCCTGGCGCGTGAGGTTGCGCGCAAACGTCAGGTCAAGCTCGGTGGCCGCGCGCAGCGCGAGGTTCATTCACGCCTCCTGTTCACTTGAGCGGCACCGCCCGCCCCTGCCAGCCATCCGCCGTGCGCTGCGCCACCAGCAGGTGGTCACCCGCGCCCGGCACGTCGATGATTTTTTCGCCATTGGCGCCCCACAGCACGCTGCGGCCTGCCGACTGCCAGCCCCCGGTGGGGCCACCATGGTTGGCCACCAGCACAACCATGCCATGAGTCTGAGCATAGCCTTGAAGGATTGAGCTATCGACCGCGTAGCCCGATTCGCCGATCAAGGCGCTGGCGGCATACAGGCTGGCGCCCGCCTCCCGCGCGTGACGGGCATGGCTGGCGTGGGAAAAGTCGGCGCATACCGCCAGCGCTATCTGCTCATCGGCCAGCGACAACGGCTCGCCGCCTTCGCCGGGCACGAAATGAGCGTCCTCGCCGGGGTGCAGGTGCCGCTTGGTATAGACCGCCTGCTGGCCATCGGCGCCCAGCACAAGGGCCCCGATGCGCACGCCTGCCTCACCCGCTTCGCGCAGGGGCAGCCCGACCACGGTGGTCATCGCCAACTGCTGGGCACGGTCGCGCAAGGGTTGCAGCAGGACGGTGCTGGCCGACTGCGCCAGCTCTGCGGCCAGGGCAGGCTCATAGCCAGTCAGGGACAGCTCGGGGAACAACAGAAACCGCACGCCACAGCCGGCGGCCAGGTCCATG
This sequence comes from Pseudomonas sp. M47T1, assembly GCF_000263855.1. Lineage (GTDB taxonomy): Bacteria > Pseudomonadota > Gammaproteobacteria > Pseudomonadales > Pseudomonadaceae > Aquipseudomonas. Next base: position 92,190 of record NZ_AJWX01000011.1, read on the forward strand.
AAGCGCAGGTGGTGGGCGATGTTGGCGGCCAGGTCACCGGCCACAGAGCAGGATTGGGCGGCGGCGATACACAAAGGCTTCATGTGACTTCCCGTTCACAGAGAGGAGAAGGCGTGCATCATGCCGGAATGTTGCAGCGACCGTAAGACCGCATCACTGGCACCGCGCCCTGCCTGCGAAGGCCCGCGTTCGGCATGACACCGCTCAAGGTCCTGCGGACCTTTTCGCTGCCTGACGGCAGCACCTACAGGGAACACGGCTGCGACAGATTGTGCTTGTATGTTTTCAGGCGGCTGAAGTAAGCTCGGCGCATCAAAACGGAGACATTTCATGTCGCACAGCTCCCACATCCAGGCTCAACATTCTGCCAGCGCTCGTCGCCCGGTAGCGGTTGCGTCCGTGTGCGCTGCCGTTGTTGCAGATTATTATTATGGGTATTGGTTTAGCCACTGGCGCGCCTGATACCCATATCCGGCGGCCAGAATCCAAGGTCGCCCGGTTGAGAAACTCCAAAACCCCCGGTCGGCCTCCCGACCGGGGGTTTGTTTTTTCCGGCCGCCAACACTGATTATTTAAAACATTTGATACCGAGGATTACCGCAATGAACTACGCCACCTATTACCGCTACGACTACTGCACCGCCTGGCGATTTACCAGCCTCCGTTCGGGACAGCTTGCCGCCTCCGATCGGTCGTGCCTGGGTGGCCTTGTGCATACAAACGTCAATAGTCGAACATCGCGATAGGGTTGCGCGAGCGCACAGACTGCGCCGCCAACCCAGGGAAAACACCTCATGAACATCTCCATCAGCGCCCTGCCCCTTGCCACCGCCCTGCCTCAGCAACTGGCGCCCGCCGCCAATGCCCCGGTATTGCAACGCCTGCCCAGCACCCTTGAACTCAAGCAACAATTGCCCCTGAGCCGTGACCTGGCCCAGCAGGTGAGCAGCCACCGCCATGCGATCCGCGCCATTCTGGAAGGCCGCGACGAACGCATGCTGGTCGTGGTTGGCCCCTGCTCGCTGCACGATCCCGAGTCCGCCCTTGAATACGCCGAACGCCTGGCGGCCCTGGCCACCGACGTACAGGGTGAACTGTTGCTGGTGATGCGCGCCTACGTGGAAAAGCCACGTACCACAGTGGGCTGGAAAGGCCTGGCGTACGACCCGCGCATGGACGGCAGCGACGACATGGTGGGCGGCCTGAATCTGTCCCGCCAGCTGATGCAGGAAATGCTGCACAAGGGCCTGCCCCTGGCCACCGAGTTGCTGCAACCCATGGCCGCCGGTTACCTGGACGACCTGCTCAGCTGGGTGGCCATTGGCGCGCGCACCACCGAGTCGCAGATTCACCGGGAGATGGCCAGCGGCCTGAAAATGCCCGTGGGCTTCAAGAATGGTACCGATGGCGGCGTGGCCATCGCCTGCGATGCCATGCGCAGCGCGGCGCACCCGCACCGTCATTTCGGCGTGTCGGCCGACGGCCACCCGGCCATCATCGAAACCGTCGGCAACCCCGACACCCACCTGGTGCTGCGCGGTGGCCATCGCGGCCCGAACTACGACCAGGCCAGCGTCGCCCAGGTGCACAGCGCGCTGAGCAAGGCCGGCATCGCCCCGCGCATCATGGTCGACTGCAGCCACGCCAACAGCGGCAAGAACCCACTGCGCCAACCTGAGGTGTTCAATGACGTGCTGGCCCAGCGCCTGGCCGGTGACCGTTCGCTGGTGGCTACCATGCTTGAAAGCCACCTGTTCGAAGGCTGCCAGGCCATCGGCTCGGGCATGCGCTACGGTGTGTCGGTGACCGACGGCTGCCTGGGCTGGGACGCCACCGAAGCGTTGCTGCGCAACGCCGCACGCCAACTGCGCGGTTGACCACGCAGACCGCCCCGGAACTGCCGCCAGGCTGCGAACAGAGCAGCGCGCAGGCGAAAATTGCGGTACGCTGCCCTCTTTACGTTTTTATGGAGTATTTCACCATGGCCAAAGCCACTGCCCGTCACATCCTGGTTGCTTCCGAAGCCAAGTGCAACGAACTGAAAGCGCAAATCGAAGGCGGCGCCGACTTCGCCGAAGTCGCCAAGGCCAACTCCACCTGCCCATCCAGCCGCCAGGGCGGTGACCTGGGTTCGTTCGGCCCAGGCCAGATGGTCAAGGAATTCGACACCGTGGTCTTCAGCGCACCGGTGAACACCGTTCAGGGCCCGGTCAAGACCCAGTTCGGCTACCACCTGCTGGAAGTCACCAGCCGCCAGGACTGATCCTGACGCGCTGAACATATGGCCCGCCTCGTGCGGGCCATTTTGTTTATGTGATAGACGCCGCACTTGATGGTAGGGTTGTAAGCGCCTGCAACCCCACCTATTCGAACAAGGCAGACAATGCGCTCGGTTTTTGCCCTTTTCCTGCTGACCGCCCAGTTGCTGATGCTACCTAGCGCCTTCGCCGCCGCGCAGCACGCCCTGACGGTGTATGGCGAACCCGCCAAATACCCCGAAGGCTTCACGCACTTCGACTACGTCAACCCCAACGCCCCCAAGGGTGGCAGCCTGCGCCGCTCGGCCGTGGACATCGGCCAGTTCGACCACCTGCTGCCTTATATAGACAAGGGCACCGGCGTCAGCCAGGTCGACGGCCTGCTGTATTCGCCCCTGGCGCTGCGCTCGCTGGACGAGGCCTACACGGTGTATGGGTTGATTGCCGAGAAAATGGAGCACGCCGACGACGGCCTGTCGCTGCGTTTCTACCTCAACCCCAAGGCGCGCTTCAGCGATGGCGTGCCCATCACCGCCACTGATGTGAAGTTCACCTTCAACCTGCTGATGACCCAGGGCAGCCTGCGCTTCCGCACCCAGTTCGCCGACGTGAAGAATGTCGAGATCGAAGGGCCCCGGCAGATCCGCTTCGACTTCAGCAACAACGATAACCGCAGCCTGCCCCTGGACCTGGCCTCGTTGCCGGTACTGCCCGAACACTGGTGGAAGGATCATGACTTTGCCAACGGCGGCGGCTTCGAGGCCGCGCCCGGCAGTGGCCCTTACACCGTGGGTAAGGTTGACAACGGCCGCAGCATCACCTTCGAGCGCGACAAAAGCTGGTGGGCCAAGGACCTTCCCGTGACCTGCGGGCTGTACAACTTCGATCAGTTCACCGTCGAGTATTTCGGCGACACCGAGGTGGCCCGCCAGGTGTTGCTGGGTGGCGCGTTCGACTACAACCGCGAATTCTCGGCCACCGGCTACACCATCAAGTACAACAGCCCCGCGCTGGACGACGGCCGCCTGCAACGCGCGCACCTGGCGCCGCAAAGCCTGCAGGCCGCGCAGGGTTTTGTCTTCAACCTTCAACGGCCGATCTTCAAGGACCGCCGCGTGCGCCAGGCCCTGGCCCTGCTGTGGGACTTCGAGTGGACCAACCGCCAGTTGATGCGCAGCCTGTACATTCGCCAGCAGAGTTTCTTTGCCAACAGCCCGCTGGCGGCCCGGCAGTTGCCAGACGCTGCCGAGCTGAAAATCCTCGAACCCTTGCGTGGCCAGGTACCGGATGAAGTGTTCACCACCGTGTTCCAGGCGCCGCACACCGATGGCACCGGCTTCATCCGCGACAAGCAGTTGCAGGCATTGGCGCTGTTGAAGGAAGCCGGCTGGCGCCCGGACGGCGATCGCCTGGTGAACGCCGCCGGCGAGGCGTTGACTTTCACCTTCCTCAATAGCCAGACGGGCCTGGAAAAGATCATCCTGCCCTGGAAGCGCACCCTGGCGCAGATTGGTATCGACTTGCAGATCCGCCGCATCGACAGCTCCCAATACATCAACCGGCTGATGGCCCGCGACTACGACATGATCATCACCGGCTACCCGGTGTCGGCCTCGCCGGGCATGGAACTGGCCAACTACTTTGCCTCCTCCAGCGCCACCGATGTCGGCTCCAACAACTACATGGTGCTCAAGGACCCGGCCGTGGACACCCTGATCAAGGGCCTGGTCAATGCCCGCACCAAGGCCGACATGAGCGAATACGCCCATGCCCTGGACCGGGTGCTGCAGTGGAACTATTACTGGGTGCCCAATTACTACCCGCCGGGCACCTCCACGGTGTGGTGGAACCGTTTCGGCATTCCCGAGCACCCGGCGCCCTATGACGAAGCCATCGAATCCTGGTGGCAAGTCAGCCCCACGCCGCTGAGCAACGCACAAATGGCCGACCTGCGTGCCAAGGAGGCCCATTGATGCTGGCCTATACCCTGCGGCGCCTGCTGTTGATCGTGCCTACCCTGCTGATCATCCTGCTGGTCAATTTCGTCATCGTCCAGGCCGCCCCCGGCGGCCCGGTGGAACAGGCCATCGCCCGCCTGCAAGGCCTGGGCGGCGTGGCCGTGGGCGGTGGCGGCGGCGATTCGGCCCAGGGCGCCTCGCGCGCCAGCCGTGGCCTGGACCCCAAGTTGATCAAGGACATCGAGCACCAGTACGGCTTTGACAAACCGGCGCCGGAACGCCTGTGGCTGATGGTGAAAAACTACGCCACCCTGGATTTCGGCAACAGCTTCTTCCGCGGCGAGAAAGTGACCCGCCTGATTTTGGACAAGATGCCGGTCACCCTGTCCCTGGGCTTCTGGGCAACGCTGATCACCTACCTGGTGTCCATCCCCCTGGGTATCCGCAAGGCGGTCCACCATGGCAGCCATTTCGACATCTGGAGCAGCACGGCGATCATCATCGGCTACGCCATGCCCGCTTTTCTGTTCGCCATGCTGCTGATTGTACTGTTTGCCGGCGGCACCGAACTGAACTGGTTCCCGGTGCGCGGTCTGGTCTCGGAGAACTTCGCCGAACTGTCGCCCCTGGGCAAGGTAGCCGATTACTTCTGGCACCTGGTGCTGCCCGTCACCTCGCTGGTGATCGGCGGCTTCGCCACACTGACCATCCTGACCAAGAACTCGTTTCTCAACGAGATCACCCGCCAATACGTGATCACCGCACGGGCCAAGGGCGTCAGCGAACGACGGGTGCTGTACGGCCACGTGTTTCGCAACGCTATCCTGCTGGTGGTGGCGGGCCTGCCCCAGGCGTTTATCAGCGTATTCTTCGCCGGCTCGCTGCTGATCGAGGTGATTTTCTCCCTCGACGGCCTGGGGCGGCTGAGTTACGAGGCGGCGGTGGCGCGTGACTACCCGATTGTGTTCGGCACGCTGTTTATTTTCACGCTGTTTGGCCTGCTGATCAAACTGGTGGGCGACCTGTGCTACACCCTGGTGGACCCGCGCATCGACTTTGCCGGGAGGTCCGCGTGATGAAGCGTCTTTCACCGATTTCGCGCCGGCGCCTGGAGCGCTTCCGCAAGAACCGTCGAGGCTGGTGGTCACTGTGGATTTTCATCGCCTTGTTCGCCCTGAGCCTGGGCGGCGAACTGATCGCCAACGACAAGCCCTTGGCGCTGAACTATCAGGGCCAATGGTACTTCCCCGCCTTCAAGCGCCACACCGAAACCGAGTTCGGCGGCGTGCTGCCGTTCCAGCCGGACTACCGCAGTGACTACGTGCGCAAGCTGATTGCCGACGGCGGCGGCCGAATGATTTTCGCGCCCATCCCCTTCAGCGCCGACACCCCCAACTATGACCTCACCCAGCCGGCGCCCAGCCCGCCCAGCGCCACCAACTGGCTGGGCACCGATGACCAGGGCCGCGACGTGCTGGCGCGGGTGATCTACGGTGCGCGGGTGTCGATCCTGTTCGCCCTGGCCCTGACCCTCATCAGTTCCCTGATCGGCATCGTCGCCGGCGCCCTGCAAGGCTACTATGGCGGCTGGGTCGACCTGTTCGGCCAACGTTTGCTGGAAGTGTGGTCGGGCTTGCCGGTGCTGTACCTGCTGATCATCCTGTCCGGTTTTGTGGAGCCCAACTTCTGGTGGCTGCTGGGCATCATGGCGCTGTTTTCCTGGCTGGCCCTGGTGGACGTGGTGCGCGCCGAGTTCCTGCGCGGGCGCAACCTGGAATACGTCAAGGCTGCCCGGGCGCTGGGCCTCAATGACCGCAAAATCATTCGCCGGCACATCCTGCCCAACGCCATGAACGCCACCCTGAGCTACCTGCCGTTCATTCTCACCGGTGCTATTTCCACCCTCACCGCCCTGGACTTCCTGGGCTTCGGCATGCCCGCCGGCAGCGCCTCGCTGGGCGAGTTGATCGCCCAGGGCAAGGACAACCTGCAAGCGCCGTGGCTGGGCTTCACGGCATTCTTTACCCTGGCACTGGTGCTGTCGCTGCTGGTGTTTATTGGCGAGGCGCTGCGCGATGCCTTCGACCCGCGAGCCTGAGGTGGGCATGAACCAGAACCTGATTGAAATACGCGACCTGAGCGTGGCCTTCAACGAGCACACCGTGGTGCGCAACCTTAACCTGGACATCCGCGCTGGCGAGTGCCTGGCGCTGGTGGGCGAGTCGGGCTCGGGCAAGTCGGTGACCGCCCACTCGATCCTGCAGTTGCTGCCGCAGACCGGCACCCTCACTCACGGCAGCATTCGCTACCGCGGCACCGAGTTGCTGGGCGCGCCCGCCAGCACCCTGCGCGAGATACGCGGAAACCGCGTGGCCATGATTTTCCAGGAGCCGATGACCTCGCTGAATCCGCTGCACACCGTTGAAAAGCAGATCGCCGAAACGCTGCTGGTGCACCGTGGCCTGACCGGCAAGGCCGCCCAGGCGCGCACCCTTGAATTGCTGCACCTGGTGGCCATCCAGCACCCGGAAAAACGCCTCAAGGCCTACCCGCATCAGTTGTCCGGCGGCCAGCGCCAACGCGTGATGATTGCCATGGCCCTGGCCTGCGAGCCCGACCTGCTGATTGCCGACGAGCCCACCACCGCGCTGGACGTGACCGTGCAGCGGCGCATCCTGGCCCTGCTCAAATCCTTGCAGCAGCGCCTGGGCATGTCGCTGCTGCTGATCAGCCACGACCTCAACCTGGTGCGCAGCATTGCCCAACGGGTGTGCGTGATGCGCGCCGGGGAAATCGTCGAACAGGCCGACACCGAAACCCTGTTCTGCACACCGAAACACCCATACAGCTGCATTTTGCTGAACGCCGAACCGGCCGGCGAACCCCTGCCCCGCCATGAGCGCCCGCCGCTGCTGGCGGTCGACAACCTGCGGGTGTGGTACGCCACTGGCGGCGGCCTGCTGCGCAAGGCGCAGTACATCAAAGCCGTGGACGGCATCAGCCTGGACCTGCAAAAAGGCAAGACCCTGGGCATTGTCGGCGAGTCCGGCTCGGGCAAGTCCACCCTGGGCCAGGCCATCCTGCGGCTGCTGGACTCCGAAGGCAGCATCCGCTTCGATGGCCAGCCGCTGGAACGCTTGAATCCCAAGCAGATGCTGCCCTGGCGCAAGCGCATGCAGGTGGTGTTCCAGGACCCGTTCGGCAGCCTCAGCCCGCGCATGTCGGTGCAGCAGATCATCAGCGAAGGCCTGGAGGTGCACGTCGAATGCAACTCGCAAGACCGCGAGCAGCGGGTGATCAAGGTGCTGGAGGAAGTGGGCCTCGACCCGGCCAGCCGCCACCGCTACCCCCATGAATTTTCCGGCGGCCAACGACAGCGCATCGCCATTGCCCGCGCCTTGGTGCTCAAGCCCGACCTGATATTGCTGGACGAGCCGACCTCGGCACTAGACCGAACGGTACAAAAACAGATCGTCGCTCTGCTGCGGCAATTGCAGGACGATCACGGCCTGACCTACCTGTTCATCAGCCACGACCTGGCGGTGATCAAGGCCCTGGCCCACGATGTCATCGTGGTCAAGGATGGCCAGGTGGTGGAACGCGGGGCCAGCCATGACCTGTTCGAAGCCCCGCAACACCCTTACACCCGCGAACTGCTGCTGGCTGCCCACGTGCAGCCCGAACCGCATTGATTCTGGAGGCATGTGCATGACCCCGCTCAAGGGCAAGACGGCATTGGTTACCGGCTCCACCAGCGGCATCGGCCTGGGCATTGCCCACAGCCTGGCTGCGGCGGGCGCCAACGTGATACTCAACGGTTTCGGCGACGCCCAGGCGGTACTGGCCGAGCTGGCCAAGCACGGCGTGAAAGTGGGCCACCACCCAGCCGACGTCAGCCAGCCGGCGCAGATCGAAGCCATGTTCAGCTACGCCGAGGCCGAATTCGGCGCAGTGGATATCCTGGTCAACAACGCCGGTATCCAGCATGTGGCGGCGGTGGAGGACTTCCCGGTGGAGCGCTGGGACGCGATTATCGCCATCAACCTGTCGTCGGTGTTTCACGCCACCCGCCTGGCGCTGCCCGGCATGCGCGAGCGCGGCTGGGGGCGCATCGTCAACATTGCCTCGGTGCATGGCCTGGTGGGCTCCACCGGCAAGGCCGCGTACGTGGCGGCCAAGCATGGGGTCATCGGCCTGACCAAGGTGGTGGGGCTGGAAACGGCGAAGACCCAGGTGACCTGCAACGCCATTTGCCCGGGTTGGGTGTTGACACCGCTGGTGCAGAAGCAGATCGATGACCGCGCAGCCAAGGGCATAGACGTGCAACAGGCGCGCGAACACCTGCTGGCCGAAAAGCAGCCGTCGCTGGAGTTCGTCACACCGCAGCAGCTGGGAGAGCTGGTGCTGTTCCTGTGCAGCGAGGCTGGCAGCCAAGTGCGGGGGGCGGCGTGGAATATGGACGGTGGGTGGTTGGCGCAGTAACGATTCAGTGCTTGTGACGCGCACCTATAGCCGCTGCCACCAGGCTGCGTCCGGCTGTCAGGTGTTTTCGTCGTCCACCAGGTTCCAATCGGCGCTGTCCACGTCAGCCGCAGGTGCGGGCGGTGGCGGCGCCGAGGTGATTTCGTGGCCGTCTTCGCGGTGCAGCTTCAGGCGCAACCGCAGGTTGTTCTGGGAGTCGGCGTTCTTCAGTGCCTCTTCCTCGTCGATAGCCCCTTCCACCGCCAATTCGTACAGCGCCTGGTCGAAGGTCTTCATCCCCAGGTTCACCGACTTTTCCATAATGCCCTTCAGCTCGCCAAACTCGTTGCGGTGAATCAGGTCGCGAATGGTGGCCGTGCCCAGCATCACCTCCACCGCCGCCCGGCGCTTGCCGTCCACAGTCTTCACCAGGCGCTGGGACACGAATGCCTGCAGGTTGTTGCCCAGGTCGTTGAGCAGTTGCGGGCGACGGTCCTCGGGAAAGAAGTTAATGATGCGGTCCAGCGCCTGGTTGGCGTTGTTGGCGTGCAGGGTGGAAATTGCCAGATGGCCGGTATCGGCGAAGGCCAGTGCGTGTTCCATGGTTTCCCGATCGCGAATTTCGCCGATCAGGATGACATCCGGCGCCTGACGAAGGGTGTTTTTCAATGCGGCCTGGAAGCTGCGGGTGTCGACACCCACTTCGCGCTGGTTGATGATCGACTTCTTGTGCCGGTGCACATACTCAACAGGGTCTTCAATGGTAATGATATGGCCACTGCTGTTGCGGTTGCGGTAATCAATCAAGGCGGCCAGTGAGGTGGACTTGCCCGAGCCGGTGGCGCCGACGAACAGCACCAGGCCACGCTTCTGCATGATGGTCTCAAGCAACACTGGGGGCAGCTTGAGGTCTTCGAAACGGGGAATGTCCAGCTTGATGTTACGGGCCACGATGGACACTTCGTTGCGCTGCTTGAAAATATTCACCCGGAACCGCCCCACACCCGGAAGCGACATGGCCAGGTTCATCTCCAGGTCGCGCTCGAAATCAATGCGCTGCTCGCTGTCCATGATATCGGCGGCGATGGCCGCCACTTCGCCGGGTTTCAGTGCTTCGGCCGACAAGGGCTTGAGTACGCCGTTGAACTTCGCGCACGGTGGGGCGCCCGTGGACAGGTAAAGGTCCGAACCGTCCTGACTGGCGAGGATTTTGAGCAGGGCTTGGATTTCCATATGCGAGGGTCCACAGGGCGGTGATTGGAAAGTAAGCTATAGCTTGGCGGTAGAACCCCCCGCCATGCAAATCAAAGGACACGTCAATGAGCGGCATCCCTGTCGACGGCTCCATCGTCGAACTGATCGAACAACTGCCGTGGCGCGACAGCCCCCTGCCCGCGCCCGACCAGTGGCCGCAAAGCCTGCGCACGGCCGTGGACATTGTCATTCATTCGCCCATGCCCATGCTGCTGTTGTGGGGGCCGCAATTGTGCCAGCTCTACAACGACGGTTTCGCCCTGCTGGCTGGCACCAACCACCCACGCGCCTTTGGCCAGCCGGTAGACCTGATATGGCCGCAGTTGCGCGATTTCACCGACCCCATTTACCGCGCAGTACTGGGCGGCGAGGTGCGCACCTACGAAGAACAGGGCTTCAGCCTGCCGCGCGACGACGGCATGGCGCAAGTCTGGCTGGACCTGACCTACAGCCCCATCCGAGATGAAAGCGGCGACGTGGCTGGCATTCTGGTCACGGCCATTGAAGCCAACGAACGGCGGCGGGTGGCGGCCGAGCTGCAACGTCGCTCCGAAGCCAGCGTCAAGGCCCAGCGCGATACCGAAGAGCGCCTGCAACTGGCCATGGAGGCCACCAACGGCGTCGGTACCTGGGACTGGGACATTCGTGAAGACCTGTTTCTTGCCGACACCCGCTTCGCACAGCTGCACGGCGTAGACCCGGGCCTGGCCGGCAAGATGCCCATCGGCGAGTACCTCAAGGGCGTGCACCCCGATGACCGCGGCAGGGTGGCGCGCAGCATCAACGAGTGCGTGCACAGCGATGGCGAATACGCCAACGAATACCGGCTGCTGCGCCCAGACGGCGAGGTGCGCTGGGTGTTCGCCCGCGGCCGCAGCCACAATGACCATCATGGCCGGCCGGTGCGTTTTGTCGGCGCTTCCATCGATATCACCGAGCGCCGCGAAGCGGAAAAGACCCTGCTGCGGCTCAACGAAACCCTGGAGGAACGGGTAGCCGAACGCACCGAGGCACTGGCCGAGGCCAACCGCCGCCTGCAACAGGAAATGCAGGAACGCGAGCGCGCCGAAGAAGCCTTGCGCCATGCGCAGAAAATGGAAGCGGTGGGCCAACTGACCGGCGGCATCGCCCATGATTTCAACAACATGCTGACCGGCATCATCGGCAGCCTGGACCTGATGCAGCGTTACATCGCCGCCGGGCGCAGCGACGAGATTGGCCGCTTCAGCGACGCCGCCGTCACCTCCGCGCACCGCGCCGCCGCCCTCACCCATCGCCTGCTGGCCTTTTCCCGCCGCCAGTCACTGGACCGCAAACGGCTGGACCCCAACCAGCTGGTGCATTCCCTTGAAGAGCTGCTCAGCCGCACCAAGGGCGAGCATATCCAGCTGACCCTGAACCTGGCACCGCAGGCATGGCCGGTGAACACCGACGCCAACCAGCTGGAAAACGCCCTGCTCAACCTGGTGATCAACGCCCGCGACGCCATGCCCGAAGGGGGCGACCTGAGCATCGAAACCAGCAATTGCGTCCTGACCGGGCGCGAGCCGGGCCTGGAAGCGTTGAAGCCTGGCGACTACGTGCTGATCAGCGTGTGCGACAACGGCGCCGGCATGAGCCCGAGCATTCAGGCCAAGGCCTTCGACCCGTTTTTTACCACCAAACCCATTGGCCAGGGCACCGGGCTTGGGCTGTCGATGATCTACGGGTTTGCCCAGCAGTCCGGCGGTCACGTCATCCTGCAAAGCGCACCGGGCCAGGGTACCTGCGCGCACCTCTACCTGCCCCGCCACACCGAGCAAGGCGAAACCCGGCCGCGCGTGCTGGCCCCTCAGGGGGTGCCGCTGGCACAGGACGGCGAGAGCGTGATGGTGGTGGAGGACGACCCGGCCGTGCGCATGCTGGTACTCAACGTACTGGACGAACTGGGCTACCACGCCCACCCCGCAGCCGACGCCAAGACGGCCCTGCCGGTGCTGGAGTCGAGCTTGCGCATTGACCTGCTGGTGACCGATGTCGGCCTGCCGGGCCTGAACGGTCGGCAGCTGGCGGAAATCGCCCGCCAGCACCGCCCCGGGCTCAAGGTGCTGTTCATGACCGGTTACGCCGAGAAAGCCGCCGAGCGGCATACCTTCCTGGCCGAAGGCATGGACATGGTCACCAAGCCGTTCTCGGTGGACCTGCTGGCCAACAAGATTCGCGAAATGATCAACGAACCCGCCCCCGAGGGTGGTTTTCCGGCATAATCGCGCGCTTTTTCCACGTCGTTCACAGGGCCCCGCGTCATGAAAGCTCAAGCTCGCCACATTCTGGTGAAAACCGCCGAAGAGGCCGAACAACTCAAGCAGCGCATTGCCAAGGGCGAAGCCTTCGACGTGCTGGCCAAGAAGTTCTCCACCTGCCCTTCAGGCAAACGTGGCGGCGACCTGGGCGAAGTGCGACCCGGCCAGATGGTGGGCGCCATTGACCAGGTTATCTTCAAGAAGCCGTTGCGCACCGTGCATGGCCCAATCAAGAGCAAGTTCGGTTACCACCTGGTGCAGGTGTTCTACCGCGATTGAGTCGTGCCTGTGGCCAACCTGGCAACACGGTCTTGCCGCACAACCATCAGAACTGCGTGGTAAAGGCCTCCACCACGTTGAGCTGCTCATCGACGATGCACCCCACCCGCCACTTGTCGAACGTGAGGCACGGGTGCGAAGTGCCGAAGGCGATGATGTCACCTATGTGCAGCTCCACGCCGGGCGCTACGGTCATGAACGCATGCTGGTCCATGACCTTGGTCACCACGCAGGCCGTCACGTCATCACCCGCAGCGGCCAGCACGCCCGCCTGGTAACGCATCAGCGGCTGCGGCAACCCGGCATCGTAGGCCACGTCACGCTTGCCCAGCGCCACCACCGCATGGCCGGGCTCGGGCAGGGACTGCACATGGGCCCACACCTCCAGCGCCGGGCGCAGCCCTTCACTCAAGTCTTCACGACGGGCCAGCACGCCTTGCTGGGCGTCCTTGTAGATACCGTGGTCGTGGGCCACGTAGCTGCCGGGGCGCAACACCGCGAGAAAACGGCCACGCGCGGCATGGGCGTCAAACGCCTCGGCAATCAGGTCATACCAGGCCGACCCCGACGCAGTGACAATCGGCTTTGCCAACGCAAAGGCCCCGGCATCCTGCAACTGCAACGCCAGGCTCACCAACGAGGCGGCGAAGACGCGGATCTCGCCCACTTCCTGGTCGCCGCGGATCACGCCCTCGTAGCCTTCGATCCCCGTGAGGCGCAGTGCCGGCTGCGCGGCAATCGCGGTGGCCAGCGCCATGACTTCGGCCTCGCTGCGGCAGCCACAGCGGCCACCAACCACCCCGTATTCGATCATGACGTTGAGGTGCTGGCCACGCTGGGCGAAAAACTCGCCCAGCGCGCCAACCTGATCGACGTGATCCACCAGGCAATGGAAATCGAAATCGGGGTTGAGCAGCAGGTCGGCCACCAGGCGCATGTTGGCCACACCCACCAGCTGGTTGGCCATCAGTACCCGGCGTACGCCAGCCAGGTAGGCGGCGTGGGTTTGCACCGCCGTGGCCAGGGTGATGCCCCAGGCGCCCTGCTGCAATTGACGCTCGAAAAGCGCCGGCGCCATGCTGGTCTTGCCATGGGGCGCCAGCACGGCGCCGCTGGCGGTGACGAAGGCCTGCATCCAGCGGATGTTGTGCTCGAGCGCTTCGCGGTGCAGCACCAGCGCCGGCAGGCTGACGTTGGTCAACAGGTTGTCGCCGGGCACGGCGGCGCCCTTCTCTACTGCAAACATGATGGGATCTCCGGGAAGAATGTCGGCCGCAACATCTGGGGGCGTAAACCTTGTGGCAGCTGGCTTGCCAGCGAGCTGTCGAGGCCCGAAAAGCTAGCTGGCAAGCCAGCTCCCGCAAAAGACAGTGCCTGCCACAGGGTGATCAAGACTTGGGCTTATAAGCGATGCAGTCGATTTCCACCTTGCAATCCACCACCATGCTCGATTGCACGCAAGCCCTGGCCGGTGCCAGGTGCGGGGGAAAGTATTCGGCGAAGACCTTGTTGAAGCTCCAGAAGTCGCGGGCATCGTCCAGCCACACCCCGGTGCGCACCACATGCTCAAGCCCATAGCCTGCTTCATTGAGGATGGCCACCAGGTTCTGCAGGGTCTTGCGGGTCTGGGCGACGATGCCGCCGTCGATGATCTCGCCGTTTTCCATGGCCACCTGGCCAGACACATGCAGCCAGCCATCGGCTTCCACCGCGCGGGCGAAGGGCAGTGGCTGGCCACCGGCACCGAAGCCGCCTGTGCCGTAACGGGTAATGGACATGCCGTCCTCCTGGCGTGAATTGACAGAGTTATCGCTGCGCAGTGTGCCAGCCGCACCTGGAAACAGCCAACCCGGCAACGATCACGAAATGTATCGGCGCCTTTGTACCCCTACCACCGTCCCACTACCAAATTCCGCTGCGCAACCGACCGCGACCGCGCTACTATCCACCTCTCCGCTGGATGCACGACTTTTTCAAGGACTAGAAATGCCGCTGACTTTTCGTCGCCTCGCCCTTTTTTGCACCCTTCTGTGCTTCGTCCTGGCCTTGGTCTGGGGGGTGGCTGCCGAACGCCTGCTGACCTTCTGGGACATCCCTCACAGCGAAGCCGCGGCATTGATGGGCAGGCGCATCGCCGCGCTGCTGCTGGGCGTCGGAGTGATGTTCTTCAGCGTCCGCGACTGCCCGCCGTCGCCGGCCCGCGCAGGTGTGGTGCGTGGTTTCATGGTGGGCTGCCTGGCAATGGCCTTTCTGGGCCTTTATGACTGGCTCAGCGGCCACGCCGGCCCCGGCATCCTGATTTCGGTGGTTGCCGAATTTGGCCTGGGCCTGGCATTCATCAGCGTGGGCAATGGCGAGCGGGCCATGCTGCGGCAGATACAGACGTCACGCTGAACGGCTTCAATAAAAAACCGGCAGCCCCGAAAGGCTGCCGGTTTTTTTCAGGGTGCGCGGCGCACGGGTCAAAAGCTGTTGTTGGCCCGGCGTGGCTGCTTGAGGTGCTGATGCTTGAGGTCTTCGCGCAGCCCGGCAATCAGGTTGGAAATCGCCCGGCTGCTGGTCAGTTGCTGCGTGTTGATGCCTGTGACCGTAAGGTCCACCCGGTCTGACGTTCGATCAAACACCCGTACCGTCAGGGAATGATCCTGTGCCTGGGTGCATTGGCAACGCATAGGCAGAAAACTTGATTCAATGATGCTACGCAGTTCAAGGGTGGACAACATGGCAAAAGCTCCATTTCTTATTGATGACATCCGTGATTTTTACAGCGGGCTGAACGCAGCCTAGATGGCTATCTGATGGCGCGCTGAACCACCGGTCTGGTGATGTGGGATCCTGCACACATCGTTGCAGGTTCCGTGCCCTACCCACGCTCAGCCCACTTTGCTAAAAATCAACGACATGGCACGTGATGCCGCGAATGCCATCATGCAGAATGCAGACGCTGCCGTTATTCATCTTGCAAATTGCACCCCTGCCCGGCGTTGAAACTTTGCCCGCCCTGCCATGGTCAGCTGAAATATCGTGTTGCTAATGCAGACGCCGAGCTTCAGCCCCAGGAAACGTCCCCATGGCCAAGTCGTTGAGCGAAGACCGTCGCAGCGCCGCTGCTGACACCCCCTCAGAGCCACTTCCCCTGCCTTCGAGCCTGGCGCCGCAACGAGCCACCCGAGTCGAGCAGCCGCCTGAAGGCGACTGGCTGTACGAGATCAAACACGACGGCTACCGGCTGATGAGCCGCATCAGTGGCGGTGAGGTGCGCCTGTTCAATCGCGAGGGGTTGGACTGGACCGCCGACCTGCCCCGCCAAGCCGCTGCCATTGCGGCCCTGAACCTGAGCGACTGCTGGCTGGACGGCAAACTGGTGCAAGCCAACGCCGACGGCGTCGCCGACTACCTGGCACTGCAAGAGGCGTTTGAGTCGGGCCGCTGCCTGGACCTGCAGTACTATTTGTTTGACCTGCCCTTTCACAACGGCCAGGACCTCAGGGAGCAACCGCTGGAGGCGCGCCGCACGCGCCTGAAAAAGCTGCTGAGCGGTTCACGCCACCCACTGCTGCGTTACTCCGAAAGCTTTACCGCCAATACGCTGGACGTGCTGGAGGGGGTATGCACGCTGAACCATGAGGGAGTAATCGGTAAGCGCCGTGGCAGCCACTACCACGACGGTGAACGCAACCTGGACTGGATCAAGCTGGACTGCCTGAGCGAAGACAGCCCTACCCCGCCGATGACCGAAAGCCAGGCGCGCCACACCGATGACCCGCACCATGACTTCGGCGATGGCCACCGCGAATCGGTAGCTGGCGTTTCCCTCAGCACCCCCGAGCGCATCGTCGACCGCGCCAGCCAGTTCAGCAAGGTGGAGCTGGCGCGTTTCTACCAGCGGCTCGCCGGCTGGTTGCTGCCACAGCTCAAGGAACGCCCGGTGGCCCTGATGCGCGCCCCGCAAGGGGTGGAAGGCGACCTGTTTTTGCAACGCCATACCGAACATTTGACACTGCCGCACATCAACCTGCTGCCGACCGCCCTTGACCCGGGCCACGCCCCGCTGATGCAGATTGACCACTTGCCGGCGCTGATCGAAGCTGTTCAACGCGGCGCGGTGGAGTTTCACGCCTGGGGTGCCAGCCGCGACCGCCTCGACCTGCCCGACCGTCTGGTGCTGGACCTGGACCCCGACCCGGCGCTGCCGTGGCGCACCGTTCAGGACGCCACCCTGCAAACGCTGGCGCTGCTCGACGGCCTGGGCCTGCGCGGCTACGTCAAGACCAGCGGTGGCAAGGGCATGCACCTGATCGTGCCCCTGGCGCGGCATGCCCGCTGGAACCGCGTGCTGGCTTTTGCCAAGGCCATAGCCCACTACCTGATGACACAAATGCCCGAGCGCTTTACCGCCGCCCAGGGCCCGCGGTCCCGCGCCGGCCGCATTTTCGTCGACTACCTGCGCAATCAGCGTGGTGCCAGTACCGTGGCCGCTTATTCAGTCCGCGCTCGCCCGGGCCTGCCCATTTCCACGCCCATCAGCCGTGATGAACTTGAAAGCGTCAGCAGCGCGCAGCACTGGCACGTCGGCAACATTCTCCAACGCCTTGAGCAACAAACCACAGACCCCTGGCACGGCTACAACTACCGGCAGCGCCTGACGGAACGCATGTGGACCCAACTGGGCGTGGAACCGCCTCACGACTGAATCAAAGAGCCACGAGAAAGGTGGATCCTATTATTGCAACCCATGAAAAGGTGTTTCACTAATTGTTAGCTGGCTCATCATTAGCGCGAAGGCTATCGTTACACCGTCGAGACAGGAAGGCTCGACGTTTGCCCTTTGAGTGGTCAATGCCCGGAGATCCCCAACCCCGAGGGCACTGGCCTCTTTTTTTGTTTTCACTGTCAGTGCTTAAAGCTGTCCCGTTTGTGACACACACCTCTAACCGCCTTATCTGCCTCGACGTCGGACCTTCCCCATGTCATGCAAACGGCTGGTTGTTTGCAGGCAGTGCTGGCTGGGCACGGACCTTCGGCAGCCATCTGCGCCAGCAATGGAGCGGCTCGGCAACACCCTCGTTGCACGGACCGCCGAGGTCAGCGTCAACCTCAGCCTGGGCTACAGCCGCAGCCTTGACGCCAACGATCAACAGGCACTTGGCGGCACAGTGGGCGTGCGCGTCAGTGGGTAAGCGGGCTCAGCGGCGAGCGGCCAGCAGCCCGACCCCGGCGCAACCGAGCAGCAGCGCGCTGCCGCGATTAAACATCCGACGCGGCCGCGGCTGGTTGAACCAGCGTTGCAGGTGGCTGCCCAACCAGGCATAGATGGCAATGGCCAGCCACTCGAGCATGAGGAACATCACACCCAGCCACAGGAACTGCTGGCCTACCGACGTGGGCCCGTCGACGTTGACGAATTGCGGCAGGAAGGCAGTAAATATCAAAATTGCCTTCGGATTGCCGGCTGCAACCAAAAACTCCTGCCCCGCCAACCTGAACAAGCCTCCATTGCCCGGCCCAGCGGGTGCCTGACCGTCCACGGGCGCGCGCCACAACTGCACGCCAAGGTAAAACAGGTACAGCGCGCCCACTACCTTGATGATCAGAAACAATTCCGCCGACGCATGCAGCACCACCGCCAGCCCCATGGCCGCCAGGGCAATCATGCCGGCGAACGCCAGCAGCCTGCCGCCCCCTGCAAGGCAAGACGTGCCAAAGCCATAACGGCTGGCATTGTTCAGTGACAGCAGGTTATTGGGGCCGGGCGCCATGTTCAAGGCAAAACAGGCAGGCACGAACAGCAGAAGGGTCGCAAGGTTCATGCGCATGGCTCCAGGCAGGTTGGCCTGGCAGGTTAGCATCGGGCGGGCGCGCGGTTCAACGAGGGTCGTCAGGGCTCATATCGTCATCACCGGTCTCGGTGCGGACCTTGTCGGGGTCCAACTCCGGGTCTTCGTCCAGCGGGGTGGGCGGCAGGTTTTCATCGCCAGGTCGCGCATCAGGCACCGGGTCGGGGGCCAAGGGATTTTTGGAGCGGTCGAGGGGATCGGAGGTCATGGCGCACCTTTGGCTTGGTCAGTGACAGGTTTCATTTTGATCGCTACCGCCCCAAGGAGTTGCGTCGCTGCTACCGTCAGGCTGCGCGCATATCCGAATGAATCCCTGCGCTGCGGTCCGGTCGGACTTTATAAGGACGCCGCGCAATCCCTGCGCGCCCGCACGCCGCCTGAGGTATTCATGAGCAACAAACCACTGGAAAAAGAAGTACTCACCCGCCTGCTGCACGCCCATCCCCAAGGCCTGGGCAAGGAAGTGCTGGACAATTTCACCGGTGAAAAAGCCGTGGCCGGAATGCTCAAGCACCTGCAGGACGAAGGCTACATCCACCATGGCACGGTCAGCATCAACGACCACCTGCCTGCGGTGACGTACCCGGTCAAACTGACCGCCAAAGGTGTCGAGGCGGCGAAGGCGCTCGACGACTAACGGTTCAACTGCAGAAATGCACCGCCAACAGCATCAGCGTCAGGGCCAGCAGCATCTCACCGCAGATCTGCGCGCCCTGGCCCGTAGGCGCACACGGTATGGGCTGAGTATCGCGTTGGCGGACCTGCCAACGCCGTGCTTCCCCCGCCGTCCAGGCCAATACCCCTGCCGCACCAGACGCCACGGCCACCGTCAATAACATTGCCATTCCATCCGCCCCCACGGCTGCGCAAAAAAACTTAGGGCGGCCACAACGGCTTTCGTTCCCTGCCGTTCGGCACTTTTTTGCAGCCATTCGCCGTCACCCTTCGCGGCACCACCAGGACTGCGCGTAGAGCTTGCCGCCCACGTCCTCGATGCCGCTAAGCACAAAGCCGTTGGTGGACATCCAGGACAGGCTCACGTCCATCAGCGCCGGTAACACCTCGGGGCCCAGCGGGTCGGCCGGCCGAATCCGCGCCACATGCGCCAGGCGGCCCAGGCAGGCCATCACCTGGCTGGTAACCTCGACATCGCCCTTGAACGGCGGCGTGCGACGCACTTCATCGCCGGGCAAGGGGGCGCCTTCGCGACGGCGGGGGGTGATCAGCATGTGCATGGTCATACTCGAAATACTGTGTTTATATACAGCATTCTAGCTGCGAACTTTCCTACCCTGCTACGCTTTCCCTACCAACGGAGGATTTGCCGATGTGCGGACGCTTCTCACAGGCGGCACGAATGGATCAGTACCTGCTGGAACTGGACTTCATCACCCGCGCCCTGCCCGGTTCGCCGCCGCAGACAGCGCGCTACAACGTCGCCCCCACCACCCGCGTACCGGTGCTGCGCCAGGATGAGCAGGGCCTGCGCATCGACGCCATCCGCTGGGGCTGGGCCCCCAGCTGGGCCATGGACAAGCGCCCAGCGCCCATCAACGCCCGGGTGGAAACCGTGGCCACCAGCCGTTTCTTCAAAGGCATCTGGCCCTCAGGGCGCGTGCTGGTGCCGGCAGACGGCTGGTATGAATGGGTCAAGGATGCCCAGCAGCCCAAACTGAAGCAGCCCTGGTTCATACGGCTAAACACTGGCGCGCCGCTGTTCTTTGCAGCCTTGGCCCAGGTATCGCAGGCCAACGACGGCTTCGTGATCGTCACCGACGCCAGCGACCAGGGCATGCTCGAGATCCACGATCGCCGCCCGGTGGTGTTGGCCCCCGACGCTGCCCGCGCCTGGCTCGATCCACACCTGGAGGCCGCCCAGGCTGAAGCCATGGCCCGCCACGAAAGCCGTCCGGTAACGGACTTCCAGTGGTACCGCGTGGGCCGCGAAGTGGGCAATGTACGCAACGAGGGCGCCGGCCTGATCATGCCGTTGAGCACACCCGACTCGGCAGAGGGCCCTTTAGTGTGAGAAAATTGATCGGATTTTCAAATGCTTGGAGAAAACGGTTTGGTTACACACTACTCATCGAACGGCAGCGATATCGCTTGCGGTCGCAACACCCCCAACGTCGTCAGCTGCACGAACCCTGAGGACGTTTCCTGCAAATCCTGCCTAAAGTCCCTGGGCAAGGCCGATGCAGGTGCACCTGCTGCCCAGAAGAACACTACCCCTTCGCTGGCGCAAATCCGCAAACAGCGGATGCAGGCCCAAGCCGTTGCCAAGGCCGCACCGGCCGCGCAGGCCGGGTTCTGCTTCCAGGCCAACTGGCGTGAGCGCCTGACCGGCCTGCCGAACCGCTGCCGCCTGCCGCGTGGCGCCTCGGGCGTTCAGCAGTTCGTCTGACGGCTGCGCGGGTTGTCGCTGCCACCAGGCGGCGGCGACCGTTTTGCAGGCGATCTGGCGCTGCACGAGCGGCGCAGCTATGAGACAATACCCTCAATATCCGGTTTGACCCCCGCATACACCTCCCCCGCAGCTCGACCTCACGGCCCGATGCTGCTGTCGACGTTTGCGCCCCAAGTTATTGATAGGTAAGCCCTTTGATCTCCACAGCTAACATCACCATGCAGTCCTAAATGGGCGGTGGTGTTCGCTGATGATCAGTATTTCCGGGGCCTAAATGCTCATCAGCGATCAAATACGATCGACCAAAAGCACCGATTGGTATCAAAAACGGTATCACCTCGCGATTGACGGGCTCATGCCGATCCTGCATATCAGCACCTATTTCCCCGCTTCAAACATTTCCTTACGGCGTCCTGCCGACTGTAAAAACACCTCCACGAAAAGCAGTGCTACCCTCCGATTTACACCGGAGGGAATTCGATGACCGCAATTGAGATGCTGCAGAAACTGATGGTCGCTCAGGTCAAATCCAACCTGGCGCTTGGGGCTGCTATCGAAGAACTGGCGATCTGGGCCGAGCAGAATGGCGGCGGCGATGCAGCAGCCAAGGCCCGCGACGCACTTGATGGCCTGGATGCGGCTACTGAAGTAATCGGCTACGCGCTTGAAGAGATCGCCAAGGAGGGCTGAAGTGCGGACTAGACGGTGTACTTCATATGCGCTAAATGGGGCGGCTAAGGGGGGAAATCCTTGCTTGAGCGTCATCGTCCCGCTAGACAAACGGTAGTGGCAGTCGCCAGAAAATCCTTGATCCATAATGCCACCATAACCATACTCCCGCGACTTACCGCAAGGAGCGAAATTGGTGACGATTAATATTGCGATAGCGACGCGAGATGTGATCATTCTCGGCTGCGATAGCCTCTCGAGCGTCGTTGAGACAGCTGCATTCCCTCTCAGAAACGGAATAGGTTTCGCTAGGGATGCCGATGGAAATGAGCTTTTGGACTCAGAGGGACGTCGACTCGTCCCGGTCGAAGACCTCCGCAGCGTGGTTACCAACGTTTACGGTGGCGTGAACAAAATGTTCCCCTTGTTTGAACATCAAGGTTTTGCGGTAGCGGCCGTTACAGCAGGTAAGGCCACCCTGAGCGGTCTGACGATTGCGGAGATTGGTAAGCGGTTCTGCGAACACAACGGGACTGCGGGTACCATTTTTGAGTCGACAGAGCAGGTTGCTCAGTCATTTTATGCCCACGTACGTTCTGCTTGGGAGACGGAAGTCGATTTCCAAGGTACCGACCCAAGCTTGCGTAATCTGCTCCCCCCACTACAGTTCATCGTAGCGGGCAACTGCTCACATGACGCTTATGGTCGAGTCTTCAAGATCGATATTCCAGCAGAGGCAGTCACCGATGTATTTCCTGTCGGCGACCACTGCGGTGCTACTTGGGCTGGGCAGGCAGATTTTGTGGAACGAATTTTGCTCGGAGTCGATCACGGCGTCAAAAACTCGGTGCAAAGCCAATTTGAGCAGTCTGTTCAAGAGGCACGCAACAAAGCACTGGTGACGATGGTTGAATCTTTGACAGCAAGCGGGGTCCAGATACCCGAGGGTCTGGCGGTAGATTTCATGGACACGCCTAGGGCACCGCTTTGGGATGGCGCACAAACAGACGTCCAATTCCAAGACCTCTCTACG
Source organism: Pseudomonas sp. M47T1 (assembly GCF_000263855.1). Taxonomy (GTDB): domain Bacteria; phylum Pseudomonadota; class Gammaproteobacteria; order Pseudomonadales; family Pseudomonadaceae; genus Aquipseudomonas. Next base: position 114,628 of record NZ_AJWX01000011.1, read on the forward strand.
CAGTACGCAATCGATTTCGTAGAGCTGCTCGTAAATACACAATCTGGAATGCAGCGCTTCGGCCGTGGCATTCCTACAGTTGGCGGTAGAACCCATATTGGGGTGCTGCGCCGCGGTGAGGGCTTCAAGATGCTTAATGAGCCTGAGCTCACTCACAACCACACAGGGTACGCACATGATCTATGACAATCTGATGAACGTCGGCAGCCTTCCAAGTCATGCAGGAGCACCTACCGCCCCGCAGGATCACGAGCGAAGCGGAAAGATCATGTCTCAATCCTCCTCTCGACGGGAGGACCGCCCGGTGGCTGCAGAGCGAGTGGTGGCTAGAGCTGTCATTCGAAATGGTGAAGTTACACTGCAGGCATCTTTAGCCTAATCAGTGAAGAAAAAGCCCGGCACCTGCCGGGCTTTTTCTTTTCTAGCATTCCCCCATCCGTGTCGACACCATGCCCCCCCTTACGTCCGTTCGCGACCAAACAACGTTTCGGAAAGAGATTACGTCTCCCTGCACCACCACGACTGGGCGTACATCACGCCGTCGACCTCCTCCACGCCGCTGAGCACGAAACCGTTGGTCGACATCCAGGTCATGGTCGCGTCGTACAGCAGCGGCAAGGGTGACGCACACATGGGGTCGACCGGTCGCATTTGAGCGATGTTCGCCTCCCTGCCCAGGCATGGGGCCTTGTCCAGCCTGACCTCGATATCGCCCTTGATCGCCTCCGCGCTACGCACGGCCGCCTGATCCAGGCCAACGCCTAGGTGCCTGCGGCGCGTCACAAGCACGTACATCAGCCAATGTCCCGCAGGCGCAGCGCGACTCGGAGAGAATCCCGCTCGCGCACCAGCTCATCGGCCATCGCCACCAGCCTGGCGATTCGCTGCCGGGCCGCGAGCAGTTCCCGGCGCCCCTCGTTCAATTCAGCCTCCAGCAGCCTGCACTGGTGCTGGTACATCTCCAGTGGCGTGGGCGAGCCAAAGGAGAAGGCTTCGTCGTCGATGAGGTCGTTCATTTCCAGCGCTCGAAATACTGTATATACAAACAGTATCCGAGAGCTGCTTTGGCCGGTCAATGTTGGTTGGCGCGCAATAATTTATTGCGATGCGCAATTCGTCGTGAAAAATTTCTGAGACATCGCATTTTTTTCAAGGCTTAGGCTATATTCCTTCCTCCTTTGGCTAGTAAATGGAACTTTTTATGGACAAGCCTCTATGGGTGACTTACGCGTGGGCAGACAACACGGAGAATGACTTCGATTATTTAATCCAAGAAATAGAAGCACATGGAATCCCCACAAAATACGATAAAATAGCAATAGTTCCCGGCCAACACATCTGGAGCCAGATTGACAAACACATTGACGCTTCGATAATTTCAGGATGGGCTTATTTAATCACACCAGCCAGCTTAGCAAGTAAAGCTTGCCAAGAAGAGTTAGCCTATGCGCTCCAAGAAGCATTAAGCAAAGAAGGCTCCAACCTTCCAATAATTGGTTTACTACATAATGTTTCGGTTTCGGACCTCCCAAAATCATTGTCAACCCGACTATTGGTAAGTCTTAATGACCCAAACTGGAAGGAGGCAATTAAATCAGGCATTAATCAAGTGCCTCCTCCTCGCTCAGCGAGCCAGCAAGCACCTTACGTCTTCAAGGTCCATGAAAATTACTGTGGCGTAATTGGTAGGAACGCCATAGAGTTTCGCCCCAGGTTTGGGGAGCTAAGTTACTGGCGAGTTGGAGCCACCAAAGAAGGAAAGTTTTTATCATATGGGCAAGGTCCTTCTAATGGCGGAGCGCATAGCCTCACTAAACTCACCGCTATAGAGAGCAGCATTAAAATCCTCGATGATGACTACTCTTATTTTGGCCAAGAGGGTCCATTAACCCCATCCAGATCTGCCTACATAGTTTTCGATGGCGAGCTACCAAACTTTGTATTTTTTGGTGTTGCTAGCGCACCATATAGTGCAGACTTGCATAACTATATGTTTTTCTCAAAAACTGGCAAACCACCTCGTGGATTCCCAAGCTAAATTCGAACACCCAGTCCGCATCATTTTTCAAGTTTGCGCTGGCCACCCGTCTGTCACGGTAGCGCTGACCTGAGCATCCAGCAGATCGGCGGTGTAGGTACCGGCAGACACCGCTTCTATCAGAACGGCCTCTCGGGCGTAGCATGCCTGCACGAAGTGGAAGGCATGCTCGCCATTCAGTCTGCTCGGCCGTCTACAGGCTAAGCGTTCCGGTCAAGACGTAACGGGCGCGGCTTCGAGCGCAGCCAATCGCGCATCGAAACCGCGCGCCATGAACACCAGCAATTCGTCAGGCCGAAACGAGTACTTATCCCCGGCCTCTTTAGCTGCCACGATTATTGTTCCATCCTCATCCAGCACTTCGTCAACAGCCTCCCAAGTGTCGTGGCAAATGAAACCGTAGTCGAGCGGTTCCAAGCCGTTGGCAGTCATGATTTCCATGGCACGCTGCACAGTCATGCCGGCGTGTAGGCGAGCGTCGTCACCCTTGGCGGCAACCGCTGCCAGGAATTTATACGTGCCGATCTCCGCTGACAGCGCCTTCGCAGCGGCTAATTCGGAGTCGGTTAGCGCCGCCACTGCCGTTTTGTCGCGGGCGTCGGAGGTGCTGATAGTACCAGTGCCAGCGTAGACCACCGACCAACGGAGACTGGAACTGCCCAGGGACTGTGAGTTGTCTGCGCCAGGAGTCACTACACCTGCGTTATTGATAGAGAGCCTAGGGGTAAAAGCCCCCGATGCTCCGTCTGCTTTCAGGCTCACGTTGAACGCCCCGCCACGAGCTGTCGCTGTTGAGCCGTCTGTTGCGAAGTAGAACAACCCTACCCTGGTCTCTGTAGCCCCAGCAGTGCTAGGCCCACCCGAAGCAGTTACGGTACCAGCCACAACCCCAGCGCCATCGGCCGCAGGGGTCGCCATTGCCAAGTTCCCCCGGGCGGTGGTGCCCGTCAATGATAGCGTCACCTGCCCGCCGGCGGCTGTCAGCGCGGGTACGCCGGCTGTGGCGTTACTGGTGCTGGCGAGTAATTGCGACGCTGTTCCTAGAGTCAGATCAAGGCCGGTGGCGCGCTGATACCACAAGCATTTCCAGTTCCCGCTGCCCAGGCTCTCAAACTCGGCCGTGTCGCCCGCGGCCGTCGTGATACTGGCGGCCGTCGGCAGGATCAGCGCGGTGGCGCTGTAAGTCAGGGTCAGGACGCCTGCAAAAACAACGACCCGGCGCGCACCGGCGGCGATGGTGTCGAACGCAGTGATCGTGGTGGTACCGCTGATGTTGATCGTGTTCGCTGCGGCAGCGCCGATAGCCACTGTTGCGGCTGAGGCCAGAGTGACGGCCGTGGCCAAGTTCAAGGCGCCGGTCATCTTGCCGCCGGCCAGAGGCAGCTTGGTGGCGTCCGCGGCGGGTGCGACAGGCGCACCGCTGGCCCGTTGGTAGTTCGAGCACACCCAATACCCGCTGCCCTGAGAAACGAACTCGCCACAATCCCCGTACGCCACCGCGATGTCGGCGCCTCCCGGCAGAACCAAAGCGCTGTTGTTGGTCAGCGTGCAGGATTGCTGGAAGTAAAGGCGGCGCACTGCTCCCGATACCACCGAACCCAGGCTACCGTACGCCCCGGTGCCGTTGACAAGAACGGTGTTTGAAGTCGAGGTGGCTAGGTCGATAGTGGTGCCAGAGCCGGTAACGTAAGCCAGCGCGGCCTCGTTAATGGGGCCCGTCATCCGCCCGCCCGCCAACGGCAGTTTGGTGCTGTCGGACCCACCTACCAGCGGGGTGCCGTCCGCGCGGCTGTACCACAGGCAGCGCCAGTTGGTTCCGTCCATGCACTCGAACTCGGCGAAGTCGCCGGCTGCCGTGGTGATGTTTGCGCCACCGGGCAGGATCAGCTTGGTCGCGTCGTGTGTCAGAGTCAGCGCAGTGACGAACCGCAGAACACGGCGTGCGCCGCCGACGCCCATGGTGTCGAAGGCGCTGATGGCGGCATTGCCACCGATCACCACGTTGCTCGAAGCAGCAGCACCAACGGCGCAAGTTGCCGCAGACGCAATGCTCACTTCGGCCGCGTCGTTGATCGCTGTAGTTACAGTCCCGCCGGGCCAGTAAGGTACCAAGGGCGTACCGTCGTTGCGGGTGTACCGTGTGCACTTCCAGCCGCCGGCCGCCGTCGAAACGAAGTCGGCACTGTCGCCGCTCTGCGCCGTTATGTTGGCTGAGCCTGGGAGCACTAGGTAGGTGGCGTCGTGGACCAAGGTCTGGGCCGTCAGCAGCAACGTCCGGCGCAAACCTGCAGACGCGGGTGTGCCGAGTCTGGTGATGGTCGCGACGCCGCCCAGAGAAATAGTGTTGCCCGCTGCCGCCCCAATGTCGGTCGTCGCAGCAGCTGTCATGGAGACCGTCGGCGCCTCGTTTACGGCGCCGGTCATGGTGGTGCTGCCGTCCAATTTCAGAACGCCAGATACAGACCCAGCTACCAGCGCTGTGCCGTCGTACCGACTGTATGAGACCATTTTGGCTTCGTTGCTAGAACCAGTTTTTTGAAATACTGCTACGTCACCCGGTTGGGTTACTACATCAGCACCAGAAAGGCACAGAATGTGGTAACCGTTTGCGTCGTTGTGGGTTAGCGTCAGGCTTCCGGAAAACGTCACTGTCCACTCAGTACCCGCTGGAACGCTTCCGGCGCCTAGGTAGAAACCAGTGATCGTCGTTGTCCCAGTGACCGTCACGGTGTTGCTGTTCGCTGCGTACAGCGATGGGAATGCCTCACTAGCAACGGCTACCGGTGCCGGGCCGTATAGCGCGCCTGGCAGCAGCAATGCATCCCCCGAGGCCATCTGCCGGGATTTGCCCGTGTCGCGGACCAGCGGGAGACGGTTCGCCATTACAGCACCACGTAGTCGTAGTCTTCAGTATCCAGCTCAGTCGCGCTGTACGCCACGCCCAGTTTCTGGTCGAGGGTGCCGGCGGTCGCGGCGGTGGCGTCGAGCGCAGTCACGACGCCGCCCGCGGTGCCCAGGTAGTAATCGGTCCCTGGGGTCAGGCCGGTCAGCGCGGTGTTGATCCCGTCCAGCGGGTACACCGTGGCGTTGGCTGCCGAGGCAACGGCGGTCAGCACGAACCCATGGGCAGGGCGAGAGTTGCTGTTGTCCGCCAGGCGGACGTTGATCGTCCCACCGTTCGAGTACTTGTTCACGAACGCACCGGCCGACAGCGCCTCGCTGGCCACGATCGACTGGGTGGTGGTACCGCTACCCGAGTTGTACATCGAGCTGTCCAGCTTGCCGTCCGAACCCAGGGCCGGGATCTTCCCGGCCGAAGCTGCTCCCGCCGAGGTGATCACGGGAGTGTACTGCTGAGTCTTGCCAGCTACCCGCTGGAGGACTTTGTCTACCATTTGAATCTCCTACGCCAGCAGGACTGGCTCTTCGAGGTGGATGTTGAGGCGGGTTGGGCTTGAAGCGGTGCCGACGACAAGCTCATAGCCTGAGGTGGGCGGTGTTTGTGTGAGGGTGCCGTTAGGACCGGCAAAGACCAGGCCTTCCGTCCAAGAACAGCCAGAGTCGTCGATGAAACCTTCCGTCTGGATGGCCAGGTCAGCGCCCAAGGCCGCTCCGTTAAGCGAAATACCGACGACCTGGAAGATGGTTTCAGCGGCTGGATCGACGAGGTATGCCAGCGCCTGGCTTTCGTAAACAAGTCGCAGAGCGCTCGTGTCCGCAGCGGCCTGGCGGGTCACCGTGGGGGTAGACTCGCCGGGCACGCCTTGGGCGCCACGCTGGCCAGCCATGATTGTGAAGGGGCCGCCTTGGCGGCACTGGCCCTGCCCTGCTCCACGGATTACAAAGGCGGAATTCACTGGGTCACCTCGGGGGTGACGCGCACGGCGCTGACGCCAGTGACAGGATAGATGTCGCCGGCAGCCGTCTTCAGTTCCAGGTCATATACAACGGTCTTCCAGTCGATTTCTGAGGTAACGGCCGGGTCGAGCTTGGCGACGATGGCGGACAGATCGGCATCCAGGGTGAGTGTCCCGTCACGATCTGCGGTGCTATCGGAGTCCAAGGTCAGCAACACAGTCCCGCCGATGCGGTCGCGAACCTGCATGCGAGCCGAATGGCCTGCCAGGTCGTATGGCGCATTGAAAACGACGAATCCGCCAGAGGTGTAGGCTCGCCAACCATCGGCACTGAGGCGGTTGAGCTCGATGGTGTTGGAGTCGATCACCGTGGCAATCTGGAAGCCGGCGCAGTCGTCCGGGTCAGAGTTCAGCTCGAATGGCTGCTTGACGCCCTCAATGCGTAGGGGCCAGCCATCAGGGATGCCGTGCCCCACCACAGTGAGGCGGACCGGTGTTGCGCTGGGCATTGCCGAAATCGCCTTGTACACCAAGGCCTCATCGGCGTAGCGATACGCGAACTCAAAGGTCTTGCCCTTGGTGATGGTGATGTCGATGACGGGCGCGCCCATGGAAATCTCCTGCGATTTCCGGCGAGCGTATGTGACTGGATCTGGTCTGCAACCCGCGTTAGAAGCTCGTCATTGGAGCGCCGACCGCATAAACTCATGCCAAACGCATAGGCCGAACATCGGAATGTATACCAGAGAGGCGGTTGCCACGCCTTTAACAAGGAGGTCCAGATGTCTTGGTGGAAAAAGCTATTGGGACTGGAAGAGTTGCCGCCACTTCAACTACCTGAGTTATCGGCGAACGAAGATGAGCTATATCGATTGGCGGCAGAGTTCGTTGTCTCCTCAGGTAGTTGCAGCCTGACAGCACTACAACGCCATCTGAAAATTGGATACAACAGAACAGCTGCTTTAATTGAAGCACTTGAGGATGACTGCGTCGTTTCGCAAATGTCCTCTGGATCTCGACGAGTACTCACGGTAGCTGAGCGCCAAGAGTGCCGAATGCGCCCCACAAAGGCTGAGATTCTTCTTCAAAAAAAGAACGAAGAAACCGCCCTGCGTCTTTCTTACCTGCTTGAGAAGTACAACGACGATACCGTCGTAAAAAACATCATGAAAAGCTTGATTTGGGAGGGGATGACCGCTGCTCAGCTATTCGACTCAGTGGGTGAACCGGCGGCGATCGACCAAAAATACCTTAAGCAAGTATCACGGGAGATATGGAAATACGATAGCCAAGGCACTAATCGCTATCGCCTGCGGGTTACGCTCGAAAATGGATTTGTTGTCGGCTGGGATAAAAAATCGTAATTATGGCTGCGGGATCACCGCTCGGCCCGGGCAAATCCCTCAATCACCCAAACGAGGGCTGCGGCTAGGGCGTAAACCGCGACAGGCGGAACGGCAACGATAGTGGCAATCATTGAAGCCGACTGATTCAGGCCCCAGAGGAACAGGCTGCTGGCAATCACCCAGATGATTGATGCAACAATCCAGAGCCGGCGAAACCCAGTCTTTCGGGCGAATCTGATTTTTACGTGCTGCATGCCGCCCTCCGGGTCCCTGGCTAGTGGATCCCAGTATAACGAGAACACAATTCAATCGCTCGCCGACTTTTCGGTGAGATAGTTGAGCGGGCCGACAGTGGCAACGCGAGACTTTGCTGTATCCCCCAGAGCGGCAGCCCATCTCTTGTAGGCGAATGTTCGCATTAGACGCTTCTCCTGCGCCGAGACCGCCGCATTGGCGTTGCCGCCTGAGCGAGCATAGGTGTTGAGGGCGTCCCGGAATCGCTGGCTCGACAGCAGATTGCCGGCCGCCTCTGCGATGGGCGTCTTCTGCTTGTTCAAGGTCGACACCAGTACACCGACCGTACCAGTGCCAGGAATGCCCAGGCTACTCGTCACCCCTTCCGCTGCGGCTGCTTTCTTCCCCACGTCCCACAACTTGCCCAACATCCCACCATCGTTGGCGAAGTTATCGAGCAGCGCGTTGATCCGCCCAGTGGTGATGCGCTCTTTCGAAGCGTCACGCATCCCTTTCGCAACTGTGTAAATATCATCCAGGCGTGTAGCGGCATCCGCCGGCAAGTACTTCAACAGGCGGTCTTTGGCTGCCTGATTCCGCCCCAGGCTGGCATACCAATCCACAAAGCCTGGCGCGCTCAATTGTTTTTCGGCTCGACTGCCAGATGTGAACGCATCATTCAGCGAGGTCAGTACGGCCCGCTGCCGCTGAGCATCGGGAATTTTCTGTATAGCACTGTCGAACCCCTTAAAATCCCCGGTCGCAAGCTGCCTTACTGCGGGTCCCAGCTTCGCCGTGATCGCTCCATCAAGATCCTTACCGATCAGATCCGAAAAGCTGCGACTCATCAGCGCGCGCTTCTCGTCTGCCTGGACCGCAGACAAGAATGTCCCCTGCAGTCCATGATTTGCAGCAATTTTCCCTTGATCAGTGAGCAGGGCACTGTGTAGTCCCTGCAAAGCGCTTTGCTGATCCTCCGGCAGATTTCCCGATCTCAATTTTGCAGCGAGCTCCGACCGCAGCTTGTCCAGCGTGCCATAACTTGGCGCGCGTACAAACGGATCGACCACATCTCCAGATGCAAGGCCTTGGAGGGTTTTTCCGCTGGTGGCCAGCACGGAAAGCCGGTCCATGGCGTCCTGGGGTATCACCTGGGCAATACGTGCCATCGCCTCTGGGTTGGAGTTGATCTTGTCGAACCAACCAGTGAATGCCGGAACATTGAGCCCATTCCCTTTTCCGCCGCTCAACACATCGCCAAGGGCTGTCGAGACGGCTTGCTGTTGCATCTGGGGAGGTATGCGGCTCAAAACCTGGTCATAGGCTTGAAAATCACCATCAGCCAGCTTTCTCACCGCCGAGCTAACAGTGTTCGCAATCGCGCCGGTCTGATCCTTGCCGATTGCCGCCGTAACTCCCTCCTCAAGACCTTTTCTTTGCGCAACCAAAGACTTCGCCGTGTTGTAACTTTGGAGAACATCAGGGCTTACGGATCCCAGATAAGCCTCCTGATCCTTGCTCAGGGAGCCATACAGAGCGTCCAAGTCACGGCTGTCCATATCGGCAAACGGTCCGCTTTTTTTGTAACCTTGCCCGATTTGCTTTCGCAGAAGATCAAGGGCTGCGTAGTTCGGGTTGATTACCCGGTTTTCTACCTGCCCTGGGAAAAGCGAGCCCTTTGGCACTGTTATTGTTTTCGGGGCCAATATGCTCAAGGCCCGACGTTGATCTCTATTTAAAAGCTGAGACTCGCCGAGTTGAGCTTGTCGCCCCTGGATGTAGGCAATCGTTTTTGATGCCGGTACTTGGGATGTTCCCGGAATAGCCTTGTTGACCTGATCATAGAGGCCGTTCGATTGATCCTCGAGGTCTTTGACTGCCCCAAGCGCTTGGCGCTTGTACTGGTCGGAAAACGCAGCTTTGTCGTAGCTGCCGCCAAGATCAGTAATAACCTGGTCTGCCTCAGCGGATAGGTTTCGTGCCGGCGCCGCATATCGGTCGGGGAGCTTCAGTCCAGCCACAGGAACAAGCGGCTTTCCGCTGTCAGGGTCGGCAGTAAGTATTTTGTGCGCACGTCTCAGCGCAGGATCAAGCATGGAAGTGTCGCCGTTTATTCCGCTCAGCTGGTTGTTTAGGTACGCGAGTGAGTTATCTGTGCTGGCTGCTGTATCGCGAGGAATGGTCCGGGCTACCTGGCCATGCAGCGCCTCCGAGGAACTCCCCAGATCATCTAAAGTAGTGCGAGCTACGCCCTTGAATTCGTCAGATAGCGCCCCCTTATCAAGAGTGCCGCCGTACTGGGTGATCAGGTCGTCTGCTTTTTGAGCCAGCGAGGTATACGCCTGCCTCTGCTGTGCGTTCAGCTGACTACCAGGTATTGAGGCCAGACCCTGCTCAATTTCCCTGTAAGGCTGGCTGGAGGAGTACTGCGAGGGGATGAGCTGATCATCAATACCCAGGCGCTGCGCAGCTGCCAAAATATTCGGATCTGGCGCGGCCTCGGCCGACAACTGATCTATCGTGGGCAGTTGCCGCCGCTTACCAGCCTGCGAGGCGTCAACCACAGCATTAGCTGCGGTATCTGCAGTTGGCACGGGAAGCGGTGGAGCATCCGGGAATTGCGACAGAAGACGCTGCGCGGCCGCATCCGGGGCTTCACCACCTGCAAGTGCCGCATCAAAGTCCGAGCGAAGCTGCGAGGCCTGGGTCTGCCGCCCAGCAATGGCGCTGCGAGCGGCATCCCCAAGCGCACCAATGCCACGAGCAACTGCCTCGCCTCCAGCGCCAGCCACACCGGCCAAAGCAACATCCGCTGGGTCGAAGTCGCCACCTGCGGCCGCCTGAGCAAGCTGTGCGCCAGCTTCAGTCGCGGCGGAAGCGCCAGCTGCGGCAGCTGCGCCTTTCAGCAAGCCTCCCCCAACCAGGCCAGCAGCTCTCCCCGCAGGAGTGAACAGCGCTGCGGTGCCGGCTGCCTGCAAAGCATCGATGCCGGAGGCGCCGGGCTTGTTAACAACAGCTCGGGCGCCAGTTTTGTTATTGGCGACGATGTAGTTGCCCTTCTCGTCCGTCTCAACCCCAATATCAGGCGAAGCGGCCTGCAGAATTTTGGCTGCTTCTGCTGGGTCGTAGGTGGTCAGCAGCGTGGCGCTGATCTGTGCTGCTTTCTCTGGAGAAACCCCTGCCCCGGCAAGAATCCCAGAATTCTGAAGCTCTGGAAGCTCATTGGTGGCACGCGTCTGTCTGTCCGCCCCCGTAAAGAAGTTACCTATGCGGCTCAGGAGGCCAGGCGACTCCTTCACCGCGGCAGATTGACTCGGGGCTGCGGCCGGCACCCCAGCCGATGGCTGCTTAGCGACCGGTGCCGGCGTGATAATTGGGTCGCTATCCCAAGGATTGGCTGCCGGAGGCGCCTGCACCGAGGCCTGCGGCGAGGAATTAATCGGCTGCGCAGCAATGCCACCAATAGGCTGTGCATAGGCCACAGGCGGCAGTGGCGCGGTCGCTTGGTTCTGATCCTGCTCAGGAGATACAGGTGCGGGGTTGATGATCGGGTCGTTATCCCAGGATGCCATTATGGTTTTCTCCGGTGATTGCCCTGAGGATCAAGGTATTCCGCGCCAGGTGGGAGCGCTGCATAGGCGGCCTCAGATGAAACCTGCGCTGGACCGGAGCTTGCTTGTGTCGCACCAGCCGCTGGAGCGGCACCGTTGGCAGCAGCGCGCGCCCGAGCTGCCGCGAAAGAAGACCGGATATCTAAAAGGGACTTTCTGAAGGCCTCTGGGCTCATTTTTGTCGACAGAGCACCAACCGAATCCGACAGCTTTTTGCCCTCCGCATCAGAAAGGGCGCCCTGCCCTTTCAAGAGCGCCACCTGGGGAAGGAAAGTCTGCGCCTTGAGCGTGTCGAGACGAGACTCAAAGTCAGCTGACTTTGATCCGGGCCTTGTAGGAATCAACGATTGAAGCCCAACCGCAGAAGAAAGCCCTGGATCCTCATCAAGACGAGGCCCGTTGGGGTTGTTTGGATCAACCTTCGTTCCCAGCAGTGAGTCCACTGACCCAAGCGCCTGATCGATCGTGGCAACCTGCCCTGCTTGAGCTTTCTGCCGATCCTGTGCGGCCTGTGCTTGCTGCTGCTTGGCGGTGTCGAGCTTCATCTGGGTAAGCTGCGCCGCTGGCGACGTGCCACTGGCATCCGCCCGTGTTTTGTTCGCTTCGGCATTCGTTTGATCAATTTTGGCCTGGGTCAGCTGCCGAGACAGGGCTTTCTCTCCGGTCGGATCGACAGCCTGCTGGTACGCCGCCCGATCAGCTGCAGACGCGCCAGGCGCAAGCGCTGCTGCTTGCAGGTTTTCCAATCGGCTCGCCTGGCGCTGTTGTTGCTGAGCCCCCTGGCGCTGCACAGAGTCGTCATAAACACCCTGAGCCATCTGGACATTCTGAAGGCTGTTCGCGCGCATTTGATCCAGAGATGCGTCGGTCTGGCGATCCTGCAGCGAAAGCGGCCGGCTGCTGTCGTGAATCACGTTGAAGCTGTTGTTGCGCGCATTTTCTGCCAGCGCAGTGTTTAGGCGATCTTCGTTCGCCCACTGCTGTCGCATGTCATGCAGTTGCTGATAGCCGGCCATGGCCCTGGCGGCATCACCTGGCGCGCCGACGCTGAAATTACCGCCCGAGCCAAAGCCATTCAGTGTTGGCTGGCCGGCAGCTTGTTGTTGGGCGCTCTGGCTGTTGGTGAACTCTGGCACGCCATCAGCGCCCACACGCCCCACGATCTGGCCACCCTGGCGATCCGCCCCGATTCCGGTTGGCTGGTACCCGTTAAGGGTCGGCGCGGCGCTGGCTTGCGAGGCTGGTTGGGTTGCCGGTGTAGCCGGGGTTGTCGGAGCCGTATAGTTTGATGGAGACGGTGGCAGGCTGACCAATGGCTGAGCAAGGGCCGCAGCGTTGGATTGCGCATCAAACAAGGATGGCGACTGCCCAGGTTGCTGAGGCTGCCCGGGAAACGATGGCGTGGCCGGTTGAGTCAAGTTTGGTTGCGTGAGCGTACTGGGAGGCGTCTGCGCAGATGCGCCCACCTGGCTCAACGATGCAGGAGCAGGCGAAACTGGCGCGGCCGCAGTCGAAGCTGATGCCGGTTGCGGAGCGGCACCAACCTGGCTCAGAGAAGCAGGTTGCCCGGCAAGCTGCTGGCTTGCTCGAGCCACGGGGCCATTTGTTTGGTACTGGGCCGGCAGATTCGTTTGATCGAACGACGTCTGCCGGGTCTTGTAAGTAGCCGGCAGGTCGCCGTCGATATCGCCAATTGCCATTTTGAGGAGGCTCCCGCAAATCACTGTGGCCTTCAGCCTATGTGACTGGATTGCCCCCGCAATGGCGCGCGATTAGGCGACAATCTCCTCGCATTCCACCAGGTTCTCCCAAAACGCGGTAGCGATCTCGGCGAGATAGGCGAACCCCTGATACATGGAATCTAGGGCGCCTGCATCGCTTATGGCGGTAGCGATGACGGATGACAGATCGTAGAGGATTGCGCTGGTGTTGGCGTCCTGAATATTGTCGTTTTTTTGCTTATAGGCCCCATTGCTGTCGTAGCACTGAGGCTGCTGACTACCTGTTGAGCTTCCCACCGTGCCCGGCTGCACACGACCGTTAAACCACGCTGGGGTAATGCCGGCCGCTGCTGCCATAGCCAAAGGTACCGACTGCGGATAGACAGAATTGCTGTCCCATGCGGTGAGGCTGTGCTGCGTGCGCGCCCACGTCGTGCCGCTGAGGGTCCATAGCTCAGCGCCCGTGGTGGTGCCGTTTACTGTACCGAACGCCAGGTAACTGCGTGTGGCGTCGCCGAGCATACCGGCCACGACGACAGGCAGCGTCGTAAGCGGGCTGGTCTGCTCGGTGGTTGTTCCATCCACACCCACGGCCAGGATCCGGTGCGTAGTGCCATCGTCGCTGGGAAACGACACATAGGCGATTTTGCCGTCGGTACCCAAAAACATCGCCTGATTGGCCACGGCGGTAGGCGTCGTGAACGTCTTCGTGTACGTCACCAGCGCCGTGTACCCGTTGGGCGTCAGCTCATACAGTGTGATGCCCATTGTGGTTGTTGTGGCACCGCTTGCCGTAAGCAGCAAACAGCTCAAATATATCGGGTTATAGTCAGCCGTCAGGCCGACCTGCTGGTACGTAGGCGCCTCAAGCTGGGTCGGCGATGGATAGATCCCCAGCATGTTAGCCATCAGCGGCGTGACGGCATCTTGGAATGCCGTCAGCGTCAGGTCCACGCTGGCCGCCAAGCGCTGATTCTGGATGTCGATCAGCAGCAGCTTTTGGGCACTGGCTCCGGTGGCCAGTGCGCATAGGTAATTCTTCATCCCGCTAAGCCCTCATCGTATCGGCTGGTCACATCGTTATTCCACAACTGGTTCCCGATTAGGAACGCGCCGTTGGGGGCGGCCATGTCATTAACGTAGACCGTCCAGGTGTACCCGCCATCAACAGAGAGGAACACCTGAGTCACCCCTTCCACGCTATTCTCAAGACCGTTGTTTGAAGTCTCCGAGGAGAACTGGGTAGCCAGCAGGGCGGCCGGCTTCGCCGCAGCGGTGTCGGTCGCTACGACCTCTGGCTGCGCGACGGTCACGTGGAAGTTGTAGTTGGTCTGCATGCGCGTGGTGATGACGCCGCGCTTGGTGACCACCCCCGTTACCGTGTCTACCACCACGCAATAGATGTTGTGCTCGTCTGATCGGGCGATGTCTGCAGGGTCGCTCCCCGTGACCCATATCCCCGTGTTGATGCAAAGATCGGCGTCCAGGCCTGCCGTGACCAGCAGGTTTTCGCCCATGTGGTAGCACGAGGCGTATGTCATGTGCAGGTGCGACCCACGGATCGTCGGTCGGGTATTAACCAACAAGGTCAGCGGCGCCCCGGGCATCCAGTTGTCGTCGGTCATCAGCAGCGAGAATACGGGGGCCACGTTGTCTGCAGTTGTCAGCACAGTGCGGGTCGGAGTCGTGCCGCTCTCGACAGAGTAGAGCACCCAGTCCCCGCCCTTGGTGTAGGAGACCTGGAACGTCTTGCCCGGGACGGACACTTCACCAGGTATGATCGTGGCGTTCAGGCGGTCACGGTGTTCCTCCCATACCAGAGCGTAGGCCGTGCGGGTTACTTCGCCAGCGCTGCTGGTGCGCTCGATGCTCTCGCTGCCCACTATCCACGGGACAACGGAGTACGCCGAGTCGGTGTCGGGGATGTCAGGCAGCGGAATCTGGTACTCGGGGTAGCTGAAGGTTCCGATCTGAGGCGTCCAGGCGTCGCCCTTGAGTGCGATACAGTCACCGCTGGGCATAACGGTAAGCACCGAGTACAACGTTACACCCGTGGGCGCGTAGCCCGTCGCAGTGCCGTAGCCGGTCGTGGGGTTGCTGGCATAGTACGGGGCCCAGTAGGTGCAGAAGGTCACAAAGCCGTCAGTGCACCGCTGTACCTGTGGCTGCAGGAAGTACGCCACACTGGGCCGTTCCGGCGCCCCATCGCTGTCCACGCCGGATGCAGTACCGTACCAGGCCCACGCCTGGCTGGCGTACACCGTTGCGGGCGTAGGCTTGATGCCGTCCAGGGAAACGTCGGTCGCCAGGATCAGCTGGGTAGAGGCCAGCGTTGCGTAGATCTGTTGGGGGTCGTTGGGGTTGACCAATGTCCTGTCCAGCGTGCCACGCATCAGTGCCAGGGCGTGCTGCCCCTGCTGGTCGAACACGGCGTATCCCGCGCTGTTGGTCCAGGTATCCTCGATCTGGTTAACCACTTGAACGGCCATCAGGAACTGGTCGGTGGTGTCGCCGCTTTCGCCAGTAGCCTGGATAACGTTCGCGCCGGGGGTCCAGGCCGCCCAATCCGCCGCCGTCTGGATAACGCCGCGGCTGTCAGCAGCATCGGAGTACCGTCTGGGCAGGAGCTTCCAACCCGTCGGCAGCTCCCCCTCGCTGACCCAGAACGAGTTCAATGACGTGTACTGGCTCCCGTGCGCGCTATCGGTAGGGTTGCCAATCGCCAGCTGCGGGTAGCGGTAGGCGCACCCCACCCGCACGGTGTTGGCGTCGGTGAAATGGTTCATGGGCGTGTCGTTGATATACTGCGTCTGGAAGTTGTTGGGTATGCGCATGTAGCCAAGCACCACGTAGCCACCGGACAGCACCGGCTGCATGTGGTTGTAGTACAGGTATGGCTCGCTTCGGTCGGTGTCCGGCGGGTCTCCGGGCGCGCCTAGCTGTAGCCATTTGTAGTCGTACACTGACCGAACTTCTCCGGTGTACCCGGGTGGGGTGAAGTCGTCCCGGTTCCCTACCGGCGCCAATCCATTGTTGATGGTGTAGGGCGCCGAGGTGGTAGCGTAGGCGCACCAACCGGCGAACATCAGCATGGCCGGCGGATCGATGATATGTACGTTGGTGACTTGCGGCAGGCGCACCGCCCGAATTAGGAATCCATTTCGGATTCGACTCGCAGATTGCTGGCCCATTAAGCCCATGTTGTTCGCCAGACTCTTGGCGGACGGCATGACCTGGCTTCCCAGCCGACACGCTGGCTTGAAAGAAATCGGCACGAAGCCGTATTCATCCTGATCGTCGGTTGCCATTAAGTGCTCGTCGCGTTTTCAATGTGGGCAACAAGCGAACCTGCTGCGTTGTTGGCCATACCTGCCAAGTTAGCGAAGCCCTTAACAGCCTCGGCTAGAGCGGAGTTGACCTGTCCGCTGGCAGAGTACAGCCCGATGCGATTGCGGTCAGTATCGACCCCTACTTCAGCGCTTTCCTTCGCAGCCTGCAGGCGCAAACTCTCCCAGTTGACTTCTACGTTGTAGAAGGTCGACAGGGCCTGGTAGTAAGATTGGTAGGCCTCAGCCTTGATCCGCGCTGTCTCGTTGCTGAGCGTGTAGACGCTGTAGAAGGCCTTAAAATACTCGGCGCTAAGATTCAGAATTCCTTGCTTGAGCTGGGCAGCAATTTCCACCGCCTGCTGGAGTATCTGAACTTTGATGTCGGCTTCCTTGATGGCTTGCTCGCGGAGCACATCCAAGGTTGCGTCAGTCGCCTTTCGCTCAGATGCTGCTAGCTGATCTATCAGCGCGCCGGGAGGGATACTGAAGCCACGACTAGAAAACGTCGCCTCGAGGTTCGCACGCTCGCTCCTAACCGTTTGGTACGCCCGATCGCGGTTCTGCGACCACACCAAATCAAACACCGTCCTGTCGATTCCAAGCGGTTTAGTCCCGGCGATAACATTGACCAGGTAATCCTCTGGCACATTCGCAAATCCCGCATTGATGGCTGGGAATCGTTTTGCCAGCCATTCGTCTACCTGTTCGTTGAGTGCTGCTATGTCCGAATCCGTGCTGTCGGCACCATCGAACAGATCGCTGAAGACCGGCCCATCACCGAAATTTTTTGCCGCGACGCTGTAGCTAAAAGTTGGGTTCAGCAACGTGGGTTTAACCGTGGAGCCCATGCTGGCCAAGGCGGAGCTCGCGTTGCTGGTGGCAAGGCTGGCGTTCTGGAAAAGCTGGGTCGTAGTACTGCTGTATTCGCCTGCCATGTTGATTCCTTATCTGTTCGCCCGGCGGCCGGTGGGGATGGCAAGCCACTCGACGTTTTCGAGCTGAGCGGCAGTGGCATCGGTGATTTCAAGGCGCATGCGCCAGTGACGGGAGTTCACGCCGAGTGCCGGCTTGGCGCGCCACACGGCTGGCTGTACAGGCTGCGCGCGGTAAAATTGCTCGCGGTCATCGTCGGAGACCATCCGCACCAGCACCTCGCCGTCAGTGTCCAGGCCGAAATACAGCATCTCCAGGCGCGACTGCATCGTGGCGGCGAGTGCTTCGGCAGCCATATCAACCATTGCGGAAATCGGTGCGCCGTTGTCGTCGCCGAGGCGCAGCAGGTAAAGCCCGTCACTTCGGAATCCGTAGGTGAACATGCCAACCCGGCAAAATCCGCTGAAGTCGAAGCCTTGGTACCGTCCTACCGCCCCGCTGGCTATGTTGGTGGCGTACTGCAGCAATCCTTGGGCGCTAATAGAGGCCGAGTCTCGCAAGGTCAAGGCGCTGGCGAGTAAGGCCTGAAATTCTGCTGCCGTACCGTAGCTGTCCAGTACTGCCAGGTATTCGGTGTATGCTCCCGTCACCTCTATTCCACCGTCCACGGCAGACGACACCGTGAGCACGTTGGTCAGCAGGCCGTAGACCACTGCGTCCGTAAGGTAACTGTCTGCCGTAGTCAGCTTGCTTGTGACTTGCGCCGTACTGAGGTCCGGCGTATAGGCTGAAAAACTAGGTGAGTCGATTGCATCGCCCGGAGCATAGAGGACGGCTAGCAGGTCTTTTGCCCCACTGGAGACGGTAGTGCTGCTGTAGACCCAGTCGCCAATGATGTAGCCCACCGATGTGCCAACACGCTGGATTACGGCTACGGTGTCGGCGTCAAATATCACATCCGAGGTAGCAACGACCGCACCGGACTCGATGACCTGAAGGTACTGGCCGGCCTGGGCCAAGATCCCATGCTCAGCCGCAGCGAAAGCAGGCGCCACGCCGGCGGCTGCTAAGCCGACAATCAGTCCGGCACTACCAGACACCAGTGTGAATTGAGCCTGGAAGTCCCCTGATAGCGATGTAACGCTCTCAGCCCCCCCAGTCCAAGCGGTTGCGGCAGAAGACTGCTTGACCAGTTTATTCGTCATGCGTCTGTCCCGACGTTATGCAGCCAGGCTAATGGCAACACCCAGCTTGAATAAGGAGCCGGAAGGCACGGTGTAAGGCGTGGCGAAGCGTGCAATGGACAACAGCACGCCATTGGCACCGCCTTTGGTGGAGTTCGACACCAGGAAGCCACCGTAGAGCGTGGTGTCGGCGGTGAACGTGAACGATGCTCGGTTAGCCGAACTGGTGATCAAGCTCACGCCGTCGTAAGCCTTGGTCCAGGCCTGCCGGGTGGTCTCACTGTACGCGGTCGACTCCCCGGCATTGGTGGGCAGATCTGCCGACGTTGTCGCGCTGGTGGGCACGTAGTTACCAGCGAACAAGCCGACGTACCAGGAGCTGATTGCAGACGCGTCACCCGTGATCAGTCCCGCCAGTTGGTCAATGCCAGCCTGCGGGATGAGGTTTTCATGCTCGCCGAGGTCAATGATGGTGCCGTCGGGCAGTTCGATGCTGGCCGTGTAGACGAACCCCAGCTTGCATTTGCCCGCGGTCTCTTTGGTGGTCATGGGGTCACAATCTCCGCTTCGTAATAGTCACTGGTGCGCAGCGGGTTATCGCCCTCGGCGCGATGCATGGTGCTGACGACCAACTGGTTGCCGTTTAGCTCGAGGACGCCCGATGCGCCGCTTGTGGCAGGCTCAGGGAGGAATCGCGCAGCGCTGATGAGTGCGGCCATCCCGGTGCCGCTACCTGGGGCCAGGCGCTGGCCGGTTGTCTTGGCCAGTCCATATGGGGTCATCCAGGCGGCATGATTGTCGGGGGTCTCAACCATCGAGCCGCGTACACCGCCATGGGGGAAAACAGTCACCTGGCTCGGATCGTCGGTTTCCACGCCACTGATGAAATAGGTTTGATCGGCCAAAACGAACAGGCCGTTTTCGGCCGCGACCACGCCATCGATGTCGGCGGCGAATTGGAAGAACCGGCGGCCCGCTTCTCTCAAGTGAGGTCGCAGTGGTGCAGAAAGCCACAGCACCTTTCCTTCCGCCTGGGCAATCACGCCGTTAAGGCGCGCCACGAAGTCAGCGACAACTGGCGAGCGCATCAGATCGGTTTCCAGCCTGGCGGTGTCCTGGGCGACAGTCGAGCAACTGAACGTGCCCGAGCCTTCGTACTGCAGGAACAGTGTCGATGCTTGGGGCGGACCGACATAAAGGCGCACTGCCCCGCCGGATGGCGGTGTGGGAAGCGTGAAATCCAGCGAAGCGCCGTCGGTCACTGTGATGACCAGCGGATTCACTGTGCCGCCCTCGTCACCATAGGCATCCACGAAGGTGACTGCGCACTGATATTCGCCGGCCAACAGGCCGCCAGTCCCGATGGTAGGTACGGGCTGATTCGACACGGTCGTGACGCCCCAGTCCCGCAATACGCCGTCCTTGAACCGCAGCGTCTGGTTCTCAGTGCAAAAAAACAGCTCGTCGTTGAACAGATCACCGACGAACCGGCCGGCACCGGCAATGGTTGCCAGCGTGGTCGTGGTGTTGGTGTCCACGTTAAATGCTCGCAAACTGGTGCCGTCGGCCAGCAGGATGAAGCGCCCCACCGCCAATGCGCCCCGTAGCGCGGTGCCTTCCACGGCCAGTTCGTACCCGCTTCGAAGATTGAGGTGGCCAGTGGGCAATGGGTCGACGTTCACCGAATCACGCAGCGAACCGCCAGGCACCGCCCGCCAGTTGGAGCGGTTGTCGATGCCGTTCGGCCAAGGGCCGCGGTTGATTGGGGTAGGTTGAGCCATTACCAATGACTCCTGATCGGCTTGGAGCAGTCCCCGCGACGCAGGATCCCGCGCTCCCTGGCAGCCTGGCAGACATCCTCAAATCGCTGAAGGTGCTCATCGGAGCTGCCGCGGTTGTAGGTATCGCCCTCGTTGACGCGGTAGGCCTTGTAGGCCATCCAGCTCAACAGGTGGCGGCGATCCGTCGGCAGGATGTCCGGGATACGGTCGCACTTGTCCAGTTCACGCAACGGCCGTCGGATCACCTGCAGTTTCAGGGTGCCCGGTAAGGCGGGAGCGGGATGAAGCCGCAAAGTGCCGACCTGATCGAAGTGCAACTGGGTACCGAAGCTGCGGCAGAACCAATCGTGCCGGAATGGCCCGCGCACCAGGTGAGTGCGGCGGTGGCCGTCAACCCAGGCCTCCACAACGTCCAGGATGCACGGGTCGAGAGGAAATTCAGCCTGCCCGGCCGCGTAATCAATCTGGGTGACCGAGCTTTCTGTGTCGTAGAAGGACTCAGTGCGCTCAGCGAACTCCGTCAGCGCCTCATTGGCCCAGCGCACCAACTGGCCGTCAGTCCAGAAATACGGTTGCACCGTGTCGCGCTCGTCGTCACGGAAGGCCTTGATGAGGTCGCCAACGGTTTCGTAGGCCATGGGTTATGCCAGCGACTCTTGGAAGCTGTCCCAAGCGGCGTTGAGCTGCGCACGGGTGACGTTGAACCCAACCTGGACCTTGATGGCCTTGAGGGTTGGTCGACCGGTGTTGTCCATGTCCTCAGCGGCGTCGCGCTCAATGATGGCTTCGATGCCGGCCACGATCAGCGTGAGATTACCGGCGTCGTCGCCCTCTTCTTCGCCTTCGTATTCGGTGCCCACGTAGATGCAGCCTTCTTTGAGGGCGCTCTTGTGGAATTTGCTCGGGATGATGCTGCCAGGCCTTGCATCGGTCGGATCGATGCGGTGTACCCGCACGCTGTGACCCGAAGCCAGAAAAACTGGGAAAGATTCTTGGCCTTTCGGCGGGAGGATGCGTAGTGGTTCAGACATGGTAATTGCCCCTTCTCATGTTCAAACAGCCCCGGCGAACCGGGGCGCTTGGATTACTCGGACACTTCGTCCGATTTGCGTTCAACGACGTACTCGACGTAAACCCGCGCAGCACCGGCAGTAGCGGCGGTGCCGGTTTGTGCGAAGGTGGCCGTCACGGCGCCAGCGGCGGTGGTGATGAAGCCCGATGGCGTCAGTTCCTTGATACCTACGGTGGCCAGGTCGATGGCTGAGCCGTAACGGTCTGCATCAGCGCCGTCACCCACGGACAGGGTGGCAGTGGTGCCGGAGTTGTAGGCTGTGGTCACCAGCACGAATGCGCGGGTGACCAAGGCGCCTTCCGGCAGAACGATGATTTTCTGGGTGGCTGCATCAGCGAAGTCCGCTGCCAGCATTTCGTTGTAGCCAACCAGCGGCCATTGGTGCTCATAGTGGAAGTAGTTCATGAGGGCTCCTTACACGCCGGCTTTCGGCAGGTAGTGGTCCACCGCAACCACGCCGAAGTCCTCAACGGACTTGTCGTAGATGCTGTAGAACTTCGGTTTCTTGAAGCCGATGAAGCGGTCCAGGGAGACGCCCATTTGGGTGTCGTAGTTGAACAGCTTCTCAACCCAGCCGGCGCCGCCTTGCTCGATATCGGCGAAGCCCAGGGCCTGAGAGCCCAGCAGCAGGGTGCGCGTACCTTCGACGGTACCGTCGGCGCCCCACTTGCTGCCCGATGCGGCGCCCCAGGTGGTGTACACCTTGTTGGACTCGTGGATGATCGCGCCGTCCACGGTCACGGTGGCACCGGTGAACCATGGGTTGTTGTCGCCGCGAGCGCCGGCGTTGGTCAGGCCGTTCTGCCACAGCGGGTCCATTTTCAGGGCCGCCAGGGTGCCTGGTTGAACCAGCAGCACGTAGTACTGCTTGCCGCCGGAGATGACCGGGCGGATGCGCTTCGACTTGGCGTAAGCGATCAGGTCCACGATCATCTTGTACTTCGGGGTGCCCGAGGTGGTGACGGTGGCGGTGCTGCCAGCCACCAGATTAGAGCCGTCCCAGGTCAAATACCGCTTCGATGAGGGGGCACTCACGTCGGCGGCAAAAGACAGACCTGGGAAGGCGGAACCGACACGGGCCGAACCGTCGGTGTTGAAGGTGTAGGCGATGCCGGACAGGGTCAGGATCGCCAGTTCATCAACACGCTGGGCCAGCCAGTTGGAAAGACGGCCTTTGGCCAGGCGGCGGAAGTCGATCACGGACTTCTGCTCGGCCAGCTTGCCTTTGCTGCGAACGGCGTTGGAGATCAGGTCAATGTTGACCTCTTGGAAGTAAGCTTCCATCTCCTCTTCGTTGCCTTCGCGCCAGTTGTCACCGGTCACGCCGTCGCCGACGAGGTCAGCTACCAGGTTCATGATGACCTGGGTGCCCTTTTCGGTCTGGGTCAGCTCGGTGATGTGCTGGATGATGGCCGACTCGCCGTCGCCCAGGAATTTGTTGACGAACATGTCGTCGCGCGCGGCTTCCCAGGTCTTTTTCGACCAGTAAACCTTTTGCTGCGGCTGAAGGGCCGCGAAGTTGGTAAGTGCCATTGGGCATTCCCTGTATAGGTGGCTTGATTCGTTTGCGGGTATGTCGCCACCCAAGCGAGGACAGGATTTAGGCGCTCCTGGGGCGCTCGAAACGGATCAGCTTTACGCCCTGGCGGCGAAGACACCGTGTCTCGGTGAGCGAGCATCTGGCCGATGCGGGCTTGTCCATCAATCCCCGTTAAGGGGTGCGCTTCCTTGCGCCTGATGGCCTACGGTTCAAACTTATGTGACTGAATCAGCCGGTCAACTACAGGATGTCACCGGCCAGGCGGGCTTCATCCTCGGGGGACAGAGCCTTCAATTCCTTCGAGGTCATCTTGCTCACGTCCAGCTTCGCCGCCCGAGCACCGATACCCTCTGGCTTGGCCGGGATCTTGGCGGCGCGCTCAATCCCCTTCTGCAAGTCGGCCTTCGGTGCGGCATCGACTTTCGCCGGAGTCGCCTCAGCCTGAACCGGTGCGTAGCGCGGGCCTACCTTGGCCACTGCAGCGGTGATGGAATCGCCCACGCTTTTGCCTTTGCCGGTATAGAAGTTGGCCAGCGCCAGCACTTCCTCAATGGCATCTTGGTTCGGCTCGCTGCCGGCAGAGTCGAGGAATGGGTACGCTTCGTAGGCCTTGGCAATCGCAAGGTCTCGCTCGCCATTGGCCCGGGCCAGGTCATCCCGTTCCTTGTTCGCCTTATAGCGACGGTCGGCGGCCGCTTCTGCTTTGGCCTCTGCCTCAACGCGCTCAGCCTTTCGGATTTCGGCGCGGATCTGCTTGGCCAGGGTCGAGTCACCGTCCAAAATTGCCGCGTTGTAGCGGTCTTCGGCGGCGTCGTAGTCATACTCGACCGGCACAGGCTCTTCCTTCGGCTTGGCCGCCGGCGCGCTGCCTTTCACGCGTGCCAGTTCTTCTTCCAGTTCCAGCACCCGAGCGCGGTGAGCCTTGGCCTCGTCGTTCTTCTCTTGGAAGCGAGAGTGCGGGACCATCTTCGGCTTGTCCTCGCCAGCGATGGCGGCCAGGGTTTCAGCATCCAGGCCTTGGTCAGCACCGCCAGCATCGGCACCAGCGTCGGCATTGGCTTCGGAACCGCCCTCGCCTTCCCCCTTGCCCGCTTCGCCAATGCTTTCGAGGGTGGCATCGTCGTCAGTCGGTACGAAGTCGTCGCCGTTGTCCTCGATCTGCTGTTCGTTCAAATCAGTGTTCTGGTCTTCAGGTTTCATCGTTTGCCCCTTTGGTCAGTTCAATTACTTGGCGATCTTGGCCATGTCGGCCATCTTTTCCTTGGCCAGGGCTTTCGCCGCGGCCAGGCGCTTGGAGTCCTTGTTGATCTCAATAGCCTCAGCCAGCGTGCGCAGGTCCTGCTCTGCCTGCCATTGCTTGTCCGGACCGGATACGTTCACTGGTTTCATGCGGGCGCTCCTTCAATGCGCGGGGTTTCGATGCCTGAGTGCAGGCCTACGGCCGGGCTGGCTGGGTTGAGTGGATCGGTGTTGTGGCGGATGTTCAGCGGCGCCGCTGCTGGGCCTTGGTACTGGGGCACGATGGGCGCCGCGTCGTGGTCGACATAGCCGGCCGAGCTCAGGATTACGTCGGCCAGGCTGGAAGTGGCCGGGGTCTGGGCGATGACGGCAGCGGTCTGAATCGCGCTGAATTGCGACGCCACGGCCTTCGCCACGGTGTCCGCCTGGATGTCTGCTGTCTGGGCCTTGAGCAGGTCCAGGGAGGCCGCAGACTTCGCCGCATCGGTCTGGGAGCGCGTTGTGTCGGCCTGGGTCTTCGCGGTATCGGCCTGCACTTTGGCGCTCTGGGCGGCCATGAGCTGGGCTTTGGCCTGCAAAGTCGGATCGACCGGCGCGGCCGGCTGCTTCTCCATCGCGTCGATGATTTCTTGCTTGTTGGCAAGGTTCGAGTACCGAATGATGAAGGGCCACGGGATGTTGGCGCCCTTCTCGTTCAGCTCGATGGCTTGGAGGAACTGGCTGTTCTCGAACGTGATCTGCGCCGGCGCCTCGGTAACCACCACGTCGTATTCGCCGATGGTGAGGTCATTCAGGATGCGCTGGTCTGCCTGCGGGAAGTTGAGCGGGATTTCCTGGGTCTGCTCACGGCCAGTCGCATCCACGTCAGTAATTCGGATGATCCGTGGCTGGTCGTAGAACATCTGGATCATCTCCAGCATCCGGGTGGCCAGCATGCTGCGCGTGCGCGCCAGGTTGTCGAGCGGCACGGCCAGTTGCTGCTGGGCGGCGAACTGGCGGGTCTGGATGGCAATGCCCGACACCTCGTTGCCCTGGCTGCCTGACATGGACTCGTTTACGCCTGTGGCTGCCTCAAGCAGGCCCTGGGCTCGGTCGATGATCCGGTCGAAACCAGTGGGCACCTGATTGGGCTGGATCTTCTGCGGCCGGTTCTCGACGGCGGTGTCTTTCTTGATCACCAAGTGCAGCCCTGTCTCGGCGCCGCGATCCGCCAGCTCGCCGTCGTTCATGTTGGCCAGGGTGCCGGCCACCGTGATCCAACCGCTGTTCGCTGTGGTGTTGATGATGTGCAGGAACTGGCTCATCGACTTGTTGAGCAGTTGCTGCGGGCCGATGGCGTCGTCTACCAGGCCGCGAGTGTGGCCACGGCGGAATGTCGGGAAGTACGGCACCACGGTAAAGTGATTGAACGGAGACCAGTCGTCATGCAGCACGGTCTCTTTGGTCGCAACGACCCAGCGCACGCGCTTGACGCGACGCTTCTGCTTGATGCCCCCGTCCGCCACCATCTGAGCCACGGCTTCGGGCTTCATGTCCTCGACAATGCGGATATCACCGGTCGCGGTGATGATGACTTCAGCCTTATCCATCTGCCAGAACTGGCGATCAATGACGCGGATCCGACGGCCTGGGTCATCCTTCTCCAACGCTTCAGCGAACAGCGGGTCATCGTCGCCAAAGGTTCTGCGCTCCACCTCGTAGCCGTCAGCGGTGAAGATGGTGTCGCCTGACTCTTCATCTTCGACACTGCGCTGCGCCGCCGAGCCATACAGCGCCTCGATCTCGATCTGGGTCAGCATCCGGTTGACGATGACGTCGGCCCAGTCGTCGGGGTCGTAGCTGTTCGCATCCGGGTCCGGGATCACGTCCATAGGATCGAGTACATCGATCTTGATCTCACCCAGGATCGTATCGCTGTAGTTCATGCGGACATCGAAGAACCCCCGCTGCTGGATGCAGCCGTCACCGAACACCTGGGTCTCCTTGAAGTGGAGCTGGTTGTTGTCGGCGATCTGCATGGCCAACTTGGAAAGCGTGGTGGCGGTCTCGGCGTCGGCCGGGCCAGAGCGCGGGCGAAAGCCAATATCCATGCGGTTGCCGATCTGGTAACCCACGGCTGCGTTGATCTTGTTCTTGATCTGGTTGAATTCCAGCGCCGGGCGGCCTGCTGCGGCCAGGATCTGGCGATCAAGCTCCGCCCACTGGTTGCCACCACCCAGGTAGAAGTCCTCGCACAAGCGCGCCTGCTCCATGTAGCAGGTATGCCCCTTGTTCAGGCCGTACACGTAACGGTCCCAGTTCTCTGTCGCTTTCGGGTCGGCCATGTCAGGCACTCATCGCTGATTTACGGGCGTTCCGGCGCATCATCTTGGCCTTCCAGTCTTCGGTGAATTGGTCGTCGGCGGAGACGGGCTCGGCGAACGTCAGGGCCAGGGCGTCGCCGTCATCCGGCGAGCGGCCGATTTCCTTTTTGGCGTCTTCCTTCGGCTTCAGCTTGAGCTGGCCATTGCTGGTGTATTTGTCCTTGGACGCAGAGGTCAGATCGCCATGCAACTGGTCGTCGTCGGGGATCGACGGGGTGATGTCGTCATGCACCCAGTCGGCCATCTCGCCCCACATCTCGCAGCGCTTGTTGGCGTATTTACGGGAGTCGGACGCCGCGGCGCCGAAGTTGACGGCGGTTACGCGGTCACCAAAGCCCAGTTCGACCAGCCGGTCGTAAATGCCCGCGCCCAGCCCGCCGATATCGATGAACATCATGCGAATGCTCGGGTCATCCCTGAGCATGCGAACGGCCTGACCTGCAACGGCCATGGTGTCGGGTACGTTGTTGCGCTCGATGCCCCAGGCGACGCGGCCCTGGCGATGAATGAACGTCGATGTGTCGCCGCCACGGGCTGGGTCGAGGCCGACGACGTGCGCGCCGATGCGCTGCATGTGGGCGGCCAGCTTCTTGCGGGCCAGCGATACCTTGGTAGTCTTGATCAGCGGCTTGTGGCCAACCTTCTGGAACGCCAGGTCAGGCGTCGCCGGGTACTCTTGGTTGAACCAGTCCACGTCGCCAGCAAAGTCGGTGGCGATCTTGCCGGCCCGCCAGGCCATTTGCTCCTCATCGAGGTCGTAAGCCTCCATGTACTCAAGGTCTTCGTCCGACAGCTCAAAGTCCTTCGGCACCGCGCGGCGGTAGCCCTGCTCGACGAACCAGGGGATGAACACGGCCATGTAGTCGGACTTGCCGCCCACGGCCAGCACCCAGAACTGATGGAACAGGTTGCCCATGCCGTTCGCGGTGGATTCGATGATGGCCTCGCTGCCATCGATCAGCGGCACGGTTTGCCCGAGGCCCGCCATGATCTTCTGCGCGTTGGCCCAGAACGCCATTTCGGACGCGTGCAGGTATTGAATGGTGTCCGACCGGCCCGCGCCGGGGCTGCCCGCCGTGGCGACCTTGTAACCGCTGCGCAGCTTGGCAAACGACAGCTCTGTGCCTGAGTTGGCCTTGATGGTCGGGCGCAGCGTGTCGTCGCTCAGCTCGAAAAAGGTCTTGGCCATGCCGAACAGGTTCTGCGTGGCCGAATCGAGGTGGGTCAGGATCATCGTGCGCTTACCGAAACCCATGCTGGTGCGCTTGTAGAAGCGCCCGGCAACGTAGGTGCTGATGCCCTGCTGCCGCCCCTTCAGAACGATGGCGCGAACCCAACCCTTGTCCACCTTCTGCTGCTCAATGCGCGCGTGCAGCGCCCGCTGGGCGTCGTTCCAGACGAAAGGCAGGATTTCCCCTTCCTTCGTGCGGATCTTGAGGTTGCGAGCGCAGTAAAGCTCATCGTCGGTCATGAGCTGGGAGAGCATGGCATCGGCGGACATGGATTACGCCTGTTCGCTGGCTTCGCCGGGAGAAACGGAGACCGTCAGAGCATGCCCGTCTACCTCAACAGGGAGGCTTGCCTGATTTGCCCCCATCGACAGCACATGACGGGCCACAGCCTGGGCCGCGACCGTGCCGCGATCCAGCTCCGCATTGAGGTCGTCGCAAATCTGCTCATCAGACAGGGACGCAGCCTGGAAGAGTTGCTGCTTCAGCGCATAGCCCATGAGCGGCCAGATCTTCTGCTCGGCGTTCTGCCGGGCGATCTTGCGGCCGATCTCAGCATCAAAGTTCTCTGGACTGGCGCAAGCGCTCTCACCGGTAACGGTGAATCCGTTGCGCAGGACCAGCACGCAGAAGGTCAGCAGGTGCATGCCGTGATTGGCTGTATCCAGCAGCTTGTAACCGTCGCATGCACCGGCGATGCCGTTGGCGGCAGTGAAGAAATGTACGGCTGCAATGTTGGCTTGCAGGTCGCCCGGAGTGACGCGCGGCGCGGTCAGGCCCTTCGCTTGGATTTCCTGCTCAATCGTTTTGTCGTTCATGGATGGCGCCCCGCTCGGTTATCAAAATGACCTGAGCGAGGCTATGTGACTGAATCGGCGGGGCAAGTGGGCTTGGGGAAGGCCGGTTATCGGACAGGCAATACTGGCTTCAACGATTCTCTGGGTGGGTGCGTTCCCTGAGCACCTGCGTCAACTCCTCAACGCTCAGCGGACCATAGTTACCATTGCTGCTGTTCCGGCTAACGATGTCCTCAAAAACTCCCAGCATGCGAAGGTAGGCATCGGCGGTGCGCATGTGAGAGTTCAGGATGCGACCTGAGAACTCAGTCCATCTTTCAAGGTCATCGACAAAAATTTTCGCGATTGCGAGATACTCATGCTCGTTATTTCCGTCAAAGCCCGGGAAGCTCACATTTCCGCCAAAGTGCGGAACTGCCGCTACGAGATCTGCGCGCCCGGCTGCGTCAAGTGCGTTGAAGGACATCTCTAGGCGGGACCACATTTCAAGAACGTCACCAACGAACCTAACTTCCTGAGGATCGGAATGGGTTTCCTCGAACACGCCGGGGTATTTCCATTCCAGCGCCCAACCTTGGTTGTTAACGACCGCACGCTGGACAAAGTCAGGGTCTAGCCCATCTTCAATCTCGAGCTTGCTGTGAATTTCGGTAAGCAATGTGACGATGAGCTTCTGCTCGTTAGAGAATTCCATTTACATGTCTCATGTATCGGCAGATAGCCCAATGCCACTGCATCCTCAGACCATAGCCTGAAAAGCCATTTTGGCCAGGCAGAAAAAAGCCCAGCACATGGCCGGGCTTTAGGTGCCAGGAGATCCGTCAGCCCGCCAACGGTTCGCCCGCATCGGGAAACGGGCCGCTGACACCCTTGAATACGAAGCCATGGCCGGACTTGCGCATGTCAGTCAGCGGCGCGCTGGCGGCGACCTGAGACTGCTCGCGCCACTGAGCCAGAGTCAGGGTCAGGCGCTGGAATGCGACACCCTGCGGCTCGGCCTGCGCGAACGATGCGCGAGCCACCAAGTAGTGGTCGATGTAGTCGCCCGCCGACGCGGTGAAGGCGAGACAGGACAGGCAGGCGGCCAGCGCCAGGCCCAGGCATTTGGTCAGTCGATTCATCATGGTGGGGCCCTCGGGTTTCGGTACAGCATCAATGGAATGGCCAGATTGTGTGACTGGCAGCCGACTGCAACCCCCCTCACAAACAAATCACTTATGATTAAATTGATCATATGTGTTGCATTTAATCATTTATGCTGTAAGATACCCCCATCGACACAACAAAGGAGGGTCGATGAAATACAGCGAGTTCCGGAGATGGCTGAAAGCCCGGGGGGTGAAGTTCAAAGCGGCGAAGGGTGGCGGTAGCCACTTCAAAGTCACTGCCCCGAACGGCAAACAAACAGTTTTCTCAGATCACGGCGCCAAGGAGATGGGCGAAGGACTGAGAAAAGCAATCATCAACCAACTGAGCCTCAAGGATTGAGGCTCCACCCCGGAACCCTGACTGTCGGCCCTCATCAATGACACAAAGGAAGCGCCTATGTACGAATACCCGATCACCGCGCATCAAGAGGCGGATCACTACTGGTCGTCCTGCACGGACATTCCAGAGGCTCACAGCACCGGTGACTCTCTTGAGGAGTTGCTGAAAAACGCCGTGGCTGGAATTACGCTCGCCCTGACCATCTACGTTGACCAGGGTCGCGAGATACCTGCAGCATCCGATCCGGCTGAAGATCAGCACCCCATTGCCCTGCCTGCCGTGACCGTTGCGAAGATCGCCCTGTGGAACGCTATGCGCGCCCAGGGCCTGAAAGTAGCGGACCTGGCTCGTAAGCTGGGCGTGTCTCATCCGGTAGCAAACCGCCTCGTAGACTTCGAGCACAATTCGAAGATCGAACAGGTGGAAGGCGCACTGGCCGCTCTCGGGCAGACCGTGAAGGCCGCTACCCGCAACCCGGGCTGGATTCCCCTGCCCTACGGTGGTGCCGAGGCTGGCTTCTACGCCCGCCGGCTGGTGGATGCGTTCCGCGAGCTGGACAAAGGCGAGATTGTGATCGGTGCTGTTGCTAGCAAGCTGGACGGTGTGAAGCCGCACTCGCTGGATTATCTGCTCCGCTCGCGCTACGCCCGCAACTGCGACACGAAGCAGGCTGTTCAGGCGGTTGTCGACGACCTGGTTGCGACGGGGCTATTTGCGCGGTCGCGGATGGATGACCCACAGACAGGCCGGGAGGTCGACTCGATCAAGTTGGTCTGAGCAATTCGGTAATGAGCGCCACGATTTCGAGGCTGGCGTTTCGTGGCGCGCGGCAAGCAAATACAAAACCTAGCAGTAGAGAGCTTTAGAGGGGGGGGCACGAAGAATATGTTTTCCAAAAGATGCGATTGGAATGTTGATGACCTCACCGCAGAAGGTTATCCGCCTCTGCTCGGCTACGTATTTGGCAACCAGGGGTACCGCTCGCTATTGATGGAACCGGATGTGGCGAGGCACCGAGCTGAGTGGCGACAGCTAATCAAAGAACTAACCGCTTGCGGCCCAAAGATTAGAACTCTTGCAGAAAGCTTTCACACCAAATGGCATGAGTCTCACCATCTCATCCGGGAGCTTGTCGATGACGACGATGCGCTAACTGACATGCTTTGGACATGGCTTCCTCGGTACAGCGGGCCAGCATTGAGACTGTACCGCGGCGAGAGTATAGATCGCTTCGAACTCGGAAAGATTGGAAGCGCCTGGACCGATAAAATTGACACAGCCAGAACGTTCGCACGAGGATTAAACGCGCGGGGGCGCGGCGGAGTAATCTTGGACAGCCTTGTACCAGCAGAGGCAATTATCGCCGCGCCATCCGCTCATAGCATTCGAATTAATGAGTGCGAATTTAGTGTCGACTATCGCAAGTTGGAGGCCATAACCTGCGGCGCCAGTTTTCCTCCCAGCGGGTTGTAGCCGACTTTTATAGTCGCAGCGAGCCTCGCCAATCTTGCAGCCAGTTGATTACCCGGCCCCCATCAACCGCGCCAGGCGGTCTTCATAACTTTCTTCGCTCGGGTCATCAGTCAGACCGAAGGCCTGGCACTCCATGGCCATGAGCGTCTTCATGGTCTCGGCGAGCTCCTTGCTCATCTTGACGCGCCCCTGTAGGCCGATGACCTTGTGGTATGCCTCACTGAGTCGGGCGTCGTCGGGGTTGTGGAGCAGTTCGCCCAGTTGCTCGAACAGCTCGCGGTTATCCGTGATCGCCTCCAGTTCCTCAGTCAGCTTCTCGGTCAGCGCTGTGGCACGGGTGATCCGGTTGCGCTGGCCCTGCTTCACGCCCTTCAGCAGCTCGGCGCCGATCTCCACCTGACGCACTTCGGATACGCGCTCCTCCGTGCGTACCACCTTGCGTACCTCTTCCTTGCGTACCAGCTCATCAGCGCGCTGCTTGATCTTGGCGTTGAGGTCTCGGCTCCAGCTATCGCGCTTGGCCCGCTTGCGGATGGCGCCTTCGGATACTCCGTGCAGGGCGCCCATCTCGCGCAGGGTCATGATGCCGGCGCGGTAGTCGAGCTCTACCCGTTCCCAGTCGGGTGCCTTCTTGTCGCTCATTAAGCCGGCTCACCGAAAGCAGCGATGCGCTCAGCCAGCACGCCCGAGTAGATACCCATAGCGTCCGCCTGTAGCGTCAAGCGCTGAAACTCATCGGCTTTCACCAACGCCTGCGCACGCCCCATGAGGAAGGCGCGCAGCTTGGCCAAGTTGTCGTCGAGCTGGGCCTTCTCGCCGATGACGCGCTGCTGGTGGGCCGGGAGATGGCTGATGTTGCCCAAGGGGAGATATGCAGCTTCGAACACTGCCTTGGGGCTCCACGATGTGTAGCCGTCGGAATATTTGACGCTGTACCCGTCCGCGCCATCCTTCGGCGCCGGCCAGGCCGTAATCTGCTTGGTGCCAATGTACTCTTGGGTCATGTCGATACCTGCGAGAGTCGGGGGATGGTGGTTGATGGCACTCTCATGGAAACCTGAGCGCCATCAGTGCCCGGAAGATGCGCCCCCAGAAGGAGGCGCGGGGCGTTCAGGATGCTGCGGTGCCGTCGGTCACAGTCGCGGTAGTGGCAGCGGTCAGCGACTCACCAGCGCTTTTGATCTCGGCGATGATGTCGGTGACAGAGGCGTCTTCAGCGAAGCCCAGGGCAACCTTCAGCGCCTTCAGTTGGTTCAGGACTTCAATGACTTCGGTAATTTTGGCGATCAAGCTCATGGTGTTACTCCAGTAGGTACAGCGGTTGGGAAATCAAAAGGCCCAGTTCAGGGAGATCAGCAGCTCGCTGGCCCCAGTGGTGAGCCAGGCCTTACCGGTTACCGCTACAGGCGTGCCCCAGGCATCGACGTTGAAGCGGCAGTAGAGATCCGGAAGGCCATTCTCAGACGTGAAGGCCAGCCAGCTTGTAAGCAGACTCATAGATCTTCACCTCTGAGGGGGTCATGTACTCCCAGGCGAAGTCCTCGCGCTTGGGGCCACCAGTGCAGGCGGTATAGCGACTTGAGCCGCCCACGCGCACGCCGGCGTAAATCAGTTCAGCCCGGGCGCTGTCGCATCCCGTCACCAGCAGCATTTCGCGCAGCAGCGCGTCGCACTGGGCGCGTGGCAGTTGGTTGAAGCAGTAGAGCCAGTCATGCCCTACCCCCTCGATGCGTGTGTCGACCGAGTTGAAGATGGGCTGGGTAATCCAGGGGATGGATGCCAGGTCAGTGATGAAGTACTTCGGCGCGTTGTGTTGTCTGCCGGTCTTGTCCGTGTAGATCAGGTCGTCCAGCAGAACCCACTCCCCCACTTTGTACGGCAGGAGCGGCGGGATAGACGAGAACTGGCCAGGGCCATTGCCCACGTACGGCAGATCGAAGGTCATGCCAGAGCCCTCCGAACGCCCTCGGCAACGATGGCTGTGCTGTACGGCATGTAGCCGTTCTCGTGGATGATGATGCCGGTCAGAATCCCGATCAGCGCGGCGGGATCAGCCAGGTTCAGCGCCTGAGTGGCGCCGACGCCCATGCGCTTAGCCACCGCGGCGATATAGGCGGCGGTGTTGTTGTTATCCACGGCCGGCGCCCAGCGGGTAATGACCTCGGTCACCGTGTCGATGCCAGGCTTACCAATGCCGGGCATGCCATCCTTGCCCCTGTAGTTGAGGATCAATTTGCCGGCGGCGCGGATACCGTTCTCGGCGCAGTCGAACAGGGCGAACCGGGGATTGGGTACCGACGCCGTCTTGGGCTCCAGGCCAAGCTGGCCTACCCAGTCGTTGCGCTTGTTGAAATCGATGTTGGTCGGGTTGAAGTTGCGCACGCCTCTGGAGGCTGCAGCTGGCAGGGTCATGGGCGCGGCTCCCGATCAGTACTGCGGCGCAGCTGGTGCATGCAGTGCTCGCAGTTCATCTTGCGGCACAGCCACTGTTTGACCTGCTGCCACCAGGTGACCATGAAGAAGTGACGCAGCCCGGCCATTGCCAGCCCCCCGTGAAAGGTGACACCCGCAACGCTTGGGGTGAAAAACAAGGATTCGGTGCGGGTCACAATGGCGTAGCCCGCGATGGCGATCACCGCATAGATCAGCTTGCCTAGTACCCCGTCGCGCACCTTGCTGCTGAGGGCACACCAGACCGCCCAGGCGGAAATGATCGCGATGAAGGTCGTGCTCAAGGTTTCTAGGGTCATGGGGCACCACCTCCGAACTTCTGGCGGATCAGGGCCCACAGGTCAGCAGCATTGATCGCGCGGTTGATGGCGGCCATCAATGACCCGCCAAACGTACCCAGCAGAAAGCCGACGCCTGCGACATTGCTAGGATCAGTGACGCCAAGCTTGGCGCTGACCATGCCGGTCAAGTAGAGGGCAGACGAAACGCCGGTGATGAGAAAAATCGCCCATGCACGCCAGCTTTTCAGGTCGTCTTTGTGCCACCAGCTGGCGACGATGCTGCCGAGCACCCCGGCTATTACCCAGTCGATTTTCTCGAGAAGGCGATGGAGGAAATCCATTCACAATCCTCGCTGCGATGTGGCGGTGGTGTGGTTCATGCTCCGGGCCTTCGTCTGGAATGCTTCATGTCGGCGAGGCTATGTGACTGAATTCGGCGCACAACCCTTGCGGCTGCGGGGCCAGTCACATGAGCTGAGGGCTCACTGAAATAGGGGCACCACCATGAGCAAAGCAATCGGTTCGACGCGGGATTCGAAGTACTTCAGCGTCACGGAAGTGATGGGCCTGGCAGCAGATGCCATGGACAAAAGCGACACCGACACCCTGTTGGTGATCACTCTGTCCGGCCCATCGGAGACCGCTATCATCGGCGGCGAAGTGAACGCCCAGGCCATTGCCCGGGTGGAGGCACTGCTCGGCGAACTGAAGCGCCGGGCAGCGAATGAAGGCGACGGTGACAAGGTGCTGCACGTCTGGCGTTAACCGTGCAGCTTCCAGCCTGACATGAACGTGCTGCGCCTCAAATCTGGGGCCAGCGCGTCCGCCCAGTTATCCCCTCGCAGCCGGCGCATCTTCACGGTTTGCCACTTCAGCCCCCGCAGACTCGCCCACTCCATTGCTGGCATTGCCCTTCCTTCCAGCGTCACCATCGTTGCGCCCGCACAAATTGTGCTGCGAATCGGCGTCCGTGGTATCCGGATGATGGTGGCCGTGAAGTCGATCGATAGCTGAACTGGCGTTTGGTGCATGGCTCAATTCCCCCTGTATTTCCTTGGCGTCAAGCCGCCATACGCTTCAGCTCGCGGATCTTCGCCCGGTGGCCGGCCGTAATTGCTTTCAGTTCTTCGACTGTGTGCTTGCAGGCCTGATGAGGGCCCTCGAGCCATTCCACCCGGTCAGCACCGATGCGCAGCACCAGGCGAATCCGGTACTCCACGGCATTCCCGGACAGATTCCGGTTGCACTTAACGCACTGACGGTGCACGTTCAGTGGCTCGAAGCGCAGTTCCGGGCAGGCGCCCACCGATCGGTAGTGGCCAGCGTCCCAGCGGCTGCCGGTGATCAGGTCGTGGTCGCTGGGCAGCGAATCGCAGCTGATGCACGGAAGGTCGGCGTCACGCAGCCGCACCCATTCGTTGAACGCCTGCTGGGCATCACGCATGTGCTCCGCCCTGCTCTTCAGCTTCTCCTTGCGCACCTTGATCTCGCGGCGCTCACGGTCGGCGATGGCCTTGCGGGCCTTCGGCATGCTCACGTCCTTGGTGGCCAGGCCACAGGCCGGGCTGCACACCTTCTGTCCCAGGCGGCGCGGGTCCGGGACGAATGAGGCCCCGCACGCCTGGTTGATGCAGGTCTTTGGCTTCGGCTCCTTCCGGGTCAGAGGCATGGTTCGGCCTCCTTGACTGGAAACACCGTCCAATTCCCTACGCCCTTCCAGACGCCAGCCCCACCCAGATGGTTAATCGACCCAGGCTTGTCCCACAGCGAAACTGAGAAGAAGCCATACCAAACCCAAGGGGCGTATACCCAGGACGGGAATTTGTTCTCCTTGAAACCGTGCACGCGCCCACAGGCCCAGCAGAAACGGGTGAAGGATGCGGCAGCCACCGCCGTGTAGACCAGCCGGCCACACAGGCGCGCCAATGTCCAAACGATGAGGACATTCATCGCGACCCCAGTTGCAATAAGCCAGTAAGCCAATAATTTGATATCGCTCACAGCTCCACCCCCTGCCGCAGATCCGCAGGCGTCCAGGTCGAGGTGTAGGCCAGGCACAGGAATTCGATGAAGCGGTTGAGTTTGCTCATGCTGCTTGCTCCCCGAGGAGGTCGCCGAAGAAAACGCCCTT
The DNA here is from genome assembly GCF_000263855.1 of Pseudomonas sp. M47T1. Classification (GTDB taxonomy): domain Bacteria; phylum Pseudomonadota; class Gammaproteobacteria; order Pseudomonadales; family Pseudomonadaceae; genus Aquipseudomonas. The sequence continues at coordinate 150,666 of NZ_AJWX01000011.1, forward strand.
GGCCGTGAAGTCAGCCACGATGCGGTCGGTGTAGGCCACGCCCTGGGCGCGGTTGAACAGGCTGGTGACAGGGAATCCATCCGGTCCCAGCAGCGGGCAGTCGCCCATCAGGTCCAGCTTCTCCCCGTAGGTCAGGTGCTTGGTGGTGCGGTGCCAGGCGGCCCGGTAGTCCTCGTCCTCGTTGAGCAGGATCTGCACGCCATGGTGCAACTTGCAGTACTTCCGGCATTCGCTGGGGTCGCCAAGCTGGGTCATTTCCGAGATCCGCTTGTAGAACGCGAACCACAGGGCGTTCTGGTCCAGGGTGCGGTCCTTGCCCGGGCGCAGGGAGACCACCACGAACTTCTTCTCGCGGTACATGGCGGTCAGGCGGGTGATGGCCTCGGAGAGCTTGGTGGAGCTGTTCACGCTGATCTTGTCAGTCATGGCCTTACCTTCCAGTACGTGCCTTCCGCGACAACATGCCCCTGCCGTTTCAAGCGCTGTAAGGACTTGCTGACCTCGCTGCGCTCGACCTTGAGAGCGGTGGCGCAGTAATAAGCGCAGGCGCCGGTACGGGCCTGGTAATAGGCAAGGACGCGCTTATCGAACTCACTCATGGCCGGACTCCCTGCTCATGGCGACGTCGATCTGCTGGTCGGCCTCAGCCAGGGCCAGGACCTCGCTTAGCGCATCTTCACGCAAATGCTTGCGCATGATGCAGAAGTCGACTTTGCCGGCTGACGTGTCACCGCGCAGCCACCGATACCGCTCGGCATCCTTGCGCAGCTCCTCGACCTCGGCCTTGAGCTGGTCGCGCTCATCCGCTACCAGGCAGTAATTGCGGTGGTGGCTTGTCTGCCACTCCTTGAATTGATCCTCTCGACACTCGTTCTCCGCGATTAAGGGGTGGCTCTCGCCACTTTCCAGAGATGCGCGCCGAGCCCAGCTCAGCCAGGCGAACTGCGTGGTCGGGTCAACGTAGAAACCGCCGGGTAATTTTTCCAGCCTCAGGATCTGCTCGTCCGCGAACGCTTCGAACTCAACCTTTTCAGCCGCGAAATCAGGCTCAACGCTTTTTGTCGTAGTCATCAGAAGCCCTCCTTGCCGCGCTGGGATTCCCACTCGAAAGGGACCACGATCATTCCGCCCTCGCGTAGGCGGTCTACGCAGCGCTCGCCCATGGCTGGGGATAGCTGGTCGGCAGCCAGGTTGGAAATCACCACCGTGGGCCGCTCCTGCTCGTACCGGCCGTTGATGATTGCGAACAGCGTGGTCAGCTCGAAGTCGCTCGGCTGCTCCTTGCTTACGCCCACCTCGTCCAGCACCAGCAGGTCTGGGCTGATCAGGCTGGCTAGGATCTCGGCCTCGCTACGTTCGCTGTACCGGTCATACGTGGCCCGGATGGCCTGGAGAATCGCCCCCACGGTGCGGTAGACGGCCGTGCGCGAGGTGTTGTGCAGCAAATCGTTGGCCATGGCCACGCCCAGATGGGTTTTGCCGGTACCGGGCTTGCCGATCATTACCATGCAGCGGCCGGTCTTAAGAATCTCGTCGAAGACCTTCACGTAGTGGCGGCAGAAGGCCAAGGCCCGGCGCTGGCCCTCGTTCTCCGCCTGGTAGTTCTCCAGGGTGCGCGTGGTGAAGCGCTTGGGGATCAGGGCATCCCCGAGCTTGCGGGCCAGGGAAAGGCGCAGTTCGTATGCTCTGCCCGCCTCCGCTACAGCCTCGCGCTCCTCGTTCGCCATGCGCAGACACTCTGGGCACCCGCCCTTCAGCTCGCGGTTCAGGATGACGGTCACTTTCTGCTCGAACTGCCCGTGTTTCTCACACTCGGCAGGCTGAAGACGCATGTTGGAGAGGTTGTCCGGTATCGAAACAACTTTTTCAGAGCGCATAGCTGCCGTCCTCCCGTTGCTTCAGGCCTGAGGTGTAGTCACGCTCGGCAAAGCCCGTGTGGCGGCTGGTGAGCGCCGGGGCTGCCGGTTTGGGGGGCTGATCGGCGAGGCGATTGGCGATCCAAACAGCCTTGAACCCTTGCCAGCCTGCGGCCAGTGCCTCGCTCATCGCGGTTTGGACGTCGATGCCGAACTCGGCTTGGCACTTGACCAGTTCGGCGTTCAGCGAATCCCACACGGTCTCGGAGACGGCGGCGCGCTTGGTTTTGCGAAGCGCCAGCCAGTCAACAAGGATCTGCTCAGGGATCGCGTTCGGGTTGTTGGCTAGCATCTGGGCCTTCCCGAATGGCTTCTTGCGCTCCGGCTTGGCCTGCTCGTCAGGGACCGGATCAGCCTGGGGGGAAGTAATCTCTACCGCAGGTAGAGTTACTAGGGGTTCTTTCTTGGTATAAAGAAGGGAGTCGTCTGATTTGGTCTGTTTCGCGGCTGAGCCGATTCGGACGATTTGAGCCGATTCAGACGGTTTGGTCTGTTTCGGATCTTCGACAAAAACCCAGTCTTTCGGGTCTCGCAGGCCTATGTCGCCACGCGCACCGCCATCACGGAACAGAACACGACGGCGCAACAGTCCGGAGATAGCCTTGGAAACGGTGTCAGGATGAATGTGGGTGGCCTTGGCGATTGCCGTGGCCGGGATACGCTGGGCGCCCTCATTGAAGTTCAACGTGGCTTTCGCCACGTACAGGACGATCTTCATCTCGCGCGCTGACAGGTCAATGGCCATGAGGCCATCCATCAGCTGATTGTCCATCCGGGTGAACCCCCTGGACTTGTCAATGTGAGCAATATTTGTCATAGTTTCTCCAGAACTTGCTGTAACGAAAACGCCGACCTCGTACGTCGGCTTTTTTGTGCCTAAAATTCGGCACTCAATCTTTTCTGCGGAACGCTTGAATCACACCGGTCATAGCCTTGGGCTTTGTCCGCTTGGTGATCTGCTGCTGGATTCCAGATTTGGCCAATTCAGCAGGGGTCGTCCCCCTCCTTGCCGCCTCCTCCTTCAGCAACTCCAACTCATCACCATCCAGCAACTCCTCAAGGTCTATGCCGCTTGTTTCATCTGGCATATGCCCTCCGGTCCCTACGCGGTCCCTACTGAGTCCCTACGGAATCGCTTCAGGCCACGTGGCTGTCGCGTTTAAAATCAACGACAGATTCAAGAAGCCAGGACTTCAGGATTTCCCTGGCGAGGACTGACTTCTTGCAGCGGTGAATCCGGGCGGCGCACTGGAGCCATTGCTCAAATTCGTCGTCCAGCAGCACCTTGGTCTGGTTGACGTGCTTGTGGTTGGGGCGTGGTTCTTCGCTCATGGGTGTTGCTCCTTGCGGCTGTTGAAGTGGTTAAGCGGCAGATTTTTTGGCCGGTTCGCAGGATGGAGCCGAATTTTTTTCGGCTACTTCATCCAGCGTCCTGAAAACTTCTGGGCGAGCAATCCGCAGGAACATCATTCGCGCTCGCGGAATGCCGTTTTTTTTCCAGTCGCTCACAGATGGAGGGCGAACCTCGCACAGCTCTGCTACGCGGAAGGTTCCGCCAAGGGCGTCGATGATTTCTCTGGGGTTCATGCCTGATTTCTCCGGCTATTCGCATAAGCACGAATATTAGGCATACCTTTTGTTCAGGTCAATAGGAATACCTTAGATGCGCAATGTTAGGCTGCCCTAATGAGAAATCTTCAAGAACGCTTGCGGGCCGCAATGGCGGGGCCGCCAAAAACGACTCAAGCTGCGCTTGCGCGTGCCTGCGGCATCAAGCCGCCATCCGTAAATGACTGGCTCTCGGGGAAGACCAAAACCATCGAAGGGGAAAATCTTCTGAACGCCGCTGAGGCGCTAAAAGTGATCCCTATGTGGTTGGCCACAGGCAAAGGCCCAATGAGAAAGGATGCGGATGTCATTGACGTTGAAGGGTTGCCATCCGCCCTTGCTCAGAAGATCAAAAGCTATCGCCCATTGGTCGCAGTAGAACGATTCGACATAGCTGGCTCTATGGGCCCTGGCACGGAGCCCCCAGAAATGAACATGGTTGTCGAGCAAATGAGCCTCGACGCGGCCTGGGTGCGACAGAACCTGGTGTACACGTCCACGGATAACCTGAAGTTGATCTCAGGCAAAGGTGACAGCATGGCGCCCACGATCCGCAACGGGGATGCCCTGCTTGTGGACTCCGGCATCACCACCGTGGAGTCGGATGCTATCTACTTCTTCCAGATGGGCGGCCGGCTGCATGTGAAGCGCATCCAGCGCAACCTGGACGGATTGACGATCATTTCGGACAACGACCAGTACCGAGAGATCGACGTTCCAGCGGGTCGTGAAGGCGATATCCAGATCCTGGCTCAGATCATCTACTGGTGGACTGGGCGCAGCTTCTAACAACCAAGCACGGAATGCATTCGATGAGTGATGTAGTTGTCGTTGATGGCCCTGAGTCCTTTTTGGCGGCTCTGGACCGAATAGAGTTGCTCGGCGACTCCCTTCCAGTTTTCCATGGCTGGCCAAAATTCGACGTCAAGGTTGACGGCGACCGCTACAATGGCACCCTGACACCGAAGCTAATGTCTGGTCTCGTTGAGTTTCAGGACCAACTGCTTCGCACTTATGCAGAGATTCGCTACGGCTCGTCGTCTATCGGTAAGCTAAGCGCTGCCGACAAGGCAGATCTTGAGATAGTCCTAGCGATCACGAAGGGAAGCACCAATGGGCAAGGTCCGCTTGATGGCGTACTCAACAAGATTATTTCGGCGCTCCCCATGAATAAGATGAGCGGAGGGAATGTCACTGCCCTGCTGATCGTCGCTGTGCTTTGTTTAGCTGGTTACATGGTCTTTTCTGGCTGGAATCAGGCAGACTTAGAGAAGGCTAAAATCGCCAGCGTTGAGCGGCAGTCGAGCACACAAGCAATGCTTATTGGCAAGTTAGCCGATGCGCTCGCGTCCAAGAATTTGCCGCCGGAAGCCGTCGCTATCAAGGATAGAGCCGCCGAAGGCTACCGATCTATTGTCGCTGGAGCTCCTGATGCCACATCGATGGACATTCAGGGCGAGCACTTCAACGCTGACGAGCTAGAAAAGATCAGGACGCAGGAGCCTCTGCCCAAGAGTCGAAAGGAGCGCAGAGAGGATGTTTACATCGACATGGTGAAACGGCACCCGGATTATCTATCTTTGACTTTACGGCTACCGGGATCAGATTACACATTTCCCGGTCGAGTCGATCTATCTAAATTCGATCAGGCAAAGGTTAACCGCTTATTCGACTCGCTCCGTGATTCCAGCCCTATCCGCCTATTCCACTACTCGTCGGAGCAAAAAGGCCGCATCCTGAGAACGGATGTGATTGCCGTCGACGACGTCACAGTAGGGCAAGCTAACACCGCCCCATAACCGAATCCGCCGTGAAGACCGGCCCGCCACTGAGCGGGCTTTTTTGTGCCCGATCGAAAAAAGTTAGGCATGCCTATTGACTCAAAAAGAAGGATTGCCTAATGTTGACCCATCGAAACGCGAAAGCAGCTCGAACCGCTCTTTACACAACCTGACGTGACCCAACGACGTACCGGCCAACCCGGTGGCGAGAAAGCTAAACCGTCGTCCATGCAGCCTCTGGAAGCTGCCGGACTCCCCAAATGGGAGGACGCCAAACCATGCAAGCCAGCCGGAAGATCATCGATCACGAAATGTGAGACGCCGGCCAGGTGGGGAAACCGCGGCGATGCGCATGGGTCGGAAACGAACGGAGATTGCGTTCAGCCCAGCCGGAGGTGGCGAGTAACACCGGCCAGAAAGACCAGAAATTTTCACGTCAGCGCCTGTATCGGGCGCTTTCGGAAAACAACCGGAGAACCATCATGACCCCAGAAGAGATCGCCCAGGCGCTTGCCGACCTGGAAGTGCACCAGCAGCGTAAAGAAGAGATCAAAGCGCGGGCCAAGCGGTAGGCCAGCAAGTACAACTAGCGCCACGGCAGCCTGCCGTTAACTGCCCGATCCCTGGCTTCCCCATCGCCAGGCCGTATCGGTGAGCCCTTTCGCACAACGCTTGTTGGACGGCAGCCACCGTCGTGAAAGCGCTCACCGATGCGGATGAGAACACACCGGCCCAGCCGGCCCCCTGCATCAACCCTTCCCCGAATCCTCCAGACAGCTCCCTCCCCGCGCCCAACGGCAACCAGCGGGACGAAGGGTGCTGTCTTGAGGGTTCTGATAACGAGGATTCAGCGATGTGCAACTGTGCAAAAACTGTTGAAGAGTCAGCAAAAGAAAAGATCCTCGCCCAGCTCCCTGAGGGTTCCAAAGGCTTGTCGGTTGAGCTTCAAGGCTTCGCCTGGCTGCTTGGCGGTTCGGTCAGCATGAAGAACAAGCTGAACCTGCACATTGAGTACGAGGCGCCAAAAAAGAAAGGCGGCTTCATCCTTAAAAAACAGGACATGTCGATGATCGGCAGCTACTGCATGTTCTGCGGCGAGAAATACCCGGAGGCAGCATGAGCCTGAAGGATCAGGGCTTTCGCTTCTGTGTCAGCCCCAACAAGCAGGATGCCCGGTGGCTGCATCCCGCCGTCCGGAAGGCGATGCACGCCGACTGGATCGACGTGACGGACTGGCCCAGCGAAAAGTTGCTTGCCTTCCTGCTTCCTGAGCCGCAGCAGCATGAGCTGTTTTCAGCGTAACACCCCCTTCCCTTTCTAGACCGCATCGGCAGGTGCCAGGCCACCATTCACGGTGGGTTTGGTCACCCTGCGCCTGGTATCTGACCAATGCGGTCCACGCCCTGGAGGCGATCATGCACCCAAGCATCCAAAGCCGCCGCGAAGTGCTCGCGGTGCTGCGCGAACGCACCCGGCTGGCCACCGCCGAGTTCTATGAGCTGGCTGGCATCGTGTTCCCGGTTGTGTCCTGCCGTCACAAGGTCATCCCGGTGGGCAAGGCGTACCACGTCACCGACAGCGCCACCGGCAAGGTTAAGGGCTTCCGTTTCACGCATCAGGCTGCCTGCGAGCTGGCGAAGGTTCTGGACGACAGAGTGTTGAGGTCGTCGCAATGAACACGCACGACAAGGCCGTCTGCCTGATCGACACCGCGATCAAAACGCTCGCTGCGGCGAAGCCTGATCTGCACCTGGTGTATTCCAACGCCGCCTACACAGCCGCGAACGTCAGTCACGAACTCAGGGCCATCGACAGCGCTGAGTTCAAGCAGTACTGCGAACGCATACGCCACATAGACGCTCGCTTCCTGGGCCTCGACCAACCTGGAGTCGCGCCATGATCGCTCTCGTCTGGTTCTGCTACGCATACCGCGTCATATAACCCTGCCTGCCACACACCAGCCGCCACAGCGGCTTGGAGACTCGCCATGTCCCAGATTGGACAGTACGCCGACACGCTCCAGGCCATGGAGCTGGACCGGCGGATGGAGAATGTTGGTGGCGCGAAGGGCGATAACTGGTTCGACGAAGCCGCGAACGAGGAAATAGCCCAGCAGTACGCCGCCACGCGTGATCGCCACTTGGCCGGTCGGCCTGCCCGGATCCGCGCCGCAATGCTCCAGATGGAAATTGTCTGCCCACCGACCTCATCAACCACCAAGGCGCCCAGCATGGAGCGCGAGGATAGTGCCGTGTCCGCACAAACTGAACTGGCCGCCGTGCCTCCGAAGGAAACAGCGCTCACCGTATTCAGCACCGTCAAGGGCCTTGAGCCCTGGCTGCTGCAGGTGCGCCTGAAGGTCGATGAGTTTCAGAAGGTGCTCCCCGACCTGAAAACCAAAAAGGGCCGCGACGCCTACGCATCGATGGCGCATCAGATCGCGAAATCGAAGACAGCACTGGAAGCTGTGGGCAAGGAGATCTCAGCGCAACAGAAGGAGATCCCAAAGAAGATCGATGCTGAGCGCAAGCGCGTTTGGGATCTCCTTGAGTCTTGGCAAAAAGAGGTGCGCAAGCCTCTGGATGAGTGGGAGGCTGCCGAAACGGCACGCAAAGATCGGCACGTTGATGCGATTCAGGCGATGAGGGATGCCGTCGAGGAGGCTGGGCCGTTGGATGCGGCGCAAATCCAGGCCGCCATCGAAGAAATGGAAGCGCGGGTAATCGACGAATCCTGGGAGGAATTCGTGACCGAAGCTGCCCAGGTCAAAGACCAATGCCTGCTGGCTCTGCGCAACCACCTGAAAGCGCGACAGGTCTACGAGGCCGAGCAAGCCGAACTGGCCCGGCTCCGTGCCGAAGCAGAGGCCCGGGCCAAGGCCGACCACGAAGCCGCCATCGCCCGTGAAGCCGCCGAACGTGCACAGCGTGAAGCAGATGAGCGCGCTGCGGCTGAACGTGCTGCCGCCGCCAAGCGTGAGCAGGATCTGCTGGACCAGGCCGCCGCACAGCAACGCGAAGCTGAGAACCAGCGCCTGCAACTGCAGCTACAGGCTGAGCAGGCCGAACGCCAAGCCGCCCAGGCGGAAGCAGACAGACTGGCAGCTATTCAGGCAGCGGAAATCGCCCGGATCGAAGCCGAGAAGAATGCAGAACGCGCCGCCGAGCAAGCCCGCCTGGACGAGCAGCGCCGCCAGCAAGCGGCCGCCGATGAGCTTGTGCGCCAACAGCAGGCCCGCGAGCGCGACGAAGCCCACCGCCGCAACATCAACCGTGCGGCTCTGGACGCGTTCGTCGCCGGCGGCATGCCAGAAGCCTGCGCAAAGCAGGCCGTTACCCTGATCGCCCAGCGCAAGATTCCCGCCATCGCAATTACCTACTGAGGTCGCCATGAACGCGACGCCACGCTTGGCCGCCCAGCTCGACTGGATGCAGGTCGGCGCCTTTTCGCCTGAGCAATTCACCGGCGACGAGCGCAAAGAGTATGAAGACGAAGCCCGCAAGATTGAGCGGGAATGGGACAACCAACCGAACTGAGGACACCTCCATGTTCAAGAAAGCCGAACGCAAGCAGGCCAAGCTACGGCTGGCACTTGCAGGCCCATCAGGCTCTGGCAAAACCTTCTCCGCCCTGCTCATGGCCAAGGGCCTGGGCGGCCGGATCGCGGTAATCGACACCGAGCAGGGCAGCGCCTCCCTCTACTCCGACATTGCCGACTTTGACGTGCTGGAGTTGCAGGCCCCCTTCTCGCCCGAGCGCTACGTTGAGGCGATCGCCGCTGCCGAGGCGGCCGGGTACAACGTGCTGATCATCGACAGCTACTCGCACGAATGGACTGGCCCCGGCGGCTGCCTGGAGGCCAACGAGGCGCTGGCCCACCAGAAATTCCGGGGCAACACCTGGGCGGCCTGGAACGAGACCACGCCGCGGCACCGGCAACTCACCAACAAGATCCTCACCAGCACGCTGCACGTTATCTGCACGATGCGCAGCAAGACGGAAACCGTCCAGGGCGAGGGTAAGAAGATCGTGAAGCTTGGTATGAAATCCGAGCAGCGCGACGGCACCGACTACGAATTCACCGTGGTGCTGGATATCACCCATGACGCGCACACCGCGCTGGCGAGCAAGGACCGGACGAAGCTGTTCACCGCTCCCGAGCTCATCACCGAAGAAACCGGGCGAAAGCTGCTGGCCTGGCTCAACTCGGGAGTCAGTCCTGAGGCCCGGGCCAAAGAGTTGTTGGTTGACGCGATCGCCGATATCGCCTCAGCGCCCGATATGGCCGGCCTACAGTCGGCCTTCAATGCCGCCAAGGCAATCGCCATTGGGTTTGATCACCTGGTCGCCCAGGTCGTGGCGGCCAAGGACAAACGCAAAGCCGAACTGACGCCATTGGAGAAATCTGCATGAGCGAACACAGCCCCCAAACCTACAGCACCCGGATGGCGGAGATCGAAGCGGCGAAGGCCGAGTTCTTCGCCCGGGGCGGCCAGATCAACGAGTCAGCGGCCGGCGGCTATGTGCCGCGCCCGCCGGCCATTCCCGGCCAACCCAGCGAGCTGAAGCTGCAACGCCAAGCCCGCGCCCAGGCCGAGTATGCGCGAAACAGGGCCTCAATAGAGGCTCGCCAGGCGCAGGAGGACCTGGTGCGAAGCATGGCCGCCACCATGACCTACGCCCAGGCCGTTGCCGCCTCCGGTTTGTCTCAGCCAACGCTGTACAGGATCGCCAAGGCCGGAGGCTTTTCATTCCAGCCTGACCCGCGCCTGGGCCGGGGTGAGCGTACCTACATCGACCCCGAAGCTGACGCCAAGATGTGCGATCGCCTCAAGGCGCTGCGCGATGTCGGCCTGAGCCGTCATGCCGCCGCCAAGCAGATGGGGATATCCGGAACCGTGATGACGCGGCTGCTCACGACGTACGAAATCCCCTTCCCATCGCAGAAGCCACGCCGATGCGCCGCGTAAACGCCCGAGTTCGCCAGCGCCGCCGGCAAGCCTGGCTCGACATCCCACCCAGTGGAGCAAGCGATGAACACACCAGTTCCTATTCAGCCGAAGCTGACAATGCCATTCCCGCGCTCAGTATTGGGAGCGGCGTTCAACACCACGGTGCCGCAGCGCCGTCGCGACGCTCTCCATGTGGTGCTGGTAGTCGCACTGGCTGCCGAAATTCACCGCGACCCTGTGAAGGTCCAGGGCGCGGCGCTGGAGATGTACCTGGCCAGCGGCCTGCAGGCCCTGCTGATGATCGTGCAGAGCCAAGACCCGATGCGGCTGGTTGAAATTCTGGTGCAGGAGATGGAGTGATGGCTCTGACCCAGAAACAGCGCGATGAGCGCCGGCAGGAAAAGGCGGGTCGCTTGCAAGAGGTGATTGTGCGGCTTCCACTTCGACCAGGCACAAAGCAGGCGCTGCTTGAGCTCATGGACTGGGCGGAAGTTGAGGAGCAGGCCGAAGCCATGACCCTGATGATTCACCGACTTCACGAACTTGGCCGGGGCGGCGCAACGCGCTTCCTGACTCCTCCGCTCCACAAAATAACTATCTCACCCGCTGTGGAGCGCAAGCTGGAACTCGCCTATCAGCGCGAGGCTATGCGTATCAGCCGCGAACCGCAAGACTCAATCGAGGATGACCAATGAAACCCGAAATGATCACCCTGAAGCATGGACAATCCACCATCAAGATGCCCGCTTCTGCTCTCGCCCAACTGGCCATGGCCAGCGTGTTCGCCCAGGTGCTGCCGCCGGCCAACACCGCACCGGTATCGCCAGTGCCAAGCGCTGTACCTGCAGTCGGCACCGAATGGCCAGGCCAGGGCGGCATCAATGGCGGCCTGGTGGCTGCTCGCGGCGATGTGCCGGCTCACTATCTGATCGTTGCAGCCAAGGACGTCGGCAAGCACGCCTGGGGCGGTCGAGAGAAAGAGTCGAAGGCGACCAGCAAGACCGATGGCTTGGCGAACGCCCTGGCACTGATCGAGGAAGGTGGTCACCCGGCAGCAGTCGCAGCACAGGAACACCAAGCTGAAGGTCATGCCGACTTCTACCTGCCAGCCGCCGCTGAGCTGTACCACTACTGGCTGACCTGCCCTGAGGTGTTCGCCAAAGACACCTGGTATTGGTCATCTTCGCAGCGCTCCGCCTACGGCGCATTCGGCATGTACTTCGATGTTGGCTCTCAGTACTACTACGACAAGGGCGACGAGCTCCGCGTCCGCCCCGTCCGCAGATTGTTTATTTAATCCTTCATTCATTCATAAGCAGGCGCAACGGCGCCTTTTTTGTTGCCCACGAAAAGGTAAAAGCACATGACCGCAACCGCGAAAGCAGCCCCACAAGCTCAGCTCCCAGCCATTGGCGAGGCCTTTGAAGGCGGCTTCTTCACCGGCATCCTGCTGCAGGATGGCAAGCGCTACGCAATCGTCACCGCACCGGCGTCTGCCGAGCTGGTCGGCGCCTGGGGCGAGTACGGCGCGAAGATCGAGGACGCCGACAGCTTCACCGACAGCCGCGCGAACACCGAAGCCATGGCCGCCTCTGGCAGCGACCTGGCGCAGAAGGTGCTGGCCCTGGATATCGGCGGCTTCACCGACTGGGCGATCCCGGCGCGCGATGCCCAGGAGTTGCAGTACCGTCACCTGAAGCCCACTACCGAAGCCAACTGGGCGTACGGCCGCGACGGCGACAACCCGAACAGCGAGCCGGTCGGCCTGATGTACTCCAAGGAATCCCCGACGCAGACCAGCGTTGAGGCCTTCAAGGAGGGCGGCAACGAAGCCTTCCGCGACACCTGGTACTGGTCGAGTTCGCAGCGCTCCGCCTACCTCGCATTCTCCATGTACTTCGATGTTGGCTATCAGCTCCGCAACGTCAAGTACGACGAGCTCCGCGTCCGCCCCGTCCGCAGCGTAGTTATTGATTAATTTGTTTATTTGATCCGGCCGCTTGCGGCCGGTCGCTCTTCAAGGAGATATCGCCGCATGGCAATGCATACGGATTTGCGAATCCACAAGGACGCTTTTGACCTGCTCAGCCTGGCAACTGACCTGACCCGGAATATCCCTCGGGACTTCAAGGTTGGGCTCGGTGCCAAGGTGCGCGACGAATGCATCGAGATCATGGTGCTGATCGCGCGGGCCAATGCTGCACGGGACAAGGTGCTTCACCTGTCAGCCCTGGTCGAGCGCGTCCAAGTGCTTGAGTTTCTGCTCAGGCTGTTCAAAGAAAAACGCTTCATCAGCATCCCGCAGCACGCCAAGGCCATCGAGCTGACCGCGTCTGTCGGCAAGCAGGCCAACGCCTGGAAGCGATACTCCGCCGCGCCCGCTACCTGAAAGCCAAGGCTTTCTGGTCTGTGCGACTTTGAATCTGGTCGTGCCGCTGGCCCAGTGGCCACCGCCATGCGCATCAGAGATACCGCCGGTCTAAAGCGTCCGCGTAGGTCTCGCGCAGTTTCCGTGCTGATCGGCTTCGGCCTTCGGCGCGGCGACGTAGATAGCACGACAGGTCGCAGCGCTCCGCCAACAACGCATTCAACATGAACTTCGATGATGGCAATCAGAACAACAACGACAAGAACAACGAGCTCCGCGTCCGCCCCGTCCGCAGATTCGACCCCATATCCGTTCAGCGATTTGGTCCAGGCCTACTACGACTGCCGACGCTCCAAGCGCAACAGCAAAAGCGCGCTGGCATTCGAAGCGAATCTGGAGCGGAACCTGATCGGGCTGCACGACGACCTGACTGCCGGCACTTACCGGCCAGGCCGATCCATTTGTTTCGTGGTTACACGGCCCAAAGCCCGAGAGGTCTGGGCTGCGGACTTCAGGGACCGAATCGTCCACCACCTGCTGTACAACCATGTGGCACCGCGCTTCTACGCCAGCTTCATAGCGGACAGCTGCGCATGCATTCCGGGGCGCGGCACGCTGTACGCCGCTACCCGGCTTGAGTCGAAGATCAGGAGCGCCAGCCAGAACTGGTCGAAGCCGGTCTTCTACCTGAAATGCGACCTGGCTAACTTCTTCGTGGCTATCGACAAGCAGGTGCTACGCCGGCAGCTTGCCGCCAAGATCGATGATCCGTGGTGGCTGGCCCTGGCCGAGCAGATCCTCATGCACGATCCGCGCTGGGATTACGAGGTGCGCAGCCCACGCCACCTATTCGCCAGGGTGCCGCAACACAAGCGCCTGGCCGCGCAGCCGGAGCACCTCGGGCTGCCCATCGGCAACCTGTCCTCGCAGTTCTTCGCCAACGTCTACCTGGACGCCCTGGACCAGTTCTGCAAGCACCGCCTTGGCGTGAAGCATTACGTCCGGTACGTCGATGACTTCGTGCTGCTGCACGAATCACCGCAGCAGCTGAATGTCTGGCTGGCAGAGATTGAGGCCTTCCTGCCGAAGCTGGGCGCCAAACTGAACCCGACCAAGACCATCCTGCAGCCCGTCGACCGTGGTGTGGACTTCGTCGGGCACGTGATCAAGCCATGGCGGCGCACCACTCGCAAAAGATCCGTGGCCCAGGCCATGAAGCGTACGACTGCGGCCCCGGCCGAGGATCTGCGCGAGACGGCAAACAGTTACTTCGGCCTGCTTAGCCAGGCCAGCCACAGCCAGAAAGACCGCGCTGCGCTGGCCAACCTGATCCTCAGGCGAGGCAACACGGTGAATAGCGATCTAACTAAAACCTACCAGAAAAAAATAACCCCACCCTTCCCTATATAGCCACCTCGGCCAGCCATCGGCAGGCGGGCGGCTGCCTGGAGTATCCATGAGCATAACGATCAGCGTCCGACTCAGCAGCGGCTCGTACCATGCCCGAGCAATGGGCCTTGGAGTGACCGCCAGCAGCGCCGAGGGAGCACAGGCCGCAGCGCGGGCAGTCTGCCGAAAGCTCGGTTTGGAGCCGCGGCTGCTCGAGAACACCGATGATGACAAGGATGTCACCAGATTCGTGCACCCTGGAGAGGAAAAGTCGTCATGAACCCAGTTGCCCTGCACGCACTGCAAAGCGCCAGGCACCGGATAGGGAATGCCTCGATGCCGCGCTCTCGGAGGCACTGGTCTGCCGATGAAGTGGAGCTTCTACGCGCGCTTTACCCCGACACGCCGATGCCGCAGCTCATCGCTGCGTTCAGGCGTCCCGACCATGCCATCTACAACAAGGCTCACGCCCTGGGCCTAACCCGAAGTGATGCCTATTTGGCCAGCGAGCACGCTTGCCGCCTACGCCGAGAAAACAATCCCGGTCTCGGCAATCGATTTAAAAAAGGTGACTCGCCTTGGAACAAGGGGATCAGTTTCGACTCCGGCGGTCGCTCAGTTGAAACGCGGTTCGCTCCAGGCACGATGCCGCATAACAACGTCCCAGTCGGCACCGAGCGGATCACTGAAGACGGCATCCGCCAGCGCAAGGTCCGCGATGACGGACCGCCCCACCGACGCTGGAAATCGGTTCACTCCCTAATCTGGGTGGAGGCACACGGAGAAATCCCGCCGGGCCACCTGGTGGTGTTCCGCGACCGCAACCCCAAGCACATCGAACTCGACAATCTGGAACTGGTGAGCCGCGCCGAAAATATGCGTCGCAATACCATCCATCGGTACCCACCAGAACTCAAGTCGACCATCCGCCAACTCAGCAAGCTCAAACGAGCGATCAGCGAGGCCTCCAGTGAAAAACAAGATGACAGACCTGCGTAACCACCTGTTCGCCACCCTCGAAGCTCTGCAGGACCCGGACAAGCCAATGGATATCGACCGCGCCAAGGCCATTGCCGAAGTCGGCAAGGTGCTCGTCGACTCCGCGAAGGTCGAGGTGATGTTCATCAATGCGATGGACGGAGACGTGAAAAGCACGGGCTTCATTGAGTCGGAGCGGGATGTGCCGCCGGCGCGCACGGGAATTCAGTGAAAGCCGAGTAGCTCGCGAAGAGTACAAATGTTCTCCACCCCTATCACAGCCTGCTGCGGCAGGCGCAGAGGACAGATAGATGACCAACCTGAAGCAGTCCAAGGAAGACCTCGATGCGGTGCTGCACTGGCGCGGCAAGCACACGCAGGCAATCCGAGAGCGCGACGCCCTCCAGCAGCGCCTGAACGAGGCAGATCAGCGGATTGATGAGCTGGAGCGGGACAAGCAGCGGCTAGATGCACTGGAGGGCAACTTCTGGGACGTGCGCCACCACAGCAGCGCCCTCGCTGATACCGGCGATTACACCTCTGGCGTCGAGATCATCGGCCGCTGGATGGACAAACCCCATGAGCGAGTCATAGGCGAGAACTACAACGAAAATCTGCGCGCGGCCATTGACCAGGCGATGACAGCGGACGCGTACCCTCCAGCTCGCCCCGAATACCCCGAGCTTGATGCGGCGCTGGATCAACTGACCAAAGACAGCCCGGAGGTGGGATCGTGAGCGAACAACTGAAGCCGTGCAGCTGCGGATCAATCCCGCGCCTATCGAACCATGAAGGATCAGCAATCCACATAAGCTGTAGTTGCGGAATCCAGTTGTGGGGAGCCAGGGCTCACTTCTCATCGGAAGAAGCCGCAACAAAAGAGTGGAATGCCCGCGCCCAGCCAAACACCTGCACCAAGGACGGCGGCCAGTGCGAGCCGTGCCATAGCGTTGAGCCAGTGTGCACCTGCCCCTCCGGCGACGGATCGCTGCGGTGGCCTTGCCCGGTGCATCCGCCTGAGCCGGTGGCGTGGATGTACAAGCGAGAAGGCGGTGAACTTCTAGGTCAGTTAGTTCAGATGGAAAGCGACGACCTGAAAAGAATTCGTCTTGGCAAATTCTACGACAACGGCATGCGCTATATCTGGCCGCGAGAAGACTATATCGAATGGATCCCGCTCTACCGCCATCCGCCCGCCCAGGCGCGGGTGGTGCTGCCGGGGCGCAGACAGCGTGGCGGAAACGATTTCTGTGATGGCTTAGCCATAGGCTGGAATGACTATGACGACGAGCTCAAGCGCCTCAACCCCACCCTCTAACCCTCCCCCATCTATCAAAGTCAGCCGCTGTAGCGGTATGGCGAGGTATTGCCCGATGAAAAGCCTTATCTGGAAAGTCCGCGCTGTGTATTGGTTCTGGCGCCTGGCGCGCTATCCATCCTGGGAGGCGGCCACGGTGCTGCACGATTCATTGCTGGAGTACGGCGACAACCCGGCTGAGTGGTCTCCAGAGGATGCTGTCCGTGAAGAACTCTCGAACTGGGTTTGACGCCATGACCGAACTGATCGAAGTGAAGACGGCCGACCTATCCGGCGAAGCTCTGAACTGGGCTGTCGGCAAGGCGGAAAGGCTGGACTTGCTCATGGCGCCGCCTGTGTATGGCAACCCCTGGCGGGTGTTCGTCCGTTACGCCGGCGAGGTCACCACTCGCGATGTGCGGTATGCGCCACAAGAGAGCTGGACGGATGGCGGCCCGCTGATCGACAAGTATCAGCTCACCGTCAGTTCGCCGTTGGCCAGCGTGCATCGCCATGGCGGCCCCAACGCCGGGTGGGGGCCATCGAATAACTGGTCGGCCTGCACTTGGACAAAGGGTGTGACCGGGCGCCGAGCCATCGGTCACCACGAAACCAGCGCGCTCGTAGCCGCCTGCCGGGCCATCGTAGCCGCCAAGCTGGGCGACACCGTGCAGGTTCCCAAGGAGTTGATATGAGCGACCGCGAACTGCTTGAGCTAGCCGCTAAGGCGGCGGGGTTAGAAACTGGGCACCCGATGAATGCTGAAAGATTGGCGCTTGATCCGCCAGTGGATTCGTTGCTGGTTATGCGATTCGGCGAGCTGGTGAGCACTGCGTGGAATCCGCTTAAAGACGATGGGCACGCGTTACGCCTGGCATCTCACCTCGGCCTGAACATCGAGTGGTTCATCAACCAGCAGTTCGTGATGGTCCGGCGGGGAGAGATCGGCGAGAACATCGGATGGGTTGACGACGCACTGAGGCACGGAGCTCTTCGCAAGGCCATAACTGTCGTCGCAGCCGAGATCGGGAGGGCCATGCCATGAACCTCGTTGACTGCTACGTAACCCGAATCCTTGGCGAGCCCTACCGAAAGTTCGGCGCCTGGTGGGTAGATGTTGAGTACGACAGTTGGGGGCGCATCAGCAGCACCCAGCTCATGTTCCGTACCAAAGAGGCCGCCTTGGCCGTCACCGCCGGCCACGTCTTCCAGGCCTAACCCCTCACCCACTCTCTACTGCCTGCCGGGGTTCGGCGGGCGAGGTATTGCCATGAACAAAGCCGATGCCAAACGGATTGCCGAAACGATCACGCATGCACAGCTCGCCGAAATGTTCGAGCGGGCGAAGAAAGGTATCACTGACTGGGAAAAGGTCAGCGCCGTGAATCCTGGCATGACCAAGGGTACGGCCTGGAACATCCTGAGTGCGGCCCTCAACGCCAGTGGTGGCGCACGCGTGCGTCAACTTGCCGTGACCAACATGATTTGGGAGTTCGGCGACTTCCTTGATGACTCGCTCAAGCCAGCCAAGAAGAAACGCCAGTCAGCGCCAGATCCGTATCACGAACAACCGAACTTCTAATAACCCCTTCTGCCGCCATAGGGCGGATGGAGCAAACACGTGCACCAGGTGCAATGCCCAATCCCGGGCCAGGTAAACCATTTTTGAGAGGTACATCGACATGAGCGCAGAGCGCGAGATGGCCGTTGCCCACGAACTGGACAAGGTATCAGAAGAGAAAATGGCGGAGCTGCTGGGCACCACGGTGCACGCACTCCGCGCCCGGCGGGCCAGGGGCCAGATCCCCTTGGGGGTCTGGATCAAACACGGCAGCAAGATCATCTACAGCATCAGGAGATATGACGAATGGCTGGAAAGTCAGTGGGTATGCCCAGAGGGGTGGAAATCTTCCGCAACGCCATCCGCATCCGCTTCACCTGGAACGGCGTCCGGCGGAGTGAAACGCTCCCCTATCCCACGACACAAAAAGGCATCGCAGCTGCATCCAAGCTTCGCGATCAGGTAGTCAACCTCAACAAGCACGGGCTGTTGGACGACGACAAATACGCTGAACTGTTTCCCGGTTCGTTGACTGTTGTCGGCAGCACGCCCCACTTCGGGGAATACGCCCAGCTCTGGTTGGACAGCCGGGAGATCGCCGAGGGGACCAGGCTCAATTACAAGGGGGCGCTCAACCTGTACTGGGTGCCCAAGCTCGCGCTGGTGCGCATCGACCTCATTACCACCACGCTCATCCGCCGGATCATCACCGAGACAAAGTGGGCGTCCCCTGGAGTGAAGCGAAACGCCCTGGTGAAGCTTTCCACCATCCTGCGCTCTGCAGTGCTGGACGGCCTGATCCCGAAAAATCCTGCTGAGGCCCTGGAGCTCCCCAAGCGCACGCGCAAGGAAATCGACCCGTTCACGCTGGATGAGGCGAATCAGATCATCGGCCAGATGTACCGCCATGAGCACTGGCCCAGCACGATTTATGCGGCGTTCTTCGAATTTGCCTTCTTCACGGGGATGCGGCTTTCCGAGATTCTGGCCCTGCGCTGGGACGCCGTGGACGAGACCAAGAAGCATGTGCACGTGTGCCGTACCGTTGCCTTGGGCAAGGTGGAGGAGCGCACGAAAACCGGCAGCGATCGGTTTGTGCTGCTCAACGACCGTGCACTGCACGCCCTGGAATTTGCCAGGGAGTACGCAGAACGTCGGAAAAAGGGCGTCGGCAAGGTCACCTCCACCCCCTACGTGTTCCCGCCGTCGAAGAACAGCGAGTACGTAAAACAGACCTCTGATCTGCACAAGCAGTGGGGGCCGACCCTCAAAACGCTGGGAATCCGGTACAGACCGCCATACAACTGCCGCCATACCTATGCGACAATATGCTTAATGTCCGGTTTGAATCCCGCATTTATCTCCCAGCAGCTCGGCCATAGCGTGCAGATGCTGCTGTCGACGTATGCGCGTTGGATCAACTCAAGCTCAGATTGGAGCGAGCTGGAAAAGCTCCAAATTGGTATCAAATTGGTATCGGCTGAAACCAGCGCTCCCCAAGTTATTGATAGGTAAGCCCTTTGATCTCCACAGCTAACATCACCATGCAGTTCGGCGCCAAGCCGCTGTTCGAGAACGTCTCGGTCAAGTTCAACGGCGGCAACCGTTACGGCCTGATCGGCGCCAACGGTTGCGGCAAGTCGACCTTCATGAAAATCCTCGGTGGCGACCTGGAGTCTTCGGGCGGCCAAGTGATGCTGGAGCCGAACGTGCGCCTGGGCAAGCTGCGCCAGGATCAGTTCGCCTACGAGCAGTTCACCGTGATCGACACCGTGATCATGGGCCACGAGGAGCTGTGGAAGGTCAAGGCCGAGCGCGATCGTATCTATTCGCTGCCGGAAATGAGCGAAGAAGACGGCATGGCCGTGGCCGAGCTGGAAACCGAGTTCGCCGAAATGGACGGCTACACCGCCGAGTCCCGTGCCGGTGAGCTGCTGTTGGGCCTGGGCATTCCCCTGGAACAGCACTTCGGCCCGATGACCGAAGTGGCGCCAGGCTGGAAGCTGCGTGTGCTGCTGGCCCAGGCGTTGTTCTCGGACCCTGAAGTGCTGCTGCTCGACGAACCGACCAACCACCTGGACATCAACACCATCCGCTGGCTGGAAACGATCCTCAAGGCGCGTAACAGCACCATGATCATCATTTCCCACGACCGTCACTTCCTCAACAGCGTCTGCACCCACATGGCCGACCTGGACTACGGCGAGCTGCGTCTGTTCCCGGGCAACTACGACGAGTACATGACCGCGGCCACCCAGTCGCGCGAGCAACTGCTGTCGGACAACGCCAAGAAGAAGGCGCAAATCTCCGAGCTGCAGACCTTCGTCAGCCGCTTCTCGGCCAACGCCTCGAAAGCCAAGCAAGCTACTTCACGCGCCAAGCAGATCGACAAGATCCAACTGGCCGAAGTCAAGCCATCGAGCCGTATCAGCCCGTTCATCCGTTTCGAACAGACCAAGAAGCTGCATCGCCAGGCGGTGACCCTGGAGCAACTGTCCAAGGGCTTCGACGGCAAGATCCTGTTCAAGAACTTCAGCTTCACCGTGGAAGCCGGCGAGCGCGTGGCCATCATCGGCCCGAACGGCATCGGCAAAACCACGCTGCTGCGCACCCTGGTGGGCGAACTGGCCCCGGATGCCGGCGCGGTGAAATGGACCGAAAGCGCGGAGCTGGGCTACTACGCCCAGGACCATGCCCATGACTTCGAAGACGATGTCAGCCTGTTCGACTGGATGGGCCAGTGGACTCAGGGCGAGCAGATGATTCGTGGCACCCTGGGCCGCATGCTGTTCTCCAACGACGAGATCCTGAAATCGGTGAAGGTCATTTCCGGTGGTGAGCAAGGCCGCATGCTGTTCGGCAAGCTGATCCTGCAAAAGCCGAACGTGCTGATCATGGACGAACCGACCAACCACTTGGACATGGAATCCATCGAATCGCTGAACCTGGCGCTGGAGAACTACCCGGGCACGCTGATCTTCGTCAGCCACGACCGTGAGTTCGTATCGTCCCTGGCCACCCGCATCATCGAGCTGAGCGAAAGCGGCGTGGTGGACTTCAGCGGCACCTACGACGATTACTTGCGCAGCCAGGGCGTGACGTTCTGACCCCCTGATTGGTAGCCGCTGCCGCCAGGCTGCGCTGGCCTCCTGCCTCACTGAAGATCTTCGGTGACCATCAGGGCCAGCGCCGCCTGGCGGCAGCGGCTACACCTCCCCAGCTAAAACTCGATCGTTAGCCTGCTTCCATTTCCTGCCCCACCCCGCCATCATGGCCACACTCTCTAACCGCCCACCCGCGAACGAGTTGCCATGACTGCCGCCCAGCACCTGCCTTCCTCCAACAGTACCCTCAGCGTCACCCTGAAGATCGTTTCGATCGTGTTCTACACCTTCATTGCCTTCCTCTGCATCGGCCTGCCGATTGCGGTATTGCCGGGTTATGTTCACGATCAGTTGCAGTTCAGCGCGGTGGTTGCCGGCCTGACCATTGGCTCGCAATACCTGGCCACCCTGCTCAGCCGCCCCATGGCAGGGCGCGCCGCGGATGGCCTGGGCACCAAACGGGCAATCGTGATCGGGCTGGCAGGCATAGCGGCCAGCGGCGCGCTGACCTTGCTGGCCACGCTGATGCACAGCACACCCGTGGCGAGCCTGGTAATTGTGATCATTGCGCGGCTGCTGCTGGGCATCGCCCAGGGCCTGATTGGCGTGGGCACCATCAGCTGGGGGATTGGCCAGGTGGGTGCCGAGCAAACGGCACGGGTGATCTCGTGGAACGGCATCGCCTCCTACGGCGCCATCGCCCTGGGCGCGCCGCTAGGGGTGTTGATGGTCGATGCCGGCGGCTTCAATACGGTAGGCGTGGCCTTGATGGCATTGGCGACACTGGCGCTGTTGTGCATTCGCCGCAAACCCTCGATGCCGGTGGTAGGCGGTGAGCGCCTGCCCTTCTGGGCAGCCTTCGGCCGCGTGGCCCCCTACGGCGTGAGCCTGACACTGGCGTCGATCGGCTACGGCACCCTGACCACGTTCATCACCCTCTACTACGTGGACCGCGGGTGGACGGGCGCTGCCTATTGCCTGACGGCCTTTGGCCTGAGTTTCATCGTGTCGCGCCTGATCTTCATCAACGCCATCAACCGCCTGGGCGGTTTTACCGTGGCGGTGAGTTGCATGGCCGTTGAAACCCTCGGCCTGGCCCTGGTATGGCTGGCGCCGTCCACCCTGGTGACCCTGCTGGGCGCCAGCCTGGCGGGCGTCGGCCTGTCACTGGTGTACCCGGCACTGGGCGTTCTGGCGATCAGCCAGGTGCCAAGTACCAGCCGGGGCGCGGGGTTGAGTGCGTTCGCGGTGTTTTTTGACTTGGCGCTGGCCCTGGCGGGGCCTTTGATGGGTGCAGTAGCCCTGCACCTGGGCTACCCGTGGATTTTTTTCTGCGCCGCCCTGCTGTCGCTGGGCGGCCTGGGGCTGGTGCTATTACTGGCGCGCCGTACCGCGGCAAAGGTTCATTGATCGGCGGTTTGCAGGCCGGCGTGACTTGGTTCACTGAGGGCCTGATCGAAGAAATGCCCGGCTTCCTGCACCAGATCGTGGTGGATGCTGACGCGATTGACGCCGTCGGCGTCGTTGCACAGCCCAGGCATGGCGGCTTTCTGGTCGTCGTCGCAGGGCGCCATGAACACAAAGTGCCCGGCCCCGGCCAACAGTTTGTAGTCGGACACCATCGGCAGCTTGCGCGCCAGGGCAGCGGCGTTCTTGTCCAAGGCCAGCAACTTGTCGCTGTCGCCGCTGTAGATCAACGTGGGCACATGCACCTGTGACAGCGCCTGGCGGTTGAACATCAGGCCCAGCGGGGCCATCAGCAACAACGCCTTGACCCGCGGGTCGGCGGCGGCGTGCAGGTCGTCACGGTCCACCACCAGCTCACCGCGGGTCTTGCAGGCATCGGCGTCATTGGGGAACTCGGCGCAGTATTTGCGCAGGCGATCAAAGCTGGGCTGGGCGCCGGACAGGATCAACGCCGTTTCGCCGCCGGCCGAGTAGCCGATCACGCCGATCTGGTCGGGGTCGATAAAGGGCGACAGCATGGGTTCGGCCAGGGCCGAGGTAATGGCCTGGGAAATCTGCAGTGGCCGGCCATACAGGTTGCTGACCGCGCCGAGGCGGCTGTGGTCCCTGTAGTTGTCACCGGGGTGGTAGACCGCCACCACCACAAAGCCCTTGCGGGTCAGGGAGGTGATCAGGTCGTGCAGCGCCAGCGGCGTGCCGGCGTTGCCGTGGGACAGCATCAGCATGGGATAACGGCCCATGGCGATGCGCGCGTCCTCGGTGGCCTCGACCTTGTAGCCTTCGACCTTGGTCACCTGCTCACGCTGGTTCGACGGGTAGAACGCCAGCGCCTGCATCGGCTGGTGGTCCAGCGGGTCGAGAAATGTCAGGCGATGAAAGCCCACGCTCCAATGCACGGGCGGTGCAGCCATGGTTTGCACTGAAATCAGGCCCAGGGCCAGACACATGAGAACATTTGCACAAAGACGCATCATGGGATGCCCACCTTTGCTACCCGCCTGATTAGGAACCTTTCGCTGCTACTGCAGCGTTGACAGTGTACGTCCTGTACGGCCGTTCACCGAATGAAAGGTTAGTCAGCCATGCATAAGCATAACCCGGGCCAATCGCTGCCTGAGGCAAAAAAAACGCCGCCCGTGACTGCTTGGAGCAGTCACGGGCGGCGCGGGTTCAGCGTATTTAGATCTATCAGGCGGCGAACAATTTCGAATCGATCTTGGCCTGCGCACCGGCCAGGGCCTTGGTGCGCACTTCGTCGCCGTAGGCCAGGCCTTCAGCGCGAACGATTTCAATGTCGGTGATGCCAATGAAACCCAGCAGCACTTTCAGGAATTCTTCGTGGGCAATGCCGGTAGGCTGGCCGGCGTGGATGCCACCGGAGGTGGAAACGATCACGACTTTCTTGCCACCGCACAGGCCTTCTGGGCCGTTGGCGGAGTATTGGAAGGTTTTACCGGCCACACAGATGCGGTCGATCCAGGCCTTGAGTTGGGTCGGGATGGAGAAGTTGTACATCGGCGCGCCGATAACCACTACGTCAGCCGCCAGGAATTCGTTCAGGGTGTCGGCCGACAGCTTGGCTTCCACTTCACCGCCAGCCAGGGTGGCCGAGGAGAAGTGAGTCAGGGCTTCGGCAGCCAGGTCACGGTAAGTGACGTCGGCAGCGGCGAACGATTGCACCACGGCGCGGCTCAGCTGACGGGAAGCGGAATTGTCGCCGAGAATGCTGGAATCGATATGCAACAGTTTCATGGAAATCTCCTGTCTATTAAGCCGCCAAGGCAGCTGGGAATGGTGATCATCCTACCGGGATATGGAATGGATGATTAGTCTGCCTGTTTGCGTTAGATTGTCTCATACATGAGACAGTCAGGTAGAACGATGCAAGACCTCAACGACCTGTATTACTTCGCCAAAGTGGTGGAAGCCGGCGGTTTCGCCGCCGCCGGGCGCTTGCTGGGCGTGCCCAAGTCGCGGCTGTCGCGGCGCATCGCCGAACTGGAAGAGCGCTTGGGCGCGCGTCTGCTGCAACGCACCACCCGGCAGTTGAAGTTGACCAGCGTGGGCGAACGTTACCTGCGCCACTGCCAGGCCATGCTGCTGGAGGCCGAGATGGCTGACGAGGTGGTGGCCACCCTGTCCAGCGAACCGCGCGGCAGGCTGCGGGTGTCGTGCCCGGTGGGCCTGGCCCATGAATTTCTGCCCCAGGTAATCAGCAGCTTTCTCAAGGCCTACCCCCATGTGCAATTGGACATGGTATTGCTCAACCGCCGCGTGGACCTGATCACCGAGGGCATCGACGTGGCCCTGCGCGTGCGCGAGCCCTGGGACGAAGACCCCGGCCTGGTGACGCGCCGGCTGCGCGAAGCCAGGGCTATCCTGGTGGCCAGCCCGGCGCTGCTGCTGGGCAACACCATCGCCAGCCCCGATGACCTGGTGGCCCTGCCGGTGCTGGGTGCACTGGAGGCCGACCGCATGGTCCATTTGCGCCTGCTGGACGAACAGGGCAACAAGCGCGACCTGGTGCTGGAAGCGCGGCTGGGCATAGAGGACTTTGTGGTGCGCAAGGCCACCGCCATCGCCGGCCTGGGCTTTACCATGCTGCCGTTGATGCATTGCGAGACGGAACTGGCCAGCGGCGAGCTGGTACAGTTGCTGCCGGACTGGTCCCTGGGCGGCGGCTGGCTGCAGGCAGTGTACCCGCACCGGCGCGGCGTGCTGCCGGCGGTGCGGGCGTGGATCGACCACCTGGTGCTATCACTGGAAGAGTGCGGAGAACGCTTCAAATGATGGATGAAGAACAACT
>NZ_AJWX01000012.1 GCF_000263855.1 Pseudomonas sp. M47T1
GGGCCAGCAACGCGAGGCCGGCCCCGAGGCGCTTCGCGATGCGGCGCATCAGGCGCTGGAGTGGGCGTCCCTGCCTGCCAGTGCCATCGAACGAGTGTGGCAGACGGGTGTGGACCCGCGTCGTAGCCTGTGCCTGGCCACTGTGCTCAGTGACGCCGGGCTACCGCAGGCCCATAAGGGTGAAATGTGCAAACTCAATGCGCTGCTTGGCCAGGTAGGGAACGCGTCGCCGTGGCTGGGGATCGCTGCTGCGTCGCAAAAAATCAAGGAGGGGGCCGGGCCGCAGTTCATGTTCAGCGGCGACGGCGGCGTTGAGGACGGGCTTTGGTGCACGGTGCTGACGCCGGCTCCGCCGCTGTTGAAACAGGGGGTCAGCGCGGCAGGCGCGCCAGACGTTCGATGATCTGTGGGCGGTGGGCGTGCCATTCTTCGGCGGTGATGCCCAGCAGCATCACGCCCAGGCGCTGGCCGTCCTTGAGCACGTTCTGCCGTCGCACGCCTTCCAGGGTGAAGCCGAACTTCTGATGCAACCGCACCACGGCCGGGTTGCTGGCCAGTACTTCGCAGTTGAGCTTGGCCAGCCCCACGTCGTTGAAGGCATGGTCCAGCAGCCAGCATTCCACCTGGCTGCCCAGGCCCTTGCCCTGCAACTCGCTGTCCAGGTAGAAGGCCCAGTCGGCGCTGCCATGCTGCAGGTTGATGGCGTTGAGCGAGACCAGGCCGCAGGCGATGCCGTCGACCATGACCACGTACACCGCCTGACGCGCGTTGCCTTCCAGGCTGGCGAGCCAGGCCTGGTGCTCCTGGGGGCTGATTTCGTGGTCGGTGTACATGAAACGCCGCACCTGGGGCTGGTTGCGCAGTTGGCGCACGCGCTCGCGGGTTTCGGCGCTGGTGGCCAGGATGGGCTCGAAGGCGATCATGTCAGGTGCTCCCGCACCGCGTGCAGTATTTCGTCGGACAAAGGGTCGCCCTCGGTGGCGCGGGCCAGGGTGATGGCGCCGACCATCAAGGTGTACTCCACCAGCGCGGCCTGCCGGCGTTGCTCGGCCTGTGGCGGGTCCATGACCGCTTCGTAGTCGTCGAGCAATGCATGCACGCCTTCACGGTAGGCCTTGCGCAAGGGACTGTCGGCAGGCTCGCGGCACACATCGCCGGCAAAGCCCACGGTGGGGCAGCCTTCGCCTGGCAGGTCACGGTTGTTGTCGGCCAGGTAATTGTCGATCAGCGCCTGCCGCGCACCCTTGCGGTCGCGGGTGGGTGCGGTGCGCTCGGCCCAGCGTTGCACCGACTGCGCGAAGGCTTGGCGGCACGCTTGTGCGGCCAAGGCTTCCTTGGAATCGAAATGGCCGTAGAAGCCACCGTGGGTGAGGCCGGCGGCGCTCATCACGTCGGCGACGCTAAGGCCCTTTAGACCGCGCTCGCGGAACAGCCGGGTGGCCACTTCCAGAATGATTTCGCGGTTGCGTTCGGTTTGCTGGCGGGATACGCGGGGCATGATCGATCTCGGTGTCACAGGGTCGAAAAAGGGCGGTTCACTGGTGCTCGCGCTTGCGGCGCGCGGCGTAGGCACGCAGATGCGTGTAGGCCAGGCGCAGCACTGAACGGTCCGGGGTTTCCACTTCTTCGGGCAGGCGCCGCTCCAGCAGGTCGCCCACTACATGGTCGGCCTCGGCAGGGTCGCCGCGTTCCACGTCACGCAACATCGAGGCGGTCAGCGCCGAGCCTGGCTGGGTCAGTACTTGCAGGAACGCCTCGCGGGCTGGCTCGCGCGGGGGGTAACCGGCCTGGCGGGCGATGGCCGAGCATTCTTCGTACAAGTCGCAGATCAGGTCTACGCCATCGGCCGCCACCACGTCACCCACGCTGGCACGCATTAGGCAGGTGATACCGCCGGCGGTGGCGATGAAGGTCCATTTTTCCCACATTTCCTGGGTGATGTCTGGGCTCAGTTGCGCGGCAAAGCCGGCATTGTCCAGGGCCTGGGCCACTGCCTGCAGGCGCCCGCTGTCCTGGCCAACTCGCGCGCCGAAGGCGAGGTCGTCACGCTCGTTGAAGTGCACGATGGTGCCGTCGTCGAGCTTGTCCAAAGACACAAAGCACTTGCCGCCCAGCACCTTGTCGGCACCAAAGCGCTCGTCCAGCCGGTCCAGGTGGCGCATGCCGTTGAGCAGGGGCAGGATCAGCGTATGCGCACCCACGGCGTGGCGCAGGTCGTCCATGACCGTGTCCAGTTGGCCGGCCTTGCAGCTCAACAGGATCAGGTCGAAGGGGCGGTCGATGGCCGAGGCCTGTACCCAGGGCACGGCGGGCAGGTTGATGTCCCCCAGCGGGCTGCGTACGTGCAGGCCGTGTTCGTCCAGTTGCCGGCCGCGACCGGCGCGTACCAGAAAGGTCACGTCCCGCCCGGCGGCCAGCAGGCGGCCGCCGAAATAACCGCCGACCGCGCCGGCCCCCACGATCAAAATCCGCATGATCTCGCTACTCCCTGAATGATGAAGGGCCGTGACCGCAGCCGGGCGGCAGCGGGTACACGCTGAAAATATAGGCTGTTTCCCACGATTGTAATAGAGGTTGATTAACCTTTATTTTATGCCAGTCGCCAACTCACTCCCTCGATACCGAATTTCTCTGCCAGGGGTTTGCTGGTCTTCTTGACCCGTTCACGGCCAAACCGGCCGATCCTCCCCACGCCTGCATCACAACTTGCCCAATGCCACGCCTCACCGTTGTCCATGGTGTCTGCGCGGATGATGAACGACTTCGCTTCGCCATGAAGGGTGTAGTCAATGACGTAGAGTTTTGCACTGTTCATAAAGCTGAATATCCTCCCTGTGACCTGTAACTGATCCTGGCCCCGGAAAAAAATTCAGTTGGATTGTCGGACAGGGTCTACTCGCCGCTGACGGTCCAGTGCACGGCGTCCTTGGGGAACACCACTTGCTCGAGACGGTGGGCGATGCCACAGGTGAGGGAGTCGTCGGCGGCGATGACTTTCTCTTCGGCCGACAGGCACTTGAAGATGTCCAGTTTCTGTTCCGCGTCCGTGGTTTCATCCTTGAAGATGGTGACGTAGCGTTCCAGGTCATTGTTCAGGCTGGAGAGGTATTCGCGCAGGCGTGAATGGTCGACGGAGCTCTGGCTGAAGTACCAGTTCATGGGGTGGATCAGGAAGCGTGATTGTGGCGCGGCGATGCGTTCGGTGCCGGCCAGGTAAACAATGATGCCCATGGATTCGATGTTGCCTGAATTGATGGTGCGTACCGGAATGCCCAGCGACTTGATGAACGTATAGATGGTGAACCCGAAATTGGTACTGCCGCCCGACGACGACATGTTCAGCCACAACGACTGGGCCCCCGCCTTCAATGCCTCCAGGCAGCGGTCGCGCAAGCGCTCGTGGGTGCTTTGGTCAATCTGGCAATGGAAATGAACAATGTGTTGGGTCACCGTCATGTCCTTGGGGTCGTGTATGCAGGCCGGGGACGCCGCCCCGGCCCTGACTCAGCGATTAGCTGCGGCCGCCACCGTGGCTGCCTTGACCGCCTTTTTTACTGCTGTCGGGGGTTGCTTTGCTCCGCTCATTTGGCATTTTGCCTGCAGTCGAGCCGGAGGATGCCTGACCGCCTTTTTTCCCGGCGTCAGATGCCTTTTCACGATCATTGGAGAAGTTTCCTGGGTTCGACTTGCCTGTGTTAGCCATGATTCTCTTCCTCTGTTTTATCGGATGTGCAAGGCCAGTGACCCTGCACTAACTGTGAAAGGCAAAGCCGATAAAAGTTTATTGATTATAGAAAGCCGAGACGGGCGGTCTTAGTGTTTTTGGTTTGAATATTTAGCACCAAAACGACTGTCGCCCCGGCCTTCGTCACCCCCGTGTCAGCACAGGCAGAACAACGCCACCTGCGGTGCAGCGCTGAGCCACTGGTGGCAGACGCGCCAGCCGCCGAGGGCGGCCATTTCAGTGAACGACTCCACGGTGAACTTGTGCGAGTTCTCGGTGTGCAGGCGTTCGCCCTCGGCAAAATGGAAGGCTTGGCCTGCAACCTGTACCACCTGTTCACGGCGGCTCACCAAGTGCATTTCCATGCGTTGCAGCTCGGCGTTCCAGAGCGCCAGGTGGCTGAAGTCATCGATCACGAAATTGCCCCCCAGCTCGCGGTTCATGCGCTTGAGCAGGTTGAGGTTGAAGGCAGCGGTCACCCCCTGGGCGTCATCGTAGGCAGCTTCCAGCAGCGCCGGCTCCTTGACCATGTCGACGCCGACAACAAAGAAGGCGTTGCGCCCCAGCAGCGTGTGGGCCGAGCGCAAAAACTGCACGGCTTGTGGCCGGGTGAAGTTGCCGATGGTGGAACCCGGGAAGAAGCCCACCCGGGGCCGGCCCTTGACGGCCGCCGGAAGGTGCAGGGCACGGGTGAAGTCGTCTACCTGGGGCGCGATCTCAAGGTGTGGGTAGCGCTCGCGCAGGCTACTGGCGGCGGTGTCCAGGGCGTCCTGGCAGATGTCGATGGGCACGTACACGCCGATCTGCGGCGCTGCGTCCAGTAACAGGCCGATTTTGTCGCTGGCACCGCTGCCGAATTCCACCAGTGCCGCGTCATTTGGAATCACGGCGGCGATCTGGGCAGCCACGTCGACCAGCAGGCTGGTTTCGGCGCGGGTAGGGTAGTACTCGGGCAGGGTGCAGATGTCTTCAAACAGCTGGGAACCGGCGGCGTCGTAGAAGTACTTGGGTGACAGGCTTTTGTGCGGTGCCGACAGACCTGCGATTACGTCGCGGGCAAACTCGCTGTTATGCGCGCCTTGCTGGCAGGCATCACGCGCCAGGCGCAGGCCGCTGAACATCCAGCGCAGGCCCGGGGTGAAGAAGTTGCGATAGCTGGGCCGGCAGTGGTCGGGGCTGCTGATGCTGGCGCCGCCGCGCAACACCATCTGGTTGACCATGAATTTGCCGTTGTACTCGCCCACCGCCGACGGTGCCGGGTGGAAGCCTGGGTACGCGCAATAGGCGCTCTGAGTCCATTGCCACGCCACATCGTCCACCTGTTCAAGCAGGCCTGTGGTGGCCGCCAGCTCCCATTCGGCTTCGGTGGGCAGGCGCGCCTCGGCCCAGGCGGCAAAGGCGCAGGCCTCGTAATAGCTGATGTGGGTAACCGGAGCGTCCGGGTCCACCGGCTTGAGCCCGGCCAGGGTCATGACCTGCCATTGCTCGCCGTGCTGTTGCCAGTAAAGCGGCGCCTGCCAGTCCTGATCGCGGGCCATGGCCCAGCCGTCGGACAACCACAGGCCCACGGTCGAATAGCCCCCGGCGGCCATGAAACGCAGCCATTGGCCGTTGGTCACCAGGCGATCGCTGATCTCGAAGGGCGCCAGGTATACCTTGTGCCGCGGGCCTTCGTTGTCGAAGGCAAAGCCATCGCCGTCATGGCCAATGTCCACCAGGCCGCCGTCCAGCGCCTTGAGCTGGCCCTCGCGGCCCGGCGCATCGGCCGGCCAGGCTGGGTCGTAAGCTGGTTTGAGCGCCGACAGGCTGAACAGGTGCAGGATATCCATGAGCAGCAGTTCCTGGTGCTGTTGCTCATGGGCCAGGCCCAGTTCCACCAGCGCCAAGGTGGCGGCGTCCAGGTCCATGGCCAGCAGGCTGCCCATGTGCAGGTCCACGTATTGCCGGTAGGCCATGACCTGGTCCAGCGCCGGGCGGGTCATCAGCCCGCGCTGGGGGCGTGGCTGGCGCGGGCCCATGGCCTCGTAGTAGGAATTGAACAGGTAGGCGAAGTCGGCATCGAACGGCCGGTATTCGGGCAGGTTGGGCGCCAGCAGGAAGGTTTCAAAGAACCAAGTGATGTGCGCCAGGTGCCACTTGCCGGGGCTGGCGTCGGGCATCGACTGCACCACCATGTCCTCGGGGCTCAGCGGGCTTGCCAGCCGTTCGCTGTGGCGACGAACCTGGCGGTAGCGTTGCAAGCGTTCATCGGCCAGGGTGGGCAGGGTTTCCAGTGCGTGGCGTGGCATAAGGTTCATCAGTCATGGCTCCGCGGCTTCGTCGTTGGCGACGGCAGTTGGCGAGTTGACTGCCCGGCAATGGCCTATAGGCCCAGGGCGTCGAGTGTCTTGGCATCTGGCTGGCCGTCGAAAAACGCGTCCAGCACCTGGTTGAATGGCAGTGGGTCATCGGCGACATTGGCAAATAAGGTCATGCACGAGCGTAGCTTGAGGTCATCGGGTGGGGCGAGAATCTGGCTGATCGGTCGCCCCTGAAACCTCGCCACGGCTTCGGTGGCTTGCAGCAAGCGCGGTCCCAGCGTGGAGTGTTGCAGGTAGGCCAAGGCCTCGCCGGCGCCACTTATGGCGAAGTGGCGTGCGGTCTCGGTGCGGCCCAGGCCCTGGATCTGCGGAAAGATGAACCACATCCAGTGGGTGCGTTTCTGCCCGTCTTGCAGTTCGTGCAAGGCCTGGTCAAAGACCGGTCGCTGCGCTTCCACGAAACGCTGGAGGTTGTAGGTGTCCATGATGCTCACCGAGAGGGGCGGTCTTCTGATGACCGCCCTGCGCGCGGTGAGTTCTATTGGCGGGATGACCGTGACGCGGACTGGCGGCGCTGCTACAGAAATCCGGTCCCCTGTAGCTTGCCGCCAGGCTGCGAAAAGATCCGCAGGACCTTCGGCGTTGTCATGTCGATCGCGGGGCCGCTGTGCGGGCCTTCGCAGCCTGCGGCTGCTGCGGGGCTGCGTCAGGCTTACAGGGTTGGCGGGCCGCCTGGGCGCTCGTGGACCAGTGCCAGGGTGGCGTCCAGCAGCTTGACCATTTCGTCGATGTCCTGGCGCATGTCCATGTGCTCCCGGGCTTCGTCGTACAGCTCCAGGCGCAGTTTGAGACGCGACAGTGGCGTGCGCAGGTCGTGGGACACGGCGCCCAGCAGGTAGCCGCGCTGGCGCAGTTGCTCGCGGATGCGCCACTGCATGTGATTGAAGGTCTGGGTGGCCTGGCGTGCTTCCAGCAGCCCGTACTCGAGCACCGGCAGGGGCGGGCTGTCGAGGTCGTCGCTGAGGCGTTCGGCGGCGGCGCTGAAACGCTGTATTGGCCGTGACAGGAGCTTGGCGCCATACCAGGCCGCCGCCACCAGGCACGCCATCTGAATCACCAGCGGTACCACCGGCCCGCCAAACAAAGTGTGGGGCGGCGGTTGCAGGGGCTCGCCCGCTTGCAGTTCGCGCAGGTGTTCCACCTGCATCCTGGCATCGTCATGAGCCTTGCCGTACGCCTGGAACCACACGAACGCCAGGCAATGGGCCAGCACAATGGATATCACCGAAATGCCAAACAGGCGAGCGAACAGGGAGTGGGCGAAACGCGGCAGGCGAAGGCTGGGCATGCAGGAGGCTCTTGGGCCGGATGGTTCTGAAGGGGCAGCATCGCGCCGGGTTGTGTCGCGTTGATTTCACGAATGTATCGGCGAATATGTCGCATTTGGCGAGTGCGCGTCGCCGCTGCCACCAGGCTGCCGTCGCTGTGAAGCGTGCTGAACGCAGTCCCCGAGAAAAAGCCCGACTGCCGGTAGCGCAGGTCGAAACTGACCGGGTTGCGGCAAACTGCCACGCTGAAAACTCTGCGTATTGGCGACCGTTGCTCAGCTAAGTCTTTGCTTCTGAAGCACAATCCCGGACAATCGCCCCCCCTTTTATGGCCGGGGCGCTGCCTGCTTCATGTTTCATCCCGTCTCGGCCACGTATGAATAACCGGCAAGCGGAGATTCGACCGGATGAATGAACAGGCCAACAGCCTCGACCAACACTATGCGGCGCCACAAGCGACGCTGAGCCGTTGGAACCGTCACGACACTACCTGGATGCTGGGCCTGTTTGGCACAGCCATCGGCGCCGGAACCCTGTTCCTGCCGATCAATGCGGGTCTGGGCGGTTTCTGGCCCCTGCTGATCCTGGCCGTGCTGGCCTTTCCGATGACCTTCTATGCGCACCGCGGCCTGACCCGCTTCGTGTTGTCGGGCCGTGAAGGCGCCGACATCACCGAGGTGGTCGAACAGCACTTCGGCGCCCGCGCCGGTGCCTTGATCACCCTGCTGTATTTCTTCGCCATCTTCCCCATCCTGCTGATCTACAGCGTGGCGCTGACCAACACCGTGGGCAGCTTCATCGAACACCAACTGCACCTGCAACCGCCACCACGTGCCTTGCTGGCGCTGGTGCTGATTGTCGGCCTGCTGGGCGTGGTGCGCTGCGGCGAGCGGGTGATCGTCAAGGCCATGAGCCTGATGGTGTACCCCTTCATCGTCGCTCTGTTGCTGCTGGCATTGTTCCTGGTGCCGCACTGGACCGGCGGCATCCTTACCACCGTGCACGACGTGCCCGAGCCTTCGGCCTTCCTGCGCACCTTGTGGCTGGCCATTCCGGTGATGGTGTTTTCGTTCAACCATTCGCCGATCATTTCCGCGTTTGCCGTCGACCAAAAGCGTCGCTACGGGGCCAACGCCGAGCAGCGCAGCTCGCAGATCCTGGCGCGCGCCCACGGCCTGATGGTGGTTATGGTGCTGTTCTTCGTGTTCAGCTGCGTGCTGACCCTGTCGCCGGCACAACTGGCTGAAGCGAAGGCGCAGAACCTGTCGATCCTGTCGTACCTGGCCAACCACTTCAGCAACCCGACCATCGCCTTCGCCGCCCCGCTGATCGCGTTCGTGGCCATTGCCAAGTCGTTCCTGGGCCACTACATCGGCGCCAGCGAAGGCCTCAAGGGCCTGATCGTCAAGAGCGGTCGCCGCCCGGCTGCCAAGACCATGGACCGTGTGGTCGCCGCCTTCATGCTGGTGGTGTGCTGGCTGGTGGCAACGCTCAACCCGAGCATCCTGGGCATGATCGAAACCCTGGGCGGCCCAGTGATCGCGGCCATCCTGTTCCTGATGCCTATGTACGCCATCCGCCGCGTGCCGGCCATGCGCGCGTATGCGGGCAAGCTGTCCAACGTGTTTGTGGTGATTGTTGGCCTGGTGGCCATTTCGGCGCTGGTCTACACCCTGTAAGCGGCGCCCCTGACGCGGCCTGCGGCTGCTACGAACTCCGTAGATGCCGTCAGGCTGCGAAGTTCCGCAGGACCTTCATCGGTGTCATGCCGATCGCGGGCACCCTGCGCGCGCCTTCGCAGCCTGGCGGCCGCTCGGCCTTTGGGCAGCTACGGCTTGGCGGCTGCTCGGGGCTTCAGCTCTATTGCGTCACGCGCTCTGCGTGACGCAGTTGCAGCAGCCACCCCGGCTGGGCAATTCCATCAAACAAACGTGCGTAATCGGCGTGCAACCGCGCCGGCGTTCGCGTGCGCCGGTATTCGCCCGGTGCCAGCCCCAGGTACTTGCGAAACGAACGTGCCAGTTGCTGGCCGTCGCCAAACCCGCCCCGCCGGCCAATCTTGTCCACTGGCAGGTCGCTGTCCAGCAGCGCCTGGCGCGCCATGTCCAGGCGCAACAACACCAGCAGCCCGTGGGGCGAGCAGCCGCAGTCCTGGCGCAGTTGCCGCCGCAGGTTGCGTTCGCTGGTGTGCAGGTACGCGGCGGCCTGGGCCACGTTGAGGGGGTGGTCCAGGCGCTGTAGCCACCAGCGGCACAGACGCAGGGCAGGGCCGTCCGGGCTGGGCGGCTGCGGTGAGGTGGCCAGGGGGGGGCAGGGCAGGCCGCGTACGGCGGCGCAGTGGTCGCGCAGCAACAGCAGCGCCATGTCGCTGGCGCTCATGCGTTCATTGGTGGTGTAGAACGGGCCATCGATCTGCACGCTGCCGCCGGATTGCACGGCCAGGGCGGGAAAGCGTAGCGCCAGCAAGGTTCGCAGGGCGCTGTGGGTGGTCACCTGGCGGCCGTCGAGCAAATGCGCCGCCGCCAGCCAGAACACCCCGGCACCCAAGGCCACCACGCGTCGGGCACGCGGCTGCACCGCTTGCAACCACCGCAGCAGTGGTGTGGCGGCCGTGTCCAGGGCCTGCGCCGGGCCGTGGGCGATGATCAGCGTGTCGGGCGCATCGGGCCCGGGCGGGTCCAGGGGGTGGGTTTGCACACTCACCCAGGGCATGGCCGGGGAGCGCAGCGGCGCGCCGTCCAGCGAATACACCCGGGCCTGCAGGCTGGCACCACGGCGCAGGCTGCAGCAGGGGCGCAGGTCCAGGGCGTGCAGGGTTTCCAGCAGCTTGATCACATCCCCTACGTAGCAGCCGGGGTAGCTGAGAATCGCGATATCACGCACGGCACCGGGCGTACTGTCCAGCACGGGCGCGGAGGGCGTGGGCGTAGGGTTGAGCGTCGCGGTGTGCAAAAAAATCAAGCCCCCGCCAGATGTGCCGTTAATAGCTATACGAGCGATGCGCAGCGGGCAGAAATATTTTCTGACGCGCTGACAAATTATGGCCAGTGGCTGTCATCTACAGGTCGCGCTTTAGCCGTCGACACGGGATATTGACGCGTCGCCAAAAGACAGACGTCAAAATATAGTCAGTTAGCTATAGGTGGTCAAGCCTTAAAGCTATGCACTTCGAGAGTTCAACAGCATGAAGATGGAGCAGTCGACCCGCGCCGCGTCCCTGGAGGATGCCAAAGGATTGACAGTCGTGGAGGCGTTCGCCCCCTCGCTCGACGGCCTGGGTCAGAGAATCGCCGACATGGCTGAGTCGCTAGGCGGTAAGCGCAACCTGGCGCGCCAGGCCGGCGTGCACGAAACCCAGTTGTACAAATACATTCGTGGCGGCAGTGCCCCCAGCCTGGCGGTGTGCCTGGCCATGGCGCGCGCGGCCGGGGTCAGCCTGGACTGGCTGATCGCCGGCAGCGAGGCGCCCCCTGCCGGTGACGAGCACACGGTGTGGGTGCCCGCTTACCCGGCGCAGGCCTGCGCCGCCGGGCTGGCGTGGCCGGGCAGCGTGGCGGCCGGCGAACCTTTGGCCCTGAGCCGAGTCGAACTGCAGCAGCGCGGCCTGGCCGAGCGCAACGTGCTGGCGGTGCGTGTGCCCCGGGGGCAAGGCTGCGTGCCGCTGGCCGAGGGCGGCATCGTGCTGCTCGATCGCAGTGCACCGGGCCTGGCGGGCGACGGCCTGTACCTGCTGGAACTGGCCGGTACCGTGCGCGTGCAACGCCTGCAACACCAGTGCGACGGCACGTTGACGGTACTGGCCATCAACGAGCAGTTTCGCGACCTGCACCTGCCGGCCAAACGCCGGGCAGAACTGAGCGTGATCGGCCGCATTCTGTGGATCTGTAGCTGGCAAGGCTGAGGTGGCCGGATGTGCAGCGGTTATGGCCGGATGTGCAACGGTTTCGCTGCGCCTGCAAAAGTCATGGGACGTAAGCTTTAAAAGGTCACCGGGCGGCATTCAGACCCCTGGGGCTCACACTTACCCAACGCTTCTGCAGGAACTCACATGTCCACTCGCACTTTCTTCAAGGCCGGGGCCGTTGCCCTGATCGGCCTGGGCGTCGCTTTGTCCGGCAACGCCAACGCATCCACCGCCAACATGAGCGTCAGCGCCACCGTGGTTGCCACCTGTTCAGTGTCGGCCGGCGCGCTGGCCTTCGGTTCCTATTCGGGGACGGCGGTGACCGCGTCCGCCGACCTGTCGGTGACCTGCACCAATGATGCGCCTTACACCATCGCCCTGGGCGCCGGTGCTGGCACGGACGCCACCACTTCGGCGCGCCTGCTGACCAACGCCTCGGACAGCACCTCCACCCTGAGCTATGGCCTTTATCAGGACAGCAGCTACGCCACCACCTGGGGCAATACCACGGGTACCGACACCCTGGCCGATACCGGCACTGGCGCTGCGCAAACCATCAGCGTGTACGGCAAGATCGCCGCCGACCAACTGACCGCCAGCACCGGTAGCTACGCCGACACCGTCGTCGTCACCGTCAACTACTGATCCACCCCACAGAGTCCCCGTCATGAACCTTGCCACACGCCTTTACGGGGCCTGTGCACTGGCCGGCCTGTGCGCGCTTGCGCCACAGGCCTGGGCCCAGGCACTGGACATCATCCCCATTGCCCAGGCCCTGGAGGCCGGCCAGCGCACGGCCAGTTTCACCCTCACCAACCGCGCCGACCACGAAACCCGTGTGCAGGTGCGCAGTTTTCAATGGCGCCAGGCGAATAACCAGGACGAACTGGAGCCGACCCAGGCCCTGCTGGTCAGCCCGCCCTTTGCCAGCATTGCCCCCGGACAGTCTCAGACCGTGCGTATCCTGTTGCGCCAGGCGCCCGCCGCTGGCGAGCAGGCCTACCGGGTGATCTTCGACCAGTTGCCCGACGCCGACCCGAGCAAGGTGGCCCTGGACTTCCGCCTGACGGTGCCGGTTTTTGCCAGCGCCCCCGCGCGGGCCAAGGCTGACGTGCAGTGGCACGCAGCGCAGGAAAACGGCCAGTGGTACCTGCTGGCGCATAATGCCGGCCAGGCCCATGCGCAACTGGCCAACCTGACACTGGCCACCGCCGATGGCCATAAGCTTAAGCTGTCACGCCCGGCATTGCCTTATTTGCTGGCCGGCCAGGATGGCCGCTGGTTGATCACCCCGTCCGCCTCGGGGCTTCAGGGCGGCGCACGCCTGCACCTGACCACGGTGGGCCGCGGCACTGCAATGGACAGCTGGCTGACCCTTGATCAAGGCCGTTGAACGGGCGGTTTCACCAGGGCCTGCTGTTGCTGCTGGCACTGGCTACTCCGTTGATGGCGCAGGCCGATACCCTGCTGCTGGAGGTTTTGGTCAACGGCCGCAGCCGCGCTGCGGCCCAGGAAGTAGACGAGCAGCTAAGCCACTTGTGGGTGGCCGCCGACCAGTTGCCCCAGTTGGGCATTCGCAGCCCCGACGGCGCCGGCCCGGTTGACCTGGCGGCGCTGCCCGGTGGCCATTTTCGCTATGACCGTGGTGCCCAGCGCCTATACCTGGACCTGCCCGACCGCGACCTGGTGGCCCAGGAACTGCGCCATGACCCGGCGCGCAGTGCCAGCCAGCAGGTGACCAGCGACTTGGCTGCCGTGCTCAACTACGACACCCAGTACACCCGCGCCGACGGCCAGGACAGCACCAGCACCCTGGCCACCCTGCGCCTGCTGGGCGGCCCCGGCGTGCTGGAAACCAGTAGTCTACACAGCAAAACCGCCACGGTGGACAACACCGTGCGCCTGGATACCACGTGGAGCCGCGCCGACCTCGACCACCTGCGCAGCTGGAAAGTCGGTGACTTCGTCAACGGCGGCCTTGCCTGGACCCGCCCGGTGCGCCTGGCCGGCGTGCAGATGGCGACCAATTTCGGCCTGCGCCCTGACCTTGTCACCTACCCGCGCCCCGGCATCAGCTCCAGCGTGGCGGTGCCCTCGTCCGTGGACATCTACGTCAATGGCCTGCACCAACTGTCCGGCCAGGTCGACCCGGGCCCCTTCGAAGCCAGCCAGTTGCCGGTGGCCACCGGAAGCGGTGACATTGCCGTGGTGGTCAAGGACGCCAGCGGCCGGCAGACCACCCAGACCCTGCCGTTCTATACCAGCAGCCTGCTGCTGAGCCCGGGCCTGGATGCACTTTGCGTGGAAGCGGGCAGCGTGCGCACGCATTACGCCAGCCAGTCCGACGATTACACCCAGGGCGCCGCTTCCTTCAGTTGGCGCCACGGCGTCAATGAACGGTTCACCTGGGAATCGCACCTGGAAGGCAGCGACACCCTGGCCATGGGCGGGGCAGGGCTTGACTGGCTGCTGGGCCAGGTCGGCGTGCTCAACCTGTCGCTTGCCGGCAGCCAGTACCATGGGCAGGGTGGCAAACAGTATGGGGTGGGCTTCAGCCATGCCAGCCACTTCTTCAATGCTGGCGTCAGCCTATTGCGCGCCGATCACGCCTTCAACGACCTGGCTTCGGCCAACGGCGACGACCGCCCCGGCACGGCCCTGAGCGCCAATCTGGGCTGGTCGCTGCCAGGGCTGGGTTCGCTGGGCGTGGTGTTCACCAAGAAGCGCGTGAACATCTATGACGAATACGCCCTGACCTCCAGCAGCGTACAGACCACTGCGCTGTCAGTCAGCTATTCCCGGCCGTTGCCCTGGGGTGCCTACGGCTCCGTCACGGCAGTGCATGATTACACCGGCACCACCGGCAGCGGCCTGTTCCTGGGCCTGTCGATACCCCTCGGCGACGACACTACCCTCAGTGCCACCAGCAGCCGCAGCGGCGGTGCCGCCTACCAGACCGTGCAGGCCGAGCGCCCGGCCGTGGAGCGCGGCGACCTGGGCTGGCGCGTGGCCCGCGAGACCGGTGACATTGACCGTGATGACCTGGCCCTGAGCTACAAGTCGGCCTATGGCCTGTTCGGTGGCGAGGCCGAACGCAGCGCCACTGAAACCGACTTGCGCGCCAGCGCCCAGGGCGCGGTGACCTTGCTGGGCAGCCACCTGTTCGCCTCCAACACCATCGATGACGCCTTCGCCGTGGTGGACACCGACGGCCTGGCGGGCGTCACCGTGCGCCAGGAAAACCGCGATCTGGGGCGTACCAACGGCAATGGCTTGCTGTTTGTCGACCACCTGCGTGCCTATGAAGACAACCACCTGTCCATCGACCCGGGCGATGTGCCGCTGGACGTGGACCTGGACTCTGACCAGTTGCACCTGACCCCCGGCGACCGCAGTGGGGTACGTGCGCATTTCGCCGTGCATCACCAGCGCAGCGCCACCCTGTACCTGGTCGATACCGCGCACCACCCGCTGCCCGTGGGCGCCAGCGCTACCCTGATGGGCAGCGGCGAGCAGGCACTGCTGGGTTACGACGGCGCTGCGTTTTTCCAGCAACTGGCGGCCCACGACCAGGTTCGCGTGCAGGCCCCTGGGCATGCGGGCTGCACCGTCACGTTCGACTATCACGCCGAGCCGGGGCGTATCCCCGACATCGGCCCCTTGACCTGCCAATGAGGACCCACCCATGCGCCCGTTGCTTCTGCTGATATTGCTACCCTTGAGCCCGGCAGCACTGGCCTACCGCTGCTCAGTTGCTTCCACGCCCCTGCTTTTTGGCCAGGTGGCCGGCGTGGCCGACCGGGTGCAAAGCAGCACCGCCAGCGTCACCGTGACCTGCGAGGCCGGTGCCAGTGCCGCAAGTGTTGGCTACAGCCTGTACATGGACAGTGCCGACAGTACTGAGCACGCCTTGCGCAATGGCAGCGGTACGGCCCAGTATCAGTTGTTCATGGCCAACGGTCGCCAGCCGATTCTGCACGGTCAGGCGTTTGCCGGTGATCGCTACACCCTGGCGGCCTACACCAGTGCCACCCGTACCTACACCGTGTATGCGCGCATGCAGGCGGGGCAGGCAGGCACGCCCGGCACCTACCAGGCGATGAACGCCATTCGGTTGCTGTACTGATGTTCAGGAGACGCTTCATGACCGCGCATACCCCGGTTTACCTCGCCGGTTTCGATGTGTTTCGCCGCGACGCCTTGGTCTACGGGCAATACCTCAAGGTGCTGTGCGCCGAACAGGGCCTGGAAGGCCTGTACCCATTCGACAACGAATTGCCGGTGGGTGTCGAAGGCTTGGCAGCGGCGCGGCTGATCTGCCAGCAGAACATCGCCATGATCCGCCGATGCGACGCTGTGCTGGCCAACCTCAATGTGTTCCGCGGCCAGGAACCGGACTCCGGCACCGCTTTCGAAGTGGGCCTGGCGGTGGCCCTGGGCAAGCCGGTGTGGGCCTACTTCGCCCCGGACCGCAGCCTGCGCGAGCAGGTCCATCACGACGCCCAGGGCTACGATCCCCAGGGTTTTGCCGTGGAAGATTTCAACCTGCCGCGCAATTTGATGTTGGCCGCCAGCTGGGCAGGGTACAGTGCTACGGTCGAACAGGCGGTTGGCGATTTGCGCCGGCACCTGGCATCGGCCTCTTGAGGAGACAGGCGGCAATGGATGAAGTCCAGCAACTGGGCGAGATGCTCAAGCAATACGCCCTGAGCGAAGAACACAAGAAACAGCAGTTCGAGGCCCAGTGCAGTCACTGGACCCTGAGCATCAGTACCTTGTACGAACAGATCGAGCACTGGTTGCAACCCCTCAAGGACAGCGGCCTGTTGGACGTCACCCGTGAGCCGTTCCTGGCCGCTAACGCCAGCTTCCCGGCGCCGGTATCGCCGTTCGCCAGTCACAAGCTGACCATCACCCTGGCACTGCGCAGCGTTGAATTCGTGCCCGAAGTCATGGGGGCCAAGGGCGTGGTGTCGTTGTCGGTGATGGGCCTGACCTCCGATCGTTTCGGCAGCATCAGCCTCAATTGCACCCCGCCGTCCACTGACTGGCAGTGGCGCAAGGACCGTGGCGCCAAGGAGCCGGAAGTGCACCTGCTGACCGCCGACTACCTGGCGCAGCAACTGCAGGCGCTGATTCCCCGGCAGCATCGGGACTGACCCCGCATGTTCGACCGGTACCCCGTGCTGGCCTGTGCCGATGATTACGTCAGCGGCGAGGTCATTGCTGCGCACTGTCATGCCCAGGTCCAACTGATCCATGCCACGGCCGGGGTCATGCGCGTGACCACCGCCCAGGGCAGTTGGGTAGTGCCTCCGGGTCATGCGCTGTGGTTGCCGGCCGCTATGGAGCACGAGATCCGCATGACCGGCGATGTGCAGATGCGCACACTGTTCATCGACCCGTCGGCGCTGGGGTTTGCCGTATCGTCGTGCCAGGTGGTACAGGTGTCGACGCTGGTGCGTGAATTGATCCTGGCGGCCATCGGTGGCCTGGGCGCGGCGCACCGTGAGGGGCGTGACCAATTCTTGCTGGGCCTGCTGTTCGCCGAACTGCAGGTGGCGCCGCCGGTGGCCACTCACGTGCCACTGCCCAGCCAGCCGCGGCTCAAGGCGCTGTGCGAAGCCTTTGTCGCCGACCCCTCGCAGGAATCCACTCTGCAGCACTGGGCTGATCACAGCAGCATGAGTTCGCGCACCCTGGCGCGGCTGTTTCAGCGCGAACTGGGCATGACTTTCGGCGAATGGCGCACCCGCACGCGCTTGATCCTCAGCCTGCAGCGCCTGGTGTCCGGGGCCAGCATCCTCGAAGTGGCGTTGGAACACGGCTACCAGAGCCCCAGCGCGTTCAGCGCCATGTTCAAGCGCCAGTTGGGCCATGCGCCCAGCCACTACGCCCCCCTGTAACGGCCGCAGGCCGTGTCTTGCGCCGCGGTGCGCCAGGCGTCGGGCGGCGACCGAGATGCGGCCTGATTGTCCATATCGAAACGACGGTTGTCCTTAACGCGTGGGCGTCTACTATATAGGATCCAATAACCTGCACGCCTTGTTCGTCGTGATGTAGGCCTGTGATGCCCTTTCCCTGTCCCGCTTTTTCAAAGCTGTTGCCCTGGCTGCTGATCGCCGCGTTGCCGGCTTGCAGCCAATGGGCCACTCACGCGCCGCCGCGTTCGTCTTTGACGCCCGTCAATCCGCTGCAGCAATTGCCTGCTCAGGTCAGCGCGCAGCCCCTGCCCGCGCAGTGGTGGCGTTTGTAC
This sequence comes from Pseudomonas sp. M47T1, assembly GCF_000263855.1. GTDB lineage: Bacteria > Pseudomonadota > Gammaproteobacteria > Pseudomonadales > Pseudomonadaceae > Aquipseudomonas. Next base: position 17,513 of record NZ_AJWX01000012.1, read on the forward strand.
CGCGCCCCGCAACTCGACCAACTGGTGCAGCAGGCGCTGAACCACAACCGCGACCTGGCGGCCGCCCAGGCCCACGTGCAGGCGTTGCTGGGCGGGCTGCATGAAGCCGATGCCCAGCGCGGGGCCGCCACCGCGCTGCAACTGGGGGCCAGCTATGGCAAGACCGCGGACGACCAGACCCTGGCCAAGGCCACCGACAGCCATGCCCCCGCGCAATGGGAGTTCAACCCGGGGCTGGAGCTGGCCTACCAGGTGGACGTGTGGGGCCAGGTGCAACATGCCATCGAGCGCGCCCAGGCTAACGCCGAGGCGGCCGCAGCGGCCGAAGATCAATTGCGCGTGAGCGTGGCGGCGCAGACCACCCGCGCCTATGTCGACACCTGCGCCCTGACGGCGCGGGCCGATGTGCAGCGTCAATCATTGGCGGTGCTGGCCGACAGCGTGCGGCTGCTGGAACGGCAACGCCAGGCCGGGCTGGTGACTGATTTCGAAGTGTCGCGCATGCAGGCGTTGCAAGGGCAGACGTTGGCCCAGGTGCCCATGCTCGACGCTCGGCGTCAGGCTGCCGTGTTTGAACTGGCGACCCTGACCGGCACCGCCAGCCCCGAGCCCCTGACCTGCACCCAGGTGCCCCGTCTCGACGCCCAACTGCCAACAGGCGACGGCTGGCAGTGGCTGGCCCGGCGACCGGACATCCGCCAGGCCAGCCGGGAGTTACAGGCCGCCAGCCTGCACGTGGACGTCACCCAGGCCGACCTGTACCCCAAGGTCAGTTTCGGCGCCTCGCTGACCTCGTCCAGCCATGCCACCAACGACTTGAGCGGCAGCCAGGCGGTGACGTTTGGCATTGGCCCCTTGATCAGTTGGCAGTTCCCCAACCGGGCCGCCAACCGCGCCCGGGTCGAGCAGGCCAAATCCCTGGAGCAAGGCGCCCTGGCGCGCTTCGATGGCCAGGTGCTGGCGGCCTTGCAGCAGGTGCGCCAGGCCCTGGTGCTGTATGACGGCGAGCGCCAACGCCACGGTGCGCTGGCCCAGGCCCTGGCGGCCAGCCAGCGCGCCTTTGACCTGGCACAGCGCAATTACCAGGCCGGGGCGCTGGACTTTCTCGATGTGCTCGACAGTGAGCGCGAATTGATCAGCCTCAAGGCCCGGCTTGCCGACGCCGACGGTCAGTTGTTGCAACGCCAGATCAACCTGTTTGCCGCCCTGGGGGGCGGCTGGCAGCACCCCGACACCCTTTCTGCCACTGCCGACGGAACCGCCCCATGAACATTGCCGCCGATGACATTGACCACAGCGCACAGCTGGCCAAGGCCCGACGCTTGCGGCGCAAGCGCCAATTGCAGGTCAGCGCCGCCGTGCTGGGCCTGTGCGCCGCCGTGGGCTGGGGCGCGGACTGGTGGCTGAACGAGCGCTTCCTGGAAAGCACTGACGATGCCTATGTGCGCGCCGACTGGGTACCCGTCAGCGCCCGGATAAGCGGCTACGTGGCCCAGGTGCTGGTGGCCGATGACCAACCGGTGAAGGCCGGGCAGGTGCTGGTGCGTATCGATGACCGCGACTACCAGGCGCGCCGGGCACAGGCCCAGGCCGCGCTGGCCGAGGCCGATGCCGCAGTGCTGGGCGGCAACGCCAGCCTGGCGGTGGCGCATGACCGGGTGGCCGCGCAGCAGGCCGCCATTGCCCAGGCGGCGGCTCAGGCCGACGGAGCCCGCGCCGAATGGCAGCGCGCCAGCCTCGACCGCCAGCGCTATCAGGGCCTGGTCCATGACCAGGCGGCCAGTGCCCAGCGCCTGGAAAGTGCGCAATCAAGCTTCGCCCAAGCCCGCGCCACCCTGGACGCCGCCGTGGCCCATCAGCACCAACAGGACCTGGCCCTGACCATCGCCCGCGGCCGCGAGCAACTGGCCCAGGCCACGTTGCAGGGCAGTATCGCGCGCCAGGCCCAGGCCCGGGCGCTGCTGACCCTGGCCGACAATGCCCTGCAGGACACGTTGATTCGTGCGCCCATGGATGGCGTGGTCGGCCAGCGCAAGGTGCGCGAGCGCCAGTACCTGGCCCCCGGCCTGCCACTGCTGGCCGTGGTGCCGGTGCAGCAGGCGTACGTGGTGGCCAACTTCAAGGAAACCCAATTGCAGCATATGCACCCGGGCCAGCCGGTGGAGGTGCGTGTGGACAGTTTTGGCGGCCAGCGCCTGCACGGTCACCTGGCCAGTTTCTCGCCGGGCTCGGGGGCGGTGTTCGCGCTGTTGCCGTCGGACAATGCCACGGGCAACTTCACCAAGATTGTCCAGCGCTTTGCGGTGCGCGTCTTGCTGGACCAGCCGCTCGACGCGGCGCCTATCCTGCCAGGCATGTCGGTGGTGGCTACCGTGGACACCCGCGATGAACGCTGAAGCACCGGTTTCCCTGCGCGCCTGGGTGGCGGTGATCGGTGGTCTGTTTGGCTGCTTCATGGCGGGCATGAACGTGCACGTGACCAGCGCCGCCTTGCCGGAAATCGAGGGTGCCCTGGGCGCCACGTTCCAGGAGGGGTCGTGGATTTCCACGGCCTACCTGGTGGCCGAGATCGTCATGATCCCGTTGACGGCCTGGCTGGTGGAAGTGTTCTCGCTCCGGCGGGTGATGCTGGTGGGCGCCTCGGTGTTTCTGGTGGCGTCGGTGGCCTGTTCGCTGGCGCCCAACCTGTCAGCCATGATCGCCATTCGTGTGGTGCAGGGGGCGGCCGGGGCCGTGTTGATTCCGTTGTCTTTCCAACTGATCATCACCCAACTGCCCGCCAGCAAGGTGCCCATGGGCATGGCCCTGTTCAGCCTGGCCAACAGCGTCGCGCAGGCGGCGGGGCCGTCCATTGGTGGCTGGTTGACCGATGCCTACAGCTGGCGCTGGATCTTCTACCTGCAATGGGCGCCCGGTGTGCTGTTACTCATGGCTATTGCCTGGGCCATCGAGCCGGGGCCGCTGAAACTGGGGTTGCTCAAGCGTGGCGATTGGCTTGGCATCACGGCGATGATCGTCGGCCTGGGCGGGTTGCAGATCGTGCTGGAGGAGGGTGGTCGCGAAGACTGGTTCGGCTCCGATTTCATTGTGACCATGAGCGTGGTGTCGTGCCTGGCGCTGGTGTATTTCGTGTGGTCGCAGTTGTACGGCAGCCGTGCGTTCATCAACCTGCGGCTGCTCAAGGGCTACAACTTCGGCGTCGCCAGCGTGGCGATGTTCGTGTTTGGCGGCATGACCTTCGGCCTGGTGTTCCTGGTGCCCAACTACCTGTCCCAGCAGCAGGGCTACAACGCCCGCGAGATCGGCGTCAGCCTGATCCTGTATGGCGTGGTGCAACTGGTGCTGGCGCCGTTGATGCCGGCCTTGATGAGGCGCCTGAACCCCAAGCTGATGGTCGCCAGCGGCTTTTTGATCATGGCGCTGGGCTGCTACCTCGGGGCATTCCTGGACGCCGATAGCGCGGCCAATGTCATCGTGCCGTCAGTGGTGGTGCGCGGTATTGGCCAGCCGCTGATCATGGTGGCGTTGTCGGTGCTGGCGGTGGCCGGGTTGAGCAAGGCCGAGGCGGGCTCGGCATCGGCGCTGTTCTCGATGCTGCGCAACCTGGGCGGCGCCGTGGTGACCGCTGCCCTGGCCCAGGCCGTGGACGTGCGTGAACGGGTGCACAGCGAGCGGATTGGCGAAAGCGTCAACCTGTTCATGCCCGGTGTTCAGGAACGCCTGAGTGGCATGCTCGACCCGGCGCTGCCCGAGCAACAGCAGACCCTGGCGCTGATGATGGGCACTGTACGCCACCAGGCCTACCTGATGGCGTACAGCGATGCTTTCTACATTGCCTTCCTGGCGCTGGCCGGCTGTGCTGTCGCGGCCCTGATGATGCGCCGTTGAATCGGTACCACCTCCCTGCGTAGCCACTGCCGCCAGGCTGCGCTGGCCCTCATATTCACTCTGGATCTTCAGCGAAGCACGGTTGCTCAGGCGGGTGCGGACACACTGCGTGCCTGGGCCAGCAGCCAGTCGCGTAAAGCAATGACGCGGCTGTCACAGTCATGGCGGTGTACCACCAGGTACTGGCGCTCGGTGTTGGCGCTGATCGGTGACAGCACCTTGAGCAGGCCCAGGCGCAGGTCCTGCTGGATCAGTGCCACCGGGCACAGGGCCACGCCATGCCCGGCGATGGCGGCGGTGCTCATCAGGTTGAAGTCTCTGAAAATCAACCCGCCCCCAGGCGGCTGGGTGACGCCGGCGTGCGCGAACCATTGCTGCCAGCCGCTGGCATCGGCGTCGTGCAGCAGTTGCGCGCCCAGCAGGTCTTCAGGGTGTTGCAGGGCCTGGCCCCGTGTAATCAGTGCCGGGCTGCACACGGGCAGGGTGGCGCCGCTGAACAGCGGCCAGGCCTGCAAATCGCCCTGGTAGGCGCCGTCGCAATCGATGATGGCCAGGTCCATGTCCCCGGCCAGGGTGTCACTGTGGCGGGTGGCGTACACCAGCCGCAATGGCACGCCCGGGTTGGCATCGGTGAACTGGGGCAAGTGCGCAATCAGCCAGCGCGAGGCCACCGAGGCAATGCATGCCAGCACCAGCGGCGGCTGGGCTCGTTGGGCGTTCACCCGGGCGCAGGCCCTGTCGATACGGCCGAAGGCATCGGTCAATGAAACTGACAGTTGCTCGCCGGTTTCGGTCAGGCGGATGCCGCGCCCCTCACGCGTCAGCAACGGCGTGTCGAACCAGGCCTCCAGTTGCCGCAGTTGATGGCTGATGGCTGGGTGCGTTACGTTCAGCGCGGTGGCGGCCTTGCCGACGCTGTTGAAGCGCGCTGTGGCTTCGAAGGCGCGCAGGGCGATCAGTGGGGGCAGGCGGACCATGGCAAGTCACTCGACGGAAAAGGTCAATATAACTGACTATTTCGTAGAATTTTGTTCAATCGGCCAGGTTGTGCAGCACAGGGTGGGTTTCAATCCATCTTTCGGTGGCACTGTCATGTGCAGCCACGCCACAGCACACCTTGCAGCAGGCTGTCGTGAGTAATGCGCAAGCCATCATGCAAGCGCCTGATCATGCGCAGGCTCAGTGGGCGCTTGCCGTTCAGCACTTTCGAAAACGCTGGGCGTGCACCCCGAAAGTTCCATTTTTCTACCCGCACCTACCTGATCAGGTAGTTGTTCCATTGCGCCATCACGCCGAGAATCACGTCCATTGGCCGCCAGTTCTTGCGCTGCCTCGCCTGCTGTGCAAAGCCCTCAGCCGTCTCACAACAACAAGGACGAACCTATGGCCTGCTGTGCCTGTTAGTGGGCGCCGCATGCTTGCATGCACGTATATGGATGATTCAAGTGGGAGGTGTGACATGCGACACGACAACTTCGTGGTCGATGGGCTGTACAACGATTACCGGGTGTATGTCGAACGAATCGGCAATGACCCGCGCAGGAAAAACGTGCTGTGCGTCAACGGCGCCATGGCCACCACAACCTCGTTCGCCCGGGCCAGCAAGACCATGGCCGAGCACTTCAACGTCTATATGTTCGACCTGCCGTTCGCGGGCCGCTCGCGTGAGCACAACTGCCAGCAGCAGTTGGTGACCAAGGACGACGAAGTGCAGCTTCTGCTGGCGCTGATCGGGCGTTTCGACATCAACCACCTGGTGTCTGCTTCCTGGGGCGGTATCTCGACCTTGCTGGCGCTCAGTCATAACCCGGAGTCCATCGACAGTTCGGTAGTGATGGCCTTCGCCCCCAGCCTGAACACGGCCATGTCCGAGTACGTGCAAAAGGCCCAGTTGCTGATCGAAAGCGACCGCAAATCCGACATCGGCCACCTGCTCAACGACACGGTCGGCCAGTACCTGCCGCCACGCCTCAAGGCCAGCAACCACCAGCACATGGCTTCGCTGGCCACCGGTGAGTACCGCCAGGCCAAGTTTCACATCGAGCAGGTGCTGCAACTGGGTACCGGCAATTATTTGCACCGGTTGCAGACCATCAACAGCCACGTGCACTTCATCAACGGCCTGTGGGACGACTACACCAGCCCTGCCGATGCGTTGAACTTCGCCCAGCATGTGCCCAGTTGCAGTTTCGCGGTGCTGGAAGGTACCGGGCACTTTCTTGACCTGGAATCGCGCCTGGCCGCAGCCCGCGTACATCGCGCGTTGATGGGCCACCTGTTGTCGGTGCCTTGGAAACCTGCGGTTACCCAGGCCCGGTATGCCTGAGTGACGCCAATCAGTGAGGTAATCCCATGCAGGTAATCATGGTGGCCATCGGTTCGGCCGGTGACGTCTATCCCTTTATTGGCCTGGGCAAGGCCCTGGTCGAGCAGGGCCACGGGGTGACCTTGTGCAGCATGCCGGCGTTTCAGTCGGCCATCGAGCAGCAGGGCCTGGAGTTCGTGCCAGTGTGCGACGAGCAAACCTATCGCCAGGCCATGAACGACCCGCGCCTGTGGGAGCCCAAGACCTCGTTCGGTACCTTGTGGCAAGCCATTGCCGGGATGCTGGAGCCGGTGTACCGCTACGTGGCGTCGCGGCGTTTCGAGGATATCGTGGTGGTGGGTTCGCTGTGGGCGCTGGGCGCACGCATTGCCCATGAGCGCTATGGCATCCCCTACCTGTCGGTGCAGGTGTCGCCCTCGACGCTGTTGTCGGCCCACGTGCCGCCGGTGCACCCCAAGTTCAATGTTTCGCCGCGCATGCCGTTGCCGCTGCGCAAATGGCTGTGGCGTGGCATCGAGTACCTGAGCCTGGACCGCACCTGTGCGCCGGCCATTGACGCCCTGCGCCACAAGATCGGCCTGACCGGTACCGTGCAGCGCATCTTCAGCCAGTGGCTGCATGCGCCCCAGGGTGTGTTGTGCCTGTTTCCCGACTGGTTCGCGGCGCCACAACCCGATTGGCCACGGCCGCTGAGCATGGTCGGCTTCCCGATGTTCGACGGCAGCCAGGGCGGTGAGTTGGAACCACGGTTACAGGCGTTTCTGGACGCGGGCAGCGCCCCGGTGGTGTTCACCCAGGGTTCGACCACGCACTTTGACCAGCGCTTCTACCGCCTGGCTGTCAGCGCCCTGGCCAAGCTGGGTGCGCGGGGTATTTTCCTTGCGGGAGACCGCGATCCCATCGTCGACCTGCCGGCCAGCGTAATGCAGTGCACTTATGCGCCTATGTCCACGCTGTTGCCCCATTGCGCCGCATTGGTCCACCCGGCGGGCGTGGGGGCCATGAGCCTGGCCCTGGCAGCGGGCATACCGCAAGTGGTGATGCCGGTGGCCCATGACCAGTTCGACAATGCCGAGCGCCTGGTACGCCTGGGCGCGGGCGTGCGGTTGCGTCTGCCGCTGGGCGAGCATGACCTGCTGGAAGCGCTGGTGCATGTGCGCAGTGACCCTGGCGTCCGCCAGGCGTGCGCCCTGGCGCACCAGCGCTCGGTGGCCCGTGATGCCTGTGCACAGGCGGTGGAGCTGGTCAAGGAATGCCATGCTCGCCATGGCAGCCGTGCGCTGTCGCGTGCAGGGTGAGGAAAAAAGTCATGATTTTGACGCACTGCCCGCAGACATTTCATTGACACACAGCGGCTGTGCGTTAGATTCCCCCGACGGATGGGAAATCGAGAGCAGAGTCATGGGCAAGGACAGCGATCTGGTGCAGTGGGCCAACGATCTGCGCGCCGAGATGCTTGCGCAGCAGCACATTTGGCAGGTGCTGGTGGTGCTGGACCGTGAGGTGCATCGATTGGGCTTCGACTATTACGCCTGCGGCATCCGCCATCTGGTGCCGTTCACACGCCCCACCACCGAGGTGATCGGCTCCTACCCGGACGACTGGCTGGAGCATTACCAGGCGCAGGATTACGCGCGCGTCGATCCGTCGATTCTCAACGGGCTGCGCTCCAGCGACATGGTGGTGTGGGACGACGTGCTGTTTCGCGAATGCCGCCAGCTGTGGGGCGAAGCCCGCGACAACGGCCTGCGGGTGGGCGCGACGTTACCGTTGCGCACCACCAACCAGACCCTGAGCGTGTTGTCGGTGGCGCGTCACGACGAGAAAATCGGTCAGCTGGAAAGCGAAGTGGTGCGCCTGCACCTGCGCTACCTGATCGAGCAGACCATGCAGCGCCTGGCCGAATTGGGTCATCCCATGTTGTCGCAGCCCTCCATCAGCCTCAGCCAGCGCGAGCGCGAAATCCTGCAATGGACCGCCGACGGCAAGAGCTCCGGCGAGATTGCGCTGATCCTCGACATCTCCATCAACACCGTCAATTTTCACCTCAAGGCCATCCTCAGAAAATTCAAGGCGACCAGCAAGACCCTGGCCGCGGCCCACGCCGCCATGTTGGGGTTGCTGTAAGAAAAGGAAATCAAACCTGATGGTCCAGATAGTCAGCAAACGCTACAGCGAACTGTCGGCGCCGCTGCGCGACGCCTTGGGGCGCTACCGCCATGCCGTGTTCATCGAACAGATGGGCTGGGACGTGCGCAGCACCTCGCCGTTGCCGGGCCGCGAGTTCGACCAGTTCGACCACCCGGGCACGCGCTACATCGTTGCCCTGGACAGCCATGGCCGAGTGCAGGGCTGCGCGCGCCTGCTGCCCACGGTGGAGCCTTACCTGTTGGGCGAGGTGTTCGACTACCTGTGCGACCAGCCACCTCCGGCCAGCCGCCACACCTGGGAGATATCGCGCTTCGCCGCCCAGGCCGATCAAGACCCGCGCCTGGCCATGCGAGTGTTCTGGACCGCCCTGCACACCGCCTGGGAACTGGGCGCCAGTGCGGTGGTGGCGGTGACCACTGCCTCGCTGGAACGCTATTTCCAGCGCAACGGTGTGTTGCAGCAACGCCTGGGCGAGGCGCAAAAAATCAAGGGCGAGCGCCTGGTGGCGCTGCACTTCGAAGCCTGGCAGCCCAACGGCGTGAGGGAACTGGGGCTGGGCGAAGTCGCCTAACTGAACGTCAGTGCCCGGTGCCTGATACGGCCCAGGCGATACGCCAGGTAGTCCAGCAGGTAGTTCTGGCGCAGCAGCCAAGGTGTCCGCGTGCCTTGCTTGGGCAAGCCATCCAGGGCCCGCAGCACGTAGCCGGCGCGGATGTCCAGCAGCGGTCGGCGCTCGCCTCCCGGCTCGTCCAGGCGTGCCCGGCATTGGCGATAACCGTGACGCTGCATGTAATTGAGCAGGCGGCACACATGGCGCGAGGACAGGTCGGCGCGCAGGGTCCACGAGGCGTTGGTGTAGCCGATGCAGAACGCCAGGTTCGGCACGCCGTCCAGCAACAGGCCCTGGTACGCCAGGCGCTCACCCAGGTCCACCGCCTGGCCGTCGACGCTCAGGGCCATGGCGCCGCAGGCCTGCAACTTCAGCCCCGTGGCGGTGATGATGACATCGGCGGCCAGCTGTGCACCTGAAACCAGGCGCAGGCCACGGGGCTCCACGGCGGCGATGGTGTCGGTGACCACCTGCGCCTTGCCGCTGGTGATGGCACTGAACAGGTCGCCATCAGGCACGATGCACAGGCGCTGGTCCCAGGGCGCGTAACCGGGATTGAAGTGGGTGTCCACCGGGTAACCTGCCGGCAGCGCGCGCTTTACCCCCAGGCGCAGCAGGCGGCGTGACAGTGTCGGCAGGCGCCGGCATAGCTGGTACAGCGCCAGGCTGCCCAAGGCGTTTTTCCATCGCGCCAGGCCGCCGGCCACACGTGCTGGAAGGTGGCGGCGCAGGGCATTGGCGAACCCGTCGCGGGCCGGCAGGGCCAGTACATAGCTAGGTGAGCGCTGCAACAAGGTGACGCGACGGGCCGTGCTGGCCAGTGCTGGCACCAGGGTCACGGCGGTGGCACCGCTGCCGATCACCACCACGTCGAGGCCGCTGCAATCCAGGTCGCCAGGCCAGTGCTGCGGGTGCACCCAGCGTCCCTCGAAGCGTTGTTCATCGGGGAACGCCGGGCGGTGGCCCTGGGCGTAATCGTAGTAACCACAGCATAGGTAGAGAAAGGCGCACTGGTATTGGCGCTGCTCGCCGTCGACGTCCACCTGCAATTGCCAGGTGGCTTGCCCTGAGTCCCAGGCGGCACCGACCACTCGGTGGCGAAAGCGGATGTGGCGGTCTATGCCACCTTCGCGGGCGGTGTCGCGCAGGTAGCCGGCAATGGACGCACCATCGGCGATGGACGCCTGCCCCTGCCACGGGCGGAAGGGGTAGCTGAGGGTGAACATGTCGGAGTCCGAGCGGATGCCCGGGTAGCGGAACAGGTCCCAGGTGCCCCCCAGGTCATCGCGCGCTTCCAGCACGGCGTAGCGCCGGCCCGGGCATTGGCTTTGCAGGCGCCACGCGGCACCGATGCCGGACAGCCCGGCACCAACGATCAATACGTCAAAGGCCTCGATTGTCATGATCTTCCTTGTATTAACCTGCAATGATTGCCGCCGTGGCGAATGTCACCAATGACATAAATTTGATAACTGTTCGCTGATAATGTGCGCGCTCCCAACAATAAACGGAATTGCTTCGATGGGTACCCGATTCGTCCAATTGCTGTCTTTTATCACCATCACCGGCCTTGTATTCCTGACCCTGACAGGAATCGCCAATGCTTGAGCTGCCCGTCAACGCTTCCCGTGGTGTTTCCCGCCAGGCCTGGCTTGCCGGCCTGGTGGCGCTGGTGTTGTTCATGGTCGGCGCCTGGGGCCAGGCCCCTATCGGCTTCGATTCGCGCTTCTTCCTGTTTGCCCAGGAAATGCTGCGCCATGGGCCGACGTTCTTCCCCACCACGTACGGTGAGCCTTACGCCGACTACTCGGCCACCTCGACCTTTTTCATCTACCTGTTCTCGCTGCCGTTCGGCCAGGTGAACAGTTTCAGCGCCTGGTTGCCCAGTGGTATGGCCGGCGCGGTCATCGTGGCCCTGATGTACCGCCTGGTGGCACCCTACTCGCGGGGCTGGGCGCTGATCAGCGTAGCCTTGCTGGCGCTCAGCGGCACCTTCGTCATGGAAACCCGGGCCGTGTCCCAGGACCTGATGCTGGCGGCGGTGAGCCTGGCGGTGTTCTACCTGGGCTACGCCTGCGACCATTTCCATACCCCGCGGCGCCTGTGGGCACTGTTGGCGCTGGTGGTGCTGGGCTTTGCCATTCGCGGGCCCATCGGCCTAGTGGTGCCTACCGGCATGCTGTGCGGCTACTACCTGGTGAACGGCCAATGGAAACGCCTGTTCGCCTTCGGCATCAGCGCGCTGGTGCTGCTGGGCCTGTGCATCGGCCTCTTGCTGTGGCTGGCGCGCCTGAGCGGCGGTGACGTGTTTGTCACCGACGTCATCCACATGCAGGTCACCGGGCGCATGGACGGCAGTGAAGGGGCCAGTGGCCCGCTGTATTACTTCATCAGCTCGTTGGGCAACTACGCGCTGGCCTACCCGCTGGCGCTGCTGGTACTGGCGGGCGCCTGGTTTGCCGGGCCGGCCCGCCAAGGCCCTGGCCTGCAATTGCTCAAGTGCTGCGCGGTGGCGGGGCTGATCGTGTTGCTGGGGTTGTCGGTGCCGCAGGCCAAGAAGGCGCGCTATGTGCTGCCAATGCTGCCCATGGCCGCGATCATCGCTGGCTACCCTTTCCATCGCCTGGGCGGGCGGGTGTTCGCCTGGCTGCGGGGCATCATGCAGGCCCTGTGGCTGGTCATGCCGGCGCTGCTGATGATTGGCCTGCTGGTGGCCCACCACCGGTTCGGCCAATGGCTGCCCCACATTGCGTTCCCGGTGGCAGTGCTGGCGCTGATCCAGGTGGTGGCCCTGGCGCTGCTGTTGCGCGGCAAGGGGCGTGCGGTGGGCCTGGCGTTTTGTGCGGTGTTGGCCTTGTGGTCCAGTTATATCCTGGTGTTCGAGCCGGTGGAGCGGGTGATGTATGACACCCGGCAGTTCAGCCAGGCCGTGGACCAGGCCGTGCAACAGGCGCCCGGTGCGCTGGTGCTGCACGGCATGGGCAAGGACGCCAAGGCGATCAAGTTCATGGTCAACCTGGATCACGACCTGCTGCCGCAGTTCACCGACAGCCCGGCCCAACTGGTCGCGCTACCCGCCGGTAGCTGGGTGATGATGGACGCCAAGGACCGCGAAGTGCTCAAGGGCACGGCGCTGGGTGCCGTGGAACCCACGGTGCACGGGATGTTCGACAAGGACGACTACGTGCTGCTGCGAGTGCCGCCGGCCCCTTGATATCCCAGCCGCTGGCGTCGGATGGCGGCCCCAGCGGCTACCCCCCAAGGAGCTGCCGCCAGGCTGCGAAGGCACGCGCAGCGGGCCCACGATCGGCATGGCACTGCTGTTACAAGGGCGATGTTTAGAGGGTATTGCCCTTCAAGGCCGTTTCCCAGCCTTCGGGGTTCATCAGGCCCAGGGAGCTGGGCTTGGCGTGGCGGTGGACGCGAATGAAGAACGCGGTGCCGTATTCGCTGGCCGCCGCATGTTCGTAGTCCAACTGGGCTTCCAGCTTGCTGATGCAGTCACTGTGGGCCACCAGCACGAGGTTGCGGTGCGGTTGTTTGTGCGCCATGGCATCCTGCAGCAGGGTGGCTTTGTCGCAGTTCCACAGCCATTGCTGGGGCTGGCTGGCGGTGCCGAACATGAACTGGCCGGTTTGCACCGTACGCGTGGCAGGGCTGGTCATGACGTCGGTGTTGCCCATGCCCAGTGCCTTGAAGCCTTCGCCGATGCGCGTGGCCATCTGGCTGCCATCGTGGGTGATGCCGTCGGCTTCCGTCAGGCAAGTGGCGTCGGAGCGATCACAGCGTTCCACATGCCGCACTACCACGATCACATCACCTTGGGCCCAGTGTTCGCGCATTCCGGATTTGCCCAGGTTAACGCCATCACCCAAGTCCAGCGGCGAGCGCGGCCACACCACGAAGCCGGCGATCAGCGCGGGCAATACCAAGGCGGCGGTGCCGATCAACACTTTCTTCAACAGGCTGAGGGGAGGGCGGCGTACAGGTACCGTCATGGCGGGTTTCCGAGGGGGCATTAGCCTGCGACACTATGTCTGTAAAAGTGTGGTTGCGGTGAAAGCGATGTGAAAATTTCGTAAACCTACCGGTATCTGCTTGATTGTCAGCTGCTGTTCAGCACAGGCCTACCACTCAGTATTCGCGCGTCAAACCACCAGGCGCCTGCCGGTCAATTCAATGAGACAGCCGGGGCCGGCATCGCGCACTTGCAACTGCAAATCATGCAGCCGCGCCACGGCCGCCACCATGCTCAGGCCCAGGCCATTGCCCACCGTGTGCCGGCTGCTTTCAGAGCGATAAAGGCGGCGAAACACCGCTTCGCGCTCGGCTTCGGGAATGCCCGGCCCGGTATCGCTGACACGCAGGCTGACGTGCTGCTCGTCGCGCCCCAGGGCCACCAGCACACGGGCACCGTCGGGCGAAAACTTGATGGCGTTGTCCAGCAGGTTGCACGTGGCGTCGAACAGCAACTGTGCATCGCCGGCCAGCATGGCCGGACCGTCGCTGGCCAGCAAAGTGAGCTCGATACCGCGCTCCTCGGCCAGCGGCTCGAAAAACTCCACGGCGTCGGCACCGATGCGGTTCAGGTCCACCGGGGCAAAATGGCTGCGGCGAGCACTGTCCTCGATTTCGGAGATACGCAGCAACGCACGGAAGGTCATCAACAGGCCCTTGGCTTCGCCCAGCGCCGCGTCAATGGTGTGGGCGTAGTCTTCCTCGCGCAGGCCGCGTCGCTGGGCGCGCTCCAGCCCGGCGATGAGGCGGGTGAGGGGGGTGCGCAAGTCGTGGGCGATGTCGTCGCACACGCCCTTGACCTCGCTCATCAGGCGCTCCAATTCGTCCAGCATGCCGTTGACGACACGGGCAATGCGGTCGATGTCGTCGTGGCTGCCACGCACCGGCAGGCGGCGGCTGAGGTCACCGTCAACGATGCTTTTAATGGCGTTGCTCAGGGCGTTGAGGCGTAAGCGGGTGGAGTTGCCCAGCCAGATCGCGCCCAGCAGCCCTACCACCAGCAACAGCACACCGCCCGACACCAGGGCGTTGACCAGCAGTTCGTCGAACTCGTGGATGTCGTGAACGTCCTGGGCCACCAGCAACTGTGTGCCGTCCTCCAGCCGGTGCACGATGAACCGCACCGGGCGGTGATGCCCATTGGCTTTCAGCCAGCGGAACTCCTGCGGGGTATCGAAGCCGCTCATGGGCGGCAGGCGATGGATGGCCCCGGCGATGTAGGCGCCGTTGGCATCGAACAGCGCATGGGGCAGCCGCCCTTCGGCGTCCTGCACGGCATGCTTGCGGATTTCCTCGATACGCAACGCGGGCGGCTGCTGGCTTCGGTTTTCAACCTGGCGGTAGAGGTTGGTGTCGGCTTCGGCCTTCAGGTACACCGCCGTCTGCCAGTACAGGTAGCCGAACAGTGCCAGGAATGAGCAGCCGAACAGCGCCAGGAACAGCACCCCAATCCGAAAACCGCTGGTTCGCGGTATCTCACTCAGGCGCACGGAGGACATAGCCGGCTCCCCGTATGGTGTGCAGCATGGGCGGTTCGCCGTCGCCGTCGATCTTGCGGCGCAGGCGGCCAATGTGTACCTCGATGACATTGGTGCGTTCGTCGTAGCTGTAGTTCCACACCGCCTCGAACAGCATGGTGCGGGTCACTACCTCGCCAGCGTGGCGTGCCAGGTGTTCCAGCAACGCGTATTCGCGCGGCAGCAGTTCCACGTCGCGGGCGCCGCGCTGCACGCTGCGGCGCAGCAGGTCGATGGCCAGGTCACCCACTTGCAGGCGGTTGGACTGCTCGCTGGCCAACGGCGCGCCGCCGCGGCGCAGCAAGGCATCCAGGCGCGCGGTCAGCTCAATGAACTCGAAGGGCTTGGTCAGGTAATCATCGCCGCCGGCACGCAGGCCACGCACGCGCTCGTCCAGTGCGCCCAGTGCGCTGAGGATCAGCACCGGCGTGGTCACCCCGGCGCTGCGCAGGGCCGTGAGCACGCCCAGGCCATCGGTGCTGCCGGGCAGCATGCGGTCCAGCACGATCAGGTCGAACGTGCTGCTCAGTGCCTGGACAATGCCCTGGCGGCCGTCGCCGGCGTGGGTCACGGTAAAACCGTGGTCATGCAGCGCCGCTTCGATTTCTCGGGCGGTGGTGGGGTCGTCCTCGACGACCAGTACGTGGGTCATGGGCAGTGTCGCTCCGGGCAGCAGTGGGCGAGGGCGGGGACAATACCGGCCTCCGACTGGCATAGTGTGCCCATGCTCGGGCGAACGGCAGGTCGCCGCCAGCTAAATTTTAGTTTAAGTAACCGGTGTTCAGGTTCACGGGGAGTGATGGCAGTGCGCATTCTGGTGATCGAGGACGACGCCACCGCCGCCGGCTACCTGGCTCGCGGGCTGGCTGAGAGTGGCCACGTGGCCGATATCGCCGACAACGGTCGTGACGGCCTGGAGATGGCCCTCGAAGGCATCTACGACGCGCTGATCGTCGACCGCAAGCTGCCGCAGCTCGATGGCCTGGCGCTGGTGCGTGAACTGCGCGCAGAGGGGGTGCAGTTACCGATCCTGATGCTCAGCGCCCTGGCCTCCACCCAGCAGCGCGTTGAGGGCTTGCAGGCCGGGTGCGACGACTACCTGGTCAAGCCGTACGCCTTCGTCGAGGTGATGGCCCGGCTTTACGCGCTGTTGCGCACCGTGGGCCAGGCGCCGTCCAGTGGCGAACGCCTGAAGGTGGGCGAACTGGAGCTCGACTGCGCGGCCCGCACCGCCCGCCGCCAGGGCCGCGAAATTCGTTTGCAGTACCGTGAATCGCTGTTGCTGGCCAAACTGATGCGTCACAGCGGCGAAGTGGTGACCCGCGACATGCTGCTGGAAAGCGCCTGGGACTACGAATTCGACCCCAACGACAACGTCATCGACAAGCATATCTACCGGCTGCGCAGGAAGCTGGACGAAGGGTTCCAGACCTCGTTGATTCGCACGGTGATGGGGGCGGGGTATGTGTTGGAGGAGGGAAGCGCGCGATCCTGACCGCGCTATTGACCCAACGGCATACCGCAACCAAACCCACCCTAAATAAAAGTTTATTTCCCGGCGAACGCCCTGCCAGCCCCACCCGGTTACCGTCGCACCATTCGTGGACCCTTCGTCCACCCAAGGCTTGACGGAGTAACCGCACCCATGCCCGCTGCTGTACCCACCCTTTCACGCCTCTGGTTATCCTGCGTCGCCGCGCTGTTGCTTGGCGGGTGTTCGCGGGTGCCGGCGTATCACACGCCCACGGCACCCACCGCCGGGCCCTGGAATGCCCGCCAGCCGTTGTCCGCCGCGCCAGCAGCAGGCGGGGCCTGGTGGCAGGAGTTTCACAGTGCCGAACTGGACGCGTTGATCCAGCGCGGGCTGGCCGGCAACTACACGCTGCAGGCGGCCGTGCGACGCATCGACGAGGCCCGGGCCACGGCCCGGGTGGCCGGTGCCCTGCAGTATCCGCAACTGTCGTTGGACGGCAATTTCCAGCGTGAGAACAACTACGGCACCACCGCCAAGCGCAGCGTGGCGCTGGGTGCCAGTTACGAGATCGACTTCTGGGGCAAGCAACGGGCCACCGCCGATTCGGCCAGCGCCCTGGTCGATGCCTCGGCATTCGACGCGCAAACCCTGCGCATGACCCTGGGCGCGAACATCGCCAACAGCTATTTCCAGGTGCTGTCGCTGGAAGAGCGGCTGAAGCTGGCGCAATCCATTGCCGACGATGCCCGCCAGGTGCTGAACCTGGTGGAGGTGCAGGCCAGCCAGGGCGCGGTGTCCAACCTGGAAGTGGCGCAGCAGCGCAACGCCCTGCAAACCTTCGAGGCGGCTATGCCGCCCTTGCGCCAACAGCGCGACCAGGCCCTGTACCAATTGGCGGTGCTGGTGGGTGCCGCGCCCCAGGGCTTCACCTTGCAGTCGGCGGCCCTGGACGGCATCACGGTGCCAGCGCCCAGTGCTGGGCTGCCGGTGGGCCTGTTGCGCCAACGGCCCGACATCCAGGCCGCCGAAGCGCGGCTGCGTTCGGCCAATTTTGATGTAGGCGTCGCCCGCGCGGCGTTCCTGCCCAACCTGTCGCTGAACCTGTTGGGCGGCATCGACACCCTGGGCACAGGCCAGATCTGGAGCGCCATCGGCACCGTCAGCCAGCCGCTGTTCCAGGGCGGTCAGCTCGAGGGCCAACTGGCCTTCGACAAGGCCCATGTCCAGGAAGGCATCGCCACGTACCGCGAGTCGGTGATCGAAGCCTTGCAGGACGTGCAGACCCAACTGAGCGCCAGCCGCGAACTGGACAAAAGCTATGCCCTGAACCAGGCCGCCGTCGATTCGGCCCGCGAGGCCGCGCGCCTGGCCCAGGTGCGCTACCGCCTGGGCTCCACCGACTTTCAGACGCTGCTGATCGTCGAACGCACCCAGTACCAGGCCGAAGACACGCTGTTGCAGGTGCGCTTGCAGCACTTGCAGGCGGCGGTAGGGCTGTTCCGTGCCTTGGGCGGTGACTTCACCCCATCTGCCACCCTTGCCTCCAACTCTGTTACCCAGGATGCCCAGCCATGAGCCGCTCGTCTTCTCCCCGTCGCCTGCGCCTGGCTGCCCTGGCCGTTGCCGTCATGGCCCTGGCCGGTGTTGGCCGCTACAGCTGGATAGCCCATGTTCAGGCCGCAATGCCTAAAGCCGCGCCCGCGGCGGTGCCGGTGCACGTGTCCCAGGCCAGCCAGATGGACGTACCGGTGTGGCTGTCGGCCATCGGCAATGTGCAACCGCTCAATAGCGTCAACGTGCGTGTGCGCGCCGACGGCGAGCTGACCCAGGTGCTGTTCAACGAAGGCCAGATGGTCACCGCCGGCAGCCTGCTGGCGCAGATTGACCCGCGCACCTACCAGGCCCAGGTGGCTCAAGCCCAGGCGTTGGTCACCAAGGACCAGGCGCAACTGGCCAACCTGCGGGTCAACTTGCAGCGCGCCAGCAAACTGGCCGAGGCCAAGGCCGGCCCGACCCAGGACGTGGACACCTACACCGCGCAACTGGCTGCCCAGCACGCTGCCGTGCAGGCCGACCAGGCGGCGCTGGACAACGCGCGCCTGCAACTGGGCTTCACCCAAGTGCGCGCGCCGTTCACCGGGCGTACCGGCCAGCGCCTGCTGGACGTGGGCTCGATTGTGCACGGCGCCGAGGCCACCGGCCTGGTCACCCTGACGCAGATGGACCCGATTTCGGTGGCGTTCGCGGTGTCCCAGGACGACCTGGCGCAAATCCTTCAACAGAACAGCCAGCAGCCTCTGGAAGTGGTTGCCATGAGCCGCGACGGCCGCCAGGAAATCGCGCGCGGCACACTGACCTTCATCGACAGCCAGGTGGCCACTGCCAGCGGCCAGGTCCAGCTCAAGGCGCAGTTCGACAACGGCAAGCAGCAGTTGTGGCCCGGCGAGCTGGTCAGTGCGCGGTTGCTGATCAATACCCAGCGCGCGGCCACCGTGGTGCCGGCCAGCGCCGTGCAATTGGGGCGTGACGGCGACTATGTGTACGTGGTCAACGCCCAGCAGCAAGTGGAGCCGCGCCAGGTGAAGGCCTCGCCCATTGTGGTCGACGGCAAGCAATGGATTCGTGACGGCCTGGCCCCGGGTGAAACCGTGGTCACCGTGGGCCAGTCGCGAGTGGCGCCCGGGGTCCAGGTGTCGACCGTCAACGAGCAGGCCGTGGCCACGGCCGCCGGGGTGCAGCCATGAACGCCCTGGCCAGCCTGATTCCACGCCGCGTGGGCCTGAGCATGCTTGCCCTGGGGGTGATGCTGCTGGGCGTGTTCGCCTACTTCAAGTTGCCGGTGGCGGCCTTGCCGACCGTGGACTTCCCCACCATCCAGGTCACCGCCTTGCTGTCAGGCGCCAACGCCGAGACCATGGCCAGCGCCGTGGCCACGCCGCTGGAGCGGGCCTTCGCGGCCGTGCCCCAGGTGACCTCGATGACTTCCTCCAGTGCGGCCGGCAAGACCCAGATCGTCTTGCAGTTCGACCTGTCGCGCAACATCGATGGCGCCGCCCAGGACGTGCAGACCGCCATCAACGCGGCGGCCTCAAACCTGCCCAAGACCATGACCAGTCAGCCGACTTTCAACAAGGTCAACCCGGCCGAGGCCACGGTGCTGTCGATTGCCCTGACGTCGCCGGTGCGCACGCTGCCCGAGCTGAACCAGTACGTGGACAACTACATGGCCCAGCAGCTGTCGCAGATGCCAGGCGTGGGCATGATCGACTTCCACGGCCAGCAGAAACCGGCCATGCGCATTCGCATCGACCCCGACCGCCTGGCCGCGCGCGGCCTGACCCTGGAGGACGTGCGCAGCATCATCGGCATCAGCACCCTGGACCAACCCAAAGGCAACCTCGACGGCCCCAACCGCACCATCACCCTGGGCGCCACCGACCAGTTGCTGGACGCGGCCGATTACCGTGACCAGGTGGTGGCCTACAAGAGTGGCGTGCCCATCAAGGTCAGTGACATTGGTGATGTGGTGGCCGGTGCCGAAGACACCGAACAGGCGGCCGCCCTCAACGGCCAGCCCACGGTAATCGCCGACATTCACAAGCAACCCGGCTACAACGTGCTGGACACCATCAACCACATCAAGGCGCGGCTGCCGGCGTTGATGGCGCAGCTGCCGGCCGATGTGCAGGTGCACATCGTCGGCGACCGCACGCAAACCATCAGCGCTTCCATCGACGACGTGCAGTTCACCCTGTTGCTGGCCATCGGCCTGGTGGTGGTAGTGATCTTCCTGTTCCTGCGCAAGGCCACGGCCACGCTGATCCCGGCCATGACCATTCCGCTGTCGCTGGTGGCCACGTTCGCGGTGATGTACGTGCTGGGCTACAGCCTGGACAACCTGTCGATCATGGGCCTGGCCATTGCCGTGGGCTTTGTGGTGGACGATGCCATCGTGGTGATGGAAAACATTGTGCGCCACCTGGAAATGGGCAAGTCACGGTTGCAGGCGGCGGTGGAGGGGCTGCGCGAAGTGGGCTTCACCATCATATCGATGACGGTGTCGCTGATTGCCGTGTTCCTGCCCATCCTGCTGATGAGCGGCATTGTCGGGCGCCTGATGCGCGAGTTCGCGGTCACGGTCAGCGTGGCCATCATCATGTCGTGCATCGTTTCGCTGACCATCACGCCGATGCTGTGTGCCTGGCTGCTCAAGCC
Source organism: Pseudomonas sp. M47T1 (assembly GCF_000263855.1). GTDB lineage: Bacteria > Pseudomonadota > Gammaproteobacteria > Pseudomonadales > Pseudomonadaceae > Aquipseudomonas. Next base: position 37,711 of record NZ_AJWX01000012.1, read on the forward strand.
CCACGCCGACGACGAGCCCGAGGGGCGCTTTGCCCAGGCCTGCGAGCGAGCCTTCATGGCCGTGCACAATGGCTACCAGCGCAGCCTGGACTGGGTGCTGGGCCACCAGCGCCTGACCCTGGCGGCGGCCATTGCCACCGTGGTGGCCACGGGGCTGCTGTACGCCAGCATTCCCAAGGGCTTCTTTGCGCAGCAGGACACCGGCCTGATTACCGCCGTGGCGGAAGCGGCGCCAGACATTTCGCCCCTGGCCATGCGTGCCCAGGTGAGCAAGCTGGCCGCCATCGTTGGCCAAGACCCGGCCGTGGACAAGGTGTACTACTGGGTGGGCCCCAACCCCACCATCAGCCAGGCAAAAATGATGATTGCGCTCAAGCCCTTTGCCCAGCGCAGTGTCAGTGCCGGCCAGGTGATCGCACGGTTGCAGGCACCGCTGGCGAAAGTGCCGGCGATCAAGCTGTTCATGCAGCCCAACCAGGACATTGTCATTGGTGGGCGTGCCGCCAAGACCCAATACCAGTACACCCTGCAAGACCCCAACACTGTCGAGTTGAACCAGTGGGCCGAGGTGCTGCTCAAGCGCCTGCAGGCACTGCCGCAGTTGCAGCACGTGACCTCGGACCAGCAGAACGCCGTGCCCCAGGCCACCCTGGACATCGACCGCGAATCGGCTGCGCGCCTGGGCGTGTCGGTGCAGGCCATCGATGACGTGCTGTACGACGCCTTTGGCCAGCGCCAGGTGGCGACCATGTTCACCCAACTCGACCAGAACCACGTGATCCTTGAACTGGACCCTTCCTGGCAGGTGTCGCTGGCCACCCTTGAACACCTGTACGTGCGCTCCAGTGCAGGCGGTATGGTGCCGTTGAACATGCTCACCCACCTCAAGCGCGAGCTAGTGCCGATTGCCATCAACCACCAGGGCATCTTCCCGGCCATTACCCTGTCGTTCGACCTGGCCCCCGGCATGGCTTTGAGCGACGCGGTCAACGCCATCAACCAGAACACCCTGGCCGCTGGCATGCCGGACAGTGTGCAGGGCAGCTTCCAGGGCACGGCCCAGGCATTCCAGGACTCGCTGAAGTCGCAGCCCTGGCTGATTCTGGCCGCCATCGTCACGGTGTACATCGTGCTGGGCGTGCTGTACGAAAACGCCATTCATCCGCTCACCATCATTTCCACCCTGCCGTCGGCCGGTTTCGGTGCGCTGGTGGCGTTGCTGCTCGGTGGCCTGGACCTCTCGGTGCTGGGCATGATCGGCATCATATTGCTGATCGGCATCGTCAAGAAAAACGCCATCATGATTGTCGACTTCACCCTGCAGGCCCAGGCCGAGGGGCGCAGGCCCCAGGAGGCGGTGCGCGAGGCGTGCCTGCTGCGCCTGCGGCCCATTCTGATGACGTCGCTGGCCGCGTTGCTGGGCGCCGTTCCGTTGGCGTTCGGCCATGGTCCGGGCTCGGAGTTGCGGCAGCCGCTGGGCGTCGCCATTGTCGGCGGGTTGCTGGTGTCTCAGGTGTTGACGCTGTATACCACCCCAGTGGTCTATCTTTGGTTTGAGCGTCTGCGTATGCGCAAGGCGGCCACCGCCCACACCGTGACCCCGTGAACGATCAGCCAGGCCACAAGCACATGGAATATCGACACAGCCTTACACAACGGATTGTCATTGTATTTGCCTTGATGACCACCTTGGTGGCCGGGGTGTTTGCCGTCGGCATCGTCGCCACCGTGCACGTGGTGGAGAAACGCCTGGTGACCGATAGCCTGGGTGGCAGCCTGCAGCGCATCCTGCTGATGGACGACATGAGCGCCTGGCGTCCGCGGCCGGAACGCGATGAACAGTTCTTCGCCCAGGAGGCGCCCGGCGACCTGGCCCTGCCAGCCAACCTGCAGGCCCTGCCGCCGGGGTTCAGTGAACTGATGCGCGACGGCACGGCGTGGTATGCGATGGTGCAGGTGCTTAACGGGCGCAAGTACGTGCTGCTGCGCAATCAGCAGGGCTTCGATGCGCGCGAGCGCGTGTTGTTCGCGGTGGTGATCAGCGGCTTCGTGCTCAGCGTTGGCGTGGCCCTGCTGCTGGGCTGGGTACTGGCGCGGCGGGTGATGGCGCCGGTCACGCGCCTGGCCCGGCAAGTGCACCACCGTGATCGACTGCTGGAAGTGGCGCCGCCCCTGGCGCCCGATTACGCCAAGGATGAAGTGGGTGAACTGGCGCGCTCGTTCGACCAGACACTGGGGCGCCTGCGCCTGGCGCTGGGGCGGGAAAAGCTGTTCACCAGCGACGTCAGCCACGAACTGCGCACCCCCCTGATGGTGGTGGCCACCTCCGGTGAACTCTTGCAGGAGAACCCCCGCCTGGCGCCGCACGACCAGCAGCAGGTGGCCAACATTGTGCGTGCTGGCCAGGAGATGAGCGAACTGGTGGATACCTTGCTTCAGCGTGCTCGCGCCGACGGTGTGCATGGCCCGGGCAAATGATCGAACGCGCGCGCCAAAGTCGCTATGAGATTGAGCAGGCTGGGGTAATACTGCCCGCACAATGCGCGTCACGCGTTTTTGACGGTCGTCATGCTATAGACCTTCCGAAATTCAGCGAAGCGTCAGCGCCACGACACAAAGCGGCGCGGCGGGCGCACAGAAAGTACAAGAAAGAAGTGGGGGCGGATGTATGCAAATTCTGGTGGTTGAGGACAATCGCGATATCCTCGATAACGTGACCGAGTACCTGCAATTGCGCGGCTGTGAAGTCACCCGCGCGGAAGATGGCCTGAGTGGCCTGCACCTGGCGGCCACGCGTTCGTTCGATATGGTGATCCTTGACGTAATGCTGCCGGGCATGACCGGTACGCAGGTGTGCCAGCGCCTGCGCGAAAGCTCGCGGGCCGACACGCCGGTGATCATGCTCACCGCCCGCGATGCGTTGACCGACCGCCTGGACGGCTTCAAGGCCGGTGCCGACGACTACCTGATCAAGCCGTTCGCGCTGTCGGAACTGATGGCGCGTATCGAAGCGTTGGTGTGGCGTTTCAAGCGCAAGAGCTCGCGGATTCTCAAGGTGCATGACTTGCACTACGACCTGGACACCTTGCAGATCACACGGGCGGACATGCCGCTGCGGCTCAACCCCACCAACCTGAAAATGCTCGAGCTGTTGATGCGCCGCAGCCCGGCCGTGGTGACCCGTCGCGAGCTGGAGGAAAACGTATGGGGCGAATACACCCCCAACAGCGACAGCTTGCGCAGCAACCTGCACCTGTTGCGGCGCATGGTCGACAAACCGTTCGGCGCGCCGTTGATCCACACGATTCACGGCATCGGGTATCAGTTGGTGTACAAGGGCGCTGAGACCGAGCCGCAGGCACGCGACGATATTGTCTGATGCAACCCATGTTTCGACGAAATTTTCATGTTGTTACAAGTTCGATGGGCTATAAATGGAAATATTTTGTAAATATTTCAACAGATGCCCATTTACCGCAGGAAGCGGGCATCTTTGCACATGCTGCACATGGATCTGCGAAGGCGAATTTTATGACTGAAGTTGTCAGCTTGCCCCTCACTGCCTGGAAAGACACGATCGAGGCAGGGGTTCAAGCCCGTGGTATTGCAGCGCTGGAGGCCGGCAACGTACTGGCCTTCCCGGACCTGCGTTTTGAAATCGACGAACTGGAGCTCGACCTGCTGGCCCCGCGGGTGGGCGGCAAGAGCAAGAACATCAGCTTGTCCCCGCGCGGCGACGCGCTGAAGGGCGTGGAGGGCGATGAAGCCCGTGCCCGGCAGATGCAGGCCATGGTCGGGCGTTTTGCCGATTTCGCCGAAACCCTTACCCGCAATTTGCTGCAGCCCTATGCCGGTTCGTTGCAGCGCGCACGCACCAGTTTTCGCCCCGAGGAAATCGCCGGCCGCCAGTCGTCCTGGCGCAAGGATGACACACGCCTGCACGTGGACAACTTCCCGTCCTCGCCCACGCGCGGCAAGCGCATCCTGCGCGTGTTCGCCAACATCAATCCCCAGGGCGAACCACGCTGCTGGCGCCTGGGCGAACCCTTCGAACAGCTGGCCCACCGCTACGCCAAGGCGTTGCCCAAGCCCGTGTGGGGCTCGGCCACGGTGCTCAATGCCCTGGGCATTACCAAGGCGCCGCGCAGTGCCTATGACCACTACATGTTGCACCTGCACGACCACATGAAGGCTGACCAGGCCTATCAGGACACGGCGCCGCAGAGTGTATACGAGTTCCAGGCCGGCACCACGTGGATGGTCTTCACCGACCAGGTGTCCCACGCTGCCACCGGTGGCAGATGCGCTCTGGAGCAGACCTTCCTGCTGCCGATAGACGCTATGCAGGACATTGAACGCGCGCCGCTGCGCGTGCTTGAGCGGCTGATGGAACGCAAGCTGGCGTAGCCATACCTGTACGCCTCAGAGGTCGCGCAGTGCCGTCACCAGCGCGTCCAGCTCTGCTTCGGTGTTGTAGGCGTGCACCGAGGCGCGAACGACCTCGGGGAGGCCGCGTCGCTGCATGTCCAGCCAGGTCGAGCCAGCACCTGCCACGGTGACGTTGATGCGGGTGGCCAAGGCGGCCAGGCGCTGCCTGATTTCGCCGGGCGCGTGCCGGTCGCTGGTGAAGGTCACCAGCCCTGTCAGGGGGCGGCCTGCGTCCTGGCAGTGCACGCCGGGCAGTTCCGCCAGCGCCTGGCGCAGGTAGGCGCCCAAGTGCTGGATGCGGGCCCACAGGTGGTCCACGCCGCAGTCCAGCGCGTAATCCACGGCCGCACCAAAGCCCAGCGTTGCCGCCACGTTGTGTTCCCAACTTTCGAAGCGTCGGGCATCGGCGCGTATCTCGAATCGGTCGGCGCTGACCAGCGATGCAGCGTGCAGGTCCAGGAAGGGTGGCTCCAGGCGTTCGCACAGCGCCTGTTCGATGTACAGGAAACCGACCCCGCGCGGCCCTCGAAGGTATTTGCGACTGGTGCCGGTCAGCATGTGGCAGCCGATGGCCTTGACGTCCAGAGGTATCTGGCCGGCCGCCTGGCAGGCATCCAGCAGGAACACGACGTCCGCCGCACGGCATAGCGCACCAATGTCATGCACCGGCTGCACGGCGCCGCCGTTGCTGGCAATCATCGGCAACGACACCAGGGCCACCCCCGGACGCGCTAGCCGCGCCTGCAAGGCGGGCAGCGATACCTGGCCGTGGGCATCATTGGGCAGCACTTCGATCTCGATGCCGCGGCGTTGCTTGAGTTGCAGGTAAGGAATGTAGTTGCCGGCGTACTCGCTGATCGAGGTCAGCACCACATCGCCGGGCTTGAACGGCAGGGCGTAGAACAGCATGTCCCAGGCGCGGGTGGCGTTGTCGAGGATGGCGATTTCCGTGGGCTGGCCATTGAGCAAGCGGGCGACTGAGGTGTACACGGCAGCCACCTCGGCATGGGCCGCGTCGCCTGCCTCGTAGCCACCCAGTAGCACCTCTTGATGCAGGTGGTGGCTGACCGTCTTCAGCACCACCCGGGGCGTCAGGGACGCGCCGGCATTATTGAGGTGGATCAGCTGTTCGCAGTGAGCGGTGTCGGCACGCAGCCGGTCAAGGTCGAGCATGGGGCCTCATCGAATGGCAGATGCATGAGGCCCCACCATAGCAGTCACGGCTGGCGTTGGACTACCGCCGTGGAAGTGGCGCTGGGGATGAAGGCAATGCTCTGATTGTCGTGGGCACGGAACAGTCGCGCACCGTTGTTGGGCTGAGTCATGACCATGTCATGGTCTTCGGCCAGGTAACGCAAGGGCAGCTGCTTAAACGTCGGGTATTGGGCGAAGATGATGGTGCGCGCCGGGTCCCATGTCTGTCCTGTGCGCTTGGCCAGCCAGGCCATGAAGTCAGCGCTGGTGCCTTCGCGGGGATAGTCCTCGTTGGCGGCGATGTAAGTAAAAGGCGCACCGTGATTCTGCACGTACATCGGCAGCTTGTTGTCCACTTCCAGCATCACCAGGTGCCACTGGTCCCAAGGCGCCTGCTCGCTGGCGCGGGTCTGCACGTCCTGGCCAAAACGCATGATGCCACCATTGCCGTTGGTCCAGGGGTAGATAACCCCCACGATCAGGATCATCAGCACGGCGCTGATGCCAATGCCCCGTTGCCAACGCCGGGCGCTGGCCGGGCGGTTGGCCAGGTACTGGGTCAGCCATGCAGCACCCAGCAGTTGGGCAAAGGGCACCAGCGGCAGCACGTAGTAGCTGCGGCGGCTGCCACAGGCGGTGAAGAACGCAAACATCAGGCCCAGGCCCAGCACCAGCCAGCGCGTGCTGGCATCGGTGGTGCGCCAGTTACGCACGGCCAGCCACAGGCCGATCATCCAGCACGGAGCCCAGGGCAGGGTGTACACCGGCAGGTACAGGAAGTAGGTATAGAGGGGGCCGAAGTTATCGAACGGCTTGAAGAAACGCACCACGTTTTCGCGGATCACCAGCGCCAGGCCGCTCTCACCATAGGTGGGCTGGCCGTACAGGTGCGACAGCACGAACGGCACCATGTACACCAGCCCGGCCACCACCAGGGTCGCGAGCAGGCGCAGGTTCAAATGACGCTTCCAGCGGCTCTCGCCAAGCAGATGCGGCAGCAGCATCAACCCCGGCAGAATGAAGCCGATCAGCCCCTTGAGCAGCGACGTCAGTGCCAGCATGAGGAAAAACGCCGCGTAGCGGGAAAAGCTCGTGTCCAGCGGGTCGCGCCAGTACCACCACACGGCCGCCAGCACACCGAACACGGTCAGTACGTCGGCAGTGGCCACCCGCGACCACACCAGGAAGTAGAAGGTGGTTGCCAGCAGCCAGCCGGCGATCAACCCGGTGCCCTTGCGGAACAGTTGTTCGCCGATCAGGTACACCAGCCAGATGCTCAGCCACGCGGCGATCACCGAGGGCAGGCGCAGCGACCAGTGCCCCAGGCCACCCAGCAGCCCGGCGGTGGCCGTGATCAGCCAGTAGGAGGGCAGTGGCTTGTCGTAGTAGGGCGCGCCCTTGAGGTAGGGGTCGAAATAATCGCCGCTTTGCAGCATCTGCAGGGCGATATTGGCCCAGCGGGTTTCGGCCCCCCACAGCTCCCGTTGGCCCAGGCCCAGCAACAGGGCAATGGCGGATACGCCCAGCAGCAGGATAAGCGCTCCGCGCTCGGTCTTGAGAAAACCCATCAAGGTGTCTTTCATCGGTCAATCAACGCCTGGCCAGAAGTGTACGAATGCTGGTCGCTCATGGACCAGGGCAAGGAAGGCTAGGCGACGGGGCGTTGCGATTGCGTGACTGAAATGAGAAAAAACCGTTGAGGGGACTTTGCAGGAAATCGCTGTTCGTTGACCGCCATTTCACCTCGTTTTGACTGATGGCCTTTCACACTGGCGACGCATTCATCCCCCCTGACCGTGCCGGAGACCCCGATGCTGGAAGCTTTGAACCGTTCCCTGTTCTTGTCACTCAATGCCAGTGATCATCCGTCCGCTGTGCTGCTGGCTTTGGCTCTGGGCATGGGGCAATGGCTGATCTACGCCATTCCGGCACTGTTGCTGGGGTTGTGGCTCTGGGATGCGCGGGGCAGCCGTGGCACCGTACTGGTGGCGGCATTGGCGCTGTTGGTGGCGCTGTGCGGCAACCAGTTGATCGATCTGGTGGCCTTCCACCCCAGGCCGTTCATGATTCCCTTGGGGCACACCTTCCTGGACCATGCGGCCGAGACGTCCTTTCCCAGCGACCACGCCACGGTGTTCTTTGCCCTTGGAGTGGCGTTCTGTTGCCAGCACCGGCGCAGGCTGGGAATGTTGCTGGTGGGGACAGGGGTGCTAGTGGGCGCTTCGAGGATTTACTTGGGCGTGCATTTTCCCTTTGATATCGTTGGTGCGTTGCTGGTGTCGGTCGCCAGCGTCTGGGGGTTGCTGGCGGTGCTGGGCAAGGCGCCCGTGCACGTGGGGCTGCTTGAGCGTCTGGAGCGCCTGTATCGGCGGCTGTTTGCCTTGCCTATCCAGCGTGGCTGGGTGCATGGCTGAATATTGGCTGTCGGGTTGCGCAAGATTCACCCCACTGCCATGGCAGTCCCGTACAGTCTTCGTTCTCTCATCTCGGACCCCCCGGACATGACGTCGAAACGCCCTTTTTTGCTGTTGCTGGTGATCACCTGCCTGCTGTTTTTCGTGGCCCTGGGCAGCTATCAACTGCAGGGTTCCACCGAAACGCGGGTGGGCGGTATTGCCATGGAAATGCACCTGCTGCAGGACTGGGTGACACCGCGCCTCAATGGTGAGCCGTTCCTGGAAAAACCCCCCTTGAGCCTGTGGCTCGATAGCGTGGCCCTGAGCGTGTTCGGCCCGCGCACCCTGTCAGTCCGTTTGGCCTCGGCACTGGCCGGGTTGTGCAGCGTGCTGCTGCTGTTCGGCTTCCTGCGCCGTATAGGCCGCCCTGCCACCGTGGCGATGACGGCGGGGTTGATGCTGGCCACCAGCGCCAGTTACTGGGCCAATGTGCGCCAGGTGGGCGAGGACTCGCTGCTCAGCCTGGGCGTGACCCTGGCCTTGCTGGCGTTCTACCAGGCCAGCCAGCGCCGCAGCGTCGGCAGTGCCCTTTTGTTCGTCGTGGGCATTGCCATTGCCACCCTGAGCAAGGGCATGTTGGGCCTGGCCATGCCCGGCGTGGTGATCTTCGCCTGGCTGGTGGCCGAAACGGTACAGCAACGCCGCCTGCAAGTGGGGCGCTGGCTCTGGCCTGCCGGGTTGACGGTGGTGGGGCTTGTTCCCTTGATGGTGTGGCTGGGGTTCCTGTATCAGCAGGGCGGCTTCCAGGCGCTCAAGGAATTGCTGTGGGCCAACAGTGTGGGGCGTTTCGATGGCTCGTTCACCGATGCGGGGCATTTCGAGCCGTTCTACTACTACCTGGGCAAACTGCCCCAGGCGTTCCTGCCATGGAACCTGCTGGTGTACGTGGGGCTTTGGCATTTGCGCAAGCAGTGGCGAGTGCAACCGCATCTGATGTTTTTCAGCCTGTGGGTGCTGGCGCAGTTCACCCTGCTGACCCTGGCGTCGAGCAAACGCATGGTTTATCTGACTTCGCTGGCGCCTGCGGCAGCGGTGATCGGCACCGAATACGCCATGGTGCTATTGGCGCGTTTGCAGGCCTGGCGCGGCAATGTGCAGTGGCATCGGGCGGCGGCAGCGGTCATGGGTGTTGTGGTGGTGGCTTTCCTGGGGGTGGCGATCTGGGTGGTGCCACGGGCTGACCACGAAGAGTCGTTTCTGCCGGTGACCGATCAGATTCATGCCTACCAGGCGCAAGGGCGCCACGTGGCGCTGGCCATGCCCAGCGAGCGCCTGGCGGGGGCAGGGGTGTTTTATAGCCGGAGCCTATTGCCCGCGTTGCCCACCGATGAGGCGGTGACGCAGTTTTTGGCGCAGGCGCCGAGCAACGTGGCGGTGATGGAAATGAGCGATGAACCGCAGGTGGGCGTTACGGTGCTGAACAAGGTGATGGTGGGGGGCAGGGCGTTCTACTTCCTGACCGGCCGGGACTGAGCCGGAGCGGCCCCTGGCCGCGAACCAGGCGCCGCAGTTCGGGCACGCCGTGCGTGCCTTCGCAGCCTGCGGCGGCTTCTACGAGGCGGCGTCTTGCGACGCGGTGTGTCAGGCACACCGCGTCGCCAGGGGGGTCACTGCCACTTCTGGTGCGGAATGGGCAGGTTGCACGACTCGCCACGGCCGATGGGGAAGTAGGTGATGCCTTTCTGCGCCAGGCGCTCCACGTCGTACAGGTTACGACCGTCGAAGATCACCGGGTTGGCCAGGCGCTTCTGGATCAGGTCGAAGTCCGGGGCCTTGAACTGTTGCCATTCGGTGCAGATGATCAGCGCGTCGGCGCCGGCCAGGGTGGCTTCCGGGGTGCCCATCAGCATCAGGTCGGGCTGCTCGCCGTACAGCAGTTGGGTCTGTTGCATGGCTTCAGGGTCGAACGCGCGCACCTGGGCACCGGCCGCCCACAGCGCTTCCATCAGCTCACGGCTCGGCGCGTCGCGCATGTCGTCGGTGTTGGGCTTGAAGGCCAGGCCCCAGACGGCGAAGGTGCGGCCCTTGAGGTCGCCCTTGAAGTAGGCTTTCACCCGCTCGAACAGCTTGTGCTTCTGGCGCTCGTTGATGGCTTCCACGGCCTGCAGCAGGTCGTTGGAGCAGTTGGCGGCCTCGGCGGTGTGGATCAGCGCGCGCATGTCCTTGGGGAAGCACGAACCGCCATAGCCGCAACCGGCGTAGATGAAGTCGTAGCCGATGCGCGGGTCGGCGCCCATGCCCAGGCGGATGGCCTCGATGTCGGCACCCAGGTGCTCGGCCAGCTCGGCGATCTGGTTGATGAAGCTGATCTTGGTGGCCAACATGCAGTTGGCGGCGTACTTGGTCAGCTCGGCGCTGCGCAGGTCCATGAACAGGATGCGGTCGTGGTTGCGGTTGAACGGCGCGTACAGGTCGCGCATCACGTCGCGCACTTCCTGGCGTTCGCAGCCGATGACGATACGGTCCGGGCGACGGCAGTCCCGTACCGCCGAGCCTTCCTTCAGGAATTCGGGGTTGGAGACGATATCGAATTGCAGGGTACGGCCGGCTTCGGCCAAGCGTTCGTTGATGTGCTTCTGCAGGGCGTCACCGGTGCCCACCGGCACGGTGGATTTTTCCGCGATGATCAGCGGCTCCACGCGGTGACGGGCAATGGCGTCGCCCACCGAGAACACGTATTTCAGGTCGGCGGAGCCGTCGTCGCCAGACGGCGTGCCCACGGCGATGAACAGCACTTCACCGTGTTCAATGGCCATTTTTTCGTCGCTGGTGAAATGCAGGCGACCGCTGTCCAGATTCTCGCGCACCAGCGCTGAAAGGCCGGGTTCGAAGATGGTGACATGGCCCTTGGACAATTGGTCGACCTTATGCTGGTCGACGTCCATGCAGATCACGTCGTGACCCACTTCGGCCAATACGGTGGCTTGCACCAGACCTACGTAACCACTACCGATAACACTGATTTTCATTGCGCAGATCCTATGACTTGTTGCCGTGTGTACGTCGCGAGTTGATGGTCAGCACACCGAGGATAACCAGCGTCACCCCCAAGCTTTTCAACAGCGAAAAATGTTCATTGAACGCCGGCAGGCTCGCCGCCAGCAGGTAAACCAGTGCATAGCTGACGCTCAGCAGCGAATACGCCCGGCCCAGCGGCAGGTGCTGCAACGCACCCAGCCAGCACAACATCGACAGGGCGTAGGCGAATATCGCTGCCATCACCACCCCCAGTGCCAGCCATGGCACAGGCCCGTTAAGGAGTGTGTCCCACCACTGCGCCGGTACCGGCAGGCGCGTCATGCTCCAGCGCATGCCCAGTTGTGCGGCGCTGACCAGCAGCACACTGCCGCTCGCCAGGGCAAACCCCTGTGCGCGGCTCATGCCTGCCACCCCAGCAACAGCACGCCGGCCATCACCACACCGACGCCCAGCCAATGGCGGGCATCCACGGGTTCCTTGAAAACAAACTTGGCCACCAGCGTAATCAGCACAAAGTTGAGGCTGAGCATGGGGTAGGCAATGCCCACCTCCAGGTGCTGCAACACCAGCAGCCACAACAGCAGGCCCAGGCCCAGGCACACCAAGGCCAGCCACAGCCACGGCGTGGCCAGCTTGGCCATGGCGCCGCCAGGGGCGTCACGCCAGGACTCCACCGCCAGTTTCTGCGCGATCTGGCCCAGGCAGGTGAGGGTGCAGGCCGCCAGCAGCAGAAGGAAAATCATGGCGCAGCCTGGTCGAAGATGAAGATCTTCAGGTTGCCCTGTTCGAAGCGTTTGCCGTCCTTGGGCAGCAACTCGACTTCGTGCACTTCATCATCGCTCTTCACGCGCATCACCACGCCCACCGAGCCCTTGCGGCGTGCCTCGGTCATCCAGGCCTGCACCTGGTCCAGTTCCACCTGGCGACCGCTGGCGTCCGGGTAGCTTTGACCATACTTGGTCTCGCCTACCGTGTTGTACAAGTACACGGTAGGGCGGGCCACGTGCCAGGCCAGCGCCGAGGCGGCGCCCAGGTCGTTGCTGAGCAACGTCTGCACCTGGCGCAGTTCATCGGTGTGCCGGGCGATAAACGCATCCGGGGTCTTGTTGTTGACAATGGTGTCGGGCAACGCCGACGGCAGCATTGCCACCAGCAGGCCCATGCCCACGGCCGGTGCGGCCCAGAATCGCAGCGGCCTGGCCCAGGCCAGCAGATTGACGACGGCCACGCTGGCCAAGGCCACGAGGGCCAGCGCCAGGTGTTGCGGTTCGTCCACGAATACCGGCTTTTTCATCTGCAGCCAGGCGATGGCAGACAGGCCAATGAGGGCGATGGCCAGGTTGAGAAGGGCGTTGGCGCGCAGCATCCGCGTCTTGCCGTCGGCCATCGCCTTGTTCAGCGCATGGCCCACCAGCAGCGCCAACGGCAGCATGCACGGCAGAATATAAGTAGGCAGCTTGCCGCGGCTCAGGCTCAGGAACGCCAGCGGCAGCAATAGCCACAACAGCACGAACATCACCTTGTGGTTGCTGCGGGCCTGCCAGGCGTGGCGCGCGGTGGCCGGCAGCAACAGCGCCCACGGCAAGCTGGAGGCGGCCAGCAACGGCAGGTAGAACCAGAAAGGCTGGGAGTGCTGCGCGTCATCGCCGGCAAAGCGGCGGATGTGCTCGTGCCAGAAGAAGAACGACCAGAAATCCGACTCCTGGGCATTGACCATCAGCGCCCAGGGCGCCGAGACCAGCACGGCAACCAGCACACCGAACAGCCCGTAGCGCACCAGTTCGCCGAAGCGTTTCTGCCACATCATGTAAGGGGCGGCGATCAGCACTGGGAACACCCAGGCCAGGAAGCCCTTGGTCATGAAGCCCATGCCGCAGGCAAACCCCAGCAGCCCCCAGTTGACCAGGCGTGCACGCGTGGTGTGGCTGTCAACCGCAAACCACAACGCCACCAGGCTCAGGTTCACCCACAGGGTAAACTGCGGGTCCAGGTTGGCATAGCCGGCCTGGCCGGCCACCAGGCCGAAGCTCATGTACAGCACGGCGCAGATCAGGCTCTTGCGCTTGTCGCCCCACAGGCGGTTGGCCGCAAGATAGGTCAGCACCACGCTCAGGCCCAGGCTCAAGGCTGAGGCCACGCGCACGCCGAACAGGTTCTGGCCGAACAGCCACTGGCCGATGGCGATGAACCAGTAGCCGGCGGCCGGCTTTTCAAAATAGCGAAAACCCATGAAATGCGGCGCGGCCCATTTGCCGGTCAGCAGCATTTCCTGGCTCATTTGCGCGTAGCGGGTTTCGTCGGGAATCCACAGGCCATGGAAGGGCAGGGGCAGCAGGTAGAAAAGCCCGAATGCCAACAGCAAGACGGGCAGGGTCCAGCGCTGGCTCATGGTCGTTGAACCCCGAGCCAACCCTCGCGGCCTTCCAGCACGCCGCGTGTCAATTGTTCCACCGGCAGGCTGCCGGTGTCCTGGGGCAACAGGTTGCCCAGCGGTTGGAACTGTATCTGTCGCTCGCGTGCCGTTGCCAGCAAGCGGCGGAAATCGTCAGCCATCAGAATCCCTTCAACCTCGGCGTGAATGGTGTAGTTGTTCAAGCCTCCAGGCTTGAAGCGGTCCAGGATAAAATCATTGAAACCGGCAGCACTGACCGTCGGCCCCACCACCTCGTCAAAGGTGGGCAGGTCCACCGGCACTTGCACGGTGCCCGGCGAGCCATCGGCCAGGCGCGGTTGGAACAGGTGGCTACCTCGGCAATCGCTGTTGTAGCGAAAGCCGAAGTCTTCCTTGGCCTGCACCACGCGCTCGTCGGCGCGCCAGCCGGCGGCGGCGGAGCAGTCGATGCGCTGCCCGAGGATATCGTTCAGGGTTTCAACGCCCTGGCGGATCTGCTCGTGCAATTGCGCGTCGCTCCAGGTCCCGGCGTTGGCCTGCCAGCCATGGTGATCCCAGGCGTGCAGCCCCACTTCGTGACCGGCATCGCGGGCCTGGCGCATCAGGTGCCCCAGGTCTCGACCGATGGGCTTGCCGGGCCAGGCGGTGCCGGCCAGCAAGATATCCCAGCCGTAGAGACCGGCGGCATTGGAGCGCAGCATTTTCCACAGGAATTGCGGGCGGATCAGGCGCCACAAGTGGCGCCCCATGTTGTCCGGCCCGACGCTGAAGAAAAACGTGGCTTTTACCTTGGCTTCGTCGAGCAGTTCCAGCAACCGCGGCACCCCTTCACGGGTGCCTCGGTAGGTGTCGACGTCGATGCGCAGACCTGCCTGCATTAACGCTTGCTCTCGATTTCAACCATGGCTTCGCGCAGGAAGAAGTCCAAGGTTTTGCCGATGGTTTCGCTCAGCTCGATGGTTGGGGTCCAGTCGATCAGGCGACGGGCGTTCTCGATGCTCGGGGTGCGGTGGGTCACGTCCTGGTAGCCATTGCCGTAGAACGCCTTGCTTTCGATTTCACGGAAGCCTGCGAATGGAGGGAAGTTGCCGCGCAGTGGGTGGGCTTCGAACTGACGCAGCAGCTCTTCGCCCAATTGGCGAATGCTGGCTTCGTTAGTCGGGTTACCAATGTTGATGATCTCGCCGTCGCACTTGCCGTCGCGGTTTTCGATGATGCGCGCCAGTGCTTCGATGCCGTCGTCGACGTCGGTGAAGGTACGCTTCTGTTCGCCACCGTCCACCAGGCGGATCGGGGTGCCTTCCACCAGGTGCAGGATCAGCTGGGTAATGGCGCGCGAGCTGCCGATACGCGCCGAGTCCAGGCGGTCCAGGCGCGGGCCCATCCAGTTGAATGGACGGAACAGGGTGAACTTCAGGCCTTTGTCGCCGTAGGCCCAGATCACGCGGTCCAGCAGTTGCTTGGAGACCGAGTAGATCCAGCGCTGCTTGTTGATAGGGCCGACGATCAGGTTCGACGTGTTCTCGTCAAAGTGGCTGTCCTGGCACATGCCATAGACTTCCGACGTGGACGGGAAGATCACGCGCTTGTTGTACTTCACGCAGTGACGAACGATTTTCAGGTTTTCTTCGAAGTCCAGTTCGAATACGCGCAGCGGGTTACGGGTGTATTCGATCGGGGTGGCGATGGCCACCAGCGGCAGTACCACGTCGCACTTCTTGATGTGGTATTCGATCCACTCGGAGTGGATGCTGATGTCGCCTTCCACAAAGTGGAAACGCGGGTTGCCGCGCAGGTGCTCAATGGCGTCGGAACCGATGTCCAGGCCGTAGATTTCATAGCGGTCGTCGCGCAGCAGGCGCTCGGACAGGTGGTTGCCGATGAAACCGTTGACGCCCAGGATCAGTACGCGGGTGCGGCGCACAGGGCGGCCGGCGGCCTTGCCGATCAGTTTGGAGCCGTCTACCAGGCCCAGTTCGCGAGCCAGTTGCGGGCCGCTCAGGTACAGGCCGTCATTGTTGCGCTGGCCAGCGGTGATTTGCAGGGCGTCGGTGCCGCAGGCGATGCGCAGCGGTTCAACGCTGATCACGTGGCCAGGCTCGAAGCCCTGGTTGCCGGCGACGACTTCAGCGCCCCAGACAATCAGCTTGTGCTCGCCCACGGCGCAGAAGGCGCCTGGGTAAGGTTGGGTCACGGCGCGGACCAGGTTGAACAGCTCTTCAGCCGGGCGGCTCCAGTCCAGCAGGCCGTCGGCCGGGGTGCGGCGGCCGAACACGGTGGCTTGGCTTTCGTCTTGGGCGGTTTCGCTGACTTCGCCTTTGGCCAGCAGGGGCAGGGTTTCGTTCAGCAGGACGCTGGCCGCTTCACGCAGTTTGGCGTGCAGGCTCAGGGCGGTGTCGGAGCGTTCGATGGCCACGCGTTGCTGGGCAATGATGGCGCCGGCGTCGGCACGCTTGACCATGCGGTGCAGGGTAACGCCGGTTTCGGTTTCGCCTTTTACCAGCACCCAGTTGGCTGGAGCGCGGCCGCGGTAGCGGGGCAGCAGCGAACCGTGCAGGTTGAACGCGCCTTGCTTGGCGCAGGCCAGCACGGCTTCGCTCAGCAAGTTGCGGTAGTAGAACGAGAAGATGAAGTCGGCGTCGAGCTTGGCGATGCGCTCGATCCAGATCGGGTGGTTGGCGTCTTCCGGTGCGTGTACCGGGATACCCTTGCGGGCGCACAACTGGGCAACCGAGCCGTAGAAGTTGTTTTCCTTGGGATCGTCGGCGTGGGTGAAGACGGCGGCGATGTCATAGCCTGCCTCGAGCAGGGCATTGATGCCGGCGCAACCGATATCGTGATAGGCGAAGACAACAGCTTTCTGGTTCATGAGGCAGCCTTGCTGGAAGAAATGGAAATCGAGGATTCAGGGTGAGGCTCGGTGTTGCCGCCAGCAGGTTCGTTGCTGCGCAGCACCTTTTCGATAAAGAAGCGCGGGCGGGCACGCACGTCGCTGTACATGCGGCCCAGGTATTCACCCAGCAGGCCCATGCCGATGAATTGCGCACCGGTGAACACGAACAGCACGGCGAACAGTACGAAGGTACCGTGGCCCGACCAGGCGGCGCCGTAAATCATGCGCAGGGCAATCAGCGCCACGGCGAACAGCATGCCCAGGGCCGCCATGCCGATGCCGACCACGCTCAGCAAGCGCAGGGGCGTGGTGGTCATGCAGGTGACCAGGTCGAACATCAGGCTGATCAGGCGCATGGGGCTGTACTTGGAGTCGCCATGCTCGCGTTCGGCGTGCTGCACCAGCACCTCGGTGGTGTGGCGGGCGAAGCTGTTGGCCAGGATCGGGATGAAGGTGCTGCGCTCGCGGCAGGCCAGCATCGCGTCGATGACGCTGCGGCGGTAGGCGCGCAGCATGCAGCCGTAGTCGCTCATGGCCACGCCGGTGGAACGTTGCACGGCCAGGTTGATCAGCTTCGACGGCCAGCGGCGCAGGGCCGAGTCCTGGCGGTTGTTGCGCACGGTGCCGACCACGTCGTAGCCCAGCGCGGCCTGCTCGACCAGGCGCGGAATTTCTTCCGGCGGGTTTTGCAGGTCGGCGTCCAGGGTAATCACCAGGTCGCCGATGCACTGTTCGAAACCGGCCATGATCGCCGCGTGCTGACCGTAGTTACGGTTCAGGATCACCGCCACTACAGGGCTGCCCGGGCGCTCGGCGGCGTCCTGCAGGATGTCGGCCGAGGCGTCGCGGCTGCCGTCGTCCACCAGCACGATCTCGTACTTCTGGGTCAACTGGGCGCAGGCCGCTTCAGTGCGGCGCAACAGCTCCGGCAGGCTCTGTTCTTCGTTGTACACCGGTATCACGATGGACACGGTGTTGATCGGATAAGGTCTCACGGGCGGTGGTCCAGGGTTTTTTCAATGGCGCAGGCAACGCGCTCGATGTCATCGAGGGTCATGTCGGGGAACAGCGGGATGGAGCACAGGCGGGCCGAGTTCCATTCAGTGTTGGGCAGGTGCACGTCCGGGAATTTCTGCCGGTACCAGGTGTGCAAGTGCGTGGCAATGAAGTGGATGCCGGTGCCAATGCCTTGATCTTGAAGCCCTTTCATGAAGGTTTCGCGATCCATGCCACAACGTTCCGGGTCGATGCGCAGGATGAACAGGTGCCAGGCGTGCTGCTGCGGCCAGGTGGGCTGGGTCAGCGGCAGCACCGGCAGGTGCTTGAGACGTTCCAGGTAGGCCTGGGCCAGTTGCGCGCGCTTGGCGTTGATAGCGTCCACGCGCTCCAGTTGCACCAGGGCAATGGCGGCGTTGATGTCGGCCAGGTTGTACTTGAAACCTGGTTCCTGAACCATCGCCTGCGGCTTGCGGCCATGGGTCATGCGGTCATAGGCGTCCACGCCCAGGCCGTGGAATTTGAGCATGCGCACGCGGTTGGCAAAGGCTTCATCATCGCTGACGAACATGCCGCCTTCGGCGCAGGTCATGTTCTTGATGGCGTGGAACGAGAAGATTGCCGTGCCCTGGGCACCGATCTCGCGCCCGCGGTAGTGGGTACCCACGGCGTGGGCGGCGTCTTCGATCACACGGATGCCGTGGCGCTCGGCCAGGCTGTACAACGGATCCAGGTCGAAGGCGGCGCCGGCGTAATGCACCGGGATGATGGCCTTGGTGCGCGGGGTGATGGCCGCCTCGATGGCGCTGACATCCGCCATCAGGGTGTCGCGATCAACGTCGACGAACACCGGCGTGGCGCCCAGCAGGCAGATCATGTTGGCGGTGGACACCCAGGTCTGGGACGGGGTGATGACCTCGTCGCCCGGGCCGATGCCCATGGCCAGCAATGCGATGTGCATGGCGCCGGTGGCGGAGGACAATGCCACGGCATGGGCACAACCGACGCGGCGAGCAAATGCCTGTTCGAGTTCCTGGGCCTTGGGGCCTGTGGTGATCCAACCGCTGCGCAATACCTGCTCTACTGCAGCGATCTCCTGGTCACCCATGCTCGGACGGGAAAAGGGGAGAAAACTTTGATTCATGGCATCCTCGGAATCTGACAGGCTTATGCGCTTCATGCGTCATACATGTCCCACTTTAGTCGCAGGACGATCCGTTATAGAGAGAGATTATTACCGCCGCAAGCTGAACGAACGCTTGCTGAACGAATCATTAAGAAATCTGATACATCTTTACTGGACGTCTGTATTTCCTTGGGGATTGAAAGGGAATTTTACCCAGGCGTATGTAGGAAATGTCTGAAGCTGAAGGTGGGAAAAGGCCCACACTGAACAGATCGTCATTCTTGCTGCCAAAGGTGCCTTTTGATGTGTCAAAAAAGAGTGAGTGACAGATGAAAATGCTGTCTCGGTGCCAGCTCTTGCGTTTATGAACAACTCTTTGACAACTGCTGCGGTAAAAGGAGGCTGGTAAACTGCCCTCCCACGTGTGTACTGCCTGCCCGGACCCCTAGCATGATGCTGAGCCCCCTCTCCCTATGACGTCGATCCTGTCTCGCTGGCGAACCAAACGCTCTCGACAAAGCCTGGCCCAACGCATCGTTGTCGTCTTTGCCCTGATGACCACCCTGGTGGCCGGCGTGTTTGCCGTGGGTATCGTGGCCACGGTGCACGTGGTCGAGAAAAAGCTCACCACCGTGGGCCTGGGCGGCAACTTGCATCGCATGTTGATGATGGAAAACCGCGACGAGTGGAACCATCGCCCGGAGAAGGACGAGCTGTTCTTTGCCGACGACGGCCAGGGCGACATGCTCATGCCCCCGGACCTGGCGGCGCTGGAGCCTGGGTTTCACGAGGTACGGCGCCTGGAGCGCAGCTGGTACGCCATGGTGCGGGTGATCAATGGTCGCAAGTACGTGCTGTTGCGTGACCAGCAAGGGTTCGAAGAGCGCGAGCGCCTGCTGTTCGGCGTGGTGATCACCGGTTTCGCGCTCAGCCTGCTGGGTTCGATCCTGCTGGGCTGGCTGCTGTCGCGCAAGGTCATGGCGCCGGTGATCCGCCTGGCAGGCCAGGTGCGCCACCGCGACCAGTTGCTGGACCTGGCGCCGCCCTTGGCTCCGGACTACGCCGCTGATGAGGTGGGCACCCTGGCCAAATCCTTCGACGACACCTTGGGCCGCCTGCGTTCGGCGTTGGTGCGCGAGAAGCTGTTCACCGGCGATGTCAGCCATGAACTGCGCACACCGTTGATGGTGCTGGCCAGTTCCAGCGAGTTGCTGCTGGAAAACCCCGGCCTCGACCCGCGCGCCCGCGAACAGGTGTCGCGCATTGCCCGGGCCAGCAGCGCCATGCGCCAGTTGGTGGATACCTTCCTGTTGTTGGCTCGAGCGGAAAACGCCGAAGGCGGCCAGGGGCAGGGCGCCAGCATCGAGCAGGTGGCACAGGAGCTCATCGAGACCTGGCGCACGCCAATCGAGGAAAAAGGCCTGGAGCTGGTTTACCTGCCGCAAGAGGCGGGTGAGGGAGCCTTCAACCAGACGTTCCTGGGTGCGGTGATGGGCAACCTGCTGCGCAATGCCTGGCACTACACCGATGAAGGCTTCATTCGCCTGACCCTGCTGCCGGGCGGCTTCAAGGTGGAGGACAGTGGTATCGGCATTCCGGAAGAAAAGCGCCTGGAGATGTTCCGTCCCTTCGTGCGGGGCGATGAACAGCGTGGCGAGGGGCTGGGGCTGGGGTTGTCGCTGGTGCAGCGGATCTGTGTCAACGAAGGCTGGTCAGTGACGCTGACCAGCCGCGAGCCACACGGCTGCTGTTTCGAGGTGCGCCTGGCGCTGGTTTAACCCTTGAAGTGGCGCAGCAAGCGCGGCCACTCGGAGGCGTTCAGGTCACCCAGTACCTTGGGTGTGCCGGTAACGGGGTCGATGGAGACAAACAGCGCGCTGGCATAGCCAGGCCCGTCGCTACCGTGAATGCCGGCCTGCTGCTCGAGGGCATTCATGCACTCGCTGTGGGTCACCAGCACCATGTTGTGGCCGGGCTGCTTGTGCGCCACCACGTCCTTGAGCATGGTCTTGCGGCAGTTCATCAGCCAATCCTGAGGCGTGGCGGCGGCGCCGAACATGAACATGGCCGTCTGTTGGGTGCGGGTCAGCGGGCTGGTGAGCACCTGGGCATTGCCCATGCCCAAGGCCTGCAGGCCGTCGCCGACATTGCTGGCCACGCGGCTGCCGGCCAGGGTGATGCCGTCGGCGTCGCCCAGGCAGGCGTTGTTGGAGCGGTCACAGCGTTCGCCGTGGCGAACCAGTACGGCCACGTTGCCGGCCTGCCAGGCGGCCTTCAACCCCGAGTGACGCATGGCCTTGCCATCGGCAAGGTCAACCGCGCCCGTGGGGTGCAGCGCCCAGGCGGCCACTGCCGCCGCCACCAGCCCCGTGGCAATGACACGGCGGCGCAGGGTGAACCACCGCAAGGGCAGGGTCTGGACGGCTGAACGTACCGGCATGTGGGCTCCAGGGAGCTGTTAAGGTGGCGGCACTATAGGGAGCGGGGGGTTAACATCCGGTGAACGGAATGTGAAAATTTTAATGAGTGGCTGAAACGATTTCCCTCCCACTCTCGTCGCCTGCCCGTTGCAGCCTCGAAAAACTGGGTATATACACTGGATTTACAGCGCATCTTGCGCGCCGAAACTGCCTGAACGAGGATGCCGAAGATGATGACACTGGGACTCTGTTCACTGGAACTTCGCAACATAATCGAGTGTGCTTTCCTGCCGGCCCGTTGCACTTGCACCGTGGCGCCGGACCAGTCACTGACCGTTCAGGTCACCGACCCGGTCACGGGGCACGTGGAGCTGATGGTTACCGGTATTTCGACCGATCGTCTTAGCAGCAGTCGGGCCATTTCCGACCTGATTGCCGAGCTACGCTACGATGTAGAGCACAATCGCCACACATTCCCTCGTGCCCTGGCGGGTTGAGGGCTAACCCGGTGCCGCCCGGCGGCACCGGGGCTAACGCGGATTTCTAAATTTAGTTTCATGTGGTTTCATGGAACTTGTCTCTGAACTGTCATGTGTCCGATTCGTAATGGCGTCAGTTTTTTAACTGACCTGTTAATCGAGACCCGTGATGATCAAGAAGATAGTCCGTCCCCTGCTAGGCGCGATGTTGGGCAGTGCCGCCCTGGCCGCCCACGCCGATTTCATCGACGACAGCCATGCCGACCTGACGCTGCTCAACCGCTACCTGAACCAGCAAGGCAGCGACGTGGTGGGCAGTAACAAAAAGGCCAACAGCGTACGTGACTGGGGCCAGGGCTTCGAATTCAACTTCAAGTCCGGTTACACCGAAGGCACCATCGGCTTCGGCCTGGATCTGCAGGCCTTTTATGGCGTCAAGCTGGACTCCAACTCGCAGCAGGGCAGCATGTTCCCGCTGCAGGACGGCAAGTCGGCCGATGACTTCGGCGTGCTGAGCCCGACGTTCAAAATGCGCTTCCTTAAAGATGAGTTGCGCATCGGTACCCTGACCCAGAACAACCCGATGCTGGCGAACACCGACGGTCGTCTGTATCAACAGACCAACACCGGCGCGCAACTGGTGTCCAAGGACTTGGACAACTACGTCTTTACCCTGGGCAACATCACCCAGACCAAGATTCGCAACGAAACCGGCGACCAGAACATGATCACCGGTGGCGGCGCCAGGGACAGCAACCGCTTCAGCTACGGCGGCGCGGACTACACCGGCATCAAGAACACCACGCTGAGCGGCTGGTACTCGAACCTGGCAGACTACTACCAGCAGTTCTACCTGGGCCTCAAGCACACCGATGAGCTGCCAGTGGGCAGCCTGGCCACCGACCTGCGCGCGTACCGCAGCCTGGGCACCGGCGGCAACGGCGACGGCGACAGCGAATACGGCGCAGCCGGTTACTACGGTGGCACCACCACCAAGGGCCGTATCAACCAGTCGACGTTCAGCCTGATGGAGAGCTACAGCCTGATGGGCCACACCATCGGTCTGGGCGCACAGAAGAACACCGGTGACAGCGACTTCCCGTACCTGGACTCGGGCCTCAACAGCGGCGATTCGCGCCAGGGCCCTGGCAGCGGCGCCGACACCCCAGCGCTCACCAACCTGCAACTGAACAAGTTCCAGCACGCCGGCGAACGTACCTTCCTGGCCTTGTACAAGTATGACTTCGGCCAGTTGGGCCTCAAGGGCCTGGGCTTTTCGGCCCTGTACGCCCACGGTGACCAGATCAAGGTCGCCAGCGGTGGCGACAGCGAATGGGAACGTGACCTGGCGCTCAGCTACGTGGTGCCGGACGGCAAGCTCAAGGGCCTTGGCGTGACCTGGAAGAACGCCCAGGCCAACCCTGAGATGACGGGCCAGACCCACCAGGATGAAAACCGCTTCTACGTCAGCTACGTGATGCCACTCTGGTAACAGGCTGCCGCACCCTGTAGCCGCCCCCAGCGGCTACAGGCCGTTACTTTTTTGCGGTTTTGCGCTGGAACGGATTCGTGGTTAACTTCGGCTCTTTCAAAACCCCATAAAAGGATTCCGTTCATGGCTCAAGTGACTCTCAAAGGCAACCCGGTTCAGGTCAAGGGCGAACTGCCGAAAGTCGGCGCCAAGGCCCCTGCTTTTTCACTGGTCAGCGGTGCGCTGGCCGACGTGACCCTGGCAAGCTTTGCCGGCAAGCGCAAAATCCTCAACATCTTCCCAAGCGTTGATACCCCGACCTGCGCCACTTCCGTGCGCACGTTCAACGCCCAGGCCAACGAACTGGCCAACACCGTGGTGCTGTGCATTTCCGCTGACCTGCCTTTCGCCCAGGCACGCTTCTGCGGCGCCGAAGGCCTGGAAAACGTGCAGAACCTGTCCACCCTGCGTGGCGCCGAGTTCAAGGAAGCCTACGGTGTTGCCCTGGCAGACGGCCCCCTGGCTGGCCTGACTGCCCGTGCCGTAGTGGTGCTGGATGAGAACGACAACGTCCTGCACACCGAGCTGGTCGGCGAAATTGCCGAAGAGCCTAACTACGATGCAGCCCTGGCTGTATTGAAGTAACCCCCCCAAAAGCAACTTCCTCTGGTGGTTGCGACTGTCTTTTTTGGGGGCGGGTTCTACCCGCAAAGAGGCCACCGCCGTGTTTCAGTTTCTTCGCGGTGTCCGTTTCGCGGGTACAACCCGCTTCCATAGGGGCGGGGTTTACACGCTGTAACAAAGAACGGCCTGGAAAACTCCAGGCCGTTCTTGTTTGTGTGGTCTGCTTTTGGGTGTACTGCCCAGTAAAGTAAATAGCCGGTAAAGGCGCTTTGCATTATTCGCAACAATGATTATCGTTCCAGCCTTCCTGAATTGTACCTACTCCAACAAATGGTCGATCATTCCATGCAACCTGCCGGTTCCCGAAAATTCCCCCGCTGGCTGTTCGGCCTGCTCATCCTGATTCTGCTGGCGGCGGCCGCTGTCTATTGGCGTTCGCAGCACTCCATGGCCTCGCATGAAGCCGGGCCCCCGGAGAAGGGGCGGCCCCACGGCGGTCGACCCGGCGGCAACCCCATGCGTCCCGGTTTCGGCCCCAGCACCGGGCCGACCCCGGTGCGGGTGGCCCCGGCGACCGTGGGCGACTTCCCGGTCTATTCCAAGGCGCTAGGCACGGTGACCGCCACCAATACCATCAGCGTGCGCAGCCGCGTGGCCGGGGAACTGGTGAAAGTGGCGTTTCAGGAAGGGCAGATGGTCAAGGCGGGGGACTTGTTGGCGGTGATCGACCCACGGCCCTACGAGATCGCCCTGCAGCAGGCACAAGGCACCTTGGCCCAGGACCAGGCGCAACTGAAGAACGCGCAAATGGACCTGCAGCGTTATAAAGAACTGTTCGCCCAGGACAGCATTGCCAAGCAGACTCTGGACACCTCGGTGGCGCTGGTTGGCCAGTACCAGGGCACTTTGCTCACCGATCAGGCCAACGTCAACAACGCCAAGCTGAACCTGGAGTTCACCCAGATCCGCGCACCCATCAGCGGCCGCGTGGGCCTGCGCCAACTGGACGTGGGCAACCTGGTGGCGGCCAATGACACCACTGCCCTGGCGGTGATTACCCAGGTGCAACCGATCAGCGTGATCTTCACCCTGCCGGAGACCACCCTGGACCCGGTGCTGGCCCGCGTGCGCAGTGGCGCAATCCTGCCCGTGGAAGCCTGGGACCGCGGCGACCGCGCCCTGCAGGCCAGCGGCGTGCTGCACAGCATCGACAACCAGATCGACACCACCACCGGCACCCTGAAGTTCAAGGCGTATTTCGATAACAAGGACCTGGCGCTGTTCCCCAACCAGTTCGTCAACGTTCACTTGCTGTCCGATACCCTCAAAAACGTGGTGCTGGCACCGTCCGCCGCCGTGCAGTTCGGCACCAACGGCACTTTCGTCTATGCCATGGACGGCGACAACAAGGTGCGTATCCGTACCTTGAAAATCGGCGCCTCGGACGGCAGCGTCACGGTGATCGAAGAGGGCCTGGCCAAAGGCGACCGCGTGGTGCTGGAAGGCACCGACCGCCTGCGCGACGGCAGCAGCGTGGAAGTGGTCAACGACCCGGCCCAGGTGCCGACCACCCCCGGTGAGCACCTGAAGGGTGAAGACGCGGCGGGCAAACAAGCCGGCAGCGGCCACCGGAGCAAGGCGGGCGTATGAATCTGTCGCGGCTGTTCATCCTGCGTCCGGTAGCCACCACCCTGAGCATGCTGGCCATTGTCCTGGCCGGCCTGATCGCCTACCGCCTGCTGCCGGTCTCGGCGCTGCCACAGGTCGATTACCCGACCATCCGGGTCATGACCCTGTACCCCGGCGCCAGTCCGCAAGTGATGACCAGTGCCGTGACCGCGCCGCTGGAACGCCAGTTCGGGCAAATGCCCGGCCTGACCCAGATGGCGTCCACCAGCTCGGGCGGCGCCTCGGTGCTGACCCTGCGCTTCAGCCTTGACATCAACATGGACGTGGCCGAGCAACAGGTGCAGGCGGCCATCAATGCCGCCACCAACCTGCTGCCCACCGATTTGCCGGCGCCGCCGGTGTACAACAAGGTCAACCCGGCGGACACCCCGGTGCTTACCTTGGCGGTCAGCTCGAAAACCATGCTGCTGCCCAAGCTCAACGACCTGGTCGACACGCGCATGGCGCAGAAGATCGCGCAGATCACCGGCGTGGGCATGGTCTCCATTGCCGGCGGCCAGCGCCAGGCCGTGCGCATCAAGGTCAACCCCGAGGCCCTGGCCGCCGCCGGCCTGAACCTGGCCGACGTGCGTACACTGATCGCCGCCTCCAACGTCAACCAGCCCAAAGGCAACTTCGACGGCCCCACGCGGGTGTCGATGCTCGACGCCAACGACCAGATGGTTTCGCCTGAGGAGTACGCCAACCTCATTCTCAGCTACCGCAATGGCGCGCCCCTGCGCCTCAAGGATGTTTCGACCATTGTCGACGGCGCCGAGAACGAGCGCCTGGCCGCCTGGGCCAACGAGAACCAGGCCGTGCTGCTGAACATCCAGCGCCAGCCAGGGGCCAACGTCATTGAAGTGGTGGACCGGATCAAGGCGGTGCTGCCGTCGATCACCAGCAACCTGCCCGCCGGCCTGGACGTGGCGGTGCTCACCGACCGCACCCAGACCATCCGCGCCTCGGTCACCGACGTGCAGCACGAACTGCTGTTCTCCGTAGCCCTGGTGGTGTTGGTGACCTTCCTGTTCCTGCGCCGCTTCAGCGCCACCATCATTCCCTCGGTGGCCGTGCCGCTGTCGCTGATCGGCACGTTCGGCATCATGTACCTGGCCGGTTTCTCCATCAACAACCTGACCCTGATGGCCATGACCATCGCCACCGGCTTCGTGGTGGACGATGCCATCGTCATGCTGGAGAACATCTCCCGGCACATCGAGGAGGGCGAGACACCATTGCAGGCCGCCCTCAAGGGTGCCCGACAGATCGGCTTCACCCTGCTGTCACTGACCTTCTCGCTGATTGCCGTGCTGATTCCGCTGCTGTTCATGGCCGATGTGGTGGGGCGCCTGTTCCGCGAGTTTGCCATTACCCTGGCGGTGGCCATCCTGATTTCCCTGGTGGTGTCCCTGACCCTGACGCCCATGATGTGCGCACGGCTGCTCAAGCGCGAACCCAAGCCGCAAGACCAGACCCGCTTCTACCGGGCCAGCGGCGCCTGGATCGACTGGCTGATCGAGGCCTATGGTCGCAAGCTGCAATGGGTGCTGCGTCACCAGCCGCTGACCCTGCTGGTGGCAGTGGCTACCCTGGGCCTCACCGTGGTCCTTTACATGGTGGTGCCCAAGGGCTTCTTCCCAGTGCAGGATACTGGGGTCATCCAGGGCATCACCGAGGCGCCGCAGTCTATTTCCTTCAGCGCCATGAGCCAGCGTCAGCAGGAATTGGCCAAAGTGGTGTTGCAAGACCCCGACGTGGAGAGCCTGTCGTCCTACATTGGCGTGGACGGCGACAACGCCACGCTCAACAGCGGGCGCATGCTCATCAACCTCAAGCCATTGGGCCAGCGCCGGCTCACCGCCAGCCAGGTCATCGAGCGTATCCAGCCCGAAGCCGACAAGCTGGTGGGCATGCGCCTGTTCATGCAGCCGGTGCAGGACCTGACCATTGAAGACCGGGTCAGCCGCACCCAGTACCAGTTCAGCCTTTCTTCGCCCGACGCCGAACTGCTGAGCCAGTGGAGCGGCAAGCTGGTGGATGCCCTGCGCCAGCACCCGCAACTGACCGACGTGGCCAGCGACCTGCAGGATAAGGGGCTGCAGGTTTACCTGGTGATCGACCGCGACCAGGCCAAGCGCCTGGGCGTCAACGTGTCCGACATCACCAACGCCTTGTACGATGCCTTCGGCCAGCGGCAGATTTCCACCATCTACACCCAGGCCAGCCAGTACCGGGTGGTGTTGCAGGCCGCCAACGCTTCGGTGATCGGCCCGCAGGCGCTGGAACAGATCTACGTCAAGAGCACGCCCAGCGACAGTGCCATCAACCAGACGGTGTCCACCACGCTCACCGGCAGCGCCTCGTCCTTGCCGGTAACCAACAGTACCCAGGTGCGCCTGTCCAGCCTGGCGCACATCGAGCAGCGCCAGGCGCAGTTGGCGATCTCCCACATCGGCCAGTTCCCGGCGGTGATGATGTCGTTCAACCTGGCGCCGGGCGTGGCCCTGGGCCAGGCGGTGGAGCTGATCCAGCAAGTGCAGAAGGACATTGGCATGCCGATTGGCGTGCAGACTCAATTCCAGGGCGCGGCCCAGGCGTTCCAGGCGTCGCTGTCCAGTACCTTGCTGCTGATTCTGGCGGCGGTGGTGACCATGTACATCGTGTTGGGCATTCTCTACGAGAGCTACATCCACCCCATCACCATCCTCTCCACCCTGCCGTCGGCGGCGGTGGGCGCCTTGTTGGCGTTGCTGCTGAGCGGCAATGACCTGGGCATGATCGCCATCATCGGCATCATCCTGCTGATCGGCATCGTCAAGAAGAACGCGATCATGATGATCGACTTCGCCCTGGACGCCGAGCGCAACCAGGGCCTGGACCCGCAGACCGCCATCTACCAGGCGGCGCTGCTGCGCTTCCGGCCCATCCTGATGACCACCATGGCGGCGCTGTTCGGCGCCGTGCCGCTGATGCTGGCCGGTGGCTCCGGCGCCGAACTGCGCCAGCCCCTGGGCCTGGTGATGGTGGGCGGGCTGCTGGTGAGCCAGGTGCTGACTCTGTTCACCACGCCAGTGATCTACCTGTACTTCGATCGCCTGGCCCGGCGCTGGCGCAAGGCCCAGAGCGCGACGCAGGAAACCTCGGCATGAACCTGTCGGGCCCGTTCATTCGCCGCTCGGTGGCGACCATGCTGCTCAGCGTCGCGGTGATGTTGCTGGGCGGCGTCAGCTTCGGCCTGTTGCCGGTGTCACCGTTGCCGCAGATGGACTTCCCGGTGATCGTGGTGTCGGCCAACCTGGCCGGCGCCAGCCCCGAGGTCATGGCGTCTACCGTGGCTACCCCGCTGGAGCGCGCCTTCGGCAGCATCTCCGGGGTCACCACCATGAGCAGCCGCTCCAGCCAGGGCTCGACGCGGGTGATTCTGCAGTTCGACATGGACCGCGACATCAATGGCGCGGCGCGCGAGGTGCAGGCCGCCATCAATGCGTCGCGGCCGTTGCTGCCCAGTGGCATGCGCAGCATGCCCACCTACAAGAAGGTCAACCCGGCCCAGGCGCCGATCATGGTGCTGTCGCTGACCTCGGATGTGCTTGAGAAAGGCCAGCTGTATGACCTGGCCTCCACCATCCTGTCCCAGAGCCTGTCCCAGGTGGACGGGGTAGGGGAGGTGCAGATCGGCGGCAGTTCGCTGCCGGCGGTGCGCATCGAAGTGGAGCCCAACCTGCTCAACCAGTACGGCGTGTCCCTGGACGAGGTGCGCACCACCATCGCCAACGCCAACGTGCGCCGGCCCAAGGGTTTCGTCGAGAACAGCGAGCACAACTGGCAGGTGCAGGCCAACGATCAGCTGGAAAAGGCCAAGGATTACGGCCCGTTGATCATCCGCTACCAGAACGGCTCGGCGCTGCGCCTGAGTGACGTCGCGCACCTGGCCGATGGCGTGGAAGACCGCTACAACGCCGGTTTCTTCAACGATGATTCGGCGGTGCTGCTGGTGATCAACCGCCAGGCCGGTGCCAACATCATCAAGACCGTGGCGCAGATCAAGGCGCAATTGCCGGCCCTGGAAGCGGTGCTGCCGGCAAGCGTGCGGCTCAACGTGGCCATGGACCGCTCGCCGGTGATCAGCGCCACCCTGCATGAAGCCGAGCGCACGCTGCTGATCGCCGTGGCCTTGGTGGTGCTGGTGGTGTACCTGTTCCTGGGCAACTGGCGTGCTTCGCTGATTCCCACCCTGGCGGTGCCGGTGTCGCTGGTAGGTACCTTCGCCATCATGTACCTGTGGGGCTTTTCCCTGAACAACCTGTCGCTGATGGCGCTGATTCTGGCCACGGGGCTGGTGGTGGATGACGCCATCGTGGTGCTGGAGAACATATCCCGGCACATCGACGACGGCATGGCGCCCATGAAGGCCGCCTACAAGGGCGCCCAGGAAGTGGGCTTCACCCTGCTGGCCATGAATGCCTCGCTGGTGGCGGTGTTCATGTCGATCCTGTTCATGGGCGGCATCATCGAGAAGCTGTTCCGCGAGTTTTCCATCACCCTGTCGGCGGCCATCGTCGTGTCGCTGTTGGTGTCGCTGACGCTGACGCCTATGCTCTGCGCGCGTTGGCTCAAGCCCCATGTGCCAGGCCGCGAAAACTGCCTGCAACGCTGGAGCAACCGCACCCACGACGCCATGGTGCGCGGTTATGACCGCACTCTGGGCTGGGCCCTGGCGCATCGTCGGCTGACCCTGATCAGCCTGTTGCTGACCATCGGCGTCAACATCGCCCTTTACGTGGTGGTGCCCAAGACCTTCATGCCCCAGCAGGACACCGGCCAACTGATGGGTTTCGTGCGCGGTGATGACGGCCTGTCGTTCACGGTCATGCAGCCGAAAATGGAAGCCTTCCGCCGAGCCATCATTGCCGACCCGGCGGTGCTCAGCGTCGCCGGCTTCATCGGCGGCAACAACGGCACCAACAACGCCACCATCCTGGTGCGCCTCAAGCCCATCAAGGAGCGCGACATCAACGCCCAGCAAGTCATCGAGCGCTTGCGCAGAAACCTGCCCAAGGTGCCCGGCGCGCGGCTGATGCTGATGGCCGACCAAGACCTGCAGTTCGGTGGTGCCCGCGACCAGACCACCAACCAGTACCAGTACATCATTCAGAGCGGCGACCTGGCCGCTTTGCGCACCTGGTACCCGAAAATCACCGAAGCCTTCAAGAAATTGCCCGAGCTGACCTCCCTGGACGCCCGCGAGGGCCGCGGTGCGCCCCAGGTGACGCTGGTGGTGGACCGCGACCAGGCCAAGCGCCTGGGCATAGACATGAGCACCGTCACCGCGGTGCTCAACAACGCCTACAGCCAGCGGCAGATTTCCACCATCTACGACAGCCTCAATCAGTACGAAGTGGTGATGGAGATCAACCCCAAATACGCCCAGGACCCGGTCACCCTCGACCAGGTGCAGGTGATCAACTCGGCGGGGGCGCGGGTGCCGCTGTCCAGCATTGCCCACTACGTGAACAGCCTGGCCGACGACAGCGTCAGCCACGAGGGCCAGTTCGCCTCGGAAAGCATTTCCTTCGACCTGGCCGAAGGCGTGCCGCTGGACCGCGCCACCGCCGCCATCGAGCGGGCCATTGCTTCGCTGGGGTTGCCCGAGGACATCATCGTCAAGGTGGCGGGTACCGGCGACGCCTTCGCTGCCGCGCAGAAAAGCCAGCCCTGGATGATCCTTGGCTCGCTGGTGCTGGTGTACCTGGTGCTGGGCATTCTCTATGAGAGCTACGTGCACCCGCTCACCATCCTCTCGACCCTGCCGTCGGCGGGGGTGGGCGCGCTGTTGAGCATTTACGTGACCGGCGGCGAGTTCAGTCTGATCTCGCTGCTGGGCTTGTTCCTGCTGATTGGCGTGGTGAAAAAGAACGCCATCCTGATGATTGACCTGGCGCTGCAACTGGAGCGCGAGCACGGCATGGGCCCGCTGGACTCGATTCGCCAGGCCTGCCTGCAACGCCTGCGGCCAATCCTGATGACGACGTTGGCGGCGATCCTCGGCGCGCTGCCGCTGCTGATGGGCGGCACCGAAGGCGCCGAAATGCGCCAGCCGCTGGGCCTGACCATCATCGGCGGGCTGGTTTTCAGCCAGATCCTGACCCTGTACACCACGCCGGTGGTGTACCTCTACCTTGACCGCTTGCGCCACCGCGTCAACCACTGGCGCGGCGTACGTACCGATGCATCCCTGGAAACCCCGCTATGACCAAGCTGATCGTGCCGCGCCCCCTGACCTGCCAGATGGCCACCGCCCGTGGTTCGTGGGTGCTCAACCTGGGCCTGAGCACGATGATGCTCGCAGGCCTGCTGCTGGGCGGTTGCGCCGTGGGCCCCGACTACAAGCGCCCGGATGTGGCGGCGCCGGCGCAGTTCAAGCAAGCCCAGGGCTGGCGCCAGGCGCAGCCCAGCGATGCCCTGGCGCGGGGTGCCTGGTGGGAGGTTTACGGCGACGTGCAGCTTAACGGCCTGGTGGAGCGCCTGAACCACTCCAACCAGACCGTGGCGCAATATGAAGCGCAGTACCGGCAGTCCCAGGCGCTGGTGAAAAGCGCCCGGGGTGCGTTTTTCCCCACCGTGGACCTCAGCGCCAGCAAAAGCCGCTCAAGCCAAGGCACCGGCAGCAGCAACTCCAGCCTGGGCAGCGCCAGCAGCGGCATTCGCAACACCTACAACGCCCAGGCCAACGTCAGCTGGGAGGCCGACGTGTGGGGCAAGTTGCGCCGTGGCCTGGAAGCCGACAAGGGCAGCGCCCAGGCCAGCCTCGCCGACCTGGCTGCCATGCGCCTGAGCCTGCAGTCGGAGCTGGTGCAGAACTACCTGCAGCTGCGCGTGATCGATGAACAGAAGCGCTTGCTGCAGGCTACGGTGGAAACCTACCAGCGCTCGCTGACCATGACGCAGAACCAGTACCGGGTTGGCGTTTCTGGCGCCGATGCAGTGGCCCAGGCGCAAACCCAGCTGCGCACCACCCAGGCCGACCTGGTGGACCTGGCCTGGCAGCGCGCCCAGTACGAAAATGCCATTGCCGTGCTAATGGGCGTGCCGCCGGCCGACTTCAACCTGGCCGAAACCAAGGCCATCCCGGCCTTGCCGGCAATCCCGGTGCAGGTCCCGTCCCAGTGGTTGGAGCGGCGCCCCGACATCGCGGCCGCCGAACGTTCGGTGATGGCGGCCAATGCCAACATCGGCGTGGCCAAGAGTGCCTACTTCCCGGACCTGACCCTGAGCCTGTCAGGCGGGTACAGCAGCAGTACCTTCGCCAACTGGCTGACCCTGCCCAACCGCTTCTGGTCGGTGGGCCCGCAATTGGCCGGCACCCTGTTTGATGGCGGCCAGCGTTCGGCGGAAGTGGAGCGTACCGAGGCGGTCTACGACCAGACCGTTGCCCAGTACCGCCAGACCGTGCTCAACGGTTTCCAGGAAGTGGAAAACTACATGGTCCAGCTCAAGGTCTACGAGGACGAGGCCCAGGTGCGCCAACAGGCGCTGGAATCGGCGCGGGAGTCCTTGCGCCTGACCACCAACCAATACAAGGCGGGGCTGATTGCCTATCTTGATGTGGTGACCGTTCAAGCCACTGCCCTGGGCAACGAGCGCAGTGTCCTGAACGTGCTGCAAAGCCGCCTGGTGGCCAGCGTGCAGTTGATCGCCGCGCTGGGCGGTGGCTGGGACGGGCAAATGGATTTAACGCGCAGTCCTTGAAGCCGTCCGTCTGAAAGGTTAAGGTCTGTCTTGCCCTTGTACAAGGCTGTACAGGGGCTAGACCCTTGTAGAAGCTGGGCTCGGTAGTGGCATAGCGATATCGCGCCAGCCCCCGACAGTCACGCGCTCTTCCCAAGCAAACAAGCGTTTAATTGCGTACAATCCTGCGCCATTCATTAGGCAGGGAACGCGTCGGATTTGCAGGTTCAGAGTGTCGCATGCTGATTGGTAGCTATTCCCCCTCCCTGGTAATCATCTCGCTGTGCGTGGCCATGCTGGCCTCGTACACGGCGCTGGATCTGGTTGGCCGCATCGCCACCGCCAGGGGCCGGGCAGTGTACTTCTGGATGGGGGGTGGTTCGCTGTCGATGGGGGTGGGCATCTGGTCGATGCACTTTATCGGCATGCTCGCCTTCAGTCTGCCCATCGACGTGGGCTACGACCTGAAGCTCACAGGGCTGTCCTTGCTGATTGCCATTTTGTCATCGGGCTTTGCCCTGTGGCTGGTCAGCCAGCCGCGCCTGCCCTTGAGCCAGTTGGCCTTGGGGGCGCTGATCATGGGTGGCGGTATTGCCAGCATGCACTACACCGGCATGGCCGCCATGCGCATGACCCCGGGCATTCAATACGACACGCTGCTGTTCATCGACTCGCTGATCATCGCCATCGGTGCCTCGGCGGCGGCCCTGTACATCGCCTTTCGCCTGCGCCATGCCGCGCCCCACGTGGTGCTGGCGCGCGGCGTGGCGTCGGTGGTGATGGGCATTGCCATCGTCGGCATGCACTACACCGGCATGGCCGCGGCAATGTTCCCCGAAGGCAGTGTCTGTGGCGCGGCCGGCGGCGGGCTGACCGGCAAGGGCCTGGACTACCTGGTGCTGATCACCAGCCTGGCGGTGCTGGGCATTACCTTGCTGACCTCGGTGCTGGACGCGCGCATGGAAGCGCGCACCGCGGACCTGGCCAACTCGTTGCGCCTGGCGAACCGCGAACTCACCCAATTGGCCCTGCATGACAACCTCACCGGCCTGCCCAACCGCGTGCTGCTGGCCGACCGTATTGACCAGGCCATGCAGATGGTCGACGAAAACGGCGGCTGCTTCGCACTGATGTTCATTGACCTGGACGGCTTCAAACCGGTCAACGACGCCTTTGGTCACCACATGGGCGACGAACTGTTGCGCGCCGTGGGCCTGCGCCTGCGCGGCAACCTGCATGGCCAGGACACGCTGGCGCGTATCGGCGGCGATGAATTCGTGTTGCTGGTGGCCTTGCCCGAGCCTAACGATGCGCCCACCGTGGCGGCGCGTCAGGTCGGCCTGATCAGCCAGCCGTTCCGTCTGGCCGAGCAAAGCCTGCAGATATCAGCCAGCATCGGTATTGCCCTGTACCCCGGCAACGGTACTGACCAGCATGCCTTGCTGATGAATGCCGACGCGGCCATGTACCACGCCAAGAGCGCGGGCAAGAACGGCTACAGCTTCTTCGACGGTTCCATGAACACCAATGCCCGCAAGCAGCTGCAACTATTGCAAGACCTGCGCATGGCGGTGGAAAAGGATCAGTTGCGCCTGCATTACCAGCCCAAGTTCGACGCCGGTACCGGCCTGCCGGTGGGCGCCGAGGCGCTGCTGCGCTGGCAGCATCCGGAGATGGGATTGCTGGGTCCCGACTGCTTCATCGAGCTGGCGGAAAAGACCGGGCTGATCATCAGCATGGGCGAGTGGGTGCTGGACGAAGCCTGCCGGCAAATGCACGCATGGGTTCAGCAGGGCTATGGCCACTGGCGCGTCGCGGTCAACCTGTCGGCGCTGCAGTTCTGCCACGTGGGCCTGGTGGCCAGCGTGTCGGCGGCGCTTGCGCGCCATCAGTTGTCAGCCAATAACCTGACCCTGGAAATCACCGAATCCACGGCCATGAACGATGCCGATGCGAGCATGAGCGTGCTGCGCCAGCTGTCGGACATGGGCGTGGACCTGTCCATCGACGACTTTGGTACCGGCTATTCGAGCCTGATGTACCTCAAGCGCCTGCCGGCCAACGAATTGAAAATTGACCGTGGCTTTGTCCGTGACCTGGAGCAGGACAGTGATGATGCTGCGATCGTCTCGGCCATTGTCGCCCTGGGCCAGGCCCTGGGCTTGCGCATTGTGGCCGAAGGTGTGGAAACCGATAACCAGCAGGACTTCCTCACCCGCCTGGGCTGCGATTCGCTGCAAGGCTTCCTGCTGGGGCACCCGTTGCCGGCCGAGCATTTCATGGCCGACATTCACGCCGCCGAACAACAGCAGCGCGCTTCGGGAACCTGAGCGCTTGCACTGGCGGGGCGGGCCGCTCCTGCGGTAATGTCCCACTGCTTTTTTTCACCTTGCTCAAGTCCCCCATGAGGAGCGCACCGAGGTCCATGGATAAAGTCATCGTCATCACCGGCGGCAGCCGCGGCATTGGCGCTGCCACGGCGCGGCTGGCCGCCCGCCAGGGTTATCGCGTGTGCATCAACTATCTGTCCGACGAGCAGGCCGCCCAGGCTACCTTGGCCGAGGTCCGCGAACTGGGGGCCCAGGCCATCGCTGTGCGTGCCGATGTCAGCGTCGAGGACGAAGTGGTGCACCTGTTCAACCGGGTCGATGCGGAACTGGGCACCGTCACCGCGCTGATCAACAACGCCGCCACTGTGGGCCACACCTCGCGGGTGGACGAGATGTCGGAATTTCGCCTGCTCAAGTTGCTCAAGAGCAACGTGGCCGGGCCGATACTGTGCGCCAAGCACGCGATCCTGCGCATGTCCACGCGCCACGGCGGCCAGGGCGGCAGCATCGTCAACGTCTCCTCGGTGGCTGCGCGCCTGGGCTCACCCGGCGAATACGTGGACTACGCCGCCTCCAAGGGCGCCCTGGACACCTTCACCATTGGCCTGGCCAAGGAGCTGGCGGGGGAGAGCGTGCGTGTGAACGCGGTGCGCCCGGGGTACATCTATACCGAGTTCCATGCATTGAGCGGTGACCCGGACCGGGTCAGCAAGCTGGAGCCGGGGATTCCCATGGGACGGGGTGGGCAGCCTCATGAGGTGGCGGAGGCGATTTTGTGGTTGGCTTCCGAGAGTGCCAGTTATACCACTGGGAGCTTTCTGGACCTGGGTGGCGGCCGTTGAGGCACGATACCCGGGCACTGTAGCCTCTGCCGCCAGGCTGCGCTGGCCCTTGGCCCGCTGGAGATCTGCAGCGGGTTGAGATCGAGCGCCGCGGGCGGCGTGCGATTTCATGGGCGGCGCAAAAACATCTTTTGGCCCACCGCGGCACCCCCAAAACCCAACGCTGCGGCCGGCCTGATGTTGGCAGTTCGTGGTGTCCATAAAAAAGCCCCGGGCTCGAAGAGAGCCCAGGGCTTTTTCAAATCACACCAAATCCCTTACTTCACCGCCTGAGTCCGCATCTGCAGGTACTCACTGCGCTCCACTTCCTTCGCATCACGCTTGCCCAGGTCGGCCATCGGAATGCGGTAGGTTTCCTTGGCCGCGTAGGCGGCGAGGGCGGCGATCACGGTGATGCCGAACGCCATGGCGCCCACGGTGACCGGGATGTTGTCCGAACCGGGCGGGGCCACGGCGGCGAACAAGGCCGGCAGCAGGGCGGTGATCATGGTGCCCACGTTCTGCGAGATGGCCATGGCCGACACGCGGTAGCGGGTCTGGAACAGCTCCGGGTAGAAGCTGGGGAAAATCGCGTTGTAGCCCTGGTAGATCACGCCCCACATCAGCAGCGACATGGCAAACGCCATGGGCACGCTGTGGATGCTGATGGCGTACAAGTAACCGAAGGCCAGCAGCCCGGACCCCAGCGCACCACCAATGATCATCGGGCGGCGGCCGACCTTGTCCGACCAGTTGCCCACGAACGGGATCACCACCACGGCGACGATGTTGCCGATCACCGGGATCCACAGGTACACGCTCTTCGAAAAGCCGATGCCGTAGGCCGGCTGCACCGCGTAGGCCGCGCCGAAGATGGTGGCGATTACCGGGATCACGTTCATCAGCGCCATGCAGGTCACCAGGCACATGTTGCGCCAGTTGTTCTGGAAGGCTTCGACGATAGGGGCCTTGGGCAGTTGGGTGCTGGCTTCTTCGTTGACGAAGGCCGGGGTCTCATGGACCTCTTTACGGATAATGTAGCCGGCGATCAGCACGATGGCGCTAAGCAGGAACGGAATGCGCCAGCCCCAGGCGTTGAACGCGTCATCGGGCATGAAGTAGGCCAGGGGCAGGAAGATCGCCGCAGCGAAGATTTGCCCCGCCTGCACACCTTGCAGCGTGTAGCTGGCGAAGTAGCCCCTTCTGCCGAAGGGCGCATGCTCCATAATCATGGAGCTGGCGCCGGAGATCTCCCCGGCTACTGCGAAGCCCTGTATCAGGCGCAGTACTACCAGCAGGGCGGGCGCCCACAGGCCCACTTGCGAGTAGGTTGGCAGCAGGCCCACGGCCATGGTGGCGAAGCCCATCAGGAACATGCACAGCAGCAGTACGTTTTTACGACCGCGGGTATCACCCCAGTGGCCGAGGAACGCGGCACCGATCGGACGGGCGATGTAACCCACGCCATAAGTTGCCAGCGAGGCGACGATAGCGATCTTGGGGTCGGTGGACGGGAAGAAGATTTGCGGGAATATCAACGCCGCAGCCTGGGCGTAGATAAAGAAGTCATAATATTCGAGCGCCGAGCCAATCCAGCCGCTGGCGGTCGCTTTTTGGGTCTGTTTTGAGCCGTGGGACTCGGTGGATACTTGATCCATGGGTGTCTCCGTTGTTTTTATTATAGAGCAATATCTTTTTGGGTAACGCTGACAGCCAGTGGCCAAGGCCAAAACTAACTGGATAGTTAACAAATATCAGCCACCATGGCGTGTGTCAATATAGCGACAGGCTGATCAGTGCGAACCTGTGCGATTGCCGGTCATTATTATGCCACCAGTAGAAATATTTGTGCAGGCGAAACCGACGTGGGGGCGTCTGGCCCAAGGGTTTGCGCACCAGATGTCCGTCCGGTACTTGCATTCAATGCTGGCACCGAGCTATATCTTCGTCCAGCCCTGCCGATACTGAGGGCATGCGACTGTCCGTTCTGCTGGAGTTCCTTCTTGAATTTCCCCCATTTGCCCGATGATTCACGCGTGCCGCCCGGCGACCCGGCGGCCGCCTCGATCGATGCGGTTCTGGCAGCGGCACGCGCGTGGCCAAAAGGCTGCGCGTGGGTGTGGTATCGCAATGGCGAACCCTTGCATCGCGTCGCCCAGGGTGGCGCGTTCTGCCAATGGCCCAGCAACCTGGCAAAACGTGATTTCGACGGCTTTTGCCGGGCCGAAGGGCTGCACCGCTGGGCCACCGGCGAGGGTGAACATGCGCTGGGCTGGATACTGGCCGCGCGCAACGAAGCCGACAACCCGTTGCTGGCACAACTGGCGTGCGACCTGGGCGTGCGAATTCAGAGCGAAGCGCTGGCACGGGCGCAGATCACCCAACGGGTGCTGTACGAGATCACCTACCTGGCGAGCTCCACCCGTGACCGCGCCGAGTTTCTGGAAGGGGTGCACCGCCACCTCGCCACCTTGATAGATGCCGAGAACTTCTACCTGGCGCTGTACGACAGCCAGACCGGCAAGATTGCCTACCCTTATTACGTCGACATCATCGACACCGACGCCATCGAGGCCGAAACCTGCGAGTTCCTCGACCCTGACAACCTGTCGCTGACCGGGCACGTGCTCAGCAGCGGTCAGCCACTGATGGTCGATGCCAGCGGCATGCGCCGGGCCGAGCAGGAAGGGCGTTTCGCCCCGGTCGGCCACCGGCCCGAGTTCTGGATGGGTGCGCCGCTGAAGAATGCCTCGGACGAGGTGTTCGGCATGCTGGCCATGCAGGTCTACGAAGTGTCGCGCATCTACAGCGCCGAGGACCGAGAACTGTTCCTGGTGGTGGCCCGGCACGTGGCCATGGCCCTGGACCGCATGCTGCACCGCGTGGACCTGGAAGAAACCGTGTCGCGGCGCACCCAGGAGCTGTCCGAACTCAACGACGCCCTGCGCCTGGAAGTGATCGAGCGCGAGCGCGCCGAGCACTTGCACAGCGCGCTGTTCCAGATTGCCGAGCTGTCCAGCCAGCAGGGCGACATGGCCGAGCTGTTCCAGAGCCTG
Organism: Pseudomonas sp. M47T1; assembly: GCF_000263855.1. Classification (GTDB taxonomy): domain Bacteria; phylum Pseudomonadota; class Gammaproteobacteria; order Pseudomonadales; family Pseudomonadaceae; genus Aquipseudomonas. The sequence goes on from NZ_AJWX01000012.1 coordinate 76,775, forward strand.
CACATGATTGTTGGCGACCTGCTGTTCGCCCGCAACTTCTACATCGCGCTGTTCGAGGTGATGACCGGCGAGGTGACCTTCCCGTATTACATCGACGAACAGAGCGCTGCCAGCCCGGCGCCGCGCCGTGGCCAGCGTGGCCTGACCGAGTACGTGATTCGCCAGCGCCGCCCGTGCCTGATTGACTACGACGCAGCCAGCGAGCTGATGGCCAGCGGCGAGATCGCCAACAACCCCGAGCCCATCCGCTCGCAATCCTGGCTGGGCATTCCGCTGTTCGAGGGCAGCCAGGTGCGCGGCGTGCTGGTGGTCCAAAGCTATTCGCCGATGATCCGCTACAGCCAGCGTGACCAGGAATTGCTGACCTTTGTCTCGCGGCACATTGACACCGCCTTGTCGCGCCGCAGCGCCGCCGAAGCGGTACAGGCGGCCAACCTGATGCTCGAAGCCCGGGTACAGAGCCGCACCCGCGAGCTGGACCACGCCAACGCCAAGTTGCAGCATGAAAACGCCCACGACGCCTTGACCGGGTTGCCCAACCGCAGCCAGTTGCAGCAACGGCTGCACTCGGCGTGGGGGCAGTTCTGCACCCAGGACCGGCCGCTGGTGGTCATGTTCATTGACCTGGACCGCTTCAAGATGGTCAACGACAGCCTTGGTCACCACTCCGGCGACCTGCTGTTGACCCAGGCGGCCACGCGTCTGTGCAACTGCCTGCGCAGCGGTGATTTGCTGGCGCGCCTGGGCGGCGATGAGTTTGCGGTGCTGGCCCCGGATGCTGACCTGGACGCGGCAGTGGAGATCGCCCAGCGGATCCTGCAGGCGTTCGACGTGCCCTTCACCATCGACGGCCATGGCGTGTTTTCCTCCTGTAGCATCGGCATTGTCAGTGCCGACGCACAATTTCACGTTGAACCCGCCGATTTGCTGCGTGATGCCGACACCGCCATGTACCGGGTCAAGAATGCCGGGCGCGACAGTTTCGCGGTGTTCAACCAGCAGGTACGTCGCGAGGTCAGCGACCAGATGGAGCGCGAAGGTGCCTTGCGCAATGCGCTCAAGCGCGATGATGAGCTGCTGGCCTATTTCCAGCCCATTGTCAGCGTCGAGACCGGCGCGGTGGTGGCCCTGGAGGCCTTGATCCGCTGGCGCCAGGCCGACGGCCGCATCACCGCCCCGGGCGAGTTCCTGCCAGCGCTGGAAGGCTTGCGCCTGATCGGCCGGCTGGACTTGTACATGCTCAACCGCATCGCCGAAATCCTCGCCCGGCCCGAGCACGCGCACTGGCCGCCGGTGCACGTCAACTGTTCAAGCTACAGCATCACCCGCCCCGAGTTTGCCAGCGAAGTGCTGGCCCTGCTCAAGCGTCACGGTATTGGTGCCCAGCGCCTGTGCCTGGAGTTGACCGAAGGCGGCCTGGTGGCCGAGCCTGAGCGTGCGCGGCAGACCATGCAGCAATTGGCCGAGCATGGCCTGAGCGTGATGCTGGATGACTTCGGTGCCGGCTTCTCTTCGCTCAGCTACGTGCACCAGTACACCTTCAGCGGTTTGAAGATCGACAAGTCCTTTATCCTCGAACTGACGGCCAGCGAGCGCAGCCGCGCCATCGTCCGCGCCATTGTGCGCATGGCCGATTCGCTGGGGTTACCGGTGGTGGCCGAAGGGGTGGAGGACGAAGCGACCTTGCAGCTGCTGCGGGAAATGGGCGCGGCCCAGGCGCAGGGCTACTATTTCGCCCGGCCGATGGCGATGGAACAGTTGAATTTGATGCGCACACCCGCCCCCATCCCGTAGGGCCTGCGGGGGGGCGGTCAAATCACCGACCCCGACACGCTGGCCTTCACATGGTGGCGGTCATCCACCGCGCCAGCCACGGTCAGGGCATCGGCTTCGGCTTCGGTGATGGGCACGCGGTGGCCGTTGAGCTCGGCGATGGACATCCGCAGTTGATCGTCGGTGCTGATACGCACATCGGTGGCCGCGCCTTCGCAGCGCATGTCCTGCTCGATGAGTGTGCAGCGTTGGGTCTGGGCATTGATTTCCACGGGCATGGCTCCTCTCCCTTGCAGCTTGGTTACCTTCAGGGTTAGACAACAGGCGCAGGCCTGCCGGCCAACTGTCGGATCAGCGGTCAACTGATTAAAGGTTCTTCAGGAACCACGCAGTGGCCCTTGGCGCTGCCTACACTGATCGGTGTGCCGATGACTGTCAGCGGGGGGATTGCGCTGGCCGGGGAAATTCGCGGTACCTGCCTGGTGGTGGCGCTCCTCAAGCGTTTGTCTGTCTTGTGCACGGATAAAACCCATGCTTGGAATTGTGCGTGTCGCGCTGAATCGGCCCTATACCTTCGTGGTTCTGGCTATCTTCATTCTTATCGTCGGCCCCCTGGCGGCCTGGCGTACCCCTACGGACATTTTTCCGGAAATTCGCATACCGGTCATCGCCGTGATCTGGCAATACACCGGCTTGCCGCCGGACCAGATGGCCGGGCGCATCACCTCGCCGTTCGAGCGGGTGCTCACCACCACCGTGAACGATGTGCGCCACATCGATGCGCAGTCGCTCAACGGCTTCGGCATCGTCAAGGTGTACTTCCAGCCCAACGTCAACATCAGTACCGCCAATGCCCAGCTGACCTCGGTGGCCCAGGTGATCCTGCGCCAATTGCCGCCGGGCACCACGCCACCGCTGATCCTCAACTACAGCGCCTCCACCGTGCCCATCGTGCAACTGGCGCTGTCGGGCCAGGGCCTGAGCGAGCAGCGCCTGGGCGACCTGGGTCTCAACAGCGTGCGCCTGCTGCTGACGTCGGTGGCGGGTGCGGCCATGCCGTATCCGTTCGGCGGCAAAAGCCGCCAGGTGCAGATCGACATCGACTCGGCAGCGCTGCAGGCCCGCGGGCTGTCGGCCCAGGATGTGGCCAACGCCCTGGCCGGGCAGAACCTGATCACCCCGGTGGGCACGGAAAAGATCGGCCGCTACGAATACGTCATGCAACTGAACAACGCCCCCTCGGCCATCGCCGACCTGGAAACCCTGCCCATCAAGGCCGTCGACGGCACCACGGTGCTGATGCGCGACGTGGCCAGCGTGCGTGACGGTGCGCCGCCGCAGACCAACATTGTCCACGTCAATGGCAGCCGCTCGGTGCTCATCACCGTGCTCAAGACCGGCTCGGCGTCCACCCTGGGGGTGATCGCCGGCATCAAGGACAAGTTGGCCGAGTCCAAGGCGGCGTTGCCCGACAACCTCAAGATCGACTTCATTGGTGACCAGTCACTGTTTGTGCGCGCGGCCATCAACAGTGTGGCCCGCGAGGCGGTGATCGCCGCGGCGCTGACCAGCCTGATGATTCTGCTGTTCCTGGGCAGTTGGCGCTCCACGGTGATCATTGCCATCTCCATTCCCCTGGCCATTCTGGCCTCCATCGCCACCCTGGCGGCCCTGGGCGAAACCCTGAATATCATGACCCTGGGCGGCCTGGCCCTGGCGGTGGGCATCCTGGTGGACGACGCCACGGTGACCATCGAGAACATCAACTGGCACCTGGAACAAGGCAAGCAGGTGCGCGAAGCCATCCTCGATGGCGCCGCGCAGATCGTCACCCCGGCCTTCGTGTCGCTGCTGTGCATCTGCATCGTGTTCGTGCCGATGTTCTTCCTCGATGGCATCGCGCGCTTTCTGTTCGTGCCCATGGCTGAAGCCGTGATGTTCGCCATGATTGCCTCGTTCATCCTGTCGCGCACCCTGGTGCCAACCATGGCCAACTTCCTGCTCAAGCCCCATGAGCACAAGGAAGGGGAGCACAAGCCGGCGTCGCGCAACCCGCTGGTCCGCTTCCAGAAGGGCTTTGAAGCGCGCTTCGAGCGGGCACGCGAGGGCTATCACGGCCTGCTCGAAGCGGTACTGCGCCGGCGCGTGCTGTTCTTGGTGGTGTTCTTTGCCTTTGTGTTGCTGTCCTTTGGCCTGGCGCCGTTCCTGGGCCGTGATTTCTTTCCCAGCGTCGACTCCGGGCAGATCCTGATGCACGTGCGGGTGCCCGTGGGCACCCGCATCGAAGACACCGCCCAGGTGATCTACCGGGTCGAGCAGGCAGTGCGCGGCATCGTCCCGGCCGAGGAGCTGGGGGCGGTGGTGGACAACATTGGCCTGTCCATCAGCGGCATCAACACGGCCTACAACAACACCGGTACCGTGGGTTCACAGGACAGCGACGTGCAAATCTCGCTGAACGAGGGCCATCGGGCCACGGGCGACTACATCCGGCAGATGCGCGAGCAACTGCCGCAGGATTTCCCCGGGGTGGTGTTCTCCTTCCCGCCGTCGGACATCGTCGGCCAGATTCTCAATTTCGGCTCTGCCGCGCCCATTGACCTGCAAGTCTCGGGCGCCAACCTGGCCGCCAACTTTGCCTACGCCAACGGCCTGTTGCGCGAGATTCGTCGGGTGCCGGGCGTGGTGGACGCCCGCCTGCAACAGTCACGGCAACTGCCCAGCTTCAAGATCAACGTGGACCGCACCCGGGCGCAGTTGGTGGGTATCACCGAGCGCGACATCACCAACAGCCTGGTGGTCAACCTGGCCGGTTCCAGCCAAGTGGCGCCCACTTACTGGCTCAATAACGCCAATGGCATTTCCTACCCCATCGTGCTGCAAACCCCGCAGTACAAGCTGGACAGCCTGGGTGCCCTGCATGACTTGCCATTGAGCGCCAGTGGTGCCGGTGCCAACGGCCAGTTGCTGGGCGGCCTGGCGACTTTCGAGCGCAGCCAGAGCAACTCGGTGCTGACCCAGTCCGATATCCAGCCGGTGGTGGAGGTCTACGCCTCCCTCCAGGGCCGTGACCTGGGGGCCGTGGCGGCTGACATCCAGGGCATCATCGACGCCCACGCCAAGGACCTGCCCAAAGGCTCCAAGGCCACCCTTCAAGGCCAGGTGCAAACCATGAACAGTGCCTTCAACGGTATGTTCTTCGGCCTGTTGGGGGCTGTGGTGCTGATCTACCTGCTGATCGTGGTCAACTTCCAGTCCTGGCTGGACCCCTTCGTGATCATCACTGCGTTGCCGGCGGCGCTGGCGGGTATCGTGTGGATGCTCTTTGCCACCCACACCACGCTGTCGGTGCCGGCGCTGACCGGGGCCATCATGTGCATGGGCGTGGCTACCGCCAACTCGATCCTGGTGGTGAGCTTCTGCCGCGAGCGCCTGCAGGAACATGGCGATTCGGTGAAGGCCGCGCTGGAGGCCGGCTACACCCGTTTCCGGCCGGTGCTGATGACGGCACTGTCGATGATCATCGGCATGGCGCCCATGGCCCTGAGCCTGGGCGAGGGCGGCGAGCAGAATGCGCCGCTGGGCCGCGCGGTGATCGGCGGCCTGGCTTTCGCCACCTGTGCCACGCTGTTCCTGGTACCGGCGATTTTCAGCATTGTCCATGCCCGAGACGGGCGCGAAACCGTTGCCGAACGCAGCGGCCAGGAGGCCTGACATGTCAGCGCACAGTTCCGGACGGCCACGGCGCGGCCGCCTGGCCCTTATCATCGGCGTGGTGCTGCTGATCCTCGTGGTGGTGGCCGGGGTCACCACCCGCGCCACCGAGTCGCGCAACCTCAAGACCTGGACCGATACCCAGGCCATGCCCACCGTGGTGCTGGTGGCGCCCAGCCGCCCGGACAAGGGCCCGGTCCTGAGCTTGCCAGGCCGGTTGGAGGCATGGTCGCGCGCGTCGATCTTCGCCCGGGTCAGCGGCTACCTGAAGTCCTGGACCGTGGACATTGGCGGCAGGGTCAAGGCCGGCCAACTACTGGCCGAGATAGATGCCCCTGAACTGGACCAGCAACTGCTGCAGGCCCGCGCGCAACTGGCCACCAGCCAGGCCAACGCGCAGCTGGCCGCCACCACCGCGCACCGCTGGCAAGTGATGCTGGCCTCCGACTCGGTGTCACGCCAGGACGTTGACCAGCGCGTGGGCGACCTGGCCGCCAAGCAGGCAGAAGTGGCCTCGGCCAAGGCCAACGTCGATCGCCTGGTGGCCACCAAAGGCTTCCAGCACCTGGTGGCGCCCTTCGACGGCGTGGTGACCGCGCGGGCTACCGATGTCGGTGCACTGATCAACGCCGGCAGCGGCGGTACCGGGCCGGAGCTGTTTGCGGTGTCGGACATCAGTCGCCTGCGCGTGTACGTGCAGGTGCCCCAGGCGTTCGCCGCGCAGGTACGCGAAGGTACCGGTGCCAGCCTCACGGTGCCGGAGTACCCCAAGGACAGTTTCTCGGCCAAGGTGGTCGCCCGCGCAGACTCCATCAACCCGGCCTCCGGCGCCACACTGGTGCAACTGATGGTCGACAACAAGGCCGCGCGGCTCATGCCAGGTGCCTTCGCCAACGTGCAGTTCAACCTGCCGACCCAGCCCGATGCGTTACGCCTGCCCGCCAGTGCCTTGCTGTTTGACGACAAAGGCCTGCGCGTGGCCACCCTGGATGGCAATGACAAGGTCAAGTTCAAGACCGTGACCATCGCCCGCGACTTTGGCGACAGCGTGGAGATCGGTTCGGGCCTGGCGCCCTCCGACCGGGTAATCGACACCCCACCCGATGGCCTGGCCGACGACGATGCGGTGAAAATCAGCCCGCCTTCGCAGGGCAACAACGCTGCGCCCCAGGGCAACAACCATGGTTAGGGCGCTGACACCCCTGGCCCTGGCCCTGCTGAGCGCCTGCTCACTGGCGCCTGCGTACCAGGTCCCGCCCATCGAGACGGCGGCCCAATACCGTAATGTCGGCCCATGGACGCCGGCGCAACCGGCTGACCAGATGAGCCGTGATGGTTGGTGGGCCATCTACCACGACAGCCGCCTGAACGCCTTGCAGCAACAACTGGCCGCCAACAACCCCGACCTCAGTGCCGCCCTGGCCCATTATGCCCAGGCCCAGGCTTATCTGGCCCAGGTGCGGTCCGACCTGTTTCCGCTGCTCAAGGGCTTCGCCAACCCGCAGCGCATTCGCCAGTCCGACACCCGGCCACTGCGCGCCACGGGTGGCCCCAGTGACTACAACTCGGTGACCGTTGGCGTGGAAGTGGACTACGAAGTGGACCTGTGGGGGCGGGTGCGCAACTCGGTCAATGCCGGCACCGATGAAGCCCAGGCCGCCGCCGCCGACCTGGCCTCGGCGCGCCTGAGCCTGCAAACGCAACTGACCGACAATTACATCCGCCTGCGTGGCCTGGACCAGCAGACCCAACTGCTGACCGCCACCACCGAGGCGTTCGGCAAGGCCCTGAGCCTGACCGAGGGCCTGCACGGTGGCGGCATTGTGTCCGGCCTGGATGTAGCGCGGGCGCGTACGCAGTTGTCGTCGGCCAAGTCGCAACTGTCGCAGAACCAGACCCAGCGAGCGCTGATGGAACACGCCATTGCCGCCCTGGTGGGGGCGCAACCGGCGCAGTTCAGCCTGCCCATGGACACCGCGCGCATCGAGTTGCCGGTGGTGCCCACCGGCGTGCCCTCGGCGTTGTTGCAACGGCGCCCAGACATCGCCGCCGCCGAACGCCGCGTGGCCGAGGCCAACGCCAAAATCGGCATCGCCCGTGCCGCCTATTTCCCCACCATCACCCTCAGCCCGCAAATCGGCTACCAGAGCGACCAGTACGCCGGCCTGCTGGCGGCGCCCAACCTGTTCTGGTCCATTGGCCCGTCGCTGGTGGCGACGTTGCTGGACGGCGGCAAGCGCAAGGCCGGCGTCGACGCCGCCCGCGCCGCCACCGACGAAGCCGCCGGCCACTACCGCAGCGTCGTGCTGGGCGCTTTCCAGCAAGTGGAAGACAACCTCACCCTGATCGCCGGCCTGGGCAACGCCCTGCAAGACCAGCGCGACGCCGCCAGCGCCGCCCACGACTCGGAAAGCCTGGCGCTGTCGCGGTACAAGGATGGCGCGGTGGGCTACCTGGACGTGGTGGAAGCGCAGACGGCTTCCCTGCAAGCCCAAAGCGGCGTGCTGGACCTGCAGACCCGCCAGCTCAGCGCCAACGTGCAATTGGTCAAGTCGCTGGGGGGCGGGTGGTCCACCGAGCAAAATGCCCAGGCCGAGCGCTGACGCTGAAGCCTTGCCGCGCGGTGTGTCAGACTCGCCGCCGCTGCGAACGTTGCAGCAATACCCAAACGCTTACACCCGCTACCCGCCATCTCCTCTGTTGCGCAGAAGGGCACAGGCCTAATCTAGCTACACAGGTGAAGCGCAGGAAGCGCTTCGACAGGATGCTGGAAGGCCATCAAAGAACCCGCGTCGGCGGTTTTTTCGAACGCAGAGCGCACCATACCGTCCTGGCTGTGCCGCGCGCTCAAGCTACAGGCTTGGCTCGCCAGCAAGCGCGCCGCATGGGCAACGTCATGACAATTGCAGCGTGTGCGCCTGCCCGTTTCAATCAATGGCCGCATGGCGAGTGATTCCGTTCAGGTGCGATGAATGGGGCAGGTTAGAAACCCGGGTAAGGCCGCGATAGCGGCCGTTTCTTTTTCTATTGTGGGAAAACTCCGGAGCTGGACGGGGTCGGCACTCTCCAGCACCGCCAGTGTCCATAGCTCATCCCCGAGCGAAGGACCGAGCCATGAACGCCTGGTGGCAAGAAGCCTGGACCACCCTGCAAGACGAATTCGCCGACATCACCGACGCTTCGCAACTCACCCGCGTGGCCGTGCGCCTGCTGATGGCGGCGGTGCTGGGCGCCATTCTCGGTTTCGAGCGTGAGCACAAGGGCAAGGCCGCCGGGGTGCGCACACACATGCTGGTGTCCCTGGGCGCGGCGCTGTTCGTGCTGGTACCGCAGATGGCCGGCGCCGATCCGGCAGCCATCAGCCGGGTGGTGCAGGGGCTGGTGGCCGGGATCGGGTTTCTGGGGGCGGGCACGATTCTCAAGGGCAATGCCCAGGACGCGCACCACGTGAAAGGCCTGACCACCGCCGCCGGGCTATGGATGACCGCGGCCATCGGCGTGGCGGCCGGCATGGGGCGCGAGGCAACGGCGGTGTTCAGCACCGTGCTGGCACTGCTAGTGCTGGGTGTGATGCCGTTGATTGTGGGGCGCTTGGAGCGCGACGGGGACAGCGACTGATGAATGCTCTGTAGCCGGGCACCTGTGGGCGCGGGCTCTGCCCGCTCCCACAGGAAGACAGTTGCGGTAAGAGCGGTTCGCACGCCGGCGCAAATATTTAATGACCCAGCAGTCACGCTTATTCCCGGCGCATCTATGCTCACTACGCACTATCGCGAATAAATCGATTCACAACTGCACCGGCGGCTCCTGGCTGGGCGGGTCGCCCACGGTGGGCGGCACGGTGGGTTTCACTGGCAGCTCGTCGGGGTCCACGTTCGGATCGGGCGGCGGCAGGGTCGGATCGTCAATGTTCGGGTCCGGTGTTTCGGCGGGGATAGGGATATTCATCAGGGTTCCTCGCAAAGGTGGGGACAGTCAGTGATCTGGACAGCAACCGACGGCCGATGATTCCCGAGCGTCAATTCTGATGAACTTTCACACCCCCCATGGCTCGGAACTTAAAGCAGGCGCCGGCACCTCTTTGTCGGTGTATCAGGTATTGGATGAGCGTCCTTGGGGCGTGAAGGAGATGCTCGATGACCGCGGATCAACCTTTCGAAACCGGCCAGGCGGCCGAACAGAGCAATGAACAGGCACTTAGCCTGTCCCAGGCGCTGTTATTGCCACGCATCGTGATCGAAGACGTGGCGCCTGCCATTGATGGCGGCCAGTTCGCGGTCAAGGCGGTGGTGGGCCAGAGCCTGACCGTGGACAGCAAGGTGTTCGCCGATGGCCACGACAAGCTGGCCGTGGTGCTGCGCTGGCGCGCGCTGGGCTCGGACAGCTGGCACAGCGTGGGCATGAAGGATCTGGGCAACGACGCCTGGCAGGGCCAGCTCAGTGTGAGCGAGGTAGGGCGCCATGTGTTCTGCATCGAAGCCTGGATCGACCAGTTCGCCACCTACCGTTACGAGCTGGAAAAGAAATACGCCGCTGGCGTGCCCATTGGCCTGGAGCTGGAAGAGGGCCGCTTGCACTTGGTGAACAGCGCCGAGAAAAGTGAAGAAAGCCTGCGCCGCCAGTTGCTGCACCTGCACGATGAGTTCAAGGCTCTGGATGCGGAGGGCCAGGTGGCGCTGCTGTTGCAGAAAGACACGGCGGCGCTGATGAACCTGGCCGACGCGCGCGCCTACCTGAGCAAGAGCGCGTTGTTTCCCGTGGAAGTGGAGCGCGAACGCGCGCAGTTCGCGAGTTGGTATGAGCTGTTCCCCCGCTCGATCACCGACGACCCCGCGCGCCATGGCACCTTCAATGACGTGCATGAACGCCTGCCGATGATCCGCGACATGGGCTTCGACGTGCTGTATTTCCCGCCCATCCACCCCATCGGTCGCAAGCATCGCAAGGGCCCGAACAATGCCCTCGAGGCTGGCCCCGACGACCCCGGCAGCCCCTATGCCATCGGCAGCGCCGACGGCGGCCACGACGCCATTCACCCGCAGTTGGGCAGCCGCGAAGACTTCCGCCGGCTGGTGGCGGCAGCGGCCGAGCATGGCCTGGAAATTGCCCTGGATTTCGCCATCCAGTGCTCCCAGGACCACCCCTGGCTGGTGGAGCACCCGGGCTGGTTCAGCTGGCGCCCGGACGGCACCATTCGCTACGCGGAAAACCCGCCGAAGAAATACCAGGATATCGTCAACGTCGACTTCTACGCCGCCGACGCCATCCCCAGCCTGTGGCTGGCCCTGCGCGACGTGGTGGTGGGCTGGGTGCAGGCCGGCGTGAAGATCTTCCGCGTCGACAACCCACACACCAAGCCACTGCCGTTCTGGCAATGGATGATCGAGGACGTGCGCCGCGACTACCCTGAGGTCATGTTCCTGGCCGAGGCGTTCACCAAGCCGGCCATGATGGCCAGGCTGGGCAAGGTCGGTTACTCCCAGAGCTATACCTATTTCACCTGGCGCAACACCAAGGCCGAGCTGACCGAGTATTTCACCCAGCTCAACCAGCCGCCGTGGTCGCACTGCTACCGCCCTAATTTCTTCGTCAATACACCGGACATCAACCCCTTTTTCCTGCATGAGTCGGGGCGCGCGGGCTTTCTGATCCGCGCCGCGCTGGCCACCATGGGCTCGGGACTGTGGGGCATGTATTCGGGCTTCGAGCTGTGCGAAGCGGCGCCCATTCCGGGCAAGGAAGAATACCTGGACTCGGAGAAGTATCAGATCCGTACCCGGGACTTCACTGCGCCCGGCAACATCATTGCCGAGATTGCCCAGCTCAATCGCATCCGCCGGCAGAACCCGGCGTTGCAGACCCACCTGGGCCTGGCCATGTTCCAGTGCTGGAACGACAACATCCTCTACTTTGGCAAGCGCACCGCCGACCGCAAGAACTTCATCTTGGTGGCGGTCAGCCTTGACCCGTACAACGTCCAGGAGGCGAACTTCGAGCTGCCCTTGTGGGAACTGGGCCTGGACGACAACGCCGCCACCACCGGTGAGGACCTGATGACCGGCCACACCTGGACCTGGTACGGCAAGGCCCAGTGGATGCGCATCGACCCTGGCTACCAACCGTTCGGCATCTGGCGCATCAGCGCAGCGCTCTGAAAAGGACCTGACCCATGGCGAAGAAACCTCGCAGCGCCGCGTTTATCAAAGACCCCCTGTGGTACAAGGACGCGGTGATCTACCAGGTGCACGTGAAGTCGTTCTTCGACTCCAACAACGACGGTATCGGTGACTTTCCCGGCCTGATCGACAAGCTCGACTACATTGCCGAGCTGGGCGTGAATACCATCTGGCTGCTGCCGTTCTACCCGTCACCGCGCCGCGATGACGGCTACGACATTGCCGAGTACAAGGCTGTGAGCCCTGACTACGGGACCATGGCCGACGTGCGCCGCTTCATCACCGAGGCGCACCAGCGTGGCCTGCGGGTGATCACCGAGCTGGTCATCAACCACACCTCCGACCAGCACCCCTGGTTTCAGCGTGCGCGCCGCGCCAAACCCGGCTCAAGGGCGCGGGACTTCTACGTGTGGTCCGATACCGACCAGAAGTACGACGGCACGCGGATCATCTTCCTCGATACCGAAAAGTCTAACTGGACCTGGGACCCGGTGGCCGGCCAGTACTTCTGGCACCGCTTCTACTCCCACCAGCCGGACCTCAACTTCGACAACCCGCAGGTGATGAAGGCGGTGCTGGGGGTGATGCGCTACTGGCTGGACATGGGCATCGACGGCCTGCGCCTGGACGCCATCCCCTACCTGATAGAGCGCGACGGCACCAACAACGAGAACTTGCCCGAGACCCACCAGGTGCTCAAGCAGATCCGCGCCGAGATCGACGCCAACTACCCCGACCGCATGCTGTTGGCCGAAGCCAACCAGTGGCCAGAGGACACCCAGCTGTACTTTGGCGACACCCATGGTGATGATGGCGACGAATGCCACATGGCTTTTCACTTCCCGTTGATGCCGCGCATGTACATGGCCGTGGCCCAGGAAGACCGCTTTCCGATCACCGACATTCTGCGCCAGACCCCGGAAATTCCCGCGAATTGCCAGTGGGCGATTTTCCTGCGCAACCACGATGAGCTGACGCTGGAGATGGTCACCGACCGCGAGCGCGACTACCTGTGGAACTACTACGCGGCCGACCGTCGCGCGCGCATCAACCTGGGCATTCGTCGGCGCCTGGCGCCGCTGCTGGAGCGTGACCGTCGGCGTATTGAACTGCTCAACAGCCTGCTGCTGTCCATGCCGGGCACGCCCACCCTGTACTACGGCGACGAGATCGGCATGGGGGACAACATCTACCTGGGCGACCGCGACGGTGTGCGCACGCCCATGCAGTGGTCCATCGACCGTAACGGAGGCTTCTCCCGCGCCGACCCGGCCAGCCTGGTGCTTCCGCCGATCATGGACCCGCTGTACGGCTACTTGTCGGTGAACGTGGAAACCCAGTCCAACGACCCGCACTCGCTGCTCAACTGGACACGCCGGCTGCTGGCCGTGCGCAAGCAACAGAAAGCCTTCGGCCGCGGCACACTGAAGATGCTGTCGCCCAGCAACCGGCGCATCCTGGCGTACATCCGAGAGTACACCGCAGCCGATGGCAAGACCGAGCTGGTGCTGTGCGTGGCCAACGTGTCGCGCGCCGCCCAGGCCGCCGAACTGGACCTGTCCCAGTACGCCGGCATGGTGCCGGTGGAAATGCTGGGGGGCAGTGCCTTCCCGCCCATTGGCCAACTGAACTTTTTGCTCACGCTGCCACCCTATGGATTCTATTGGTTCCTGTTGGCCACCGAAGCGCAGATGCCCAGCTGGCACGTGGAACCGGCGCAGCCGCTGCCCGATTTCCTCACCCTGGTGCTGAAAAAACGTATGGAAGAGCTACTGGAAGAACCGTCGCGCAGCAGCCTTGAGAACAGCGCGCTGCTGCAATACTTGCCCAAACGCCGCTGGTTCGCCGGCAAGGATAGCGCCATCGATCAGGTTCGCATTGCCTACGGCGTGCGCTTCGGCACGCCCACCAGCCCTGTTTTGCTCAGCGAGATTGAAGTGCGCAGCGGTGGGCAGGTCAGTCGCTACCAGTTTCCCTTTGGCCTGCTGGGCGAGGACCAGCAAACCGGTGCTTTGCCGCATCAATTGGCGCTGTCGCGGGTGCGGCGCAATCGACAGGTGGGCCTGATCACCGACGCCTTCGTGCTGGAGAGCTTCATCCGCGCCGTGGTGCAGGGCCTCAAGGCCAACACCGTGCTCACCTGCGAAGAAGGCGAGATACGCTTTGTGCCCACGCCGCAGCTTGCGCGCCTGAACCTGAGCGCCGAGCCCGAGGTGCGCTACTTGTCGGCCGAACAGTCCAACAGTTCGGTGGTGATTGGCGGCAGCATGGTGCTGAAGATGATTCGCAAGGTCAGCGGCGGCGTGCACCCGGAACTGGAAATGGGCGCCTACCTGACCGCGGCCGGCTTCGCCAACATATCGCCGTTGCTGGGCTCGGTGAGCCGGGTCGACGGCCAGGGCTTGCCGCACCTGTTGATGATAGCCCAGGGCTACCTGAACAATCAGGGCGACGCCTGGGCCTGGACCCAGAACAACCTGGAACGCGCCATCCGCGACGAGTTGGAGCTGGGGCGTTCCGAGCAGGAACAGCATTACAACGCGTTGGGCGAACTGGCTGATTTTGCCGGCCTGCTGGGCCAGCGCCTGGGCGAAATGCACCAGGTGCTGGCGGCGCCCACCGACAATCCCGACTTCAAGGCCAGCCCCAGCAGCAAAAAAGAAGGCCAGGCGTGGAGCCAGAGCATCAGTGCGCAATTGGAACGCGCCCTGCAATTGCTGGAACAGCATTATGAGCATCTGGCCGACGAGGATCGCGGCCTGGTGGACGACCTGCTCGAACAGCGCTCGTCGTTGTTGACGCATATCGACCACCTCAGTAAGCAGGCGGTGGGTGGCCTGGTGATGCGCGTGCATGGTGACCTGCACCTGGGCCAGGTGCTGGTGGTGCAGGGCGACGCCTATTTGATCGACTTTGAAGGTGAGCCGGCGCGGCCACTGGAAGAGCGGCGGGGCAAGTACAGCCCCTACAAGGACGTCAGTGGCGTGTTGCGTTCCTTCGACTACGCTGCCGCGATGGCGGTGCGCAACGCTCAGGGTGTGGACGACTCGCCTGAGGCCGACCAGGCCCGTGAACGGATCGGCCGGCGTTACCTGCACGAGGCCCGCCACGCCTTTATCGAAGCCTACGGGCTGGCCACAGCCAGTCTCGCCCACGCTTGGCAGCACGCCGATGGCGAGCGTGCGGCACTGGAGCTGTTCAGCCTGGAGAAGGCCTGCTACGAAATCGCATACGAAGCCGAAAATCGCCCGAGCTGGCTGGCCGTGCCTTTGCATGGGCTATTCGGGTTACTGAGTACCAGGGGAGAGTAGTCAATGAACGCGCACAAGGAACAGGGCAAGGTCGGGGCTTTTCCGCCCAAGGCGGACATCGAGGCGCTGATCCGTGCCGACCACCGCGACCCGTTCGCGGTACTGGGCCCGCACCCGGACGGTGCAGGCGGCCAATACATTCGTGCCTACCTGCCAAATGCCCTCAACGTGCAAGTGCTCGACAAGGACAGCCAGGACGTTCGCGGCACGCTGGAACAGGGCGAGGTGCCCGGTCTTTTCGTGGGGCAGTTCGCCGACCAGCGCCCGTACCTGCTGAAGGTGCAGTGGGCGGGTGGCGAGCAGGTCAGCGAAGACCCCTACAGCTATGGCGAGCTGCTCGGCGAAATGGACCTGTACCTGTTTGCCGAAGGCAACCACCGCGACTTGAGTGGCGCCCTGGGCGCGCAATGCGTGACCGTCGACGGTGTGCAGGGCGTACGCTTTGCGGTGTGGGCGCCCAATGCGCGACGGGTATCGGTGGTGGGCGACTTTAACATTTGGGACGGTCGTCGCCACCCTATGCGCCTGCGCCACCCTTCGGGGGTATGGGAGATCTTCGTGCCGCGCCTGCAGCCGGGCGAAACCTACAAGTACGAAGTGCTCGGCCATGAGGGCGTGCTGCCGCTCAAGGCCGACCCAGTGGCGCTGCGTACCGAATTGCCGCCGTCCACCGCGTCGAAAGTCGCCAGCCCGCTGAGTCATTCATGGGGCGACGAGGCCTGGATGCAGGCCCGCGGCGAACATCACGGCATCAACAAACCGTTGTCGATCTATGAGCTGCACGCTGGTTCCTGGCAGTGCGAGGTGAGCGAAGAGGGCGAGGTGCGCAACTACAACTGGCATGAACTGGCTGAGCGCCTGGTGCCTTATGTGCAGCAGTTGGGCTTCACCCACATCGAGCTGATGCCGATCATGGAACACCCCTTTGGTGGCTCGTGGGGTTACCAGCCGTTGTCGCAGTTCGCGCCATCGGCACGCTACGGCTCGCCTGATGACTTCGCCGCCTTTATCGACGCCTGCCACAAGGGCGGCATCGGCGTGATTCTCGACTGGGTGCCGGCGCATTTCCCTACCGATACCCACGGCCTGGCGCGCTTCGATGGCACGGCATTGTACGAGTACGACAACCCGCTGGAAGGCTTTCACCAGGACTGGGACACGCTGATTTACAACCTGGGCCGCACCGAAGTGCATGGCTTCATGCTGGCCTCGGCCCTGCATTGGCTCAAGCACTTCCACATCGACGGCTTGCGCGTGGATGCGGTGGCGTCGATGCTGTACCGGGATTATTCGCGCAAGGCCGGCGAATGGATTCCCAACCGCTACGGCGGTCGCGAGAACCTGGAAGCCATCGATTTCCTTCGTCACCTCAACGACGTGGTGGCACTGGAGGCGCCTGGCGCCCTGGTGATTGCCGAGGAGTCCACGGCCTGGCCTGGCGTGAGTCAACCTACCCAGCAGGGCGGCTTGGGGTTTGCCTACAAGTGGAACATGGGCTGGATGCACGACACCCTGCATTACATCCAGAACGACCCGATCCACCGTACCCATCACCACAACGAAATGAGCTTCGGGCTAATCTACGCCTACTCCGAGCATTTCATTCTGCCCATTTCCCATGATGAGGTGGTGCACGGCAAGCATTCGCTGATCGACAAGATGCCTGGCGACCGCTGGCAGAAGTTCGCCAACCTGCGTGCCTACCTGACGTTCATGTGGGCGCACCCGGGCAAGAAACTGCTGTTCATGGGCTGTGAGTTCGGCCAGTGGCGCGAGTGGAACCACGACAGTGAGCTGGACTGGTACCTGCTCAAGTACACCGAGCACTTGGGTGTGCAAAAGCTGGTGAGTGACCTGAATGCGGTGTACCGCAACTACCCGGCGTTGCACGAACAGGACTGCCAGCCCCAGGGCTTCCAGTGGCTGATCGGCGACGACGCGGCCAATAGCGTGTTTGCCTGGTTGCGCTGGAGCAAGTCGGGCGAGCCGTTGCTGGTGGTGGCCAACTTCACCCCGGTGCCGCGCGAGGGGTATCGCATTGGCGTGCCGTTTGCCGAACGCTGGGAGGAAGTGCTTAACAGCGATGCCGAGATCTACGCCGGGTCCAACTACGGCAACGGGGGTGGCGTGCCTACCGAGGAAGTGCAAAGCCATGGCCAGCCGTTGTCGCTGTCGCTGAACCTGCCGCCGCTGGCGGTGCTCATTCTGCGTCCTCAGGCGTAAGGTTCTGGTGGGCGCGCTGCGCGCGCCTCGCAGCTTGTCGGCAGCTCCTGGCGGGTGGCGCAATGTTCCGCGAGCTGCCGCCAGGCTGCGAAGGCGTGCGCGGCGCTTCCAGGATCACACACGCTACGGCTACCACAGCATCTTCACGCCCAGGTCGCCGATCAGGCCGTTGAGATCGTTCTGGTCACTGGGGCTGCTGTAGTCGGCGGTGACGAACAGGCTCACCGTGGGCGTCATGCGCGCCACCAGGCCCAGGCCCACTTCGATGGTGGATGAATTGCGGCTGCTGGTGATCTTGTCCACCGGCGCCAAGGCGATGGCGCTATCGTTGCTGAAGCTGTAGGTCAGGCTGGTGCGCAGGAAAGGCTCCAGCGGCGTGCCGGCCAACTCGTAATGTCCCGCCAGCCGCGCGCCCACCCGGCCGCTCCAGCTTGGCTCACTGTCCTGGCTGAGCAGGCGCGGCCCTTGGCCGGCCGTCCCGGGCAGCAACCGTTGGTTGATCAGTTGCGCCTGCGGCTCGAACGACCAGTTCTCACCCAGCACGATCGCCACCGTCCCGCCCAGGGCCACGGCCATGGAGCGGGCGTTGTCCGGGCGCCCGCTGTCCTGCACCTGGGAGCTGACACTCCAGGCTACGCCGAGGCTGCGGGCGAATAGGATGAATTGGTCATTATTGCTGGCCGGGTTGGACGCCCCGGTACTGGTGTAGGCGCGGTTGCTCATGTCCAGCGGGCCGAGCGGGTCATCCATCCCTTCGGCGGCCACCGCGCGGGTGGGCACAGCCAGCAGCAGCGAGGTGCAGGCAGCGTAGAAGAAACAGTACTGGGCAGTGTTCATGGCGTGGCTCCCGTGTTGTAGACCTGGCAAGGAGTGCGCCGTGTGCGTCGCAGCGAGGGCGGCCGAAGCCAGCGGCCCAGGCATGGCAAAGGCGCTGAAAGGCGCGAGCCAGAGGCTTGGGTCGGTGTTTTTTGTTGTGTTGTGTTACTTGTAGCTAAGGAGAGCCAGTGCTCGGCGTCAAGAATACGTAGCCTGACAACGACCGTGTTAACGGCGTCCGCAAGTGATTGAAAGAATACCGCAATCGCGTTTTTAAGCAGTCAAGTCTCTATGCCGGCATCGGGCTATTCCAAAACAATCGCTACAGGTGCACTTCCACCGTGAGTGGCAAGTGGTCGGAGAGGTGGGTCCAGGGTTTGTTGCCCAGGATGGTGGGGGCGTGGCTGGTGGCATTGCGCAGGTACACCCGGTCCAGACGCAATAGCGGGAAGCGTGCCGGGTAAGTGCGGGCCAACGCGCCGTGGTGGTGTTCAAATGCCTCGTGCAGGTCGCGGGCGCTGGTCAGGGTGGTGTTGCCGCGCAGTTTCCAGTCGTTGAAGTCGCCGGCAATGATCACCGGGGCATCGTCGGCCAGGGAATCGAGCAATTGCCGCAATAGGGCCAATTGCTGCTGGCGATGGCTTTCCAGCAGCGACAAGTGCACGCAGATGGCGTGCACCTCGTCATGCCCCGGCACCTGCAACACGCAATGCAGCAGCCCGCGGCGCTCGGGGCCGGTGATTGACACATCGAGGTTGCGGTAGCGCAATATCGGGTACTTGGACAGCAACGCATTGCCATGGTGACCGTCGGGGTACACCGCGTTGCGCCCGTAGGCGTAATCGCTCCACATGCTGTCGGCCAGAAACTCATACTGCGAGGTCTGCGGCCAGTTGTGGTGGCGTTCGGCATGGCCGTCGTGTTCGCCCAGTACTTCCTGCAGAAATACCAGGTCAGCGCCGGTGGCACGCACCGCCTCGCGCAGCTCGGGCAGGATGAAACGGCGGTTGAAGGCAGTAAAGCCCTTGTGCGTATTGACGGTCAGGATGCGCATGCGATGCACCGCCAGTGGGTGCTCCGGAGGGTGGCTGCGGCTGGCCTGGCCGGTGGGGTCGGGGGTCACGATCACTCCTTGAAACGGTAGGGCTTATTGGTTCGGACTGGTGGCGTACCCGCTCGGTTCCCCTGGGGGGCTAGATCTACTGCGCCGCTGCTACGCACCCGGAGCTGCTGGGCGGCCATCCGCCGCCCGGCTGCGAAGGCCCGCGATCGACATGACGCCGCCGAAGATCCTGCAGACCTTTCGCAGCCAGGCGGCAGCACCAGCAGCGGCTACAAAAATACCTGTGTGGCAACTGCCGAAGGTACAGCTATTGTTCACCGCAGGCCTTCGTGTTCGGCGACCGACAGCGGGTCGCGGCTCCAGAGGTCCAGGACGAAATCTTTTTCGCGGTGCTGCAACAGCGACGCCATACCCAACTCGTCAGTCAACTTCTGATGCACGGCTTCGCCATCCAGGGTGCAGCCCTCGATGGGCGCACGCCAATGGCAGGCCAGTAATTGGCCGTCAAGGGTGAGGCTTTGCCGGCAGGCGCGGATCAGGGTGCTGAGCTCGCCTTGGTCCAGGTAGTAACACAGCTCATTGAGCACAATCAGGTCGAAACGCTGTGCCGGCCATTGGGCCGGCAGGCGCCATTGCTCGACCTGGACATGGGGTGAGTCGGCCAGTTGCTGGCGGGTAAGCGCCACGGCGCGCTCCGCGGTGTCGCAGCACAACAGGCGGTCGCAGCGCGCGGCCAGCACTGCGCTGGTGGCACCGTTGGCGCAACCGGGCTCGAAAATGCTTGGGTAGTGAGCACGGGGCAGGCAGGCCAGCAACAGCGCGCGCTTGCGCTGTTCGTACCAGCGACGGTGCATGGCCCAGGGGTCGTCGCTGCCCTGGAACATCTGCTCGAATACGGCATTATCAACGCTCACAGGAACACCACTTCGAACGGTTGCAGCAGGCGCTCCATGACATCCGGCGGCAATACCGGCGCCAGGCCGGCCTTGGCGTCGCCTTCCAGTTGGCTGGTAAACGCCAACACGGCATCACGCTTGCGCGCCAGCATGGCCGGGCTCAGGGTGATCTTGCGCGCGCGTTGCCACGGCACGCGCGGATCCTGGGGGCTTGCCCAGTGCCAGGTCCAGATCGGCAGTTCGTGCACGCAGGCGCCCACGGCCTCGGCGGCAGCGCGGCTGGCGTGGCCCACGGCGTCATGGTCGCAGTGGCCGTCTTCGCTCCAGGTGGCGAACACTACGTCAGTGGGCTGCAGGTGGGCCTGCAGAAAGGCTTGCAACTGGGCCTGGGCCGCCGGCACCTGGCTGTCGGCCAGACCCACGCGCAGCCATTCCATGCGGGTCGGGTCAGCGGCCAGGCGGCGCAACGCTTCGGCGCTTTCACGCGGCCGTTCGCTGCGCAGTCGGCTCACCGGCCAGCGCCGCGAACCGGGATGGCTGGCGGTGCCGTCGGTCACGGAAATCAGCAGCAGTGGCCGGCCCAAGGCAACCAGGTGCTGCAACAGGCCGCCGCAGCCCAGCACCTCATCATCCGGGTGTGGGGCTACAATCACCGCTCGCGCACCGGTGGGCACCAGGTGGTCAACGGCAATGTGCGGCAGGCGGGCCAGCAGCGGGCATGCCTGCCAGGCTTGGAGCGAGGTGCCATTGCCGACAATCGGATTGGCTTTCACAGGTTCCACTCACTGGGCAGGGCATGCCGGGCCACGTCGCCCAGGGCCGCCAAGTCACGCTCGGCATGGCTTTGGCGCAGGAACACCGGCAGGTCGGCGGCCAGTTGGGCGAAGTGCGCGTCCTTGCAATACGGGCCGGCGCCCAGAGCGTGGCCGACGTGGCTGAGCACCTGCTCGCAGGTGTTTTCGACCACAGCACGCACCCGGCGGGCCAGGGCCTGGCAGTCGCCGCCGGGATTCAGGTCAAGGGTGGCAGCCGCTTGCTGCAATACCGCCCGCGACGCTGCCAGGGTGGCGTCAACGGCGCCCAGGTGAGCCAGCGCATGGGGCTCGTCGTGCAACAGGCAATGGCCGTGCAGGCGCTGCGCCACTTGTTGCGCGGCGCCGTACCAGCAGGCGGCGATGCCCATGCCGCCCTGCCAGAAGCCGGGGCGCGACAAATAGCTGCCCGACCCGCCCACGGCGGTGCCCTCCGCCTGTTCGAACACCACCTCGACACTGGCCGTTACGCCCATACCTACAGCGCTCCAGCCCTGGTCCGTGACAGTCACGCCGGGTTGGCGCAGGTCCACGGCCACCAGTTGCTGTTGGCCCTGTTCATCCCAGGCGGTCAGCAACGCGTGGCTGAGCTGGCTGGCCCCCGAGCACCAGGCCTTGCGCCCGTCCAGCCAGCAGGCGCCCTGATCCTGGCGCACACTGACGCGCGCGCTGGGCGGTTCAGCCGCCCACATGCCCCACGTGCTGTCGGCGGGCGGACGCACGGCGGCCAACTCGGCCATGATGGCCAAGGCGTCGGTATGCCCTTCGTAGAGCTTGCACAACCCCAGGTCATGGCCGCCCACCACTGCCAGTGCCCGCCAGCGCTCCAGCGTGCGGCCGCTGCCGGGCAAGGGCAGGTGGTCCAGGTCATCGGCCACCAGTGCCTGCAAGGCCGCATGCACAGCGGCCAGGTCCGGGTAGCCGGCAGCCGGACGCTTGAGCGTGGCGGCCAACACCCGGTTCATTCCTCCACTTCCCGGTGCAGTTCGAATAGCAGCAGCGAGCGGCCGGTGACCAGGAAGTCACTGCCGAAGGGCAGTTGTTCGCGGTCGCGCAGCTCGGGGCGGTTGGTGTCGATCAGGCAGGTCCAGTATTCGCCCTCGGGCACTTCGGGCAGCACGAAGTTGACCACGTCGTGGTGCGCGTTGACGATCAGCAGCAAGGTGGCGTCGGCCCCCGGCTTGCGAATGCCGCTGGGCTGCGCGCGGCCGTCCAGCAGCATGCCCAGGCAGCGGCCGTGGCCGTCGTGCCACTGCTCGGTGGTCATTTCGCTGGCATTGGGCGCCAGCCAGGTGACGTCCTTGACGCCGATGTCCTCGTTGTAGGTACCCACCAGGAACCGGTTGCGACGCAGGATGGGGTACGACATGCGCAGGCGGATCAGCCGGCGCACGAAGCGCAACAGGCCCTTGCCGTCCTCGTCCAGGTCCCAGTTCACCCAGCCGATTTCGCTGTCCTGGCAGTAGGCGTTGTTGTTGCCGTTCTGAGTGCGCGCGAATTCGTCACCGGCGACAATCATCGGCGTACCCTGGGAGAACAGCAGGGTGGCCATGAAGTTACGCATCTGCCGCAGGCGCAGTTCGACGATCTCGCGGTCATCGGTGGGGCCTTCGACACCGTGGTTCCAGGACAGGTTGTTGTTGCTGCCGTCCTGGTTGTTTTCGTCGTTGTCCTCGTTGTGCTTGTCGTTGTAGGACACCAGGTCCCTGAGGGTGAAACCGTCATGGGCGGTGATGAAGTTCACCGAGGTGTAAGGGCGACGACCGCGCTGGTTGAACAGCTCACCGGAGCCGGTCAGGCGCCCGGCGAAATCGGCCAGTTGGCCGTCGTCACCCTTCCAGAACGCCCGCGTGGTGTCGCGGAAACGGTCGTTCCATTCCGCCCAGCCGGGGGCGAAACCTCCGACCTGGTAGCCGCCGGGACCGCAGTCCCAGGGCTCGGCAATCAGCTTGACCTGGCGCAGCACCGGGTCCTGGCGGCAGGCCACGAGGAAGCTGTGACGCTCGTCGAAGCCCTCGTGGTAGCGACCCAGGATGGTGGCCAGGTCGAAGCGAAACCCGTCCACGTGCATTTCAGTGGCCCAATAGCGCAGCGAATCGGTGACCATTTGCAGCACGCAGGGGTGGCTCAGGTCCAGTGTGTTGCCGGTGCCCGAATCGTTGATGTAGAAGCGTTTGTTATCGGGCATCAGCCGGTAATAGCTGGCGTTGTCGATGCCGCGCATGGACAGCGTGGGGCCTTGCTCGTTGCCTTCGGCGGTATGGTTGTAGACCACGTCCAGAATCACTTCCAGGCCGGCGTCGTGCAGGTGCGCCACCATCTCCTTGAACTCGGCGATTTTGCCGTTGGCCAGATAGCGCGGGTGGGGGGCGAAAAAAGTGATGCTGTTGTAGCCCCAATAATTGTTCAGGCCCTTTTGCAACAGGTGCTGGTCGTTGACGAAGCCATGAATGGGCAGCAGTTCGATGGACGTCACACCCAGTTTGCGGATGTGCTCCACCACGTCCGGCACCATCAGCCCGGCGAAGGTGCCGCGTACGTCCTCCGGCACCGAGGGGTGGCGCATGCTGATGCCGCGCACGTGGGTTTCATAGAAGATGGTCTTGTCCCACGGCACGTTGACGCGCTGATCTCGGCCCCAAGTGTAGGCGGGGTCGATGACCCGGCACTTGGGCACGAAGGGGGCGCTGTCGCGCTCATCGAAACTGAGGTCGCCGTCCTTGTGGCCGATGGTGTAGCCGAACAGTGATTCGGACCATTTCAACTGGCCGACCATCTGCTTGGCGTAGGGGTCGATCAGCAGTTTGTTGTGGTTGAAGCGGTGGCCGTTTTCCGGGTCATACGGGCCATACACGCGATAGCCGTAGGTGAGGCCTGGGTGGGCGTCGGGCAAGTAGCCGTGAAAGATTTCGTCGGTGTACTCCGGCAGCTCGATGCGCTCAAGTTCGGTTTCGCCGCTGGAGTCGAACAGGCACAGCTCGACCTTGGTGGCGTTGGCGGAAAACAGTGCAAAGTTGACCCCCAAACCGTCCCAGGTGGCGCCGAGCGGGAAGGGCAAGCCTTCGCGAATGCGCGATGGATCGGTACCGGGGGCGGGGGTGAATTTCTTTTGGCGGGTCATGAAGAGTTCCTTGCACTGCTAAATCAGGGCGAAAACGGTCCGTCCCGGCGTAGGCAGCCGGTAATGGGGGCGTTGGAGTGTCGAACGCACGGTCCCCCCTGACAGCGCAATGCACGCTGTCAGGCGGCCGGGAGCGTCACGGCGGTCAGCTGGCCGCAGGTTTCTTTGCGCTTGGGCGCGGCGGCTTTTTCTCGGCGGCAGGCTTGGGCGCGGTGGCCACCTTGGGCTTTGGAGCTGCGGCCGCGGCCGGCTTGGGTGGCGCAGACTTGGCGACCGGCGCAGGTTTTTCCTTGGTGGGAAGGGGGGCCGTGCTGGCGCCTTTCGGTTTGGCGGCGGCCTTGGCCTTGCCCGGCTTGCTGGGGGCCAGCGCCTCGGCTTCGGCGAGCTTGCGGGCCATCTCCCAATGGCGGTCCTCATGCCCTTCCGGTTTGCCCTCCGATTCCCAGATCTGGTAGGCGAATTCGCGTATACGTTTGTCGTCGGCACTCATTTCAACGCTCCTGATCACAAGTCACTTTGTACTAAGAGATTGACGGGGAAATCCTTCAGCGCAGCGTTCAGCCACAGTTCCTTATTGGGTGTGACTGCTACGTCTGAAAAAAGTCCCTTAAATGTAGGCAGAGTGTGTCTTGAAGTTAGCACAACGCGGGTGTCTCCCCACTTGGGTGCGCCGATAAGCGGGCTGGGGGCATCCCCCAGCAGGTCGCTGGCCAGTCGTGGCACGATGACGACGGCCAATTCGTCACCATGGGTTCGGGCAAACGCCAACACACGGTCGGCTTGTTCGCCCAGCACGGGCAAGGGTTCGTAGGTGCCACGGGCAAACAGCGCGACATGCTCGGCGCGGCGGCGCAGGGTGCGGGCAATCAATTGCTGCTTGATGTGCCCGTCCTGCCAGCTGGCCAGCAGTTCGGCAGGGCTTCGCGGCGTGTTCAGGGCCTGCTCTCGGGCAGCGTAGTCCACGGGGCGGCGGTTGTCCGGGTCTACCAGGCTCAAGTCCCAGAATTCGGCGCCCTGGTACAGGTCGGGAATACCCGGCACTGTCATGCGCAGCAGGCTCTGCACCAGGCTGTTGAGCGCACCGGCGACGCTGATGCGCTGCACGGCAGCCACCAGCGAGGCGCGCAGCTGCTGGCACTGCGGGTCCAGCAAGAGCTTTTCCAGGTAGGCCTTGCAGGCTTGTTCGTAAGGCTCGTTGGGCGCGCTCCAGCTGCTGGCCAGCTTGGCCTCGCGCAAGGCTTTTTGTTGCCATTGGTACAGGCGTTCGGCATAAGCCTGCAGGCCTGCGGCATCCTCGCCGGCAAGGTTCAGCGGCCAGCTGCCGAGCAGGGCCTGGAACAGGATGAGTTCATCGCCTGGCGACGGTGCCACGCTGTCGCCGACGCTGCCACGCAGGGGCTCGGCCAGTTCCAGCCAGTGGTTGACGCGCCCCGGGTACCAACTGCTGCGCTCGCTGAGCACCGCCAGGCGCGCACGGGTGTCTTCTCCGCGCTTGTGGTCGTGGGTGGCGGTGGCCAGCAGGTTATCGGGAAAGTACTGCAAGCGCTGCTCGCACGCGTCGTGGAAAACCTGGGGGGGGGCGTTGAAGTGCTCGGCGTCGAAGCCCACGTCATTGCGCGACAGCAGCACCGCGCTGCGGTAGAACGCGGTGTCTTCGATGGCCTTGGCGGCAGTGGGCGAAGTCAGCTGCTGAAAGCGCACGCAGGCGTGGCGCAGCAGCTTGCGCGGGCGCCCCGGGGGCAACCGGCGCCAGGCTTCACCACCCAGCCAGCGGGCCAGGTAATCGAGCACCGGCCAGTCTGCTTCGCCCAGGCTGGCGCGTGCGCCCTCCAGGGCCTGCTGGAAGAAGCCTTCGTCCTCGGCCGGGCGGCCGCAGGGGCTGACGTACGTGCGGTACACCGGGAAGTGCACCACCAGCGCCTGCAAGGCGCGGCGGATGGCGCCCAGGGTCAGGTCGCGGCTCATCACGTCGCCGCGTGCCACTTGCAACAGGGCCTGGGCCACGGACTCGAAGTCGCCGGCCAGGGTGCCATTGATCACCAGGTGGCGCGCCGCCAGGGCCTCTTCTTCGAACACCGCAGGGCGTCCGCTGAGGCTGCTCCACAGTTCGGCCAGGGGCTGGGCACCGGCAGGGTCGTGTTGCAGGCGCGAGACCTGGTTCATGAACTCGTAACCCGTGGTGCCATCCACCTGCCAGTCGCGGTGCAACTGCTCGTGGGCGCCGAGAATCTTTTCCACGTAGATCGGGAAATGGTCGAGGGCAGCGCTGGCCGGGCGCGCTTTGAGCAGCCGGTCCACGCGTCGGCGCAGCTTGCGGCAGTAGCCGCGCGGGTCGGCCAGGCCGTCCACGTGGTCGATGCGCAGGCCATCGATCAGGCCTTGCTCTACCAGCTCGAAGATCTTCGCGTGGGTGGCTTCGAACACGGCGGCGCGCTCCACGCGCAGGCCACCCAGTTCGTTGACGTCGAAGAAGCGCCGCCAGTTGATGTCATCGGCGGCGGTGCGCCAGCTGGCCAGGCGGTAGTGCTGCTTTTCCAGCAAGCGGTGCAGGCGCTGGAAGCCTTCGGGGGTGGTGGAGTCAAAGCGTTGCAGCAAGGCGGCCAGGGTCTCTTTGTGGCTGTGGCTCAGGGCCGCCAGTTCGGCGCGCAGTTCGGCGGCTTTTTCGTAGGCGTGAGGGTCCTGCTCCAGGCTGCCGAAACGGCCGCCCAGCCTGCTCAGCACCGGGTCGTCGGCAGGGCTCAGGAGGTCGGCGTAGTCGGGCGCAGACACCGGGAAGCGGTGCTCGTAATGCTCGATGTAGAACTGCCCGCTGGCCGTGTCCAGGCGCACCGGGATTTCCCCGGCGGCCAGGCAGGCGCCGTAGTCGTTGCCCAGGAACGGCAGCAGCAACTGGCCTTCGAGGAGCGGGTCGGGGGAGTGCCACTGAATGTCGAAGAACTCCGAATAGGGGCTGCGTCGCCCCCATTCCAGCAGGTCCAGCCACCAGGGGTTATGGCCACCGCCCACGGCCATGTGGTTGGAGACGATGTCCAGCACCAGGCCCATGTCGTGTTCGCGCAAGCTGCTGACCAGGCGCCGCAACGCAGGTTCGCCGCCAAGCTCGGGGTTGATGCGCGTGGGGTCGACCACGTCGTAGCCGTGCATCGAGCCGGGCCGGGCCTTGAGGATGGGCGAGGCATAAATGTGGCTGATGCCCAGCGCCTTGAAATACGGCACCCGCGCCACCGCATCGTCCAGGGTGAAACCCTTGTGAAACTGCAGCCGCACGCTGCCGGTCATGGCCTTCATAGGTCACGCTCGCTGGCCTGTTGGCGCGCGCACGCCAGCAGTTCCAGGCGCCGGGCGGCGTCTTCGTCGTCCAGCAGCGCCTGGCTGCTGCCATTGAAGCGGCGTCGCCAGTTGGGGTGGCTATCAATGGTGCCGGGCAGGTTGGGTTGTTCTTCCACGCCCAGGGCGTCTTCCAGCGGCAGCAACATCAGCGGCGCACGGGTATGGCCCAGGAAACGCACGCAGGCATCAATCAACTGATCGGTTTCCTCCTGCGGGCCGGTAAAGTTCTGGCTGTCCTGGGCCAGCACATGACGCAGGCCGCGCCGCTCGTGTTCACGGGTTTCGCGCCAATGGTGTTCGGTGTGCTCGTCAATCAGCCCCAGCTTGTGGCTCCAGTCAATGTCGCGGGCTTTCCACCAGCCGTGCAGGGTGGGCAAGTCGTGGGTGGTGCTGGTGGCCAGGGCGTTGTCGGGCCAGTGCAGCACGGGGTGGAATTGCCCGGGGTGAGCTTGTTCGAACAACAGCACGCGCATGCCCAGCATGTGTCGCGCCACCAGTTTCTCGCGCAGGCCATCGGGCACTGTGCCCAGGTCTTCGCCCAGCACGATGGCCTGGTGGCGATGGGACTCCAGGGTCAGCAGGCGCAGCATGTCGTCGATGGGGTAATGCAGGTAGGCGCCCTCGCTGGGCGGCGAGCCCATGGGGATTACCCACAGCCGTTGCAGGCCCATCACATGGTCGATGCGCAGGCCGCCGGCATGGGCGAAATTGGCGCGCAGCATTTCAATGAAAGCCCGAAAACCGTTGCGCACCAGGCCTTCGGGGGCGAAGGCGGAAATGCCCCAGCCTTGCCCGGCGCGGTTGAGAATGTCGGGCGGTGCGCCCACGGTGAGGTCGGCCAGCAGTTCGTCCTGACGACTCCAGGCCTGGCTGCCGGCGCCGTCAGCGCCCACGGCCAGGTCGGCGATCAGGCCAATGCGCATGCCACTGCCCTTGGCGGCGTTTTGCGCGCGCTCCAGGCTGCGCGCCACCAGCCATTGGCAGAAGGCATAGAAACCGACCTGCTCGGCGTGCGCTTGCGCGAAGGCGGCAATGGCGGGACTGCGCGGGTCGTGCCATTCGGCCGGCCACTGGCGCCAGTCCTGGCTGTCGCCACGGGTGGCGCAGTCGGCCTGCAGGGCTTCGAAGCGGCAATGGTTTTCCAGCGCCTCGCCGCCGGCATGGCGGAAGCTGGCGAAGTCGGCGGTGAGCGGGTGGTCACCCTGGCTGAAACCGTTGTACAGCGATTGCAGCAGGCGATACTTGGCGTCCGACGCGGCCGGCCAGTCAATCAGCGGTAGTTGCTCCAGGTGCGCCAGGGTCTCGCCCAAGCCAATGTCATCGAGCGCCACGCGCAGCGCACGCTCGCCAAGGATGGCGCCAGGGGCGGCGTACAGGCAATTGAGAAACAGCCGGCTGGACGGTGAGTAAGGGCTGTAGCGATGCGGGTCATTGCTGAACATGGCATGCATGGGGCTGATGGCCAGGGCGTCACAGCCGCGTTCGCCGGCGCTGCGGGCGAAGGCCTCCAGTGCCAGGGTGTCACCGAAGCCGCCATCGCCGGGGCGGCGCAGGCTGTACAACTGCACGCTCAGGCCCCAGGCCCGCGGCGCCGCTTCGCCCACGGCATCGCCCACGCTGTAGCAGCGCGGCGGCGCCACGGCCAGGGTGAACTGCTGGCCTTCGATGTGCACGTCCTGATAACCCGTGGGCAGCAGGCCGGGCAGGGCGCCATGAGCGTCCAGGCGCAGGTCCAGCGTGGCGCCGTCTTCCAGGTGAACCTGACAAGGGGTATGGGCAGGGAAGTAGTGCCCCAGGCTCAGCGGCTGACCCTGGTCTGCGGTCAGCAGGGGCGGCAAGTGGGTATCGCGGCGAACCCGGTTCAGGTCCTCAAGGCTGGCCTCCACCTGTTCGCTGTCGTCAGCAGGGTGGCCCAGGCCGGCCAGTACCTTGCGTAGCACGGGGTCGGGCACAGTCTGTGGCCGGCCATTGGCGTCGGTCCAGTGCACGGCCAGGCCGGCGTGTTGCGCCAATGTCCGCAGTCGCTCATCAGTCATGCATCATCTCCGGCAGGGGTCAGGCTGACCAGGGCGCTATAAGGGGGCAAGGTATTTGCAGGCCGATCGCCGGTGGCGTCAAGGCGGCTGTCGAACAGGCAGTACTGAACCGGCGGCACGCTGGATTCCACGGCGTGGGCGCTGAGGTTGAGGTCGATGCGCAACTCGCTGCCGTCGTTGAGCTGCCAGCGCGCGTACAGGGCGCCGTCAGCCAATACCTGGGCGCCCAGCGAGCGGCTGCCCGTCAGGTGTTCGGTCAAGTGCTGATGGCGCAGGTGCAACAGCGTGGCGTACAGCCGTGCCCACGGGGAATCGGCTTGGGGAAAGTGCGGGCGCGAAGCCGTGAAGGTTTGCGCGTCGTTGGGGTCGGGAATGCGCGCCCGTTGCTCGGCATCGGCAAACGCGGCAAACGCAGCGAACTCGCCACGCCGGCCCTGGCGCACCGCTTCGGCCAGTTCGCCGTGAAAGTCGGTGAAGAACAGGAACGGCTCGTTAGCCGCGCCTTCGTCACCCATGAACAGCAGAGGCACCATGGGCGACAGCAGCAGCAAAGTGGTGGCCGCGCGCAGGGCATCGGTGCTGCACAGTGCAGATAGCCGCTCGCCAAAGGCGCGGTTGCCGATCTGGTCGTGGTTCTGCAAAAACAGCACAAAGGCATTGGGCGGCAGGTGGCCACTGGGTTCGCCGCGCAGCTCACCGTGGCGATTGCGCTCGCCCTGATAAATGAAGCCTTCGCTCAGGCAGCGCGCCAGTTTCTCGGTGGGCCGTTCGGCGAAGTCGTTGTAATAGGCCTCGGTTTCGCCGGTCAGCAGCACATGCAAAGCATTGTGGCCGTCGTCGTTCCATTGGGCATCGAAGCCTTCTTCCAGCAGGTGGGCCTGGTTGAGTTCGTTCTCCAGGGTCAGCCACACATGGCGCGGGCCGTCCACTTGCTGGCGGATGCGCGCGGCCATCTGCTTGAGAAAGTCGGGGTCTTCAATGGCGTGCACGGCGTCGAAGCGCAGGCCGTCGAAACGGTACTCCAGCAGCCACATCAGCGCGTTGTCGATAAAGAAGTCGCGTACCTGGGGGCGGCGAAAGTCGATGGCGTCGCCCCAGGGGGTTTTCAGGTCCTGGCGGAAGAAACCCTTGGCGTAGCGCCCCAGGTAATTACCGTCGGGGCCGAAGTGGTTGTATACCACGTCGAGGATCACCATCAGGCCGTGACCATGGGCGCAGTCGATCAGGTGCTTGAGTTGTTCCGGGGTGCCGTAGGACGACTGCGGGGCGTAAGGCAATACGCCGTCGTAGCCCCAGTTACGCTCGCCGGGGAACTGCGCCAGGGGCATCAGTTCGATGGCAGTGATGCCCAGCTCGGCCAGGCGCGCCAGGTGTTTTTCCACGGCGGCGAAGCCACCCAGCACGCCCACGTGCAGTTCGTAGATGACCGCCTCATGCCACGGACGGCCTTGCCACTGGGGGAATTGCCACTGATAGGCGTTGGGGTCGGTTACCAGGCTGGGGCCGTGGACATCGCCTTGCTGGGCGCGCGACGCGGGGTCGGGTACCAGCATTTCGCCATCTATCTGGTAACGGTAGGCGGTACCGGCCGGGCAATGGGACTTGATGACGAACCAGCCGTCATCCTGGGCCAGCATGGGCAATGACTGGCCGTCCTCAAGTTCCACACTGACATGAAAGGCGTCCGGCGCCCACAACGCAAAGCGTGTGAGCCCCGAATCCAGCAGTTGTGCACCATGTGGCCAGGTTTCAGGTGTCGGTAGCGGCATCGATGAAACCTCTTCCGTTAGTGTCTACCTGATACGGCCACCGATTTGCTCACGAGTTCCTCGTAGAGTTTTGCGTAGGGTTCAACGGCCTGGCTCCAGTTGAACGGCTGGGTCATGGACAGGCAGCGCATGGCGTTCAGCAGGCTTGGCTTGCTGAACACGTAGAAGGCCCGGCGCAGGGCTTCTTCATAGCTGGCCACGGTGGACTCGTTGAACAGGAAGCCGGTGACGCCATCCTCGATGGTGTCAGCCAGGCCGCCGGTGTTGCGGGCCACGGGCAGTGAGCCGTAGCGCTGGGCGTACATTTGGCTCAGGCCGCAGGGCTCGTAGCGCGACGGCATGAGCAGGAAGTCGCTGCCGGCGAACATGCGGCGTGCGTCGGTTTCGTTAAAGCCGATGCGCACACCGATCTGGCCGGGGAAGCGCAGGGCCAGTTCGCGCATGGCCTGTTCTTCCTCGGGCTCGCCGCGGCCGATGATCGCGATCTGCCCGCCGTTTTCAACAATGAACTCGGCTACGCCCTGGGTCAGGTCCAGGCCTTTCTGGTACACCAGCCGCGACACCACGGCAAACAACGGGCCTTGCGAATCGTCCAGGCCGAACAGGGTGCGCACGTGCTCGGCGTTCACTTGTTTGCCTTCCCAGTCATTGAGGCTGAAAGGGCACACCAGGTGCGAGTCGGTGGCCGAGTCCCAGCTGTCGTCGATGCCGTTGGGGATGCCGCTGAGCAGGCCCTGGTAGGCCTTGCTGCCCAGGAAGCCGTCCAGCCCGCAGCCGAATTGCGGCGTGGTGATTTCATCGGCATAGGTGGCGCTGACCGTGGTGATGTGGCTGGAGTAGGCCATACCGGCCTTGAGGAACGACAGCTTGCCGTAGAACTCCATGCCTTCCTGTTGCAGGGCATGTTCAGGCACGCCCAGTTCCGGGCAGCAGGCGCGGCTGACTACGCCCTGATAGGCCAGGTTGTGGATAGTGAACAGGGTCGGCGTGCTCAGTCCGCGCCAGTGCATGTAGGCGGGCGCCATGCCGGCCGGCCAGTCGTGGGCATGTACCAGGTCGGGTTTCCAGTGCACCATGCCCAGGCCGGCAGCGATGTCGGCAGCGGCCAGCCCCAGGCGGGCGAAGCGGATGTGGTTGTCGGGCCAGTCGCGACCGTTGTTGGCGCCGTAGGGGGTACCGTCGCGCTCGTACAGTTCGGGGCAGATCAACACATAGATGACCAGGCCGTCCTTGAGGTCCATGCGTCCAATCTTGCACGGCGGCAGTGCGGCGTGACCGCCCAGGTCGCCGACGATGTGGATCGGGTTCTCGCTGTTGAGCACCTGGGGGTAACCGGGAATCAGGATGCGTACGTCGTGCAGCGGGCTCATGGCGCGCGGTAGCGCCTGTGAAACGTCACCCAGGCCACCGGTCTTGACCAGGTCGGCGATCTCGGAGGTGACAAACAACACTTTCTGGCGGTTGGGATTAATGCGTGCGTCGGCCTGCAGTACCTTGCCCGTCGAAGCGATTTCCACCAACTCGGTTGGCTCGCTCTCCTGCTTGTTAAAACGCTCTCCATGGGTCTCGACAGCGGCACTGATCATTGTTCTCTCCCGTGCATTAATGCATGTGTGGCAAGCACCTGATTTTTGATCCAGCGACCCCACGGTCAAGCGCGCAAGCGCGACGCCATGCGGCTCCTGCCGACGGCGAATTGACAGAGTGGGGTGGTCCAGCCGCTTGAATGAACTTCATATCCACGGCCTACCTTTAACCTGACCTGCCGCCTTTTCAGAAGTTTCGACTTTTTGCAGACGAACCTCCCGGGCGGTGTGCGGGCTGAGTTTTGAGTGTAGGAAAAATTTCAGACTCTGTGGTCACGGCGCGACTGACGGACGGTCATGATGAGGGACAGGGCGGAAGTGGGGGCGCTGCAGGCCTTGAAATATGGGTGTTCAAGGATGGGGTCGAGTTAGAATGAAATTTCTAGAAACACCCTCACCTCCGCTATTACGCCGTGCACCAAGGCTAACGCCGCGGCCCTTCAAGCCATTGTGCGTTGCACCCCATGCAGGACCGTGCCATGGCCTGAAATAGGCTTCAGCTTTTGGCGCAGGCAACCGATCGCAATGAGCAATGCGGCATCCCGACGAATGATGGCTCCGTTCTCCCGACCCTAAGACAGATAGTGACACTGTTTGCGCTATCGAACCTTTGGATGGCCCGGAGACATTTACTGAGCAGCGCAGGACAGGTGCGCCTGTGATGCAGAAAATGCCTGCTGCGGTAGGCTTCGAACAGCCGCTGGCGTGACACTGACGACGAATCTGAGCATATTTTCAGCGAGGCTCTCGTTTTTGAGACCTGGGTGCGAGGCTGATAGAAAATGTCGGCCTACCTCAGAGCATCCCTGAGGCTTTATGAGTTTCCTGAGGGCGAGGATGGCGGGCAGTGAGGCTCCATAGCAGCAACTGTCTTGTGGAGGTACACTCTCTGGGAGATTCCAGGGTGTGGAGGAGCCTGTGGGAGCGGGTTCTACCCGCGAAAAGAACGCCGCGAAATATCTGAAACACCACGGCGCTCTCTTCGCGGGCAGAGCCCGCTCCCACAGTGTGTACCCCGCCGACGCAGCAAACTGCCGCGAGGCTGTTGCGGTTGTCTCGAGAGGTCCATGTCTCGGGTTTTGGGGCGCTTTTTAGATCACGCACCGCCCGACGGCGCTTCCCGGGTAGACCGGATGCCCGGACCCCCCGGTCCTACATTTGTTGCAGCGTGCCATGGCCTGATGGACCGAGTTCTTAGCCTTTGGCGCAGGGCGCTCGATTGTGGTTACCCCTGCGGCATCACCGATGAATGATGGCTGCCGATCAACCATCGTTCCCCATCCCAGTTCCAGGTGTAGCTATATCGGGCCCGCACCGTCTCGCCGGTGGCCGCGAAGGTGAATTCATAGAGGCCGGCATCCACTGCACTGTCGCAGCGGCTGTGGATGGTGCGGCTGACGATTCGCCCGCTCGGTTGGTTGGCCAGGAAATGGGCGAAGTAGTCTTCCCGTTCGGCGGTGGTCAGGCGCACCTGGTTGGACAGCGTGGGCAACAGCACCGCATCGGGCTGATAGATCGCCGCCACTTGGGCTGGGTCGCGCGTTTGCAACGCGCCATTCCACTGCTCGAACAGGTTGGCAACGTCCGCTTCGGAGGGGCTGTTACACGCTGGTTTCGCATTGACTGCCAGGGGCGCAGCCAGTAGGGCAAGCACGATGATTGCTTTCACGATACTTCTCCATCACGGGCGCCGACGGCTGTGGCGCTCAGGCCTGGCACTCTAGGAGGCGGATGGCGGGGAAGGTATCGGGAAAGGTTTCCGGCGTCAGCCGGCAGGACGAGCCTGCCGGTACGGGAAGGGACAGCGGATCAGGCGATCTTCGCCTGGGCGCCACCGGTAAGGCCGGTGTCCTGCTGGGACTGCAAGAGCATCATGGTCAAGTGGGCGACCTTTTTCTGCAACTGGTCGCGTTCTTCTTTCAATTCGCGCAGTTCGTCACGACGGACCGTGACATAGAGGGTTTGGGTGGGTGTTGCTGGCAGTAAAGTTCCCATTGCTCACCTCGCAAATGGCATGTCTCACAGTGAGGATAGCCGACCTTGAGCGTTTGCCACTCCGGTCTGACCCTCTGTCGGCGCGGATTCTGATTTCTTTTTTCAGCCAATGGAACTTTTTTATTTTTCACGGTCCGTGTGTCTTTTTCTTCATGTGCCAGCAAGTGCCCGCCAGCGTTGAAGAAGCTTTGATGACAGGCCTCCTGATGAAAAAATACGCGCGACGAACGGCTAAAGTCGAAACTAACTCTGGCAACCCTGTACTAAGCTTTGAGACCATTAGCGTTTTCAAGGTGTGACACACCTATTTACGCATCTGTGGAGCACCGGCATGCAATTGGGAATCGTGGGACTGGGCCGCATGGGCGGCAATATTTCGAGAAGACTGATGCGCGGCGGCCACCAGACGGTGGTCTGGGACCGTGATCAGTCCTCCGTGGCGAAACTGGGTGAAGAGGGCGCCGTGACGGCGACTGACCTCGCCGACCTGGTGCGTCAGATGGACGCACCTCGTGCTGTGTGGGTGATGCTGCCCGCTGGCGCGCCAACCGAGGACACCATCCAGCAACTGGCCGACCTGCTTGAAGCCGATGACGTGATCATCGATGGCGGCAACACCTTCTACAAGGACGACATCCGTCGTGCCAAGGAACTGAGCGAGCGCAAGCTGCACTACGTTGACGTCGGCACCTCCGGCGGCGTGTGGGGCCTTGACCGCGGTTTCTGCATGATGATCGGTGGCGAAGCCGCGGTGTTCGAGCGCCTGGACCCGCTGTTTGCTTGCCTGGCCCCCGGCGTGGGCGACATTCTGCGCACCAAGGGCCGCGACGGTGAGCACGACCGTGCCGAGCATGGCTACATCCACGCAGGCCCGGCAGGTTCTGGCCACTTCGTGAAGATGATCCACAACGGCATCGAGTACGGCATGATGCAGGCCTTCGCCGAAGGCTTCGACATCCTCAAGACCAAGAACAGCACCGCGCTGCCGGAAGACCAGCGCTTTGACCTGAACCTGGCCGAGATCGCCGAAGTATGGCGCCGCGGCAGCGTGGTATCGTCCTGGCTGCTGGACCTGACCGCCGATGCGCTGGTGGGTGACCCCGCGCTGGATAGCTATTCGGGTTCGGTGTCCGACAGCGGTGAAGGTCGCTGGACCATTGACGCGGCGGTGGAGCAGGCAGTACCGGTACCGGTGCTGGCAGGCTCGCTGTTCGCACGTTTCCGTTCCCGCCAGGAAAGCACCTACGGCGACAAATTGCTGTCGGCGATGCGCTTTGGCTTCGGCGGCCATATCGAGGTTCCTAAATGACACGGGCGAAGTCCAAGGTAGACGCAGCACCCCCCACAACGCTGTTTCTCTTTGGCGCCCATGGCGACCTGGTGAAGCGCCTGCTCATGCCGGCGCTGTACAACCTGAGTCGCGACGGTTTGCTGGACAATGGTCTGCATATCGTCGGTGTCGACCACAACGAGGTCAGCGATGCTGACTTCGCTGCCAAACTGCACGATTTCATCATCGAGCAGGCGCGCAGCAAGAACCCGGAGGGGGCTGAGAAGGCCCTCGACCCGGCCTTGTGGGCCAAGCTGGCAAAGCGTATCAGCTACATCAGTGGCGACTTTCTCGACGATGGCACCTACCAGGCGATTGGCGAACGCATCACCGCCAACCGCACCGGCAATGCCGTGTTCTACCTGGCCACCTCGCCGCGCTTCTTCAGTGAAGTGGCGCAGCGCCTGGGCCATGCCGGGTTGCTCCAGGAGCAGCCCGACGCCTTCCGCCGCGTAGTGATCGAAAAACCCTTCGGTTCCGACCTGCCGACCGCCGAGGCCCTCAACGCGTGCCTGTTGAGCGTCATGAGCGAGAAGCAGATCTACCGGATCGACCACTACCTGGGCAAGGAAACCGTTCAGAACATCCTCATCAGCCGGTTTTCCAACGGCATCTTCGAGGCGTTCTGGAACAATCATTACATTGACCACGTGCAGATCACCGCCGCCGAAACCGTCGGCGTGGAAACACGGGGCAATTTCTACGACAGCACCGGCGCCCTGCGCGACATGGTGCCCAACCACTTGTTCCAGTTGCTGGCCATGGTTGCCATGGAGCCGCCAGCCGCCTTTGGCGCCGACGCCGTGCGTGGCGAAAAGGCCAAGGTGGTGGGGGCCATTCGCCCCTGGTCCAAGGCCGACGCCCTGAAAAACTCAGTGCGCGGCCAGTACACGGCAGGCGGCGGCGACAAGCCTGGCTACCGCGAAGAGCCGAAGGTGGCGCCCGACAGCCGCACCGAGACGTTCGTGGCGCTGAAGGTGATGATCGATAACTGGCGCTGGGTGGGCGTGCCGTTCTACCTGCGCACCGGCAAGCGCATGAGCGTGCGCGACACCGAGATCGCCATCTGCTTCAAGCAGGCGCCCTACGCGCAGTTCCGCGACACCGAGGTGGAGCGCTTGCAGCCCAACTACCTGCGCATCCAGATCCAGCCCAACGAGGGCATGTGGTTCGACTTGATGGCCAAGCGGCCCGGGCCGGCCTTAGTGATGGAAAACGTAGAGCTGGGCTTTGCCTACAAAGACTTCTTCCAGATGCAGCCCTCCACCGGCTACGAGACGCTGATCTACGACTGCCTCACCGGTGATCAGACGCTGTTCCAGCGCGCCGACAACATCGAGAACGGCTGGCGCGCGGTGCAGCCGTTCCTGGATGCCTGGCGCGACGGTGGCAAGATCGACAGCTACGCGGCAGGCGAAGACGGCCCCGAGTCCGCCGAAGAGTTGCTGGCCCGAGACGGTCGCTCTTGGCACAGCCTGGGATGAGTGATCAGCCGCACGACCTCATCCGCTTGGTGCTCAGCGACATGGACGGCACGTTGCTGATGCCCGACCACAGTATTGGCGAGCGCGTGCGCGACGCCGTGGTGCGGCTGCGCGAGGCCGGTGTGGCCTTCAGCCTGGCCAGCGCGCGGCCGCCGCGGGCCATGCTGGGTATCATCAAAGAGCTGGGCATCGACGTGCCGTTTGCCGCTTTCAACGGCGGCATCCTGGCCAACCCCGACGGCAGCGTGATGGCGCGCCATTGCGTTGATCGCCGCGCGGTCGATGCTGCCCTGTCGCTGTTTGCCAGGCACCCGGTGGCTATCTGGCTATTTGCCGATGACCAGTGGTACCTCACCAACCCCGACACCCAATACCTGGGCAAGGAACTGGATGCCCTGGGTTACGGCTACGTGCAGGTTGATGACTTTGGCCCGTACCTGGACCGCGTCGACAAGATCGTCGCCACCTGCGCCGATTTCGATCTGTTGGCGCAACTGGAAAAACAATTGAGCCAGCAGATCAAGGGCCAGGCCCTGGCCGCCCGCTCGCAGAACTACTACCTGGACGTGACCGCGCTGCTGGCCAACAAGGGCGATGCCCTGGCCGAACTGGCCGGCCACCTGGGCGTGCCGCTGGCGCAGGCCGCAGTGCTGGGCGACGGTGGCAATGACGTGGCCATGTTCCGCCGCGCCGGGTTATCGATCGCCATGGGCCAGGCCGATGCCTCGGTCAAAGCCCATGCCGACCATGTTACCGCCAGCAACCGTGAGCAGGGCGTGGCCGATGCCATTGACGCCTTGATCCTGCCGAGGGCGCCGCACACTCGCTGAATTCTTCTGCACAAGGTAAACCGCACCATGGCCGCATTGATTGAAGACTATGCCTTGCTCGGCAACTGCAGAACTGCCGCGCTGGTCGACAAGCAAGGTTCACTGGATTGGTTGTGTTTCCCCCGTTTCGACGCACCCGCCTGTTTTGCCGCCCTGTTGGGTGATGAACACAACGGCCGCTGGCGCCTGGCGCCACGCGAGCCGTTCGAGGCCAGCCGCTGCTACCGCGACGGCACGCTGATCCTGGAAACCACCTTCACCACCGCCAGCGGCCAGGCCCTGTTGATCGACTTCATGCCGCCGGGCGAACACAGCAG
Source organism: Pseudomonas sp. M47T1 (assembly GCF_000263855.1). GTDB lineage: Bacteria > Pseudomonadota > Gammaproteobacteria > Pseudomonadales > Pseudomonadaceae > Aquipseudomonas. Next base: position 115,357 of record NZ_AJWX01000012.1, read on the forward strand.
CGTGGTGCGTATCGTGGAAGGCGTGAGCGGCCAGGTGGCGTTGGACATGGACCTGATCATTCGCTTCGACTACGGCAGCAGCGTGCCGTGGGTGGAGCAGGCTCACTCGCAGATCCTCACGGCCGTGGCCGGCCCGGAAATGCTGGTGCTGCATAGCGCGGCGCCCCTTGAAGCCGTCGATCACGCCACTGGCAGCCAGTTCAGCGTGGCGCCTGGTGAGCGGCGGGTGTTCGTGCTGACCTACCAGGACTCCAACCAGCCTGTGCGCGAAGCCTTCGATGGCGAGGCGGCGTTGGCGGAAACCGAAGCGTTCTGGCGGGCCTTCTCCGATCGCTGCCCGGACGTAGGGCCGTACACCGAACAGGTCAAGCGCTCGTTGATCGTGCTCAAGGCGCTGACCTACGAGCCCACCGGCGGCATTGTTGCCGCAGTCACCACGTCGCTGCCGGAGTATCTGGGTGGTGAGCGCAACTGGGATTACCGCTATTGCTGGCTGCGTGACGCCACCATGACCCTGCTGGCGTTCATGAACCTGGGCTATTTCGAGGAAGCCAGCGCCTGGCGCGAATGGCTGATGCGTTCGGTGGCCGGCAACCCCGAGCAGATGCAGATCATGTACGGCCTGGGCGGCGAGCGCCGCCTGCCGGAATACACCTTGCCGTGGCTCAGTGGCTACGAAGGCTCGCAGCCGGTGCGCATCGGCAACGCCGCAGCCACGCAACTGCAACTCGACGTTTATGGCGAGGTGGCGGACGCCATGACACAGGCTATCCGGGGCGGCCTGCCGCGTCACCCGCGCAGCCGGGCGATCTTCCAGGTGATCATGCCGTACCTGGAAAGCATCTGGCATCAGCCTGACGAAGGGCTGTGGGAGATCCGTGGCGAGCCGCGGCACTTCGTGCACTCCAAGGTCATGGCCTGGGTGGCGTTCGACCGCTCTGCGAAGCTGCAGGCCAGCGACGGCGGTGATGCCGAGCGCGCCCGGCATTCACGCGCGGTGGCCGACCTTATTCATGCCGATGTCTGCGCCCATGGCGTGGACTCGCAGCTGGGCTGCTTCACCCAATCCTACGGCTCGACCCACACCGACGCGAGCCTGCTGCAGATTGCCCTGACCGGCTTTCTGCCGGCCGATGATCCACGCTTCCTGGCCACCGTGGCGCAGATCGAGCAGCGCCTGATGCATGACGGCCTGCTGCTGCGCTACGACACCGGCACCGGTTGCGACGGCCTGGAGCCGGGGGAGGGGACCTTCCTGGTGTGTTCGTTCTGGCTGGCGGATGTGTACGTGTTGCTGGGCCGCATGGATGACGCCAACGCGTTGTTCCAGCGCCTGAGCGCGCTATGCAACGACGTCGGCCTGCTGGCCGAGCAATACGACCCGCGCGGTGCGCGCATGCTGGGCAACTTCCCCCAGGCGTTCAGCCACATCGGCATCATCAACACTGCCCTCAACCTGCACCGCGCCCAATGCCCGGCCCAGGACCGTGCCCAAGGCACATAACGCCACGTACGGCGTATTGCGGCATGAATCACAGGGCATTTGCGCCAACCTCGGGAGCGCCCTTTCCCTGGTGCACCGTCTTGATATAGTCCTGCCTACCCACAATAAAGGACGCCCACCATGACCGACTACCAGGCCTTCCACGTCGAACTCAACGACCACATCGCCCACGTACAGATCAACCGCCCCGACAAGATAAACGCCATGAACGCGGCGTTCTGGCGCGAGATCGTGGAGATATTCCAGTGGGTGGATGACACCGACGCCGTTCGCGTGGTGGTGCTCAGCGGCGCGGGCAAGCACTTCAGCGCCGGTATCGACCTCAGCCTGCTGGCGTCGGTTGCCGGCGAGCTGGGCAAGGACACCGGCCGCAATGCCCGTGCCCTGCGCCGCAAGGTTCTCGAGATGCAGGCCTCCTTCAACGCCGTGGACAACTGCCGCAAACCGGTACTCGCAGCAGTGCAGGGCTACTGCATCGGCGGCGCCATCGACCTGATCGCCGCCTGCGACATGCGCTATGCCGCCGCCGATGCGCATTTCTCCATCAAGGAAGTGGACATGGGCATGGCCGCCGATGTCGGCACACTGCAACGTTTGCCACGTATCATCGGGGATGGCATCCTGAGGGAATTGGCCTACACCGGACGCAAGGTCGACGCCGAGGAGGCGCGCAGCATCGGCCTGGTCAACCGGGTGTACGCGGACGCTGACAGCCTGCTCGATGGCGTATTTGCCATTGCCGCCGAGATCGCTGGCAAGTCGCCGATCGCCATCGCCGGCACCAAGACGATGATCAGCTACATGCGCGACCACAGCATCGCCGACGGCCTGGAATACATTGCCACCTGGAACGCGGCGATGCTGCAAAGCACTGACCTGCGTGTGGCCATGGCCGCCAGCATGAGCAAGCAGACACCACAGTTCGACGACTGACATTTCACCAAAAGGAGCCCCTGATGTCTCAACGCTGGACCACCGCCGTACTGGATACCAGCCTGCCCGGGGGCTGGGCCGTGGCCCGCTGCGCCCAGGGCTTTGCCTTTGACGCCAATGGCGTGCTGTTCCCCCGCCAATGGCTGAAAAAGCAGAACCTGGACGTGTTGGCCGAGCACGGCATCGGCCACTTTGACGGCGAGCCTGTGTACCTGCTGGAACTGCACGGCCCGGCCGAGATCGATGGCGTGCAATGGCAAGGCCTGCGCCAGTTCATGATGCAGGGCGACTTCGCCACCTACCAACTGCTGGCCTACGCCGCGCAGATCGGCACCTGGGCCCGCGAGCACCGCTTCTGCGGCAGCTGCGGCCAGGCCATGAACCAGATCCACTGGGAACGGGCCATGTACTGCCAGCCTTGCGAGCTGCGCAGCTACCCGCGCATCTCGCCGAGCATGATCGTGCTCATCACCCGCGGCGACGACATCCTGCTGGCCCGCTCTCCGCGTTTCGTCACCGGCGTCTACAGCACCCTGGCCGGCTTCGCCGAACCGGGCGAATCGGCCGAAGACTGCGTGCGCCGCGAAGTCATGGAAGAAGTGCAGGTCACCGTGCGCAACATCCGCTACCTGGGCAGCCAGTGCTGGCCGTTCCCGCACTCGATGATGCTGGGCTTTCACGCCGAATACGAAAGCGGCGACATCGTGCCCCAAGCGGACGAGATCGAGGACGCCCAGTGGTTCAGCGTGCATGATTTGCCGCCGCTGCCGGCGTCGCGGTCGATTGCGCGGTACCTCATCGACCACTACGTGGCGGAGCGGTTGGGCCTGCCGGTGCCGGTTCTTCCGGGCTGATCGGTAGCGCACCACGTTGTAGTCGCTGCCGCCAGGCGGCGCTGGCCCTACCGCACGCTGGAGATCTTCAGTGACGCAAGGGGCCAGCGCAGCCTTCGGCAGCGGCTTGTATCTCGACTAACGCCTCACAAAAGGCGATAGTTCTCGACTGATCATCGAGGAAGAGAAGTGAAGCCGGGCAGCGGCTAAAGCCTTGAGCTTGTTCCGTAGATAGTGCTCCTCCTCTTCACATTCACTCGTTAAGCCCGAACGGTATCTAGGGCCTGCCACTGGCATGAGCTCGAATTCACAAGGCAGAGCAGAGTGATTTGGTGATCGGGAATTAGGGTTAAAGAGATTCAAGAGGGAGGATTCATGGTCTGCTTCGTTGGGATCGACATCGCCAAAAACACCATTGATGTGGCAACGCATTTACCCAATGGCAAGCACCGCACTCGCGGAAAGCTGGCCAACAACCCAGCCGGTTTTGTCGAGTTGGACAGCTGGCTGCTCAAGCACGCCGAGCCAGGTGCAGTGGTCGTGATGGAGGCCACCAGTGTCTATCATGAGGCTGTCGCAGAGCATCTTTACAACCAGGGCTACCACGTTCACGTAGTCAATCCGAAAGCCGTCTACCACTATCGTAAAAGCGAGATGACGGGCGTAAAGACCGACAAGGTTGACGCCAAGTTGATCGCTGACTTCGCCAAGGACAAGCACCAGAGAAAGCCTCTGCGGGCTTGGAAACCAGAGCCTGTCGCGCGTCGCCGTTTACGTGCGCTGCTTCGCCGGCTTGAGGACTTGCAGCAGATGCTCCAGATGGAGCGCAATCGCCTCGACGTATCGGACAACACTGTCCACGCTTCGATTTGCTCGGTGATCAACCACATCGAACAACAAATCAAAGAGACCCAGCAAGCCATCAAGGATCACATTGATGACGATCCAGATCTGCGCGGCAAACGTGATCTGATGGTCAGCATTGATGGAATCGGCGAAAAAACTGCAGCCGTTATCTTGGGCGAATTAGGGGATCCCCTGGACTACGACGGTCCCAGGTCGCTCGTTAAGTTCGCCGGGCTGAACCCCGAACTCGCTGAGTCTGGCAACTACAGGGGGCCAAGCCCAATAAGCCGAGCAGGCTCCCCCAGGCTGCGCAGTGCGCTGTATTTGCCTTGCGTGACTGCCATCACCTACAACCCTGTGATGGCAGCAATGGCCAAGCGCCTGAAGGCCAACGGCAAAGTTGGCAAACAGGTTGTCTGTGCCGTCATGCGGAAGATGCTGCATATAATCTATGGCGTGCTGAAATCGGGCCAGCCTTTTGACCCGAAATTAGCTCTTGCTCGGTGACGGCCAAGACGGTATCTACGGGCGTTCCGGGGAGGCTATGCAAACCAATGCTGCCACGCCAACCGCGCCGTCAACCCCAACACCACCGTAATAAACACCGGCCGAATGAACTTCGCCCCACCGCTGATGGCACTGCGCGCGCCAAAGAACGCGCCCACCATCAGGAACGTGCCCATGCTCAAGCCAATCAGCCAATCCACGCTGCCATTGATGATGAACACCGCCAGCGCCGCCGCGTTGCTGACGAAGTTCATGCTGCGCGCCACGCCGCTGGCGCGGACTAGGTCGATGGGGTACATGAGCATTGAGCTCACGGTCCAGAAGGCGCCGGTGCCAGGGCCGGCCACGCCATCATAGAAGCCCAGGGCCAGGCCCTGGGGGATCTGGCGTTTCTGCTTGATCGGCGCGTGGCTATCCACTGGGCCTTTGGGCGTGCCGCCGAACAGCAGGTACAGGCCGCAAGCGAAGACGATCACGGGCAGCATCTTGTTCAGCCATTGCGATGGCATGTAATGCGCGGCCACAGCGCCCAGCAGCGAGCCCACCAGGGTGAAGATGATGGCGGGCCACCATTCCTTGGGGTGGAACAGCTTGCGCCGCATGAAGGTGAAGCTGGCCGTGGCCGAGCCGAAGGTGGAGCTCAGCTTGTTGGTGCCCAGCACCAGGTGGGGCGGCAGGCCGGCGGTGAGCAGGGCCGGGGTGGTCAACAGGCCACCGCCACCGGCGATGGCATCGATGAAGCCGGCCACGAAGGCGACGATGGCGAGGATGAGCAGGGTGATGGGGTCGGTGCTGAGTTCGAAAGGCATGGGGGGCAGATCGTTGTTTTTGGCAGGGCGCGCATTTTAGCCCGAAGGCCTGGCAAAAATCTCGCTGCTAACCGTAGCTGCCGCCAGGCTGCGCTGGCCCTGCGCCACGCTGAAAATCTCCAGGTGGCACGAGGGCCAGCTCAGCCTTCGGCAGCGGCTTGGTGACGCGGGCCCTGTCAGGACAGAAACCCGCCATCCACGTTCAGTGCCACGCCGGTGGTGTAGCTGGACGCATCGCTGGCCAGGTACAGCACGGTGCCGGCCATTTCGCTTGGAGCGGCCACGCGCTTGAGGGGGATGTGCGCCAGGGCGGTGTTGAGTATGGCGTCGTTCTTCACCAGCGCCGAGGCGAACTTGGTGTCGGTAAGGCCTGGCAGCAGGGCGTTGCAGCGGATGCCGAACTGCGCACACTCCTTGGCGAAGACCTTGGTCATGTTGATGACCGCCGCCTTGGTCACCGAGTAGATGCCCTGGAACACGCCCGGCGACACGCCGTTGATGGAGGCCACGTTGATGATGCTGCCGCCGCCGTGTTCGCGCATCAGCTTGCCGGCTTCCACCGACATGAAGAAGTAGCCGCGAATGTTCACGTCCACGGTCTTCTGGAAGGCGCCCAGGTCGGTGTCCAGCACGTTGCAGAACTGCGGGTTGGTGGCGGCGTTGTTGACCAGGATATCCAGGCGGCCGAACTGCTCGCGGATGGCCGCGAACACCTGGGTAATCTGTTCCATCTCGCCAATGTGGCAGGCAATGGCTGTGGCCTTGCCGCCGTCGGCGATGATGGCGTCGGCGACGTGCTGGCAGCCGTCCAGTTTGCGGCTGGAGACAATGACGTGAGCGCCCTGTTGGGCCAGCAGTTTGGCGATGGCTTCGCCGATGCCGCGGCTGGCGCCGGAAACGAAGGCAATCTTGCCGTCGAGGTCGAACAATTGCGTTTTGGACATCTCGGTTTCCTTACAGGGTGGAGTGCTTGATGACGTTCAGGCTCATGTGTTCCAGCAGCGTGTTCATGTGGATGAACTGAGCGAAACGCTTGTCCTGGGTTTGCCCGTGGAAGAAGCGGTAGTAGATCTGCTGGACGATGCCGGCCAGGCGAAACAGGCCGTAGGTGTAATAGAAGTCGAAGTTGTCGATGCGGATGCCCGCGCGCTCGGCGTAATAGTCAACGAACGCCTGGCGGGTGAGCATGCCCGGCGCGTGGCTGGGCTGGCGGCGCATCAGTTGCACCGGCGCCGGGTCGTCGGCCTGCACCCAATATGCCAGGGTATTGCCCAGGTCCATCAGTGGGTCGCCCAGGGTAGTCAGTTCCCAGTCCAGCACGCCGATGATCTGCATGGGGTCCTGGGCGTCGAGGATGACGTTGTCGAAGCGGTAGTCGTTGTGCACGATGGCCGGCTTGGCGTGGTCGGCGGGCTGCTTGTCGGCCAGCCACGCCTTGACCGTGTCCCAGGCGGGCGCGTCGGGGGTGCGGGCCTTATCGTAACGGTCGCTCCAGCCGCTGATCTGCCGGGCCACGTAGCCCTCGGGCTTGCCCAGGTCGGCCAGGCCGCAGGCGGTGTAGTCCACCTGGTGCAGGTCGACGAACTTGTCGATGAAGTTCTGGCACAGGGTGCGGGTACGGGTGGCATCCAGGCCCAGTTCGGCAGGGATCTGCGAGCGCAGGATGATACCGTTCACCCGCTCCATCACGTAGAACTCGGCGCCGATCACCGCTTCATCCGTACAGTGCACGTAGGCCTTGGGGCAGTAGGGGAAGCCGGCGTTGAGCTGGTTGAGAATGCGGTACTCGCGGCCCATGTCGTGGGCGGACTTGGCTTTGTGGCCAAACGGCGGCCGACGCAGCACGAATTCCTGGGCGCGATATTTCACCAGGTAGGTGAGGTTTGAAGCACCGCCAGGGAACTGGCTGATCTCCGGCACCCCGGCAAGCCCTGGTATGTGCGCCTTGAGATAAGGGTCGATGCGCGCGGCATCAAGCTCTTCACCGTTGCGAACTGCGGTGGACTGGTCAGTAAGCGCCATGTTTATCCCTTTTGCTTATTCTGGAGGCGTCAGATCATTGAACAATCTAATGCGCGACAGGGCAGGGGACAAGGGGCGGGGGGTGTTATAGGCGGGGGTGTTGCAGGGGAATCAGCGGTGCGCATGAAGGCCTCTTCGCGGGCAGAGCCCGCCCCCACGGGTACAAAACATACCTTTGTGGGAGCGGGCTCTGCCCGCGAAAAGAGCGCCGCAGTCTTAGTTCAGACCCAACTTGCCACGCAGGGTGGACAGGTCTTCAGCCAGGGTGTTGACCGGGCCGATCAGCGCCTTGCGGTCAGCATCCTTGACCTTGTCGTAGGTCTCGTAGCCGCCGTCCTTGGTCTTGTACTTGGCCAGGATCTTGTCCACGGTGGCGAAGTTCTTCTCGACCTTGGTCACGAACGCAGCATCTTTCTTCTGCACTTGTGGCTTGAACAGTTCGAAGATTTTCTTCGCGCCGTCTACGTTGCCCTGGAAGTCGTACAGGTCGGTGTGGCTGTAACGGTCTTCTTCACCGCTGACCTTGGTGGCCGCCACTTCTTCCATCAGAGCAGCAGCGCCGCCCACGACTTTCTCAGGTGGGAAGGTCAGGCCGGCAACGCGGGTCTGCAGGTCTTTGACGTCGCCGTTCAGCTTGTCAGCCAGCGCTTCCAGGCCTTTGGTGGTCTTTTCCGAGTACAGGGTGTACTCGATGCGGTGGAAGCCGGTGAAGTCTTCGGCGGTCACGCCTTTCTCGTGGTCGTCGACGCGGGAGTCGATCGAGGCGTCCAGGTCGCTGAACAGTTCGGCGATTGGCTCGATGGACTCATAGTGAACGCGAGTCGGGGCGTACAGTTTCTTGGCCGCTTCCAGGTCGCCTTTCTTGATGGCATCGGTGAACGCCTGGGTCTGGGTGCCCAGTTTGTCCAGCTCTTCGGTCACGTAGATCTTGTAGTCCGAAATAGGCTGGACCAGGTCCAGGGCCGAGTTATCGGCGGCGAAGGCCGATACGGGTGCGTGGAGCAGGCCAAGGGTGAGCAGCAAAGCGAGTGGCGACTTCTTCATGAAAGGATCCCCGGGTGGTCAAAGGTGACTAAGCGTTTTTGGTTTTAGAAGCTTGCAGCAACGAGCGACCGATAAAGTCATGGTCGTCTTTTACCCCCGGCAGGGTGAAGAAATAACCGCCGCCCATAGGCTTGAGGTATTCCTCCAGCGGCTCGCCGTTAAGGCGGGTCTGCACGGTGATGAAACCTTTTTCCAGGTTGGCCTGGTAACAGATGAACAGCAGGCCCATGTCCAGCTGGCCGTTCTTGTTCACGCCGTTGGAATAGTTGAACGGCCGGCGCAGGATCAGGTTGGCCTGGGATTCCGGGGTGCGTGGGTTGGCCAGGCGGATGTGCGAGTCCAGGCGCGTGAGCTTGCCCGCGACGTCCTTGTGGTAGTCCGGCACGTCGTGCTCGGTGACCCCGTCGAACGGTGCGCCGGTGATTTTCTTGCGGCCGAAAATGCTTTCCTGCTCTTGCAGCGGCGTGCGGTCCCAGCGTTCCACGAAGTTGCGGATCAGGCGCACGGCCTGGTAGCTGCCGTTGGCGGCCCAGGTAGGCTCTTCGCTGCCCGGTTGCACCCAGACAATGGCGTCCATGGCCTTGTTGTCGTTGGAGTCCGGGTTGGCCGAGCCATCGCGGAAGCCCAGGAAGTTGCGCGCACTTTCAGCCGGCGCGTCAGCCTTCTTCGGTGCCTGGGCCGGCACGCTGCCTTCCTGTTTCCAGCGCACCAGTAGCAGGTCGGGCATGTTCTTGACGATGTCACGCAGGGCGTGAATGTTGGTGTCCGGCGTGTTCGAGCAGAATTGCAGGGTCAGGTCGCCGTGGCACAGCGCTGGCTCCAGGGCGTCGTTGGGGAAACCGACCATCTGGATCAGGTGCTTGGGCTTGGCGTGTTCCAGGCCGAAACGCTCGTCAAACAGCGACGCACCCACCGACACGGTGATGGTCAGGTTGTCCGGGGTGACCACTGGGCCGAGGATGCCCGAATCCACGGGTGGCAGCTTCGGGTCAACCTGCTCGACTTCTCCACCGGTCATCAGGAACTTGATGCGTGTGTCCAGCAGCTTGAACAGGCGCTCCAGCTCCTTGCGGTCGCTGGCCAGCACGTCGAAGGCTACCATCATGCCGGCCGCCGGGCGCGGCGTGACGATGCCGCTCTGGTGCTGGCCAAAGTAGTCGTGACGGTCCTGGGTTTTTTCGCTTTTCGGTGCTTCGGCCACCTGGGCCTGGGCGGCAGCCATGGCCGGGCAGCTCAGGGCGCTGCCGGCCAGGGCGACGCCGGCGGCGCCCATGCCCATCAGTACACGGCGGCGCTGGGCGTCGACAGGGAGGGTGCTGTTTTTCGAATCGCTCATGTGTCTGTCGTCTGTCCTACAGGGCCGAGAGGCCAAGGGCTGGGTCGATTCCATCGAGTGCGTCGGCCAGTGCCTTGGCCTTGTCGGCGATCTGCTTGCGCTGATCCGGGCCGACCTTGTCGTACGAGAGGTAGTTGTCGCCGTCGCGCAGGCTGTTGAGCTGGGTGTCCAGGTCGCTCAGCGCCGCGTCGATTTTCGGCACCAGGTCGGCGGCGGACTTGGCCAGCAGCGGACGCAGCAGGTCGACCACCTTGCGGGCGCCGGCCAGGTTGGCGGCGAAACCGTTCAGGTCGGCGTGGCTGTAGCGCTCTTCCTCACCATTGGTGCGTACCTCGGCCAGGCTGCGGAGGTTGCGCGCCACGATGCCCACCAGTTGCTCGGGCGGCAGGTTCTGCGCCAGCAGCTGGGTCTTCAGGTTGGCGACGTCGGCGGCAAGCTTCTGCGCCACCGGTGCCAGGCCGTCCAGGCTCTGCTGTTGGAACAGGCCGTATTCCAGGCGGTGGAAGCCGCCGAAGCCTGGGTCCTGCTCGCGTTTTTCGTAGTAGTCGGCGCGGGCGTTGATGGCGTTGTCCAGCTCCGAGAACCGCTGGGAGGCGGCTGCCAGGCTCTGGTAGGCCACGCGCGCCGGCACATACGCGGCGCGGGCGGCAGCCAGGTCGCCGGCGCTGATGGCTTGGTTCAGGGCATCCACGCCACGCACCAGGGCGCTGCCCTGGATGCTCAGGTACACGCGGTACTCGGACAGCGGGCCAACGAAGTTAACCATCGCCGGGCGCGCCTTGGCCTGGGCGTCGGACTCAGCCGTAGGCGTCACTTTCAGCGTGCCGCGCGGGTTGCTCAGCAGGCCGCAGGTGATGGCGTAGTCGCCGGGCGCCAGGTTGGCGTTGATCACCTGGCTCATGCCAGGGGTGATGTTTTCGCGCTCTTCAACCACCAGCACGCCATCAAGAATTTCCCATTCCACCGCGCGCTCGGACTTGTTGACGATGCGAAAGCTGGCGTGCCCGGCCGCAATGGTCAGGGCGTTGGGCTCGCAGCTGTGCGGGTGGATGTTGACGACGATTTCATCGTGGTTGGCCTGACGCTTGGACGAGGCCACCTGAGAGGCGTAGTAGAACAGTGCACCGGCGGCGAGCATCACCACCACGGAGCCGGCCACGGCCACGCGCAGGACGCGTGGCGACAGGCCTGGGGCTTGATTGGACATTGACTGAAAAAGCCTTAGGAGTGAGTAGCGGGAGCTGGCTTGCGGCCCACGGGGGCGCTGGCCGGCAAGAAGAACATGACGAGGGCGAACACCAGGTACAGCAGGTAGGCGCCCAGGGTGCTCACGGTGGGAGCGTCCTGGTAGCCGAACATGCCGGCCAGTACCGAGCCGGTCGGGCCGTCCATCGGCAGGATGCCACTGATGTCGAACACCACTTCCTGCAGCGAATTCCACAGGCCTGCTTCATGCAGCGCTTGCACGGAGTTGGCCAGGATGCCGGCGGCCACCACCAGGATGAACAGGCCGGTCCAGCGGAAGAACGCCGCCAGGTTCAGGCGCATGCTGCCGGTGTAGATGCCCAAACCGATGACCACGGCCAGGATCAGGCCCAGCAGGGCGCCCAATGGCGCGCCGACACCTTCGCTTTGCTGGAACACGGCCAGCAGGAAGAACACGGTTTCCAGGCCTTCGCGGGCCACGGCGAAGAACACCATGGCGATCAGCGCGATGACCTGGTTGTTGGAATTGGCCAGGGCACGGTCCATGGACTCGTGCAGGGAGTGCTTGATTGAACGCGCCACCTTGCGCATCCAGAACACCATGGAGCTGAGGATCACCACGGCCACAAGGCCCACAGTGCCTTCGAACAGTTCTTGCTGCTTCTGAGGGAACTCGGCACTCATCAGCTCCAGACCGCCGCCCACCAGCAGGGCAATGGCCGCCGCCAGGAATACGCCGATCCACACGGCAGGCATCCACTGACCGCGTCCGGTCTGCTTCAGGTAGCTGGCAATGATGCCAACGATAAGCGCGGCTTCAATCCCTTCGCGCAGCATGATCAAAAATGGAACCAGCACTTCGCACCACAATCTTAAGAAGGATGCTAACTTGTAACATAATGAGACTTATTATTGAATAGAGGGGCCATCATTTTGGATAGCTTTTAACGAAAATTATTCTCGAAAGCTGGCAGAACCCTTGCATCTCCCAACGCTCCGTAGCAGCTGCCGGCAGGCTGGGTCCAGCCGTTCAAACGCCGCAAACATGGCAGTGAAACCTTAAAGAGCAGCGCCGCCTGGCAGCGGCGGCCGCAAACGAAAAGGCCCCAGTAGCGATACCGGGGCCTTATTTGTTACGAAAGTTGTATTACGAGGGGAACAGCTCGCTCAGCTTCATTGCCAGCATCATGTCGCCTTCGGCGCGCAGCTTGCCGCCCATGAAGGCTTGCATGCCGTCGGTCTCGCCGCTGACGATGCCCTTCAGGGTTTCTTCGTCCATCACCAGGGTAACCTGGGCGTCAGGGTTCTGGCCTTCCTTCAATTCGCAGGTCTTGTCTTTGACAACCAGCGAGAAGTGCTTGGACTCGTCGATGCGGAAACCGAACACCAGGTCCAGGCCGGCAGCGGCGGAGGGGTCGAATTTGGCCTTCATTGCTTCTACGGCTTTGGCTACGTCGGTCATGTCATGATCCTTGTTGAAATAGGGCTAGCGACAGGGTGTACAGGGGCCGGGGTCATCGGTAGGTGATGAGCTCCGGCGCCTTCAGCAGTTGCAGGTGAGTGTGACTGTTGAAGGAAGCCAGGGCCACCTCGCGGCCGCGGAATTTCAGCTGGCTGAGCGAGGTGTTGACGATCTGCCAGTTGAGCTCGAAGGCTTGGGCTGGCGAGATGCCGGTGATCAGGTGCAGCAGGGCGGTGATGGTGCCGCCCGAGGTGAACACGGCGATGTTGGCACCGCTGCCGGCCTGGTCAAGCAGGCGCTTGAGGCCGCTGTCGACGCGGGCGACGAAGGCGGCCCAGCTTTCGGTTTGCGCAGTGGCATGCAGGCCCCCGTGCCAACGCTTGATCAGCAGGGCGAACAGGCGCTGGAACTCACTGCGGTTGTGCGCCGCGTTGCGCAGGATGTGCAGCGCATCAGGCTCCTGGGGCAGCAGCTCGGGCAGCAGCGCACGGATGACGGCCTCGGCGTCGAATTCGTTGAATGCCTCATCGGTTTCCACCGCAAGGTCCGCCACGCCCATGGCTTCCAGCGCCAAGTGCGCAGTGGCCTGCTGGCGGCGCAGGCTGCCGGCCACGCAGCGGTCCAGGTGCAGGCCCAGGTCCGCCAGGTGGGCGCCCAGTACTTGCGCCTGGCGCATGCCAAGGGGCGACAGCACGTCGTAGTCATCGGCGCCGAAGCTGGCCTGGCCATGTCGAATCAGAAAAATGCTGCCCACGTCCGCGTCGTCCCGGTACGTTGAAGGTGATTTGGAGGTTATGGGGATGGCAGGTCGCTGTCAATGAAAAAACATACGCTTGTTTGAATTGTGGCTGTTCTACCGTAGCCGCTGTCGAAGGCTGCGTTGGCCCTGTGCGTCGCTTGAGATCTTCGGGGTTCACGCCGGCCAGCGCAGCCTGGCGGCAGCGGCTACAGATCGCGTGGAACCCGCGCTTGTGCAAGGGTTAGACACCCGCCAGATCCTCCCCGTAGAATGGGGCTTTGAAGCCTTGAGGTGCCCCCCGTGGAGTTTCTCTCCGAATACGCGAGTTTTCTCGCCAAGACCGTCACCCTGGTCCTGGCGATCATCGTGGTATTGACCGCCATCGCCGCGCAGCGCGGCAAGGGTCGGCGCAAGACCGCCGGCCAGTTGCAGGTCAGCAAGCTCAACGACTTCTATAAAGGCCTGCGCGAGCGCCTGGAATCGACCCTGCTGGACAAGGATCAGCTCAAGGCCCTGCGCAAGCAGGAAGCCAAGGCCGAAAAAAAGAAGGGCAAGAAGAAAACCGAGGCCAAGCCACGGGTGTTCGTGCTTGATTTCGACGGTGATATCAAGGCGTCCGCCACCGAAAGCCTGCGCCACGAAATCACCGCGCTGCTGACCTTGGCCACTGCCAAGGACGAGGTGGTGCTGCGCCTGGAAAGTGGCGGCGGCATGGTGCACAGCTATGGCCTGGCCAGCTCGCAACTGGCGCGCATTCGCCAGGCCGGCGTGCCGCTGACCGTGTGCATCGACAAGGTGGCGGCCAGCGGCGGCTACATGATGGCCTGCATTGGCGAGAAGATCATCAGCGCGCCTTTCGCCATTCTCGGCTCCATCGGCGTGGTGGCGCAGTTGCCCAACGTCAACAAGCTGCTGAAAAAGCATGACATTGATTTCGAAGTGCTGACCGCCGGCGAGTACAAGCGCACCCTGACCGTGTTTGGCGAAAACACCGAGAAGGGCCGGGAGAAGTTCCAGGAAGACCTGGACATTACCCACCGCCTGTTCAAGAACTTCGTGGCTCGTTACCGGCCGCAACTGCACATCGACGAAGTGGCCACCGGCGAAGTCTGGCTGGGCATTGCCGCGCTGGACAAGCAGTTGGTGGACGAGTTGAAGACCAGCGACGAATACCTGGCCGAGCGCGCCAAACAGGCTGAGGTCTACCACCTGCATTACGCCGAGCGTAAAAGCCTGCAGGAGCGCGTAGGCCTGGCCGCCAGCCACTCGGTGGAACACTTGGCCGGCAAGGCGTGGGAAAAAGTCAGCCAGCACCGCTTCTGGTAATAGGCCCCCAGCATTAAGTAACACCGGCGCCCTGCGCTGCATTGCTTCACTGCGAACCCGCCTGCCACCTGATGTGGCGGGCTTTTCCCAGTGGAGATCGATCATGACCGACCCCGCCGTTACCCGCCCATCCCCAGGCCCCCATCAAGCCCTGATTGAAAGTGCCTTGCCGCCCTGGTTGCTGCAAGCGCCTGCCCCACTGCGCGAGCAGTACTTTGCGCGCTCTCAGGCCGGCCTGTCGTCCAGCGACCGTGCGCGGGTGTTGATCAAGCACTTGCAAACCCCCGAAGGGTTTTGTGCGCCCTTGTTGCAGGCCGAGCTGGATCGGCGCTATCCGGCGCTGAACCTGAAGGTGCGCGGCCACGAACTGGTGCGCATGGTGCGTGAGCGCGAAGGGCTGAGCGTTCGTCTGCGGCCCTTGCGGCAAACCTTGTTGCAGGCGGCCCTGCAGAATTTCGATGCCGACCAGGCGCGCCGAGATGGCCTGGAGACAGGCTCGGTGATAATCCCGGTGGGGGTTTTCACGTTTGACGTCAACGATGACCTGACCCTGCGTTACAAATACCCGGCCGATAGCGTGGTGCGCCTGGCGCCCGACACCTTCGCCAGCCTGTGCCGCAACCTGGACCTGGGCCGGCGCTACCATGAACACGTGGCCCAGGTACTGGGCGCAGGGCCGTTCAGTACCCCGGACCGGGCGCCTTCTCCCTCTGCGCGGCGGCGAACGTTCCGCCAGCAGCTGGCGGACCAACTGGCGATCGCCGCCACCACGGCGGCCCTGCGAGGCGAGGTGTCCACCGCTGCCTGCCAGGCGCTGCTCGACATGCTTGCCACAGGCCGTGGCCAATGGGCCGGTGAGCCCCTTGAGGTGCACCAGGTGCGGCTGCTGGCCAGTACCTTCTACAGCGGCCAGCGCTTGCGCGGTATCCAGCTGTTTGCGCCCCATGGCAACCCCGGCCCGTGCATGCTTTATATGCCCGGCGAGCCTCACGCGCCGCTTCGGGAGTTCGCCACGGGGCAAGTGTGTGCCGACTACCTGCGTGAACAGCTGCGTGACCGCGGTTACCAGCAGTATTTCCAGCGGTTCCTGTCGCTGAGCCGTGCGCCGGCCTTTTTTGCGCGGTTGAACGACACGCTGAGCCCGCAACCGGTGACCTGGCCAGGGCAGTTCCCTGCGCCCCCCCAACCCGACCCCAACGCCGACATCGGGCTGCGCAGTGACCTCTACAACAAGCCCGTGGCGCGCTTGTTGGCCAACCACCATATGCAGTTGCTGCTTGGCAACGCCCAGCTACTGGCGGTGCCTTCAGCCATCCATGATCGCCAGGCCCACGAGCGCACTGTGGCCTGGTGGGAAGGGCTGGGCTGGTCGGTGCTCAATGCGGCCGCGTTCAGCGTACCCGGGGTGGGTGAGTTGATGGCGGTGGTGGGTGCGGTCGAGCTGGTCAAGTCGGTGTGCCTGGGTGTGGATGAATGGCAGCATGGGCACACGGCGGAGGCCATGGGGCACTTTGCCGAGGTGGCGGAAAACGTGGTCATGATTGCGGCCGCCACCGGCGCCAGTATCGCCATTGCTCGCTCGCCGTTCGTGGACACGATGGTGCCGGTGGTGGATAACACAGGGCACCAGCGCCTGTTGCACCCGGACCTGTCGGCCTATGCCAGCGAGCATGCGCTGCCTGAAGGGGCGCTGCCCAACGAGCAAGGCCAGTACTGGATAGAGGGCAAGCCCCATGTGGTAATTGGCGAGCGGTTGTACGAACAGCGCCTGGACCCGGACTCCGGTGCCTGGCACCTGCACCACGCCAACCTCGCTGCGGATTACCGTCCATTGTTGCAGCATAACGGCGAGGGCGCCTGGCAGCACGTGCACGAAGCGCCCTTGGAGTGGGAAGGCACGCAGTTGATGCGTCGCTTCGGTGCGCTGACCAATGGCTTGAGTGACCTGCAGTTGATTCAGGCCCAGGAGGTGTGCGGGGTTTCAGCCGCGCAGTTGCGGCAATTGCACATCACCCGCCAACCCTTGCCCGCCGGTTTGCATGAGGCCTTGCTGCGCTGGCGCAGTCAGCGGGCGGTGGACACCCTGGTAACGGCCATGCGCAGTCAGGAGGGGTTGGGCGAAGGCGGATCATTCGTTCCGGCGTTGCTCGCTCGCTTGCCGCGTTGGCCCCAGGGCGTGGGTGTGCGCGAGGTGCTCGAGTCAGGCTCGTACCGGGATTTTCTGCCGGGTGATCACGATGCCCACGTGGAGGTAACCCGGGGTGAGTGGCGCCTGGGCCAAGTGGCTGGGCGAGTGGTTCAGCAACTCAATGGCGAGCAGCGTGCGCAACTGTTCGGCGACAGCGTCGAAAATACGCCGCAAGCCCATGCACAGGTGCTGGCCGACCGGCTGGCAGAGCAATTCGAGCAGGCGCGCGAGGAGATTCGGCGCGCCATCGAGCAGCGCCTGCAACCGCCTGTCACGGTGGAAGCGGCGCCTGTAAGTCGCGACTTTGCCGGCTTGTCGCCCCGCTTGGCGAACGACATCGCGGGCGCTGCCACTGACCTTGAACGCACGCAACTGCGTGATCATGGCCGGGTGCCCGTGCGTGTGGCGGAAGAGGCGCGCATGGTGGTGCGCCGTGAGCGCCTGGCCCGCGCAATGGAGGGCCTGATGGACCGACGGCAAGTATCCCTTGACCGTGACCGGCTGGCCGTGCGCCTGCTGTCGCACCTGTCCGGCTGGAGCGGCAACGTCCGCGTGGAGCTGCACGCCGAGTCTATCGGCGGTCGACGCCTGGCGGTGGCCGGCCATGAACAGGCGGCCGAGATAAAAGTGGTGGTCCGGCGCAACGGTACCTACCAGGCCTACGACACCCAGGACAACGAGTTGTCTGGCGCCACGGACCTGTTTGAGGCCTTGGCCCACGCGCTGCCGGACCAGGTGCGTGCCGGGTTGCGAGTGCGCAATGGCGCAGGGCTGGGCGAGCGCCTGGCTCATCAGGCGCTGCGCAACCCGCAAGCCGCCGCGCAGGCGCTGGGTCAGCGCCGGGTGCAACCCTGGTTTCGCTCGCCTGTGCGCACACCCGAGGGCGCCGGTTACTCGCTCAGTGGGCGTGGCCAGGCACGTTGGAGCGTGCGCGCCCGCTTGCGTGCGTTGTACCCGGCGCTGGACGACACCGCGCTGCTAGAACGGCGGCGCACCATGCGCCGTCCGGGTGACAGTGAGGAGCTGGCACTGCTGCGCCTGGAAACCGAACACCAAGTGCTCCATGCAGGCTTGAGCGACTGGGCCAATGCCGGGTCACCTGCCCAGCGCCTGGCCCGTGCGCCTGCACGGCAGGAAATATTGCGCGCTTGGCGCCGCGAGACGCCCAGCGTGCACCTGAGCGGTCGTGCCGTGGGCGAGCTGCCGGTGATTACCGCAGACTTCAGCCATCTGCTGGTGCTGCACCTTGAGCAAATGGGGCTGGTGCAGGACCCGTCGCTGTTCATCGGGCGGTTTTCCGGCCTGCGCACCTTGAGCCTGGCCAACAATGGCCTGGTGGCCATACCCGAGGCGGTGCGCGGCTTGCAGCAACTGGAGACGCTGACGCTGAGCGGTAATCATCTGGCGCTCAATGACTCGTTCTTCGCGCCTTTGCGTGGTTTGCCTTTGCGCCATTTAAGGCTGCGCAACGCCTTCCAATTGGCCGTGGAAGAAGACGATATTCTGGATACGCCACTGACAGCTGCCATGCTGGAGCCGCTGACTACCCTCAATCATCTGCGTGGGCTGGACCTGTCCGCCAATGGCCTGTCGCTGGATGACGCTGCGTTTGAACAGCTTGGCAGGCTGACCGGGTTATGGCGCTT
The DNA here is from genome assembly GCF_000263855.1 of Pseudomonas sp. M47T1. Taxonomy (GTDB): domain Bacteria; phylum Pseudomonadota; class Gammaproteobacteria; order Pseudomonadales; family Pseudomonadaceae; genus Aquipseudomonas. The sequence continues at coordinate 133,758 of NZ_AJWX01000012.1, forward strand.
GAACCTCAATAACACCCTGATCGAACTCAACCCGCGAAGGGTCGCCTCGCTGAATCGTCTGCGCGATCTGCGCACGCTGGACCTTGGCGAAAATCGTCTGGGCGTGCCCCCCGACGTTTCCTGGATGATCAACTTGCAGGTGCTCGGGCTGGCCAACGGCGGCCTGCGCGAATGGCCCCAGGGCTTGCGGCAACTGCTGTTGGAACCCTGGAGCAGCGTTGAACACGTCAACCTCAGTCACAACCAACTGCAGGACCTGCCCTTCGGTTCGACTGATGAGCTATTGAGCCTGTCACAGGACGTGGCCTTGTCGCTGCAAGGCAACCCCTTCAACGAACAGGCGCGTGCGTGGCTGCGAACCGCGCGCGTTCCCGTGGGCCTGGACCAGGCCCCGGTGGCGCCGGGTACGCAAGTGGAGGCCTGGCGGCAAGGGGCGCCGGCCGACCTGTTGGCACGGGTGGATGCGGACCGGTTGCAACCCGAGGCGCAGGGCTTTTACCGGGTGATTGACCGGGTGGCCGACACTGCGGACTATCTCGTAGACCCGGTTCGGGCTCGGCAACGCTTGTGGGCCATTGTGCAGCAGGTGGTGCCCGGTGAGGGGGTGGCGGGCGACGGGCTGGGCATCGTCGACTTGCGGGCGCAGTTGTTCGAACAAGCGCAAGAGATTGAAGATACCTGCGGCGACGGGATCAGCACCTTGCTCGACCGCTTCGACGTCACGGTTGCGGCCTGGCAGGCCGCCTCGTCGGCCCAGCGCGGCGCGCGCGATATGTTTATGCCGCTCAGGTCCCTGGGCAGGCAGTTGCTGAGTGCGCAACTGGTGGACGAGTACGGTGTTGCCATCAGTCGCGCGCGTGAGGTGCGCCGCGACGCGTTGTTGGGTAACCGCACGCCATCGCCCTTGCACCCGCTCGATGATATCGAGGACGTGGACCTGCTGCCCACCGCCCCGGATGAGGTGGAAATTCGTCTGGTGCTGCGCACCCGCTTGCAGCGTGAATTGGACCTGCGTTCGCAGCCGGCCATGCGCTACGGCGAGGAAGTCAGCTCGGCCACCGTGCAGCGAGTAGCGGCGGCCGTGCGCAGTGACCTGACCGCCGCGCGCTTGCAGGCCTGGTTGGTGGAGCAACCGTTCTGGCGCCTGTACTGGCGCAAGGTGGTGCCCGACGCGTTTGCGGCGCAAGAGGCCCTGTGGCGTGACGTGCTCGATGTGTTCGAGGACGCCATTGCCGGCACGCGACCGTTCACACTGGCGCCCGCCGAGCGGCTGGACGCGGCCCTGGCCCAACTGGGTCAGTTTCACAGCCAGGCGCTGGCGGCGCCCATCGCCTGGCGCGACGGACCGGTGGTGCTCACTGACGGGGTGATCAAAGCGCTGTACGACTGGATCGCCCGCCAGCGCGATGCCGCGCAACTGGGCATTGTGCGGCAGCAAACCGAGGCACAGTTCCGCGCCCAGCCGTTCTAGCGCTATGTAACACCGGGTCGTGCGCGTCAGGCGTTCCACTGGCGGCGCAGCACGTTCGCTGCGCCTTCAGTGGAGTGTTTTCATGAGTATTCCCGCCTTTCAGAGCTTGCCTTTCAACACGCGACAACTGGCCGAACAGGTGCCCGCCTGGCTGACGGCGGCCAGCGTGGCGCAACGGGCCCATTACCGTGAGCGGCTGCTGGCCCACCTGCGCAGTGCTGCCCGTGGCGCGAGCATCCACCGACGCTTGCTCACCCCGGCGCAGTTCTGCGAACCCCTGCTGGTGCAAGCGCTGGTCCGTCGCTTCAACCTGGAGGTAGACGTCTACGCCACCGAATGGGTGCGGGTGGATTACCACTACTCGCTGGAGGGGCGGCGGCGTCAGCCGCATCGGCAAACGTTGCTGGAGGCGGCCATGGGCAATTTCGAGGCCCAGGAAGACTTTGCCCCCCAGACCTTGATTCTTCCGGTGGGTGAGTACCGCTTGGTGTTGGGCCCGGTGCTGGGGTATCGATACGACCCGCGCGCCGTGTTGCCCATCACGCCTCAGGCGTTTGCCGCTTTGTGCCGCGAACTCGATATGGGTGGGCAGTATCAGGCCCACCTGCAAGCGGTGCTGGCGCCAGCGCCCAGCAGCGTTCTGGGCGCTTGGCCCCAAGACAGTATCAGGCGCCAGATTGCCGATGCGCTGCTGGTGCAGGTCAACTGCGCGCAGATCAAAGGTGCCATCGATACAAGCACCGCTGCCCTGCTCGAAGCATTGCTCGGCGAGGGTATTGCGCCGTCCTGGCAGGGAGGTGCCGTCCAGGTCTGCCGGCTTCGCGCGTTGGTCACCTGGGTGCACAGTGGAACGCCGTTGGCGGGGGCAGTGCTGGTGCGCTCCCAGGCCGATCCCGAAGGCCCCTGCGTGCTGTACCTGCCTGGCGCTGAAGCGGAGCCGCTCAAGCAGTTCGACAGTTTCGCCGCGATGGCCATTGCCCTGCGCCAGCGTCTGCGGGACCGTGGTTTTCAGGCCTTTTTCCAGCGTTTCGTGCCTTGCGCCGAGCGTGGCGAGTTTTTTGCCCGGCTGCTCAACACGCTTAGCCCGCAACCGTTCAGCCTGCTGTTCCCCAAGCCTCGGGAAGACGACCCCGACGCCGACATCGGCGTGCGCGCGGACGCGCTGGCCACCGGGCTGGTGGAGCAACTGCGCCTGGACATGCTGGCCACCGTGCTGGGCGATGCGCGCTGGTGCGTGGTGCCGACCGACGATGAAGACCGCAAGACCCGCGACCGGCGCTTGCAACAGATGCTGGCGCTGGGGCTGGATGTGCTCAATGTGGCCGGGTTCATTGTGCCCAGTGTAGGGGTGTTGATGGCGGTGGTGGGGGTGGCGCAATTGCTAGGGGAGACGTTTGTAGGGGTAGATGACTGGACCCATGGCCAGAAACAGGAGGCGGTGGGGCACTTTTTCTCCGTGGCCGACAACCTGGCCCTGTTGGCGGCCGGCTCGGCCGTGCACGTGGCCGTGGAGCGCTCGCCATTTGTCGAGGGCATGCTCCCGGTGATGGATCGCCAGGGGCGCCAGCGGTTGTGGAATGTCGACCTGGCTGCCTTCAGCGTGGCTGACGATTTACCGGCCGATGCCACGGCCAACCCTCAAGGTCAGTATCAGCGAGGCGGGCAGTGGTACATCCGCATGGACGGCAAGCTCTACCGCCAAGGCTACGACGCCGCCAAGACGGCCTGGTTCATTGAGCACCCGGACGGTAAAGGCGTGCGTGTGCCGCTGCGCCACAACGGCCAGGGCGCCTGGCGCGGGGCTCACGAATTAACCCATCAGTGGGGCGCTCGCCAGGCCATGCGCCGGCTGGGGCCTGCCACTTTCGGACTGGATGATTTCAGCCTGGACGTTGCTCGTTTGGCCAGCGGGCTGAGCGAGGCCCAGGTGCAAGCGCTGCACGTGCGCAACAGGCCCTTGCCGGCACTACTGCTCGCCAGCCTGGCCGACTTTCGCGCTCAGGCCGAGGTCATGGGCTTGCCAGCGCCCGAGCGCGCCGCCGCATTTGCACAGCGGCGCGGCACGTGGCCCGCCGTGGCGGTCAACCCTGGGGCCATGGCCTTGAACCGTGATTTCCCCGGCCTGCCGCCAGCATTGGCCGACGCGGTGCTGGCCACAGCCAACAGGGCTGAACGCCAGTACCTTCAGCGTACGGGGCGCCTGCCGTTGCGGCTGGCCGAACGGGCGCATGGTGCGTTGCGGGCCTGGCGCTTGAACCGGGCCATCACCGGGCTGGCGTTGCCGGACAGCGCGTGGCCACAGACGCGCCGGTTGCGTAAGGGCCTGTTGTCCCAGGCCCCTGATGCTTCGCCCTCTGTTGCCACCCTGGTACGCCTCGCCATCGAGAACCCTGCGCGGGCCGCGCAGCTGATTGGCCAGGCGCCGGTCTCAGGACGGTTTCGCTTGCCCCAGCGTCAACCGAACGGCCATTGGGGTTACCCGCTCAGCGGTCGTCCCGGCGGTGCCGGCGTGCCCCTGCGCGAGCGCTTGAGCGAGCTTTATCCGCGGGTGGATGACGCTGAGCTGGAGGCGCTGTTGGCGCAATTGGGGGAGGGGCCCGAGCAGGTGGGCAATTTCGCTGCCGTGCAACTTCAGCATCAACAATTGACAGCCGACCTGGATGCCTGGGTGGGTGAGCAAGGGGGCGGGTTGGCCGAGGATGTACAGCGCGAGGCGCGTATCGAGGCCATGGAGCGGATATTGGCGGTGTGGCAGCGCGACCCCGGCCATATCAATTATGAGGACGACCAGGTGAGCGGCTATGAGCTTGACCTGAGTGATCTGCCGCTGGGGCAACTGCCTGCATTGACGGCTGATTTCAGCCACGTGCAGCAGTTGGTACTGGATGGCGTGGGCACGAATCACGACCCTTCGCCGTTCCTGCGTGCATTCACCAGCTTGCGTGGCGTGGACATGTGCCGCAATGGCCTGCTGACCATTCCCGAAGCGGTCGCCACCCTGCCCATGCTGCGCGACCTGCATCTGGGCGCCAATCAATTGCTCGCCAGCGACGATATGTTTCGCAGCCTGGCCGGGCTCTCCAGCCTGGAGTCACTGGATGTACAAAACATGCCGCTGGAGATTCCGCCGGGTGCGTTCGCGCAGCTGGCACGGCTGCCGTCGCTGCGCGACCTGGCGCTGTCCGGTACTGCGCAGGCGCTCAGCGATCAGACGCTGGTGGGCGTTGCCAGCCTGAGCCGCCTGCAATACCTGTGGTTGCGCAACACCGGCCTGGTGATGAGCGCCGCGCGCGGGCAGTTGTTGGCGCAGCTGCATGACCTGCGCTGGATGGACCTGGCCGACAACCCCCTGGGGGAGTCGCTGGACCTGAGCCCGTTCACGCGGCTGATCAGCGTCGACCTCAGCCGTTGCCGGTTGACCGGCTGGCCTGCGGGCCTGACCGAGTTGATGGCGGCACAGCCGCTCTACCTGAACACGGTGTTGTTGACGCAAAACCCCATCGCCGAGGTGCCGGTGCTCCGCGGTTTATCCATGTTTGCAGCCGGGGCGCGGAATGTGCCCACCCTGCGCATCAGTCGCGAAGCGTTGAGCGAGGCTAGCCTGGATCGCCTGCTGGCTGTGGACGTTGAGCCTGTCGAGGCGCACGGGCAGGTTCTGGCCGATTGGTTGCAGGGCAGCACGGCGCAGGTGCGCTTGCGCGCCGAAGCCCTGCGTGAGCAGCCTGAGGCGCGGTTTTTCATGACGGCATTGGACCGATCGGTAGAAACCCAGGACTACCGCGCCGACCGCCAGGCCGGGCGGGTGCGTATCCAGCAATTGCTCAACGCCCTGGACGACGAACCGGAGGGTGAAGCCGCCGTGGATCGAGCGGCGCTGCGCAACCAATTGTTCGACGTGGGCGAGGAGGTGATGACGACCTGCGGTGATGGTGTGCAGTTGTTCCTGCGCCGCTGCGAAACCCTGGTCCAGGTCTACGATGTGGCTCAGCAGGCAGCCGCCGATGGCGATCTCGGGCGGCTGGCCCAGCTGGGGCGCAGGTTCTATCGCGAGCACCTGCTGGATGAGGTGGCGGGGCGCCTGTACAACGCACGCGTTACCCGCCGCCAGGTACTGTTCCCCGACGCCGTGGCGCGGGCCGCCACCGCGCAGGAATTGGCCGCGTTGACCCCCGCCGATGAACACGGCGCCCCGGCCCTGGCGGCCATGGATGAGGGTGATAGCGCAAGCCTGGTGGACGTGCCCGACGAGGCCGAAATTCGCCTGCGCTTGCGTATAGATTTGGCGCAACGGCTGGACCTGCCACCACAAGCACAGCACATGCGCTATTTCCAAGCCATGTCCGAGACCATACGGGAGCGGGTGACGGAAGCTGTCAACAACGCCGACACCCCGCACGCCCGGCGTGCGTGGATCCTGGGGCAGGCATGGTGGGTACACTGCGTGCAACGGCATTGGCAGGTGCGCTTCCAGGCCTTGCGTGAGCACTGGTACGCCGGCCACGCATACCTGCTGGCGTTGCAGGACGCCGATGGCGAACTCGAGCCCGTGCCGGCGGACGTGCTGCGCCCGTTGGAAACGTTTTTCCCCGAGCACGCGTGGCAGCGCGAGGGCGTGCCGCAGCGCGTGGTATTGACCGAGGAGGAGTCCGAGGCGGCGCGCCAGCGACTGGACAGCGCCCAGCACGAAGCCGAGCGCAGCCTGCTTGAGGGGCTGTCGGCGCCGGTGTTGGGGGATGATGAGGCAGCGTGAAGTGCAGCAGGGCGTGCCCGTTGCGGGCACGCCTTACAGCGGTCAGCGGCGACGGAACAGCGGCAGCGGTTCGTCGGTGGCGGCCTGGTAGCTCACCGAGAAGTCCTTCAGGCTTTCAAGGGCTTCGTACGGGTCTTTGTCGGCGCGCAGGGCGAAGGCATCGAAACCGCAGCGGTGCAGGTAGAACAACTGGTCGCGCAGCACGTCACCAATGGCGCGCAGCTCGCCCTTGAAGCCGTAGCGGTCACGCAGCAGGCGCGCATTGGAGTAGTTGCGCCCATCGGTGAAGGCCGGGAAGTTCAAGGCAATGACCTGGAACTTGCTGACGTCTTCACCGATTTCCTCGGCTTCCTCGTCGCTGTCCAGCCACACGCCCAGGCCGCCGTCACGGGCTTGCAGGGCGTGGCCGTGCTCGCGCCACAGGGCCAGGGGCACGATCAGGTCATCACAATTGCTGATGCCGTCCAGGGTCGCGTCCTTGGGCAGCAGGTGCCAGGTTTCGTCGACGACTTCGTTGTTCTTAATGATTCGCTGCATAGACGCGCTCCTTGAAGAGATCGATACCGATGCGCTGGTAGGTGTCGATGAAACGTTCATCTTCGGTGCGCTGTTCAACGTAGACGTCGATCAGCTTGCTGATCACGTCCGGCATGGCTTCCTGGGCGAACGAAGGGCCGAGGATCTTGCCCAGGCTGGCGTCGCGGCTGGCGCTGCCACCCAGGGACACCTGGTAGAACTCTTCGCCCTTCTTGTCCACGCCCAGAATGCCGATGTGGCCCACGTGGTGGTGACCACAGGCGTTCATGCAGCCGGAAATGTTCAGGTCCAGCTCGCCGATGTCGAACAGGTAGTCCAGGTCGTCGAAGCGGCGCTGGATGGATTCGGCGATCGGGATCGACTTGGCGTTGGCCAGCGAGCAGAAATCACCGCCGGGGCAGCAGATGATGTCGGTGAGCAGGCCGATGTTCGGCGTGGCGAAACCGCCTTCGCGCAGTTCCAGCCACAGGGCGTGCAAGCGGCTCTGCTCGACGTCGGCCAGAATGATGTTCTGCTCGTGGGAGGTGCGCAGCTGGCCGAAGCTGTAGCGGTCGGCCAGGTCGGCGACGGCGTCCAATTGCTTGTCGGTCAGGTCGCCAGGGGCAACGCCGGTCGGTTTCAGCGACAGGGTCACGGCCACGTAGCCTGGTTTCTTGTGCGCCAGGGTGTTGCGGGTACGCCAGCGGGCGAAACCGGCGTGCTCGGCATCCAGCGCGTTCAGCTCGGCGCTGAAGTCGGCCAGGGCTTTGTACTCGGGGTCCACGAAGTGCTTGGCTACGCGCTCAAGCTCGGCTTCGGTCAGCGTGGTGCTGCCGCCGCGCAAGTGTTCCATTTCGGCATCGACTTTCTGGGCGAAAACCTCAGGGGTGAGGGCCTTGACCAGGATCTTGATGCGCGCCTTGTACTTGTTGTCCCGGCGGCCATAGCGGTTGTACACGCGCAGGATGGCATCCAGGTAGCTGAGCAGGTCTTGCCACGGCAGGAATTCGTTGATGAACGAACCCACCACCGGCGTACGGCCCAGGCCGCCACCCACCAGCACGCGGAAGCCCAGTTCACCAGCGGCGTTGTACACCGGCTCAAGGCCGATGTCGTGCACTTCAATGGCCGCACGGTCGGTGCTGGCGCCATTGACGGCAATCTTGAACTTGCGCGGCAGGTAAGCGAATTCGGGGTGGAAGGTGGTCCACTGACGCACGATTTCACACCAGGGGCGCGGGTCGATGACTTCGTCCGCGGCAACGCCGGCGAACTGGTCGGTGGTGACGTTGCGCAGGCAGTTGCCACTGGTCTGGATGGCATGCATCTGCACCGTGGCCAGTTCAGCCAGGATGTCGGGGATGTCTTCCACGGCCGGCCAGTTGAACTGCACGTTCTGGCGAGTACTGATGTGGGCATAGCCCTTGTCGAAATCGCGGGCGATCTTGGCCATCATCCGCGTCTGGCGCGAAGTCAGCTGGCCATAAGGCACGGCAACCCGCAGCATCGGCGCGAAGCGTTGGATGTAGAGGCCATTTTGCAGGCGCAGCGGGCGGAACTCTTCTTCGCTGAGCTCCCCGGCCAGGTAGCGTCGGGTCTGGTCACGGAACTGCTTGACGCGGTCCTCGATGATCCGTTGATCGTACTCGTCGTAAACGTACATAGGTGTCCTGTTCTCAGGCTGCTTACAGCAAATCTGCGCGCACGGCCGCGCACTCCCAGCGGAGCCGACAAAAGATACCAGTTTAGGGTTATGCGCAAAAGTGATGTTTGAATATAAGGAAAGAACCAAAAGTACTAACCTTAGTACTTTAGTCTCAAGTCCCTACTTGCCGAGGGGGCATGGCTGAACTTTACTGGGAGTGCGTCCTGATAAAAACCATAAAGAGGCGAACGCACCATGAGCAACCCCGTGAAAAGCCGCAAACCCGATAGCAGCGTCGACGCTTGGGCGATTCTGTTTTTGATTATTCTTGTTGTTTCTGCCGCCGTATTCTGGGTGAGTCATCAGTAGGGTGGGGGCGGGGTGCATGGCTTAGGGCCTTCAGCGCTCTGGAGATCGAGTGCCGCGCAGGCGGCGCACGATGTCATGAACACCACAAAAGCCAACGACAGGCACCCCAAACCCACCCCAACCCTCACAAAACCAACCAGACCACCACCTTCACCACCCCAAACAACCCCAACGCAAACACCACCGTGCACACAATGCCCAGTACCACGAAGTGCACGGGCTTGCCGTGGGTGAAGTCGCGCTCGCGATTCTTCTGGCTTTGCACACCGAAGGCCGCCGCGATGATGCTGTGCAGCATTTGCCAGAGGGTGGGGGGCTTGGGCTCGGCCATGGTGTGCATCCCGGCAGGTGATGCAGCAAGCGTAGCTGCTGGGTCAGAGGCCCGACAGCCGCTGCTGGTACTCACGTGTGCGGCGGTGGTCGCTGGCATAGCCGCCCCGGGCGGCCACGGTGCCACCCTGCACGTGGTCCAGGAAGCGGAACAGCCAGGCAGGTGATACGCAGTCGATCCGGTACCCCAGGGCGGCCATGCGCTCTTGCAAGGCGTAGCCGGGGTTGCGCTGGTCCAGTTGCAGGCGCAGGCCATGCTGCCTGATCAAGCGTACGTCCCATAGGGTGCAGAAACTTTTCAGGTGCTCTTCGCGCCAGGGCTTGGGCTCGCGTGCCTTGTAGCCCAGCGCCCTGAGGCCGCGGCGGGTGTAGTGCTTGCAGAAACGCGAGGCCAGCCGCCAACCGGTGCGCAATGCGCCGCGGTCCAGTTGTTCCAGGCAGCCCACCGCGGCGGTTGTCTGCGGGCCGGCACAGCGCGACATCATGCGTTCGAACACGCGGAAGTCATGGATGAAGGTGTCGGTGTGCAGCAGGAACACGTAGTCGGTGTCGATGCGTTCCAAGGCAAGGTCCAGGGCACGGCCGTGGGCCAAGTGGCCGGCTTCCTTCATCGGCGTGTAGCGCTCGATCAGGGTGATCCAGTCCAGGCTGCGCAGGTAGTCGGTGCTGGCGTCGCACGAGTGATTGTCCACCACGTACACGGGCACCGGCGTGTCGCCCACGCCGGCGCGCAACCGTTCAAGGCAGGTACGGGTCAGGTCGAGGGTCTTGTAGTTGACCAGCACAAGGCTGTAGGTGGGCATGAGGGGAACCTCGGTCGATGAGAGTGCTCATCGTGAGGCAGGGCGCCTTACAGGCATTTCGCAGGCACCTAAACATAAGTTTAGGCGGCCAGTATCGGCATTGCGTCGCCGGTGATGCAGCCTGGCGGCAGCTGCTGCAGATGTTTCGTAGCAGCAACTGTCTATGTGGGAGCGGTGTAGCTGCCGAAGGCTGCGTCACAGGCGAGGCGGTGTGTCAGGCGTCGTAGCCCAGGTTGGGCGCCAGCCAGCGTTCGCTGATGGTCAGGTCTTGACGTTTGCGCTCGCTGTAGGACGCCACCTGGTCCTTGTCCACCTTGCCCACGGCAAAGTACTGCGCCTGCGGGTGGGCGAAGTACCAACCGCTGACGGCTGCCGCCGGGAACATGGCGTAGTGCTCGGTCAGGGTCACGCCGCTCTGGCCGTTGTGGTCCAGCAGTTCGAACAGCGTGCCTTTCTCGGTGTGGTCCGGGCAGGCCGGGTAGCCGGGGGCAGGACGGATGCCTTTGTACTGCTCCTTGATCAGCGCTTCGTTGTCCAGCGCCTCATCCTTGTCGTAGCCCCAGTGCTCCTTGCGCACCTGCTGGTGCAGCCACTCGGCGCAGGCCTCGGCCAGGCGATCGGCCAGGGCCTTGACCATGATCGAGTTGTAGTCATCGCCCGCGTCCTGGTAGGCCTTGGCCACTTCCTCGGCACCGATGCCGGCGGTGGTGATGAAGCCGCCCACGTAATCGGTCACGCCGCTGTCTTTAGGCGCGACGAAGTCGGCCAGGGAGAAGTTGGGCTTGCCGTCGGGCTTGATGGTCTGCTGACGCAGGTGGTGCAGGCGCGCCAGCGGGCGACCGTCGTCGGCATACACCTCGATGTCGTCATGGTTCACCTGGTTGGCCGGCCAGAAACCGAATACTGCGCGGGCGCTGATCAGCTTCTCGTCGATCAATTTGCGCAGCATCGCCTTGGCGTCTTCGTACAGCGCCGTGGCGGCTTCACCCACCACTTCATCGGTGAGGATGCGCGGAAACTTGCCGGCCAGGTCCCAGGAAATGAAGAACGGCGTCCAGTCGATGTACTCGGCCAGAACGTTGAGGTCGATGTTGTCCAGCACCTTGGCGCCGGTGAAGGTTGGTTCCGCCGGTGCGTAGCTGTTCCAGTCGAAGGTGGCCTTGGCGGCGATGGCCTTCTCGTAGCTCAGGCGCTCGGTACGGGCGCTGCGGTTGGCGGTGCGCTCACGCACGTCGATGTAGTCCAGGCGCGTACGCTCTACGAAGCCAGGCTTGAGTTCCTTGGACAGCAACTGAGTGGCCACGCCCACGGCGCGCGAGGCGTCGGTGACGTAGACCACGGCGTCGTTGCTGTACTTGGGCTCGATCTTCACCGCCGTGTGCGCCTTGGAGGTGGTGGCACCACCGATCATCAACGGCAGGTGGAAGCCCTGGCGCTGCATCTCGCGGGCCACGTGGACCATTTCGTCCAGCGACGGCGTGATCAGCCCGGACAGGCCGATGATGTCGCACTTCTCTTCCTTGGCCACCTGCAAAATGCGCTCGGCCGGCACCATCACGCCCAGGTCGACGATGTCATAGCCGTTGCAGCCCAGCACCACGCCGACGATGTTCTTGCCGATGTCGTGCACGTCGCCCTTCACCGTGGCCATCAGGATCTTGCCCTTGGCTTGCGGCTTGTCGCCCTTTTCCTCTTCGATGAAGGGGATGAGGTGTGCCACGGCCTGTTTCATCACGCGGGCGGACTTCACCACCTGGGGCAGGAACATCTTGCCCGAGCCGAACAGGTCGCCCACGATGTTCATGCCCGACATCAGCGGGCCTTCGATCACCTCGATAGGGCGCTTGAACGACTGCCGCGACTCTTCGGTGTCTTCGACGATGTGCGAGGTGATGCCCTTGACCAGTGCATGCTCAAGGCGCTTGTTAACCTCCCAGGTACGCCACTCTTCGGTTTCGGCTTCCTTGACGCTGCCGTCGCCCTTGTACTTGTCGGCAATGGCCAGTAGGGCGTCGGTGCCTTCCGGGGTGCGGTTGAGCACCACGTCTTCCACCGCGTCGCGCAGTTCCTGCGGAATCTGGTCGTAGATTTCCAGCTGGCCGGCGTTGACGATACCCATGGTCAGGCCGTTGCGGATCGCGTACAGCAGGAACACCGAGTGGATGGCCTCGCGCACCGGGTTGTTGCCACGGAACGAGAACGACACGTTGGACACGCCGCCGCTGCTCAGGGCATAGGGCAGCTCGTCACGGATGAAGGCGCAGGCGTTGATGAAGTCGACGGCGTAGTTGTTGTGTTCTTCAATGCCGGTGGCCACGGCGAAGATGTTCGGGTCGAAGATGATGTCTTCCGGCGGGAAGCCCACCACGTCCACCAGGATGTCGTAGCTGCGCTTGCAGATTTCCTTCTTGCGCGCCTCGGTGTCGGCCTGGCCGGCTTCGTCGAAGGCCATCACCACCACGGCGGCGCCGTAGCGCTTGCACAACTTGGCGTGATGAATGAAGGCGTCAACGCCTTCCTTCATGCTGATGGAGTTGACGATGCCCTTGCCCTGGATGCACTTGAGGCCGGCCTCGATCACTTCCCACTTGGAGGAGTCGATCATGATCGGCACGCGGGAGATGTCCGGCTCGCCGGCGATCATATTCAGGAAGGTGACCATGGCCTTCTTCGAGTCCAGCATGCCCTCGTCCATGTTGATGTCGATCACCTGGGCGCCGGCTTCAACCTGTTGCAGGGCTACTTCCAGCGCTTCGGTGTAGTTCTCTTCGCGGATCAGGCGGGCGAACTTGGCGGAGCCGGTGATGTTGGTGCGCTCGCCGACGTTGACGAACAGCGAGTTGCGATCGATGGTGAAGGGTTCCAGGCCCGACAGGCGGCAGGCCCGCGGGATGTCTGGAATGGCCCGCGGCTTGTGCTTGGCCACGGCCTCGGCAATGGCCTGGATGTGGCCCGGGGTGGTGCCGCAGCAACCGCCGATAATGTTCAGGAAACCGCTGGCGGCGAACTCTTCCACCACCACGGCCATCTCGGCCGGGGTCTCGTCGTACTCGCCGAAGGCGTTCGGCAGGCCGGCGTTGGGGTGCGCGGATACGTGGGTGCCGGCCTTGGTGGACAGCTCTTCCAGATACGGGCGCAGGTCCTTGGCGCCCAGCGCGCAGTTCAGGCCCACCGAGATCGGGTTGGCGTGGCGCACCGAGTTCCAGAAGGCTTCGGTGGTCTGGCCCGACAGGGTCCGGCCGGAAGCGTCGGTGATGGTGCCGGAGATCATGATCGGCAGCGTATAGCCGATTTTCTCGAACACGCCCTGCACGGCGAAGATAGCCGCCTTGGCGTTGAGGGTGTCGAAAATGGTCTCGATCAGGATCAGGTCGGCGCCGCCCTCAATCAGGCCTTCGGTGGCCTCGGTGTAGTTTTCCACCAGCTCGTCGAAGGTTACGTTGCGGTAGCCGGGGTCATTCACGTCCGGGGAAATCGAGCAGGTGCGGCTGGTAGGGCCCAGCACCCCGGCCACGAAGCGTGGGCGGTCGGGGGTTTCGCGGGTCTTGGCGTCGGCCACTGCACGGGCGATGCGCGCCCCTTCCACGTTCAGCTCGTACACCAGCGCCTCCATGCCGTAGTCGGCCTGGGACACCTGGGTGGCATTGAAGGTGTTGGTTTCCAGGATGTCGGCACCGGCATCCAGGTATTGCTTTTCGATGGCCGCGATGATGTCCGGGCGGCTGAGCAGCAGCAGGTCGTTGTTGCCCTTGACGTCGCTGGGCCAGTCGGCGAAGCGTGTGCCACGATAGTCGGATTCCTCCAGGCGGTAGCTCTGGATCATAGTACCCATGCCGCCATCGAGAATCAGAATGCGCTCTTTGAGGGCTTGCTGAAGTGCTTGGAGACGAGCGCTGCGGTCAGACATCGGGCTACCTGTCGGGACAAAATCAGAATGAAAGCGAATATTGAAGACGGCAAATAATACCAAACCTGCGCGCTTTTAAACGCTTGTACCTTTTACATGAATTTCATTCATGTTTAAGGAGGCTCGCTACCGGTAGAATTGCCACAGCTCAATACACTCAGGACCCCGCCCCATGCTGCGTCGTTTCGTTGCTGCCGCCGTCATGCTGTTTGCCTGCCTGACTGCGCACGCGCAAGACCCTGTCGCCAGCGCGGCGATTTCCTATACCCGTGACATCCAGCCGATTCTCACCGAGAAGTGCGTGGCCTGCCATGCCTGCAACGACGCTGCTTGCCAGCTCAACCTGGGCAGCGCCGAGGGCGCTACCCGTGGCGCCAGCAAGGTCCCGGTGTACCAGGGCGACCGCAGCACAGCCGTGGCGCCCACGCGCATTTTCTACGACGCCCAGGGCCAGGATGAATGGCGCCGCAAGGGCTTCTACTCAGTGCTCGACGCCCAGGGCAGCCAGGCTGCGCTGATGGCGCGCATGCTGGAGCTGGGGCACAACAACCCGCTGGCGCCCAACTCCAAGCTGCCGGACAACATCATGCTGGGCCTGAACCGTACCAACATGTGCCCCATGCCCGGCGAATTCGACGCCTATGCGGCGGCCCATGTGCACGAAGGCATGCCCCTGGGCGTGACCGGCCTCACCGATGCCCAGTACGTCACCGTGCGCCGCTGGATCGCCGCCGGTGCGCCGGTGGACCAGCAGGCCGTCAAGGCCAGCCCCAGGGAAGCTGCGCAGACCGCCGAATGGGAAGCGCTGCTCAACCGTCCCGGCTCCACCGAGGCGCTGGTGGCGCGCTGGCTGTACGAGCACTTGTTCCTGGCGCACATCTATTTTGTAGGCGGTGAGCCGGGTCACTTCTTCCAGTGGGTCCGTTCGCGCACGCCCAGCGGCCGGCCCATCGACCTGATCGCCACGCGGCGCCCCGACGATGACCCCGGCTCGGTGTTCTATTACCGGCTGATGGCGGTGCAGGGCGTGATCGTGCACAAGACCCACATCACCTACCCGATGGGGCCGGACAAGCTCAAGCGCGTCAAGCAGCTGTTCTACAGCGGCGACTGGCACGCCACCTCGTTGCCCGGCTACGGCCCGCAACACCGGGCCAACCCGTTCGAGACTTTCCAGCAGATCCCGGCGGTCGCCCGCTACCAGTTCATGCTCGATAACGCCGAGTACTTCGTGCGCACCTTTATCCGCGGGCCGGTGTGCCGCGGGCAGATTGCGACCGACGTGATCCGCGACCATTTCTGGGCGTTTTTCCAGGAGCCGGCCCACGATCGCTACATCACCGACGCGGCCTACCGGGCCAAGGCCACGCCGCTGCTGGCCATGCCCGGCCAGGACGACAACGTCGGCAGCATCCTGTCGCTGTGGCTGTCCTACCGCGACAAGCGCAATGCCTATGAAGACCTGCGTCGCGACGCCTACGCCGACATGCCACCGGCCAGCTGGGCCACCCTGTGGGCCGGTAACGACAACGCGCTGCTGAGCGTTTTCCGTCACTTCGACAGCGCCTCGGTGACCAAGGGCCTGATCGGCGACGTGCCCACCACGATGTGGCTGTTCGACTATCCGCTGCTGGAGCGCACCTATTACCAGTTGGCGGTGAACTTCGATGTCTATGGCAACGTTGCGCACCAGGCGCAGACACGCTTGTACTTCGACCTGATCCGAAATGGTGCGGAAATCAACTTCCTGCGCCTGATGCCCGCTGATAAGCGCGGCAAGATCCTCGACAGTTGGTACCAGAACAGCGGCAAGGTAAAGATGTGGCTGGATTACCAGAGCATCGATACCAGTACGCCCAGCGGCCTGGTGCTAAACGAGCACGACCCAAAGCGCGATTTCGGCCTCAAGTTGATCCAGCGCGCGGGCACGCTGAACGCCAGCCCCGATCCGATCAACCGTTGCACCGGCGCCTATTGCTCGCGAGACGGCATCAGCGAGGAATTCAAGAACGTCGAGCAGTCGCTCAGCCGTCTGGTGTCGCGGCCAGAAGCCGGGCTGCCGGTCATCGACCACATGCCCGAAGCCACCATGCTGCGTATCCAGGGCAAGAGCGGGCGCATGGTCTACAGCCTGCTGCGCAACCGCGCGCACACCAACGTGGCGTTCCTGCTGGGCGAGGCCTACCGCTACATTCCGGGGCTGGACAGCCTGACTCTGTGGCCGGGCGTGCTCAGCAGCTACCCCAACTTCATGTTCAATATCCCCGCCGATGAAGTGCCGCAGTTCGTCGACGCCATGCAGGCCTCGAAAGACCAGGCCAGCTTCGACAAGATCGTCCAGCGCTGGGGCGTGCGGCGCACCAACCCGCAGTTCTGGGATTTCTTCCATGACTTGACGCGCTACATCCAGGAGACCGATCCGCAAGAGGCGGGGGTTCTGGACATGAATCGGTATGAGAACCTGTAACCCCTGAGCTTCGGTGGGTGTGCGTGAACCGCCCGTCAATCAGGATGACCTTTGCCCCTTTTTTGCAGTCGGACCCTGTGAGAGTGCACCGAAAGTGCGCACGGTCAGATTTCAGAAAAGGCGGTAAACAATGCTGATTTCGCTTCAAGCCCTCCGGGCCCTGGCAGCCTGGACGGTTGTCTGCCATCACTTCATGCAGATCTTTTTCGACTTCCATGCCAGCGGCCCCATCGGCCAATTCTTCGTTGATCGCGGCGCTGTGGGCGTGGATATTTTCTTCGTCATCAGCGGGCTGGTGATTTACCTCTCCACCCAGGATAAGGACATGCCCGCGGGGCGTTTCCTGCTCAACCGTGCCATCCGCATCGTGCCCGCCTACTGGTTCTACACCCTGCTGATGGGCCTGATGATCGTCGCCGTCGGCCAGCAGATGCCGCACCAAGTGGTGGACCTGCCGCATTTCATTCTGTCGCTGCTGTTCATCCCCTCGGAAAACCCTGGTGGCTATGGCCTGTACCCCACTTTGAACGTGGGTTGGACGCTGAATTATGAGATGTTCTTTTATCTGATGTTCTCGCTGGTATTCGTGGTGCCCAAGCGGCATCGTCCTTTAGTCGTAGGCCTGGCCCTGTTCGCGGTGTGCGAGATGGTCAGCCATTACGGTGTGCTCAGCCGCTTCTACGCCAACAACATCATCTACGAGTTCCTGTTGGGTATCGGCATCGGCTGGGCTTATCGCCGCGGTTGGATCCCCCGGGCCCTGTGGGTGCCTCTGGTGGTCATCGCCGCGTCCCTGGTGGCGATTTACAACCTGCCGGCCAGCGATCGCCTGCTCAACTGGGGCGTGCCCAGTGCGTTGATTGTGTTGAGCTGCGTGGCCATGGAACCGTGGTTCAAGGGCAATCGCCTGCTCAAGACCCTCGGCGACTGCTCCTATTCGGTGTACCTGATCCATGTGCTGGTGCTGTATACCGGCTGGTTCGCCAGCGAGCGGCTGAATATCAACCCCTACCTGGTGTTCGCCGTGTGCGTGCCGGTCATTGCGCTGATGTCCTGGGCCAGTTACGTGTGGATCGAAACCCGTTTGTACCGGCGCATGAAGGGCTGGGCGGAGGCGCGTTTGGCGCCAGTGACCGAACGCTCCATATCCTGACAAAAATACTGGGACTTTGTGCCGCGCCCGGTTTGGCGTAAACTGCGGGCAAGTCTGTGAGGAACTTACATGAGCGCCATAACGATTACCGACGCGGCACACGATTACCTGGCCGATCTGCTGGAAAAGCAGAGCACCCCGGGTATCGGCATTCGCATTTTCATCACCCAGCCGGGCACCAGCTACGCCGAGACTTGCATTGCCTACTGCAAGCCGGGCGAGGAAAAACCGGAAGACACGGCCATTGGCCTGAAGAACTTCACCGCCTGGCTGGATTCGGTCAGCGTGCCGTTCCTGGAAGATGCCGTGGTGGACTACGCCACCGACCGCATGGGCGGCCAGCTGACCATCAAGGCGCCAAACGCCAAGGTGCCGATGGTCAATGAAGACAGCCCGATCAACGAGCGTATCAACTACTACCTGCAGACCGAGATCAATCCCGGCCTGGCCAGCCATGGCGGCCAGGTCACGTTGATTGAAGTGGTCGAGGATGGCGTGGCCGTGCTGCAGTTCGGTGGCGGCTGCCAGGGCTGCGGCCAGGCGGACGTGACCTTGCGCGAAGGCATCGAGCGCACCTTGCTCGAGCGTATCCCGGAGCTCAAGGGCGTGCGCGACGTGACCGACCATTCGCAGAAAGAAAACGCCTACTACTAAGGCGTACGCTGCGACCCCGAAAAACGGCGCCCCGTGAGCGCCGTTTTTTTATGCCGCCAGCTTTTGCCGGCGAAAACCCCTGTAAAAAAATTCAGGTCAACCAAAGCGCTCGGCATAGTCCTGCGGGCTGATGCCCAGCGCCTTGTGAAAGCTGCGCCGAAGGCTTTCCGGATGGCCGAAGCCGCACAGCCGCGCCACGCTTTGCACCGAGGCCTGGCCGCCATGCAGCAGGGCGCGAGCCGATTCCAGGCGCACCTGCTCCACGTAGCGGGCCGGGGTGGTGCCCAGTTCGGCCATGAACACCCGGTACAGGCTGCGCGGCGCCATGCAGGCGCGGTCGGCCAGGGTGTCCAGCGACAGGTCCTGCCCCAGATTCGCTGGTATCCACTCCAGCAAGGCCGACAGCCTTGGCGCCCGGGAAGCCTCAGGCGCCAGGTGGGCACTGAATTGCGCCTGGTCGCCTGGCCGCTTGAGGAACATCACCAGCCGCCGCGCCACCGCCAGCGCAACGGGGCGGCCCAGGTCGTCTTCCACCAGCGCCAACGCCAGGTCGATACCTGCCGTGACCCCCGCCGACGTGAATAAATGCGGCGCCTGGGGTGAGTAGGTGTGCAGTCGCTCGCCTTGCACGTCAACGCGCGCGAACGCTTTCAGCGCCGCCACGTCGGCCCAGTGAGTGGTGGCGCAATGGCCGTCGAGCAGGCCGGCATGGGCCAGGATCAGCGCGCCCGAGCACACCGAGCCCAGGCGCCGGACGCGCGGTTCAGCCTCGCGCAGCCATTGCAGCAACGGTTGATGGTCCAACAGCGCGGTTTCGCCACGGCCACCGGGAACCAGCAGCGTGTCCAGGGTGGCCGGGTCGACTTCGGCCCAGGCCTGTTCGGCGTGCAGGGCAAAGCCTGCCGACGTCACCACCGGGCCAGCCTGCTCGCCCAGCAGGTGCAGGGCGTAGGCGGGCGGCAGGCCCAGGCGCGCGCGCTCTTCATTGGCCGAGGCAAACACCTGCAGCGGGCCGGTGATGTCCAGGCTCATGACCTGGGGGTAGATCAGGCAGGCGATGTGGCGCATGAGGGTTCCTTGATGGTTACGTCAAGGGCGGTACAGGTGGGCGTGGCCAGCACGGTACAGCGCCGATTCGCCGAAATTATCTGTACCCAGCACCCGGCCCACCAGGATCAGCGCCGTGCGCCGGAAGCCCTTGGCCGATACTTTGGCTTGTATATCATCCAATGTCCCCACCACCCAGTCCTGATCCGGCCAGCTGGCCTTGTGGATCACGGCGATGGGGCAATCGGCGCCGTAATGGGGCAGCAGTTCCACCAGGATTTTCGGCAAATGCTGTACACCCAAATGGATGGCCATGGTTGCCCCATGCCGCGCCAGGTCATGCAGCGCCTCGCCTTCAGGCATGGGAGATTTGTCCGCGTAGCGGGTCAGGATCACCGTCTGCGACACCCCTGGCAAGGTCAGTTCGGCACCCAGTAGCGCGGCACAGGCCGCGGTGGCGGTGACGCCCGGGATCATTTCGAAGCCGATGCCGCGCTCGCGCAGGCAGCGGATCTGCTCGCCGATGGCGCCGTACAGGCTGGGGTCGCCGGAGTGCACGCGGGCCACGTCCTGGCCTCGGGCATGGGCGGCGGCCATCAACTCGACGATCTGTTCCAGGTGCAACTCGGCGCTGTTCACCACCTGTTCGGCCTGATGGCCCTCAAGCACGGCGGTCGGCACCAGGGAGCCGGCGTAGATGATCACCGGGCATTGGCGAATCAGGCGCTGGCCTTTGATGGTGATCAATTCCGGGTCGCCGGGGCCGGCGCCGATGAAGTAGACGGTCATGAAAAGTCCTGAAAACGGTGGCTGCTTGAATGAAATTCAAGTGGGTTGGCCGTGATTATCCGGGAATCGGGCCCTGTTGTGCCAATGCCAGTGTGGCCTGGGTGTTTTTCTGGCGGGGGACGAGCAGTTGACTGCCTGGCCCGGCGAGCGCCAGGGCAGCGCTTTCGGCCACGCCGTGGCAGCCGGTGTGGGTGAAGGCCAGGGCGGACTTGTGGCTGAGTTGGGGTTCGAAGGGGGCCAGTTGGGCGGCGCTGAAGGTGATCAGCGGCAGATTGAGGGTACGGGCCAGTTCGATCAGGGCGGGTTCGTTGGCTTTGAGGTCGATGGTGGCCAGGCCGGCGAGGTCGGCGCAGGTGAGGTTGTGGTGGGTGAGGGTGGTGTCGAGCAGGGTGATTAGCTCGGTGATTGGGCAGTTGCGTTGGCAGCCTAGGCCGGCGTAGAGGGTGGGCATGGGAGTTCCTGGGGGTGCTTGTCTTGGGTACTCTGGGGTTCACGAAATCGAGCGCCGCTCTCGCGGCGCTTCGCGGGCAGAGCCCGCTCCCAGGTCTGTTTCGGGCCAATTATGTCTGTAAGATTACCTCGGCCGCCCTTTGTGCACCTCCACAGATTTGCAGTGAACAAACAAAGCGGACCCGGTGATTTCACAGACATAATTGGCCCGAAACAAACCTGGGAGCGGGCTCTGCCCGCGAAGCGCCGCGCGGGCGGCGCTCGATCCATTGACCTTCCCCCCCACACTGCGTAGCCTTGCACCTTCGAGGTTCTCCGCCCTGCGGAGCCAAGATGGGAATGCGGTCCAAGCCGCAGCTGCCCCCGCAACTGTAAGCGGTGTACACCCAGGCAATGCCACTGCGCCGCGCGCGGGAAGGTGCCTGGGTCGGCCACAGGCCACGCTGCAAGCCAGGAGACCTGCCTCGAAACAGACTTCCACTTCAACCGGGCGGGGTGATCCGGTGGCGAATGCACCCGCGTGCCTGGCACCCGCGGTTCTCGTCCCGTATGCCCGCCCTCCTGCCAAGGGCATCCGATGAAAACACTGGCCAAGCTTCCCGTCACCATCGTCACCGGCTTTCTGGGCTCGGGCAAGACCACCTTGCTGCGCCACATGCTGGACAACGCCCAGGGCCGCCGCATCGCGGTGATCGTCAACGAGTTCGGTGAGCTGGGCATCGACGGCGAAATCCTCAAGCAATGCACCATCGGCTGCACCGAAGAAGAGGCCACCGGCCGCGTCTACGAACTGGCCAACGGCTGCCTGTGCTGCACCGTGCAGGAAGAATTCTTCCCGGTGATGCGCGAACTGGTTGCGCGCCGTGGCGACCTGGACCACATTCTCATCGAAACCAGTGGCCTGGCCCTGCCCAAGCCTCTGGTGCAAGCCTTCCAGTGGCCGGAAATCCGCAGCGCCTGCACCGTCGACGCGGTGATCACCGTGGTCGACAGCCCAGCCGTGGCTGCCGGCACCTTCGCCGCGTTCCCGGACCAGGTCGACGCCCAGCGCAAACTGGACCCCAACCTGGACCACGAGTCGCCGCTGCACGAGCTGTTCGCCGACCAACTGGCCAGCGCCGACCTGGTCATCCTCAACAAGGCCGACCTTATCGACCCTGAAGCCCTGGCTGCCGTGCGCCGCGAAGTGGCCGAAGAACTGCCGCCAGCGGTAAAAGTCATCGAGGCCAGCAGCGGCCGCCTGCCGCTGGACGTCTTGCTGGGCCTGGGCGCTGAATCCGAGGAGCACATCGACGGCCGCCTGACCCACCACGATCATCACCATGACGACGATGATCACGACGACCACGACCACGATGCCTTCGACTCGATCTCCATCGAGCTGCCGCAAGCATCCGAAGCGCAACTGCTGGATGCCCTGAGCACCCTGGTGGTCAAGCACGGCATCCTGCGCGTCAAGGGTTTCGCCGCCATTGCGGGCAAGCCGATGCGCCTGCTGATCCAGGGTGTGGGCACGCGTTTCGACAAGCATTTCGACCGTGCCTGGGGCGCTGAAGAAGTGCGCAGCACGCGCCTGGTGCTGATTGGCCAGGAGCTGGACGCCGCTTTGCTGGAAAGCCAGCTGCGCGCCGCGCTGAACGGTTAAGCCATGCACCTGCTGAGAACCCAGCCCGGCGGTTTTGTGCCGGACGACAGCATCGCCGACCTGGGCCAGACACCGGCCGAGCTGGTGATTCTCTGCAGCGGCGACTCCCACCTGGCGCTGCTGGCCGAAGCGGCCTCGCAGTTGCCGGAGGATTTCCCCAGCCTGCGCCTGGCCAACCCCATGCAGGTACAGAACCATGCCTCGGTCGACCTTTACGTCGACGAGGTGCTGCGCCACGCCAAGGTCATCCTGATTTCGCTGCACGGCGGCATCGGCTACTGGCGCTATGGCGTCGAGCAGTTGGTGGCCTTGGCCGAGCGCGGCGTGCAACTGATCCTGGTGCCCGGCGACGACCGGCCCGACCCCGAGCTCAGCAGCCTGAGCAACGTGGCGGCCGCAGAGGGCGAGCGCCTGTGGCACTTCCTGCGCCAGGGCGGTATGGGTAACGCGTTGTCGTTGTTCAACTGCCTGGCCAGCCGTTTTCTGGGTCGCGACTATGCCTGGGCCGAGCCCCAGGCCTTGCCGCGCACCGCTATTTATCATCCGGCCTGGCACAGCGCCACGCTGGACCATTGGCGCACGGACTGGCAGCCGGGCCAGGCCGTGGTGCCGCTGATTTTCTACCGTTCGCACCTGCAGGCGGCCAACACCGTTTTTGTCGACGTGTTCTGCCAGCGCCTGCAAGCGGCCGGGCTCAACCCGCTGCCCATCGCGGTGGCCAGCCTGAAAGAGGCGGGCTGCCTGAGTCTGGTGGAAGACTGGTTGGACGAAGTGGGCGCGGCGGTGATCCTCAACACCACCGGTTTTGCCCAGTCCAGCCCGGAAGCCCCGCACCTGCGGCCGTTTCGCCGCGACATTCCGGTTATCCAGGCCATCTGCGCGCAGGACAACCAGCCTGGCTGGGAAGCCAGCGAGCAAGGCCTGGGCCCCCGTGACCTGGCCATGCATATCGCCCTGCCAGAGCTGGACGGGCGCATCATCAGCCGCCCCATCAGTTTCAAGGACCTGGCCTGGCGCAGCGAGCGCAGCCAGTCCGACGTGGTCTGTTACCGCGCCCACCCCGAGCGCATGGACTTCGTCGCCGACCTGGCGCGGCGCTGGAGCGAGCTGGCCCGCCTGCCCAACGGGCAGAAACGCATTGCCCTGATCCTGGCCAACTACCCCACCCGCGACGGCCGTATCGGCAATGGGGTGGGGCTGGACACCCCGGCGGCGGCGCTGAACATCCTGGCCGCGCTGCAACAGCAGGGCTACCCGGTACAGGACCTGCCCGCCAGCGGCACGGCGCTGATTCAGGCACTGCTGGGCGGGGTCAGCAATGATCTGGACAGCCTTGACCTGCGGCCTTGTGCCCAGAGCATGGCCATGGACGACTACCTGGTCGCGTTTGCCCGCCTGCCGCTGGCCAACCAGCAGGCCGTGCGCGAGCGCTGGGGCGAGCCGAGTGCCGACCCCATGTGCCGCAGCGGCCGAATGATGGTGGCTGGCTTGCGTTTCGGCCTGACGTTCGTCGGCATCCAGCCGGCCCGTGGTTACCAGATGGATCCCAGCGCGGTGTACCACGACCCCGACCTGGTGCCGCCCCATGGCTACCTGGCGTTCTATTTCTGGTTGCGCCATGCCTATGGCGCCGATGCCGTGGTGCACGTGGGCAAGCACGGCAACCTGGAGTGGCTGCCGGGCAAGGGCGTGGGCCTGTCCGAACAGTGCTGGCCGGACGCATTGCTGGGGCCTATGCCCAACGTCTATCCGTTCATTGTCAACGACCCGGGCGAGGGCGCCCAGGCCAAGCGCCGCACCCAGGCGGTGATCATAGACCACCTGATGCCGCCGCTGACCCGGGCCGAAACCTACGGGCCGCTGCGGGATCTGGAGCGCCTGGCCGACGAATACTATGACGCGCAGCTGCTGGACCCGCGCAGGGCCCGCGAATTGCAGCGCGAGATCCTGGCGTTGGTGCGCGATGCGCACATCGACCGTGAGCTGCAACTGGACGCCAACTGGGACAGCGACGCCGATGCGGCACTGTGGCTGCCGCGCCTGGATACCTACCTGTGCGACTTGAAGGAATCGCAGATCCGCGACGGCCTGCATATCTTTGGCGAATCACCGGCCGGGCGCCTGCGCATCGACACCCTGGCGGCCTTGCTGCGCATTCCGCGAGGCGATGGTCGCGGGGGCCACGCCAGTCTGGTCCGCGCCCTGGCGCGTGCGCTGCAGCTAGGCTTTGACCCGCTGGACTGCGTGCTCGGCGATGGCTGGCAAGGCCCGCGGCCCGATTGCCTGCTGGCGGTGAGCATCGACAACTGGCGCACGGCGGGTGATACCCGCGAGCGCCTGGAGCTTTATGCGGCGCAATTGATCGAGCAAGCCCTGACAGACCCCGCCGGTACCGGCTGGGAGAACGTGGACCTGATTCTCGATGGCCTGCGCCACACCGTGGCGCCGCGCCTGGATGCCTGTGGCCCAGCCGAAATGGATGGCCTGCTGGCCGCGCTGGCCGGGCGTTTCGTGCCCGCCGGTGCCAGCGGCGCGCCCAGCCGTGGCCGCCTGGACGTGCTGCCGACCGGGCGTAACTTTTTCTCGGTGGACGTGCGCAACCTGCCCACCGCCACGGCCTGGCGCATCGGCTTTGCCTCGGCCAACCTCATCCTTGAGCGTCACTTGCAGGATCACGGTGACCACTTGCGCCAGCTGGGCTTGTCGGTATGGGGCACGGCCACCATGCGCACCGGTGGCGATGACATCGCCCAGGCCATGGCCCTTATGGGCGTGCGCCCGGTGTGGGCCACGGGCAGCCAGCGCGTCGACGACTTCGAGATCCTGCCGCTGAGCCTGCTCGACCGCCCGCGGGTGGACGTGACGTTGCGCGTCTCGGGGTTCTTCCGCGATGCCTTCGCCAACCTCTTGCGCCTGTTCGATGCGGCGGTGCAGGCCGTGGCGGCGCTCGAGGAGCCCGATGACCTCAATCCGCTGGCTGCCAAAGTGCGCAGCGAGCGCGAGGCGTTGCTGGCCCAGGGCGTGGCACCTGAACAGGCCGGCCGCGAAGCCGGCTGGCGCATTTTCGGCGCCAAGCCGGGCAGCTACGGCGCCGGTGTGCAGGGTGCCATCGACGGGCGCCTGTGGCAGACCCGTGAAGACTTGGCCCAGGCCTACCTCAATTGGGGCGGGTACGCCTATGGCGCCGCCGATGACGGCACGCCGGCGCGGGCGCAATTTGCCCAGCGCCTGGGGCACGTGCAGGCGGTGGTGCAGAACCAGGACAACCGAGAGCACGATCTGCTCGATTCCAACGACTACTATCAGTTCCAGGGCGGTATGCTCGCGGCGGCCGAGACCTTGGCGGGCAAGCCGGCCGCCAGTTACCACGGTGACCACAGTCAGCCGGACGTGCCACGGGTGCGCACCTTGAAGGAAGAGCTCAACCGCGTGGTGCGTGCTCGGGCCGTAAATCCCAAATGGATCGACGGCGCCAAGCGTCACGGCTATAAAGGGGCATTCGAGCTGGCGGCTACGGTGGACAACCTGTTCGCCTTCGACGCTACCACCCATTTGATCGATGATCACCAGTACGCCATGCTCGCCGATGCCTACGTACTGGACGCCGACACCCGAGGTTTCATGCAACAGCACAACCCCCATGCCTTGCGTGACATCACTGAGCGCCTGATCGAGGCCCAGCAACGCGGCCTGTGGGGCGAACCGGGCGAGTACCGCCAGGCGTTGGAAGAACTGCTGCTGGATATAGAAGAAGATGCCTGACATGCGCGACCTACCGCATTTCCCCCTGGCGGCCGTGGTGGGCGCCGACTCGCTGAAGCTGGCCCTATGCCTTAGCGCCATCGACCCGAAAATCGGCGGCGTGCTGATCGAAGGCCCGCGCGGCATGGCCAAAAGCACCCTGGCCCGTGGCCTGGCCGACCTGTTGGCCAGCGGCCAGTTCGTCACCTTGCCCCTGGGCACCACCGAAGAGCGCCTGATCGGCACCCTGGACCTGGAAGCCGCACTGGGCGAAGGCCGCGCACAGTTCTCCCCGGGCGTGTTGGCCAAGGCGGACGGCGGCGTGCTGTACGTGGACGAGGTCAACCTGTTGCCCGACCACCTGGTGGACCTGCTGCTCGACGTGGCCGCCAGCGGTGTCAACCGGGTGGAGCGCGACGGTATTTCCCATCGCCATGCCGCGCGTTTCGTGCTGATCGGCACCATGAACCCGGAAGAGGGCGAGCTGCGTCCGCAATTGCTGGACCGCTTCGGCCTCAACGTGGCGCTGGACAACCAACCTGCGCCCGTTGAGCGCAGCCAGATCATTCGTCGTCGGCTGGCGTTCGATGCCGACCCCCATGGTTTTTGCGAGGAGTGGGCCAGCCGACAGGACGACCTGCGCCAGCGTTGCCAGTTGGCTCGTGAAGTGCTGGAGCAAGTGCCGCTGGATGACCAGGCGCTGGCCATCATCACCCAGCGCTGCTTTGCCGCCGGTGTGGATGGCATGCGTGCCGACCTGGTGTGGTTGCGCGCCGCTCGAGCCCATGCCGCCTGGCGTGGCGTCCTGGCCATTGAGCCACAGGACATCGATGCGGTGGCCGAGTTTGCCTTGCGTCACCGTCGCCGCCAGCCCCCTGAAACGCAAGCGCCACAGCAGCCACCAGCGTCGCCTCCGTCGGCCCAGCCCTCCCAGCCCTCCGGTGCCGATGGCCAGTGGGGCAGCCTGCCGGCCCAGGCGGCGCCCATTGGGCAGCGACGCGACGTGCCGAGCTGGCCAAAAAAGCCCTGAGCATCCGCCATCGCCCCGGCGCGGGTGCCAAGCCCAAGGCGGGGCAGCAGCAGGGGCGCCGCGGCGCCGCGCGGGCGAGTGGGGCGGGTACGGTCGACTGGCCGGCCACCCTGTTGCAGGGTCGCCCACGCAAAATGGTCGACCTGCGCTGGCAGTCGCGCCGCGCCAGTGCCCATGAGCTGTGGCTGGTGATTGTCGACGCGTCGGCGTCCACGCGCCGACATCAGGCCCTGGCAGACGCCAAGGGCTTGCTCGCCGAGCTGTTTGACCAGGCCTACCGCCGTCGCGCGCGTCTGGCGTTGCTCACCGCCAGCGGCGACCGCCCGCAGTGGCAGCGCCACGGGCTGAAAGCTTCGCCGGCATTACAACCGTGGCTATTGCAATTGGGCGCCGGTGGCGGCACGCCGTTGCTGGCGGCGCTGGAGCAGGCGTGCCAGTGGCTGGCACGCCGGGCCAAGGCATTCCCCCATGAAGTGCAGCGTTGCCTGATTGTGACCGACGGTCGAATCAAACGCGCAGACGTCATTGAGCCACTGCCGTGCCCGGCATTGCTGATTGATCTGGAGCGGGGAGGAATTCGCCTGGGTCGCGCCATGGAATTGGCGGCTTGGCTAGGTGCGGAGTATCGACATATAGACACTTTGCCAGGCACTTTATAAGTGCTGTGCTGTTATGTCGCAGGGCAAGGCAACCAGGGATTAATTAACTAGCCAGCTATCCATAGTTGCCACTTCTGCCCGGTGCAAAGTGCTACTTATTGCTGTGGCATGCTCCAGGGTTGCAGGTCGTAACCTTCCTGGCGCAGTTCGGCGCGTACGGCTTCGAGCAAGTGTGCCCATTGGGTCAAGTCGGAGTAAGTGCTGCTTGGAACTTGCTTGCGACCGATGCTGTTGCGGGTGCGATCGACCACTGTCAGGCTCAGTTCGCCATTGCCGTCCTGTGGGGCCCAGGCCACGCACTGGAAGGGTTCGAAGGCGTGGCCGGCAATCAGAAGTGCTTCGTTGACTCGCAGCGGAGCGTTCATGGGTTCAGTCTCTCTAGTGTGCCCAAAAAAAGTGTGCGGCGCGGTGGCAAGGTGATTACCGATTACGCCGGCTTGTCTCTACTGATGCTGCCAACCGGGCAACAAGTCACACACGGGCAGAAAAATGTTTAAACTTTTTCTCCAGCTGTTGTTTTCAGCGTTCGTTTTGACGTTGAAAAATCAACGAAATTCCCCGTTGTAAAAATGTGTAACAGGTTTGTAGACCAACGGTCCTTGGCAGCGTCAAGTTCGTTGCTACTGTTACAGACGGGTCCGCCAACGTGCTGTTTCTAATAACTTTTATATTATTGGCGCCAAGGAGTCAGTCATGCTCGAGATGGCGAACACGCGACGCCTGTTAATTGTCGATCCGTGTGATGACTGTCACCAGCTGCTGCCGGGCCTGCGCACCGTGGGGTGGGAGGTTGACAGCTGCGAGCTTGACGAGGCCTGCGAGCATCCCTGTGACGTGGGCTTGCTGCGCCTGCAACCTTTTCACCTGGAGCGGCCCGAGGCGGTCAAGGACCTGATCAGCCGCAGCAACACCGAGTGGATCGCGGTGCTCAACCAGGACGTGCTGCGCATGCAGAATGTCGGCGACTTCGTCTGCGAATGGTTTTTTGACTTCCATACCCTGCCGTTCGATGTGTCGCGGGTGCAGGTCACCTTGGGGCGCGCCTTCGGCATGGCCCGTCTGCGCGGGAAGGGCGCTGTGCACGTCAACCAGCCCGAGCACGAGTTGCTGGGCGAGAGCCGGCCCATTCGCGACCTGCGCAAGTTGTTAAGCAAACTGGCACCCACCGAATCGCCGGTATTGATCCGTGGCGAAAGCGGCACCGGCAAGGAGTTGGTGGCGCGTACCCTGCATCGTCAGTCCCAGCGCCACGCCAAGCCCTTCGTAGCCATTAACTGCGGGGCGATTCCCGAGCACCTGATCCAGTCCGAGCTGTTCGGCCACGAGAAGGGCGCGTTCACCGGCGCCCACCAGCGCAAGGTGGGGCGCATCGAGGCCGCCAACGGCGGCACGCTGTTTCTGGACGAAATTGGCGACCTGCCGCTCGAGTTGCAGGCCAATCTGCTGCGTTTCCTGCAGGAAAAACACATCGAGCGGGTAGGCGGCAGCCAGCCCATTGCCGTGGACGTGCGGGTGCTGGCGGCTACCCACGTGAACCTGGAGTCGGCGATTGGCGCCGGGCGCTTTCGCGAAGACCTCTATTACCGGCTCAACGTGTTGCAGGTAGTGACCGCGCCGCTGCGCGAGCGTCATGGCGACCTGTCGATGCTGGCCAACCACTTCGCGCACTTCTACAGCCAGGAAACCGGGCGTCGGCCGCGCAGTTTCAGCGAAGATGCCTTGATTGCCATGGGCAAGCACGACTGGCCGGGCAACGTCCGTGAACTGGCCAACCGTGTGCGCCGTGGCCTGGTACTGGCCGAGGGGCGGCAAATCGAAGCCCAGGACCTGGGCCTGATCAGCCAGTCGGCGGCGGTGGTGCCCATGGGCACCCTGGAAGACTACAAACATCGCGCCGAGCGGCAGGCGTTGTGTGATGTGCTGAACCGCCACTCCGATAACCTGAGCATTGCCGCTCGGGTGCTGGGCATCTCGCGGCCAACTTTCTACCGGTTGCTGCATAAACACCAGATCCGCTGACAGCCTGACGCAACCGCCTCGGCGGTTAGAAGTAGTACGGGAATTTCAGGCTGAAAGTGAAGTCCGGCGCATCATCGGTCATGCCGATAGACAGATTGGGCACGATGGTCAGTGAATCGCTGGCCGCAATGGTCATGCCGATGTTGAAGTACCCGGCATTGGCATCGCTGGCCGGCACACCCTGCCAATCGCCTCCATCCTGCTTGATCTTGCTGCGCCGCTGAATCAGGTCCGACAGCGAGAACGACATGCTCATCTTCTCGTTCAGCGCGAAGGCCACGCCCATGCCCACCTGGAAGCTGTCGCCCAGGTCGACCTTGCCACCAATGGTGCTCCCGACATTGGGGTCGATATCGTCAAAGCTGTTCTCGAAGTTGTGGGTGTAGGAGAAACTGCCGAACAGCACGGCAGGGTCGAAGCTCTTGATCAGCGAGATGCCAGGGGTAACCGACCATACCCCGTTACCGGTGGGCAGTGAGTCGGGCACGGCCAGGTTGTCGTTATCAGACGATTTGACCAGCTTGATGCCGTACGGGTCCTTGCCGGTGGGCGCTTTCACGCGCAGGCTGAGCACGGCGTCGGGACGGTAGGGGCCTTCGTCCATGAATTTGTAGGAAACACCGGCGTTGACGTCGCCGATGGTGGGGTCGCGGCTGACCGATTCCTGGGAAATGGTGGTGGTGGAGCCTCCGGCACCGGCCGACTGGAACGTCGATTCGCGGTACACCACGGGCACGTTCAGGTCGAACTGCCAGCGGTTGTTGATGTTGTAGCGACCGGTCACGTCCAAGGTCCAACTGTCGGCCTTGATGCGGTCGACGTTGATATTGCCCAGGAAAATCGAGTCCAGCGCCAGGAAGCCGTTGAGCACCAGCTGCCGGGTGTCGTAGTGCGAGTAGGTGATGCCGGTCTCGACGCTGAACTTGCCGCCGCCGAAGAAACCGGTGTTTTCGCTGTAGAGGTTGTCGACGCTCTGGGCCGGTGCGGCATCATCCTTGAGTGACTGCCCGTAGGAAGCCCCCCCGGCAGCGCCGCCACTGGCCTGGGCGGCGCTGGTGCCTGGTGCACCGGTGGCAACGGTCTGCGCCTTGCTCGGTTCGGCGGGCGATTTGCTCAAACGCTTGGGCGCCGGGGCCGGTGGCGACTCTTCAACCTGCTTGACCCGTTGTTCAAGCACCATCAGTGCCTGTTGTTGTTGATCGTAACGTTGTTTTAGTTGCAGTAACTCGGCCTTGAGTTCTTCAACCTGTGGATCCGGTGCTGCTTGCACAAACGTCGCGGGTAGCAACGCGCTTAAGCAGACAACCGCATTGAACGAAAGCGATCGTTGCATGGTGAGCCGTCCCTTCTGACTGCATTATTTTGAGACGAAGCGTAGTCCAGATTTTAGTGCAACGTAGGTCAGTACCCCGTGTTCCGCAGCCCTTTGAGCTGGCTCAAGCCGGCGTCGATGGAGCCTGCTGCCGGCATGTTGTTACGCATGATCACGTTCAATTGGGTCAGGTTGCTGACCTGATTGGAGCCGCCCAGCAGCGTGGTCAATTGCGAAAGCCCGCCCTGGCCAAGGGATTGCGAGGTGGTGCCCTGGTTGTTGTTGGCCTGGATCGACATTTGTACACCGTTACCGGTGCTGGCCACGGTCAGGCTGCCGGCACCGTTGGTACCGGTGATGGTGCTGCCGGCGGCCAGTACTTGGCCTTGCGGCGCGGCGACGGCCGGTGCAGCGTTGGCCTGGCTGACGTTCACGTCGACGTTGTTGTACGCAGTGTTGTTGTCGCCCGCAGCCCGTACCGACTGGGTCACGCCCTGGGTGGTGGTCAGCCCGGCACCGCCGGTGACAATGCCGGTACCCTGGTTCTGTGCCAGGTTGGCAGTACCGGTGCCTTTGGTGTCGATGGTCTGTACGTAGAACTGCGGTTTGATGGTGGTGGCCTGTACCTGCAGGTCGGCGCGGGCGCCGAGCACGTCGCCATTGGCGTTTTGCCAGGTGGTGGACATCACCACGCCAAAACTGATGATGCGTCCGGGCATCACGAAGCGGCCACGCAGTGTCGAAAGCTCGGAGTCCTTGACCTCTATCGGTTGCAGTGCCGGCGCGGCGTGCGCAGGCACACTGGCTGCCAGGCACACGGCCAGCAGCCACTGTTGAGTATTCATCGGGTGCTCCTGGAGCTTCATGCTCCTTTTTATTTAAAAGAAATCACTCTGGATGAAGCCGAAGTCCATCAGATCTGCATCCTGCACGGGCTTGAATTGATCCAGATTGCCCTTGGCAGTCAGCGGCACGGGCGGTGCGAGCAAGGCGTTGGTCTTGTCATAGCCTTGGCCAATGACCGCGAAAATGATCCCGTTCCAGCCTTTCACAAAATCTTCGCGGGTGTAGCGCTTGTGCCCCAGCACCGGGTCGCCGACATAGACCCAGTCGCCCTGTACGCGCTGCATCACCACGAAATGTTTGTAGCCACGAATGTCCATCAGTACCACGACGGGAATGGTTATCTTGTCCAGGCTTTGCGCGGGTATGCGATAGCCACGGGCACGCATGCCGATGCTTTCCACATACTTCTTCATGTCCAGCATGGAAAAGCCCTGCACCTTGACGGTGTCCTGGTCGGAGTGGGCCAACATGCCTTCGATCACCTGTTTCTCGTTAACGTCCAGCCAGTAGGCTTGGCGCAATACCGTCGCCAGTGCGGCGGCGCCGCAACTGAAGTCGGTTTTCTGCTCAACCAGGTCGGAAAAACGTCGCTCGCGGATGCTCTGTATTGGCTTGTAGATGACGGTACCGCCAGGCAGGGCGGGAACGGACATCTGTGCGGCCCAGGCAGGGCCCGCCAACAGCAGCAACAATGGAATGAGCGCAGAAGTTCGCATGGTCGAGACGCCTTGCTTGGTGGTGCTGAAAAAGAGCCCCCGAGCGGGGGCTCTCAAGGCCGTCGCGCTTACATGCTGGTTTTGCCGGCAGCAATGGACAGGGAGTTGCTTTGTTGGTTGCCGATACCCGAGGCCACGTTGGCGCCGACGTTGCCCGACACGCCGTTAAGCGAGTTGTTCAACGACGCGGTATTGGTCACAGGGTTGGCCCAACCGCTTGGGGTCAGCACTTGATAGGAGGCTACGCCACCGAGTTCGAAGCTGCCGCTTTCCTTGAATTGCAGCGGTTGGGTTGGGTCTTGATGCCCACCCTGGCCGCCACCTTGACCACCACCGTAGCCGCCATTGTTGTTGGCCAGGCTGTCTTGATGACCGCCACCGGATTGACCGCCTTGACCGCCACCCACAGTGCCGGTACCGGTGCCTTTGTAGGCGCCAGTGGCGTAGAAGCTGGAGGTCAGGGTTTGTTTGCTGTAGGTGCGATCAGCCACGTTACCCACGGTATTGCCTGTGGAGGTTTGATCGGCCGAGGCACTGGCACCGGCTACGCGGCCGCCGGACACGGCAATGCCCAGGTTGTTTTTCTGTTGGTTGAAGTCGCCGGAGGTGACGTTGATGCCGATGTTGCCCGAACTGTTGTTGGCGGTGCCGTTCAGGCTGGTGTTGGTGCTGGTGGAGTAGTTGGCCACGGTGTTGCCGGTATTGGACTGGTTGGCCGTGGTTTGCGAGTAGGCGCTGCCAAAGATGAAGCTTTCGTCGGCGGTGGCGATAGCGGCGGCGTTGTCTTGTTGGTTGGCGTCGCCGCCGGCCACGTTCACGCCCAGGTTGCCGTTGGAGCCACCAGCGGAGGAGTTCACCGAGGCCGAGTTTTTCGTGCCTTCGTTGACCACCGAGTTGTTGTGGCTGGTTTGCGTGTCGCCCACGACGGCGGCGGCGCCGGCAGTCAGCTGGATTTGCAGCATGGGATCAGGTTGCTGTTGACCACCACCATGGTGTGGATCGCCATGGCCCCCCTTGTTGTTGTCATCACCTGCGTGAGCGGCGACAGCCATGACGGCAGCGAGGGCGAATACCAGAGGCTTAAGTGCCAATGTAGGTTTCATGGTGTTTCTCCATACTCGTTATTTTAGTTAAGTGTTGTTTCTGTTTTGCAGGGTCAGTCAGCGACCCTTACGCTCAGGGTGTTACCCATGCGGTTCCCCACCCCGGCGCTCTGGTTCAGCTGGATCAATCCGCGGCTACC
The DNA here is from genome assembly GCF_000263855.1 of Pseudomonas sp. M47T1. GTDB lineage: Bacteria > Pseudomonadota > Gammaproteobacteria > Pseudomonadales > Pseudomonadaceae > Aquipseudomonas. The sequence continues at coordinate 167,320 of NZ_AJWX01000012.1, forward strand.
GGTGAAGGCCTGGTCGTCGGTATTGACCTGGCGGTTGCCGTTTGCGGAGCCTGCTGAGTCGGAGCCTCTTGCCAACGCCACGTTCTGTTGGGACAGGGCGCTGTCGTCAACGCTGAGCGGCTGAGCACTGGTGGTCAGGCGCATGGCGTTGGCTTGTTGGTTGCTGGCCCCGGAGGACTGGTTGATGCCCAGTGCGCCGCTGCCGTTACTGAATGCGTTGCCCTGGATCGACGACCGGGCGTTCATCACCGGGTCGACCACGGCCTTGGAAACCTGCTTGATGTGCGTGGTGGCACTGGCCTGGCCGCCGCTGGCGATGGCGCGGGCGTTGGCCTGTTGTTGCTGGTCGCCGGCGGCCTGGTTGATGCCCACATTGCCCACGTAGCCTTGGCCGGAGCTGTCAATCACCGCGGTGTTGGTCACGGGCGCAGTGCTGTCGGCAAAGGCGCCACTGCAGCCCAACAGGGCGATCACGAGGAGGGTGCGTTTCATCTCATTTGCCTCCCGTCATCATTTGCAGGGGGGCCAAGCCCTGGCTCAATGCGGAATTGACGGTGTTGGAGATGCCCGAGCCCGAGCCGCTGGAATGGCCTGCGGCGATGCTGGGCAGCGCGCTGCCGGTGGTGGTGCTCAGGCCGCGCAGGTTGCCGTCCGGCATTATCAGGCGGGTGATGCTGTTACCGCTGCTGATGCCCGCGATATCGCCGTCGCTCAGCTCGGTGTTGACGGCGGCATTGACCATGCTCGAGGGGTTAGTGTTGACGGTCAGCGGGTTGGGGTCGGGGCGCATGGTGGGGCGGTAGGCAACCCGAGGCTGTACGTCGCGCTGGATGACGATGGTGCCGTCGCCGGCGGCCTGCACCGTCAGGCTTTGACAGCAGCCCATCAACAGTAGGCAAGCAATGCCTTGTTTGGTTGTCCCGTTCATGGCCATCCCTCGTCTTTTATTCGCCGGCCTTGTTGGCGTTGCGAGGAAGAGAGCAGGGGCTGTGCCAGTTTTACAAAAGACTTTTAAATCAATGAGTTGGAGAGGTAGGCGGGAGAGCCGCGATCAAGTGGTGTATCAGCCATGAGACACAACTTGCGGGCGAAGATGACGGGAGGGTGGCCAGTGGCCGTTGCGCACGATACGAGCCAGGTGTAACGCCGGGCTAACACATACCCACGTGCGCCTGGCAACCCCGCCCTGGCGGGCCTCGGCGCCAGTCCGGGTGTTTCAGGAATGGACAGTGATGCGTTTCAGCGCAGCAGTGCCATTACCTGTTGGACGGCGCTATCGCGCCGTTGTTCCCACGCGCCGCCGATGACCGTCATCGGCTGGTGATGCTCCAGCAACCATTGCCGGCATTGGCTGAAAAATGCCTCTCGCGCCTCCAGAGCGGGCTGGCACCGCTGGCCGTCGTCCAGCCAGGGCATGCCGTGGGGTGACAACAACAGGTGCAGGTCGTAGCGGCGGTTTAGCAAGGCTTTCTCGATCCAGGCTGGGCAGTCGCCGAACAGCGTGCGGCTCCACAGCAGGTTGCTCAGCAGGTGAGTGTCGAGAATCAGCAGGGGCGGTTGCTCGGCGCGTGCATGGTCTTCCCAGGCCAGTTGCCCTCGGGCAATGGTGGGAACATCGGCGTAGCAGGTATCCCGTTGCCGTTCATCAATGAAATGACGCACGAACTCGCCCACCACGCAGCCGCCGAACTGTAGGTTCAGCGCTTGGGCCAAGGCGCTCTTGCCACTGGACTCAGGGCCGGTCAGCACCACGACTTTCATGAAAAAACACAGGTATGAGGGGTGTGGCTGGGGAACATTTGCGTTTTCCGTGAGACAAACGAGGCGATTGTAACGGGGCAAGGGGACAGGACGCGATTGCGGCTGCGCTGGTACACGAAAATACCGGGGCAGAGCGGTTTTTCATCGTTTTGTCAGCGAGTACGACTAGTCTTTGCTGATAGCATTTGGCCTTCTACGTGGATCTTTCGTTTCAAATCATTGTTTTCACGAATTTTTCACGGTTTGACGCTGATCTTTGCCGCGCCTTGCTGCGATTACGACTAAAAGAAAATCAGGAACTTGCCCATGAGCAGGCTTCCACTTGGGGGAATTGATGGATTTATGGACCGCCGCACAGGCATTGATACTAGGGATAGTCGAGGGGCTCACGGAGTTTTTGCCCATCTCCAGCACTGGACACCAGATCATTGTCGCGGACTTGCTCAACTTCGGTGGTGAACGGGCCATGGCCTTCAACATCATCATTCAATTGGGCGCCATCCTGGCCGTGGTGTGGGAGTTTCGGCAGAAAATCATCGAGATTGTCACCGGCCTGCCCACCCGCCCGCAGGCCCGGCGCTTCACTGCCAATCTGCTGATCGCGTTTCTGCCGGCGGTGGTGCTGGGGGTGATTTTTGCTGATGCTATCCATGAATACCTGTTCAACCCCATTACCGTGGCGGTGGCCCTGGTGGCGGGGGGTATCGTGATGCTGTGGGCCGAGGAGCGCGAGCACGTGGTGCGCGTGGAGCACGTGGACGACATGACCTGGAAGGATGCGCTGACGATCGGTTTTGCCCAGTGCCTGGCGATGATCCCGGGCACTTCGCGCTCCGGATCCACCATCATCGGTGGGCTGGTATTCGGGCTGTCGCGCAAGGCGGCCACGGAGTTTTCGTTCTTCCTGGCCATGCCCACCATGGTCGGTGCGGCGGTGTATTCGGGGTTCAAATACCGCCACCTGTTCCAGGCCAGCGACCTGCCGGTGTTTGCCCTGGGCTTTGTTACAGCCTTTGTGTTTGCCATGATTGCCGTGAAGGCCTTGCTCAAGTTCATTGCCAACCACACCTATGACCTGTTCGCCTGGTACCGCATCGGCTTCGGCATGCTGATCCTGGCCACTTGGTGGTTCGGCTGGATCGACTGGGACCATGTCCAGCCGTAACGCCGGCGCCGCGAGGGCGTCGCAGTCGAATGGGGCGCCGGGTGTGCGCTACCTCAAGCTCAAGCTGCTAGTGTTCTGCCTGCTGTGCGCCTTGCCGGTCAGTGGCGTGGTTTTGCAGATGATGCGTGGCGGCCGGCCGGTGGTGCTTGCTGTGTACGTCTTTGCCAGCCTGGGGGCGTACGCGTTGTACTGGCGCGACAAGCACCAGGCACGCCGCGAAGGCCAGCGCACCCCGGAAAGGCTGCTGCATGCCGCTGAGCTGCTGGGCGGCTGGCCAGGCGCGCTGCTGGCTCAGCAGGTATTTCGCCACAAGACTCGCAAGGTCAGCTACCAGGTGGTGTTCTGGCTGATCGTATTGGCGCATGAGCTGGGGTGGCTCTACGTGTTCACCCAGCACGCGCTGTAATACCAGAGACAGCCAATGGCTGGCGATTGCGTAGTCGCGGCCGCAGGCCGCGTTAAAGGCGCCTACAGGTCCAGCAGCAACCCCACTTGCGTCTTCTTCGGCAAACGGCGCACCACCCGTTGATGCGAACGACGCAGCAAGTCGCGCACCTCGTCGTCGCTGACCGGCAGCGGCAGCGTCAGGCTCACCCAGTGCGCGCGCGCCAGGTACGGGGCAGGGCGGATGCCGGGGCGGTCCACGTACCCGAGGAACAGGTCCTTGTCGACCTTCAGCGACAGGGTGTCAGCCGCCAGCCCGAACACCGCGAACATCTTGGTCTGGGCGATCGACAGTACCCGAATGCCGCCCCACTTATAGTCCTCGCGGGCGCCGGGCAAGCTCAGGCAGAACTGGGCC
>NZ_AJWX01000013.1 GCF_000263855.1 Pseudomonas sp. M47T1
ATGCTGGCCATCAGCACCACACTGCCGCCGCCACGGGCCACCAGCGCCGGGATCAGCGCCGAGGTCAACCACAGCGCGCTTTGCAGGTTCACGGTCAGGGTGGCCTGCCACTGGGCGTCGGTGGCGCTGGCCAGCGGCCCCAAGTGCGGGGCGATGCCCGCGTTGCACACCAGAATGTCGAGTTGGCCGAACTGCCCCAGCACCGCCTCGGCCAGGCTCTGCACCTGGCCCTGCTGGCCCAGGTCGGCCGCCTGCGGCCAGGCGTGGATGCCCTCCTCGGCCAACTGCGCGGCCACGCGCCGGCAGTCCTCGGCGTTCTCGCTGCTGATGGCCAGCCGCGCACCGGCCTGGCCATAGGCACGGGCGATGGCCAGGCCGATGCCTCGGGTAGCGCCGGTGATCAACGCCACCTGCCCTTCAAGGTTGAACAGGTTCATGCGTGCTCTCCTTGCAAGCGTGCGCCACTGACGCGCGGCACCGCCAGGCACGCCAGGGCCACCAGCCCCTGCACCAGGCCCACCATCAGCACTGCATGGGGCACGGCCGACAGCTGCCCGGCGCTGATGGCCAGCACCATCAACGGGCTGACGAATTCACCGGCAAAAATGGCTGCGGTGAACAGCCCGGTGGCACGGCCGCGCTGGCTGAAGCCGACCTGAGCCATGATCCAGGTGATCAGCGTGGGCAGCATCAGGCCAATGCCCAAGCCATTGATCACCACAGCCACAACCACTTGCCAATGACTGTTGGCACTGCCCATCAGCACGCCGCCGCAACCGGCCAGCAAAAACGCCAGCAGCAACAACCGCGCCGGGGCAATACGACCCATCAGTCTAAAACTGAGTGCACCGGCCACCACGCCCAACTGGTTGCCGCCCATGGTCAGGCCGATCTGCTGCGGCGCGTCCACGCCCAGCAAGTTGAGGATGAACCCGGCCTGCACCGGCACGATGAACAGACTGGCGCCGGCCAACAGGGCCAGCAGGTACAACGGTGCCAGGGCGCGCCACGGCAAACCGCTGTCGGCCTGCTGCTGCGTGCGGGTGGGCGCCACAGGCTCCCACAGCAAGCGCGCCATCAACGGCAGGAACATCAGGCCCACGGCGTACAGCGCAAAGGGGGCGCGCCAGTTGTCCTGGCCCAGTTGCCCGCCCAGGCCCATGAAGATGGCCGCCGACAGCGAGGTGGCAACCATTTGCAGGGCAAACAGCCGTTCGCGCCGCGCGCCCTGGTAATAATCGCCCATCAGCGTGGTACAGCCGGTCATGATGGCCGCCTCGGCCAGGCCGATGCCGGCACGGCTGGCAACGATCATCGGCAGCGATTGCAGCCACAGCGGCAGCGTGCCGCACAGGGTGTACAGCAGCATGGCCCACAGGAGCAGCGGCTTGCGCCCGACCCGGTCGGCAATGACTCCGGCAAACGGCGCCAGCAGGGCCACCACCAGGGCGGGCAGCGTCAAGGCGATGGGCACCAGCACGGCCACACCCGGGGTGTCGGCAAAATGCGCCTGCATGCGCGGCAGCACCGGGGCCAGCAGCACCGCCCCCAGCACCGGCAGGCAACTGCCCAGCAGTAGCAACAGCGACTGGGGCAGCCCGGCGTTGTGTTCAGCCTTCATGGATGACCTCCAGAGCCAGTGGCCGCGATTTTTCCACGTTCCTCGACGCCCCCGACGACACCAGCGCAGCCTGGGGCTGACGCTTTTGCGGCAACAGGAAGTACGCCAGGGCCGGCAGCAGAATCAGTGCGCCTACCATGTTCCAGACGAACATGAAGGCCAGCAGCACGCCCATGTCGGCCTGGAACTTGATGGGCGAGAACATCCAGGTGCCCACGCCGATGGCCAGCGTCACACCGGTGAGCATCACTACCTTGCCGGTGAACTGCAGGGCCTGGTAATAGGCCTGGGACAGGCTGGCGCCAGCGCGCATCTGCGCCAGCACAATGCTCATCACGTACAGCGCGTAATCCACGCCAATGCCCACGCCCAGGGCGATGACCGGCAAGGTGGCGACCTTGACGCCAATGCCCAGCACCACCATCAGCGCCTCGCACAGGATCGAGGTGAGCATCAATGGCAGCACCGCGCACAGCACCGCGCGCCACGAACGGAAGGTAATCAGGCACAACAGCACCACCGCGCCGTACACCCACCAGAGCATTTCGTGGCTGGCCTGCTTGACCACAATATTGGTGGCGGCCTCGATACCGGCGCTGCCGGCCGCCAGCAGGAACTGCGCCTGGTCGCTGTCATTGGCGCGGGCAAAGGCCTGCACGGTGTCCACTACCCGGGTCAGGGTGTCGGCCTTGTGGTCGGTGAGGTAGGCGTACACCGTCAGCAGGCTGCAATCCTCGTTGTACAACCCGCGCGGTGCGCCGGCCGTGACCATGTTGAGGGTGGCCTGGTTATTGAGCAGTTCGTACCAGCGCGGGTTGCCTTCGGACAGCCCTACCAGCACCCGGCGGTTTAGCAAGGCCAGGGAGTTGGTGGAGTCCACACCGGGCAGGCCACGCAGCTGCCAGTCCAGGTTGTCCACCCGTTGCAGGGTGTCGTAGGCCGAGCAGCCGCCGGGCGGCGTCTTGACCATCACCGCGAACACGTCGCTGCTGGCGCCGTAGTGGGCGGTCAGGTAGGCATTGTCCTGGTTGTAGCGCGAATCGGCGCGCAGCTCCGGCGCGCCCGCATCCAGGTCGCCGACTTTCAGGTGCAGGCTGACCAGGTAGCCGCCTGCGGCCAACAGCGCCGCCACCACCACACACACGCTCGCCCAGCGGCGCTGGGTGAACAGGTCCAGGAAGCGCCAGGCCGGGTGGCGCACCGCCCCGGCGGCGTCGGCCTGCTCGCCGCGCAGGCTGCGGGTGGCCGCCGTGGTGCTGACGCCCACGTAGGACAACAACACCGGCAACAGGATCAGGTTGGTGAAAATCAGCACGGCCACGCCCAGGCTGGCGATCAGGGCCAGGTCCTGGATGACCTGGATCTTGATGATCATCAGCACCGCAAAACCCACCGCATCACACAGCAACGCGGTGAGGCCGGCCATGAACAGTCGGCGGAAGGTGAATCGCGCCGCCACCAGCCGGTGCATGCCACGGCCGATGTCCTGCATGATGCCGTTCATTTTCTGTGCGCCGTGGCTCATGCCAATGGCGAACACCAGGAACGGTACCAGCACCGAATACGGGTCCAGCTCAAAGCCCAGCAGTGGCAGCAGGCCCAACTGCCACACCACCGCCACCAGCGAACAGCTCATCACCAGCGCGGTGCTGCGCAGGCAGCGGGTGTAGCCGTAGAGCACCACGGCGGTGATGGCGATGGCGGCGGCGAAGAACAGCAGAATCTGCCGCAAACCGTCTATCAGGTCGCCCACTACCTTGGCAAAACCGGTGATGCGAATCTCGATGCCATGGCCCTGGTACTGGGTGCGCAGCGCTTCCAGGCGCGTGGCCAGGGCACTGTAGTCCAGGGCCTTGCCATCGGCCGTGGTGGCCAGCAAGGGCACGTAGATGATGCTCGACTGCTGGTCGAACGCCACCAACTGACCGATCTCGTTGGAGCGCTCCACGTTGCGCTTCAGCGCCCCCAGGCTGGCAGCACCGCCGTCGTAGCCGTCGGGGATCACCGGGCCGCCTTCCAGGCCTTCCTCGGTCACACCCACCCAGCGGGTGGCCGGGGTCCACAACGATTTCATGTAGGCGCGGTCAACGCCGGGCAGCAGGTACACCTCGTCGTTGAGTTTCTGCAGGGCCTGCAGGTAGTCCTTGTCGTAGACGCTGCCACGGGTGTTGACCACGGCGATGCGCACGGCATTGCCCAGCCCCGACAACTCCTGGCGATGGGCCAGGTAGTTGGCGATGAAGGGCTGATCACTGGGGATCATTTTCTCGAAGCTGGCATTGAGCGTCAGGCGCGTGGCCTGCCAGCCCAGCACGATGGTGGTGAGCAGGCACAGCAGCAGCACGATGCGCCGGTGGTTGAACAGCGCGCGTTCCAGCAACGAGCCGGAACGGCTGTCGAAGTCAGCCAGGCGACCACTGTGCGGCGCCGCCGGGGAAGAGCTGGGGGCATGCATGGGCTTACTCCGCAGAAGACAAGGTAGGCGCCTGGTTCAGGCGCAAGGGGCCGGCAAAGCCGACGCCGATCAGGCTGCCGTCGCTGGCCTCGGCCACGGCGTTCAGGGGCGCGCCGGCTGCCAGCGGCAGCGGCGCCAGGCCTGTACCGTCGGCATGGCCTTGCAGCACGGCGCCCGCCTGGTTGACCAGCAGCAGGCGCTGGTCACTGACCCACAGGGCGTTGACCGACACCGGCAGCGGGTTGCCGACTTCGCTGAAGGTGTCGCCCTTCAGGCTGTAGAGGTGCCCGCGCAGGCCGCCCAGCAACACGTCGCCGTCTGGCAACAGGGCCAGGCTGAAGAAACTGCCCTCATAGGGGCTGGCCAGGGCATCGAAATGCCCGCCGCCATCGCTCGAATGCAGCACCAGCCCCTGCTCGCCGGCCACCCACAGGTCATGGCCGCGCTGGGCCACGGCGTACAGGTGCAGGCCCTGGGGGTTGGGCAGGCGCCCCGCCCAACTGCTCCAGGTGGCGCCACCGTCCTCGGTGTACAGCGCCAAACCGTAGGCACCGGTGACCAGGCCGTGGCGCGCGTCGCTGAAGCTCAGGGCCAGTAGCGGCTTGTCGGCGCCATCGGCCACCAGCCGCCGGGCCGCAGCCAGGCGCTGATCGTTGCCGTCCTGTTGGGCGGCGGCCAGCTCCAGCGCTGCCGCCCTGCGACCGTCCAGTTGCAGGTGCCAATGCTCGCCAGCGTCGCTGCTGTGCAGCACCACGCCGCCGTGGCCCACGGCCCAGCCCTGCTGGCCGTCGACAAACTGCACGGCGGTCAGGCTGGTGCTGACCGGCACGCTGGCCTGGCGCCAACTGACGCCGTTATTGTCCGATAGCAGCACCGTGCCGCGCTCGCCCACTGCCACCAGCCGGGCGCCGGCGCGGGCGATGCCCAGTAGTACCCCATGCAGTGCCTGGGGCGACTGCACGGCCGGCTGGGCCAGCACGTCCGACGCGCTGGCCGCCTGGGCGCCCAGCCCGGCCATGGAAAGGCACAGCGCACTGATCAGCAAGGAGGCCTTCATCTCAGCGCACACCTTCGCCGGCCAGGGCATCGGGGGTGAACACCGAGTCCTTGTAGGCCTGTACCACGCGGTATTGCTCGTTCTTGCCGGCAAAGATATCGCCGGTGAACCAGGCACCCGACAGCAAGTCATAGAAGCCGTTGGTCAGGGTCACCACGCCCGGCATGTCCGGCAGTACCACGGGGGTGGTCCACAGGGCCTTGGCCAACTGGTTCTGGGCGTCATAACGTTCACCGAGCACGGCGGCCCAGGTGTCTTCGTCCAGGTAGTAGGTGCTGCGCGGCATCACGTGGCGCTTGCCGGCCTTGAGGGTGGCTTCCACTACCCACACGCGGTGCAGTTCCCAGCGGATGTCGGCCGGGTTGAGGTGGTGGTCGCCCAGCAGGTCAGTGGGGTTGGCTACGGTGAACACCTTGTTGGAGTTGTAGGGGATGTACAGCTCCTTCTTGCCCACCAGCTTCCAGTCGAAGCCGTCAATGCGGCCGTTGAACACGTACAGTTCGTCGAAGCTCATCACCCCGGCAGTGGCCGGTGTCGGCGTGTCGCAGCAGGCATTGGGCAGGCGGCGCACACGGCGCTGGCCTGGCAGGTAGGTCCACACCCCGGCGTTGTTGGCATTGATGTTTTCGCGACCGGTAATGGCTTCGCCGGCGCGCAGCGGCGGGCCGTCGTTGACCATGCGGATGGTCCAGAACACGCCGTCTTTCTTGCCACCGTCGGGCAGGTACCAGGGCATTTGCAGGTCGGCCTTGGAATCGTTGGTCAGCACGTGCTTGCCGTCGGCGGTGGTCAGGTACTGGGTGAAGTCGGCGTGCCAGGACGCCCCGCGCCAGCGCAGCAAGTGGTTCCAGATGGCCTCGGCGCCACTTTTCGGAATCGGGAACGGAATACCGCCCTGGCCGTTTTCGGGCATGGGCCCGGCAGCGCCGTCCACCAGTGTGGCGCCGGTGGCGTTCTTGTAGGTGGCGTCATACACCGGTTGCGGCGCTGCCGCCGTGCGGTGGGTGGGGTACACGTCCAGGTGATAGCTGTCGGGGTACTTCTTGAGCATGGCCAGGGTGCCCTGGGACAGCTTGTCGGCGTACTTGCCGGCGTTCTGAGCAGTGATGGTGAACAGCGGCTTTTCCGTGGCAAAGGGGTCGCCGCGCTTGCCGCCGTCCTTGTAGGCCGGGTCGGCCTGGGTCATGCCGCCGTTCCAGGCCGGAATGCTGCCATCGGCGTTGCCGGCGCGCTCGGCGCCCAGGGGCGTGAGGGTGGTCTTGAGGGTGTCGGCTTCACTGGCCGACACGGCGGCCATCGCGCCTTGAGCCAGCAGCAGCGAGGACGCCAGGGCGGTGAACAGCAAGGTCATTGGTTTCATCAGCAGGTCCTCGGTTCAAAAAGTGCGGCTGACGCTGAAGGCCACGAAATCCCGGTCCTTGAGCGACTGTTCGAAGGTGTAGTTGTTGTTTTCATCGAGAAAGGTATTGGCCGGGCCGTAGTAGTGCGTGTACGTGAGCCCCAGGTTCCAGGTGTTGAGGTAGTTGCCCTTGATGCCGATGTTCATGTCGCCGCCGCGGTTGGTGCCAAACGCGGTGCCCAGGGATTCGGACGCGCCGTGGGTGTAGCTGATGCCCAGCGGGATGCTCACGTCCATGCCCGGGAAGAACTGCCGGTACATGGGCTCGTACACCGTGCGAAAGCTCCAGGCGTCGCGGTCGGCGTTGGGGTCCACGGCGTCGGGGTTGCGGGTGACGCTCAGGGTGCGGTTCCACGCCAGTTCGCCAATGAAGCTGGACTCCATGGCCACGAAGGTCGGGCCGAAGCTGGCCAGCCACGACAGGTTGGCGTGCAGGGTGTGGCCGGTGGCGTACAGGGCGTCGTCGGCTTCGTTGGAGATGGCTTCGCCAGCCAGCAAGGTGCGCTGGTTGGTGGACGCCAGGGGCTGGTGCCAACGGGTGGACAGCTCGCCCGCGACGTTGAACTGGTCAAGCGTGGTGGAGAAGCTCGCGCCCAGGGCTTCGATGCCCTCTGGGTACACCCAGTAATACTCGCCCGCCTGGCCGGTGACCGGGTTGAGATTGGCAAAGTCGGGGCGCACTTCCAGCTGCGGGTTCTTGTCGTGGAAGCGAATGGCGTACAGACCGTAGTCGACGGTTTCGGTGCGCCATTTCAATTGCACGCCGCCCTGCCCCGAGTCCTTGGCGTTCTTGTTGCCGCCGCTGTAGAACGCCAGCGGCTGGCCGCCAGGGATCACCGCGTCACCGGCATACAGGCGCTCGTTGCCACTGCCGATGCTGTCGAAGCTGGAGAAGTAGCTGCCCGCTGCTGGCAGGCGGTTGGCTTCCCATTCAAACTGGTAGTAGGCGCCTACCGACACATCAGGCGTCAGCTGGAACTGCCCGGACATTTGCCGCACCGGGCGAATCAGTTCCTTGAACTGGGTGTTGGGCACCGACAGGCCCTTGACCACGTCGATGGGCGCCATGCCGCCGGCAATGCCGTTCATGCCGTAGAACAGGCTCTCGCCCCACTGCATGGCGTACTGGCCGATGCGGCCGGACACCGGCATGTCGCCCCAGTCGGCCTTGCCGTAGATGAAGGCGTCGAGGATCTCGCCTTCGCGGCCGTGCAGTTTGCGGGTCTGGTCGGTGAAATGGTCATAGTCCACCGAGGTACTGTTGTTGGTACCGGGCGAGTTGTTGTCGTTGCTCTTGTTGTAGACGTCGTCGTACCAGGCCGCGCCGCTGACCCGGGCGCCGACGTTCTTGTAGCCGATGTCGAACTCGGACAGCAGGTCCAGGCGGTCGGAGATCATGCCGCCACTGAAGTTGCGGTCGCCGTCATCGCCGTTCACCGCTGCGGTACCGGTGGTGAGCTTGTCGCTGCGGCCCTCGGTACGCCAAGCAGCGCTGTACTTGAGGGTGTTGTCCCAGCGGGTGCTGATGTCGGGGTTGCCGGTGTCAAACTGAAAGGCCTGCGCGTTGCCCGCCAGCAGGCCGAACATCATCAGGCTCAGGGCGAACGGCGGGTGGGCGCCGCGCAGCACGGTAAGGTGCAGACGTACCATGGGGAAACCTCTTCTGTTGTTCTTGTTATCAGGTTCGCCGCGCCCATCGAGGGACGCGGTCGCGTGGCAAGGCGTGGTTCAGATTTCCTCGGCCGTCAGCGCCAGCATCTGGCGCACCAGGCCTACCCGGTCGAAGGCGTGGTCGTGTTCGATTTCCTTGTCACCGGCCAGGATCGAACTGTCGCTGATGAACTTGCAGCGCTCGTAGCGCCGCTCCATGAAGCGCTTGAGCAGCGCATCAACGCCCTGCCCGCCCGGCTCGCCCAGCAGTTCGCCCAGCACCACGGCGTCTTCGATGGCCATGCCGGCGCCCTGGCCCAGGTGCGGCGTGGTGGCATGGGCAGCATCGCCGATCAGCAGCACACGGCCGCGGTACCAGGGTTCGCTGACAAACACCACTTCCATGGGCTTGTAGACCACCTGGCTGCTGTCGATGATTTGCTCGCGCAGTTCGCCGATCAGGCCGGTGAAGGCGCCCAGGCGCTTGCGCATCTCGGCCGCCAGGGTGGCGGTGTCCATCCACGGGTTGCCGGGCTCATACGAGGTCAGGTACAGGTACATCAAGTCATCGGCCAGCGGGCACAGGCCGGCATTGCCGTCCGGGCCCAGGTAGTTGGCCAGGTGGTCGATGGAAGGGTCGCGCTTGAAGTTGTAACGCCATACCGACTGGCCGGTGTGACGTGGCGTGTAGGTGTCGCCGAACAGCAGGCCGCGCACCTTGGAGAACAGCCCGTCGGCGCCCACCACCAATTCGTAGCGGCCCTGGCTGCCATCGGTGAAGGTCACGTCCACGCCCTGCTCGTCCTGGTCCAGGCGCTCGACGCTGGTGCCCAGGCGAATCCGCGTGCCCAGTTCGGCGGCGGTGGTGCTCAATACCTGGTGCAGCGCCAGGCGCGAAATACCGACGTTGGCCGGATACTGCGGGCCGGCCAGGCGCTGGCCGGGGATGCGTGCCAAGGTATGGCCATGGGCGTTGTACAGGGCCACGTCCTCGAACGCGAACGCCGCCTTCAGGTAGCCGTCGAGCACACCCAGGCGGGCCATCTCACGCACTACATTGCACTGCTGGATGATGCCCACGCCGTACACCGTCCACTCGGCCTTCAGTTCCACCAGGTCCACTTCAATGCCCTTGCGCCGCAGGGCAATGGCGGCGCACAGGCCACCGATGCCGCCGCCCACAATCAGGACTTTGCTCACTGCTGTCATGGCGTTGCTCCGTATTCTTGTTATGGGTGCTTCAGATGTCGTCAATGCAGGGGTTGCGCTGGGTGCCCAGCTTGGCAATGGTCCCTTCCATCAGGTCGCCGGCTTGCAGGAAACGGTTGTAGTGGGTGCCATTGCCCGAGGGCGAGCCGCTGCAGATCAGGTCACCGGGCAGCAGCTGCACGCTCTGGGAGATGAATTCGATAATGCGCGCCACGTCGAAGATCATGTCGGCGGTGCTTTCGTCCTGCATCACCTGGCCATTGAGGCGCAGGGTCAGTTGCAGCTCTTGGGGGTTGCCCACATAGGCCGCTGGCACCAGGTAGGGGCCCATGGGCAGGAACGTTGGCGCGTTCTTGCTGCTCAGCCAGTCCATGCCCATTTGCGGGATGTCGGGGCGGAACACCTTGGTGCGCTCGGTAAGATCGTTGACCACCACGTAGCCGGCCACGTGTTCCAGGGCCTGGTCGCGGCTGACGCGGTAGGCGGGCTTGCCGATGACTACGCCCAGCTCCAGTTCCCAGTCGGGCTTTTTCGCCCCGGCCGGAATGATGATGGGGTCGAAGGGGCCAGTGACGGTGGAGGCCACTTTGTTGAATACGAACGGCTTGCCTTCACGGGCGCGCTTGTTCATCAGGTCCACGGCGTAGGCGCGGCGCTGGGTGTTGTCCATGCCGTCGGTTTCGAACTGCGGGTCGTCGACGATCAGGTCCACCACGTGCTTGTGGTAGTTGGCGCCGGAACAGAAAATCTGCCGGGGCAGGTCCACCGGGGCGTGGTACTGCACCTGGTCCAGGGTGAGGAACGCCAGGCCGCAGTCGTCGGCGGCCAATTGCCGGGCCAGGGGGTCCAGGTGCGCGAAGTTGTGCTCCCAGTCTTCCAGCAGGCCCAGCACACTGTGGGCGCCACGCAGTGGGGCGAGGTGCGCCAGGGCGGCCACGGCGATAACCTTGTTGGCCACCACCAGGCCTGCGAAGCGCGGGCTGCCGGCGGCGGAAAAGGTGCCCAGGGCAAAGGGCGTTTCGATCGATGGATGAGTCATTATTGTCTCCACTGTCGTGCAATGAGCTTCAGGGCTGGCGAGGGATTTGACTAATCGCATGTTCGGATGCGATGTATCGGCGATCGCGATACCTCCCTGCCGCCCGGTTTGCTGTGTTCAAGCATCAGCCAGCCGTCTTCGATATGGTGCGCCAGGGCCTGCAGGCGTTCGCCCAGGCAGGGCCCGTAGACGCACTCACCGCTCAGCGGCAAAAATTGCGCGCCGTGGGCGTAGCAGATGATTCGTTGGCCATCGGCGGACAGGTAACGGTCCTTGCGGTACTCCAGGGGCACGTCCAGGTGCGGGCAGCTGTTGCTGTACACCCGCACCAGGCCGCCGTGGCGCAGGGCAAACACCGTGTCGCTGCCCACCCCATGGGGGTCGAACCCGCGTGACTGGCCTTCTACCAGTTGTTCCAGCGGGCACAGGGCGATGGCCATGGCTTAACCCTGCTTCGGCGGCGGGCCGCCTGGCGCCCACTTCTCGCGGCCGGTAAACAGGAACAGCTGCGAATTGTCCGCCGACATCGGCGCCTGGCGTGCGGCCCAGTCATCGTCGTGCTTGTCCATGTCGGCGTCGTACTCGATGTGGCAGCCCAGCGGGCTGTTGAAGTACCAGAACCAATTGGAGCCCAACAGGTGACGGCCCGGCCCCCAGAAGCTGGTCCAGCCCTTGGCGGCGAAGCGGGTGCCAGCCAGCAGTACTTCGGTGCCGCTGCCCAGGTGGAAGGTGAAATGCTCGCAGCCCTTCATGTGCGGTGGCGTCTGGATCATGAACAGGCAGTGGTGGTCATCCGCCCCTGCCGGGCGCATGAACGGGCCCACGCCGACAAAGCTATCGGTGGTGCGGAAGCCCAGGCGATGGTAGAAGGCCTCGGCCTTGGCCGCGTCGGGCACGAAATACACCACGTGGGACAGGGTGCGCGGCACCGCCGGCATGTCCGGGCTGATGCCGATCTGGTTCAGCGGCCGCTGCGGGGCACTGCCCGGGGCGTTGGTGAGGTCGGCGCTGGCCACCAGCTCGCGGCGCACGCTGACCTGGAAGGCGATGGCAAAGCCCATATCGTCCACGCAGTGCAACGCACCATTGGCGTCGCGGCTGACGCTGCGGTCGCGGGCCAGTTCGTCTTCGATAGCGTCCAGGTCGGCGGCGCTGGCCACGCCGTACACGGTTTCGCGTATCGATGGCGAGGGGCCGAAACCGGGCGGCAACTGCGCGTCGTCGGCGCGGCGGATAATGATCGCGGTACCGTCCATGGCTTCAAAACGTCCGCCTGCGTCGCTCACATCCAGCGGTGTCAGGCCGTAGTCGGTCAGGCAGGCGGTACAGGCGGGCACATCGTCCACGCCAAACACCAGGGCATCGAGGCCTAGGATACTCATGCAAACCACTCCATTGAAATTATGATACGGACACAGGCTGTATCCGGTGGCATGCCCGGCAAACCGGGATGCGGTACAGAGTGGCGCGGTGCTTGGCAGCTGACTAATCGTGAGTGGGGATGGGATGTATCGGCGTTGGCGATACCTCGGGTCGGGGTTGACGCGTCGATGGTTTCGCGTGAATGTATCGACAAAATAACTACAAGAACCGTGAGCACATGCCATGCGCTTCAACCACCTGGACTTGAACCTGTTGGTCGCCCTCGACATCCTGCTCGAGGAGCAGAACATCACCCGCGCCGCCGAGCGCCTGCACATGACCCAATCGGCCACCAGTGGCGTGCTGGGCCGCCTGCGCACCTATTTCGAAGATGAACTGCTGGTGCAGGTGGGCCGCAAGATGCAGCCCACGCCCTACGCCCTGGAGTTGATGGAACCGGTGCGCGACGTGCTGCTGAAGATTCGTTCGTCCATCACCAGCAAACCGGCTTTCGACCCGTCCACCAGCAAGCGCCACTTCCGCCTGGTAACCTCCGATTACCTGATCAGCGTGCTGCTGGCCCAGGTGATCGAGAAAATCAGCCAGGAAGCGCCGTCCATCACCTTCGAAATGCTTGGCCCTGGCGACAACTCCAGCGAACTGCTGGTGCGCGGCGAAGTGGACCTGATGATCGTGCCCGAACGCTACGTACTCGAAGACCACCCCTCGCAACTGCTGTTCGAGGAAGAGCACGTGTGCGCCGTGTGGAACGGCAACACCCAGGTGGGCGAGAGCCTGACGCTTGAGCAGTACATGGACATGGGCCACGTGTCGGTAGGCTTTGGCCGCACCCGGCACATGAGCATCGAGGAGTGGTTCATGAACCAGTACGGCTTCAGCCGCCGCCTGGAAGTGATCACCAACGACTTCAACACCCTGCCCCAGCTGATCATCGGCACCCAGCGCGTAGCCACCATGCACGGGCGCCTGGCGCGTTTATACGCCAAGCATCTGCCGCTGCGCATCCTGCCCACACCGGTGAAGATCCCACTGATGCGCGAGTTCATGCTGTGGCACCGGACCATGGAAGGCGACCCGATGCACCGGTGGCTGAGGGAGCAGATCGGAGGGATCATTCTGGGCTTGGAGCAGCCGTTGGCGGCGTGATCGCGGGCTGTTTTTTAACCGCTGCCGTCAGGCTGCGCGGGGCCCTGCCGCAGATCTTCACGACTACAGAACGGCGGTGTAACAGAACTGCCTACTGTGGGAGCGGACTTGCCAGCGAGTTTTCAGGGCCTTGCCAGCTCCCACCGTATTCCCGCGTAGCGGCCGCTGCCGCAGGTGTTCCGGTATCAGCCCAGCCATCGACCCTATCAATACCCACCCATCAACCCAATCTGTTTCCCCCCTGCCCCGTGCCTCGTTAGCCTCGCTCCATACTCATAACAACAGCGAGCACGCCCCGATGAGCGCCCTTCACCTGCACTGCAAGATGCTGTTTGACAGCACCAGCCTGACACCCCGTACCCAGCAGACGCTGATCGCCGAGAACGGCGTGCTGACCTACGTGGGGCCCACTGCCCAGGCGCCGACGCCTCAGCCCGGTGACACCCTGGTCGACGCCAGCGAGCACTTTGTGATGCCCGGGCTGGTAGACGTGCATACCCACCTGGCGTTTGGCAACGCCCAGAGCGAGGAAGACATTGACCTGTGGACCAGCGATGAGTTTCGTGCCCTGCGTGGCATGTTCTTCGCCCAGCACGTGCTGGCCGCCGGTGTTACCAGCATGGTCTGCCCCGGTGACAGCGGCCAGTTGAGCATTTCGGTGCGCAATGCCATCAACGCTGGGTTGTTCGATGGCCCGCGAGTGGCGGCCAGCAGCCGCGTGATCACCAACCGCCAGAGCCTCAACGACTGGTTCCCCAGCCGCGTCGGCGCGCCGGAATTCTTTACCGCGCGCCTGGTCACCAGCCGCAGCGAAGCCATCGCCGAGATCCGTACCCAGGCCAAGGATGGCGTGGACCTGATCAAGATCGCCATGGACGGCACCCACCGCCGCCCCGACGGTTCGATCATTGCCGCGTTCACCGCCGATGAAACCAAAGAGATGGTCGAGGAAGCCCACCGCCTGGGCTGCAAGGTGGCCACTCACGCCTACGGCCGCGAAGCGGTGTTGTACGCGGCCAAGGCTGGCGTGGACCTGGTGTTCCATGCGTTCTACATGGACGACGACTGCATCGAGGCGCTGCTGGACGCCGGCAGTATCCTGGCACCGACCATGACCTTTCCACAGAACACCGTGGACTTCTGTCAGCCCCATGACCCGGCCGTCACCACCGGTTACGCCGGCTATTGCGCACGCACCCTGGAGGTAGGTTCGGCGGTACTCAGGCGCGCCAAGGCCGCCGGCGTGCCGTTCGCCTGTGGCAGTGACTCGGGCTTTGCCGTGACCCCGTACGGCGAATGGCATGCCCGCGAGCTGGAGTTGCTGGTCAAGCGCATTGGCTTCACCCCAGCCGAAGCCTTGTACGCCGCCACCAACGTCGGCGCCCGCTGCATGCCCAAAGGCGACACCCTGGGCAGCCTGGCCGTGGGCAAGCAAGCCGACTTCCTGGTGCTGGACAGCTCGCCGCTGGACGATATCCGCGTGCTGCAGGACCGCAGCCGCTTCAAGGCCGTGTACAAGGCCGGGCAGCCAGTGAACCTCAGCCGCAGCCCCTACAACCCCAAACAGGTCTCGGACTTCAACTCGCTGAAGTGGACCGATCTCTACACCCGCGACCGCGTCGCCCAACTGGGGAAATGGACCGTATGAACCACCTCGACCTGCACACTGCCACCCTCATCGCCAGCCAGGCCATCGCCAGCGGCCGCGAACTCGGCCTGCGTCCGTTGGCCGCTGCCGTGCTGGACGCCGCCGGCCACCCACTGGCTGTGCTGCGCGACGAACAAGCGAGCTTCCTGCGCCCGCAGATCGCCACCGGCAAGGCCCGCGGTTGCCTGGGCATGGGCCTGGGCGGCCGCGAACTGGCCCGCCGAGCCCAGGCCATGCCGGCCTTCTTCGATGCCATCAACAGCCTCACCGACGGCCAGGTGATTCCGGTGGCCGGCGGCGTGCTGATCCGCAACGCCCAGGGCGCGCTGCTGGGCGCCATCGGCATCAGCGGCGACACCTCCGACAACGATGAACGCTGCGCCCTGGCCGCCCTCGACACGGCCGGCCTTGTGGCCGATACCGGAGACGCTCAGGCCTGATTGAGCAACGTGGCCTGCTCCACCAGCAGGCCGCGAAACCAGGCCAGTGCCGGATCATCCTGCTGATAGGGGTGCCACTGCATGACCTGCAAGGCCCGCGGCAACGCCAGCGGCGCCGGCACAATACGCACCCCCTGCACCGTGGCAAACTGCTCAGCCTGACGCCGAAACAGCGTCGCAACCCGGTCGCTGCCCGCCACGAACGCCGGCATCAACGCAAAACTCTCCACCGCCACCCCCACTTTGCGCTCGATACCCTGCTCGGCCAGGTACGCCGCATCCATCGCCAGGGTACGCCCGTCGGCAAACTCACGCACCACATGCTCGGCCTTGCGATACGCCGCAAGGTTCAGCCCTTGCGCGTGAACCGCAGACTGGGCACAGACAATGCAGCACCACTGATCCACCAGCAGCGGTACGTGGGGGTAGTCGGTGTTGAGCCGGCGCTGGGGCACGATCACACAGTCGCTGCGCCGGTAATCCAGCGCCTCGCTGACCACATCACTGCCCCGCGGTTGCGGCAAATCGCGCAGGGCCAGGCGTACCCCCGGCGCCACCTGCGCCAGCACGCGGCTGACCACCGGCATCAATACCGCCGCCACATAGTCGGACGCCACCACCGTGAAACGCCGCTGACACAGCCCGGGGTCGAAGGCCTGAGGCGCCTCGATGATCTCCCGGGTCAACGCCAGTGCCTCACGCACCTTGGGCAACAACACCTGCGCCCGCGCCGTCGGCTCCAACCGCCGGCCCACCGCCACCAGCAACGGATCATTGAAATGCTCGCGCAACCGCCCCAGTGCCGAACTGGTGGCCGACTGGCCCAGGTTGAGGCGCTCGGCGGCGCGGGTGACGTTGCACTCGGTAAGCAAAGCTTCGAGGGCCACCAGCAGATTGAGGTCGAGGCGTTGGTAGCGCATGGGGCGTCCGTGGGTAAAGGGCCAGTGGGCACCATAGCCAGCGCTAGGGCTGCGGACCAATCGAGATGCGTGGGGGGCAGGTATTGGTGGTGTCGATACCTGGTGCTTATAGTCGCTGGGGCGGCTACCGCTCAGGCGAGGTGCAGGCCACAGCCACAGGCAATACTTGTATATCGACCCGGCGATTGGAGGCTCGTCCCCACTCGGTGTCGTGACCGGCAACCGGTTGGCTGGCCGCGAGCCCTTGTACGGCGAAGCAGCCATCGGGAATGTCGCTCATGCTGTGCATCCAGTCGCGCACGGCCACGGCACGGCCAAGGGACAGGCGCGGATGGCGCTGAACCGTTGGGCACCTCACCACAACTATGCATAAATATAATATTCATAATTTGTTAGATTCCTGTTTTTAATAATTACCTTAGAAGAAAATCGAATTTCACAGCGCCGCATCCTGCCTTTATGTTCATCATCAATGACCGACCCCACGCCCGGCGGAGGCCCCTGACCACGCTCGCCCCCTAAAGGAAGCCCCCATGAGCATCGAGTTCATCGGTTACATCGCCGGCCACCATGGCTCTGAAATCCACCCCGCGACCGGCCCCGTGCTGCAACCGGACTACGTGGAGAAGATTGCCCGCATTCACGAGGAGGCCGGCTTTGACCGCGCCCTGGTGGCCTTTCACTCCAACAGCCCCGACAGCACCTTGATTGCCAGCCATGCGGCCAGCGTCACCAACACGCTGCAGTTCCTGATTGCCCATCGCCCCGGCTTTGCCGCCCCTACCCTCGCCGCTCGCCAGTTCGCCACGCTGGACGTGTTGAACGGCGGGCGAACGGCCGTGCACATCATCACGGGCGGAGACGACAAGGAGTTGCGTGCGGACGGCAGTTTCATTGGCAAGGACGAGCGCTACGCCCGCACGGATGAATACCTCTCCGTGCTGCGCCAGGAATGGGCCAGCGCCACGCCGTTCGATTTCAAGGGCGATTACTACGCCGTCGAAGGCGCCCACTCGGCAGTCAAGACGGCCCAGCCCATCGCGCTGTATTTCGGTGGCTCCTCGGCGGCGGCCATTGAGGTGGCCGGCAAGCATGCGGACGTGTACGCGCTGTGGGGCGAGACCTATGAGCAGGTCAAGCAAGTGGTGACCCAGGTGCGCGCCGAAGCGGCCAAGCATGGCCGAAAAATCCGCTTCAGCCTGTCGCTACGGCCCATTCTGGCCGACACTGAAGAGCAGGCCTGGGCCCGTGCCGACAGCATCCTGGTCAAGGCCACCGCCTTGGCCGAGCAACGCGGTTTTGTCCGTCGCGAGCCGCCCAATGAAGGCTCCCGTCGGCTGCTGGCCGCGGCTGCCCAAGGTTCGCGCCTGGACAAGCGCCTGTGGACCGGCATCGCCGGGCTGCTGGGTGCCCAGGGTAATTCGACGTCGCTGGTGGGTACCCCGGAACAGGTGGCCGATGCGCTGCTGGACTACTACGACCTGGGCATCACCACCTTCTTGATTCGTGGTTTCGACCCGCTGGAAGACGCCATCGACTATGGCAAGACCCTGATTCCGCTGACCCGTCAGTTGGTTGCTCAACGCCAGGCCCAGGTGGCCTGAACCCAGGAGTGAAGATGTCCCAGGTTCGTCATCCCGAACGCCTGCGCGCCTTTATCGGCGCCCTGGCCGAACTGCTCGACAGTGACCCTCGCGAGGGCGACAAGCTGCACCGTGGCGGCCAGTTGCTGCAACAACTGGTCAGCTTCGACGACTGGCTGCCCGACGAATACGCCCAGCCCGACCCCGAGCGCTACCAGCAGTTTTTGCTGCACGCCGACTCGCGCCAGCGCTTTTCCATTGTCAGTTTTGTCTGGGGCCCGGGCCAGCAGACGCCCATTCATGACCACAGGGTGTGGGGCCTGATCGGCATGCTGCGCGGCGCCGAGTATTCGCAGAACTATGTGCGCGATGCCCAGCAAGGCCTGGTGCCCGATGGCCCGCGCATTCGCCTGGAGCCGGGGCACGTGGAAGCCGTGTCACCGCGTATTGGTGACATCCACCAAGTGAGCAATGCCTTCGCCGACCAGGTGTCGGTCAGCATTCATGTGTATGGCGCCAATATCGGTGCGGTGCACCGCGCGGTGTACCAGCCCGACGGCAGCGAGAAACTGTTTATCTCCGGTTATTCCAACCGCACGCTCCCCAATATCTGGGACCTTTCCAAAGAGAATCACAGCCTATGAGCCACCCCCTGACCCGCTCTTTCGCCGATATTCGCCACGCCTTGCTGCAACGCCAGGAAGTGGCGCTGGTGGACGTGCGCGAAGAGGCACCGTTTGCCCAGGCGCACCCGCTGTTTGCCGCCAATATCCCGTTGTCGAAACTGGAGGTGGAGGTTTACCCGCGCATTCCGCGCCTGGACACGGCCATCACTGTGTATGACAACGGCGAAGGCCTGGCGCAACAGGCCGCGGAACGCCTGGTAGAGCTGGGCTACAGCGACGTGGCGTTGCTGCAGGGCGGCTTGCAAGGCTGGCGGGACGCCGGCGGCGAGTTGTTCATTGACGTCAACGTGCCCAGCAAGGCCTTTGGCGAGCTGGTGGAGCATGAGCGCCACACGCCGTCGCTGCCTGCCGAAGAGGTAAAGGCCCTGCTAGACAGCAAGGCCGACGTGGTGGTGCTTGATGCCCGCCGCTTCGACGAATACCAGACCATGAGCATTCCCACCGGCATCAGCGTGCCCGGCGCCGAACTGGTACTGCGCGCCCGCGAACTGGCGCCGGACCCGGCCACACGCATCATTGTCAATTGCGCCGGCCGCACGCGCAGCATCATCGGCACCCAGTCCCTGGTCAACGCTGGCCTGCCCAACCCCATCGCCGCGCTGCGCAATGGCACCATTGGCTGGCTGCTGGCCGGGCAAACCCTGGAACACGGCCAGGCGCGCCAGTTCGCCGAGACCGGTGAAGAAACCCGCGCCATCGCCCGCCGCGACGCCCAGCGCGTGGCGGCCAAGGCCGGGGTACAGCAGGCGACGCTCAGCGATTGGCAGCGCTGGCAGGCCGAGGCCGGGCGCACCACGTACCTGTTCGATGTACGCACCCCACAGGAATTCGAGGCGGGGCACCTGCCCGGTGCACGTTCCACCCCGGGCGGCCAACTGGTGCAGGAAACCGACCATTACGCCAGCGTGCGTGGCGCGCGGATCGTGCTGGTGGACGACGATTGCGTGCGCGCCAACATGAGCGCCTCATGGCTGGCGCAGCTGGGTTGGGAGGTACAGGTGCTGGACGGCGTAGGCACCAGCGCATTCAGCGAAACCGGGCCGTGGAAGCCGGCGGTCCCGGCGGTGCCGTCCTACGAGGTCATCAGCCCCGAGACCCTGGCCGACTGGCTTGCCCAGGGCGATACCCAGGTGCTGGATTTCACCACCAGCGCGAACCACGTCAAGCAGCATATTCCGGGCGCCTGGTGGGCCCTGCGCGCCGACCTGCCCCAGGCATTGAAGAAGGTCCCCGCCGCCGAGCGCTACGTACTCACTTGCGGCAGCAGCCTGTTGGCACGCTTTGCCGTGGGCCAGGTACAGGCGCTGACCGGCAAGCCGGTATTCGTGCTGCGTGACGGCACCGCCAGTTGGTTGAACGCCGGGCTCGCCACCCACAGCGGTGAACAGCACCTGGCCTCACCGCGCATTGACCGCTACAAGCGTCCGTACGAAGGCACCGACGCCCCGCGTGAGGCCATGCAGGCGTATCTGGACTGGGAGTTCGGGCTGGTGGCGCAGTTGGGTCGCGATGGCACCCATGGCTTCTTCGTGATCTGAGGGGCAAAAATGGCGGAAGGCAGCCGGAGTCGAACCTGCCCGGGAACGGATGCCGTCCCCAACCGGGTTTGAAGCCCGGCCGCGCCACCAGGCGCGATTGCCTTCCTTGAAACGTTTACTGCTCCTGCGCCAACGGGTTGTCCGGGCGCAGGCGGCGGTGTTCACCCAGCCTGCGGGTGAGGCCGATGCGGTCGAAAAACTCCAGCACCTGAATGCTGCGCTTGCGGCCCAGGGCCAGCCGGTCGCGAAAGTCGCTGACCTGAATGTCCGGCGCAGCCGCGCTCAGTTGCCTCAGCATAGCCGCCATTTGTTGCAAGGTGTTATCCGGGTAGAACAGATCCTTCACCACCTGGTGCACCTGGCCAAGGCGCGCCAGCTTGCGCATCAACATGCGCACGCTGGCGTCGTCATGGCCGGTGGCGCTGGCGAGGTCGCGGACCCACGGCGGATCAAAACCACCCAGGGCAAGCAACGGCCGTATGCGCTGCCACAAGGCCTGGTCGGCCGGGCTCAACTGCGGGCGGTGGCCGGCCAGGTGCAGCCAAGGGCCGGTGGCGACGATGGCCTGCTCGGCCAGCAACTCATCCAGCAGGCTGATGAACGCCGGCCGCTCCAGCGGCAAGGCGGCAAAGCGCCGCAAACGGTCACGGTCCGGGCCCATTTGATCGGCTTCCAGTTCATGGAAGCGTTCCAGGTGCGCCAGCAACGCGCCTTTCAACGATTGCCAGCGCTGTTCATTGAACAGCAGCGGACCTTGGCGCGTGGCCATCACGCGTACGCCCGCCGGCAGCCGCCAGGTGTCGCGTAACCGGTTGAACTGACGTTCCAGGCGCTGCGGGTCGAGCCCGGTGCCATTGTTAGTCAGCAGCAGGGGCAAGGCAGCTTCCAGGCTGCGGGTGGTGTTCAGTACGTGCAACTGCGCCAGCCGCGCCGGGTTGCGCCGTTGCCGCGAGGGCGCGAACGGGTCCAGCACTCGCCCACCGCCCAAGGTGCGCTGGGCGCTGTGGTCGCGCAGCACCAGCGGGTCGCCGCGCACGGCCTGCACCGGCGCATTGAGCAGCAACTGCGCCAGCATGTAGCCGCCCGGTTCCAGACGGCTGCCCTCCAGCAACGCCACACGGGCGGTGACATCCTGGGTGCCCAGGTGCACGTGCACCGGGCTGAAATGCTCGAACGCGCGAGTTTCGCCGGCCAGCAGGCGTAGCTGAATGTCGATGCGCCGGGTGGGCGCGAACAACCACGCAGGCACCAGCCAGTCGCCGCGATGAATGTGCGCCAGGTCCAGCCGTTCGCCGGCCAGGTTCAGGGCCACGCGCTCACCGGCTTCAGCCTCGCTGGCCGGCTGGTTCTGCGTATGCAGGCCGCGCACCCGCACCGGCTGGCCCTGGCTGCCCAACAACAGCGCATCGCCCACCTGCACGCGCCCGGCCAGCGCCGTACCGGTGACCACGATGCCGGCCCCGGCCACGCTGAACGCACGGTCGATGGCCAGGCGAAAGCCGCCGGTGTCACGCTGGCGGCGCATTTCGCGCTGCATCATCACCAGGGTCTTGAGCAGCGTGTCGATGCCGACGCCGGTGACGCTGGACACGGCGATCTGCCGCGCCGCCGTATACGGCCCCGAGGCCAGCAATTCGCCGACCTGGGCCTGCACCTCGCGCACCCGGGCCAACGGCACGCGGTCGCATTTGGTGATGGCCACCAGCACCTGGGCAATGCCCAGCAACTCGACAATGGCCAGGTGTTCGCGGGTCTGGGGCATGATGCCGTCGTCGGCAGCCACCACCAGCAACACCAGGTCGATGCCTTGGGCGCCGGCCAGCATGTTGTGGATGAAGCGCTCGTGGCCCGGCACGTCGATGAACCCGGTCAACGGCGCGCCGCGCTCCAGCACCGCGTACTGGTAACCCAGGTCGATGGTGATGCCCCGCTCGCGCTCCTCGCGACGACGGTCGCCGCTTTGCCCGGTCAGCGCCGCCAGCAGTGCGGTTTTGCCGTGATCGATATGGCCGGCGGTCCCAACGATCACAGCATGCCCTCGGGCGCGGCCCACTGGGCCAGTTGCGCGACGAAGGCGGGCTCGTCGTCCAGTTGGCGCAGGTCCAGCCACAGGGCGTCATCGTCGATTCGCCCCAGCACCGGTATCGGCAGGCCGCGCAAGCGCGCTTCCAGTTGCAGCAGGTGGCGCCCACGCAGGCGCCTGGACACCTGCGGGCGCACGCACAGCGCGGCACTGGGCAGGCGTGCCACGGGCTGGCTGCCGCTGCCGATCATGCCCAGGGCCGGCACCACCGCCACGCCCCAGCCGTGGCCAAGCACCTGCGCCAGCGCTGGGCACAGGCGCTCGGCCTGCTGTTGAATGTCGGCCTGCGGGCGGGTCAGCAAGCGCAGGCTGGGCAAGCGCTCGGCCAGGCGATCCGGGTCGCGGTACAGGCTCAGCACGGCCTCCAGCGCCGCCAGGGTCAATTTGTCGACCCGCAGAGCGCGCTTGAGCGGGTTCTTTTTGATTGTGTCGATCAGCGCCTTGCGGCCCACGATCAAACCGGCCTGGGGCCCGCCCAGCAATTTGTCGCCGCTGAAGGTGACAATGTCGGCGCCATCGGCCAAGGCCTGGCGCACCGTGGGTTCGGCGGGCAGGCCCCAGCGGCTCAGGTCCAGCAGGCTGCCGCTGCCCAGGTCTTCCAGCAGCGGCAGGCCATGCTGATGGGCGATATCGGCCAGCGTTGCGGTGGGCACCTGGGCGGTGAAGCCCTCGATGCTGTAATTGCTGCGGTGCACGCGCATCAGCAGGCCGCTGCGCGGGTTGATGGCGGCCTCGTAGTCGCGGGCATGGGTGCGGTTGGTGGTGCCCACCTCATGCAGCTTGACCCCGGCCCGGGCCATGATGTCGGGGATGCGGAACGCGCCGCCGATTTCAATCAGTTCGCCACGGGAGATGATGCCCTGCTTGCGCGCGCCCAGGCTGTTGAGCGCCAGCAACACGGCCGCCGCGTTGTTGTTGACCACGGTCACCGCTTCGGCGCCGGTCAGTTCGCGAATCAGCCCCTCGATCAGGTCGTCGCGATCGCCACGTTTGCCGGAGGCCAGGTCAAACTCCAGGTTCAGCGGGTAACGGGCAGCGGCCTGCACCGCCACCACCGCTTCTTCCGGCAGCAAGGCGCGGCCCAGGTTGGTGTGCAGCACCGTACCGGTGAGGTTGAACACGCGTCGCACGCGGCTCTGGTGCTGCACCGCGAGGCGTTCGGCCAGGCGGCCCAGTAAAACCTGCGGCATGCATTCCACGGCTTGCAACGCACCGCTGGCACGCAGCTCGTCCAACAGCAGGCGCAGCCCTGCCAGTACGGCGTCGCGGCCGTAGCGTTGCAACAGCGGCGCACAGGCGGCGTCGCGCAACAGGCTGTCAACCGAAGGCAGGCGGGGAACGGACAAGGCAGTAGACATCAGGCACCCATTCACAGGCAGACACCGACAGCGTAGCCGCTGGGTAAAAAACGCGTGGCCGAAACCTGCGATGCAAATAATTTTCATTTTTAAGTGAGGTGTTTGCCGTTGGCTTACGTGTTGTGAATGAAAGGCAATCCCATTTCCATTCATACCCTTTAAGCAGAGCATCAGCATGAAATCCAGGCAGCAGTCGGTTTCCGCCTCCTTCACCCCTACCCTTCGCTACCGCAGCGCCTGTGCCAGCGGCGTGCTGATGCTCGGCCTGGCGCAGCCGCTGTGGGCCGCCGACGCGCTGCAGCTGGGCGCCACCAACATCGACAGCACCGCCGTGGCCCCCACCACCACGGAAAAAAGCCAGACCAGCTACCAGGCCGTGGCGTCCACCGTGGCCACGCGCACGGAAACCCCGCTGATCGAAGTGCCCGCCTCGGTGAATGTGGTGACCCACCGGGTGATCGAGGACCGCGCCCCGCAAAGCCTTGACGAAGCCATCAACGCGGTGAGCGGCGTCAAGCAGGGCAACACCCTGGGCGGCACCCAGGACGCCATCATCAAGCGCGGCTTCGGCACCAACCGCGACAACTCGATCATGCGCGACGGCATGCAATCGGTGCAGGCGCGCAACTTCACCCCCACCACCGAGCGCGTGGAAGTGCTCAAGGGCCCGGCGTCCATGCTGTATGGCGTGCAAGACCCAGGCGGGGTGATCAACGTGGTCACCAAGAAACCACAGCTTACCCAAGCTACGTCGATTTCCGGCTGGGGCACCAGCTTTGGCGGCGGTGGCGGCCAGTACGACACCACCGGGCCGGTGGGCGACACCGGGCTTGCCTACCGCCTGATCTATGACAAGCAGCAGTACGACTACTGGCGCAACTTCGGCAGCTACGACCAGGAAGTGGTGGCGCCGTCGCTGTCCTGGTTCGGCGACGACACCACCATCACCGCCGCCTACGAGCACATGGAATACTCGGTGCCCTTCGACCGGGGCACGCAGATCAACACCACCACCGGCAAGGTCCTGGACATTCCGCGCACGCGCCGCCTGGACGAGCACTTCAACATCACCACCGGCCGTTCCGACTCGTTCAACCTCACCGCCGAGCACCGCTTGAACGACGACTGGACCCTGAAAGCCGGCTACGGCTACAGCCGCAATTACTACAACGACCACCAGTCGCGCTACATCTCGGCCGACTTCACCACCGGTGCGGTGAAGCGCCGTGGCGACGCCACCCGCGACGCGCTGCAAGTGGCCCACACCGCCACCGTCAGCGCCCTGGGCGACTTGCAGTTCGCCGGCATGCGCCATGAACTGCTGGTGGGCGTGGACTACATGCACAACGACCGCACCCTGGGCGACCTGGACCGCAGCGCCTATGACACCGCCTTCAACTACAACGACCCGGTGTATGGCCAGGTACCGGTGCCCAGCACCGTCAGCGCCGCCAACAGCGACCAGACCGACCTGCTGCACACCCACGCGCTGTTCGTGCAGGACGCCATCCACCTCACCGACAAATGGATTCTGCAAGCCGGCCTGCGCTACGAGTCGTTCACCGAATACACCGGCAAGGGCCGGCCGTTCGTGGTGGGCGCTGACGTGGACCGCAGCAAGGCAGTGCCACGCCTGGGCCTGGTGTACATGATCCAGCCCGATTGGTCGGTGTACGGCAGTTATACCGAGTCGTTCCGCCCCAACACTTCCATCGCCACCGTGATTGGCGACCTGGCCCCGGAAGAAGCCAAGGCCTACGAGATCGGCACCAAGTTCCAGAACGACTACCTGACCGCCAGCCTGGCGGCCTACACCATTACCAAGAAGAACGTGCAGACCAGCGCCACCTGCGGTACCGAGACCTGCACGCGGCTGGGTGGCGAAGCGCGCTCGCGGGGCGTTGAACTGGATGTGACCGGCCAGCTCAACGAGTTCTGGAGCCTGACCGGCAGCTACGCCCTGACCGACACCGAATGGACCAAGGACCCGATCCTGCAAGGCACGCCCCTGGACGGCGTGTCGAAGAACACCGCGGCGCTGTACCTCACCCGTGATTTCGGCCATGTGGGCATCGGCGACCTGCGCGCCGGCTTCGGCGGCCGCTACATGAGCAAATGGGGCGCCAACGATGGCAGCGGCAACGAGTACTGGCTGCCGTCGGCCAAGGTGGCCGATGCCTTCGTCGCCTACAAAATGAAAATGGACCACAAGGACCTGACCCTGCAACTGAACGTCAAGAACCTGTTCGACGAGACCTACTACGTCTCCAACAGCGGCCTTGGCTCCCCCGCCATCGTCATCGGCGAACCCCGTCAAGTGATCGCCAAGGCCACCCTGGCCTTTTAACTTCAAGGACTGAACATGACCCCTACCCTCACCCGTGCACTGGCATTGGCCAGTGCCCTGCTGGCCGGCAGCGTGCACGCCGCCGTGGGCCCGCACCTGGCGCCCTACCAGGCCCAGCCCGTGCAACCGGACGCCAACGCCCCCTACCTGAGCCAGGACGGCGCCATTCGCATCGGTGGCGCCGAGCACGTGCGCTGGATTGTCGAGCGCTTCAACGCCGCCCTGCTCAAGCAGCATCCCGGCTGGCGCTTCCAGGACGAGTCCAAGGGCACCACCAGCGCCGTGCCGCTGTTGACCCACGGCGTGACCCTGTTCGGCGCCATGGGCCGCGAAATCGACCCGCTGGAAATCAACGCCTACAGCAAAATTGTCGGCACCGCGCCGCTGGAAATCCGCATCGCCCTGGCGGCCAACGACACTTCGCAACACCTGGCTACTTCCCTGGCGGTATACGTCAACCGCGCCAACCCGCTGGCCCAGGTCAGCGCGGCCCAGGTGCGCCGTGCGCTGAGCGCCGGCAACCCCGAAGGCGACCTGTCCACCTGGGGTCAATTGGGCCTAAAGGGTGACTGGGCGATGCGGCGCATCCACTCCTACGGCACACCGGAGTTCACCGGTTTCGGTACTTACCTGCAAAGCAACCACCTGCAGGGCCGAACCCTTGCGCCCGGCTACGAAGGTTACGGCAACACCGAGGCCATCCTCGCGCGCCTGGCTGCCGACCCGGCCGGCCTGGCCGTGGCCGCCATCGGCCTGGACAACGCCCGGATCAGGGCCCTGCCCATCGCTGGCGACGATGGCCGCCTGACCACCGGCACCGAAGCCCAGGTCCGCGACGGTGAATACCCCTACGGGCGCTTCCTGTACCTGTACCTGCGCCGCGAACCGGGCAAGGCCATTGACCCGGTAGCCCGCGAATACCTGCGCTTCGTGCTGTCGCGCCAGGGCCAACAAATCATCGCCAGCCAGCCCAAGGGGTATTTCCCCCTGAGCGCTGAGCAAGCCACGGCCGAACTGGCCAAACTGGACGAGGTAGCCCCGCAATGATCGCTGTCCTGAAACGCGCCGCCTGCCTGGGGCTAGGGCTGGGCCTGCACCTGGGCTGGGCCCAGGCCGACACCCTGCAACCGCCCGCCGCGGCCAGCTACCTGAACGCCGACGGCGCCATCGCCATTATTGGCAACGACGGCATGGGGCCGCTGATCGAGCAGCTCAACGCACTGTTCGTGCGCCAGCACCCAGGCTTTCGTTTTGCCGTCACCGCCAAGGGCTCGTCCGTGGGCCTGCCGGCACTGACCGCCGGGGCCACGGCCATCGCGCCGCTGTCCCGCGAGCCCTGGCTGGGTGACCTGCATGGCTTCGAGCAAGTCTTCGACCACACGCCGCTGGACATTCGCATCGGTTATTCCGGCTACGGCCCGCGCGCCAACGGCAAGACGCCGCCTGCGGTGTACGTGAACGCCGACAACCCGCTCACGCAATTGACCCTGCAACAACTGGCGCAATTGGTGACGGCCGGCCAGCCGGCGGGTGACCTTAACACCTGGGGGCAACTGGGCCTGGGCGGTGACTGGGCGCTGCGACGCATTCACGTCTACGGCCTGCGCGACGACGGCGGCTTTGCCACCAACCAGCGCATCGACCGTTTCGGCGGCCAGCCTTTCAGCGCCCATTACGAAGCGCTGGACAGCGTGGCGGCGGTGCTCAAGGCGGTGGCCAGCGACAGCCACGGCATTGGCCTGACCGGCTGGGCCAAGGCCGACCCGGCGCTGCGCATCGTGCCCCTGAGCCACAAGGCCGGGGAAGCGGCTCACGGCCCGGCGCTGGACGACGTGGCGGCAGGCGCGTACCCGTTGTCGTCGTACCTTCACCTGTTCGTCAACGCCACGCCGGGGCAGCCACTGGAGCCCTTCATCAAGCAATACCTGAAGGTGACCTTGAGCGATGAGGGCCAGGCACTGGTGCGAGCGCAGACGGCCAGTGCCGAGGGGTATGTGCCGCTGAATGCTGCGGACCTGGCGCGTGAGCGGCGCAAGGTGGACGCCCTATAACCCGCCCACCGACCCTGCCCCACAAGGAGCTGCCGCCCCGCAGCGCCTTGCGGGGGGGGGCGGCTGTGGTCAGTGGCTCAATTGACTGCTGAACTGCCCCACCGCATCCACCACCTTGCGCGCACCGTCCTGGATCTCAGCGATCACATCGCCCGACTGCGCCGCCAGGCCCAGGCCCTGTTCGGCCTGGCGCTTGCCTTGTTCGATGACCTGCACGGCCTCTTCGGCCAGTTTCTGGTTCTGCGCCACCACCGCCACAATCTCCTCGGTGGCGGTGCTGGTCCGTGACGCCAACTGCCGCACTTCATCGGCCACCACCGCAAACCCGCGCCCTTGCTCCCCGGCTCGCGCCGCTTCGATGGCCGCGTTCAAGGCCAGCAGGTTGGTCTGGTCGGCAATGCTGCTGATGCTCTTGATGATGGTGCCGATGATCTGCGACTGCTTGTCCAGCGCGGCGATGCCGTCCGCCGCTGCCTGCATCTGCACGGCCAGCTGGCGCATGACGTCCACGGTTTCCTGCACCACGCTGCTGCCGCGCTGGGCGGCTGCATCGGTGTCTTCCGAGGTGCTGTAGGCAATGTCGGCAGCCTGGGCCACGGCCAGTTCGCGGTTGACCTGATCGGTCATCACCGTGGCGAATTTCACCACTTTGTACAGGCGGTTGTGCACGTCGGCGATGGGGTTGTACGAGGCCTCCAGCCACACCACGCGCCCGGCGCTGTCCACGCGTTTGAAGCGGTTGGCGATGAATTCGCCACGGCGCAGGGTGTCCCAGAACGTCTGGTACGCCGCGCAGCGGGCCTCCTCCGGCTCACAGAACTGGCGGTGGTGCTTGCCCTTGACCTGTTCCAGCCGGTAGCCCATGGCACTGAGGAAGCGGTCGTTGGCCGCCAGTACGTTACCGTCCAGGTCGAACTCAATCACCGCGGTGGAGCGCTGCAAGGCGTCGATCAGGTTCTGGTGCTCGCGCGAGGTATCGATGGTGCGGGTCAGGTCGTTAGCGTACACCGAGCAATAAATCACCTTGCCCAGGCTGTTGCGCACCGGCTGCACAATGGCCCGCAGCCAGGCGCAGGCGTTGTCGCCACGGGTCAGCTGCAGGGCGCCGGCCCAATGAGCGCCGCTGTGCAGCGCATTTTTCATGCGGTTGAAATGCTCGGTGCCACGGGCGTCGGCCGGCACCAGGTCGACCAGCGCGCGGCCTTGCACCTGCTCGGCACGGTAGGCCATTTCACGGGCGAAATTGGCGTTGGCATAGGTGATGCGGCCTTGCGGGTCGAGGGTCAGCGCCAGCATTTCGCTGTCCAGGCTCTCGATGACCTGTTCATGGGACGACAGCTTTTCGCCCAACACCAACAGCTCTTCTTTCAACCGCTTGTTAAACATAGGTACCGTATCTCAAGGCAGGGAGGCAGATTCGTGGCTGTGCTATCGGCCTGCTCAACCCAGTCTTGAGAGTGGCGCGCAGGTTTCATGCAAAACCCGCTGCCGTCAGGCTGCGCTGACCCTGATTTACACCCCACAGCTCCAGCGAGGCATGCGGCCAGCGCAGCCTGGCGGCAGCGGCGGGTATACTGCGCCATGCCCTTTACGACAGGAGTCCCGACATGCCCGAACTGCCCAACCTGCTGGCCTTTGCCCTGATCTCCCTTTGCATGGTGCTGACCCCTGGCCCCAACATGGTCTACCTGATTTCCCGCTCGATCTGCCAGGGCCGCACGGCCGGGCTTATCTCCCTGGGCGGCGTGGCCGCCGGCTTTGTCATCTACATGCTGTGCGCCGCCCTGGGCATCACCGCCCTGCTGCTGGCCGTGCCCTTCGCCTACGACACCCTGCGCCTGGGCGGCGCGCTGTACCTGCTGTACCTGGCCTGGCAGGCGGTGAAGCCCGGCGGCCGCTCGCCGTTCCAGGTGCGCGACCTGCCTGCCGACAGCCCACACAAGCTGTTCACCATGGGCCTGGTGACCAACCTGCTCAACCCCAAGATCGCCGTGATGTACCTGTCTTTGCTGCCGCAATTCATCAGCCCCAGCGGCCACGGCAGTGTACTGGCGCAGTCGCTGGTGCTGGGCAGCACGCAGATCGTCATCAGCCTGTGCGTGAACGCGGTGATCGCCATGATGGCCGGCAGCATCGCCTTGTTCCTGGCCAACCGGCCTACCTGGCAGGTGGCGCAGCGCTGGCTGATGGGCACCGTGCTGGCGGGTTTGGCGGTGCGCATGGCCGTGGAAAGTCGACGTTGAGGTTTACCGAATCTTTACCGATTGTAGACGTCCGCTTACACGAATCCGTTGTTTCATAGCTCCATGGCGAACCCACTATCCGCCAAAGGAGATACCCATGATTTCGAAGATGACCCAAGCCCTGATCCTGTCCGGTTGCCTGATTGCCGCCGGTACCGCCAGCGCAGGTGAACGCAACGTGATCGTGCCCGTCATCGCCGGGGCCGTGGTAGGCGCAGTAGTGGCCGGCGCACTGGCAGGCCCGGTGCATGAGCACCACTACCGCCCGGTGTATCAGGGCTACTACCAGCCGGCCCCTTATCAGACCGTGGCGTACGTGCCGGTAGCACCACGCCCTGTTTACTACGGCTACGGCGGCCACTACCGTCATGACGATTACTACCGTTATGACCACCGTGGTGGTTACGGCCGCTGGTAACGGCACCGGCGGTACCGCATAACCGCTGCCGACTTCGTCAGCGGTTATGCGCTCAGCAACGACGCATAGCGAGCCATATCCGGCAGCCCCAGGCACCCGGTAGGCTCGACCACCCTCTTCATCCGCTTGGCAAAAAAGCGCATGCCCCTCCACCACCTGCTCGTCGGTGATGGTGAGGATATCGTCCACATCGCGGCGAATGATCTGGAAGGTGTACTGCCCCAGGCACTCGCGCCCCCCGTAGCTGCGGCAGGCTGCGAGGGCCCGCACCGCCGGCCCGCGCTCGACGTCACACCGCCGATGGAAGATGGAGAACGGGTATTGCACTGGCATTTGTCCGCCCGCCCCGCTACCATACGCTTCATATACATTTCATATACGAGCCACCCCCCCCCATGGGCATCGTCAAAATCTCCGACGTGATGCACGAAAACCTGCGCATCACCTCCAATGCCCTGAGCCGTTCCATCAACGCCCAGGCCGAGCACTGGATGCGTATCGGCATGCTGGCCGAACTGCACCCTCACCTGCCGCACAACGAACTCACGCAATTGCTGATCCGCGCCGAGCAGGCCGGCGGCTTCGACCTGCAAACGGTCGCGACCTGCATGGAACAACGCCAATTGGCCGGGAGTGCCCAATGAGCAAGAAAGTCACGATTCACAGCGCAGCCGATATCGAGCTGTCGCGCATTGCCGGCAAGCTGGCGGCGGATGTGCTGGACATGATCACGCCCTACGTGAAGCCAGGCGTGTCCACCGATGAGCTGGACCGCATTTGCAACGACTACATCGTCAAGGTACAGAAGGCCAAGCCGGCCAACGTGGGCTATCACGGCTTCCCCAAGACCATTTGCGCGTCGCCTAACGAGGTGATCTGCCACGGCATTCCCAACGGCACGTTACTGGCCGATGGCGATATCCTCAATATCGATGTGGCCGTCATCAAGGACGGCTGGTTCGGTGACACCAGCCGCATGTATCGGGTGGGCAATACCAATGATGAGGCTCAGCGACTGGTACGTACTACGTATGATGCCATGTGCGCGGGCATTCGCCAGGTCAAACCGGGTGCGCACCTGGGTGACATTGGCCATGCGATTCAAACGGTGGCCGAGGCGGCCGGCTTCAGCGTGGTGCGCGAGTATTGCGGGCACGGCATCGGCAAGGTCTACCACGACGAGCCGCAGGTGCTGCACTACGGCATGAAGGGCCAGGGCATGAAGCTGGTCAAGGGCATGATTTTCACCGTGGAGCCAATGCTCAACGCCGGCAAGCGCGGCACCCAGGCGCTTGACGATGGCTGGACGGTCATTACCCGTGACCGTTCGTGGTCGGCCCAGTGGGAGCACATGGTGGCGGTGACCGATGACGGATTCGAGATTCTGACGCCATGGCCGCATCCTGTCGAAGGCTACGAAGCGATCTTCTGATCGGGTGTTTTACGTTGAATCTGCTGCTGGTATGCAAGCAGATTCAGCGGCATGCTGGTGCCCTCCTCCACGGCACCGGCTTCCCATGAAACGCTACGAACAGCTCGCTGACGAAATTGCCCTGATGATCCGCACCGGCGTGCTCAAGGCCGGCGAGAAGGTGCCGTCGGTGCGCACTGCCAGCCGCACGTTCGTGGTCAGCCCGTCCACGGTGTTCCAGGCCTATTACCTACTGGAAGACCGCGGGATGATTCAGGCGCGGGCGCGGTCGGGGTATTTCGTGCGTGAGCAGCACGCGCGGCCCTTGACCGAGCCGGCCATTGCCACGCGCCAGGCGGAAAGCACCGACGTGGACGTCAGCGAGCTGGTGTTTTCGGTGCTGGGTTCGCTCAAGGACCCGAACACCGTGCCATTCGGCTCGGCCTTTCCCAGCCCTGACTTGTACCCGCTGCAACGCCTGGGGCGCTCCATGGCGCGCACCGTGCGCGACATGGCCCCCCAGGCAGTGATTGCCGACATGACCGCTGGCAACCCTGAATTGCGCCGCCAGATTGCCCTGCGCTACATGACCAGCGGCGTGCACCTGGCCATGGATGAGCTGGTGATCACCAACGGCGCGCTGGAAGCGCTGAACCTGTGCCTGCAATGCATGACGCAACCGGGGGACCTGGTGGCCATCGAGTCGCCGGCTTTCTATGCGACCTTGCAGGTACTGGAACGGCTCAAGCTCAAGGCCGTCGAGATTCCCGTGCACCCGCGCGAAGGCATTGACCTGGCGACCTTGGCCGACCGCCTGCAACGCCTGCCCATCAAGGCCTGCTGGTTCATGAGCAGCCTGCAGAACCCGCTGGGCGCGAGCATGCCCAGTGCGGCCAAGGAAGCGCTGTACGGGTTGTTGCATCAGCACCAGGTGCCGTTGATTGAAGACGATGTGTACAGCGAGTTGCATTACGGCGCGCAGCCGCAACAGCCGGTAAAGCGCCTGGACCGCGACGGGCTGGTGATGCATTGCGGGTCGTTTTCCAAGAGTCTGGCGCCGGGGTATCGCGTGGGCTGGGTGGCGGCCGGGCGTTTTGCCCAGCAGGTAAGCCGCTTGAAGCTGATGACCACCATTTCGCCGTCGGTGCCGGCCCAGGGGGCGATAGCCGATTACTTGCAGCATGGCGGATACGATCGGCATTTGCGCAAGCTGCGGCACAACCTGGAAATGCAACAGAGCGCGATGCTGGCCTCGGCGACGCGGCATTTTCCCGAGAGCACGCGGGTGACGCGGCCTGATGGCGGCTATTTCCTATGGTTCGAATTTCCCGAGCGAGTGGATGCGTTGCAGCTGTTTCAGCTGGCGCTGGCCCAGGGCATCAGCATTGCGCCGGGGCCGATATTCTCGGCCACGCGCGGGTTCAGTCATTGCGCACGGTTGAACCATGGGCACCCGTGGGACAAGCGCAGTGAAGAAGCGATGGCGATGCTGGGGCGGATTATTGCCTCGTTCTGACATCGCTGGCGCAGCCACCCCCCCCCGTAGGGGCTGCCGCCAGGCTGCCAAGGCCCGCACCGCGGGCCCGCCATCACCCTGACACCGCCAAAGGCCCAGCGGACCTTTTCGCAGCCTGGCGGCAGCCCCTACGGGGGAGGCGTGGAAGGTTTTGCCCGCCATCAGGCAAACAACTCGCGGTCCTGGATCTTGCGGGGGTCGCTGTAGTCCTCCTGCCACCACGCAGCGTCGCCGGCCTGACGCGGCGGGCGTTGCAGGGTCAGGCTGCTGCGGGTGCCGGCATTGACGCTCTCCTGGGCCACGCGAAAGTGGTAATGGTCCAGCAAGCGCACGGCTTCCACCATGTACGCCACGGCCACTCGGCGGTCGCGGATCAACAACAGGTTTTCGCCGTTGCTGCGGTCGGCGGCGTCGGCGAAGTTATAGGAGCCCATGTACACCCGCGCCGTGGGCTTGTCGAAGTCGATGACCACGAACTTGTGGTGCAGGCGCACCCCGGCACCCCCGGTCAACCCCGTGGGTTCGGCCTGGAACGGTGCCGGGATGTTCTTGTTCAGCGCCGCCGCGTGCAGGATCGCACTTTCGCCGCCCGGCAACAGCACGTCCAGGCCTTGCTGCATCTGCCGGTCGGAGATGCCGTAGACGAATACCTTGGGGTTGGCCGCCACTTCCTTGATCGCCGCCTGGATCGGGCCCTTGGTTTGGTACAGGAAGGCCAGCGAGAACAGCAGGCTGGACGCGGTAGTGGCAATGTCGCTGCCGATGCCGGCCAGGGCAGCGTTGTCCTGGGCGTGGGGCGAAAAGGTCACTTGGGCGTCGATGTTGTCCAGCCCCAGGCTGTGCCATTGGGCGGGTGGCTGGGTGCCGAAGTCCTTGGCCGATGAGCGCGTCCAGTATTGCGCGAACGCCGCCTGGAACACCGCCAACGCGGCCTGGCCCTGCACGATCAAGGCGTTGTTGGCCTGCACGTACAGCCCGCGCCAGCTGAAGTTGGTGGAGCCGCACACCACGGTCTTGTCGGTGGTGCCATCCAGCAGGATGACCTTGTTGTGCTGCAGGCTGGCCATGTGTTCGCGCTTCACCGTGGCGCCGGCCTGGGTCAGGCGCGTGGCGGCCAGGGTTTGCGCCGAGTCGGCAGCGCCGTGGTCGCTGCTGTCGTCGATGATGATCTGCAAGCGGCTGCCCAGCTTTTCCAGGCGGTTAACGATGTTGGGCTCGTTGAGCTCGTAGGCGATTACTTTCACTTGCGCGCCGGTGTCGGCCACTGCCGCGTCCAACACGGCGAGAATCGCGTCGCGGGCTTCGAAGCCCATCCATTCCAAGGCGGCCTGGGCGTCCGGGTTGGTGGGCACGAAGTCCAGGCCGTCGTCGGCCTTGCGCGGCAACAGCGTGGTGAGGTTGCGGTCGGTGTTGGCATAGCGTTCCACGAACGCCTGGGAGGATACGTAGCCACGGGTAAAGGTGACATTAAGCTGGCCCGGCCAAGTGTTGCGCTGCAATTCGATGTCGGCGGCCTGGGCTTCGCCGTAACTGAGCTGGCCCTGGGCATTCATGAACACCGGCGTAACCCGGTAGGTGAAGGCCCCGGCCAGCTCGGCGTTACGCGGGAAGTGCACCCAGCGAAATTTCTGAATCGGTGACAGCAGGCTCGAAAGCGCCGTGGTGGGCACGCTGCCGTCGACAGTGGGGAACGTGAGGCGGTTGTTCAGGGCGTAGAAGCGGTCGCCGGCCGGCTCCTTGTATTCGATGCCGAAGCCGACGAAATCAGCCGGTGGCGGGCTGTTTTTCCAGTTCATGGCCAACAGCAGCATGCCTTCGCTGCGGTGCAATTTAAGGCTGAACAATGCGGAGTCGTGGGTGCCGCTGACTTGAAAATCCCCGGGCATGGCTGCGTTCCTTCGGCTACGGTGGGCCAGCAGATTGACAGATCCACCGCGCCCGGCAAAGC
Source organism: Pseudomonas sp. M47T1 (assembly GCF_000263855.1). GTDB lineage: Bacteria > Pseudomonadota > Gammaproteobacteria > Pseudomonadales > Pseudomonadaceae > Aquipseudomonas. The sequence continues at coordinate 35,150 of NZ_AJWX01000013.1, forward strand.
TCTGGGCACTCTGCACGGAGCATCGCCCCATGGTTTTACCCCGCTGGCTCATCCGCTCGGCGCTGGTCGTGACAGTCGCCCTTGCCGGCCTGCTGACCTGGCGCGCCGTGGACAGCCTGCAAGGCCCACCGCTGCAACCCTGGCACACCTTCGTGCCGGACGAGCTCAGCGCCCCGCAACTGGACCACGCCGACTGGCAGGTGTGGCTGGCCGCCGAAAACCAGGCCATGGCGCAAGTAGCCAGCCAGGTCACTGCCAAACTGGACCTTGGCCAGGTACCCCGGGTGAACCGTTACCGGCAGGACAGCATTGTCTACCCGGCCCATTTCGCCCAGGACTGGAACCGCTCGTTCGAACTGCGCCCCGCGGGTGCGCCCAAGGGCGTGGTGGTGTTGCTGCACGGCCTGACCGACTCACCGTTCAGCATGCGCCACCTGGCCGAGCACTACCGCGACGCTGGTTACCTGGCGGTGGCCATCCGCATGCCCGGCCACGGCACGGTGCCCGCCGGCCTGACCCACGTGCACTGGCAGGACTGGCTGGCCGCCACCCGCCTGGCCGTGCGCGAGGCCCGCCAACAGGTGCCCGCGCCTTTGCCCCTGATTCTGGTGGGCTATTCCAACGGCGGCGCCCTGGCCATGACCTACACCCTGGACAGCCTGGACGATGCCAGCCTGGCGCGCCCTGCCCAGGTCGTGCTGTTGTCGCCCATGATCGGCGTGGACGGCTACGCGCGGTTTGCCGGCATTGCCGGGTGGCCGGCGATTTTCCCAGCCTTTGCCAAATCGGCATGGCTGGATCGCCTGCCGGAGTTCAACCCGTTCAAGTACAACTCGTTCCCGGTGAACGCCGCGCGCCAGTCGTGGCTGCTCACCAGCCACTTGCAGAAGGCGCTGGCCGCCCATGCCAAGGTCAACGGGTTGCAGGGGCTGCCGCCGATCCTGACCTTTCAGTCACTGGTGGATTACACCGTCAGCACGCCGGCGGTGATCAACCGGCTGTACCGCTTGCTACCGGACAACGGCAGCGCCCTGGTGCTGTTCGACATCAACCGCGCCAGTGACTTTGGTGGCCTGTTGGACGACAGCGCGGCCACCTCGGTGGAGCGCCTGCTGCCGGCCACACCCCGGCCTTGGCGCACCACGCTGATCACCAACGCCGCCAGCAACGGCCCCGCCACCGTGGCCGTGGACACCCCGGCCGACCGCCAGGCCAGCACCACCACGCCCTTGGCAGCCAGCTACCCTCGGGATATTTTTTCGCTGTCACACGTGGCCATGCCCTTTCCCGTCACCGATGGCCTGTACGGCACCCAGCCTGCGGCCACGGACCGCTTCGGCATTCACTTGGGCACCCTGGCCGCCCGGGGCGAACGCGGGGTGTTGGTGGTGCCGCTGGACGTGTTGATGCGCATTGGCTGCAACCCGTTTTTCGATTACCTGCTGCAACGGCTGGACGCTACCTATCGGTAACCGCAACTGTCGTGCGTGGGAGCGGGTTCTACCCGCGAAAAGAACACCGTGGAGTAGCTGATACGCCAGGGTGCAGCCTATAGCCGCTACAGGTATCTTAGGCATACGTTTATCCACTGGAGGCTGATCATGCGCCATTGGCTTTGCCTGTTGTTTGCCCTGCCCGCCCTCGCCCAGGCCAGCCAATGGCTGGCCGTGGAACCGCAACCCGGCCAGGGCCAGTTGCACTATTACGCCTCGCAGCCCGCCAACACCCAGGCGCGGTCGGCGTTGATCGTGCTGCACGGTTTTCATCATGATGCCCGGCGTACGTTCGACGTGGGCACGGGGCTGAGCCCCAACGGCCTGGTGATAGCACCGCTGTTTCAGAGCCGGGGCAGCAAGTGCCAGGCCGAGGATGAACCCGTGCCACAAGCCGTTGAGCTGCAATGGAGCTGCGGTGGCTGGGCCCAGGGCGACCCGGCGTTGAACGCGCCCTCGGTCACCTCGTTCCAGGCCATGGACGCGTTGATTGCCGAGGTGCATCGGCAGTGGCCCTCGGTAAACACCATCACGGTGGCGGGCTTTTCGGCCGGGGCACAATTGGTGCAACACTACATAGGCTTTGCCGCGCCGCAACCGGGCCTGCGCTTCGTGGTGGCCGACCCCGGCAGTTGGCTATATTTCAACAGTGCACGGCCCTACCCGGTGGGCGATTGCCCGGCACTGGAACAGTGGAAATATGGCACCCGGCAATTGCCCAGCTGGCTAGCCCACGATGGGCAGGCCGCAGCCAAGCAATACGCCGCGGCTGAAGTCCACTACCTGGCCGGCACCCTGGACACCGGCAGCGGCAAAGGCACCGCCTACAAGGTGCTCGACCGTTCCTGCGCCGCCATGGCCCAGGGCCCGTTTCGCCTGGAACGGGCGCAGGCTTATGCCCAGGCCCAGGGCGCGCCGCTGATCGAGGCGCCGGGGTGCGGCCATGATGTAGCCTGCGTGTTCAACGCCCCTGCGGCGCGCGCCGTGCTGGTCCCTTAGCGGATACCCGGCACACGCACCGAATCCTGCGAGCACTGCATCTTCACCCCACGCCCGCAGGAGGTGAATGCCAGGTCCTTGGACAAACATACGCGCACCTCGGCCAGTTGCGCGCCGCTGCACCGCACTACCACGCCATCTTCGGGCATGCCGGGGTTACTCTGGCGCAACAGCTGCACGATCTGCCGTGGCGCAAATGACTGGGCATTTTCCGAGGGTTGCAGCGCGCCCGGCACCTTGACCCGGCCCACGGCCTTGTCGGCGGTGCTCAGGTAGTCGGTGGCGCTCAGGCCGCTGCACGTACCGTGCTTGGTCCACTCATGGTCCAGCAGTTGCCGGCTGGGGTACAGGCCGGCGCCCTGACTGCGTTCGGCCGGGGACAACGGCGTGATCGGCGCGCAGCTTTGCGGCCAGCCGCCCTTGGCGTACTGCGGCCACAGGCCATGAAGCACGAAGCCGTAGCCCTTGCCGCTGCACTGCTCGTTATTGCCGTGGGTCAGGCAAAAGGTGGGCGACCACGACAGGCTCAGCAGGTAGTAATCGAACTGCCCCGCCACCGCTTCCGGACGCGTGCCCTTCTGCCGCGCATCTGCTGTGCCCAGGCTGCACAGCAGCACCAGGGTAATCAGTACGATCCTCGTCACGTCATCTCTCCGCTCAATGGTGCGCACACTTTAGCAGGTGGCCTCCCGTGTTACCCATTCTGTGGCAGTCGGTGACACTGTTGGTGCACGGCCGGGCAATGCGCCGGCCCGCCAGCCACGCCGGCAGCGGGTCACAGGGCATGGCGCGCATTGTGCATTGCCGTTGGCCCCTCGATTGACGCGAAGCAGTCATGCGCCCCAAGGAATTGAAGCACTGGACGGCCGGCATCACCCACCTGATGAGCCAGCCCGATGGCCATGCGCGGTTATGCGCCCTGGGCCACTGGTTGCAGGCCGTGTGCCCGGTGGACCATTTTGTGCTGTTTGTCTATGAGGGCAACCACCGACCATTGGCGCTGTTCGACACCTTCCCGGCCGACAAGCGCGCCATCTATGTGGATGACTACCAGCGTGGCCCCTACCTGCTGGACCCCTTCTACCTGGCCTGTACCCGGCAGCAGGCGCCGGGGCTGTGGCGCCTGCGGCAGTTCGCGCCCGACCACTTCTACTTGGGCGAGTATTACCTCACCTATTACCAGCAGACCGGCCTGGCCGAGGAAGTGGCGTTCTTTGTGCACCTGGGCGACGGCGCCATGGCGGTGTTGTCACTGATGCGCGCCAGCAGTCGCTGCGCGTTCAGCCGTGAAGAGTTGCAGTGGCTGGAATGTGCCCAGGCGGTGGTCGAACAGGTGGTGGCCACGGCCTGGCAGTTGCGCCAGGCCCAGCAGCCGCGCCCCGAACAGGACCTGGACTTCAAGATTCGCGAGGCCTTCGAGCAGTTCGGCGCCCGCACCTTGACCAGCCGCGAGCAGGAAATCGTGCAACTGCTGCTGCGTGGCCATTCCAGTGCGTCGGTGGCCGAGCAATTGGGTATCAGCCCCGGCACCGTGAAAATCCACCGCAAGAACCTCTACGCCAAATTGGGCATCGGCAGCCAGGCCGAGTTGCTGGGGCTGTTCATCCGCGAGCTGACCACCTCGTGATGTGGGGCTGGCTTGCCAGCGAGCTTTTGGGTGCATGAACCGCTCGCACGCAAGCCAGTTCCCACAAGAGCCCTCCGTATCCCCCAAGGGATATATACGCCCCCGCCACCCCATTGCTAATTTGGCCCCCGACGCAATCACGCACAGCAAGGGAGCCGCACCGTGGACGATCGCCAGCCCAACGACATCGAGTTCTGCAACGTGGTCAAGCGCTACGGGGATGTCACCGCCGTCGACGGCCTGAATTTCAGCGTGCGCCGTGGCTCGTTTCATTCCTTCCTGGGCGGCTCGGGCTGTGGCAAGACCACCACCCTGCGCATGATCGCCGGCTTCGAGCAGCCCAGCGCCGGCCAGGTGCGCCTGGCCGGCCAGGACGTGGCCGGGGTACCGGCGTTCCAGCGCCCGGTAAACATGGTGTTCCAGCACTACGCGCTGTTCCCGCACATGACCGTGGCGCAGAATGTCGCCTACGGCCTGCGCTACCGCACCCCGCGCCCCGACAAGGCCAGCCAGCAGCGCCTGGCCGACGAGGCGCTGGAAATGGTGCGCCTGACCGGCCTGGGCCAGCGCAAGCCCAGCGAGCTGTCCGGCGGCCAGCAACAGCGGGTGGCGCTGGCCCGGGCGCTGGTGAACAAACCCACGGTGTTGCTGCTCGATGAACCGCTGGCCGCCCTGGACCGCAAGCTGCGCAAGGAAATGCAGTCGGAGTTGCTGCGCCTGCAACGGGAAGTGGGCATCACCTTTGTGCTGGTCACCCACGATCAGGAAGAAGCGCTGTCCATGAGCGACAGCATCAGCGTGATGCGTAACGGCGCCATTATCCAGACCGCCAGCGCCCGGGAGCTGTACGAAGCCCCGGCAAACCGCTACGTGGCCGATTTCATCGGCGAGTCCAATCTGTTCGACGGCACCGTGCAGCGCCTGCACGGCAACGCCGTGGTGCTGCGCACCGCCCACGGCCTGGAGCTGACCAGCCCGTCTACCCCCAATGGCAACGGCCTGCGCACCGACAGCGCAGCCTGCATTGCGGTGCGCCCGGAACTCATCGCCATTGCCGCCGATGGCCAGGCACTCGCCCGCGACGTGACCCTCAGCGGCCTGGTCGAAGACCGTATCTACCTGGGCAACTGCACCGAATACCGCGTGCGCACCCAGGCGTTCGGCATCGTCTGCGCACGGGTACCGCGCCAGCAGGACGGCCACGGTTTTGCGCACGGCAGCGCCGTGCGCGTGGGCTGGGACCAGGCCAGCGGCCTGGCCATGAACGCTTGATCAACCAATTCGTTTCATCAACGTGATGGGGAATGTGCTATGGACCAGAAGACCTTTATCAAGACCCTGCGCAGCTGGCAGAACGGCTCGATCAACCGGCGCGACTTCCTCGGCCGCACCGGCCTGGGCATCGCCGCCGCAGTCGTGGCCAGCAACATGCCAGGGCTGCTGATGAGCGATGCTCAGGCCGCCGAAGCCGGCAAGCTGGGCGATCGCCTGTCGCTGGCCACCTGGCCCAACTACCACAGCCAGGAAAACCTCGACAACTTCGCCAAGACCACCGGCGCGCGGGTGTCCATGAGCGTGTTCGGTTCAAACGAGGAAATGCTCGCCAAACTGCAGGCCGGCGGTAGCGGCTGGGACGTGCTGGTGCCCACCAACTACACCATTAGCACCTACGTGGGCCTGGGCCTGATCGAGCCGCTGGACCTGTCGCGCATCCCCAACTTCGACGCCAGCGACTTCCAGCAGAAGTTCATCGCCCAAGGCACGGTCAATGGCAAGGTCTACGCGGTGCCGAAAAACTGGGGCACCACCGGCATGGTGTTCGACAAAAGCAAGCTCAAGGCCGGCCCCACCAGTTGGAAGGAATTCTGGGCCGCCGCCCAGGGCCCGGCCAGTGGCCAGGTGATGGTGCACGACTACCAGTTGACCGCCATCGGCAACGCCCTGAAAAACTTCGGCTACAGCTTCAACTCCCTGGACTCCAAAGAACTGGCCGACGCCGAGAAGCTGCTGATCGAGGTCAAGCCGCACCTGTTTGCCATCAACTCCGACATCCAGCCATCCATGCGCAGCGGCGACGCGGTGTTGGCCATGTCCTGGACCGGTGACGCTTCGCAACTGCACCGCGACAATGCGCAGATGCAGTTTGAACTGGGCAAGGAAGGCGGCGAGATCTGGAGCGACTTCTTCGCCATTCCGAAAAGCTCAGAACACAAGGACGCCGCCTACGCCTTCATCAACTACCTGCTGGACCCGCAGCACAACAAGCTGGAAGTGCTGAGCCACGGCTACCCCAGCGGCGACAAGCGGGTGGATGCACTGCTGCCCACAGCGATGCTCGACGACCCGATCATGTACCCGGCCGCCGAAGCCCTAAGCCCCCTGGAGTTCGGCGCTGCTGCCACGCTCACCAGCCCTGCGCGCGCCGAACTGATGGCCCGCTTCAAGTCCGCCTGAGCCAAGGAAACCGCCCATGAATGCCGCCACCCGCACTCGCCCGCTGAGCCACGCCAGCCCCCTGCCGCCCCCGGTGCGCAGCCGTAGCCGGCGCTTCACGGCGCTGATGCTATTGCCTTCCACCTTGTGGTTTGTGCTGTTGCTGCTGATGCCACTGGTGATCATTCTGGTCTTCAGTTTCGGCCAGCGCAGCACGGTGGGCGGTTACGCGGGCGGGTTCACCTTGGACAACTACCTGAACCTGGGCTCACGGGCGGCGGCGTTCGGCAACACCCTGGTGCTGGCGCCGCTGGGCACCCTGGTGTGCCTGCTGGCGGCCTACCCGCTGGCGTATTTCCTGGCAGTGAAGGTGCAGCGCAACCGCTCGCTGCTGCTGACCCTGGTGATCGTGCCGTTCTGGACCAGTTTCCTTATCCGTACCTATGCGTGGATTTTCATCCTCAGCGGCAAGGGCATTCCGGCGCTGCTGGCCAGCCTGGGCCTGGAAGGCGTGCGCCTGATCAACACGCCGTGGGCGGTGCTGATCGGTATTGTCTACGGCTATTTGCCGCTGATGGTGTTCCCCATCTACGTCAGCCTGGAAAAACTCGATAAACGCCTGCTCGAAGCCAGCGCCGACCTGGGTGCCAGTGCCTTGCAAAGCTTTGTGCGGGTGACCCTGCCGCTGTCGGCGCCCGGGATCATCACCGGGGTGATGCTGGTGTTCATCCTGCTGATGGGCGAGTTCCTGATACCCGCCATCCTGGGCGGCGGCAAGGTGTTCTTTGTCGGCAATGCCCTGGTGGACCTATTCCTGCAATCGCGCAACTGGCCCTTCGGCAGTGCCCTGGCCATGACCCTGGTGGCGATGATGCTGGTGATCATCGGCGTGTACCTGAAACTGGTCGCCCGCGTCGGCGGCCGCCCGGCCGACGGAGGGCTGTAGCATGTGGCTGCGCAGTTATTCGACCTCGCTGTACCTGTTCCTCTACGCACCCATCGCCCTGATCGTGCTGTTCAGCTTCAACGCCGGGCGCAGCGGCCTGGCGTTCGAATGCTGCTCGGTGCAGTGGTTTGGCCGTGCCTTCGGTAACCCGTTTATCATGGAAGCCCTGGGCCACAGCGCCTTCATCGCCACCACCTCGGCGCTGCTGGCGACGCTATTCGGCACCCTGGCGGTGTTCGGCCTGCAACGTGCCGGGCGGCGGGTGCGGATGCTGTTCGACGCCCTCACCTACTGCGCCATCATCATTCCGGGAATTGTCATCGGCATCTCCACGCTGATTGCGTTCATCAGCCTGTTCGACCTGATCAACCCGCTGCTGGCGGCTTGGCTGCCCCAGGTACCGCGGCTGAACATGGGCTTTGCCACGGTGATCGCCGCCCACTCGCTGTTCACCATGGCCTTGGTGATGGTGATTGTGCGCAGCCGCGTCGACACCCTGGACCAGGCGCTGCTGGAAGCCTCGGCCGACCTCTATGCACCGCCCCTGGAAACTTTCTGGCGGGTGACGCTGCCGCAGATCACCCCGGCCATCCTGGCGGGGTTCCTGCTGGCGTTCACCTTCAGTTTTGACGACTTCATCATTGCGTTCTTTGTGGCCGGGTCGCAGACCACCCTGCCCATCTACATTTTCTCGTCGATCCGCCGGGGCGTGACGCCCGAGATCAATGCCCTTTCCACGGTGATCATCTGCGCCTCCATGGCCCTGCTGTTCACTTCCCGTTATTTGCAGAATCGCCGTAACGGCGCCTAGGAGTCAGGCATGCGTGACCAGTTGTACATCAACGGCCAATGGGTCAGCCCGGACCTGGGCAACTACCTGCCCGTGCAGGACCCGGCCACCGGCGAAGTGCTGCAGCAGGTGGCCGCCGGCACCGAGGAAGACATCGACCATGCGGTGCGTGCGGCGCGGCGTGCCTTCGACGGCGGCTGGGGCCAGAGCAGCGGCGCCGAGCGCGGCCAGTGGCTGCGCGCGCTGGCCAAGGACCTGAGCGAACAGCAGGACAGCCTGGCCCACCTGGAAGTGCGCGACAACGGCAAGCCGTTGCCCGAAGCACGCTGGGACATCGCCGATGCCATTGGCTGTTTCGAGTATTACGCCGAACTGGCCGAGGCCCTGGATGATCGCCAGGACCAATCGCTGGCCGTCAGCGATGCGCGCTTTCGCTGCCGCATTCGCCACGAACCGGTGGGCGTGGCCGGGCAGATCATCCCCTGGAACTACCCCTTGCTGATGGCCGCCTGGAAAGTGGCCCCGGCCCTGGCCGCAGGCGCCACCGCGGTGCTCAAGCCCTCGGAACTGACGCCCCTGAGTGCCCTGGAACTGGCCGCCAGCGCCGAACGCATCGGTTTGCCCGCCGGCGTGCTGAACGTGGTCACCGGCCTGGGCAGCGAGGCCGGCAGCGCCCTGACCGAACACCCGGGGGTGGACAAGCTGGCGTTTACCGGCAGCGTGCCCACTGGCGCGAAAATCATGACCAGCGCCGCCCGGGACATCAAGAACATCAGCCTGGAGCTGGGCGGCAAGTCGGCCTTCATCGTGTTCGACGATGCCTCGGTGGACGCCGCCGTGGAGTGGATTCTGTTTGGCATCTTCTGGAATCAGGGCCAGGTGTGCAGCGCCACTTCGCGCCTGCTGGTGCAGGACAGCATCGCCCCGCGCCTGATCGAACGCCTGGTGGAGCAAACCCGGCGCATCACCATCGGCCCCGGGCTGGAACCGGGCGTGTTGCTGGGGCCATTGGTCAGCCAGGGGCAGTACGACAAGGTCATGGGCTACATTGACCAGGGCCAGGCGACCGGCGCGCGCCTGCTCACCGGTGGCCAGCGCCCGGCGCACCTGCCCAGGGGCTACTTCGTCAGCCCGGCGATCTTCGACGAACCGGCCCTGGACAGCGCCCTGTGGCGCGAGGAAATTTTCGGCCCGGTGCTGTGCATCAAGCGTTTTCACAACGAAGCCCAGGCGGTGCAGATGGCCAACGCCAGCCGCTTCGGCCTGGCCGCAGCCGTGATGAGCGCCGACCCCGAGCGGGCGACGCGCGTTGCCAACTTAATGCGCGCCGGTATCGTGTGGGTCAACTGCTCGCAGCCCACCTTCGTCGAGGCGCCGTGGGGCGGCATGAAGCACAGCGGCATTGGCCGCGAACTGGGGCAATGGGGCTTGGATAATTACCTGGAGGTCAAGCAGGTGACCGAGTACGTGGGCGCAGAACCCTGGGGGTGGTACCTCAAGCCCTGACCCTCCCCCCGCACCTGGCTCAAGCAGCTTGCGACGATAGGAGCTGCCGCCAGGCTGCGAAGGCCCGCACCGCGGGCCCGCGATCGGCCTGACACCGCCGAAGGTCCTGCGGACCTTTTCGCAGCCTCACGGCAGCTCCGGGGGAGCGCACAGGTGTAGTCAGAACAAGCCCATCTGCCCGCCCACCAGCGTGGCGAAGTCGTCATCGACAAAGGGCAGGATGCCGTCCGCCACCGGCTGCAATTGCCGGCTGATGTAGTGGTCGTAATCGATGGCGGCATCAATGGCTTCCAGCGGCTGCGGGCCGGCCAGGGTAATGACGTAGCTGATCCAGCCACCACGCTGATACTGCAATGGCCGACCGTGGCGGGCATTGAACTCGTCGGCCAGGCGCGCGGCGCGCACGTGGGGCGGCACATTGCGCTCGTAGTCATCCAGCGGCCGGCGCAGGCGCTTGCGGTACACCAGTTGCTCGTCCACCTCGCCCGCCAGGGTCTTTTGCACCAGGGCGCGGACGAAATCCTGATAGGGGCGGTGGTGAAAAATACGCTCGTACAGCTCCTGCTGAAACGCCCGGGCCAGCGGCGACCAGTCGGTGCGCACCACTTCCAGACCCTTGTAAACCATTTCGTCGCTGCCATCGGCGCGGCGTACCAGCCCGGCATAACGCTTTTTGCTGCCCTCTTCCGCGCCTCGAATGGTGGGCATCAGGAATCGCGTGAAATGGGTTTCGAACTGCAGCTCCAGGGCGCTGTGCAAACCGTATTGATCCTGCAGGTGCTGGCGCCAGAATGCATTCACATGGGCCACCAGAGCGCGACCGATGTCTGCCGCTTCCTGCTGGCCGTGGGCGCGCTTGAGCCACACGAAGGTGGAGTCGGTGTCGCCGTAGATCACTTCATAGCCCTGGCCTTCCACCAGTTGCCGGGTGCGCTGCATGATTTCATGGCCGCGCAGGGTAATGGACGATGCGAGACGCGGGTCGAAAAAACGGCAGCCGCTGGAGCCCAGCACGCCGTAGAAGGCGTTCATGATGATCTTCAGGGCCTGGGACAATGGCTGGTTGTGATGCGCCTTGGCCGCCTCGCGCCCCTGCCACACCGTGTTGACGATGGACGGCAGGCAATGGCGTTGGCGGGAGAACCGCGCGCCGAGAAAGCCGGGCACCGAATGCGCGTCGTCGGGTTGGCGCAGGCCCTCTATCAACCCAATGGGGTCAATGAGAAAGCTGCGGATGATCGACGGATACAGGCTTTTGTAGTCCAGCACCAGCACCGACTCGTACAACCCGGGCCGCGAGTCCATGACAAACCCGCCCGGGCTGGCCTGAGGCGGGCGCTCGCCAAGGTTGGGCGCCACGAAGCCCTGGCGGTGCATCAACGGCAGGTACAGGTGGGTGAACGCCGCCACCGAGCCGCCGCTCTGGTCGGCGGGCAGGCCGGTGACCGTGGCCCGTTCAAGCATGAAGTCCATGATGCGCGTGTGCTCGAAGATACGCAGCACCAGCTCGCAGTCCTTTAGGTTGTAACGTGCCAGCGCCGGTTTGTCCTCGGCGAACAGGCGGTTGATCTCGTCCATGCGCTGGTACGGCGTGGCAATCGACTTGCCCTCGCCCAGCAGGGTTTGCGCGACGTTTTCCAGGCTGAACGAGGGGAAGCTCCAGGTAGCCTGACGCAGCGCCTCGATGCCGTCGATGATCAGCCGCCCGGCGGCGCTGGCAAAGTAGTGCCCGTTGCCGCTGCCGTGCTCGCGCCACAACAATTCGCCGCCGTTGCGCCCCAGGCGCAGTTGCACGCCATGGCGCCGGGCCTGTTCGTGCAGCACCCGCAGGTCGAACTGCACCACGTTCCAGCCGATGATCACGTCGGGGTCGTGCTCGGCCATCCACTGGTTCAAGCATTCAAGCAGCTCGACCCGCGACTGGCAGTACTGCAGGTCGAAATCCAGCCCCGATGCGTCGCCATTGGCCGGGCCCAGCATGTAGACCTGGTGCTGACCGCACCCTTGCAGGCCGATGCAATACAGTTCCCCATGCTCGGTGGTTTCGATGTCCAGCGATAACAGCTTGAGCGTGGGCCGGTAGCCGGGCGCGGGCTTGAGCTGGGCGCCCAGCAGCAGGCCATTGGCGTCCGGGCGCCCGGTGATACTGGCCGGGGCGTTGATGAAGCGCTCCATCAGGTAGCGCTCGGGCGGGCGGATGTCGGCTTCGTAGACATCGATGCCGTTTCGGCGCAGGGTCTTTTCCAGGTCAAGCAAATGCCGGTACTGCTGGCAGTACAGGCCCTGCACCGGACGGTGGTGAAAATCCTGCAAGCCCAGTGGGCGCAGTTCGGCGCCCTGCTGTTGCGCCACCCACCGCTGGGCGTGCTCAGCCTGCGCCTGGGGCACGAAGGCCACACACGGCTGCACGGGCAGGCGCACTTGGCGGGGGCCTGCGTCGGTGGCCAGCCAGAATTCAATCTCCGTGCCCGCGGGCGTGTCACGCCAATGACGGGTGAGGATAAAACCTTGCTGGACATCCACGGCACTGAACCTCGGTTGAAACGCGCTGCCGAAACATGGCGCAAAGAAACCATTGTACCCGTTCATGCCAACGATTTGACGCAGCCCATGGCTTTGCCCAAGCTACGCGCCTTTCCACTCGTTTTGCGGATACCCCTGAGTGAAGACTTCAGCAATCAAATGGCCCCGCCTGCTGCTCGCCGCCACCGGTGTGCTGGTGCTGCTGGCCGGCTGTGATTTCGGCAAGCCCAAGCCGCCACCGCCCACCACCTACACAAGCGTCGACTGGAGCGCCCTGCCGGCGGTCAGCGACAGCGACCTGATGGCCGGTTTCACCGCCTGGAATTCCGCCTGTCAGCGCCTGGCCAAGGACCCCACCTGGGGCGCTACCTGCGCCGTCGCGGCCCAGGTGCCGGCGCAACCGGCGGCGGTACGCACCTTCCTGCAAACCCAGCTGCAGGTCTACAGCCTGCGCTCGGGTGACAACCAGGACCGCGGCCTGATCACCGGTTATTACGAACCGGTGTATCCCGGCAGCCTGACGCAGGACGCACACCACACCGTGCCGGTGCTGGGCGTGCCCGACGACCTGATCATCGTGAACCTGGACAGCCTCTACCCCGAACTGAAGGGTAAACGCCTGCGCGGACGCCTGGACGGTCATGTGTTGCGCCCCTACGACGATGCGCAAACCATCAATGAGAAGGGCGTCAACGCACCGGTGCTGGCGTGGCTGAACAACCCCATGGACCTGCAGTTCCTGCAGATCCAGGGCTCGGGCCGCATCCGCCTGGACAGCGGCCGCCAGTTGCGCATCGGTTATGCCGACCAGAACGGCTACCCTTATAAGCCGGTGGGCCGCTGGCTGGTGGAACAGGGCCAGTTGAAGAAAGAAGAAGTCAGCATGGGCAAGATCCGCGACTGGGCCGTGGCCAACCCCGAGCGGGTGCCCGAGTTGCTGGCCAGCAACCCCAGCTACGTGTTCTTTTCCACCCGCCCGGACAGCAACGAAGGCCCGCGCGGCTCGCTGAACGTGCCGCTGACCGCTGGCTATAGCGTGGCCATCGACCGCAAGGTAATCCCCCTGGGCAGCCTGCTGTGGCTGTCCACCACCCGCCCCGACGGCAAATCGCTGATCCGTCCCGTGGCGGCCCAGGACACTGGCGGCGCCATTGCCGGCGAAGTGCGTGCGGACCTGTTCTGGGGCACCGGCGACAAGGCCGGCGACTTGGCCGGCAACATGAAACAGCAGGGGCAGATCTGGCTGCTGTGGCCCAAGGGCGCGCCGCCACCCAAAGTGCAGTAACCCAGCAGCCGCCGCATTTGTGGAGTGGGTGCCGCAGAGCCAGCCTTCGGCAGTTTGCGGGCTTTTTCGCGGTTAGGGGGTACAGGACGCCTGGAAGGCCTTGACCGCCTTGACCACGGCCGGCAGGCGGTCGCGGTCGGCCAGCCAGGTCAGCATCAGACGCTCATCGCTGCCCACGCCTGCCACTGGCCGTTGGCGCAGGCCGGCCAGCGCCTGGTCGCCGGGCCACACCGGCAGCAAGGCCACCCCCGCCCCGGCTTTGGCCAGCGCCAGGGCGGCGGAAATGTCGGAACACTCGAACGCCACCAGGGGCCGCAGGCCACTGTCGGTAAACGCCTGCTGAATACGTTCGTAGAAGCCATGGCCCTGGCGCCGCCGCACGATGATCAACGGCACCTGCGCCAGCTCGTCCAGGCTGCACACATCCACATCCGGCAAATGCCCGGGCACGGCTTCCACCGCTGCCAGGGTCAAGGCCTGCAACGGTTCGCTGTGCAATAAAGGGTTCGCCACCGGCCACTGACTGAGGGCAAAGTCCAGCTGGCGTGATTGCAGCATGTGCTCCAGCACGGCAGGTTCGGCGTGGTAGACGCAAAAGAGGAGGTTAGGCAACTGCTGGCGTACCTCGCCCAGCACGCGGGCCAGGAAGGCCGCGCCGGAGGTCACCGTGCCAACGCTGACCCTGCCGCTGACGCCTTGGGCCAGGCCACGCATGTCGGCGTCGATCTCATCGGCCAGGTTCAGCAGCTCACAGGCACGCCGGTACAGATGCTGGCCAGCGTCGGTCACCAGCAGGCCGCGGCCCTGGCGTTCGAACAGTTGCAGGCCATAGTCGGCCTCCAGGGTCTTGAGGTGCTGGCTCAGGGGGGGCTGCGCGATGTGCAGCTCCTGGGAGGCGGCCGCGATGGATTTACGCTCGACAATGGTCTTGAAGTACAGCAGGTGGCGTAAATTCATGAAGGGCTCGGTCCATAAGGCATGCACCCAGAATAGCCGAACGCCCTAGTCGTAGCAGCCTTTGCCCATTAGTCGATAGATCAGCGAATGGCGCTGGCCCTGGCTGTCTTCGTACACCATGGTCACCGGCACTACCGCGCATACGTCCGGGATGTCACCGGCGTTGATGACTTTGGCGATGTCCAGCTTCTGGCCGTAGGTGTAACGCTGGGCGGGGTCGGCGTGAGCCGTGGCGGCAATACCGAGGGTCAAGGCAGCAATGGCCATGAGGGCTTTCATGTGTCTGTTCTCCAAGTGATTTTTCCTTGGAGACAGGTTAAGCGGCAGCCTGCCCGGTGAATATGATTGAATTCGTCATCACCCATACACAAAACGTGGCCGCCCCAAGGCGGCCGCAGGGTGGGTGCGGTCAGCGCCCCAGCTGCCACACCCGCGCAATATCCCGAGCCCGATCACGCAGCAACGGCGCCGCATTGCGACATGCCTCATCCAGCGTCATGGGCCCACTGGCCAAGGCAAACGCGGCGGTCACGCCATGGGCGTACATCTGCTCATAGCCATCGCCCAGGGTGCCGGCAATCACCAGCACCGGCACGTTCTGCGCGGCGGCGGCACGCGCCACACCAAAGGGTGTCTTGCCGCGCAGGGTCTGGGCATCGAAGCGCCCTTCCCCGGTAATCACCAGGTTGGCACCGTGCAGGGCCTGTTCCAGCCCGGTGAGCTCTGCCACCACCTGCACGCCCGGGCGGAACGTGGCGCCCAGAAAGGCCTTGGCGGCGAAGCCCATGCCCCCTGCGGCACCGGCGCCTGGCGACTCGCGCAAGTCGTGGCCGAGCGCCTCGGCGCTGCGATCGGCAAAGTGGTCCAGTGCTGCATCCAGTTGCAGCACCTGCGCAGGGCTGGCGCCCTTTTGCGGGCCAAATACATGGGAGGCGCCATGAGGGCCGCACAGGGGGTTGTCGACGTCGGCGGCCACTTCGAAACGCACGCTGGCCAGGCGCGGGTCCAGGCCGTCGAGCACCACCCGGGCTAGCTGCGCCAGGGCCAGGCCGCCCTTGGCCAGTGGCTGCTCGTCTGCGCCGAACAGTTCCACGCCCAGGGCGCGGAGCATGCCGGTGCCGGCGTCATTGGTGGCGCTGCCGCCAATGGCAAGAATGACCCGCAGCGCACCTGCGTCCAGCGCTGCCCGAATCAGCTCGCCGGTGCCATAGGTGCTGCTGGTGCAGGCATCGCGCTGCTGCACGGGCACCAACTGCAAGCCACTGGCCTCGGCCATTTCGATGATCGCCGTGGCGCTGTCGGCCAGCCAGCCCCAGCGAGCCTGCACGGGTGCGCCCAGCGGGCCTTCCACGGTCAGGCTGCGCAACTCCCCGTCACAGGCCGCCAGAATCGCCTCCATGGTGCCCTCGCCACCGTCGGCCATGGGGCACTGCACTAGCTGGGCATCAGGCAGCGCCAGGGCCAGGCCCTCGGCAATGGCGGCGGCGACCCCGGCAGCGCTGAGGCTGTCCTTGAACGAGTCTGGGGCAATGACGATTTTCATGACGGCTACTCCGGTTTTCTTGTTCCACCCATGCTGCCAGTTGCTCGACGCCACGGCGCCGGGCCATTGCACAAGCCGGGCGGTGCTTTGTTGTTCATTTCCACAAGTCGGCGGGCAGCAACTGCACACCCAAGTACAGGGTGAGCATGCCGGCCAGGCGGTTGGGGTCGATGCCGCTCAGCTCGGCAATGCGCTCCATGCGGTAGCGCAGGCTGTTGCGGTGGATGCCCAGCGCGTCGGCGCACGCCTGGCTCTGGCCGTCGTGTTCGCACCAGGCCCGCAAGGTGGCCAGCAACTGGCCGCTGGCGTCCTTGGCCATCACCTTGCGCAGTGGCCCCAGCCATTCGTCCAGGCTGTCATCGCTACGGTGGCGCCAGAGCATGGCGGGCAGCCGATAGCGGGCCAACGGCAGGCATCGCACCTGGGGCACGATATCGCGCCCATAGGCCAACAGGTCGCGCACCCAGCGGTAGCCGCGGCGCAGCCCGGCCAGGTCATCGGCGGCCTCGCCCAAGGCCAGGCGCTGCACGGGCCAGGCCTGGGCAACGAGTTTGTCCAGCAAACGGGTTTCGTCAACGGTGACGCTGGCCGGCCGGCACCACAGCAGCGAACCTGCCGCCGGGCTCACGCACCAACTGTCCGGGTAGCGCCCCAGCAACCAGGCCGCCAAGGCCTCAGTGCCCTGACTGGCCTTGAGCTCGAACAGGCACGGCGTGCGTGGCAGGTGCGGCTTGAGGCCCATCTGTCGGGCTTCGTCCAGCAAACGTGGGGAATCACCGGTACCGCCCAGCAACAAGGCCAGTAAGTCGTCGCAACGCTGACGCCGCCAGTGCTGTTCCACTTGCAGACGGCGCTGGCCCAGCAACATCTCGGCGGTCATGCGCACCAGCTCCGCGAAGGTGCGCAATTGCCCTGGCTCCCCCGTCAGGCCCAGCACCCCGATCAGCCGCCCGTCCAGCATCAGGGGCAGGTTCACCCCCGGCTGCACGCCCTTCAGGCACTGCGCCGCCTGGACGTCCAATTCCACCACCCTACCGTTGGCCAGCACCAGCTGGGCGCCCTCGTGGCGGGTGTTGATACGCTCGGGCTCACCACTGCCCAGGATCAGCCCCTGGCTGTCCATGACGTTGACGTTGCACGGCAGAATGGCCATTGCGCGGTCGACAATGTCTTGCGCAAGGTCATGATCAAGTTCGAACATAGGACGATATTCCTGGTAAAGCGCAGCACGCACGTCTGTAGGGTCGCACAGCCGGGCCACCGCTTCACTGTGCAAACGCACAAAGACAGTGCCCGTTTCGTCGCCGACACTCAAGGGTGGCTCACGATAGCCGCCAATAACATAAAAACAGAGAGAAACCCCATGTCTACAAGCCCCGCCCTTGACCAGGGTAACCATGGCGTCCGCGATGCCGTGTATCGGCGCATCACCCTGCGGCTGATCCCCTTTATCTTCATCTGCTACCTGTTCAACTACCTGGACCGGGTCAACGTCGGCTTCGCCAAGTTGCAGATGCTCGATGCCCTGAAGTTCAGCGAAACCACCTACGGCCTGGGCGCCGGTATTTTCTTTATCGGCTATGTGCTGTGCGGTCTGCCGAGCAACCTGGCGCTTACCCGCTTTGGCCCACGGCGCTGGATTGCGCTGATGATGCTGGCCTGGGGCGGCCTGTCGACCTGCCTGCTGTTTGTGACTACGCCCATGGAGTTCTACACGCTGCGCCTGCTGACCGGCGCCGCCGAGGCCGGTTTCTTTCCCGGCATTGTGCTGTACCTCTCGCAGTGGTTCCCCAACGCCCGCCGCGGTCGCATCATGGCCCTGTTCATGTCGGCCATCCCGGTATCGGGGTTGTTGGGCAGCCCGTTTTCCGGCTGGATTCTCAACCACTTTGCCGTGGGCCAGCAGGGCCTGGCCGCCTGGCAGTGGATGTTCCTGATCCAGGGCATTCCGACCATGGTGCTCGGCTGCCTGGCCTACTTCCTGCTCAGCGACAGTTTTGCCAAGGCCACCTGGCTGACCGCCGAACAGCGCCAGGTGGTGGAAGCCGACCTGGCCGAGGACGCCCTCAACAAGCCCGCGCACAAGCACGAATTCATTGGCGCGGTGTTCGCCACACCACTGATCTGGGTGCTAGGCTTCATCTACTTCTGCATTCAGAGCGGCGTGTACGCCATCAACTTCTGGCTGCCGTCGATCATCAAGAACCTGGGCTTCAGCGATGCGCTGGTGATCGGTTGGCTGAGCGCCATACCGTACCTGCTGGCCGGCATTTTCATGCTGCTGGTGGGCCGCTCGGCCGACCTGCGCAATGAGCGCCGCTGGCACCTGGTGGTACCGATGCTGATGGGCGCCATCGGCCTGATCATTGCCGTGAACTTCGCCGCCACCCCGGCCATCGCCATCGTTGGCCTGAGCATCGCCACCATGGGCGCGCTGACCGGCCTGCCGATGTTCTGGCCATTGCCGACGGCGTTCCTGAGCGCAGGCGTGGCCGCTGGCGGCCTGGCGATCATCAACTCCGTGGGGCAGATGGCGGGGTTCCTAAGCCCTTACATCGTTGGCTTCATCAAGGACCAGACCGGGTCCACCGATGCGGCGTTGTATGCGTTGGCGGGGTTGATCGTGTTGGGCAGCGCGGTGGCTTACAAGGTGGCCGGCAAGCGTTGATCCGGTACCTCAGCGCCCCGTAGGCTGCCGCCAGGCCGTAGGCGCTGCCGCCGCGCCATTCAACAGGTTTTAGGTGCGCCTTCAGATGCCGTGCAGTACCTTTGCGGTTCACCACTGCAAAGGGATGTCACCGATGATCTACCGCGCACTGGGCCACAGTGGCCTGAAAGTCTCCGCCCTGACCCTGGGCAGCATGATGTTCGGCGAGCAGACGCCTACCGAAGACGCCCTGCACATCATCGACAAGGCCTGGGACCAGGGCATCAACTTCATCGACACTGCCGACGTGTACAACGGCGGCCGCAGCGAGGAAATCGTCGGCGAGGCGATTGCCCGCAACCGCCAGGACTGGATTCTGGCCACCAAGGTGGGCTTTGGCCCGGCTGACGGCCTGCCCAACCGCAGCGGCCTGAGCCGCCAGCACATCTTCAATGGCGTCGACGCCAGCCTGACCCGCCTGGGCACCGACTACATCGACCTCTATTACCTGCATCGCGACGACCTCAACACCCCGTTGGAGGTGACCGTCAGCGCCATCGGCGACCTGCTGCGCCACGGCAAGATCCGTCACTGGGGCGTGTCCAATTTCCGCGGCTGGCGCCTGGCCGAAATCGTCAACGTGGCCCAGCGCCTGGGCGTGGACAAGCCGGTGGCCAGCCAACCGCTGTACAACATCGTCAACCGCCAGGTGGAAACCGAGCAACTCACCGCTGCGGCCTACCACGGCTTGGGCGTGGTGCCCTTCAGCCCCCTGGCCCGCGGCGTGCTCAGTGGCAAATACAGCCCCGGCAAGGCACCCCAGGCCGGTAGCCGTGCCGCGCGCCAGGACAAGCGGATACTGGAAACCGAATGGCGCGACGAGTCACTGCACATCGCGCAAAAAATCCAGGCGCATGTGGCGGCCAAGGGCGTGGGAATGGTGGAGTTTGCGATTGCCTGGGTGCTGAACAATCAGCTGGTCAGCTCGGCCATTGTGGGGCCGCGCACCGAGGCCCAGTGGGATACCTACAGCGGGGCGCTGGCGGTGAAGATCACGGCGCAAGATGAGGCGTTTATCGACTCGCTGGTAACACCGGGCCACCCGTCGACGCCGGGTTACAACGACCCGGGGCACTTCGTGCCGGGACGCGTCGTTTAAAGGGTAAAACGACGCTGCCGCCAGGCTGCGCTGGCCCTGGCGGTCACTGAAAATCTTCAGCGAGGCACAGGGCCAGCGCAGCCTGGCGGCAGCGGCTACGGCTGGGCGGCGATCAGTTGATCAGGCCTTGACGATCCAGCCCGCAGGGGCCTCGACGTCGCCGAACTGGATGCCGGTCAGCTCGTTGTAGAGCTTGACGGTCACCGGGCCCACGCTTTCCAGGCTATGGAACACGTGCAGCTTGTCGTTGTGCTGGATGCCGCCAATTGGCGAGATCACGGCGGCGGTGCCGCAGGCGCCCGCTTCCTTGAACTGGTCCAGTTGGTCGACGAACACATCGCCCTCGACCACTTTCAGGCCCAGGCGGCTTTCGGCCAGTTCCATCAGCGACAGGCGGGTGATGCCTGGCAATACCGATGGCGACTTCGGCGTGACGAACTCGCTGTTCTCGGTAATGGCGAAGAAGTTGGCCGAGCCCACCTCTTCGATTTTCGAGTGGGTGAGCGGGTCCAGGTAGATGCAGTCGGCGAAGTTGTGCTTCTTGGCATCGGCACCTGGCAGCAGGCTGGCGGCGTAGTTGCCACCGACCTTGGCCGCGCCGGTACCCTGTGGGGCCGCGCGGTCATAAGTGGAGATGGAGAAGTTGTGTGGCTTCAGGCCGCCCTTGAAGTAGGCGCCCACCGGCACGGCGAATACCGAGAAGATGAACTCGGGTGCGGTGCGCACGCCGATGTTGTCACCCACGCCGATGACGAAGGGGCGCAGGTACAGGGCGCCGCCGGTGCCGTACGGAGGAATGAACTTCTCATTGGCGCGCACCACCTGCTTGCAGGCCTCGATGAACATCTCGGTTGGCACGTGCGGCATCAGCAGGCGTGAGCAACTGCGCTGCATGCGCGCGGCATTCTGGTCAGGACGGAACAGGTTGATCGAACCGTCCTTGCAACGGTAGGCCTTCAGGCCTTCGAAGCACTGCTGACCGTAATGAATCGCGGTCGAGCCTTCAGCAATGTGCAGGACGTTGTCTTCGGTCAACGTGCCTTCTTGCCAGGCGCCATCGCGCCACACCGACAGGAAGCGCAAATCGGTCTTGATGTAGTCGAAACCCAGGTTGTCCCAGTTTATGCCAGCGCCGCTCATGATGCCCTCTACAGATGATCGCTAGGATGCAATTCGTTGATCAGGCGACAAAGATACGGCGCCAGGTGCCCTGCGGCAAGCGCGGCTTGGCACGCAAGCCGCAGGAAATGCACGAATGGGCCATAAAGCGCTCAACGGCGCGCCTTGCGGCCTGTGCCAGAGGTCAGCGCGGTTGCATTTTGAGCAGCCGATGGGCCGCCACCGGTTGCAGGCGCGGCGTCAGCATGTGGATCACCACGATGGCCACCAGGTAGGCGCTGCCAGCCACGATGAAAATCGGCTGATAGGATTTGAACACCTCGAGGATGTAGCCGTTGTAGGTGGTCATCAGCATGCCGCCCATGGCGCCTGCCGTGCCGCCGATGCCGATCACCGAGGCCACGGCCTGCTTGGGAAACAGGTCGGAAGGCAAGGTCATCAGGTTTGCCGACCAGGCCTGGTGCGCCGCGGCGGCCAGGCCAATAATGGCCACCACCAGCCACAGGCTGGAGACAAACTGGGCGGTGACAATCGGGATCACGGCCAGGGCGCAGATCAGCATGGTGGTCTTGCGCGAGGCGTTCACGCCGCGGCCATTTTTCAGTTGCCGCGATGAGCCCCAGCCGCCCAGCACAGAGCCAAGGTCAGCCAGCAGGTACACGGCAATCAGCGGTGGGCCGAAGGACTTCAGGTCCAGGCCATAGGTCTTGCCCAGGAAGTCCGGCAGCCAGAACAGGTACAACCACCAGATCGGGTCGGTCAGGAACTTGCCGGCGGCGTAGGCCCAGGTTTCGCGGAAGGTCAGCAGTTTGAACCAGGAAAACTTCGCCGGGGTGGCGTCCACCGGCAGCGAAGGGTCGGTGTCACTGCGAATATAGTCCAGCTCCTGGGCGCTGACCTTGGCATGCTCCTGGGGGCTGCGGTACATCAGCAGCCAGGCGATCAACCACAACGCGGTCACCACGCCAATGGAAATGAACGCGGCGCGCCAGCCCCAGGCCAGGGTAATGGCGGGCACCAGCAACGGGGTGACAATAGGGCCGAAGGCGGTGCCGGCGTTGAAGATGCCGGTGGCCTGGGCCCGCTCTTTCTGTGGAAACCACTCGGACACCGCTTTCAGGCTGGCCGGGAAGCTGCCCGACTCACCGAAGCCCAGGGCAAAGCGCGCCAGGGCGAACTGGGTGACGCCCTGCACCAGGCCATGGCCGATGCTGGCGATGGTCCACAGGGTGAACGCCATGGCATAGCCGATGCGCACGCCCACCTTGTCGATGACGCGGCCGAAGGTCAGGAAGCCGATGGCGTAGGCACACTGGAACCAGAACACGATGTTGGCGTAGTCGGTTTCCGACCACTTCAAATCGGCACTGAGGGTAGGCTTGAGGATCCCGATCATCTGCCGGTCGATGTAGTTGATGCCGATGGCAACGAACAACAGGGCGCAGATGGTCCAGCGGTAGCGGCTGGTGAGGGGTTTGCGTGTTTCAGCGGCGCGAACGGCATTCGCCCGGGGTGCGGGCCCGATATCGATGGTCATGCTGAGGCTTCCTTTCTTGTTGTTATTGAATCCATTCGACAGCCATGCGATGGATTTGTAGGACATCGTATGACGTGATCTGGAGGGTGTCAAATAGCGCACCTGAACCCCTCATTCACTCAAGAGAAGGTGTTTTGCACTGTTCAATATAACGATCACAGGGTAAATTCAGCGCAGCCGCATGACGCGGTGCGACGAGAATCCTATGAACACCCCCACGACGAGAAGTGATGCCCCTGCCCCGGCAGGTTACAGTCACCCCATTTCCCTTCAGCCATCGGCGGTAAAAGCATGATCGAGGTCACCGAAGTTTCCATTGCGCAATTGCGCGCTGCGCTTGAGTCCGGCCAGACCACCTCGGTAGCGCTGGTTGAAGCCTACCTGGCACGTGTCGACGCCTACGACCTGCCCGGCACGGCAACCGCGCTCAACGCGGTGGTGGTGCGCAACCCCCAGGCGCTGGACGAGGCCCGGGCGTCAGATGCCCGCCGCGCCCGTGGCGAACTGCTGGGCCCGCTGGATGGCATTCCCTACACCGCCAAGGACAGCTACCTGGTCAAGGGCCTGACCGCCGCCTCCGGCAGCCCCGCCTTTGAACACCTGGTGGCTCAGCGCGACGCCTTTACCATCGAGCGCCTGCGCGCCGGTGGCGCCATCTGCCTGGGCAAGACCAACATGCCGCCCATGGCCAACGGCGGCATGCAGCGCGGCGTGTATGGCCGGGCGCAAAGCCCGTACAACGCCAGCTACCTCACCGCGCCTTTCGCCTCCGGCTCGTCCAACGGCGCTGGCACGGCCACCGCTGCCAGCTTTGCCGCTTTCGGCCTGGCGGAAGAAACCTGGTCCAGCGGCCGCGGCCCGGCGTCCAACAACGGCCTGTGCGCCTATACACCGTCGCGCGGGGTGATTTCGGTGCGTGGCAACTGGCCGCTCACGCCCACCATGGACGTGGTAGTGCCGTTCGCCCGCACCATGGCCGACCTGCTGGAAGTGCTGGACGTGGTGGTGGCCGAAGACCCCGACACCCGCGGCGACCTGTGGCGCCTGCAACCCTGGGTGGCCATCCCCAGCGTCGAGTCGGTGCGCCCTGCATCATACCTGGACCTGGCTGCCGCGCCGGCCGCACTGAAAGGCAAGCGCCTGGGCGTGCCGCGCATGTACATCAATGCCGACGCCGAAGCGGGCACGTCTGAAACCCCGGGTATCGGCGGCCCCACCGGGCAGCGCATCAATACCCGCGCCACGGTCATCGACCTCTGGCAGCAGGCGCGCCAGGCCCTGGAAGCGGCCGGCGCAGAGGTGGTAGAGGTGGACTTCCCGCTGGTGTCCAACTGCGAGGGCGACCGCCCTGGCGCGCCCACCGTGTTCAACCGTGGCCTGGTGAGCAAGGAATTCCTCCACCATGAACTCTGGGACCTGACCGCCTGGGCGTTCGACGACTTCCTGCAAGCCAACGGCGACCCGGCGCTGAACCGCCTGGTGGACGTGGACGGGCCGAAAATCTTCCCGCACGACCCGGGCACCCTGCCCAACCGCGAGGGCGACCTGGCCGCCGGCATGGACGAATACGTGCGCATGGCCGAACGCGGCATCACCCCGTGGAACGAGATCAGCACCGTGCCCGATGGCCTGCGCGCTCTGGAGCAAACCCGGCGCACCGACCTGGAAGAGTGGATGGACCGCCTGGGCCTGCACGCCGTGCTGTTCCCAACCGTGGCCGACGTAGGCCCGGCCGATGCCGACATCAACCCGGCTTCGGCTGACATCGCCTGGAGCAACGGGGTCTGGGTGGCCAACGGCAACCTGGCTATCCGTCACTTGGGCGTGCCCACTGTGACCGTGCCCATGGGCATCATGAGCGACATCGGCATGCCCGTGGGGCTGACGTTTGCCGGCCGTGCCTACGATGACTCGTCGCTGCTGCAACTGGCATCGGCGTTCGAAGCCACCGGCAGCAAGCGCCTGATCCCGCCGCGCACACCGCAGTTGGGTTGATTGGCCGATCCGTAACCGCTGATCCCGCCGCTGATCTGTAGCCTGGCGGCAGCGGCTACAGACCGATTCACGCCGTACGCATCACCCGGTCACGACCCGCTTCCTTACCTTGGTAAAGCAGTTGGTCGGCCCGGTTCAATGCATCGCGAAACGCCTCGCCCGGCTCGATCACGGTGACGGCCAGCGTGGCCGTCACCGCCAGCGTGGCGCCGCTGACCTGCCCGGCCTGGGCGCGGATGTGCGCCAGCATGCGCTCGGCCACCGGCCACGCATCGGCCAGTGACGTGTTGGGCATCAGCACCAGAAACTCTTCGCCACCCCAGCGCGCGGCGATGTCCGTGGCCCGCACGCTGCCGGAGATACTTTCGGCGATACGCTGCAACACCACATCCCCCAGGTCATGGCCATGGCGGTCATTGATCTGCTTGAAGTGGTCCACGTCCAGCAAAATGATCGCCGTGCTCGCCCCTTGCCGCGCCGCCCCCAGTTGCCGAAGCCGTTGTAGCACCCGACGGCGGGTGTACAAGCTGGTCAGGCTGTCGCGGTGCGCCGAATGAAACAGGTTCATCTGCATGGCCATGGTAAAACGCACCGACAAGGCAGTGGCGTGCATTAACAAGGCCGTGGCGGTGAAGGCGTTAACAATACCGAACACCTCCACCAGGCCGTCGTTGATGCCATTGGCCACACCCATGTGCCCACGCAGCGCGTAGCCGCCCACGGCGACTAGCACAATGGCCACGTTCAGGCAGATTCGCCGTACCGGAGAAATCTGGAAACTGAAGGCAATGATGGGCACCAGGCAGAACAGGTAGAAGTGGAAGTTGCTGTCCCAGCCCAGCATCCAGGTGGCGACGATGGCGTGGGCGATGATCTCAATACTGAACAGCAGGCCGGCCGCCTGGTAGCGCTGCCGACGAATGGCCAACAGGCAGGCCACGTACATGGCGATGCTGACCGCATTGGCGCCCCACAGCACCGGTATGCCCAGGGCCACGAACAGCCCGAACAGCAGGACATGGATGGCAAACGCAATCCACACAATGGCAATGATGTGCCGCCAGAACTGATAGGTGGCGTCCTGCAACACCTGGGCGCGGTCATCCGCAGTAGAGCTGGTCATCAAGTGGTCTCGCGGGCAAAAAAAATTCAAGTCTGGTACTGAGACTGATGTCGGCGCGGCCACGCCACGCTTGATACTGGCGAATGTGCCTTTTTGTCGGACAATCGCCCCCCCTCGTCACCGCGTGCGGCCGCTACAGACACAAAAGCACACCCATTCAATTATTCATCTGCCCTGCCCCGCACCCTGACGCAGTCCGCCTTCCCCCTTTTGGAGATTGTCATGCGTCGCACCTTCCTCATGCTGTCCCTGGCCGCGCCACTGTCGGCCATGGCCGCCGCCGGCCCGGCCGTAGGGCCGCAGTACGACACCAGTCATGTCTACGTAGCGCCCAATGACGTGGATGCCTTCGTGCAAAGCTTCACCAGCACTTTTGGCGGCAAGAGCACGGCGCAGGTGGTGGCCGATGTGACGCCAACACCTAGCAGCACCACCTCGCAACTGCTGCAAACCCCGTCGGGCACCGTGTCGCTGTTCGGCTTCAAGACGCCCATCCCGCACCCCTTTGGCGATGAGCGCAACGGCTACCTGGTCAAGGACATGGACCTGGCCATCCAGCAGGCCCGCCAGGCCGGTGCCGATGTGATCGTCGCGCCCTTCCCCGACCCTATCGGCCGTGACGCCGTGGTGCAATGGCCGGGCGGCGTGAACATGCAGCTCTACTGGCACACCACCGCGCCCAACTATGCGGCGTTCCAGTATGTACCAGAGAATCGCGTGTACGTATCCGCTGATCGCGCCCCTGCGTTCATCAAGGCCTTTACCACCTTCTCCCATGGCCGCGTGGTCGCCGACGACAAGCACGCCCCCGGGGCCGAGATCGGCCGCGACAAGGGCACCTACGAGCGCGTGCGCATCAGCTCCGACTTCGGCCACATGACGGTGCTGGTCACCGACGGCCACCTGCCGTTCCCTTATGGCCATGAAACCACCGGCTATGAAGTCGCCGACCTCAATGCCACCCTGCAGAAGGCCACCGGCAGCGGCGCTACCGTGCTGGTCCCGGCCGCCAGCAGTGACGGCCGCCAGGCCGCGATGGTGCAGTTCCCCGGCGGCTACGTGGCAGAAATCCACCAAGTGCTGGCGAAAAAATGAAGCGCCCCCTGCCCTCTCGTCTGGCGGGCCTGTCGCTGGTGCTGCTGCCGTTGATCGGCAGCGGCGCCCACGCTGACGGCGAAGAGACGCGCCCCACCATCAAGGCCAACCGCTGGCAGGAAGACTGGTCGGCGCTGGCCTCGCCGGCGCTGCGCACCGAACCCCTGGACAACCTCAAGTATATCCCCCTTGGCAGCGACGCCTGGCTGTCGCTGGGCGCGACCTTGCGCGAACGCCTGGAAATGAATGACGCGGCGAACTTCGGCACCAAGGGCACGGCGCGGGACAACTACTTGCTGCAACGCTTCCAGGTGCACGCCGACCTGCACTTCAACGAGCACTGGCGCCTGTTTACTCAACTGGAGGATGTGCGCGCCTACGACAAGACCACCCTCGGCGGCGCCGACCAGAACCGCCTGGACCTGCGCCTGGCCTTCCTGGAATACATTAACGCCTTCGACAGCGGCACCTTGAAGAGCCGCGTAGGCCGCCAGGATTTCGCCTTTGACCTGCAGCGCTTCGTGTCCTCGCGCGACGGCCCCAACGTGCGTCAGTCGTTCGACGCCCTGTGGGCTGACTGGGAAACCACTCAGTGGCGCTTCATCGGTATCGTCAGCCACCCGGTGCAGTACCGCGACGACCAGGACTTCGATGACACCTCCAACAACGCCGTGCGCTTCGACATGCTGCGCGTGGAGCACGTGGTGGGTAACAATCAGGAGCTGTCGGCCTACTACGCCCTGTACCAGCGCGACGACGCCCAGTACCTGGACGCGTCGGGCAGTGAGGAACGGCATATTGTCGATGCCCGCTACGCCGGCACCGCGGCCAATGTCGACTGGGACCTGGAAGCCATGCTGCAAGGCGGCACCGTGGGGGCCAAGGACATTCGCGCCTGGGCCGGCGGCAGTCGCGTGGGCTACACCTTTGCCGACCAGCCATGGACGCCGCGGCTGGGCCTGCAACTGGACATTGCCTCGGGTGACAGCCACGCCGGTGACGGCCGTGTGGGCACCTTCAATCCGCTGTTCCCCAACGGGTACTACTTCACCCTGGCGGGCTACACCGGCTACAGCAACCTGATTCACGTGAAGCCGTCGCTCACGGTCAAACCCTTGCCAGGGCTGAGCGTGCAAACCGCCATCGGCCTGTTATGGCGCCAGACCACCGATGACGCGGTGTACACCCAGCCCAACATTGCCGTGGCCAACACTGCCGGTACCGGGCAGCGCTGGACGGGTGCCTACGCCCAGCTGCGCACCGACTATGCCTTTACCGCCAACCTCAGCGGCGCCGTCGAGGCCGTGCACTACGACGCGGGACAAACCCTGCGTGAAGCCGGCGGCCATGACAGCAACTACCTGGGCGTGGAAATGAAGTTCAGTTGGTAAGCGTCGGGGTATTGACCACATGGTCAATACCCCGGGGCAAAGCCCGTCGCCAGGCGAATGGCGTGGTGCCCAGGCAACGGGTGAATACCCGGGTGAAGTGTGATTGATCGGCAAAACCGCAGTCCAGGCCCACTTGGGCGATGGGCACGTTACCGTCCGCGAGCAGTTCCTTGGCCCGGGACAACCGCGCGCTCAATAGCCAGTCGCGCGGCGACTGGCCGGTGGTGCGCTTGAACGCCCGGGAAAAATGGCTACGCGACAACGAGCAGGCCTTGGCGATGTCGGCAATCGAGGGGCTGGTGCTCATCTGTTCCAGCATCAGTTGCTTGGCCCGCCGCGCTTGCCAGGGTGACAGTGCCACGCGCTCGGGGGCCGGCGCCGGGCGATCGCCGTATTGCACCAGCAGGTGCGTGCACAGGGCGCTGGAGTGCTGGTAAAGCGCCTGCGGCGCGGCTGGGCCGTTATCGGCCAAGGTGGCCGCCAGCGCCAGCAACAGGTCCAGGGTGGTGGGGTCCAGCGGCTTGGCGGCGGCATGGGGGGTAGCATTCATCGGGGGACGCTCCGTGTACGATCCGGTACCTGCACAGTGTCCAAGCCCTGGCGTGGCACGTCCTTGCCAGGGCCTTAAATGTTCTGAAGCGCAGTGGTTTCAGAACAATTAAGGCCAGGACAAGGATTTGCCCGGTGCCGATCCTCTAGCGTGTCGACTCCACCCCTTGCGCAATGCACCTCACAGGAGTCGACCATGCCTTACCTCACCACCACCGACGGTACCGAGATTTACTACAAGGATTGGGGCAGCGGGCAGCCCGTGGTGCTCAGCCACGGCTGGCCGCTGAATGCCGACATGTGGGACTACCAGATGAACTTCCTGGCCGCCAACGGCTTTCGGGTGATTGCCCATGACCGCCGCGGCTTTGGCCGTTCCAGCCAGCCATGGACCGGTTACGACTATGACACCTTTGCCGATGACCTGGAGCAATTGCTGGACGAGCTGGACATCAGCAACGCCATCCTGGTCGGGTTCTCCATGGGCGGCGGCGAAGTGGCCCGCTACCTGGGCCGTCACGGCAGCAAGCGCATTGCCAAGGCCGTGCTGGTCAGCGCCGTGACGCCGCTGATGATTCGCCGCGACGACCATCCCCAAGGCATGGACCCGGCCATTTTCGACGGCATCCGCGCCGGCCTGCTCAACGACCGCGCCGGCTTTCTGGACGCCTTCGGCCCAGTGTTCACCGGCAGCGACAAGCCGGAAAACAAGGTGGGCAAACCGATGCTCGACTGGACCCAGTTCCTGGCCTTGCAGGGCAGTTTCAAGGGCACCTTCGACTGCGTGGCGGCCTTCTCGGAAACCGACTTGCGCGACGACCTGCGCAGCATCGATATCCCGACCCTGGTCATCCATGGTGACGGCGATGCCGTGGTCAGCTTCGAGGTCACCGGCAAGGCCGCCGCCGAACTGGTGCGTGGCGCGCAACTGAAAGTCTACCCGGGCGCCCCGCACGCGGTGTACTTCACCCACAAGGACCAGTTGAACCAGGACCTGCTGGCGTTCGCCCGCGGCTGATGCACGGCCGCGCCAACGGCTACGCTGCGTCCCCGTAGCTGCCGCACGCCGGACCTGCCGCCAGGCCGGAGATGTCGCGACGCCGTAGGAGATGCCGCCAGGCTGCGAAGGCGCGCGCAGCGTGCCCGCGATTGGCATGACACCGATGAAGGCCCTGCGACCCCTTTCGCAGCCTGGCGGCACCGCCTACCGGGAAGGCAGGGTGAACACGAAAACCGTGTGCCCTGCGCGACTGGTGAAGTGGTTGAGCGTGCCGCCCTGGGCGTCCAGGGTGGAGCGGCAGATGGCCAAGCCCATGCCCATGCCCGTGGCTTTCGTGGTGAAGAAGGCGCTGAAGATTTTTTCGTGGTGCTCCACGCTCACGCCCGGCCCCTGATCCTCCACCATCACCACCAACTGGCCGGCCACCGGCACCGTGGACGTGACCCGCAACAGACGCTGCGCCGCGGTGATGGGCGCCATGGCTTCCACGGCGTTGATGATCAGGTTGTACAGCACCTGCTGCAACTGCACGCCATCCACCTGCACTTTCACCCCCGGAGCCTGCAGGGCCACGCACACACGAACCTGTTGTTGCTCGGTCTCCACGGCTGTCAGGCGCAGCACCTGGGTAATCAACTCATCAATGGCCAGCCAGCGACGGCTGGCCGGTTTCTGCCGGGCCAGGCCCTGCAACGCGCGAATGATGTCGGCCGCGCGGCGGCCATCACGAGCAATGTCGCGCAGGCCTTCAAGCGCTTCTTCTACCTGCGGGTCCTGGCGCTGCAACCAGCGCACGCTGGCGCTGGCATTGGTGACGATGGACACCAGCGGCTGGTTGATTTCATGAGCGATGGACGCCGCCAACTCGCCCATGACCATGCTATGGCGCACCTGAGCCAGTTCGTCGCGGGCGCTGCGCAACGCCGCCTCGGTGGCACGTCGCCGGGTGTTTTCGTCCAATACCTGCGCATACAGCCGGGCTGTCTCCAGGGAAATCGCCGCCTGGGCCGCCAGCAACTCGATCATCGCCACCCGCGAATGGCTGAACACACCACTGGCCAGAGAGTTTTCCAGGTACAACAAGCCCATCACCTCACCCTGCTTGAGCAGCGGCAGGCACAGCACCGCCCCGGCCGAATGCACCTGGAAGTAAGGGTCCTCGGCAAAATCGGTATCCTCCCCCGCCTGCTCCAGGGCCACCGTGCGGCCCGTACGCATCACCGTGTACATCAGCGACAACGGCAGCGCGCGGGGAGCCGCGGGCTTGTCCTCCAGGGTGACTGTCACCCCCGCCTCCACCGCTTGCGCGCTGGCCACACTGCGCAGGTCGTCGCCATCGAGCAGAATCAGTGAACCGGTGCGCGCACCCGCATGCACCAGGGTGTTGGCCAGCAGGGTTTCCACCAGCCGCTCAAACACGATTTCCCGCGACAGTGCCTGGGATGCCTTGGTCACTGAGACCAGGTCCAGGTACTGCTGACCGTTGAGCATGTCAATCGAGGCGCGAGCATCCAGCGGCTTGCTGTTGAGGTACAGGTATGCTGCTTCCAGTGCCCGCACCCGGTTCAGCGCACCCCAGCGTTGGTAGGCGTCCCGGGCACTGAGGCGATGGCTACGCGCCGCACTGGGCAGGCCCAGCGCCTGATGGCAATGGGCGGCGCGCTCATGGGCCAGGGCCTGCACGGTCACCCCGCCGGTGGCCGATGCGTGTTCAATGGCCGCTTCCAGCAACCGTAACGCGCGCATCAGGTCACCCTGCAAGCGCGCCACCTCGGCCTCCACCAGCCACTGGCGGTCCAGAAAGCTCTGGGGGTTGAGCTGAGCCCAGCGCCGCAAATCCTGCAAATACCCCTGCAAGGCCTGCACGGCGGCCAGGGGGCTGTGAGCACTGGCCGCCCGCGCCGCCAGGTTGAGCGCCGAATAAAACGCCAAGTCCAGCAACTGCACATGGGCGGCCATGCAGCCCTTGAGGTGCTCGGCGCGCTGCAAGTGCTCATGCGCCGCATCATGGCGACCGAGGGCAAACGCCAGCATGCCGCGGTACAGCCAGTAGAAGAAGCCGATGGGCAGCATGGTGCTGGCGTCAACGCGAGGCTGCAACGATTGCAACGGATCACTGTCCGGCGCCGTGTCGGCGGCACGCAATGAGCGCACGTAGATCTGTTGTATCTGCAACAGCAAGTGGCTGTCGGCAAAGCTCGACGGGTCGGTCAGGGCCATGGCAGCGTCAATGCGCTGTTCCACCTGCTCCAGCGCCTCGCCCATGACCAGCAGCGTGCACACCAAGTGGTGGCAGGCATAACAGCTCAGGGCCACGCGGCCTTCCCGGCGTGCCGCAGCAAGGGCCTGCTCGCCACACGCCAGGGAAAAGGCCAGCGAGCGCGTCCACACACTGACGCGCCCCAGCGCCAGTTGCGTGGTGGCCTGGGTGGCGCCCACCCCCAGGGTCCGCTCCAGGCGCACGGCCAGTTCGGCGTACTCCAGCCCTTCCTGATGGGCGGCGTATTCGTCCGCCAGCAACACGCCGAACCAGGCCAGGCCCGGCACCGACGCCGAGCTGACGCCGTGGCGCACGGTCATCTGCACCATGCGCCCCAACACCTGCAAGGCCAGGTCGCGTTCCACCAGAATGGCGGGAATGATCATCGCCGCCATCAGGTCCAGCGCTGCGGTGATGAACGAGTTGTCTACCGTGTGATGGGCCAGCAAGGCATCGATGGCCCGGCCGCCCAGCGCCTCGCGCACCTGGGCACGAACCCATTGGCTGTCGGCCCGGGCGAACTCGATGCCGAACAGCGCCAGGCCGGCGCGTGCGGTGTGCAGCGCAGCGATGTAACTGTCGGCCACGGACAGCGCGTCGATTTTCAGCACGTACAGGGCCGAGACCTGGGCCAGCGAGTCGACACCGTCCAGCATTGCGTCGATGCAGGCGTGGGCACCGGCATAGTCCGCACTGTTGATCAGGCATTGGGCGTACAGCACATCCACCGCGTAGCCTTGCGCGGCGTCCTGCACCCAGCGCTGGCGCCGCGCCAGGTCCCGGGCGAGGCCCAGGTACTGCAAGGCAAACGGCAGGGTCACGGTATCACTGGCGCGACGCGCGGCCTGCAACAGGGCATCGATGAAAGCGTGCTGATCG
The DNA here is from genome assembly GCF_000263855.1 of Pseudomonas sp. M47T1. Classification (GTDB taxonomy): domain Bacteria; phylum Pseudomonadota; class Gammaproteobacteria; order Pseudomonadales; family Pseudomonadaceae; genus Aquipseudomonas. Next base: position 68,006 of record NZ_AJWX01000013.1, read on the forward strand.
GCCGCCTGCAATTGCTCATGAGCACACTGCTGAATGTGCAAGGCTATGCGAAACAGCTGGCCCGGCGCCGGCGTACGGTCCATGGCCTGGATCAGCAGGCGTGCCAGGCGGGTGTGCTGGGCGGCGCGATGATGAGGGGCGATGGCGTGGTAGGCGGTCTCGCGTACCCGGTCATGGCTGAAGCACCAGCCTTCGCCATCACCCAGCAGCAGCCCGGCCTGCACCGCCGGCGCCAGCGCCTGGCTGGCCCGCGCCGGCGCTACCCGGCCCAGCAGCGCCAGTTGCGCAAGGTCGGCGCGGTTGCCGACCAATGCCAGCAAGCCCAGCAACCAGCGCGTGCGCCGCGGCAGGCGGGCCATGCGCGCAACCATCAGGTCCACTACGTTATCGGCCAGCGGGCAGCCCTGCAGGGCGTGATGATCCCAGGTCCAGCCCTGCATGCCAGCCGTGGGCACCAGGCGTTTGTCCTCCAGCAGGGTGCTCACCAATTGCTGAATGAACAGCGGATTGCCGCCACTCTTCTCATGGATCACTGCGGCCAGGGGCAGCAATGCCTCGCCGTCGCTCGCCAGCAGGGCGTTGAGCATGGCCAGCACTGCCCGCCGGTCCAGCGGCGCCAGCGACAGCCGGGTGACGTGGCGAGTCGGTGCTCGGGCGACAACGGCCAGGGGCCCCTGCCAGGCGCCACGGTTCGCCAGTACCAGCAACACATGGGCCAGGGGCGCTGCCACCCACTCATGCACCAGCGCCAAGGTGTGGGCATCGAGCCGTTGCACGTCATCAAAAAACAGCAACAAGGGCGTACCTGGGTTGCCAAACGCAGCGATGAACGCTCGCAGCGCGCCCGGCAGCCGTGTGCCCGCGTCCCCTCGCGCAGGCTCGGTCGAATCCGGCAGCGGCCCGGTCACCAGCTCCAGCTGCGGCACCAGGGCCAGCACCAGCGCAACGTCGTTGCCCAGCGCCGCCAGCAGCCGTTGGCGCCAGTCCGCCAGGCCCTGCGGGTGCTCGCCCAGCAACCGCGACACCAACGCCCGCAGCGCCGTGGACAGCGATGCGTAAGGCATGATCGAGCCGGCATGGTCGAACTTGCCCCCGGCGAACAGGATACTGCCCGCCACCAAGTCTTGGTGCACCTGGCGTACCAGCGCACTTTTGCCGCTGCCTGCCGGACCATCGAGCAGCACCACTTCGCCCTCGCCGCTGACCGCACAGCGCAGCACCCGCTCATGCAGCAGGGCCGATTCACGTTCGCGTCCCGGCAGCCGAGAGGTGCTCAGGTTCAGGTCGGACCCGCCACGGCTACCGGGCTGGAACGGGTGGATGGTGCGAAACTCCGCCCACTGGGCCAGGCATAGGCGCAGGTCGGCGGCCAAGTCGTCGGCACTGGGGTAGCGGTCGGCCGCGCGTTTGGCCAGCAGTTTAAGCACCACGCCCGTCAGCGGCGGCGGCAGCGAAGGACGCAATGCGTCCAGCGACGGTGGTTGCAACGCCACGTGCTGGTGCAGCCACTCCACCGGGTCGTTGCCCTCGAACGGCAGGCGCTCGGTGAGCATTTCATAAAAGCTGACGCCCAGCGAATACAAGTCACTGCGCTCGTCCACGCCCTGCTCCACCCGCCCGCCCTGTTCCGGCGACATGTAGGCAAAGCTGCCGCAGATGGCCTCGGCGGCAGGCGCCGGCGCGTGACGCTGGCAACTGAGGGCGAAAGACATCAGGCGTACCTTGCCGTCCGCCCCTTCAACCAAGTTGCAGGGTTTGATATCACGATGCAGAACGCCAGCCTTGTGCGCCTGCGCCAGTGCCTGGGTAGCGCCAAGGGCTACGCGCAGAAAGCGCAGAATCGACAACCCCTCGCCCATCAGCTCATGCAGGCCACGGCCCTGGCAGTCGTCGAACACCAGCACGGGGCCTTCCGCTGCGCTGATCAGCGCGACCGGGACAATGGCCCAGGCCGGGTTGAGGTGCAGGCGAAAGTCGTACTCCTGGCGCAGACGCCGCGAGCCACCCTCCGAGGGCAACGCCGCCGGCCGCGCAATCAGCCAGTCGCGGGCGGAAATGGGCGAGCGCACGCGGTAGCGCGCCACCTCACCGTCCACCAGCAGCAGGCGCCAACTGAGGTGCTTGAGCCACTGCTCATTGAAGCCGCCCAGTTGCTGACGATAACTGGCCAACTCGCCGGGCAACAGCGGTGGCCGGGTCATGCTGGGCGATCCATGGCCACGGCCAGGGAAGCCAGCAACGCCGACTCACTGAACGGCTTGTGCAGAAACCCGCGCGCACCGCCCGCCAGGGCTCGGGACACCGTGGCCGGGTCGTCGTGGGCCGACATGCAGATCACCGCGATAGGGTCATGGCGGGCCTGCAACTGCTGCTGAACCTCGAAGCCGGACAGGCCCGGCATGCGCACGTCCAGCAGCACGCACGCCGCCTGCCGCGATTGCTCCGAGGCCAGGAACTGTTCGCCGCTGGCAAAGCCTGCACTGTGGTAGCCCAGGGCGCGCAGCAGGTTGGCCAGGCTCTTGCGCACCGAGCCATCGTCATCAACGATGCACACGTGCAGGGGCAGTGCCGAGGCGTCAACCGACATGGGCGCGAACCCCGGCAGGGTCAACGCCGATCTGTTCGCACAAGCGCACCAGCTCCACCAGGGTGGCGGCACGCATCTTGGCCATGACGTGCTTCTTGTGCACCTTGGCCGTGACCTCGCGGGTGCCCAGTGCAGAGGCGATCTGCTTGTTGACCTTACCGTCTATCAACAACCCCAGCACCTGGCGCTCGCGCGGGGTCAGGGTCTGATAGCGGCCGCGCACCTCGCGCGCCTGTGCCTGGGCGGCAAAGCCCTGGCGCGCGCAGCCCAGCGCACGCTCGATGGCGCCCAGCAGCTCGCCTTCGTCGAAGGGCTTGGTGAGGAACTCATGGGCGCCGGCCTTCATGGCCTTCACCGACATGGGAATGGTGCCGTAGCCGGTCATGAAGATGATGGGCAACGCGCTGCCACGCCGCTGCAACTCGCCCTGCAGGTCAAAGCCGGTGCCTGCCTGCAGGTTGACGTCCAGCACCAGGCAGGCCAGGCGCTGCTCGAACGGCGCGGCCAGGAACGCCTCGGCGCTGGCAAACGCCTGTACGGCGATGTCGGCCGAACGCAGCAGCCGCGACAGGGCATCTCGCACGCTGGCCTCGTCATCCACCACGTACACAATGGCTTCAGGGTGCGTGGGGATCACAGCCGCTCGGGCCGGCACGGGGTCGGCCAGCATGTCATGCAGCCCCAGGCGTTCCAGCAAGGCGATCAGCAGGCTGTCCCGGCCACTCGGGGCGGGCGGCGCAGCCTCTGCGTGCGGGGCGTCCAGTACCAGCCGGTAGCCACGGCCCGGTACCGTGCGAATGCGCTCGCGGTCGTTGCCCAAGGCCTTGCGCAGGCTGGAGATATGCACCTGCAGGTTGTTTTCCTCGACCACGACTTCGGGCCACACGTGGGCCAGCAACTGGTCCTTGGTAACCAGTTGGCCGTGGGCTGCGATCAGCCGTTCGAGAATGTCGAACGCCCGGCTGCCAAGTTTGACGGGCTGCCCTGCGCGCGTCATTTCCCGCAGCGCAAGACACACTGTGACATTGCCGATATGAATCATGGGTACCCCGCCATGCCTTTCAAGCGCCTGTCCGTCTTGTCCCTGGCCATGATGCACAGCGTGGGGCCTGGCATCGTCACCGACAATTATCCAGATGGATACCAAGTGCAGCCAGCAAAATCAACCACCACTATTGATAACGCTTCTCACTACGAATATGATGACCTCCTCTTCCCGCGACCGGTGACTGATCGTGAACCCCTGCGCACAGAAACTCGACCTTTACCTGACCCAACGCGCGGCGCTGATCAACTACGCGACAAGCGTGGTCGGTTGCCGCAACCAGGCCGAGCGCCTGGTGCAGGAAGCCTGGTTGCGGTTCGGTGCGCAGGCCGGCGAAACCCGCCTGAGCGGCCTGTTGCGCATCGTGCGAAATCTGGCCCACGCCCAGGCACGCCGCCCATTGCGGCCGGTGGTGGTCGCACAACGTCCGCAGCCGGCACCGCGCTGGATGCAGCGCCTGGCTGGCGCGTTGCTGGGCCTGGCGCCAGCGGTTTGAGCGCTGGCGCTTACCCCAGGTCGCCGCCGCCCACCGGCAAGGTCACCCCGGTGATGTAGGACGCCTCATCCGAGGCCAGGAACAGGATCGCCCCCACCTGCTCGTCCACCGTGCCGTAACGATGCATCAGGCTGGTGTCCAGGGTCTGATCGACAATCTGCTGGTACCACACTTTCTCTTGCTCGCTCTGCTCGGCGCTGTTACGCGGAATGCGCCGTGGCGGTGCTTCGGTGCCGCCCGGGGCGGTGGCGTTGACCCGCACGCCGCGGCCGGCGGTTTCGAAGGCCAGGCAGGCGGTCAGGGCATTCACCCCGCCCTTGGCGGCGCCATAGGGCACGCGGTTGAGGCTGCGGGTGGCGATGGACGAGACGTTGACAATGGCGCCACTGCCCTGCTCCAGCAGGGTTGGCAGCACCGCGTGGCAGCACCACAGTGTGGGGAACAGCGAGCGGCGCACTTCAGCTTCGATCTGTTGTGGCTCGTAGTGCTCGAACGGCTTGGCCCAGATAGTGCCACCCACATTGTTGATCAGGATATCCAGCCGGCCGAAGTGCTGCACGGCGGCTTGCACGGCGCGGGCGCATTCTTCGTATTGCTCGAGGTCGGCGGTCAACACCAGGGGCTTGTTGGGCAGCTGTTCAAGCTCGTAGACGAGCTCGCTGCGGTCCACCAGCACCAGGCGAGCGCCTTCGGCCGCCAGGCGTTGAGCCACACGCAGGCCGATGCCTTGGGCGGCGCCGGTGACCAGCGCGATCTTGTTTTCAAATCGGTTCATCAATCTTCCTCGCGGGCTGCACCCGCCCTGTAGGCGCGCACCGTGTCCGCGCCTACAGGGGTGGAGGCAACCGATAGTGGGTTCACGCCGCGCTGGCGGCGAATTTTTCGAAATAGAAGTTGGCCGGGACGATGCCCTGGTCGCGCAAGTAGGCGCTCACCGCCTCCACCATGGGCGGCGGGCCGCACAGGTAGACGTCCACATCGCCATCGTTCAGGTGCGCAGGCTCTATGTGCTGGGTTACGTAGCCCTTGCGCGGGTAGCTGCTGTCCGGGCTGGCCACGCAGGCGCTGAAGGTAAAGGTGGGGATGCGCGCGGCCAGGTCTTCCAGCCGCGCGGTTTCCACCAGGTCGATGTCGTGGGTCACGCCGTAGATCAGGTGCACCGGGTGCTCGCTGCCCTGCTCGGCAATGCGTTCGAGCATGGCGGTGAACGGTGCCAGGCCCGTACCGCCGGCCAGCAGCAACAGCGGCCGGCGAATGTCGCGCAGGTAAAAGCTGCCCAACGGGCCCGCCAGCGTCATGCTGTCGCCCGCCTTGGCCAACCCGGTGAGGAAGCTGCTCATCAAGCCGCCCGGCACGTTGCGGATCAGAAAGCTGACCTCGCCGTCACGCTGCAAGGAGCTGAAGGAATAGGCCCGGGTGTGCTCGCTGCCCGGCACTTGCAGGTTCACGTACTGGCCCGGCAGAAACGCCAGTTGGCTCAGGGCCTCGCCCTTGATTTTCAAGGCGATGGTGCTGTCGGACAACTGCTGCACCGCGCTGATGGTAGCGTCGTATCTGGACTGCTTGGTCTTGCACACGTCCGAGGACGCCGGTACCCGCACCACGCAGTCACTCTGGGCGCGCATCTGGCAGGTCAGCACGTAGCCTTGCGCCGCTTCTTCCTCGGTCAGGGCGTCGTCGATGTAGTCCTCGCCCAGGTCGTAGCGGCCCGCTTCGGCGAAGCACTTGCAGGTGCCGCACGCACCGTCGCGGCAGTCCAAAGGGATGTTGATGCCCTGGCGATAGGCCGCCTCGGCCACGGTTTCAGCAGCGTTGCTGTCGATGAAACGGGTCACGCCATCTTCGAAATTCAGTGCGATCTTGTAGGTCATGATGGCCGCCTCAAATGTGGTAGACGTCGATGAGCTGACGAACGTAGTCGTTCTTCAGCACCACTTTCTTGGCCTTGATCAGCGGCTGCTCACCCCGGGTATCGAGGGTGTAGAAGCTGGTGCCGAAGTAGCTGTCCACGGTCTTGTAGCGAAAGCTCAGGGTGTGCCAGTTGAAGCGCACCTGGGCCACGCCGTCGCCCTGCTCCAGCACCTCGATGTTGCTGAGGTTGTGCGAGGTGCGGGTGTCGGGAACGCTGGCACTGGAGCGCTCGGTCTTGATGCGGAACACGCGGTCTTCCAGGCCATCGCGGCGGCCGTACCAAATCAGCGAGATCTCGCGTTGCGGGTCTTGGGTCAGCTCATCGTTGTCGTCCCAGCTGGGCATCCAGAAGGTAGCGTCGGGGGCGTACAGCTCCAGCCAGCTGTCCCAGTCCTTGTCGTCCAGGTAGCGGGCTTCGCGGTACAGGAAGTCGCGCACAGCGTCGTAGGTGATGGTCATTGCACCACCTCCACATCGATGCGTTTGGCCTGCTCGGCCTGCAGCGCGTTGATCATGGTTTGCTGCCAATACTTGTGCTGCATCACGAACAAGCCTTCATCTTCGGTGCGCACGCCACTGAGCTGCGGGTGCAGGTCGATTTCCCTGGCCGCCTCATCGGCGCCTTCCACCCAGTGCGCGGCGCCACGGGACATGTCGTTCCAGGCGGTGGTGCTGCCCTGGTAACCCATCTGGCAGGAGCGGAATTCCTCCAGGTCATCGGGGGTGGCCATGCCGCTGACGTTGAAGAAGTCTTCGTACTGACGAATGCGCTGGCTGCGCGCCGCATCGCTCTCGCCCTTGGGCGCAATGCAGTAGATGGTGATTTCGGTGCGGTTGACGTCGATGGGCCGAGCGATGCGGATCTGCGAGCTGAACTGGTCCATGAGGTAGACGTTGGGGTACAGGCACAGGTTACGCGAGTTCTCGATCATCCAGTCGGCACGGGCACTGCCGAACTGCCCGGCCAACTCATCGCGGCGCTCGTACAGGGGGCGGTCTTCGGGATTAGACCAGCGGGTCCAAAGCAGCATGTGGCCCTTGTCGAACGAGTAGAAGCCCCCGCCCTGCTTGGCCCAGCCGCCGGCGCTCATGGTCTTGGCGGCGACCTCGGCTTCGCGCTGCTGGCGTTGCTGCTGGGTGGCGGCGTAGTTCCAGTGCACGGCGCTGACGTGGTAACCATCGGCGCCGTTTTCGGCGGTGAGCTTCCAGTTGCCTTCGTACACGTAGCTGCTGGAGCCGCGCAGCACTTCCAGGCCTTCGGGGGACTGGTCGACGATCATGTCGATGATCTTGGCCGACTCGCCCAGGTGCTCCACCAAGGTCGGTACATCAGCGTTCAGTGAGCCGAACAGGAAGCCGCGGTAGGACTCCAAGCGCGCCACTTTGGTGAGGTCGTGGGAGCCTTCACAGTTGAAGCTCGACGGGTAGCCGGCTTCCTTGGGGTCCTTCACTTTCAGCAGCTTGCCGGAGTTATTGAAGGTCCAGCCGTGAAACGGGCAGGTGTAGGAGGCGCGGTTGCCGGTCTTGTGCCGGCACAGCATGGCGCCGCGGTGGCTGCAGGCGTTGAGGAAGGCGTTGAGCTCGCCGGCTTTGTTGCGGGCGATGAAGATGGGTTGGCGGCCCATCTGCGTGGTGTAGAAGTCATTGACGTTGGGGATCTGGCTTTCGTGGGCCAGGTACAGCCAGTTGCCTTCGAAGATGTGCTTCATCTCCAGCTCGAACAGGCGTGGGTCGGTGAACATCTCCCGCTTGCAGCGGTAGATGCCCTGCTCGCGGTCTTCTTGCAGCAAGGCATTGAGGTACTCGATTCCCAGGGTCATGGCCAGGGCCTCCGTTGTTATTGTGTTCAGGCACCTCCAGCGTACGAGTGGGTCAAGGGTGGCAATAGCCGCTGCGTGCAGACCGCTATCCGTTTTGTGCAAGGCCGTTGCGGCGGCGCTTGAGCGTGTCTGACGGTAACTCGCCAAACTGTTTGCGGTAGCTTTCCGAGAACCGCCCCAGGTGCAGAAAGCCGTAGTCCATGGCCAGTTCAGACAGGCTGCGCACCTTGCAGGTGGGGTCTACCAGGCAGGCATGCACCCGCGCCAGGCGGCGCTGGCGGATGTAGTTGGCCGGCGTTGTGCAGGCGTTGCGCTCAAACAACCCGTAAAGGCTGCGCACGCTGACCTGGGCCAGCCGCGCCAGGGCCTCGCTGCCCAGTTCGTCGCCAAGGTGGTGGTCGATGTAATCGACCACTCGCTCGAAATTCAGCGGTCGCTCGTGGCCCGTCACCGGGTTCACGTTGGTGCGGGTGAGGCTCAACAGCTTGCTGGCGACGATCTGCGTGTAGTGGGCCTGCACCAGCGGTTGCGGCTCGGCCTCCTCGGCCTCCTGGCAGACCATGCCCAGCAGGCTCACCAGGCCGTGCAGGTCGTCCAGGCGGTAGCGGTGTTCGAGGAAGCGCACGCCGCCTTCGGGCAAGGCCCAGTGCTGCTGCTCGCACAGGCCATCGAGCAGGCGCACCGGTACCTTGACGATGAACTTCTCGCAGTCAGCCGAGTAGGTCAGGTCCACCGGGTCGTCGGGGTTGATCAACAGCAATTCACCCGGCGCCAGGTAGTGCTCGTCACGGCCGCGACGCCACAGGCAATGGCCCTGCAACAGCACTTGCAGGTGAAAGAAGCGTTCCAGGGCCGGCGACACCACGCGCACGGCGGCGCCGTAACCGATGCGGCACAGGTCCAGTTCGGCGAACGAGCGATGGCTCAGGTGTGCCAGCGGGCGGCTGGCACGGGGCAGTTGAATGCAGTGGCTGCCCACATGCTGGTTGACGTACACAGACACCGCATGGGGGTCGGCCTGGGTGAAAACCTCACTGCGCTGGCCCAGTAAAGGCGTGTGCATGGCTGGTCACTCTGATTGTTTTTATACGTGCGGTTATCTTCGCCCTTTGCGCCCTCGGGCGCCAATAGGGTCGAGATCTGGTGCCATACCTGCCGGGTATGGTAGCGCGGCTTGTTAGTCCCTTATTTAGAAACAATCATTCTCCATTTAAGCCAATTGTTCCTTTTATCAAGCCTACGTAAAGTGGCCTCCATACCGCGTACCCCACAACCACGGGTAGCGGTCCACCACTGACATTATCTTGAAGGAACAACACCATGACCCTGCGCAAAGCCCTGACCACCACCCTGCTAGCCCTCTGCGTCAACAACGCCTTCGCTGCCGACACCGGCGCCGAGCATCAGACTCAGGCCTTTCTGAATGCCTTGAATGCCGGCGGTGGCACACCACTGGAACAACTGAGCCCCAAGGATGCCCGGGCGGTACTGACCGGCGCGCAGAACTCGGTGAAAGTCGACCTGTCGGGCACCGAGGTCAGCAACAAGACCATCCAGGCGAATGGCCAGGCCATCAAGCTGACCATCGTGCGCCCTGCCAAGGTCAAGGGTGACTTGCCGGTGTTCATGTTCTTCCACGGCGGCGGCTGGGTGCTGGGCGACTACCCCACCCATGCCCGCCTGATCCATGACCTGGTGGTGGGCTCTGGCGCGGTGGCGGTGTACGTGGACTACACGCCTTCACCGGAAGCCCATTACCCCACCGCCATCAACCAGGCCTACGCCGCGACTCGCTGGGTGGCCGAGCATGGCAAGCAGATCGGCGTGGACAGCCAGCGCCTGGCTGTGGCCGGCAACAGCGTGGGCGGCAACATGGCTGCGGTGGTCAGCCTGATGGCGAAGGAACAGGGCACGCCGAAACTGCGCTTCCAGTTGCTGCTGTGGCCGGTGACCGACGCCAGCTTCGACACCGCCTCCTATCAACAGTATGCCGAAGGTCATTTCCTGACCAAAAACATGATGGCCTGGTTCTGGGACAGCTACACCACCGACGCGGCGCAACGCGCCGAGATCCATGCCTCGCCGTTGCGTGCCAGCCTGGAACAACTCAAGGGCCTGCCACCGGCGCTGGTACAGACCGCCGGGCTTGATGTGCTGCGTGACGAAGGCGAGGCCTATGCCCGTAAACTGGATGCCGCCGGGGTTGAAGTGACCGCCGTACGCTACAACGGCATGATCCATGACTACGGCCTGCTCAACCCGTTGAGCAACATCCCCGAAGTCAAGGCTGCGCTGCGCCAGGCGGCTCAGGAGCTGAAGGTTCACCTGAACTGACGCCCGTAGCAGCAACTGTCCTGCGTCAGAAATAACAGGAGCTGCCAACAGGCTGCGAAGGCCCGCACCGCGGGCCTGTTTTCGGCATGACACCGCCGAAGGTCCTGCGGACCTTTTCGCAGCGTTCGGCAGCGCCTAAAGGGCCAGCCGGCCGCGCAGGCACCACAACGGAAACGGCAAGGTCACGATCAGCAACAGCCACAACAGCGCGTACACTGAATCCACGCCTTCGTTCTGCAAATTGACGAATAACTTCACCGGGATGCCCTGGGGGAAGTAGGCGAACACCATGACAATGCCAAACTCACCGATCACCCGCGCCCAAACGATGGCCAGGCCGTTGGCAAGGCTGCGCCGCGCCAGCGGCAAGGTAACGCGGCGAAACACCTGGGCCGGGGCATCGCCCAGGCTGCGGGCGGCCTCCTCCAGCACCCGGGGTACCTGTTCGAAGGCATTGCGGGCGCACAGCACGTAATACGCCAGGCCGCCGTACACCTGGGCCAGCACAAAGGCCGGCGGGTTGTTGTTAAGGCTGACGCCCACATGACCCAGCCACTCACCAATACTGCCGTAAGGCCCATAAGCACCGACCAGCACGATGCCCATGGCCAACGGCGGGGTCAACAGCGACAGCAACACCAAGGTCTGGGCCGCGGACTTCGCCCGCGAACCGGTGCGCGCCAGCCAGAACGCCAAGGGCGTGCCCAACACGACAATCACCAGCATCGACACGGCGGTCAGCCCCAGCGACACCGCCACCGCCGTCCAATCACCATATGCCAGCTGCCAATGCCGCCAACCCGTCGCCTGGATCAACGCCAGCATCGGCACCACCAGTACCAGCAGCGCGGGCAGGCCCAGCCACGCCAGGCGCCCACGGTTCATGTCGTCACAGCGCCGGGCCCTTGGGCTGGCCGTAGCCATTGGCCTTGAACAGCGCCTGGCCGTCTGCCGATTGCAGGTAGCTGACAAACGCCTTGGCACGGGCCGGGTCCGGGGCGTTTTTCAGCACGGCGGCGTAGAACACCAACGGCTGCGGGGTGACCACCTGGGCCGCGCCGTCCTTGCCGGGCAGGCTCAGGCTGACCGTGTCATACCAGTCGTGGGCAAACCCGGGGTTGCTGAGGTTGATCTCGTCCGGCAGCGCAATGTAGGGCAGCTTCGCCGACAGCGTCGCGCTTTCATAACCCGAGGCGGCGTCCACCTGCCCCAACTCCAGGCGAGTCAGCAGGCCGCCTTCGCCAAACACCTGCTCGGGGTTCTGCTCGGCACCCAGCACCGCCCTGGCCAGGCCTGGCTGGTGGTAGTACTTTTCAGCCAGGCGCAGGGTAAAAATGATGTTCTGCCCTTGCGGGTCGGTGGCGGCATCCGTGCGCCCAAAGCGCAAGCCCGGGCTTTGCAGCACCTGCCACCAAGGCTGGGCAGCCGCCCCGTTCTGGGCGGCTGCCTGCAAGGCGCCGGCAAAGCGGCTTTTGGGGTTGTAGGCAATCACCATGCGCGTGCTGGCCACCGGCACGGCCTGGTCCACCAGCCCGGCCTGCTTGAGCACGTCGATAGGGCCCGGGGTAATGGACACAAACACGTCGGCCAGCACCTTCTTCGACGCCAGCAACCGCGCCATTCCATAGGCACCCTGGCCCTGCCCCTGATAGGCCACGTGTTCGCGCTGAGCGAAACCGGGCCCCAGGGCCTTGTCCATGACCACGCCCATGGAACCGGCGTACGCCACCTGGATCTTGTCCTCGGCATGGGCCGCCAACGCGCAGCCCATGGCCAGGCCGGTGAACAGCCACTGAACGGTCTTTCTCGACATGCACACGCGCCCCCAAGCGCTATTTACGGTGTTATATAGCGCCGATGATATCGGGGTTTGTGCGGCTTGGGCAGGCACCCGTACTCAGGCGATGGGAACCAGCGGGTCTGCGGCGGCCCAGGCGGCGTCACGATCGGCCGCCGGTGGGTAGATCCACACGGTGTTGATCTGGGTCTTCAGGGCCTTGGCCTCTTCGCGCACCAGTTTCACCTGGCGGTCCCAGCCTTCGGTGTACACCGCGCCCCAGGCGCCCAGGTCAAGGCAGGTCACGTACTTGGGCTGGCGGTATGGCAGGGGCTCGACACCCAGCACCTGGGCCGCCACGTTGTGACCGCTGAAACGGCCGAGCATGATCGCGTGCTGACAGGTCATCAGCGCGTGGTTGCCCAGCTCGTCGGTGGCGGCATGGGCCACGTCACCCGTGGCGTAAATGTCGTGCTGACCAATGACCTTGAGGTTGACATCCACGTGCAGGCGCCCCAGGCCGTCACGCTCGCCGGGCACCTGGGCCGTCAGGCCGTGGGCGCGCACACCGGTGGTCCAGATGACTGTATGAGCCTCGATGCACTGGCCATCTTCCAGGGTCACACCTTGCGCATCCACGGCCACCACCGATGACTGCAACCGCCAGCTCACCCCCAGCGCGTCGCTGGCCTGGGCAATGGATTCGGCGATTTCGGCGCCCATGGAGGCGCCTACCTGCGCGCCGCGATCGACAATGATGACGTCGATGTTGGCCTGTTCACCGAGGATGGCCCGCAGCCGCCCCGGCATCTGCGTGGCGGTCTCGATACCGGTGAAACCGCCACCGGCGACGACCACGGTGTTGCGCCCACGGCTCTCGGGCTGCCGGGCCAAGGCTTTCAGGTGGTTTTCCAGGCGCACGGCCTGCTCGATCTGGTCCACGTCAAAGGCATGTTCGGCAACGCCGGGCGCGCCGGGCAGCGCCAGGCCACTGCCGGTGGCCAACACCAGTTTGTCGTAGCGGCAGACCTGGCTGGCACCGAAAGCATCGGTGTAGCGCACGCACTTGGCGGCCACATCGATGGCTTGCGCGGCGCCCTTGATGAAGTCCACGTCCACGGCGGCCAGCAGGTCGCCAATGGGCGCCGCCAGGCGGTGGGCGTCCGGCTCATAGAAGCGCGGGCGAATGCGCAGCTCGGCCTGGGGGGCAAGCACGCTTACACGGGTGTCGCGGTGACCATGCTGGTTGAACAGGCGGGTGGCGCCCAGGGCCGTCCACAGGCCACCGAAGCCAGCGCCGAGAATCAGGATGTGCTGTTTCATGTGTCGCTCCACGAGGAGAGGTGCCGATCGATGGCGCCTCAATAACTACGACTATATTGGTCGTAGTTAATTTTGACAAGCGACCTCTCATCGAATGGGTTGCTTTGCCTCTGGGCGATAGTCAGCGCTAGAATGGCGACTTATTCAGTCGGAGATTCCCATGTCGCTCTACAGCGCGGGTGTTGAATACGGCATCCATTGCCTGATTTTCCTGGTCGGCGCCGGTGGCGACAGCCGCGAGGCCAGCGTGCGCGACTTGGCACAGCTGCAAGGCGTGCCTCAGGATTACCTGGCAAAAATCTTTACCAAACTGGCCAAGGCGCACCTGGTGGTGGCGACTGAAGGTGTGCGCGGGGGCTTCCGCCTCGCCAGGCCGGCCGATGAGGTCAGCCTGCTGGACGTGGTCAACGCCATCGACGGGCGCAAGTCGATTTTTGATTGCCGGGAAATTCGTGGCCGCTGCGCGCTGTTCGACGGCGCCCCGCCCGCCTGGGCCCTGGACGGCCCGTGTGCGGTGCATGGCGCCATGCAAACCGCGCAGCAACGCATGGAGCAAGCGCTGGCGCAACAGACCATCCTCGACCTGTCACGCCGCGTAGCGCGCAAGGCGCCGGCCGAGTTTGGCAGCCAGGTGGACGACTGGATGGAAGGCCGCCGCGACCGCAAGATCCAGACCACGAACCTGTAGTCCGTGTAGCCGCCGCCCTGGGCTGCGCGGATCTTGGCATGCGCTGTAGATCTTCAGCGAGGCTGATGCCCAGCGCAGCGTTCGGCAGCCGCTACCCGCTTGTCACACCCGGAACCGGCGCAACACCCCGTCCAACTGCTGGCTCAGGGCCTTGAGCTGCACGCTGGCGGTGTTGGACTGCTCGGCGGCCAGCGCCGCGCTGCGTGACAGTTCGGCGGCCTGGGTGACGTTCTGGTTGATATCCTCCACCACGTGGGACTGCTGCAGGGTGGCGCTGGCAATGGATGCATTCAGACCGTTGAGTTTATTCAGTGCCTGACTGATCGACGTCAGGCTGCGCCCGGCCAGGTTGGCCTGTTCAATGGTCAGGTGCGAGGCGCGGCTGCTGTCGCCGATCACTTTCACCGCAGCGTCGGAATGACGTTGCAGGCGTTCGATCATGCCCTGGATCTCCGCGGTCGATTTCTGCGTGCGCTGGGCCAGCAGCCGCACTTCGTCGGCCACCACGGCAAAGCCACGGCCCTGCTCCCCCGCCCGGGCGGCCTCGATGGCGGCGTTGAGGGCCAGCAGGTTGGTCTGTTCGGCAATGGAACTGATGACGTCCAGCACGCTGCCGATCTGTGTGCTTTCGCTGGCCAACGTGCGGATGACCTCGACCGCCTGGTCAATGGTGCCGGACAACTGGTCGATCTGCCGCAGGCTGCCGTCGATATTGGCCTGGCCGCGCTGCGCCTCGGATTCGGCATCGCGCATTTCGCTGGCGGCATGCTCGGCGTTCTTCGCCACGTCCTGCACACCGTAGGTCACCTGGTTGACCGCCGTGGCCACCAACTCCATTTGCTGGGACTGTTGCTGGCTGCGTGCCTGGGCCTGGTCGGCATCCACGCCCAACTCGCCCGACGCCTGGCCCAGCCGCGTGGCGGACTGCTGCAACTCGCTGACCACCTGGCGCAGGGTGGCCACAAAGGCATTGAAATGCCGGGCCAGTTGCGTGACTTCGTCGCTGCCCTGCTCTTCCAGGCGCCGGGTCAGGTCACTGTCGCCGCTGGCGATGTTGGCCATGGCCTGCACTGCGGCGTTCAACGGCTGGATGATGCTGCGGGCAATCAGGGTCAGCAGCGCGGCCATGATCAGGATAATGCCCACGGTGATTGCGCTGGCTTTCAGCACCTGTTGATGGAACTCGGCCTCCACGTCATCCACGTACACGCCCGAACCGATGATCCAGCCCCAAGGCGCGAACAGGCTGATGTAAGAGGTCTTTTCCACCGGCTCGCTGGCGCCGGGCTTGGGCCAGCGGTAATTGACCATGCCCGCGCCCTGGGCCTTGGCCACCTTGACCATGGCGTTGAACACCTCGACACCGTCCGGGTCTTTCACCTGGGACAGGTCCTGGCCCACCAGCTTGGGGTTGGCCGGGTGCATGATCATCACCGGCCGCAGGTCGTTTATCCAGAAGTAGTCGGTCTGGTTGTAGCGCAGGCCGCGAATTGCCTCCATGGCCTGGGCCTGGGCCTGCTCGCGGGTCAGTGTGCCGGCGGTCTCCAGGCCGTGGTAGTAGGCCAGCAGGCCGCTGGCGGTCTGCACCACGTGCATGGTTTTCTGCGCCTTGGCGTCGTACAGGTCGTCGTGTATCTGCTTGACCATCGCCGCGGCCATCGCGCACAGCATCAACGCCGCGACGATCAGGATCAGCCACAAACGCCCGCTGATCGATAGATTGCGCATTTTCATGTCCGCTACTCCGTGCCTTGCTCTTGTTATTAGCAAGGCATCGGCATGGGTGGAGTGAACTGAAGGGCAGTACCGGTAAACGGCAGGATCGTCGTGGCGCAGTTGTTTTTGTGGGCGCTGGCTGCCAGCGAGCTTTCAGGCGTCGAAAAGCTCGCTGGCAAGCCAAGCCAGCTCCCACAGAAAACAGTGATCAGGCGTTGTCGGCGGCGATTTCGTCGGAGGCGGCCACGTAGTCGGTCTGGAATTCGGCGGATTCGATCCACGCCAGGGCCTGGGTTTCATCGGCGCCGGCCGACCACTCGCGGTATTCCATCAGGGCGGCAAGAATGAAGTCCATGGCGCCCTCTTCGCCTTCCTGTTCGAACACCAGCACCAGCAGCGGGTGGGACAGGAACGCCTTGCACATGGCTTGCTGGCTGATGGCTTCGGCGTCGCGCATCAATTTGAACAGATCGGTGAGGTCTACCGATTCAAAATCGATGCGCTGGTCGTTGGGGTCCAGTTCGACTTCGGGCGCGGCGCGCTTGACGCGGTTCTGCTTGGCCTTGGTCTTGGCGCGGGCGGCGCGTTTGTCTTGCTTGTGGGTGGAGGCCATGGGGGCGCTGTTCCGTAATGCGGGAAAAACGCCCATCTTACCGCAACCAGCCCCTCACGGTCAGGACCGCGCTGCTGTTGCTGTTGCGGTTAGCCCTTGCGGGGGCCTGGCGCTTTACAGGGCCTCACATCAAAAGCCGGATCAAAAGCCACGCCAGAAACAATCGCCTGCTTTCAGCCCTTGGCGAGCTGAAATCGACGGGTGTCGGTGGCCAGGCGTCGGGCGGCGTCCTTCAGGGTGTCGGGGCATGGCAGGTCAGTGATGCGGGCAATCAGCCGCACATTGTTGCCCAGGGCATTGGCCGCTGGCTGCAGCATGGTTTTCATCTGGTGCGCAACCTTGAAAATGGCCTCGGCGCCATGAGCATCAAAATCACCATGCAACTCCAGATACTGACCACTGCGATCATGATGAATCTGCAAATGATAGCGCCGCGACCCGTCGCTGCCGCCACTGCCCAGCAACACCGGGGTAAATCCGCGCCCCAGGTAGGCACGCAGTTGATCTTGCAACGCATCCTGGACATTGACCGGCACTTCTTCCACCAGGCGCCGGGGCGGCCGCGCCTTGAGCTTGCGCTTGAGCCTCATAGCCCACCCTCCACCGCCTGCCATGGCAGTTGCACCGCCACCGGGTGGCCAAAACCAAAGGCGTAGCCAGCCACTTGGGTTTGCACCACGTTGAAGTCGCAATAGGTGCTGAATGCGGGGAATACCGGCGCTGCCGAATAGGCGCTGCGCAGCACTTTATGGTCCAGCAGGAAGGTCAAGCCAACGGAACGTATCAGGTCTTTCATCTCTACCTCCAAAGCCTATTCTCCATTGCGCCTGGCGCTTCATGCGCAACGGGCGCCTCTGGCCAAAGCTTAAGCGGGGAGCAGGTTCAAGGCGGTCAAGGCCATGTAATATTGGGTAAAGATACGTATTTAGCCGTGGCGCAAAACGTGTAGCCTGGCGGCAGCGGCTATACCACGGGTTCAGGCGCGGCGTGGCAGGTGGATGGCCACGCTCAGGCCGCCTTCGGGCAGGTTGCTGGCGCTGATGCGCCCACCATGTAGCTCTACCGCGCGCTGGGCGATGGCCAGGCCCAGGCCGAAGCCTGCAGCCGGCTGGGCGACACCGCGCTCGAAGGGGCTGAAGATGCTCTGCAACCGATGGTGTTCAACCCCCGGTCCCTGGTCGGTGATGCGCACGGTCAGGCTGTCGCCGGCGGCGTTGGCCACGGCCACCACCCGCACCGTGGTGGACGGCCAGGTGTAGCGCACGGCATTGCGTACCACGTTCTCGAAACAGCGGTACAGCAACTCGCCGTTCACGCAGCTGACGAAACTCTCTGGGGCATCGAGCTGCACCGTGCAGTGCTTGATGCCTGCCTCGAACTGCGCGTCCTCAACGATATCGGCCAGCAGTTCGATCACGTCCAGCCGTTCGCTGTCCAGGCTTTCAGGACGGCCCTGGACCCGCGCCAAGGTCAGCAGTTCTTCTATCAGGATATCGATGCGCTCGGACTCGCGTTCGATACGCCCGAGCATTTCCAGGCGGTGCGGGTCCTGCAACAATAGGCCGATGGCCGCGCGCATGCGCGTCAGCGGTGAGCGCAGCTCATGGGAGATGTCGTGCAGCAGATGCTGCTGGGCGTCCACCAGCAGCTTGAGCTGGGTGGCCATGCGGTCGCAGTCTTCGGCCAGGTCGACGATCTCGTCGCGGCGCCGGCCCATGATCGGCTTGACCCGCGTGTCGAAACGGCCTTGGGCGACGCTGTGCATGGCCCTGCGCAGGTGCACCAGCGGCCACACCAGGTAGTACGCCAGGTACCAGCTGAACAGCGCACTCATGATGGTACCCACGACCAGCGGAATGGCGTGGCTGGGGCCCTTGCCTTCAGGCGAGCCGGGGTTCTGCGGAGCACGCAGCCATACCACGCGGCCGTCCTTGGCCGTCACCTTCAGGTTGTACTTGTCGGCCGGCACGGGCTTGCCGGCGAGTAGTTGGCCTTGCTGGTCGTACAAGCCGATCTGTTGGCCATGCAGGTCATCGGCCCATACCGTCAGCAACGGCTCGCCGGCCTCCACGCCAAACCGCTCAATCACGTGCTGGGTATTGAAGAACACCGTGCCGATCTGCGGGTCGCCGGGGAAGAAGCGGCCGATCAGCAAAATCGCCAGCCCCGCCAGGAAAGTCAGGCTGGTGGCCAGCCAGAAGGCCAGGAACAACTTCCAGAACAGCCGGCTGGGCCTGATCATTCGGCGATCAACAGGTAGCCCAGCCCACGCACGCTCTGAATCCAGGCCTTGGCGTCGTCACGGGGGCCCAGTTTCTGGCGGATGCTGCTGATGTGCACGTCGATGCGCCGGTCATAGCGGGTCAATGGCCGCCCCAGGGCGTTGATGGACAGGTTCTGCTTGGTGACCACCTGGCCGGCATACCGGGCCAGTTCTTCCAGCAGGCTGAATTCGGTGCTGGTCAGGTCCAGGCTACTGCCTTGCCAATGGGCCTGGCGCTTGCCGGGCCACAGCACCAAGGCGCCGGTGCGGATGGTGTCGGCAATCGGTGCATCCTGGGGCTGCACCCGGCGCATGATGGCGCGCAGCCGGGCCACCAGCTCGCCGGGGGAACTGGGCTTGGGCACATAGTCGTCGGCGCCCAGTTCAAGGCCGGTGATCTTGTCGATGTTGTCGCCGCGCGCGGTCAGCAACAGCACCGGCACCTGGCTGCTGGCGCGGATGCGGCGCAGCACCTCGATGCCCGACAGGCGCGGCAGCATCACGTCCAGCACCACAATGCTGTAGCGCCCGGACAGCGCCTGCACTTCGCCCTCCTCGCCGGTGTGCACGGCGGTGGCGCAGAAACCCTCACGCGCCAGGTACTCGCTGAGCATTTCGGTCAGTTCCTCGTCATCGTCCACCAGCAATACGGAAATCATGGCGCGCTCTTGAATGAATGTGCGTGGATTATCACCGTAGTCCCTATGGCCGTCACCGCAACTTGCCCAACCTTTACCTAACTTGACATTCGGTTAACCGCACCGAACTTCCCGGCCTTTTATGCTTCACCCCCCAAGCCAAGCGACCGCGCGGCGCCTTGCCTTACCGCGGGCCGTGCGGTGCGTTTGGGCTGTCTGTCGAAGCGTCCTGGAACCTGTCCTGATGAATGTGTCGCGCCTGCTCTGCTCGGTTGTACTGGTGGCCAATGCCACGATGGTGCACGCCGAAGCGTTCAAGATTTCCGATATTCGTGTCAACGGCCTGCAACGGGTGTCTGCCGGCAGTGTATTTGGTGCACTGCCGTTGAACGTCGGCGATGAAGCCGATGACCGCCGCCTGGTGGAGTCCACCCGGGCCTTGTTCAAGACCGGTTTTTTCCAGGACATCAACCTCAGCCGCGACGGCACCGTACTGATCATCAATGTGGTGGAACGCCCGTCCATTTCGTCCATCGAGATCGAGGGCAACAAGGCCATCACCACCGAAGACCTGATGAAGGGCCTCAAGCAATCGGGCCTGGCCGAAGGCGAGATTTTCCAGCGCGCCACCCTCGAAGGCGTGCGCAACGAATTACAGCGTCAGTACGTGGCCCAGGGCCGTTACTCGGCCACTGTGGACGCCGACGTGGTGCCACAGCCACGCAACCGTGTCAGCCTGAAGATCAAGATCGACGAAGGCAGTGTCGCCGCCATCAAGCACATCAACATAGTCGGCAACACGGTGTTCTCCGAAGAGGACCTGACCAGCCAGTTCGCCCTGAAGACCACCAACTGGCTGTCGTTTTTCAAGAATGACGACAAGTACGCCCGGGAAAAGCTCTCCGGCGACCTGGAAAAGCTGCGCTCCTATTACCTGGACCGCGGCTACATCAACATGGACATCGCCTCCACACAGGTGTCCATCAGCCCCGACAAGAAAAGCGTGTTCATTACCGTGAACATCAACGAAGGCCAGCGCTACACCGTGCGCGACGTGAAGCTGTCGGGCGAACTGAAAGCACCTGAAGACCAAGTGCGCGCGCTGTTGCTGGTGCAAAAAGGCCAGGTGTTCTCGCGCAAGCTGATGACCACCACCAGCGAGCTGATCACCCGCCGCCTGGGCAACGAAGGCTACACCTTCGCCAACGTCAACGGCGTGCCGCAAACCCATGACGACGACCATACGGTGGATATCACCTTTGTGGTGGAACCGGGCAAGCGCGCCTACGTGGACCGCATCAACTTCGTGGGCAACACCAAGACCGATGACAAGGTGCTACGCCGGGAAATGCGCCAGATGGAGGGCGGTTGGGCTTCAACCTACCTGATCGACCAGTCCAAGACACGCCTGGAACGCCTGGGCTTCTTCAAGACTGTCAACGTCGAGACCCCGGCCGTGCCCGGCAAGGACGACCAGGTGGACGTCAACTATTCGGTTGAAGAACAGGCCTCGGGCTCCATCACCGCCAGTGTCGGCTTTGCCCAGAGTGCCGGCCTGATCCTGGGCGGTTCAATCACCCAGAGCAACTTCCTGGGCACCGGCAACTACGCCAGCATCGGCCTGACCAAGTCCGAGTACCAGACCAAGTACAACTTCGGCTACACCAACCCCTACTTCACACCCGACGGCGTGAGCCTGGGCTACAACCTGTTCTACAACAAGACCGACTACAACGACTACTACTCCGACGGTGTGTCGTACTACTCGATCAACAGCTACGGCGCCGGCGTGACCTTCGGCTACCCGATCAGCGAAACCACGCGCATGACCTACGGGCTGACGCTGCAACACGACGACATTACCCCGGGCACCTACAGCGCCGACGAAATCTACGACTTCATCGAGCGCAACGGCGAGAGCTTCACCAACCTCAAGGCCAGCATGGCCTGGTCGGAGTCCACGCTCAACCGCGGCGTGCTGGCCAACCGCGGCCACTCCCAGAGCCTGAGCTTCATGGCAACCGTACCGGGCAGTGACCTGACCTTCTACAAGGTCGACTACACCGGCCAGACGTTCCTGCCCATGAGCAACACCACTTCGATTCGCCTGCACACCAAGCTGGGCTACGGCAACGGTTACGGCAACACCGACGGCCTGCCCTTCTACGAGAACTACACCGCCGGCGGCGAAGGCAGCGTGCGCGGCTTCAAGGACGGTACCCTGGGCCCGCGCAGCACCCCGGCGACCGGCGCCTACTCGTCCATGGGCCAGGAATACTATTCGGACCGCAGCACCGATTCCCTTGGCGGCAACATCCTGGTGACCGGCGGCGCCGAGTACCTGTTCCCGATGCCGTTCATCAAGGACCAGAAGTCGCTGCAGACCTCGGTGTTCCTGGACTTCGGTACCGTGTACTCGGACAAGTGCTACCTGGCCACCACGCAGAACTGTGGCAACCTGAGCCTGGATGAGATGGCCGCGTCCATCGGCGTCGGCGCCACCTGGTACTCGCCCCTGGGCCCACTGACCTTCAGCCTCGCCGCACCAATCCGCAGCCCGAGCGGCTCGCAAGCGCAGGTGTTCCAGTTCTCCCTGGGCCAGACGTTCTAAACGCTGCCACGTAACCCCATGAGGCCAGCGCAGAGCCTTGTGGCTACGGTTTGGCGTTCGCGGATAACCGGGCACGCTCCAAGGCCTCGGCAAACAACCGGGCCTGCTCACTGTCGAACTGGCTCAGGAACAGCTCGTTGACTGCCCCCTCGTAAACGGCCCACATGCGCTTGCGCAGGGCCTTGCCCTTCTGCGTGATGCATACCGTGTAGCCGCGGCCGTCGCCTTCCACGCGCTGGCGCTGCACCAGGTCGTCGGCCGCCAGGCGGTCCACCAGGCGCGTGAGGTTGTAGCGCTCGATCACCATCACGTCGGCCAGTTCATGCATGCGCCGCATGCCTTGCGGCCCGCTTTCAATCCCCCACAAGGCGTCGTACCAGGCATAGGCCGGCAACTGCTCGGCCGCCAGGCGCCGTTCTATCTCGCGGATCAGCGAGCGATGTGCGCGCACAAAATTGAACCAAAGATCGACTTGGCCCGTAGCCATGGGTACTCCTGATGTGCACAAAAATGTAGTTGCAATTGTACTTCATCAGCAACTAGATTCGAGACCTAGTTGCACTTGCAATCATAATTCAGGAGGAATGATGAACGAGCCAATTCAGTTTCCCGACTGCGATCCTCAGCAGACACGGGAATGGCTGGACTCCATGGAGTCGGTCATCGAGGTGGAAGGCCGCTCCCGTGCCCATTACCTGATCGACCAATTACTGGATTTCGACGTGGCCCTCCACGGCGACTTTCACGGCCGGATGTCCACCCCGTATGTCAACACCATCGCACCCGAGCGCGAACTGCCCTACCCCGGCGACCTGGGCATTGAAAAACGCATCAACGCGCTCATCCGTTGGAACGCCCTGACCATGGTGCTGCGCGCCGGCAATCACTCAGGCGTGGGCGGCCACATCGCCAGCTACGCATCCGCCGCAGTGCTGTATGACGTGGGCTTCGATCACTTTTTCCGCGGCCGCACCGACACCTTTGCCGGCGACCTGGTGTACATCCAGGGTCACTCCTCACCCGGTATCTACGGCCGCGCCTTCCTTGAAGGGCGCTTGAGCCAGGCGCAGCTCGACAACTTCCGTCGCGAAACCGACCGTGACGGCATTTCCTCCTACCCACACCCGCGGTTGATGCCCGACTTCTGGCAGTTCCCCACGGTGTCCATGGGCCTGGGGCCGATCACGGCGGCCTACCAGGCGCGCTTCATGCGTTACCTGGAGAACCGCAGCCTCAAGGCTCACCAGGGGCGCAAGGTCTGGGCGTTCCTGGGTGACGGCGAGATGGACCAGCCCGAGTCCTTGGCGGCCATTTCCCTGGCCGGGCGCGAGAAGCTCGACAACTTGATTTTTGTGGTCAACTGCAACCTGCAACGTCTGGACGGCCCGGTACGCGGCAACGCCAAGGTCATCCAGGAGTTCGAAAGCCTGTACCGCGCGGCCGGTTGGAACGTGATCAAGGTGATCTGGGGCAGCGGCTGGGACCGCCTGCTGGTCAAGGACAGCAGTGGTCTGCTGCGCCAGCGCATGATGGAGTGCGTGGACGGTGATTATCAGAACTACAAGTCGCAGAACGGCGCCTACGTGCGCGAGCACTTCTTCGGCAAGTACCCGCAACTGCTGGCGCTGGTGGCCGACATGTCCGACGACGATATCTGGAAGCTTGCACGCGGCGGCCATGACCCGGTCAAGGTGTACAACGCCTACGCCGCTGCCGTGCGCCACCCCGGCGCGCCCACGGTGATCCTGGCCAAGACGGTCAAAGGCTTCGGCATGGGAGAAGCCGGTGAAGGGCAGAACATCAACCACCAGCAGAAGAAGATGGGCAACGATGCCTTGAAGGCCTTTCGCGACCGCTTCAACCTGGACCTGTCGGATGAGCAGGTGGCCGAACTACCCTACCTCAAGCCCGGCGCCGACAGCGCCGAAGCTCGCTACCTGCAGGCCGCGCGCAAGCGGCTCGGCGGCCAGGTGCCAGTGCGTCATGGCCAAGCCGACGCCTTGAACATACCGCCGCTGTGTGCGTTGCAAGCCCAGCTCACGGGCACCGGTGAGCGCGAGATTTCCACCACCATGGCCTTTGTCCGGATTCTCGGCACCCTGCTCAAGGACAAGGAAATCGGCCAGCGGGTGGTGCCCATCGTGCCGGACGAATCGCGTACCTTCGGCATGGAAAGCCTGTTCCGGCAGATCGGTATCCACTCCCACGTGGGCCAACTGTACACCCCGCAGGACGCCGGCCAACTGAGCTATTACAAGGAGAGCATGGACGGCCAGATCATGCAGGAGGGCCTGAACGAGTCCGGGGCCATGTCCTCGTGGATCGCCGCCAGCACGTCCTACGCCAACCATGGCGTCACCACCATCCCCTTTTATATCTACTACTCGATGTTCGGCTTCCAGCGCATCGGCGACCTTGCCTGGGCGGCCGGCGACGCCCGCGCCCGGGGCTTTCTGCTGGGTGCCACGTCCGGGCGCACCACGCTGATGGGCGAAGGCTTGCAGCACGACGATGGCCACAGCCACGTGCTGGCGTCGACCATTCCCTGCTGCGTGTCGTATGACCCGACTTACGCGTACGAGCTGGCGGTGATCATTCACCAAGGCATGCGCCGCATGGTCGTGAACAATGAGGACGTGTACTACTACATCACGCTGCTCAACGAGAACTATCGCCACCCGGACATGCCAGAGGGCGTGGCCGAGGGAATCCTGAAAGGGCTGTACAACCTCTCCTCCCACTCGGTGATCAACGGCACGCCCCACGTGCAGTTGATGGGGTGCGGTTCGATCCTGCGCGAGGTAATCGCCGCAGGCGAGATCCTGGCGCGAGACTATGGCGTGAGCAGTGACGTATGGAGCGCCACCAGCCTCACGGAACTGCGCCGCGAGGGCCAGGTGGTGGAGCGCTGGAACCTGCTGAACCCGATGGCCGAGCCACGCCGGTCCCACGTGGAAACCTGCCTGCACGGCCGCAAAGGCCCGGTGGTGGTGGCGACGGATTACATGAAGATCTTTGCCGACCAGATCCGTCCGCTTGTGCACGGCCGACGGTTCGTGGCGCTGGGCACCGACGGTTTCGGCCAGTCGGACACCCGCGAGGCGTTGCGTAGGCATTTCGAGGTGGATAGGCAGTTCGTCGTGCTGGCGGCGCTGAAGGCGCTGGCCGATGACGGCGTGATCGAGCGTGGGGTGGTGGCCGGGGCGTTGTCGGCGCTGGGCATTGATGCAACCAAGACCGATCCAACCAGCGTGTAGGTCTACATCCCGGCAATGGCGCAATCTTGTCGCCGCCGCCTGGCGGCAGCGGCTAAGGATCGAGGGTTAGAAATCCACCGAGGCGGAGAGCTTCATCACCCGCGGGTCACCCTGAGTCAGATAACCGCCCTGGGCGGAGGCCCAGTAGTCCTTGTTGAACACGTTCTCTACGGTGGCACGCAGCACTACGTCGCGCTGGTCGACCTTGAAGCCGTAGCGCGCGCCCATGTCGAAGCGGTTCCAGGTGGGCAGGCTGATGGTGTTGTCGGCGTCGGCGTACTGGCCACCGGTGCGCAGCATACGGCCATTCAACGATACGCCCTCCAGGCCTGGCACGTCCCAGTCCACGCCAGCGTTGAGCTGGAAGGTGGGCACGCCAATGGCACGGTTGCCGTCGTCGGTACCGTTCTGGGTGTCTTCGACACGGGTTTTCATCACGGTCACGCCGCCCAGGATGCGCAGGCCCGGGACCGGCTCGCCGAAGGCGTTGAATTCGACGCCTTTGTTGATTTGGGTGCCGTCGACCACGAAGGTGGCCGTCTTATTGACTGCGTCCGTTTCGGTATAGCCACCGGTAGGCTCTTCGATACGGTAAACACCCAGCGTTGCGCCGTAGGTACCCATGTCTACCTTCACGCCGGCTTCCACCTGCTTGGTTCGGGCTGGCGCAAAGGTTTCATTGGGGTTGGTATAGGTGTAGCCCGCCAGCGATGAGCCTGCGGTCTCACCTGCGGCCAGGCCTTCAATGCGGTTGGCGTAGAACGACACATGATCCCACGGCTTGATGACAATACCGAACACCGGGGTGGTAATCGACTTGTCGTAGCCAGCGTCCTTGGCGCCGTCAGCGTAACTGTAGCCCTGAACCACTAATTGCTGGTGACGCAAGCCAGCGGTAAACAGCACCTTGTCATCCAGCAAGCCCAACGTATCCGAAGCCGCGAGGCTGCGGTTGAAGGTCTTGCCGATGATCCCCGGGTCGCTCATGTCGCCGCCCGGGTAGTTGTAATCAGGCTTGGCCGTGGATACTGGTTGATAAAGATTGGTTGAGGCACCCACCAGGTCGAAATCGTAGGCACTGCGCTGCTGCGCCCAGATGTCGGCCATGCCGAGGTTGAGACGGTGGCTGATGGAGCCCGTCTGGTACTTGCCGTTCAGGCCGGCGGAAAAGCTGGTGTTGTCCTCGTCGTGAGGAATTTTGGAGCCTGAAACCGTGGCATCACCCACGTTGTCAGTCAGCGTCACCGACGAATAACGACCGTTCTCCCGGGTGTGCTTGTAGCCACCCGCCGCGTAGGCCGTCCAGTTGTCGTTGAGGTCGTACTCGCCACGCAGCATGCCGTAGGTGTCTTCCAGCGTGGTGTTGGCCCATTTGGCGTTGGCGTTGGTGGTGGACGATGGCGCCTTCGGGGCCTTGGTGGCGCTGCCGAGGAACACCGAATTGCGGCCGCCGTCGATGTCTTCCTTCTGGTAGCCCAGGTCAGCGGACAAGCGCAGCCGGTCGCCGCGGTAATCCAGGCCTGCGGTGAACACCTGCTCGGCCTGGCTTTCGTGGTCGACGCCGGTGTTGCCGCTGCGCTGGGCAATGTTCACCCGCGCGCCGAACTGGTTGTCCTCGCCGAAGCGCTGGCCAATGTCCAGGTGCTCGCCGATGCGGCCATTGTTGGAAATATCCGTGGTCAGGCGACGCAAGGGCGTGTCGTCGGCGCGCTTGGGTTGCAGGTTCACCGAGCCACCCAGGCCGGTACCGGTGGGGGTGATGCCGTTGGTGAATGCGCTCGGGCCGCGGAACACCTCCACCCGCTCGATGCCGTCGGTGGATATGATCTGGCGCGGCAGCATGCCGTACAGGCCGTTGAAGGAGATGTCATCGGTGGCCAGGGGCAAGCCGCGAATCATGAAGACCTGGGCCTGATTGCCGTAGCCCGAGGCCTGGCGCACCGACGAATCGTTGAGTAACACGTCGCCGATGCTCTCGGCCTGCTGATTCTCGATCAGTTGCGCGGTGTAGGCGGTGCTGGTGAACGGCGTGTCCATGATGTCCTGGTTACCCAGCACGCCCAGTTGCGCTCCTCTTGCCACCTGGCCACCGGCGTAGACGGCGGGCAGCGAAGGCGCGGCAGTCAACGACTGCGCAGAGATGTTGACGTCACTGAGCTGCAGGGCGCCGGCACCCTGCTGTTCGGTCGCATCCTGCGAAGTGGTTACAGTGGCCGCCTGCGCCGTCAGGGTCAACGAGCACAGCAGCGCGAGCATCGTGGGCCGAAACGGAACGCCTTGGCATACAGGTGAGAGCATGTTCGATCCTGCGAGGGGATAAGTGATAAGCGCGTACCAGGGGTGCCGGCACGCTCGCTGAAAGCACAATGCCTTCAACGCTAATGATATTGCCTATCAATTACATATACATCCTATTTGCGGATGATATTTGGTCACAAATACGTTACATGGCTTCGCTGCCATAGTAAGGGGGTGCGATTTATCCCACTATCGCTGCTGCACAGCGGGCGATGCGCCGGCACGCCTCTTCCAGGCGGTCGGCATCCTGCACCAAGCCCATGCGCACATGCCCTGCCGCGCTGGGGCCGAACGCTTCTCCTGCCAGCACCGACACGCCATGCTCATCCAGCAGCCGGTCGGCGAAGGCCTGGGCGCTGAGGCCGGTTTCGCGGATGTCGACCATCACGAACATGCCGCCCGCAGGCTTCACCGCCCTCACCCCTGGGCAGCCCTGAAGGGCTGCGCACACTCGGTCGCGGCGTTCGCGGTAGGCGGCTTTCATGGCCGCGAGTTGTGGCAGCGGCGCCTCGATGGCCACCTGTGCAGCGTGCTGGATGAAGTCCGGCAGGCCGTAGAGCATGCACAGCGCCAGGTGGCTGAGGTGGCTGGCCAACGCTTGCGGCGCCACCACCCAGCCTACACGCCAGCCGGTCATGGCGTGGGACTTGGACAGGCTGTTGATGGTGGCCGTGCGCGCGGCCATACCGGGCAGGCTGGCGGGGCTGATGTGCTGGCCGTCGTAGAGCATGTCGCTGTAGACCTCGTCGCTGATCAGCCACAGGTCATGCTCAATGCACAGTTGCGCCACCGCCTGCCAGGTGGCCAACGACAGGCTGGCACCCGTGGGGTTATGGGGGCTGTTGAGCATCACCGCGCGAGTGTTCGGGCGAATGCGCGCGGCCAGGTCGGCCGGTTGCAGGGCAAACCCATGCTCAGGGCGCAACGGCACGGGCACCACGGTGGCACCGCAGGCGCCGAACACCGCTTCGTAGGTGACATACATCGGCTCGGCCACCAGCACCTCGTCACCGGCCTGCAGCAGGCACTGGGCCACGCTGAACACCGCGCACTGGGCGCCGGGCAGCACCACCACCTCGTCAGCCTCGACGTGGCGGCCGCTGCACTGGCCGTGATGGCGGGCAATGGACTGACGCAGCGCCAGGTTGCCGCGCACTTCAGAGTAATGGGTATGGCCGGCGCGCAGGCTCTGCACGGCGGCCTCGACGATGGGTGCGGGAGTATCGAAGTCGGGGTCGCCGACCGAGAGCAGGATCACATCCTGCCCCTGGTCGATCATGCCCAGGGCACGGTAATGAATGTTCCAGGCGTCGGCGCCGTCACCGGCGATACGTTGGGTAAGGGCGGAATAACGCATGCACAGGTCCTTGATGCAAGCTGACGGCCCCTGACCCTATCACTGCCGCGCGTGCAGTTAAATCACAAAACGCGACACCATGCCGCTCAGGCCCACGGCCAGGCGCGACAGTTCGTGGCTGGCGGCGCTGGTTTGATGGGCACCGGCGGCGGACTGATTGGCCAGGTCACGGATATTGACCAGGTTGCGGTCCACTTCCCGCGCCACCTGGGCCTGCTCCTCGGAAGCGCTGGCAATGACCAGGTTGCGCTCGTTGATCAACGAGATCGACTCAGTGATCTGCTGCAGGGCGGTGCCGGCCTGGCGCGCCATGTCCAGGGTGGACTGGCTGCGGTGGCTGCTTTGCTGCATCGACTGCACCGCCTCGCCGGTGCCATTCTGGATGCCGTTGACCATCTGCTCGATTTCCCGCGTGGACTGTTGGGTACGATGGGCCAGGGCCCGCACCTCGTCGGCCACCACGGCAAAACCACGCCCTGCCTCGCCCGCCCGCGCCGCCTCGATGGCGGCGTTGAGTGCCAGCAGGTTGGTTTGTTCGGCAATGGCGCGAATCACGTCCAGCACCTGGCCGATATCACGGCCCTGGGCCGCCAGGCCCTCGATCAGCACCGACGTCTGCTGCACGTCCTGGGTCATGTGCTGGATGGCGCCCACGGTTTCGCTGACGCGGTCGCGGCCTTGCAGCGCCACCTGGTTGGATTCCTGGGACGCCTGGGAAGTGGACACGGCGTTGCGCGCCACCTCTTCCACCGCCGCCGTCATTTCATTCACGGCCGTGGCAGCCTGTTCGATTTCCTGGTTCTGCGCCACCAGGCCCTTGGAGGCCTCTTCGGTGACGGCGCTCAGCTCCTCGGCCGCCGAGGCCAACTGAGTGGCGGAGCCGGCGATCTGTTCGATGGTCTGGCGCAGGTTGCCCTGCATCTGTGCCAGGGCCTTGAGCAATTGCGCCGGTTCGTCGCGGCCTTCCACCGCAATCGGTTGAGTGAGGTTGCCGTCGGCGATGGTCTGCGCGGCCTTCACGGCCACGTTCAGCGGGTTGACGATGCTGCGGGTCAACAGCCAGGCCAGCAGCACGGTCATCAGGCAGGCAATGATCGAGACAATGATGACGCACCCGTTGGCCAGGCTGTACTGGGCAGCGGCCTCATCACCCGCCGCCTTGGCACCGGCCTGGTTGATGGCCACCAGGCGGTTGAGCTGATCGCCCATCTTGTCGGAACCATCCTTGATACCGGTATTGAGCAAGGTGCGCATGTCTTCCAGTTTGTTCTGGTGAGACAAGTCTTGCAGGCGGCTTTGCAATTGCAGGTAAGTATTGAGCGATGTTTCAAATTCCCGGTACAACGCTTGCTCATCAGCGCCTGCGGGCAGTACCGCATACTGGCGTTGAGCCTGCTTTAGTTTGTCCACCAGAACACCAATGCGGGTATCGGTGTCGGCAATCATTTCCGGTTCGCGGTTGACCAGCAAGCGGAATGAGGTCACCCGCAAGCGCACCACACCTTCCACCATGTTGCCCAGGAAACTGACGCTGGGCAGCTGGTTGGTCTGCATGTCGATAGAGGCCTGGCGGATCAGTGCCATGCGGTTGGAGGCAAAGACCCCGAGCAACACCACCAGCAAGGCGATGAAGGCAAACCCGAGGAACGCACGCGGGGCGATGTTCATGTTTCGTAGGGACATGGAATAGCTCTCACAGAGAAAGGTGGCGCGGCATCCATGCGGTTGAAGTACGCAAAAGGCTCGCGTGCCGAACAGTCGCGTGCCTTACCAGAGCTATCGGCAGAACTTTAGAAAAATGAGCGGCTTATTGGAAATAAACATAAGTTTATTTAACTGGATGGTCCATGTTTCTGAGGTGAAACGTTTGCGCTGCAAACATGGCACTTTAATCTCACTGCCATTGGTCGGCTGCTTTATGACCTGCGTCAAAAAATGCGCATTGCGGATGTTTTTAGTTAAAAAACTTCCCTGCCCTGTGTGCTCGAATGCTACTTTTACAGTCTCGAAAGGGTCGGGGCAGAACACGCCAGTTGAAGAAATTCGGCACGCCGGCCGGGCTGCACGATGCAGAGGTGGCACAGATGAACAAAATGACCTTTCCCAACGCCTGCCAGGTCATGCGTTGGCATTTTCACCCCATGGGGTTCGAGGGCAGCATGGACGCGCCCAGCAGCATGGTTGCACGGCTGTTCGACCGTGCCAGCGGTGAAACCCTGATCGCCATCGCCGGCATACCCTGTGCCACGGTGATGAACGCCGCCGATGTGGAACGCATCATCGAGGCGGTGGAAGCTGAGCTGGAAGCCTTTATCCCGCCCCACTCGCTGTCAGCGTTCGGCTGACAGCGGCACCTCTCCAGGCACCGCCCGCCTTGCAGCCGTGTGCCACCAGTTACGCGGTGGTGGCGCTGCGCAGGTCTTCGAAGAAAGGTTTGTCACCCGCTACGTTGTCCGATGCCTTGGGCAGCGCGGCAGCGTCCTTGGTTGCAGCTTCCACGTACCAGTAGCAATGGCTCACCGCCCGGGTCACGGCCACGTAGGCCAGGCGCAGTGTCTCGTCCTGCTGGGCCTTGTCGTAGGCTTGCGCCTCGCCCGGTTTGCCCAGGCCTGCCTGGCGGTACACCTGGTTTTTGTAGGGTGAACGGGTGACATGCTGGCAGTCGCCTACCAAAAACACCGCGTCGGCCTGCAAGCCCTTGGCGCTGTGATAGGTCAATTGCTTGATCTGCCGTTCGCCCACGGGCCGCGCCTGGTCGCGCTGCAACAACGGCAACAGGTGCTCGGCAGCAGCGGCACGGTCACTGCCTTTGCGGAACAGCAACAGGATCGAATCTGCGCGCTGGTAGTGTTCGGCCACGGTCAGCGCCATGGTCTCGTCGTCGCGGTCCAGCACGCGCACCGGCGTCAACACCTGGGGCTGCCGGCCAGCGGCCCGGGCCTTCTTGCCGGGGATGGCCGGGGCGTTGCGCACAAGGTGCTCGGCGGCATCAATGATGTGCTGGTGGCTGCGGAAGTTGTCCGCCAGCATCACCCGCGTGGTGGCCGGGGACGGGAACTGTTTGGCGAACTCCATGAAGTACTTGGGCGAGCTGCCGCGCCAGCCGTAGATCGACTGCCAGTCATCGCCCACACACAACAGCGAGGAATACTGCGCCACTCGCCCTACCGACAGTTGCGGGCCACGGTTGCGGATTTCCCTCAGGGTGGCCCGCAGCCAGGAAACAATCTGCGGCGACACGTCCTGGAATTCATCGATCATCAGGTGCGACAGCGGGCGCAGCATGTCATCGCCCACTTGGCGAAGGTTTTCCGGGTTGTTCTCGCCGAACAGGGCAAACATGCGGTTGTAGGTCATGACCGGCGGCGACTGTTTGAGCAAGTGGGCCTCAAAGGCCTTCCAGTACAGGCTAAGGGCCTCGAAAAACAGCCGGTCATTGTCGTCGCTGGCAAAGCTCATCTGGCCCACGGCCGCCGACACGTCCAGGCCGAGGTTCTCGATGAAACCGGCCGCTGCCACAAAGCAGTCCAGCAACGGCGCCGCCACCAGTTCGCCCTTGACCTTGTAGTCGAAGCCGGGCCCCGCCACCGCGTCGCCCGCCAACGAGCCCAGCAGGCGTCGAGCCTGGGCGTAGTTTTCCAGCCAAATCACCGGTCGCGGGCAGAAAGCCTGGAACAGCGTACGTTTGATCACCCACTCGGCCCACACCGGCAGCTTGGCGCCAGGGCGTTTCATCTGCTGGTCTTGGGACGGGTCGAAACCCAGCACCACCCAGGCGTCCATCTCGGCGATGTAGCCGTGGAAATGGAAGCGGCTGCCGTTGATGTCCACGGTTTCGCGGCTGGGCTCGATGCCCTTGATGGGCCAGGCGCCGGCGTTGAACCACAAATCCTCGATCACATCGCACAGTTCCTCGTCGCGGCGTGAGGACAACTCGGTCACGGCCACGCGCTTCTGCACATCGGGGTGCTCGCGGTCCAGTTCCTTGAGTTGCAGGGCCTGACGGCGCAAGGGGCCGATCAGCTCGGCGAAGCGCTCGCTGCGCTGCATAAGGTCGCGGTAGCACAGGTTCATCTGCTGGCGCTGGGCGTCGTTGAGGCGCAGGTCGAAAGGGTTGCTGTCGGCGTCTTCGTCCGCACCGGGCGCAGGCGCCTGGTTGCTGAGGTTTTCAAACGCGCGCAACTGGCCGAAACCCGGCAGGCTGCGTACCAGCGGCAGGATGCGCGAGTGGAAGGTGCGCACCACCTCGCGCACCTGCTTGCCGGTGAGCCTGTAGCCCCATAGGCCGAACACGTGCAGCAGCTTATTGATGAAGTCCTTGCGCGACTCGCGAGTGAAGGTCACCACGGTGAGGGCATCCAGTTCCATGCCCAGATAGTGGTGCAGCACCAGCATGCGCAACACCAGCGAGGTGGACTTGCCCGCCCCTGCCCCGGCGATCACGCAGGTGGACGGCGTGTCACTGAAAATCAGCTTCCACTGCGCGGCGCTGGGCTGTGCGGCTTCGGGCAGGCGCTGGGCGACGTCGGCCTTGATGCCCCGTTTCAGCTCGGCGCTGAGCGCAGGCTTCCAGTGGTCGAACAGGTAGTCGTCCACCCCGGGCACGCCGTGCTCGTCGGGGCGCGTGTCTCGAATCACCAGCACCTGCTGGCCTTCCTCGAAGCCTTCCACGCGACCGCGCTCGTAGCCTTCACGCACGCCCTCGCCATGGCCGCTGCGCTGCCCAGCCACGTGGCCATGGAACCAGGAATCGCGGTGCTGGGCGCTGAGGCGGCTGAGGCCGCGGCCCAGCAAGCGGGCAACCAGGCGTTTGAGCAGGGGCAATTGGGCAGGAGGGACAAGTTCGGCGGGAAGTTCGGACACACGGGCACCAGGGTGGAAATGACAGGCCCTGACACTGCCAGCCAACGCTTGAGTAATCAAGCATTTACGTCACGCCTGTGGGCGCTGGCTTGCCCGCGAGCGGTTGGGTGCCCTGAACAGCCCGCAGGCAAGCCAGCGCCCACGAATAACGAAACACATTGATTAATTCGATTGGAATATTGAAGTTTTTACGCTTTTTTTCGATCTATGGAAGAGAGACACTGGCCCCGTGATTCAAATCTTCCACTTAAGGAGTGCACCATGATTCAGCTCAGACCTTTCGCGTCCTTGGGTGGCGCCAACCACGGATGGCTCGACGCCCATCACCACTTTTCCTTCGCCGAGTACCATGACCCCAAACGCATGAACTGGGGCAACCTGCGGGTGTGGAACGATGACGTGATCGCCCCGGGCACCGGTTTCCCGCAACACCCGCACCGGGACATGGAAATCATCACCTACGTCCGTGAAGGCGCCATTACCCACCAGGACAACCTGGGCAACAAGGGCCGCACCGAAGCAGGCGATGTGCAGGTGATGAGTGCCGGCACCGGCATTGCCCACAGTGAGTACAACCTGGAAAAAGGCGCCACGCGCATCTTCCAGATCTGGATCATCCCGGACAACCGCGGTGAAGCACCGTCCTGGGGCGCTCGCCCATTTCCCAAGGGTGAACGCGGCGAAGGCTTCGTGACCCTGGCCAGCGGCCGTGCCATTGATGATGTCAGCCTGCGCATCCGCGCCGACGGCCGCCTGGTGGCCGCCACGCTGAAAGCCGGCGAGACCGCCGAGTACGTGCTGGACGAGGGCCGCAAGGCCTATTTGGTACCGGCCAAGGGTGTGATCGAGGTCAACGGTGTGCGCGCCGTGGCCCGCGACGGTGTGGCGGTGGAGGACGAACGTGTACTGCGGGTGACCGCGGTTGAAGACGCCGAGATCGTGTTGGTAGATGTGGCGTGAACATGAAAAAGGGCCTGCAGTGATGCAGGCCCTTTTTTTATGAGCGCTGAAAATCAGCGGATGGCAGCGTCCACCAACACCTGCGCTTCACCCACCAGGCGCTGCAGATGCGCCTCGTCGACAAAGCTTTCGGCGTAGATCTTGTAGATGTCCTCGGTGCCCGACGGCCGCGCGGCGAACCAGCCGTTGGCGGTCATGACCTTGAGGCCGCCGATGGCCTGGTTGTTGCCTGGCGCGTGGCTGAGGATCTGCTCGATCTTCTCGCCGGCCAGCTCGGTGGACTTCACCTGATCAGGCGACAGTTTGCCCAGCAGGGCTTTCTGCGCAGGGTTGGCCTTGGCTTCCACACGGGTGGCGAACGGCTCGCCCAGGTCGCGGGTCAGTTCCTGATAGGCCAGGCCCGGGTTGCGACCGGTGCGCGCCGTGATCTCGGCAGCCAGCAAGGCCGGGATCAGGCCGTCCTTGTCGGTCGCCCATACACCACCGTCACGGCGCAGGAACGAAGCGCCGGCGCTCTCTTCACCGCCAAAGCCCAGGGAACCGTCGAACAGGCCGTCGGCGAAGTACTTGAAGCCCACCGGCACTTCGTACAGGCGACGACCCAGGCGCGCGGTAACGCGGTCGATCAGGCCGCTGCTGACCACGGTCTTGCCCACGGCGGCATCGGCGCGCCACTGCGGGCGGTTCTGGAACAGGTAATCAATGGCCACCGCCAGATAGTTGTTGGGGGCCAGCAGGCCGCCGTTCGGGGTGACGATGCCGTGACGGTCATGGTCCGGGTCGCAGGCGAAGGCCACGTCGAAGCGGTCTTTCAGGCCGATCAAGCCCTGCATGGCGTACGGCGAGGACGGGTCCATGCGGATCTGCCCGTCCCAGTCCACGCACATGAAACGGAAGGTCGGGTCGACGTGGGTGTTGACCACGTCCAGGTTCAATGTGTAGTGATCGGCAATGGCCGACCAGTAGTTGACTCCGGCGCCGCCCAATGGGTCTACGCCCAGGCGCAGGCCGGCGCCACGGATGGCGTCCAGGTCGATGACGTTGCCCAGGTCGGCCACGTAGGTGTTGAGGTAGTCGTGGCGATGGGTGGTGGCCGCCTTCAGCGCCTGCTCGTGGCCCATGCGCTTGATGCCCTTGAGGCCGTCCGCCAGCAGTTCGTTGGCCTTGGCCTCGATCCACTTGGTGACATGGCTGTCGGCCGGGCCGCCGTTGGGCGGGTTGTACTTGAAGCCGCCGCTTTGCGGCGGGTTGTGCGACGGGGTGATGACGATGCCGTCCGCCAGGCCCTGGGTGCGACCCTTGTTGTAGCACAGGATGGCGTGGGACACGGCCGGCGTCGGGGTGTACTCGTCGTTGTGCGAGATCATCACCTGCACGCCGTTGGCCGCCAGTACTTCCAGGGCACTGGCAGCGGCCGGCGTGGACAGCGCATGGGTGTCGGCGCCCAGGTACAGCGGGCCATCGATGCCCTGCGCCTGACGGTACAGGCAGATGGCCTGGCTGATGGCCAATACGTGCCATTCGTTGAAGCTTGCATCAAAGGAACTGCCACGGTGCCCGGACGTACCGAAGGCCACACGCTGGGTGGCCTGTTCGGCAGACGGCTGGACCGTGTAATAGGCGGTCACCAGTCGCGGAATATCGACCAGCACGCTTTCTGGAGCCGGCTTACCCGCCAATGGACTGAGCTTCATGCATAACCTCTGAAAAGGAATTCGGGAACACTAAGGGTCAGTTTACTGGCAGTTTGACCTTGGCGCGACGAGTTCGATCCGTAGGTGAATGAAAATTGACACACGTCCCTACCCCCGCCGCCTCTGCGGGGCGCGCATTTTTTTGTAGGCGCTGCCGAGGCGGCGCAAAGGTTCGCAGGACCTTGGGCTCTGTGGTTCGGATGGCGGGCACGCTATGCGAGCCTTCGCAGCCTGGCGGCAGCTACGGGGCAATTTCCCACCACCGCGGTAGCAACGCCTTGATCCGGCTTTCGCTGAAACGGTCGTCAATCAGCACTACCACGCCGGTGTCCTGCTGGCCGCGAATCACTCGGCCTGCCGCCTGTACCACTTTGTGCAGGCCGGGGTACAGGTAGGTGTAGTCGTAGCCGGCGCCGAAGATGTCGCCCATGCGTGCCTTGAGCTGTTCGTTGATCGGGTTGAATTGGGCCAGGCCCAGGGTGGCGATGAAAGCGCCGATCAGGCGCTTGCCAGGCAGGTCGATGCCTTCACCGAAGGCGCCGCCCAATACCGCGAAGCCCACGCCCTGGCTGTGTTCGCTGAACTGGCCAAGGAAGTCGCGCCGCTGCGCTTCGTCCATTCTGCGCCCCTGCAGCCACAGCGGCACGCCGGGGTGCCGCTCGGCCATGACCTGGGCCACCTGTTGCAAGTAGTCAAAGCTGCTGAAGAACGCCAGGTAATTACCGGGCGCGCGGGCAAACTGGCCGGCAATCAGGTCGGCGATCGGCGCCAGGGACGCCTGGCGATGGTTGAAGCGCGTGGAAATGCTGTTGATGATGCGCACCTGCAACTGTGCGGCACTGAACGGTGACTGCACGTCGATCCACGCGCAATCGGCCGGCAGCCCCAGCAGGTCGGCGAAGTAGTGCTGCGGGCTCAAGGTAGCGGAGAACAACACGCAACTGCGCGCCGCCTTCAGCCGTGGCCCGCTCAGGGGGGCTGGCACCACGTTGCGCAGGTTCAACTGGGCCTGACGTCGGCGCCCTGCCCCCTCGCGCTGTTGGATGTCGAACACATAGTGCTCGCCGAACAGCTCGGCCACGCGGGTGAACTGCAAGGCGTCGAAGTAGAAATCCAGCCAGGCGCGGTCGAGGCCCTCGGGCTGTTCGTTGAGCAGGTCGGCGATGGCTGCGGTGCAACGCAGCAACGCCTGCACGAATTTGTCAGGTAGGTGGGCGTAGGCCTGGTAAGGGCCCAGTTGATCCTTGTACAGCGCGTTCCATTCGCGATTGAGCCGTTGCAACGAGCTTTTCAACGCCGGCGGCGGGTCACGTCGCAGTGCGCCCAGGTGGTACTGGTCAAGGCTGGCGCTGTACATGCCGCGCGTGCGCTCCACCAGGTTGTGCGCTTCGTCGGCCAGCAGCGCCAGACGCCACTGGTTGGCCTGGGCCAGGCCGAACAGCAAGGCGTTGAGGTCGAAGTAGTAGTTGTAGTCGCCAATCACCACGTCGGCCCAGCGCGCCAGTTCCTGGCTCAGGTAGTACGGGCACACCTGATGAGCCAAGGCCACTTCGCGCACGGCCTGCTGGTCCTGCACGCGCACCTGCATGGCCGCCGCCCGCGCTGCCGGCAGGCGGTCATAAAAGCCCTTGGCCAGCGGGCAGGAATCACCGTGACAGGCCTTGTCCAAGTGCTCGCAGGCCTTGTCGCGAGCCACCAGTTCCAAGCTGCGCAGCGGCAGCTGGGGCGCGCTGGCGCCGATTTTACGCAAGGCCTCCAGGGCCAGTTGGCGTCCGGGGGTCTTGGCCGTGAGAAAGAGGATCTTGTCCAACTGCTGGGGCACCAATGCCTTGAGCATCGGGAACAGCGTGCCCAGGGTCTTGCCGATGCCGGTGGTGGCCTGGGCCATCAGGCAGCGCCCGGTGCTGACCGCCTTGTATACGGTCTCGGCCAGGTCACGCTGGCCCAGGCGGAAGTCACCATGGGGGAATTTCAACGTGCGCAGGCATTGGTCACGTTCCGCGGCGCGGAACATTTCCGACCTGGCCCAGGTGAGAAACAGTGCGCACTGCTGATCGAAAAAAACCTTCAGGTCAACCGCCTGCCAGCTTTCCTCGATCAGGGTCTGGCGATCACTGTCGACCTCCAGGTAAACCAGCGCCAGGTTCAGCTGTTGCAGGTCGTCGCGCTGGCACAGCAGCCAGCCATACACCCGCGCCTGAGCCCAGTGCAATTGGCGATGGTTGGCAGGCTGGCGCTCCAGGTCGCCGCGGTGGGTCTTGATCTCCTCCAGACGGTTGCGTACCGGGTCATAGCCGTCGGCCCGGCCACGCACCAACAGTTCGCCGAACTCGCCCTCCAGCGCCACCTCGCTCTGGTACGCCGCGCCCCGCCCGGCCGTCACCCGCCGGTGCCCGGCCATGCCTTCCTGGGCGCTGGGCGACGGGGTGAAGCGCAGGTCCAGGTCACCGACCTTGGCGGTAAACTCGCACAGGGCGCGCACCGCCACGCGATAACTCACGCCTGGGCCCATTGCACGTAGCACACCTGCACTGGCAGCGCGTGGCGGGCGCAGAACTCCAGCCAGCGCAACTGGTTGTCTTGCAACCGGTCACCCGGCCCCTTGACCTCGATCATCTGGTAACGCCGCTCGGCCGGCCAGAACTGGATCAGGTCGGGCATGCCCGCGCGGTTGGCGGCGATGTCCTGCAACAGGCGCTCGAAGCAGTGATGCAAGTGCTCGGCAGGCAGGCAATGCAGGGCCAGCTCCAGCAGCTCTTGTGTCAAGGCCTGCCAATACACGAAGGGTGATTGCAGGCCCCACTTGTCGCGGTAGCAGGCGCGGATGCTGTCCTGGTAGCGGCCGTCGTGCAACTGCGCCAGGCAGGCGTCGAACAGCGCGCCACGACGCTGACGAAAATCGGGCTGATGCAGGTCGGTGGGGCCGCTCTGGAACGGGTGGAAAAAGGCGCCGGGCAATGCGGCAAAGATGGCCGGCCAGCACAACAGGCCAAACAGCGAGTTGATCAGGCTGTTTTCCACATAGTGTACAGGGGCTTCATCCAGGTGCAGGTGCCGCGCCACTCGCTGCTCCACGCTAAGCCCCGGATCCTGGGCCAGCAACAACTGCGACTCGTTGACCGCCGCTTTGCCCACCCTGGGCAGCGCGGGCAGGCCCAGCTTACGCCGCAACCGGGGCACCATGCGCGGGATCTGCTGGGCCTCGGCGGCACTCTCCGACGCGGCCAGCGCCACTTCGGCCAGGGCTAGCGCCGCCTCATAGTGCTCGCAACGCTCCAGCACCCTGATGCGCCTCGCGCGGGCGCCCGGGTAGGCGCACTGTTCATAGATGGCGAGGGCCTGTTCAAGCAGGTCCTGGCGCTCGCACTGCTGGCCCACGGCGAACAGCAGTCGATCGCGACGCCCCTGCAACCAGGCGTTGTCGCTGTGCAGCGTGGCCAGTTGCTGTAACAGCGGCGCCAACAGCCCACCTTCCTCCAGTGCCTGGCGGCAGGCGTGCAGTTGCACGCAGAAGTCGATGTCGGCACGGCTTTGCAAACCGCGAGACGCAGGGTCCAACTCGACCTGTTCGTAACGGTAGATGCCCAGGTCAGCCAATACGAACTCGGACCAGTCCTGGCGCAGGTTGCCAAAAAACAGCAGCCGCAACCGGTCACACAACGGCCGCACCGGCAAGGAATAGACCGCATCGTCCATATCCGGGCACCAGGCCGTAAACGGCTGCGGCGCCGGAGCCTGCTCCAGCAGTTCGGCCAGCAACTGCTCCTTGCGCAGGGACGTGCGGCTCAACTGCGCCTTGAACAGCGTGACCACCTCGGCCTTCTGCAACACCTCGAACAACTGGGCTACCGACAGCGGCGCGCGATTGTCGACCCACCCCGCCTGCACCAAGGGCGCCACGGCTGCATGGGTGCAGCCAATCTCGCCATACACCAGCTTGCTGGCGCGGTACAAAGGCCCCTTGCGCATCACCATGCGCACCAGCAACGCCTGAGGCGCACGGGGCAGACCAGCGAAACCGTCGATGAACCGCCGTTCCTCGCTGTCCAGCAGGTCGGCATAGCGGCGGGCCAGCCACTCCAGCACGCGCTGGAAGTTGATGAGGTAGTAGAACGGGTCGTCAAGGTTGCCAGGGGTCACGATGCGCACAGTAGCCAAAGCATGAAAGACACTGTTTATACATACAGACAAGCAGTATTGGCAAACCTTTTGGACCGATGGTGGCCGTCTCAGCCATTCATGGCGTCCAGCAGTTTGCGTTCCTCGACGAAGGCGTCCCCCAGGGCATCCAGCAAGGCCTCGGTGTTGGCGCTGTCCAGGTGCAGGCCATCGATACGCAGGTAGCGCTCATGCAAGCCGTGGGCGCTGAACAGGGTGCCGGGCTCCACCACCTGGCCGCGCGCCAGCAGCCGTTCGAACACCTTGCGCATGTCCATCGGGTAGCGGCTGCGCAGCCACAGCCCGGTGCCGCCGGCCGGGTGCACGGCCAGCAGGTAACGCCCCAGGCGGCTGCGGATCTGCCGGTCGAGGCGCCATAACTGCTGCTGCAACTGCACGCGCAGGGCGGGCAACTGATCGTCCAGCAAGCCTTGTTCCAGCAGGCGCGCCACCGCCTTCTGGCGCAGCGGCGGCAGGCGCATGGCACGGCGCTGAAAGGCGCTGGTGAACGGCAAGTGCGCACCGGCGGCCAGCAGGTAGGCAAAGGGCGCCTCGGCCCCCAGCCACGGTTCCAACGAGCCGATCACCAGCACCCGCTGCGCCGGGACGCTTTCGCGCAGGCAGCGACCCGGCTCGAAACGCAGCTCGCCCTGGGCATCGTTTTCCAGCAGCCACACGTCGTGACGGGTGAGCAAGGCCGTCAGGGTATCCAGGTCGGCGTCCGGCATGCGTGCGCCCTGCACGCTGCTGAACCCGGCGTCCAGCACCATCAAGCGTACCGACAGCGTTTCCAGATAATGACGCACACTGCCAAGGTCCAGGCGCCCATCGTCGCCCAAGGGCAATTCGATGAGCCTGACCTTGGCCAGGCGCAAGGCCTGCAACACCACCGGGCAGCACGGCGAAGCGACCAGCACCGGCTCACCGCTCAGCGCCAGCGCTTCGAATGTTATGTCGAGCAGGCCGCGCAGGTCCCCCGCCAGGTAGACATGGTCGGCGTGCCAGCAATGGCGGGCGCTATGGGTGTAGCGCGCGGCCAGCGCCGTGCGTAACTGCGGGTCGCCGCAAGGGTGCCAGGCCGGGCTGGGCAAGGTGCCGTACTGGCGCTGCACCTGGCGTTCGAGCCGCAACAAGGGCACGTCCAAGGCCAGCAACGGCGCCTGGCCACCCACCTGGCGCCGATGTTCGGCCTGAATCCGTTGCAGCAGGTCGCTGCCATCCTTCGCCGCCGTCAGCCGGGCCGGGGGCCGTGCGTAATAACCGGACTTGGCCAAGGCATACACGCGGCCTTCACGCTCCAGCAAGGTGTAGCCGTATTGGATAGTCGACACCGACACACCCAGGCGCCGGGCCAGTGCCCGCAGTGACGGTAATTTGAACGGGACGTCCGGCTCCCCAGCATCGATCAGCGCGCCAAGGTACCGATACACCGCCTGGTAGGCAAAACCTGGTTGAGATTTGATCGACATCAGCGGCCACACACCCGTTCTGTTGTGGTTTGCCCGGTGACCGGGTCCAGCAGTTGCACGCGGGCACCGTCCGGATCGCCGGCGCGCAGCCGGGCGATCAGCGTCTGGGGGCCGGGGCCGCTGGCGCCACGCTGGCTGTACAGGCGACGCAGGGCCTGGATGGGCAAACCACTGACCGTCACCAGCCAGCGCGTCATCGGCTCGTCGTTGCGGCTGCCCTGCAAAACCTGATGCAGCGGCGCCAGGGCCGCGACGCATTCGGGATGGCAGCGCACAAGGTATCCGGCCAGGCCCTTGCCACCGTCGACGAAGGGGCTGAACAGCAGGCAGGTCAGTTGCTCCTCGCTGACCTGGTAATTGGCCTGGCCGTGCTCGTTGGCCAGCACTCGCCGCTCCTGCAACTTGTGCGGGTCGTCGTACGCCGACAGCATCAGGTCTACCAGGTGATCGGGCATGCCCTTGCGGGTCATCAGCTGCGGCGCGGCCTGGAGGTATTCCTCCACCCCCTCGGCATAGGTGCGCTGCTGCACGCGCTCGGCGCGCAGGCCGCGCAAGTGGGCCATGAGCAGCGGGTTGGCACAGGCCGTTTCACTGAAGCCCAGGGCTTGGGCGGAAAAGCGAAAGCCCAGGAATTCCACCAGCAGGCGCCAGTGCTGCTGCGGCGCCACCGCCAGCAGGTCATCCATGTGCACCCAGTGCACATGGGCCTTGCGCCGGGGACGCGGCAAGCGGCGGCTGCCTATTTTCTCGCCATACATTTGCCGGTAATAGGCTTCACCCAGCCGGCCGATCACGTCCAGGGCACTGTCGCCACTGCCCTCCTCGCCCCGGTCTCCCAACCCGGCCTGACGTGCCACCCGCAACCCCCACGCCAGGTATCGCCGCTGACGCATGGGCGATTGGGCACTGACCATCGCCTGCACGCCACCGTTGCAGGTCATGGCGCGCTGATAGAAGTCGGCGCGGCCCAGGTAACAGCCGTGACACAGGCTGGTACGGCCATCACCGCCGCTCAGATGGCCGTTCACCAGCAGGTCGGTGCGGTTGCGCAACCGTGTGGCGGCTGACAACGGCGCCAGCGGGTCATAGGGGTGCACCTGCTGGTCATCGAGTACCAACAGCTCCACCCGCGGGTCGTCATGCAACGACAACGCCGCATAACCGCGCTCGATGTTTTCCATCACCGCCCGGCCCATGCCCGAATGCCGGTAGGTGGCCACCCGCAGCTGGAAGGTGCCCGGGTGGCGCACGGCCACGCTCAACTGCGCCGCCCGTACCAGCGCCAGGCACTGGCCACTGGTGCTGCCGCCGCCGTGGGCCACCAGCACCTTGAACTGCCCCAGCCGATCGATGCCACCGGCGGCCACGCCCAGGCGCTGCACCAGCAGTTGCAGGGCCGCGCGCTGGGCGTGGGTGAAGTGTTCCAGCAACTTCTCCAGCACTTGCTGGTAGATATTGCTCATGGCTTCACGATGAATAACGCTGACGTTAGGACTTGGCACTCATTGACACCGTAATAGTGGAGTTGTGG
The DNA here is from genome assembly GCF_000263855.1 of Pseudomonas sp. M47T1. Lineage (GTDB taxonomy): Bacteria > Pseudomonadota > Gammaproteobacteria > Pseudomonadales > Pseudomonadaceae > Aquipseudomonas. The sequence goes on from NZ_AJWX01000013.1 coordinate 111,415, forward strand.
ATCTTCAGAGCTTTCTTACAACTTCCTACAGGCAGCGACGGCGACCAGGCGCACGATCGCCTATCAGTACCAAGACGGTTCTGACAGGGGCGTATGCGGCCTTGGCGCGGAAAAATGGACAGGCATGACTCGGTCCCTGAGCTATCTGATGGGCGGATGGTAGTCAGGGCTGAAGGAGAATTAACAGGGACAGAACGACTGTAAAAACCAGTGCAGTTACGAAGGAAACATCAACGAGCAGAGGGAAACACCCTGTCTAGAGGGGTGAGCGAAGTTGCAGGGGCTAACTTGTAGGAAATTTCGACATGAGTTACGGAAGTATCTGTCGAATATTTGGGAGTATATAAGTAGGAGAATTGCGGAGGCTGTAGCCGCTGGCGACAAACGGGCCTATCCGTGGTTACGCGGGTGCAAGCCTTGCGCTCAGCGCACCCGCCCCCTCCATCACACCAGGGTCAGCGCGATCCGCCCGCCGCACGGGCATTCATCCATCAACCGGTGCGCTTCCACGAACTGCTCGAAAGCAAACACACGGGTGATCTGCGGCACCAGCACCCGGTCGGCGGTGAGCTGGTTGATTTCACGCAGGGCGCGCTGCAACGCCGTGCTGTCCTGGGCGATACCCAGCTCCGGCTTGCCGGTGAAGTTGCCCAGGCAGTGCACGTAGAACTGAATGTTCTTCTGGAACGCCGCACACGCCGGGAACGGTGTCTGGTTGCCGCCCTGCAGGCCATACAGGATCAGGCTGCCGCGCGGTGCCAGCACGTCACCCAGAATCGACATCTGCGGGCCGCCCAGGCCATCGAGCACCATGTCCACGCCACGGTTGTCGGTGTACTTGTTGATCGCCATCAACAGGTCCTGCTCCTCGGTGACGATCACCTTGGTGGCGCCCAAGGACAACAGATACTCACGCTCGTCCGCCGACTTGGTGGCGGCAATCACCTTCAGGCCCAGGGCATTACCCAGTTGCACAAAAGAAGGACCGGCACAGTGGCTGGCGTCCGTGACCAGGGCGGTCTGCCCCGGCTTGGCGCGGGCAAGCTCCGTGTAGGCGAACGACGCAATCAGGAATGGCGTGTAATGCACCGCCGCCTCTACCGGCGTCAGCACGTCGGGGTAGCGCGTCAGCGCCAGCGCCGGCAACACAATCACCTCACCGTACACCGGGTACTGGTTGGGGCTTTCGGCCGGGAAGCTGGCCACCTTGTCGCCCACTGAAAAACCTTCCACGCCGTCGCCGACGGCGGTTACCACGCCGGCCATTTCATGCCCCAGGCCTGCGGGCAGGTGCGCCTGGGACGGGGCCAGGTTCTGACGCCAGAGCACGTCGTACCAGCTGATGCCGATCGCCTCGACACGCACCTGCACTTCGCCCGGGCCGGGCAAGGCGGCCGCATGCTCTTCGCATTTGAGCACTTCGGCCGGGCCAAACTTGTGAAAACGGATCGTGCGGGACATCGCAAACCTCGCCTTTTTAACCTCTAATGCCATGAACTCTATCCGGGCTTTGAGAGATAGACCACCCGTGGCCATTAATAGTCGACATGCCTGGCATTGATTCCGCGATGACTTGCGCACCAGGCAAAAATGAATTTACCGGTGCAGATTAACAGCCTTTGCCCGTAAGATTCACGCATGAACCATTTGTCACCCTGGCATTGAAGCGAATCCGATGAATCGAAACGACCTGCGCCGCGTCGACCTCAACCTGCTGATCGTGTTCGAAACGCTGATGCACGAGCGTAGCGTGACCCGCGCGGCCGAGAAGTTGTTCCTTGGCCAGCCGGCCATCAGCGCCGCCTTGTCGCGCCTGCGCGGCCTGTTCGACGACCCGCTGTTCGTGCGCACCGGGCGCAGCATGGAGCCCTCGGCGCGGGCCGTGGAGATCTTCGCCCTGCTGTCGCCGGCCCTGGACTCCATCTCCACCGCCGTCAGCCGCGCGTCAGAGTTCGACCCGGCCACCAGCACTGCGGTGTTTCGCATCGGCCTGTCCGACGACGTCGAATTCGCCCTGCTACCGCCCCTGCTCAAGCGCTTGCGCGCCGAAGCGCCGGGCATCGTCCTGGTAATACGCCGGGTCAACTACATCCTCGCCCCGCCGCTGCTGGCCTCGGGCGAAATCTCCATCGCCGTCAGCTACACCAACGACCTGCCGGCCAACGCCAAGCGCAAGGTGCTGCGCCGCAGCCGCCCCAAACTGCTGCGCGCCGACACCATGCCCGGCCCCATCAGCCTGGACGACTTCTGCGCCCGCCCCCACGCGCTGGTGTCGTTCGCCGGCGACCTCAGCGGGTTCATTGATACCGAGCTGGAAAAAGTCGAGCGCAAGCGCCATGTGGTATTGGCCGTGCCGCAGTTCAATGGGCTGAGCACGTTGCTGTCGGGCACCGATATCGTGGCGACGGTGCCGGACTACACCGCCGAGGCGCTGACGGCAGCCGGCGGTGTGCGGGCAGAGGATCTACCGCTGGAGATGCCGGGGTTTGAGCTGCACATGGCGTGGCGTGGGGCGCAGGATAACGACCCGGGGGAGCGGTGGTTGAGGTCAAGGATTCAGATGTTTTTTGGGGACCCCGATAGCTTGTAATGGAATTCCGCTAAATTCCATAAAAGCGTTGTCTAACAACCTCTTACCGCTAATTACGGTCCGCTGCCGTCTGTCTAAATCCAGTGGATTCCACGACTCACGGGGGCATAATTGGGGGCAAATTCCGGTTCCTTAAAAGGGATGCCCCCACCGATGTCCCCAGATAACGCGGTTGTTTTCAAACGAAAACTCAGCGATGCCTTAATTCGCTCACTGACCGAACCCGGAAAACACGCCGATGGCGAAGTCCCTGGCCTCTACTTGGAGGTAAGGGCGTCGAGCAAGGTCGGCAAATCCCCATCCAAGGTTTGGCGATTGAAGTATCGGCTTCATGGCAAGGAAAACCGCTTCTCCATCGGCGCTTACCCCGACATTGGTCTCAAGGAGGCGCGCGACATTGCCCGCAGCGCGCGCCGCGACGTGGCTAACCACACCGCTCCGCTCAAGGCCAAGACCGCCAAAATCGAGGCGCAGTTACTTAATGAAGAGCGCACCTTCGCGTACGTAGCCGAGCAATGGTTGGCATTCAAGTCTGCCGAATTGGTGACCAAATCCATCTCAGGCTTTACCGGAGCGCTGAACAACCACATCTTGCCTGCCATTGGCAAAAAACCGATCAGCGAGATCAAGTTGGAGCACATCACTACGATCATCACTGAGTTGCGCCGCCAGCGCACCATGGCCATGGCCCGGCGCGTGCGTACCATCATCCGGGCAGTGTTGGGCTTTGCCGAAGGTCGCGGCTGGGTAGAGCGCAACGTGGCGCTCAGTAACATCGAGGAGTTGAAGATTCGCCACATCGTGACCAGCAACCCGGCAATCGAAAGGCCATCCGACCTGGGCAGATTTCTTCTACGCCTTGATGACTGCAACGACGGCAGCGTTGCCACCGCAATGCGCCTGCTGGTTATGTTGCCGGTCCGCCCAGGCGAACTGGTGCAGATGCGCTGGGAAGATGTCGACCTGGTGGGCGCCGATTGGCGTTATGTGGTGAGCAAGACCAAGCATCTGGACAAGAGCAAACACATCGTGCCGTTGCCTGAGCAAGCCTTGGCTCTGTTACGCGAGGTACATAAAACCCGCGTTGTGGATGAAGGAGGCAAAGGCTGGGTGTTCGTCTCCCCGGTCTATCCGGGGCGTCCCATAAACCCAACCTCCATGCTCAAGTCCTTTCAGCGCATTTGGCCAGAGTACGACATCACTGCCCACGGCTTTCGCGCGACCTACAGAACCATTGCACACGAGCACTTGGGCATCGATCCAATTGTGCTCGAACTATCGTTATCCCATAGAATGCCAGGTGCGCTAGGGGCTGTTTATGCGCGCGCCCAACTGCTGGCACAACGCCGGGAAGCGGCTCAACAATGGGCTGACTACTTAGATCAGCTGCGGCAAAACGCTGCGCGAATAACCACAGATTGACGATGCGGCGAATGCAAATCAGGAGACTGGTGCGGGAAACGAGACCAACATCCAATCGCTAACCATTTGATTAACTTAGGGTTTTTCTCATTCCTGCCTCAGGAATGGACGCAGTTCTGGACTGGTTTCGAAGGGTTGTCAACACACCGCGTGAAAAACTTCCAGGCACGCTTGCAGAGTACCACTCGAAGCCAGGACAATCCCGCATAGAGGTTTTACGCATTGGTCGGGAACCCCGATTGTTTTTTTCTAGGTAGGCAACCAGCCCTCGCCCCAACCGCGGTTTCAGGCCCCCCTAGCTTTGCGGATGGAAGTTGCACGCCACACCCCAGAAACGCCGAATCGACGTTTCCAATTGCGCAGATGAAATCCGTGAGCACGTTGACACCTTGGCTGCCTTCGCGGGTCGAAGCGAGATACCTGGAATCTTCTGCGAGCATGCACATACTCCAATTCAAATGCACCACCGCCCCCGTTTGAGAGCGCGGCGATGTTCCCTCGCCAGCGCTCCCGCGTACAGCCTGGTCAGGGCTACTGTTCATCCCCGGTAGAACCACGGTAATAGCCAACCACGGCCACATAATCCCTTACCTTTTGAATCAGGGCATATTTATCCTCGACCCTGCCCGTCACCGGGTGTTCCCAGCGATAGTCGTATTTGGCGGCGTCGCTTTTGCGCATCAATGCCATGATCGGCTCGCCCACAGGTTTGCCGGCAGGGTCATGGATACTGGCGAAATCAACACCGACCAGGCGCACGTTATAACCATGCGCGGCGTAGCGCCCCGTGCGTGAATCCACCACGAAGACATACAGGTCGTCTTCGCGAAAGTCTGCTGACAAATTGTTGATCGCCTTGATGGTGCCATCAGGGTCCTGGGCGAGTGCCGCTACAGCCCGGCCGAGTAACTGCTGCGCCTGGGTGGCGCTGGCGTGAGGGACCGACTGAGTCGCGGCGATCACTCGGTCCCCCGACTCTTTGAAAGTACACGCGTTTAAGCATCCACCCGATGCTGAACGCTGTTGTTCCAGCGATATTCCACGCTTTGCACGCCCAGGTTATCGTTGGCGCTGAAGGCCTTGGCGAATGCGCTGTTCAGTTCCGCAGCCAGCACCTTGGACACTTCGGGGCCTATGAGCACGGCCGTAGGGCCGCCGCTGGCCAGCAGCGTACCGCGGTTGTCGACAACAAAGACAGAGCGATCACCATCAATGAATTCACCTTGTCGGCTAAATGCCGGCAGGGCCGCGTCACCTTGCAACTGATAGTAATCGACGGCACGTTTGACCAGTGCACTGGCCCGGACATCTTGTGCCCCATCATCGGCATGTGCCAGAGCGGCACACAGTGCGAGACCAGCAGCCACACACAAACGAAGATTCATAGCGAATCCATCGTCTCTGGGAAAATCGCCACGGCGCGAACGAAGCCGGCTGATGCGTGTTTGATCTTGTAGGGAAAGCACGACACTTCAAAACCATGGGCAGGCAATTGCTCAAGGTTGGCGAGTTTTTCCATCTGCCCGTAACCAATGTCCCGGCCCGCCTTGTGCCCTTCCCAGATGATTGCCGCGTCGCCACTCTGGGCGAATCGCTCGCGGGTGTATTTGAAGGGGGCATCCCAGCTCCACGCGTCGGTCCCCACCACCCTGACGCCACAATCCAGCAGATAAAGCGTGGCCTCGCGGCCCATGCCCAACCCGGCATCGAGGTAACCTGGCTGCCCGAACAATGCCCCTGCGCGGGTGTTGACCAGCACAATATCCAAGGGCTGTAGCCTATGGCCGATGCGGGCCAGCTCCTGTTCCACCTCATGGGCGGTGAGCACATGCCCGTCGGGCAAATGCCTGAAATCGAGCTTCACCCCGGGTTGCAGGCACCACTCCAACGGCAGCTCGTCAACTCCCCAGGCCGGCTGCCCGCCGTCAGTGGTCGATGCGTAGTGCCAGGGGGCGTCCATATGGGTCCCGCTGTGCGTCGTTATCTGCTGGCGCTCCGCCGCCCACGACTCGTTGCCAGGCATCTGGTCCATGCGCAGGCCGGGGCACATCGCGGCCATCTCGGGCCAACCCTGCTGGTGGTCCATGTACTCGATCTTGGGGAGCAATGGCGGTGGATCGGTATAGGGGTTGTTTCCGAGCGTGACCGACAATCCACGAGACGACGTTTCGAGCTGTTCATAGGGTTTTCCTCCCGGCAGGCAATTTATGGGCGTTGCGGACCAGCGTATTGGCGTTGCCGTCGTGACAAAAACCAGCGGCGCGAGCCCGTGAAGCCTTGAGCAATGGCATCGCGCCGAACAGGGACTGAAGAGGCGCGTCAGGCTCGAAGCTGATCGCGGCTCGCCCGGCGACGCCAAAACGATTGGCCAAGGCGTCAAGGACCTGCACCATCGACAAGCGCTGCACGGGCAGTTGCCACACGCGGTCGGTGCTGGCCTGCGGGGAGCTCTGCGGCATGGATAAGGTTGTTGACGCAACACAGTGCTGACATCCACCAGGCGGTTGCCTCAGGGGCAACTGGGCAGACATAGGATTGCCCCGCCGCATAGGCATGCAACAGATCGCTCATGAAGGCACTGCGCAGCCCATTGGCCTGAGGCGGGCGCGCCACGATACCCGGCAGCCTGAGCGCCCGGCCATCAACCTCGCCACGCCGGGCCAGGTCGCACAACGCCGTCTCGACCATCAGCTTGTGCGCGCCATAAGACAGCTGAGGGCACGTGGGGGCAGATTCATCCATGCGTGCGGGCAACGCCGCGCCATAGACCGCGACGCTGCTGGCATACACCAATACCGCCGGCCGGGATTGCTGGCGCAGTTGGTCGAACAGCTCCAGGCTGGCCAGCAGGTTGACCTGGTAGCCCAGGCCGTAATCCTGCTCCGCTGCGCCGCCTGGCACGCTGACCAGATGGAAGACCACATCGATACCATCGGCCAGCACTCGCCGAATGAGCGCGGCATCGGTGATGCTGCCCTTGTGCAGGCGTAATCGCGGGTCCTGGGCGAAGCCGTCCAGTTTAGCGTCGAGCAACAACAAGTGGCTGATACGTCGGCTGGCAATGGCGCCCTTCTCAAGCAGGCGCAGGACCAATTGCCGCCCCACGAAACCATTCGCGCCAGTGATCAATACACTCATGAAAACCCCTTAGCCATTGGCCTGAACCACACGCTGATCAATGGCTCCAAAGACCGACTGGCCAGCCGCATCGAACACCTCCATGCGCACGCGATCACCGAATTGCATGAAAGCGGTCTGGGCGGCGCCCTGCTCGATCATCTCGATCGCACGGCGCTCGGCGATGCAGGCCGAACCCGCGCTGCGCTGACGATTGGACACCGTGCCCGAGCCGACGAGGGTCCCTGCCCCCAGCCTGCGGGTGAAGGCTGCGTGAGCGATCAACTGGCCGAAACTGAAATTCATTTCGCCTCCATGGGGGTGGCCGAACCACTGCTCGTTCCAGTGAATGTTGAGGGGTAACTGCACCCGCCCGTCTTGCCAGGCCTCAGCCAACTCGTCGGGGGTGACTGCCACCGGGGCAAAGGCCGATGATGGCTTGGCCTGGAGGAAGCCAAAACCGGTTTTCATCTCCCGCGGGGCCAGGGCGCGCAGGCTGACGTCGTTTATCTGCAGCACCAGCTTGATATGGCCCAGCGCTTGCTCTGCCGAGCAGCCCAGCGGCACGTCATCCACCAGCACACCGAATTCGCCCTCGAAGTCGATGCCCTGAGCGACGCTAGGCAGGGCAATGTCCTGACGGGCACCGCGGAAATCGTCGGCGGCGCCCTGGTACATCAGGGGCGTCTGCTCGACGCCATCGATGGGCTCGAGGTTGAAAGCCTTCTGCATCAAGGTGCCGTGGTTGAGAAACGCCGAGCCGTCGCACCATTGCTAGGCCCGCGGCAACGGCGCCATGGCCAGCGCGGGATCGAAGTCGAACGCGCCGGCTGCGGTACCGGCCTCGAGCGCCTGGAACAGCAACTGCAGCTGAGGCTCGCTGGTCGGCCAGGTTTCGATGGCCTCGCGCAGGGTTGCGATCGGTGCCAGCGCGGCGCGTTGCAAGTCGCGCGAGACCACCACCAGCTGGCCGTCGCGAGTGCCGTTATTCAATGTTGCCAATTTCATGCTTGCAGCTCCTTGGCAAGGCGGCCGTCGAGAAGGATGAAGACCATGCGCGCCATCGATTCGGTGCGGTTGCTCCAGGCATGGTTGGTACCGCGCCGGACCACCACGTCGCCGCGGGTCAGGTGCACTTCTTCGTCGCCCAGTACCAGCCACACTTCGCCCTCGGTGACGATGCCGTAGTCGAGGGTCTCGGTGCGGTGCATCAGCTTGTGGCGCGAGCCGGGCTCCCCCGTGCTGGCGTGGGCCTGGCCGATTTCGGCGAACGCGGCCGCCGCGTCCTCGGCGCTGACGTTGTTCTGTACGCTGTCCGGGGGGATGTCGACCACGCGAATCAGGCTGCCCAGCCTCTCGCAACTGGAGGGTGAAATCGACCGCCTGGGGCACGTCGCGCCCTGGTGCTGTCGACCCCTGACCACCGCGACCATGCCGAGCGCATCGCCGAAATACTGGGCTCAAGAGCCGCCGGTGTGTTCGACAAGGCGGTGATGCATGTGCCGATCGAAACCGCCCGGCAGGCCCGTACTGTCGCCCATGAACTGGACGCGGACTGCGCCATCGCAATCGGGGGTGGTTCGACCATCGGCCTGGGCAAGGCCATCGCCCTGGAGTCCGGCTTGCCGATCCTGGCGATCCCGACCACCTATGCAGGGTCGGAAATGACGCGGTGTACGGGCTCACCGAGAACGGCCTGAAAAAGACCGGCAAGGACCTGCGCGTGCTGCCCAAAACCGTGATCTACGAACCGGCACTTTCCGCGACGTTGCCAGTAGGGTTGTCCGTCACCAGCGGCATGAATGCCATTGCCCATGCGGCCGAGGGCCTCTACGCCCAGGATGGCAACCCGGTGATGGCCCTGATGGCCGAGGACGGCATTCGCGCCATGGCCGCGGGCCTCGCCCGGGTGATCAAGGCCCCCCAGGACCTCGACGCACGCGCCGACTGCCGCACGGCGCGTGGCTATGCGGCACGGTACTGGGCCACCTGGGCATGGCCCTGCACCACAAGCTGTGCCACACCCTGGGCGGCAGCTTCAACCTGCCTCACTCCCCGACCCACACCATCGTGCTGCCCCACGCCATCGCCTACAACGCCGGCGCGGCCCCTGAAGCGGCCAGCGGCATTGTCCGCGCCCTGAATGCGGGTAAAACCTCGGCCGGCGCCGCGCTCTATGACCTGGCCCAATCCCTTGGGGCGCCGATGACCCTCAAATCATTGGGCATGACCGAAACCGACCTGGACACCGCCACCGACATCGCCCTCTCCAACCCGTACTGGAACCCGCAGCCTATGGAACGCGCGGGCATCCGCGAGCTTCTGCAAGATGCCTACGAAGGCAAAAGTCCAGCCTGATGCGCCACCGGGCATACACCTGAACAAGAACAACAGGAAGGGCAGACTTATGAAAAACTTTGATGAACACACCATCACTCAAGCCGTGCTCGCCCGCAACGCCGAAACCGACGATGCGCGCCTGCACGAAATAATGGCCGGCCTGATACAGCACTTGCACGACTTCGCTCGGGAGACGCAGCTGACCGAAGAGGAATGGGACAAGGGCATCCAGTTTTTAACAGCGGTCGGGCAAATCTGCTCGCCGCTGCGCCAGGAGTTCATCCTGCATTCGGACACCTTGGGGCTGTCGACCCTGGTCACCGCGCAGAACAACCGCAAGCCTGAGGGCTGTACCGAAGCGACGGTCTTCGGCCCCTTCCATGTCCCAAATGCCCCGCATTTCGACCTCGGCGCAGACATCAGCGAAGGCTTGCCTGGAACGCCCTGGTTCGTGCGCACCCACGTGCGGGACATTCACGGCAAGCCGGTTGCCCGGCCGACCGTGGAGGTCTGGCAGGCCGATGATGCAGGCTTCTACGATGTCCAGAAGCCCGAGCTCGGGGAAGCGACCTTTCAAGGCCGCGCCGTGCTGCAAGCCGATGCATAAGGCGCATGCCACTTTCGCACCATCGTGCCTGACTGCTATCCGATCCCCCATGACGGCCCCGTCGGTAAAATGCTGGAGGCGCTGAACCGTCATCCATGGCGACCGGCGCACCTGCATTTCATGATCACCGCACCGAATCATGAGCGCCTGGTGACCCATGTGTTTCGTGAAGGCGGTGACTATCTGGATTCGGACGCGGTCTTCGGCGTGCGCTCTTCGTTGATTGCCAACTGGCAGGATCATCCGCCGGGTGAAGACCCGTATGGCCAGCACATCGATCGGGGGTACTGCACGCTGGATTTCGAGTTTGTGCTTAGTCCTTCAGGGTTCGGCGCCGGCGTGCGGGCTTGACTGCCACAGCCCTAGGCAATACGCCCTCAGAAACGCCCCAGTCGGCTTATCGGGGCCTGCACGCAGCCGTGGGCTCGCGTACGTCCTAAAAGGTGGGAGCAATGACATTGTAATCATAATACAAAGACCTCATCCTACCTCACATCGGCGCCAGGCAACTTCCGGGCTGCCACATCCACTGCGATGCGTTGATTTCAAATGCTCCAACGGCAACACCCCTGCAGGCTTGATGGTCTTGATCGCGAAGTTGCTGCGGATGTCCCGCCACCCCGGTAGCCGGAGCAGCGACTCGGTCAAGAAGCGCTCGTAATCACGCAGGTCGGGCACCACCACGTGCAACAGGAAATCCGATTCCCCGGAGACCAGAAACGCCGAAATCACCTCACGGAGCGCATTCAGCAGCGCCTTCAAGCGCGTCACGGGTAGGTATCCGCTGTTTTTTCGACGCACCCTGCGCTGACAACACAGCCAGTGCAGATACGCGGCGACTACCGGCCCTTCCACACCGGCGCGCGCTTCTCGACGAAGGCCTGCGGTCCCTCGTGGGCATCCTCCGAGTCCAGCATCTGGCGCATCGCCGGGTACTGCCATTGCTCCTCCATTGCCGCCGCCATGGGGCGGTCCAGGCCGCGCAGCAAGGCCTCCTTGGTCGCCCTGATGGCCAGTGGGCTGCAGCCGAGAATCTGCGCGGCCCACTCGCGGGCGCAGTGCATCACATCACCACCGGTCACTTCATTGACGAAGCCCGCCGCCAGCCCTTCGGCCGCGCTCAGGCGGCGCCCGGTCAGCAGCATGCCCATGCTGCGCTTGAGGCCGATGGCCCGGGGCAGGCGCTGCAAGCCACCAGCCAATGCGGCCAGGCCCACCTTCGGCTCGGGCAAAGCAAACGTGGCATGCTCGCTGGCTACCAGGATATCGCAGGCCAGAGCGAGCTCGAAGCCGCCGCCCATGGCCATGCCGTTGACTGCGCCGATGACGGGCTTGGTCAGGTCGAACCGCGCGGTGAGGCCGGCGAAGCCCCTGGCAAGCGTCACGCGCGCCGGGGCACGGGCCTGTTGCTTGAGATCGTGGCCCACGCAGAACGCCTTGCTGCCCGCCCCGGTGACAATCGCAACCCACTGCGAGGGGTCGGCGTCAAAATCATCGAACGCCTGCTCCAGCGCCTGCTGCGCCAGGGCGTTCAAGGCGTTGTGCACCTGCGGGCGGTTCAGGGTAATGAGGGTCAGCGGGCCTTCACGCTGGATGATCACCGGCGGGTTGTCCATGGGCGGCTTCACCCTAGCGCTTGCCAATCAATTGCAGAAACTCCTGACGGGTGTTCACCGAATCGCGGAACGCTCCCAGCATCACCGAGGTGGTCATCACCGAGTTCTGCTTTTCAACCCCGCGCATCATCATGCACATGTGCTGGGCCTCGATCACCACCGCGACCCCGGCGGCGGCGGTCACTTCCTGCAGGGCCGAGGCGATCTGCCGGGTCAGGTTTTCCTGGATCTGCAGGCGCCGCGCGAACATATCGACGATCCGCGCGACCTTGGACAGCCCCAGCACCTTGCCGCTGGGAATGTAGCCGACGTGGGCCTTGCCGATGAAGGGCAACAGATGGTGCTCGCACAAGGAATAGAGCTCGATGTCCTTGACGATGACGATCTCGTCAGTGTCGGACGCGAACAGCGCACCGTTGAGAACCTCGTGCAGGTCTTTGTGGTAGCCGTTGCACAGGAAGCGCATGGCCTTGGCAGCCCGCGCCGGGGTGTCGAGCAAGCCTTCGCGGTGAGGGTTTTCGCCCAGGCCCTCCAGGATTTCCCGGTAATGTACTGCTAGCTTCTCGCTCATGAGTGCCTCTTGTATTGAAGTGCCAACGCGGGGTTTGGCCCTGCGCAACGGGTCAGTCGAGCCAGGATATTAGCTGACCATATGTCAGTTATCCAGCCTGTACACGTCTGCTCATGTGCTCGATTACGCCGCTCCCTCCTTGAGAGACACGGCTTCGTCCGCCAGTTGCTCGACACTGAACCCGTTGCCACCGTTGGCAATCAGCCGCCTGGCGTGCTGAAACTCCGCCGGCCGGTTGACCGCATCCACGGCAATCACTTGCCCTGCGCGCAGGTAGAACATCGAAAAACTATCGGCCGCCAGCGTGCCGCGCAGCACCACGTGGTCATGACCTTCGCACAAGCCTGCCATCTGCAGCTTGAGATGGTATTGATCGGACCAGAACCACGGCACGATGCAATGGGCGACTGGCTTGCCGCACAACCAGCTGGCCACCGCGCGTGCCTGTTCGACCGCGTTCTGCACCGACTCCAGGCGCAGGCGCCTGCCGGCAAACGCGTTGAAATGGTTGGCGCAATCACCGATGGCGAAAATCGACGGCGCGCTGGTGCGGCCGAACTCGTCGATCAGAATGCCGTTGCCCACCTCGATGCCGGCATCGCGCGCCAACGCCACATCGGGCTCCAGACCAACGCCCACCAGCACCACGTCCGCCAGCCAGCTGGCGCCCTGCTTGGCGCACACCCGCAAGGCGGCATCTGGCTCTTCAACGATGGCGCTCAGGCTGATGCCGGTGCTGATGGCCACGCCGGCGCGGGCATGCACCTGCTGGTAGTAGGCCGAGAGCTGCGGCGTGACGACACGCGCCAGCACCCGGTCAGCGCTCTCCAGCACTTGCACGTCGAGCCCTGCCTGGGCGGCGATGGCAGCCACTTCGAGGCCCACATAGCCGGCGCCGATGATCACCAGGCGCTGGCCGGGCCTGAAGTGTTCACGCAGCCTTTGCACGTCGGCCATGCTGCGCAACGTCATCACCCGTGGATGCTCGGCGCCCGGCAGCGCGAGCCGGCGGGCGCGACCGCCGGTGGCCAGCACCAGCGCGCCATACGTCAGCGTATCGCCCGTGTCGAGCCGGACCCTGGCGTGTTCGCGCTCGATACGCTGCACCCGGGTGCCCAGGCGCAGGTCGATGCCAGCCTTGGCATAAGCTGCCTGACCGCGAATCAGCACCGCGTCGGTTTGCAGCGCGCCGGCCAGCAAGCCTTTGGACAGCGGCGGGCGGTGGTACGGCAGGCACGGCTCATCGCCGATCAACGTGATGGTCTCGCCATACCCTTGCTGGCGCAGGCTCACCGCCAGCTCCGCCGCCGCCTGGCCGGCACCGACGATCACCACACCACCCGGCGCTAGCATTGGCTGGCCGGCAGTTGGAACTGCAAGCCCTCCATGGCATCGGTGACGATCACCTGGCACGTCAGGCGGCTGGTGTCACGCTGCTCCAGCACGCCGTCAAGCATCATCGCCTCATCCTCGCTCGGCGCCGGCAGCGCGTCCCGCCAGGCCGGCTCCACGTAGGCGTGGCACGTGGCGCAGCTGCAGGCGCCGCCACAGTCGGCGAGCAGCCCCGGGACCATATTCTCCACCACCGCGTGCATCACCGACTCGCCGGCTTTGGCCTGCAGTTCGTGGCGAGTCCCGTTGTGTTCGATCATTATTATTGTTGGCATGGTGCGTTCATCCACTAGGTCTGGGCGGGCGGTTTCAGCGGTACTGATCAAGGATCAGCACCGGCAGCACGAAGTCGGCGATATGCCGTCGCAGGCGTACCTCGTCCCAGGGCCGAGCCGCCACCAGCGCCAGCAGCTCGCGCATGAACCACTCCAGCAACGGGTCGAGCTCAAGCCCGGGACGGGCCTGGGGTGACTGCAGGATCAGCGCCAATACCGCGCGCGAGCGCTGGCGGTAGCCGGTCTGGAACAGGGTATTGCCCAACGAGCCGGCGCCCTGCATCGCGTCATGCAACCAGCGCCGTTCGGCCATGGCGAGGATGCCCAGGGCCAGGGCGTCTTCGATACGGGTGGCGAGGTCGCCCGCGCCCTTGAGGATCTGCTCGGCCTGCTCGGCGAAGGGCTCGGCGTCGGCGGCGACCATGGCGTCGAAGATGGCTTCTTTGTTGGCGAACTTGCGGTAAAGCGTGGCCCGCGACACGCCTGCTTCGGTGGCGATGTCGTCCACGGTAGTAGCCTCCAGGCCCAGGCGCTCGACGCAGGAGCCCGCGCTGTCGACCACCCGTTGCTGTACCCCGGCACCGCGCTTGGGTGTTGTCTCATTCATCTGAATCTCCACGGTGTGAATGCCTCATGGCACGGCCCGATGCATCGGGCAGCCGGGCGGCGGTACAACGGTTTCGGTGGCGTACAGCCGTGCGCGTGGGCCATTGCCCGAGGCTGGCGCGGCGCTGAAATGCACCGGCATGTGCTTGATGCCGTTGGCGAAGTTGGAGCGCAAGCGCACCACGGGCCCGGCCAGGCGGATATCGGGCAGACGCGTGACGATGGCCTCGAACATCGCCAGCAGTTCACTGCGTGCCAGCATCGAACCCAGGCATTGATGAATGCCGCCCTTGGCCCCGAAGGCGAGGTGATCCCGGGCGTTGCGGCGTTCGATATCGAAGCGATCGGGCGCCTCGAACACCGCCTCGTCGCGGCTGCCGGAACAGTACCAGAGCACGACTTGATCGCCCGCCTTGATCAACTGCCCGTGCAGTTCGACATCGCTCAGTGCCTTGCGGCCGAAGCACAGCACGGGGGTGGCCCAGCGCAGCATCTCCTCGATGGCATTGGGCAGCAGCGACAAGTCGGCGCGCAGCTTGCGCATCTGCTCGGGGTGCTGGATCAGGGCCAGGGTGCCCTGCAGGATCAGCGTACGGGTGGTCTCGTTACCGGCGGTTGCCAGCAGCAGAAAGAAGCAACCCAGGTCGACGTCGCTGAGCATCTCGCCGTCTTCGCGGGCGGCGGCGATGGCGCTGAAGATATCGTCTTGAGGATTGGCTCGGCGCTGGCGACCCAGCTCGCTGGCGTAGGCGAACATCTGCTCGGCGGCGGTGCGCGGGTCCAGCAGCGCGGCTACTTGCGGGTCGCTGCTGCCCAGGGTGGCGTTGGCCCAGGTGAACAACTGGGCGCGAACCTCTTCGGGCACGTCGAGGATGTGCGCGACCACTTCGATCGGCACGTAGGCGGCGACGTCGACCCAATCGCATGCGCCCTTCTCTATCACCTCGTCGATGATCGCCGCGGTCAGCACCTTGATCCGCTCGTTCAATTGCGCCACGGCCTTGGGCGTGAACGCGCTCATGATGATGCGGCGCAAAAAGGCATGCCGAGGCGGATCGGTCAGCACCAGGTTGTGATCGATGTCGCGCTGCAGGGTGAATTCCGGAATGGGCAGCGGCAACAGATTGGTGCGCGAGCTGAACACCTCGGGGGTTTTCTCGATGGCGACGATGTCAGCATGCCGCGTCACTGCCCAAAAGCCGTCGGTGCCCGCACGGGGCACCCAAGTGACCGGCGCGTGCTGGCGCAGAAAGGCGAAATAGTCATAAGGCACGCCGCCGACGAAAACGTCGGGGTCGGCCAGGTTTACAGCTCCGATCTTCATTGTTGTTGTCCTGCATCAGAGTGATGGGGCACGCAATGAGGAGCCTGTCGCCGCACATGCGCAATGAGACAGAAACCACATTGTGTCTCATCGAGTCTAACCAGAGTTTTGTGAGACGCAAATAGAAATTTGTGTCTCTTCAGTTTTACTGGGGTGGGCCGGTCAGGCCGCTTGACAGCGCCGGACCACGAGGGGTAAGTTTATAACTGACTATATGACAGTTTTTTCGCATTTCGCTCGCTGTCGCCGTCAATGCGACTGCTTCGCCCAACAAAAACAATGAGGGTAGTCCGAATGGAAATGAATGATCTGATCCTGGTCAGTGTCGACGATCACGTGATCGAACCGCCGACCCTGTTCGACCGTCACCTGCCGGCCAAATACCGTGACCAGGCCCCCAGGATGCACACCACCAAGAACGGCACCGAAGGCCAGGACTCGTGGATCTACGACGGCAAGGTCCTGCCCAACATCGCCTTGAATGCCGTGGTGGGTCGCCCGCCGGAGGAATACGGTGTCGAGCCCGCAGCCTACAGCCAGATCCGCAAGGGCGCATGGGACATCGCCTCGCGCATCGAGGACATGAACGTCAATGGCGTGCTGGGCTCCATCTGCTTCCCGACCTTCCCGCAGTTCGCCGGCGTGCTGTTCATCGGCTCCAAGGACCCGGCTGCGGCAAAGGCGATCGTCAGCGCCTACAACGACTGGCACATCCATGAATGGGCCGGCTACGCGCCCGGGCGCATGATCCCCCTGGCGATCATGCCACTGTGGGACATCGACGCCTGCGTGGCCGAAGCCAAGCGGGTCGCCGCCTTGGGCGTGCGCACCATCACCTTCCCTGACGTGCCGGCCGCCAAAGGCCTGCCGAGCATCCATAGCGGCTACTGGGACCCCCTGTGGGCGGTGTGCGAGGACCATCGGATCGTCGTCAGCATCCATATCGGCTCCGGGATGAGCGCCCCCCATGTGTCGTCCGAGTCGCCCATCGATTCGTGGATCGTGACCATGCCGATGTCGATCGCCAACGCCACATCCGACTGGCTGTTTTCGCCCATCTTCAAGAAATTCCCCAATTTGAAGGTGGCATTGTCCGAGGGCGGCATCGGCTGGATTCCGTACTTCCTCGAGCGCGCCGACTTCACCTACAAGCACCACAGCGCCTGGACCAACGCCAACTTCGGCGAGCTGCTGCCCTCGGAGCTGTTCTTCAAGAACTTCATCACCTGTTTCATCGATGACGCCTTTGGCCTGGCCAACACGCGCTTTCTCAACGACAACATGATCACCTGGGAATGCGACTACCCGCACTCCGACACCGTGTGGCCGAACTGCCCTGAGGCCTTGTGGAAGACCATCCAGCACCTGCCGGAAAACGACATCCACAAAATCACCCACCTCAATGCCATGCGTGAGTTCTCCTACGACCCGTTCGCCATTCTGGGCCGCGAAAACTGCACCGTCGGTGCCCTGCGCGCTCAGGCGTTGCATGTCGATACCGCGCCGCGTGCGGGCCTGGGTGGCGCCAACCCGGCGCGCGCCGATGGCAAGCCGGTCACCTCCGGCGACGTCATGAAGATGTTTGCCTGATCAGTGGTCTCGGGCCTGCCGTCACGGGCAGGCCCGGTCAGCGAAGGAAGCGTCATGAGCACTGAAATATTCGAACGTCGAGCGATCATCGCCGGTGTTGGCCAATCCGCCACCGGGCGCCGCCTGGGGCGCAGCGGTCTGGACCTGACGCTGGAGGCCATCACCCGGGCGCTGGCCGATGCCGGCCTTGAGCGCAGCGACATCGACGGCATCGCCGGCTGGCCGGGTTACAAGCCCGAGCCTGCTGGGTATTCACCGGTCTCGATCACCGACATCAAGGAAGCCCTGCGCCTGGAGCTCAATTGGTACACGGCCGGCGCCGAGGCGTCGCAAATGAGCGCACTGATCAATGCCTGCATGGCCGTGGCCACCGGGCAGGCGCGCCATGTGCTGTGCTTTCGCACCGTCACCGAGTCGTCGGCCGCAAGCCAAGGCACGCGCTCCAGTCTGGTAGGCGCCGGCACTGATCGGGTAGCGGGATTCGGCATCTGGCAATCACCCTTCGGCGCGTTTTCGGCGACCAACTGGGTGGGCCTGGCGGCGTCGCGCTACTTTCATGAATTCGGCGCGACCCGCGAGCAACTGGCGCAGATCGCCCTGACCGCTCGGCATAACGCCACGCTCAACCCCGCGGCCATTTACCGCGAGCCGTTGAGCCTGCAGCAATACCTGGAGGCGCGAATGATCTCCACGCCCCTGTGCCTGTACGACTGCGATGTGCCGGTGGATGGCGCGGTGGCGATCATCGTCTCGCACCGCGACTGCGCCCGCGACCTCAACGCTGCCGCCATCGGCATCGAAGCGATCTGCGGCCCGCTGTATGGCCGTGACACCTGGGATCAGCAAACCGACCTCACCCGCTTCGCCGCCGAAGACGCCGGCAAGCGCCTGTGGAGTCGCACTGATCTCAAGCCGGCCGACGTCGACATGGCGCAGCTGTACGACGGCTTCAGTTTCCTCAGCCTGTTGTGGCTCGAAGGCCTGGGCTTCTGCAAGCGCGGTGAAGGCGCGGCATTCATCGAGGGCGGCCAGCGTATTGCCCTGGACGGCGAGTTGCCGCTGGCCACCGGCGGCGGCCAGTTGTCGGCCGGGCGCCTGCATGGCCTTGGCCATGTGCACGAAGCAGTGATCCAGTTGCGCGGCCTGGGCGGCGACCGCCAGGTACCCGGGACGCCGAGGGTGTCTGCGGTGACCATGGGCGGCGGGCCGATCGCCTCCGCGGCGCTGTTGACGCGATTGTAACGGCGCAGACAAATAACTGACATATAGCCAGTAAATTCATCAAGACTGACTCCAGACAAGTCCAATAACACCGGGGATTTTCATGAACGCCATTACTCATTCAGAGCCAGAGCACTTGCAGGCGGCCGGCTGGAGCGCCGGCGACCAGGACACCATCAACGCCGTGTTGCGCCGTGCGGTCAGTGCCTACGGCGACCGCATCTTCCTGGACTTTCTCGGCGAACAGTACAGCTTCCGGGACATCGACCGGCATGCCTGCCAGGTCGCCAACGGCTTGCGGGCCCTGGGCGTCAGCAAGGGCCAGACGGTGGTGACCATCCTCGACAACTGCGCCGAAGCGATCATCGTATTGTTTGCGATCACCAAGCTGGGCGCGGTGAGCGTGCCGGTCAACACCGCCTACAAAGGCGAATTTCTGCGCCACCAGGTGGCTGATTCCGGCGCTGCGGTGGTCATCGCCCAGAGCGACTACGCCGAGCGGGTCGCCGCCATCGCCAGCGGTATTCCCGCGGTCAGCACCGTGGTCTACCGCGGCGCAACGCCGGACCTGGGCGCCGCTGCCGAGCGCCAATGGCAGGTCATCGAGTGGCCCGCGCTGTACAGCGACGATACCTCGGACCCGGCGGTCGACATCGCCCCCAGCGACCTGGCGATGCTCATCTACACCGGCGGCACCACCGGCCCGTCCAAGGGCTGCATGGTCAACCACAACTACACCTGCAACCTGGGCCGGCAGATGCTCGAAGTCTCTGGGCGCGATCACACCAGCGTGACCTGGACGCCGCTGCCGATGTTCCACTTCAACGCGGTGGGTGCGACCTTGATGTCCAACCTCATGGTGGGCGCGAAGGTGGCGCTGTACACGCGTTTTTCGGTGTCCAACTTCTGGCCGGAAATCGAACGCACCGGCGCCAACGAAGTCATGCTGCTGGCCTCGATGTTCCCGTTGCTGGTGCAAGCGGCCGACAACGACGCGATGCAGCGTTGCCACGGGCAGATCGTCAATGTCATCGGCGCGCCGTTCCCGCCAGACATCCAGGCACAGTGGAAGGCGCGCTTCGGCGTCAAGCGCACCATCATCAGCGGCTTTGGTTTGACCGAGTGCGCGATGGTCACCGTGCAGCCACTGGATGTGCCCGCAGCCCCCGGCAGCTCCGGCATGCGCCACGCGGATTTCGACGTGCGTATCGTCGACGAGCATGACGTCGAAGTGCCCGTGGGCAGCCCAGGCGAAATCATCGTGCGGCCGAGCAAGCCCAACGTCATGTTCGACGGTTACTGGCAGCGCCCCGCGGACACCCTCAAGCTGTTGCGCAACCAGTGGTTTCACACCGGCGACATCGGCCGCTTCGACGAGCAGGGGTACTTCTATTTCGTCGATCGCAAAAAGGATTACCTGCGCCGCCGCGGCGAGAACATCTCCAGCTTCGAGGTCGAAGCCGCCTTTCGTCAACGCCCGGAAATCGAAGACATCGCCGCCCACGCGGTGCGCTCCGACCTGGGCGAGGACGAGCTCAAGGTGACCATCGTGTTGCGCGCCGGCCACTCGTTGGAGGCAGAGCCGTTGTTTCTCTGGTCGGTGGATCATCTGCCCTACTTCGCGGTGCCGCGCTACATCGAGTTTCGCCGCGAAGTGCCGCGCAGCCCCGTGGGGCGGATTCTCAAGTACCAGTTGCGCGACGAAGGCGTGACGGCGGCCACATGGGACCAGGAACAGGCCGGGATCAAGATCAGCAAACGCTGAAGGCCCCTACTCCCCTGCCGACTACCCCGAGGAATACATCATGCCCAGTCATGCTGCACAGATGCCCCTGCCCGCCGTTCGCCTCCCCGCCGTACATCTACGGGTCGGCGCCGAGGCACTGACCACCGGCAGCGGTGGCAGTTTCGATCACATCAATCCGGCCACCGGGCGCGTACAGGCGCAGATTCCGCTGGCCGGCCCCGACGAGGTCAACGCTGCCATTGATGCCGCCGCGCTGGCGTTCACTCAATGGCGCGCCTGCAAACCAGCGGCTCGGCGCGACGCGTTGCTGCGCCTGGCCGATCTGGTGCAGGCTCACGGCGACGAATTTGCGCGCATCGCGGTGCTCGAAAACGGCTCGCCGGTGCGCATCGGCAGCACCCTGGTGGCCCATGCGCGCGAGTGGCTCAAGTATTACGCCGGCTGGGCGGACAAGCTCGAAGGCTCGGTCACCGGCTCGTTCATTCAGGGCGGCGACTTCACCTATACCCAGCCCGAACCCTATGGGGTCATCGGGGTGATCATCACCTGGAACGTGCCGCTGATTTCCCTCGCCATGAAGATCGCTCCGGCGCTGGCGGCGGGCAATACCGTGGTGGTCAAGCCCTCGGAGCTCACGCCCTTCACCTCGGAGTTGTTTGCCCAACTGGCCATCGAGGCAGGCATACCACCGGGTGTCATCAATATGGTCCCGGGCACCGCCCAGGCGGGCAACGCGCTGGTGGTGCACCGCAAGGTCCAGAAGATGTCATTCACCGGCGGCCCGGCCACGGCGCGCAAGATCATGGCCGCGTGCGCCGAGCACCTCAAGCCCTCGGTGATGGAGCTGGGCGGCAAGTCGGCGAACATCATCTTCAAGGGCGCCAACCTCGATCTGGCGGTCGCCAACGCCGTGTACATGGGCCTCGGCGCACTGGCGGGGCAAGCCTGCATCCTCGGCTCGCGCCTGCTGGTGCAGGACGACATCTACGACGAGGTCTTGCAGCGCTTGCTGGTGGCGACCCAGGCCATGCCCCGCGGCATACCCGACGACCCGCAGGTGCTGTTCGGCCCGGTGATCAACGCCGCCGCCTGCGAACGCATCCTCGGCATCATCGACAGCGCCCAGAGCAAAGGTGCCGGGCAGCTGGTGGCGGGCGGCAAACGCATGGGCGGTACGCTGGCCGAGGGTTACTTCATCGAGCCGACCATTTTCGCCGACGTCGACCCGCTGTCCGATCTGGCGCAGCAAGAGGTGTTCGGCCCGGTGCTGTCGGTGATTCGCTTCAGTGACGAAGCCCAGGCCGTGGCCATCGCCAACAACACCGTCTATGGCCTGGCCGCTTACCTGTACAGCCAGGACGTGACCCAGGTGCACCGGGTCGCCGATCAGCTGCGTGCAGGCTCCGTGTACGTCAATGGCGCGGCGCGCCTGCCACCCCATGCGCCCTTTGGCGGGCTGGGCGAAAGCGGTTTCGGCCGCGAAGGTGGCAAGCCCGGCCTGGATGAATTCATCCGGCCCAAGACCGTTTGCGTGGCGCCCCTGGGCTGAAGCGCAAACAGCTCCCACCTGCCCGGCAACGGGCAGGTCATCCCTCAGAGTTTTGCTCATGACTCCACGGCATTTGCAGCACAGCGCCCGCCCCGTCGTCACCTTTACCGGCGCAGAAGATAACGTGCTGGTCGCCGACCTCGACGGACCTCTTGACGGTCAACCCGTGGTGCTGCTGCACGGCGGCGGCCAGACTCGCCATTCCTGGGCCCGCGCCTTCGATGAATTGGTCGCGCGCGGTTATCGAGTGCTGTCGCTCGATTGCCGTGGCCACGGTGATTCGCAGTGGTCGCCCTGCGGCGATTACTCCCTCGACGCTCTGGTGGCGGACCTGCGCCGGGTGCTGGCGAGTCTGTCGCGCCCGGCGGTGCTGGTGGGCGCCTCATTGGGTGGCGTCACCGCGTTGATCGCCCAGGGCGAAGATCCGCAGCTGGCCCGCGCGCTGATTCTGGTCGACGTCGCACCGCAGCTGGAATTCGACGGCGTCGATCACATCGTCAACTTCATGACCGCCCACACCGCGGGCTTCGCCTGCCTGGAAGACGTCGCCGCAGCGGTTGCTGCCTATAACCCCACGCGTCCGCGCCCGACCGATCACCAGGGCCTGCGCAAGAATGTACGGCTGGCCGACGATGGACGGTTCTACTGGCACTGGGACCCACGCCTGATGGAGGGCGACCATCGCGGCCGCACCCGCGACATCTCCCGGCGCATGCTCGCTGCCGCCGCCCACGTGAAGGTGCCGACCCTGCTGGTGCGCGGCAAGCAAAGCGATGTGGTCAGCCTGGAGGGCGCCGAACACCTGCGCCGGCACCTGCCGCACCTGCAACTGGTGGACATCGAAGGCGCCGGGCACATGGTGGCCGGCGACAAGAACGACGCCTTCAACGGCGCAATCATCACCTTCCTGCAACAACAATCACAATAAGAGGATGCCCCTGATGAACGGCGAACAGAGCGTACCCCTGAAGCTTGAACGCACGACCCTTGAAAGCGCGGCCGCAACACCTCGGGACCAGGTGATGCGCGCCAGTTGGTACGCGCTGTTCATCATGACCTTGATTCATTCGACCCATTACCTGGACCGTATCGTGGTGTCGATCGTGATCGAGCCCATTCGTCACGAATTCGGCCTCAGCGACAGCCAGCTGGGCCTGCTCACCGGGCTGGTCTATGGCCTGACCTTCGCGGTGGCCGGCTTGCCCCTCGGCTATCTGGTGGACCGCGTCAACCGCCGCAACCTGCTGGCCATCGTGGTGCTGTGCTGGAGCTGCTTCACCGCCTTCGCGGCCTTCGCGCAGTCGTTCAGCCAATTGCTGCTGGCGCGCATGGCGGTGGGTGCGGCCGAGGCCGGCGGTTCACCGACCAGCATGTCGATGATTTCCGACCTCTTCCCGCCACGCAAACGCTCCACTGCCATGGGTGTGCTGTTTCTCAGCACCTCGGTGGGCGCGGCCGGCAGCGCCATCATCGGCAGCTACGTGGCCGTGCACTACGGCTGGCGTGCGGCGTTCTTGATCGCCGGATTACCGGGGGCGATCTTCGCCTCGATCCTGCTGCTGACCGTCAAGGAGCCCCGGCGCGGCGCCATGGACCCAGCCCGGGTCGAGCCCAAGGCCATGCCCAGCCTGAAAGAAACGGCGCGGTTTCTGGTCGGGCAGAAATCCCTGCGCCACCTGTTCATCGCCATGCCGCTGGCGATCATGGCGATCTCCGCCAACAGCGCCTGGCTGGTGGCGTTCCTGATGCGCGTGCACCACCTGGACCTCGCCCACGCCAGCATCGTCGCCGGCGTTACCTTTGGCGGCTTCTCGGCGGCGGGCTCGATTCTCGGCGGGCTGCTCAGCGACCGCGTGGGCAAAGTCATCGCCGGGCGGCGCATCGGCCTGGCGGCGGCGACCTCGTTGTTGGCGGTGCCGGTGGCCGTCGCTGCGACGCTGGTAGAGAACACCCCGCTGGCCATCGCCAGTTGGTTCATCCTCGCGATGCTGGCGTTTTCGACCATACCGCCGACCTTCGGCAGCATGGTCAGCCTGGCCAAACCGCGCATGCGCGGGATCACCCTGGCGGGCATGCAGGTGGTCACCAACCTGATTGGTTATGGCCTGGCGCCGTTCATGGTGGGGATGCTCAGCGATGTGGTCGGTGGCGAGAATTCACTGCGCATGGCGCTGCTGATCGTCATGTGCGGCTCGTTGCTGTGGGCGGCGCTGCACTTCTACTGCGCCTCGCGCCATTTCGAAAAAGACATGGCCCGCGCCGCTCAGCTCTGAGCGCAAGGCCGCCCCTGCCGCACTGGCAGGGGCGATTGCCATCACAGCATGTACGGCTCGCCACTGGCGCGCACGGTGATATCACTGATGCACACGCCCCACGGCTGATTCATCACGTACAGCACGTTATCGGCCAGCAAGGCCGGGTCCATGAACCAGTACTTGATGCTGTCGACGTCGGTGTACTCAGGCTCCAGATCGCCCGCCATGAAGCGCTTGAACACCTCGCGCGCCTGCTCGCTGTGGTGGCCCAGCATACCGATCGAGGCTTGCGGGTTGATGATCGAGCCCTTAAGCCCGGTGGCCGGAATGCCCGTGGGCTTGACGAGGGTGACCTTGATCTTGCCTTGCGACTCCACCCGCAACGACTCCGACAAGCTGTTGATGGCGGTCTTGGACGCGCCATACACCGCAGAGCCGGCATTGGGATAATTGCCGTAGGTCGAGGAGATGTTGATCACATGGCCCTGCCCCTGGGCGATCATCGCGTCATAGACCGCGGTGATGCCATTGAGCGTGCCCTTGATATTGATATCGATGGCGCGGTCCCAGGCGTGCGCAGCTTGTGCGTGGTCGGCGAAGAACGCCAACGGCATGGTGCCGGCGTTGTTGACCAGAATGTCGATACGGCCGAAGGTCTGCAGCGCGAAGGCGGCCATGCCGGCCATTTGCGCACGGTCCGCGACGTTGGCCAGGCACCAGGCGCCCTGCTCGCCCCGTTCGCCCATGCCGGTGAAGGTTTCCTGCAGCCCTGGCTCGTTGATATCGACGCCGATCACCCTGGCCCCTTGCTGCGCCGCCTTGCGTGCGATCAGCCGGCCGAAGCCGGACCCCGCGCCGGTGACGATGACGACCTTGTCTTGCAGATAGTTGTTCACGTGGCTGTGCCCCTGCTGTTGTTGTTATGGCGGCCCTGGGCATGAACCCCGGGCAAGCCAATGCAACATAACACCAGTGGCAGTAACTGCCAATATTCAGTCCGTATCGACCGAAAACAGATTCGGGCCCAGCAGCGTCAGGTAGTGGGCAAGCAGCTCACCGGCATGGCTGCCGTTGCGCGGGTCGGCGTTTTCCAGCGCCAGGCGCGCCGACACCGCCACCACCGCGCCGCCCAGCACCACCTGTGGCGCCTGGGGCGGCAGCCCGAGGCGCTCGGCCATGATGGCCGTCCATTGGCTGGCACCGGCCATGAACGCCTGCTGCCAGACCGCGCGAAAGCTGTCGGTCTCGTTCATCACCTGGGCCAACGCCTGGGAACGCTGGATAGGCACCGCGACCCAGGCGTCGATAAAGGCCGCCACCAGCGAGTCGCGCAACGGCTCAGTGCGCGGCCGCCGGGCCATGGCCGCGCCGATACGCTCGATGGCCTCGGCGATCGCCGGCTTGACCACGTCTTCCTTGGTGGGGAAGTAGCGATAGAAGGTGCGTTCCGACAGGCCCGTGTGGCTGACCAGTTGCTTGACGGTGAAATCGCTGGTGCCGTGCTCGATGAACAGAGCAATGGCGCTGCGGGAAGCGGCTAGCCGAGTGCGGTTTACATCGTGGGGCGCACTGGCGGCCGGCGGGGCGGAACGAGCTTTAGGCATGGGTCCATCGCTTCGATAACGAACGAAAAAGAGTAACTGATCGACCTGGCAATTCAAATAGCCAAGCCGGTCAGCGGCGCCAGATGAAAAATAATGGCAGTTACTGCCACTCAATGCTAGTGTAAGAAACGTGCCGCGCAAGCCGCCCGATAACAATAAATTCAGCCCCCGAGGACACACCCCGCATGCTCCCCTCGACACCTGACAACGCCCTGCCCGATGTCCATCTGCACATCGGCGCGCACGCACTGAGCGAAGGCTCGGGCGGTACCTTTGAACACCGCAACCCAACCACCGGGCAAGTGCAAGCCCAGGTGCCCTTGGCGGGCCCGGAGGAAATCCACCAGGCCATCGCCGTCGCCACCGCAGCCTTCGACCTCTGGCGGCGCTGCAAGCCCGCACAACGGCGGGACATGCTGCTGCGCCTGGCCGATCTGCTGGCCGCCCACGAGGCACAATTCACCCGCATCGCTGCCCTGGAAAACGGCGCCCCCGTGCGCTCGGGCGGTGGCCGCGCGTACATCGCCCAGCAATGGACACGCTACTACGCGGGCTGGGCCGACAAGCTCGAGGGCAGCGTGACCGGGGCCTTTATCCGCAGTGAGGACTTCACCTACACACAACCCGAGCCCTACGGCGTGATCGGCGTGATCATCACCTGGAACGTGCCGCTGGTGTCGCTGTGCATGAAGGTCATCCCGGCACTGGCTGCCGGCAACTGCGTGGTCATCAAGCCTTCGGAACACACGCCCTTCACCCCCGAGCTGTTCACCCGCCTGGCCCGTGAAGCGGGTATCCCGGCGGGGGTCATCAATACCCTGCCCGGCACCGCCGCGGCCGGCGATGCGCTGGTGGCCCATCGGCAGGTCGAAAAAGTCACCTTCACCGGCGGCCCGGCCACAGCGCGCAAGATCCTCGCCACCTGCGCCGCGCACCTCAAGCCCTCGGTGATGGAGCTGGGCGGCAAGTCGGCCAATATCGTGTTCGCCGACGCCGAGCTCGACGCCGCAGTGCGCGATGCGGTGGCCATGGGGCTCAGCGCCATGAGCGGCCAGGCCTGTATTCTCGGCTCGCGCATCCTGGTGCAACGGCAGATCTACGCCAGTTTCCTCGACAAGTTGGTGAGTGCCGCACGACAACTGCCTTGCGGCGACCCCAGCGACCCGACGGTGAGCTTCGGGCCGGTCATCAATGCCGCGTCCTGCGAGCGCATCCTGGGCATGATCCAGCGCGCCACCGAGGCCGGCGACGGGCGGTTGCTGCTCGGCGGTGCGCGCATGGGCGGTGAGCTCGCCAACGGCTACTTCATCGAGCCGACGCTGTTCGCCGACGTCGACCCGGACTCCGACCTCGCCCAGCAAGAGGTCTTCGGGCCGGTGCTGTGCGTCATCCCGTTCGACGACGAAGCCCACGCCATCGCCATCGCCAACAACACCCGCTTCGGGCTGGCGGCCTACCTCCACAGCCGAGACGTCAGCCGCGTGCACCGGGTCGCCGAGCAGTTGCAGGCAGGCTCGGTCTACGTCAACGGCGCCTTCCCGGTGCCCGCCCACAGCCCCTTCGGTGGCCAGGGCGAGAGCGGCTTCGGCCGCGAAGGCGGCAAGCCCGGCCTGGATGAATTCATCCGCCCCAAGACCATATCCATCGCTCCCGTCCAATAACAACAACGCCGCTGAAGGAGACACCCCATGACCTCGTACCAAAACACGCCTGTGATTCTCGAATCGGCAGTGACGCCGTTGCGCAAAGGCGAACCGCTGCTGAGCACCGAACAGATGATCAACGAAGGCATGGCCAGCCTTGCCGCAGGCGCCGCCATCGTTCACCACCACCACGACTTTCGCCAATCGCGCAGCGACGCCACCGCGCAGATCATCCGCATCGAGCGCGAGCTGCTGCAGGCCTATCCCGACGCCTTTCTGTACGCCGACTACCTGCGCGGCGACACCACCTGGGAAAAGAACGCACACCTGCAACCCATGGCCGACGCCGGCGTGCTGCGCATGATCTCGCTGGACCCGGGCCTGACCCAGTTCGGCTTCCTCGATGAAGACGGCCTGCCGACCCTGCACGTGCAGAACGGCGCGACCTACCCCGATTGCGTCGAGGTAATGAAGTTTGCCCAGCGGGTGCAACAGCCGCTGATGATCGGCATCTATGAGCCGGGCAACCTGCGCTGGGCCATGGCCTTCGCCAAGGCCGGCAAACTGCCGCCGGGTTCGATGATCAAATTGTATTTTGGCGGTGAGTGGGTGCTGGGCGGCAACCGTGTGCCGGGGACCAACTTCGGCATGCCGCCGACCGTGCAGGCGCTGGATGTGTACCTGGGGCTGATGGAGGGCAGCCAGGTGCCCTGGATGGTCAGCCTGATGGGCGGCGTGCTGCTCGACAGCCCCATCGCCCGCCACGCCCTGGAGCGCGGTGGCCACTTGCGGGTGGGCGTTGAAGACACCGCCGGCGGCACCGATCTGAACAACGCCCAGACGGTGGAGGCCGCCGCCAGATTGGTGGCCGAAGTGGGCCGGCCGCTGGCGGACTGCAGCAGCGCCCGCAAATTGCTGATCGGCGATGCGGCGCGGCGCGTGGCCTGACCCCCACGCGCATGAGAAAAGCCCGGCAGCGATGCCGGGCTTTTTGCGTTATGTGGCTCGACCTCAGGGCGCCAGACCTCCGTCGACCTTGATCAGCGCATTACTGGTGTAGCTCGAGTAGTCGCTGGCCAGGTACAACGCCGTGCTGACGATCTCCTCCGGACGCCCGGCGCGCTTCAACGCGGCGCCGTCGTTGATGTGTTGCGGGTCGCCCCAGGCCGTGGAGATGTTGGTCAGGAAGGGCCCGGCGCTGATGCAGTTGACCCGCACGCTGGGGCCGTACTCCAGCGCGAACGAGGTGGTGATGCTGTTGAGCGCTGCCTTCGCCGCGGCATAGGGTGCGAAGGCCGGGGACGGACGCAGCGCGCCGGTGCTGCTGATCATGATGATCGAGCCGCTACCCGCCGCCACCATGCGCGGGCCGACCAGGGCGGTTAGCCGAAACGGCCCTCTGAAGTTGACCCCCACGATTTTGTCGAACAGTCCTTCGCTGGTTTCCAGCGAGGACGGCGCCAAGGGCGACATACCCGCGTTGTTGACCAGAATGTCGACCTTGCCGAACTCTGCATAGGCGGCATCGACCAGCCCCTCGATCTGCTGCCATTCGCCCATGTGGCAGGCATAGGCCAGCGCGCGCCGACCGAGCGCCCGCACCTCTTGCGCGACCGCTTCGCAGGCCTCCAGTTTGCGGCTGGTGATGATCAAATCGGCGCCATGGCGGGCGAAGGCCATGGCCATCTCGTAGCCCAGGCCGCGACTGGCGCCGGTGACCAGGGCGACCTTGCCCGACAGGTCGAAATAATCGGTTTTCATCGCTATGAACTCCTTGCGCGCATGCCCCGCAGGCCACGCGCGCGGTTAACCGTTGAATGCCTCAGGCGTGACGGCGATCCATCGTAGGCGCCGGTTGCAGCAGCTCGGCATAGCGCTTGCGGGCCGCCTCGATCTTGGGCGGCAGGTGTTCGCTGGGGAACAGCCCGCGGGCGGCGGTGTAGCCGCGCAGCAATTCCTTGGCCACGGTAAACCGGTGTACCTCGGTGGGGCCGTCGGCGATGGCCATGGTCGGCACGTTCATCCACATCCAGGCCAGCGGCAATTCCAGGGTGGTGCCCAGCGACCCGTGCAGGTGCAGGGCACGCTGAACGATGTCGTGATAGGCCTTGGCCATGGCCACCTTGACCATCGCGATATGCTTGCGCGCTGCCCGTGGATCACCGTGGCTGGCATCGATGATCACTGCCGTCTGCAGCACCAGCAGGCGCAACTGCTCGAGTTCGATATGGCTGTCGGCGATCATCGTCTGGACCATCTGTTTGTCAGCCAGCAAGGTGCCTTGGGTACGCCGGCTCAAAGCGCGCTCGCACATCATGTCCAGGGCGCGCTGGCACTGGCCGACGGTGCGCATGGCATGGTGCACGCGGCCACCGCCGAGCCGCGCCTGGGCCACAGCGAACCCCTGCCCCTCGCCACCGAGCATATGGTCAAGCGGCACCCGCACGTCGTGGTAATGCAAATAGCCCTCGGTGGCTTCATCCTGCTCGGCGCGCTCGAGCATGTGCTCGCTGTCGCGAATGGTCTTGAGGCCCGGGTTGTCGGTCGGCACGATGAACATCGACAGGCGCTGCTGAATCGGCGCCTCGGGGGCGGTCACGGCCAGCACCAGGACGAACTCGGCATAGCGCGCATTCGATGAAAACCACTTCTCGCCGTTGATCACCCATTGCTCGCCATCGCGCACCGCCATGGTGGTGAACTCGCGCGGGTCAGCGCCCGCTTGCGGCTCGGTCATGGAGAAGCACGAAACGATATCGCCATCGAGCAGGGGCTGCAGGTAGCGCGCCTTTTGCTCGGCCGTGCCGAACAGGGCGAGGATCTCCGCGTTGCCGGTATCGGGCGCCGCCGTGCCGAACACCGTCGGAGCCCAGATCGAGCGGCCGATGATTTCGTTCATCAGGCCGAGCTTGAACTGCCCATAGCCCTGCCCGCCCAGTTCCGGGCCCAGGTGACAGGCCCACAGGCCCTGCTCGCGGACCTTGGCTTGCAACGGTTTGAGGATCGCGCGCGAGACCTCGTGGCGCGTGTTGTAGACCACGCTGACCGAGGGGAAGAGCACGTCCAGCGCCACCACGTCCTCCTCGACAAAGCGCCTCATCCAAGCGAGTTTTTCCTGAAATTGCGGTTCGACATCCCACATGGCTGCTATTCCTGATGTTTTGTTAGTTATAGGGACATAGTCAATTGCCGCGCCTTGGCCATCAGCCAGACCGCGTAGTCGTGCAGGAACTCGCCCATCTGTTTGCCCGGCCCGCCGGATAGGGACCGCGCATGGCTCCCTTCGAGGATGCAGGCAAGCTTGAAACAGGCCAGTACGAAGAACCACGGCAGCGAATGCATGTCGCGCCCGGTCAGCTCGCCATACAGGGCGATCATCTCGGCGCGGCTGTCGAAGCCGTCCCAGGGCCGTACCACCGGATCGGCAGCGCCCACCTGCGGGTCGCCCGGCTCGCGCCATGAGGAGAGAATCCAGGCCAGGTCGAGCAACGGATCGCCCAGGGTCGACAGCTCCCAGTCGATCAAGCCGACGATGCGTGGCTGGTCGTAGGCGAACATCGCGTTGGGCCATTGCAGGTCGCCATGGATGATGCCGATCCGGCCGTCGGTGGGCAGGTTGTCCTGCAGCCAGCGCGCGGTGCTGTCGATGTGTTGCAGATGCGCGCCGGTATAACCGGGCAGGCTCTGGTAACCGTCCAGCTGCGCCCGCCAGCGCTCGACCTGGCGACTGTGCCAGTGGTCCGGTTTGCCAAAGTCAGCCAGGCCAACGGCCTGATGATCCACCCGCGCCAGGGCTGCGGCTGCGCGCACGAACTCCGGGCCCATCGCCGCGCGCCAGTCGGGGTCCCGAGCATAGCGCCCCGGCAGTTCACCCAGCGGCGAAAACCCCGGCAGCGGCGCCATCAACAAAAAGCAGGCACCCAGTACCGTCGGATCGTCGCAGGCGCCCAGCAAGCGCGGGTGTGGCACGTCGCTGTCGGCCAGGGCCTTGAGCACTCGCGCCTCGCGCAGGATGGTGGCGTTGCTGTGCTCGCGCAGATGCGCGGGCGGGCGGCGCAACACGAAGCGCGCCGTACCACGGGTCAGCAAAAACAGATTGTTCTGCGAGCCGCCGGTGAGTTGCTGGGCGGCGGTCACCGGCCCTTGCCCAGGCAGTTCGCTGTGCTCGATCCAGGCTTGCAGCCTGGGCCAGTCGAGCAAGCCGCCAAAATCCGCCAGCGGGGTGTTTTCAGAGGACAGGATGTTCATGAGGCAGAGCCCTTCAAGGGAGTATTTTTGTAATCGGCTTCAATGCGCTGGCGTAGCAGGCGCAAGGTCGCAATGCTGTGTTCCAGGGCCGTCAGGTCAAGGTCGCCGACAATCCGCGCGGCCCAGTCCAGGCTGTGCAGGCTCTGCGCCTGATGCAGCGTGCGACCGGCCAGCGTCGGCACCAGCAAGCGCGCCCGGGCATGCTCGGGGTTGGTCTGCTGCGCGATCAGCCCGCGCTGCACCAATTCGTCGGCCAGGCGCTGGATCGATTGGCGCGGGTGGCCCAGGCTGCGGCCGATACGCGCCACGGTCGGGGCCTCGCGAGCGCCGACCACGGCGCTCAGCACCAGCCATTGCAGGCCACCCATCTGCGTCGCGTCATCGGCCTGTTTGTGGGCCGCGAAAACCCGGCCACGCAGGCGTGTCACCTCATCGATAAGCTCGATCAAGGCGCTGGCACAAGGTGGAGCCGCAGCGTGCGGCTCGCTGTTGGGGAAGGTACTCATGGCGAAATCCTCAGCGCTTTTTCAGTTCAATACCGGAGCCATTGCGATCCCAGGTGCCGGCGGTGACCCCGGCATCGCGCAGCTGGTATTTGAGAATCCGACCCACCGGGCTGCGTGGCACCTGTTGGACGAACTCGATGTAGCGCGGCACGGCGAAGTACGGCAGGCGCTCGATGGCCCAGCGGCACAAGGTGGCCTCGTCCAGCGTGGCGCCTTCGGCCAATACCGCAGTGAGCTTTACCTCGTCTTCGGCCAGCTCGGAATACACCGCGTGCACGGCCACTTCCGCCAGATCGGGGTGGGCCTGGAAGGTCTTTTCCATTTCAAAGCTGGAAATATTCTCGCCGCCGCGGCGCAGGTAATCCTTCTTGCGGTCGAGAAAGTAGAAAAACCCCTGTTCGTCCAGCTTGCCGATATCACCGGTGTGGAACCACAGGTTGCGCATGACCTTGAGGGTATCGGCCGGCCGCTGCCAGTAGCCCTCGAACATCACGTGGGGCTGCAAGGGGCGCACGATCAACTCCCCCGGCGTACCGCGCGGCAGCTCAACGTCGTTGTCGTCCACCACACGGATGTCGAACCACTCGCAGATCTTGCCGGCGCTGTTGGGCGGCTCGGGTTCGCCGAACGGGGTCATGGTCACGACCGCGCATTCGGTGAGGCCGAAACAGGCGCCGTTGACCGCTTTGATGCCGAAGCGCTCGCGCCAGATCTTTTGCAGTTGCGGCGCAAATGGCGCACCGGTGACGATCTGCAACTGGCCAAAACAACGCTTCATGGCGTCGTTGTCCGGCGCCTGCGCCAGCAGCGGGAACATCGAGGCCAGCAGCGACACCTCGTTGGCGCCGGTGCGTTCGATCTCCGGCCAGAAGTTGGACACCGAGAAGCGTGGGTACAGCGCCACCTTGGCGCCCAGCATCAGGTTGCACAGCACCGTGGTGACGATGGCGTTGAGGTGAAACATCGGCAGCGGCGTCCAGGTGAAGGACTGCGCAGTGCGCCCCAGGCAGACCACCATTTGCCGGGCTTCGTTGCAGGCGTAGTTGTGGGTGATCATGCAGCCCTTTGAAGGCCCGGTGGTGCCGCCGGTGTAGATCAGCATGGCGAGGTCGGCCGGCGCCACCGGCACGTCAGGGTCACGGCTGTCACTGCTGCGCAGTTCGTCCAGCGGCAACATGGGCCTGCGCAGTTGGATGTGTTCGGGGTGCGGGCCGCGATAGATGACGTTGCGCAACGACTCGAGTGGGTCGGCGACCCGCGCCACCCGCTCGACGTAATCGTGCTCGGCAATGATGATCGCCGACCCGGCGTCGGCCAACTGATGGCGCAGGAATTCACCCTTGTAGGCGGTGTTCACCGGTACGCTGATCGCACCCAGCTTGTTGATCGCGAACCACAGCACAACAGCGTCGAAATGGTTGTCCAGCAAGGTCGCGACCGTGTCCCCCTTGGTGACGCCAAGGTCGTGCAAACCGTTGGCCAGGCGGCAGGCTTCGCGGTCCAGGTCAGCATAGCTGTAGCGTTCGCCCAGCACGTCGAGGAACAGCCGCTCGCCGTGGGCGGCAACCGCGCGGCGCAGGGCATCGTTGATGGTGTCCGCCTGCCCCGCCGTCCAGCCTGAAGGAAGATAGGAAGCGCTCATTGGGTTCTCCGTCGTCACTGTTTTTATTGTCGGGAAATGACCGTCATGGAAATTACTGATGATTCGTCAGCTAATTCAAATTGACACCGATGCGTCATTCCGTCAACCCGCTGTCGACGCTATTCGTGAGGTTTTTTTGCCGGTGCCACGGGCTGTTTCGCCAACAAAAAAACCCCGTCCGACAAGGGTCGGACAGGGTCGAGGCGACCCCAATCGACGCTAGCGGCGGGTCACGCCGTAACGCTGCAGGGTCAAGGTTTCACTGGGTTCCAGCGCCCCCTGGGCTTCTCGCGCCGGGGCTGGACGCTCGGCGTCCGCTGTACCGGCAGATGGCGCCGCTTCAAGGCTGCGGTCAGGCGCGCTGGGCAGCAGAAAGTGCGACAGGGCCGGGATCAGCACCAGCGCGCCGATCATGTTCCAGACGAACATGAAGGTCAGCAAAATGCCCATGTCGGCCTGGAACTTGATCGGTGACCAGGCCCAGGTAATCACCGCCGCAGCCATGGTCAAGCCTACGAGCGCGACGATGCGCCCGGTGAAGTCCAGCGAACGCATGTAGGCTTCGGCCAGCGGCACGCCGCGGCGCTGCAAGGTCAGCTGCACGCTCAGCAGGTACAGCGCATAGTCGACCCCCACGCCCACACCCACGGCGATCACCGGCAGGGTCGAGACCTTGATGCCAATGCCCAGCAGTACCATCAGCGCCTCGCACAGGACTGAGGTGATGACCAGGGGAATCAAGGCCACCAGCACCGCGCGCCAACTGCGAAAGGTCAGGAAGCACAGGCCTGTCACCGCGCCGTAGAGCACGAAGTGCATGATCCAGAAGCTGTGCTTGACGACGATGTTGGTGGCCGCCTCGATGCCCGCGCTGCCCGCCGCCAGCTGGAACACCCGGCCGTCGGTGTCATGGCTGGCCGCAAAGGCTTCGACCGCGTTGACCACGCCGGTCAGGGTGTCGGCACGGTGATCGGCCAGGTAGGCGATGATCGGCGTGATCGCACAGGTACGGTCGACCAGATCCGGGCGATCGCGCCTGAAACTCGCCACCGCCTGGCTCAAGGTGCTGGTGTTACGGGTAATCGACAACCACTTGGGGTTGCCCTCGAACATCCCCGAGGTGGCCATTCGCGCGCCGTCAGCGGTGGAGAACGTGGTCTGCACGCCCTTCACCCGCCGCAGCACCGCACCCAGCCGATCAGCCTCCACTAGCGTCTGGAATTTCTCGCAGTCCCCCGGCGGGGTTTTCAGCATGATGATGAACGGATCGCCCGACAGCCGATAGTTGGCGGTGATGTAGGCGGTGTCGCGGTTGTAGCGTGAATCCTTGCGCAGCTCCGGTGCGCCGGCGTCCAGGTCGCCGATCTGGATATTGCCCCGCAGGTAGAACGCGCCGCCGACCAACAGCGCCGCCAGTACCAGGGTCACACTGGCGCGACGGCGCTCGGTCAGGCTGGCCAGGGCCTCCCAGCACTTGCGCCCCAGCCCGCGGCGATTGGCCTGGCTGGCGATCGAACGGCGCGCGGCATTCTCGCTGACCCCTGTGTAGGACAGCATCACCGGGATCAACACCAGCTTGGTGAAAATCAGCACCGTGACGCCGACGCTGGTGATCAGCGCCATGTCGCGGATCACCGGAATGTCGATGATCATCAGCACCGCAAAACCGACGATGTTGGCCAGCAGCGCGGTCAGGCCGGCGAGGAAAAGGCGGCGGAAGGTAAAGCGCGCAGCCGCGTATTTGTGCATGCCGCGACCGACGTCCTGCATGATGCCGTTCATCTTCTGCGCACCATGGGACAGGCCGATGGCAAACACCAGAAACGGCACCAGGATCGAATACGGGTCCAGGACGAAGCCCAGCAGATGCATCAGCCCCAACAGCCAGATGACGCCCAACGTCGCGGCGCTGACCAGCAGCACCGTGCTGCGCAGGCAGCGGGTGTAGAGCAGCACGAACAGGGTCGCGATCAGCACCGACACGGCGAAGAACTTCATCACCTGCTGCAGCCCGGCGATCAGGTCGCCGACCACGATGGCAAAGCCGGACACGTGGATCTTCACGTTGTCGTTGCCCAGGGTGCGGATCTTCTGCTCGATGTCGCGGCTCAACACGCCGTAGTCCAGCGGCTGGCGGGTGTCCGGGTCCATGCCGATCAGCGGCACCACGATCATCGATGACTTGAGGTCGCTGGCCACGTAGCTGCCGACGATGTTCGCGCGGCTGATGTTGGCTTGCAGCTGCTCCATGCTCTGCGCCGAGCCGTCCCAGCGATCGGGCATCACCGGGCCGCCCTGGTAGCCGGCCTCGGTGACTTCGGTCCAGCGCAGGCTGGTGGTCCACAGGCCGCGCATCCAGTTGCGGTCGACGCCGGGCATCAGGTACAGGGCATCGTTGACCCGCTGCAGGGCGAGCAGGTAGTCCTTGTCGTAAATGGTCCCGTGGGTGTTCTCGACCACCACGCGAATCGAGTTGCCAGCGCTGGGCAAGGCCTCGCGGTTGTGGAAGTAGTTCTGAATATAGGGGTGCGACTGCGGGATCATTTTCTCGAAGCTGGCGTTGACCTCAAGCTGGGTCGCCTGCCAGCCCAGCACGGCGGTGACCACCACGCAGATGGCGATCATCAGCAGCCGATGATTGAAGATCAGCCGCTCCAGCCAGTTGCCGCCATCGGTGTCGAAGTAGCGCGGATCGCGGACGATCGGAGGCGCCTGTTCACGGTCGATTTTCATGAGGACTCTCTTATGGTAAGGCGTTTCACTACTTGGCAACCGTCAGGCTGGCGGCCTGTACGCCACCCAGACCGACCAGCGTGGCGGTGTCGCCGGTGGCCGCGAGGCCGGTCAACAGCATTGGGCGCGGGATCGCTACGGCGCTGAAATGCTGACCCTGGTCGGCGCTCACCAGCAATTGCCCTGTGCGGGTCACTGCCAGCAGGCGGCCATCGTCCAGCGCCAGGGTGCTGGTGAATGATCCTTGGGTGCCGGTCTCGACTTTTTTCCAGCTGTCGCCGCCATCGACGGAGTGCCAGGCGTTGCCCAGCAGCCCGAACGCCACCACGGTGTTGCCGAACCCGGCCAGGCTGAAGAAACTGCCGGGGTAACCGGTCTCGTGCGCCATGAAGCGCTGTTGCTGGCGATCGAGCTTGAACACAAAACCCTGCTCGGAGGCGATGTACACCGTCGCGCCGATACCGCGAATGGCATTGAGGTGCAGCAACTCCGGCGCCTCGACTCGGTCCATCCAGCATTGCCAGGTGGCGCCGCCATCGTCGGTGGCGAACAAGGTGCCAAACGAGCCCACCACAAAACCGTGCTGTTCGTCCTCGAACCACAGGTCGAGCAACGCCTGTTCGGGGCCATTGGCATAGTTGAGCTCCACATCGTTCAATGCCTGTTCGGCGGTGGGCTCCCCTGCCTTGATCAACCCTTGAAAGTGCGCAACGGCCACCGCGTGCGCCGCATTGCCTTCGAACTGGCGCAGCCAATGCTCGCCGCCATCGTCACTGTGCAATACCACCC
This sequence comes from Pseudomonas sp. M47T1, assembly GCF_000263855.1. GTDB lineage: Bacteria > Pseudomonadota > Gammaproteobacteria > Pseudomonadales > Pseudomonadaceae > Aquipseudomonas. The sequence goes on from NZ_AJWX01000013.1 coordinate 148,802, forward strand.
CGTCCTGCCCCACTACCCAGCCCTTGCTCGGGCTGACGAACTGCACGGCGAGCAGGTCGCTGCTGACCGGCACGGGTACCTGCCGCCAGTTCTTGCCCTGGTCGTCGGAGAGGACGATCAAGCCGCGCAAACCGACCGCCACCAGGCGCGTGCCGGCCTTGGCGATCGCGCTCAGCTGGCCGCTGCTGGTGAGCGAATCGCTCGTCATCGCATCGATGGGCGCTGCGGCCTGCAACGGATCGACAAACGCGGCAGTGCCGGCGTGGGCCACCAGCGCCACCGCCATGCACATGCCTGCAAACATTAACCTTGGACGCATTTTATTATTCTCCAGGCCGGCTGCGACCATTGTCGAAGCCTTCACGCACAGGCCGGCGGCTCGCACCGCCGGCCGCCCATCAGCGCACGCCGCGCCCCGCCAGGCCGGTCGGGCTGTAGGTATTGGCCGACCACGGCTCGTGGACGAGATGGCCAATGCCGCGCCCACCCGGTACTGCCTGGGTGGTGAACTTGCCGGTGCTCAGGTCGTACAGGTCGTAGATGCCGTTGGTGCGCAGCGCCGAGACGTCGTACGCCGGGAAGGTCGGGCCTTCGTAGTAACGGTTGGGCTTGTCCTGGTGATCGAAGCCGACGTAAGCGAGGATCGCCCAGCTGTCTTCGTCCAGGTAGAACTTCTTCTTCAACTGCGCATGACGCTCGCCCGGTTTGAGCGTGCCTTCGACTACCCACACGCGATGCAGCTCCCAGCGCTGGGCCTCGGGCAGGATGTGGTGCACGCCATGGGCCTTGTCCTGCGGCGTGAGGAAGCGCCGGTAGCTGTTGTACGGGACGTAGACTTCCTTGCGGCCGAGCAGCTTGAAGTCGTACTTGTCCATCTTGCCGTCGAAGCCGTTGATCTCGTCGAAGAACAGCACGCCGGAAGTGGTCGAGACGGTGTCGTAGGTGAACTCCGGCGCCAGGCGGACGCGGCGCTGGCCGGGCACGTAGCTCCAGTTCTGCGGGTCGTGCAGGTCCATGCGCACGTACTGCCAGCGCATGTTCTTGGTGCCGGCCTGAGACGGCGGCTCGCTTTGCGTGGCGATGGTTTTCCAGTAGGTGGTTTCAGTGGACTCGGGCAGGTTGTTGTCCCAGTACTGGCGTTCTTCCTGGGTGGTGCTGCCGTTGGAGACGCTACGATTGCCGGCGCTGTCGATCACGTACTGGGTAAAGTCGAAGGTCTCGTAGGGCGGCACATAGCGCAGCAGGGAGTTCCACATGGCTTCAAAGCCGTCGTGGGGTACCGGGAACGGAATCTGCGCGTGGGCGCCCACCACCCCCGGCGCGGTACCGCTGAGCTTGGGGCTCATGACGCGCTCGATGGTGTTCTTGTAGACGTAGTCCGGGAAGCACGCCGAGCGGTGGGTCGGGTACACGTCCAGGCGGTAGGTGTCCGGGTAGCGCTGCAGCATGACCTTGGTGCCCTCGGTCAGCTGGTCGGCGTACTGCGCCATGTTCGCGGCATTGATCACCAGGCGCGGTTTTTCTGCGGCCCAGGGGTCGATGTACGGCCAGCCGCCGGCAGGGTCCTTGGGCTTGTAGCCGGCCACCGGCTTGCACAGGCCGCCTTCCCAGGCAGGGATGGTGCCGTCGGCGTTGCCGGCTTTGATCGCCCCCAGTGGGGTCAGATTTTTACCCAGCTGGGCGGCTTCTTCGGCAGTCGGCGCCGCCAAGGCGAAATCCAGGCACACGACGGGAAGCAATGCGGCCAGCAGACAGTTTTTCAACAAATTCATGGTGCTCTCCTGCTTATTAGAATGTGGTCTGCAGCGCCAGCGAAACCCAGCCGTGGTTGTTCTGCACGGCGTTACCGTTGGTGGTGGTGACGATGTTGTTACTGGTGTTGTAGGCGGCATGGGAATCGTTGTATTTGAGGGTCACGATGTACTTCTGGCGGAAGTTGGCCTCAAGGCCCATCGACCAGACCACCGAGCCCTCGTTGCCGCTGGCCAGCGTCGCGCCGTTACCGTAGATGCCATAGGCCAGGGACATGGGCGCCGCGAGGTTGCCGCCCCAGGGCAGGACCTGCGACCACTCGGGACGAAAGCCCAGTTGCGCCGAGACCACGTCGTCGGTGGCGCAGCCTTCCTTGCGGTTCTGCCCGGTCGGGCAGCCGGCGTAGCCCTCACCCTTGAACAGCTCTTTGTTTTCGGTCACCGAGAGCAAATGAGCGTAGGCCAGCTCGGCCTGGAAGGTACCGCCCACCCACAGTGGGGTCTGGGGCAAGAGGTAAACGCCGTTGAGCAGGAAGTGCATGGTGTTGCCGCGTGCGCCTTCGTGGCCCGTGGTATCGCCGGCGGCGGCAAACGAGGTGCTGCTGACCAGCGCGGTGTTCTTGCGAAAGCTCAACTCGGAGCCCACGCTGAAACCGCCCAGTTCCTTGTTCAGGCTGAAGCCCAGCAAGCGCGTGTCGCGGGCATAGGCCAGGTGATAGTTGCGCGTGCCATCGGCATTGACCACCAGCACCGGCGCCCAAGGCTGGGTTTCGTCGAACTGGCGGAAGTAGATGCCCGCCGTGCCCTTGAGCCAGTCCGGGCTCCAGCGCGCCGACAGGCCGTAGTTGTTGCCCGGCCCCTGGGTCGGTTTGTCGTTGCCGTCCTTGTTGGCGAAGATCGGCACGCCGCCCGCGCCGTAGCCCAAAAATAGCCGCTCAGGGCCTTCCCACAGCGAATCGGTGGCACCGAAATAGGTGCCGCCTTGAGGCAAGCGGTTAGGTGCCCATTGCAGGTAGTACTGCGCTGCCAGGGTCAGGTCGGGTGTGGGCTGGACCTGCATCGAGATTTGCTGCACCGGCAGGAAGGTTTCCTTGGCGGTGATGCCTGGGCTGGAGGCCGCCTTGAGGCCATCCAGGGGCGACTGCGAGTAGGCGATCGACTGCGCCGCGTTGAACAGCGACTCACCCCAGTACACGGTGTGCTTGCCCAGGCGCACGTCAACGCTGGTGTCGCCCACATCAAAGCCGCTGAACACGAAGGCGTCGAGAATCTCCCCCGACGGCCCCTCGGTAAAACGCCGGGTAAAGCCCGAGTAGCGATCATTACTGTAGCTGCTGGGATAAGCAGAGCTGTGCTCGACCTTGTCGTCGTTGTAGGCCTGGTCGTACCAGCCGGCGACGCTCAAGCGTGCGCCATGGCGGCCTTGATAGACGGCATCGAATTCACTGAGGACATCGACGCGGTTGAGGACCATGTCGCCCTTGCCGAACTTGCGCTCGGTTTCGTCATAGGCCGAACTGTTGGCGAAGGCCTTGTTGGTGCCCTCGGCGCGCCAGCCGGCGTTGTAGCGCAAGGTGTTGTCCCAACGCACATCCCAGTCGGTGTTGCCGACATCCAGGCTGACCGCATACGCGGGTGCGGCACTGGCGGCCAGGGCGATAGTCGATGCGGTACACAACGAGCGGGCGCGCAGCTGGACGCCTCGCAGGGGGGAGCACTCTAGTTTCATGTCAGCAAGCCTCATGCATTTTTTATTGTTGTTGGCTGTGCGGGCTCATAGGCGCCATGACAATAGCGCGAGACCACCAGCGGATACCATGAGAAACATTTATCAGCGACAGCTTGCGGCGTCCCTGCCGCACCAACGATCAGGACAACCCCACCACCGGGATCACGGCGCCATGGACGGCACTGGCCTGGGGCGATGCGAGAAACTGGATGATGTCGGCGAGGTTTTGCGGCGACACCCAATCGCCGGGGTCGGCATCGGGCATGGCGGCGCGGTTGGCGGGGGTATCGATGATGCTGGGGGCGATGGCGTTGACATTGATGCCCTGGCCGCGCAACTCCAGCGCCATGGACTCGGTCAGGCGCGCCACCGCGCTTTTGGATGCGCAGTAGGCTCCCTTGTGAGCGGCGCCACTGACCGCACCCGCTGCAGCCACATTGATGACCTTGCCGGTGCCAGCAGCGAGCATCCCAGGTACCACACTGCGGCAGGCGTTGATCAAGGTGGCGACGTTCAAGTCGAGCAACTGGCGCCAGGCCTGGTCGGCCGTCTCGTGCACGGCGGGGCCCATGTCGAAGCCGCCTGCCAGGTTGCACAGCACGGCGGCTGGCCCCTCGCGATCGAACACCGGTTGCAGGGCGTCCTGCACTGCGCCGGCGTTGGTCAGGTCCACGGCGATCAGGTGCAGGCCCTCGCGCTGCGGGCCAAAGGCCTTGACCAGCGCCGCCTCGCTGATATCCAGCAGCACCAGCCGGGCGTGATCGGCGAACGTCTGTGCGACGACCCGACCCAGGCCTCCCGCTGCGCCAGTAATGACCACCAATGGGCGATTCATCGACTCTCTCCTCATCCTTTACGGTTCGTTGTTTTTATCCGCTGGGGAGATTTTTAACTGACTAATCGTCATTTATCAAGCTGTAGATCATTCTTTTTGTGTAAAGAGCTCACCCAGAGAGTCGCCTGAACTGGCTAAGGTGGCGGCGCCAGAGGAGATCGCTTGCCAGCGGCAGCGGGCTGGACTATAAACAACAACCAATCAGTTATTGGATAGCCGCAGCGTTTTATTCCCACAAGAAGCTTCAATCCGAGGAAGCCGTTCATGAGCCACCTGAGCTTTACCCCCTTGCCGCAACTCGACGACGCCAACCGCTTCTTCTGGACCAGCGGCCAGACCGGCACCTTGCAGGTCTTGCGCTGCGCCGATTGCGAACACTGGGTCCATCCGCCGGCGCCGATCTGCCCTGTGTGCCAGCAGATGCACCTGGCCCCTGCCGCCGTCAGCGGCATGGCGACCGTGCAGGCGGTGACCATCAACCATCAGTCCTGGGTGCCAGGTATCGAGTTGCCGTATGCGATCGCCATCGTCGAGCTCGACGAGCAGCCGGGCCTGCGTCTGACCACCAATGTGGTCGGCGTACCGGTGGAGCAGGTGCAGATCGGCCAGCGGGTGCGCGTGGCCTTCGAGCATCGCGAGGATGTGTGGCTGCCGGTGTTCACGCTGGCGCTTTGAGCTTTGAGCTTCGAGCTTTGAGCTTTGAGCTTCGAGCGAGGCCGGCGCAGCGTGAAGGCTGCGCCGGACGGCTCAGTCCCTGGACAGGGGCTCGGGGTGATTGCAGCTCGAGGCGATCACTTGCACCACCACCCGGGCCTGCGCCGCGAGCAGGCGGCGGGTGCCGACGCCCTTGTTGACCACATCCGGGTCGGTGGTCGCCATGCGTTCCATGGCGCCGTGCAATACCGACGCCAGGGCGCGGGCATCGCCACGGGTGATCTTGTTGTCGGTGGGGCACATGCCAATCATGCGCTGCGCCAGCAACTCGACGAAGGGCACGTAGACATCCATGCGCAGCTTCTCGAAGTTGGAATCACCGCGGTCGGCTTCCATGTTGCGATAGCGCAGGATCTCCCGGTGGTTGTCCCACACCTGATTGAAGACCTCGACCAGCCGCACGGCCTGCACCTCCAGGCGATCCAGCTCCCAGACCTCGTCCAGCACCTCGAGCGCGCTGCCCATGTCATGGCCGGCCGACTCGCTGAGGGCGTAGAGCACGTCCTTGATGTCGTCGAAGTACATGTAGAAGGTGCCCGAAGACGTCTTGGCGATCTTGGCGATGGAGACGGCTGTCATCTCGACCGGAGACATCGTCTTGAGAAGTTTTCCCGCCGCGTGCATCAGCCTCAGACGAGTGGCCTGGCCTTTAGGGCCCAGTGCCTGCCCTTGCTTGTTGGTGGTGACCGCTGTGTCCATGAATCTCTCGCATCGATACGCCGAAGGCCACGTAAACCGTGGGGTTGGCAGAAACTGACAGTTTTGCAGTAATCAAAATTATATAGCCTTGGGCGGCCACTGACCACCCGCCTCTGACATCAAGACTCGCCATAACTGTCGATCTATCAGTTATACTCGAGCACACCCGGCATACGTACAACAAGGAGAATCCCGATGCCCGCCACCCCCCTCCCCCCTCTGCTCATCGAAGCCGCCATCTGCCCGTTCCGCTTTGGCGAACCGGTGTGGGACGAAGCCGCCATGGCCCGCGAGGCCAGCGACTGCCATGCCGCCGGCGCGGCGATCATTCATCACCACCATGATTTTCGTCTCGACTCACCCAGCTCCATCAACGAAATGCGCGGCATGGGCCAGGCGATCAAACAGCGCCATCGCGCCGCGCTGCTGTATCCCGATTTTCTCAAGGAAGACAGCGTGCAGGGCCGTGTCGGGCATTTCGCGCCGCTGCTGCAAGCCGGTGCCATCGACCTGTTGCCCGTGGACCCCGGGCGGGCCAATTCCGGGCAACTGGACGCCGCCGGCCTGCCGCTGGGCGACAACAAGGTGCAGGCCACCTTCGACGATGCCAACTACATCCTCACGCTGGCGCACGAGTACGGCAAACCGCTGGCGATCGGCATCTACGAGCCCTACAACCTGCGCTGGGTACTCGCCCATGCAGCGGCGGGCAACCTGCCCCGCGGCTCGCTGGTGAAGCTGTACTTCGGCGGGCGCCATAGCTTGATTCATCTGGGCCGCAAGGCGCTGAACTTCGGCTTGCCACCGACCCGCTCGGCGCTGGATGCCTACCTGGACATGCTCGATGGCACCTCTTTAGCCTGGTCGGTGGGCCTGATGGGTGACGCATTGCTGGACAGCCCGCTGGCCCGCTACGCCCTTGAGCGTGGCGGCCATCTGCGGGTCGGGATCGAGGACGCCGCCGGCACCTCGCCCCTGGGCAACCGGCAGATGGTAGAAGCCGCCGTGGCACTGGCCGCTGAAGTCGGCCGCCCGGTGGTGGTCGGTGATGCCGCCTTGCAGGCGCTCGAGGGTGGCGCGTTGGCGCGGCGGCACAACGCCAGCTGACTGCGACGAACCCACTGGCCCGGCAGACCAGTGGGCTCTTCAACCGTGAGGGCGCATTTTCCAGGCCGGGACGGCGGCAATCACGAACAACACACCCAGCACCATCAAGGTGTCTTGATAGCCCAGCGCCCTCGCCCATTCATGATTGACGCCGGGCTGCTCACGCACCGCCACCCGAGCCTCCAGCACCAGCGCCAGCAAACCCGGGCTGAGGGCGCCGCCCAGTTGGCGCAGGAAATTCATCAGTGCCAACCCTTCGGCCATCGCCGCTGGCGGCAGGGTACGGCTGGCGGTGGCATCCAGTGCGGGGATCACCATGCCCAGCCCCAGGCCGCGACCAAAGGTGATCAGCGCGACGATCAGCAGGGTCGAAGCCGCTCTGCCGACATCCGCGACCAGCGCCAGCGCCGTGAACGAAATGGCAAAGCACAGCAAGCCGCCGGCCACCACCCACTGCGGGGCGCGGGCATCAGCCATGCGCCCCGCCACGGGAATCATCAACAGCATCACCAGCCCGCCCGGCAACAGCATCAGCCCGGTGTCGAGTGGCGAGCGCCCGCCCACGACCTGCAGGAACATTGGCAGCACATAGGCCGAGCCCCACACCCCAAAGCCGTAGACGAATGACACGCAGCCCGCTGCCGCAAAGGGCAACACGCGAAAATGGCGCAGATCGACAAGGGGCATCCGACAGCTCAGCTCCTGGCGCACGAGACGGGTCCCCAGCGCCAATAGCGCACTGCCCCAAGCCAGCGTCCAGGCCGGCGGCCAGCCATTGAGCTGCAACTGCGTCATGCCACCCAATAACAGGCAAAGCGTGGCCGTCAAGCACACGAACCCGCCCCAATCAAAGGGGGGTGCAGCGCCGGTGTGTGCAACCTGCGCAGGCAGGGCCACGCGCGCCGTCCACAGCGCCACCACACAGAACGGCAACGGCATCCACATCAACGCCCGCCAGCCCCACACCTGCATCAGCAGCCCGCCCACTGCCGGGCCGAGCATGGGCGCCAGTACCACGCCCATGCCGAACACCGCCATGGCTCGGCCACGTTGGTGCTCGGGGTATGCCGCAGAGAGCGCAACCACCCCCAGAGTGGTGATCAAGCCGCTGGCCATGCCCTGAACGATGCGACTGGCGATCAGCACCGCCAGGCTGGTACTCAGCCCACAGGCCGCGCACCCGAGGATGAACACCAGCAAAGTACTCATGAAGGTACGTCGCACGCCAAAACGCCGCGCGCTCCAGGGCGCCAGCAGCATCGACAGCGTGCCCGAGGCGGTGAACCCGGTGATCAACCAATGGGCCGTGGCTTGCCGGGCACCGAGGGCATCGATGATCGCCGGCAAGCCGATATTCATGATCACCGCCGACATGGCAGCAGAAAAAGCCGATAGCAGCACCGTGAAGGTCAGCAGTGCCCGCCCGCCACGTGGCGAATCGTCCACTGCCCGCTCCTCGCCCGCCGACACCGCGTCAGCGGCTTCATCCATCGTCGAACACCACCTGGCAGTGGTTGAGAATCGCCACGTTGCGCTGCACCGACCACAGCCGCATCAGCGCCGTGCCCGGCCCGGTGTGCCACACCTGCGCCCGCACCGTCTCGTCGGCATGCAGGGCTGCCGTGTAACGCACGCTCAAATGGCGCAAGCGCTCGGGCCGATTGCCGCACAGCAGGTACAGCGCACCGCGGCAGGCCAGGCCGAACCCGCACAACCCCCGCAACACCGTCGCCGTCGAATCCTGGGCTGCCACAGCAAACTCTGCGGGCAGGCGAAACAGCGCATCCTGCGCCAACGGCGTGAGCATCTCGACTTCGGCGTCCGGTGCGCGCTCGGGAATGCTCACCCGCTCGCGCAACGGCTCGGGGTCGCCGCCAAAGCCGCCGTCGCCCAGGGCGATGGTCTTGACCTGCACCGTCGCCAGGCGCTGGCCCTGGTCGTCACTGAGCGTCTGCTGCTCGACGAACAAGGCGCCGCGCTGCGGCCCTCGATCATAAAGGGCCTCGATGGCGCGCGTGACCACCACGCGGCCTTCCACCGGCAAGGGTGCATACAGGGTGATGGCTTCTTCGGCATGCACGATCTGTTGCCAATGCAGGCCGGCCCGTGGATCGCGCTGCCAGAATTCACCGTCCGCCAGGGCCACCGCCATTGCCGGCAACGCCTGCAAACCGAGGACCTGGATGAACGGCTGATCCTGCGCAGACAGCGGACCGGGCAATCCGGCACCGAAGCCTTTGGCAAAGGCGATGGCATCTGCGCCGCTATAGCGCTTGAGCATCGGCGCAAAGGGCCACGCCTTGAGTAACTCGACATCCATGACAACGGTCCTTGAGTGAACGAAGGGGTAAACCGCAGGACGGCCAGCGCACAGCGGCTGGCGTCAGTTGCTGCTGTTTTTGACCGCCGCCATCGACGCCTTCATGCCGCGCGCGACCATCTCCTTGTGCTCGACCGTGGCATGGGTAAACACGTGGCTGTCGAAATGCGCCATCACCGAATTGCGAAAGCCCTGGATATCGGCCGTGCGGTTGAGCGAGCGCTTGAGCACATGCATCGCCACCGGCGGCGCCTCGGCGATCTTGTTGGCCAGGCGCAGGGTGAACTCCTCCAGCGAGTCGCGGGGCACCACATGGTTGACCATGCCCCACTCCTTGGCTTCGGCGGCGCCGATGCGCTCGCCGGTAAACAGGAATTCCTTGGCCTTGCGCATGCCCATCACCCAGGGATGCACCAGCACCTCCACGGCGGCGGCGCCCAGGCTGTGAACCACCGGATCGCTGAAAAAAGCGTCTTCGCTGGCGACCATCAGATCGCACATGTTGGCCACCATCAGCCCGCCGGCAATGCAGGCGCCCTGTACCTGGGCGATGGTCGGCTTGGGGAAGTCGCGAATGCGCATGGCATTGCCCAGATAGTGCTCCTGCTCCCACATGTAGATCTGCTCGGGCGTGAAGTGCGCTCGAGTGGCGATGCCGTCAACCAGATCATGCCCCGAGGAAAAATGCTTGCCCTTGCCGCCGAGAATCAACACACGGATCTCGGGGTCGTTTTTAGCCCGCTCCAGGGCGTCGTCCAGCTCGTCGAGCAACGCCTCGGATTCGGCGTTGGCAGCGTCGGGGCGGTTGTGACAGACCCGAACCACGGGGCCGAGCACTTCATAGCTGATATGCGAGTACGTCATGGGGTCCTCCTGGGACTCTTGTCATCCAAAACATCACTGGCCAACAAGATCAGCCAGCTCAAACAAACTGTCAAGTAGTTAGTTTTTTTATCCTGATAACACAAGCTCGGTGCGCCACATGTCACTAACACCCCTAAAAACGTTTTGCTTGCCCCTGCTTGCCAGCCTCAAAAGGTGAATGTATAACTTACACACCGTCAGTTTATTACTGTTCTCGACGGGATTTTTCCGCAGACCCGAAAGGAAAACACCGTGACCGACGATGTCGATGGGACCCTGGAACTGATTCGCGACCAGGCGCTCCGGCTGTTCAAGCACAGCGCCACGCCCGAACACCTCAAGCAGCTGCTAGAAGCACCCGGGCAGTTCGATACCGCCCTGTGGGGCGCCGCCGTGGAGCAAGTGTGGCCGGCCATCGCCGTGCCGGAAGCCGCGGGCGGTATCGGCCTGGGCTGGCGTGGGTTATGCGTGCTGATGGAAGCGCTGGGCAGCCACACCGCGTCCCTGCCGTTGGTGGGTAATGCGGTGGCGGCCGCGGCGCTGCTGGACAGCGGCGAGCCGCTGCTGATCGATGAGCCGGTGGCGGTACTGAGCAGCGGAGCAGCCATCGCGTGCCTGGGCCTGGGGCGCCCGCAGCATGACGACGCAGACGCCCCCGCCGCGTTGCGCTGGCAAGCGGGCGCACTTTATGGCAGTACCGGCCTGCTCGCCTTCGCCGCCGTGGCGGACTACGCGTTGGTCTGCGCCAAATCCGGGACTGACGACATTCTGCTGTGGGTCGGGCTCGATCAGCCGGGCGTGCAGCGCGACGTCGCGCCGACCTTCGACAACGCTCGGGCTTACGCGGGCCTGCAGTTCGACGGCGCCCACGCCCACCCCTTGAGACACAGCCAGCAGCCTGCCCGCCACTGGTTGCACCTGGCCGCACTGGCCACCGCGTTCGAACAGATCGGCGGCGCCAGTGCCTGCATGCTCATGGCCCGCGACTACGCCCTGGAGCGAGTGGCCTTCGGTCAGCCGATCGGGCGCTTCCAGGCCATCAAGCACAAGGTCGCGGACGTCTATGCGCGTGTGGAAATCGCCCGGGGCTGCGCCCTCGATGCGCTCAATGCCCTTGAGCAGGACGACCCGCAGGCAGCGGCGCTGACGATCGGCGCACGCCTGGCGGCCATCGACGCCTACGAAGCCGCAGCGCGGGAAAACATCCAGATTCATGGCGGCCTGGGCGTGACCTGGGAAGCCTGGCCCCACCACTACTACCGTCGCTCGCGCAGCCTGGCGCTGGAGCTGGGCAGCCAACAAACCTGGCGCGACGCGTTGCTCGCTCAGCTGGGCTTTGACCTTGCGGACCACCCATAGGGCCTCCCCCATGACACATGACACGCACTACCGCGCCACCGCGCGCCAATGGCTGGCCGCCCACGCGGTCGATTTCAGCGGCGCCGCCCGCCGCGGCCTGTCGCTGGCCGAAGACGTCGCCCTGGGCCGCGCCTGGCAGGCCCTCAAGGCCCGTCACGGCTACGCCGCCATCAACCTGCCCGAGCACTACGGCGGCGGCGGTGGCAGCGAGCTGGACAAGATCATTTTCAGTGAAGAAGAGCTCAAGTACGACCTCCCCACCGTCTACTACTCCATCAGCCTCAGCAACCCGCTGCCGATCTTCCTGCGCTATGCCAGCGAAGCCTTCAAGGAGCGCCTGGCGCCCCCGGCCATCCGCGGCGAGCACATCTGGTGCCAGTTGTTTTCCGAGCCCGCTGCCGGCTCCGACCTCGCGGCGTTGCGTTTGCGCGCCGAACGGGTCGACAACGGTTGGCGCCTCAATGGCCAGAAGCTCTGGACCAGTTGGGCGCAGCTGGCGGACTGGGGCGTGGTGATCGCCCGCTCCGATCCATCGCTGCCCAAGCATGCCGGCCTGACGTACTTCTTTCTCGACATGCACAGCCCTGGCATCACCGTGCGCCCTGTGCGTCGGCTGGTCGGCCACCCGGACCTCAACGAGGTGTGGTTCGATAACGTCTTGATCCCTGACGACCAGCGCCTGGGCGAGGTCAACGGCGGCTTCAAGGTGGCGGTCGAGACCTTGATGATCGAACGCTACGGCGTCACCGACGAAACCGCCGACTCGCCGCCCCTTGAAGCCTTCGTCGAACTCGCCCGCGGCGCACGCCTCAACGGCCGCCCGGCGCTGCTTGATGGCGAAGTACGCCAGGCTATCGCCAAGGCCTTCGTCGAACGCCAGGGCCTGCGCAGCATCCACAGCCGGGCCATGGCAGCCATTGCAGCGGGGCGCGAACCGGGCCCCGAAGGCGCCATCCGCAAGTTGCTGATCGGCCGCACGCGCCAGCAACTCGGGGCACTGGCGATGGACTTGCTGGGCCTTGAGGCGCTGCGTTTGCCCGCTGACAGCCTGTCGAGCCGCGACTTCACCCATGCCTGGCTCGACCCCAGTGTGCGCATCGCCGGGGGCACCGATGAAATCCTGCTCAACACCCTCGCCGAACGCGTGCTGGGCCTGCCCCAGGATCACCGTCCCGACAAGGGCCAGCCCTTCAACACCGCACTGCGCTGATGCCCGGCGCGTACCCGCGGTTAGCGCCGCCGAGCCGTTTGTAAAAAGGACCAAGTGATGGATTTGAGACCCGACCCTGCTGATGATCTGTTTCGCCAGCAAGTGCGCCAGTTCCTGCGCGAGCAACTGCCCCCCGACATGGCCGAGCGCAACCGCCTGGGCTACCACTTTCTGCGCGAAGACATGCGCCACTGGACGCGCCTGCTGCATGCCCAGGGCTGGGCCGGAGCCAACTGGCCCAAGGCCTGGGGCGGCACCGGCTGGTCGCAATTGCAGCAGTTCATCTTCGAGGAGGAATGCGCGCTGGCCGGTGCCCCCCCGGTCGATGTCGCCGGGCTGCGCATGTTCGGCCCCGTGGTGATGACCTTTGGCAACGAGCAATGCAAGGCGCGCTTCGGCCTGCCGATTCTGACCGGCGAGCTTTTCTGGGCCCAGGGCTTCTCCGAGCCCAATGCGGGCTCCGACCTCGGCTCGCTGGCCACACGGGCGGTGCGCGACGGCAATGAATACGTCATCAACGGCCGCAAGATCTGGACCTCCTACGCCCACAACACCGAGGTGATCTGCGTGCTGGCACGCACTGACCTCACCGCCAAGCGCAGCTTCTCGATGATCGTCGTCGACGCCCATGCGCCGGGGGTCAGCATTCGCCCGATCATCGACATCGGCGAAGGCTACAGCCTCAACGAAACCCTCTTTGAAGACGTGCGCGTACCGCTCGACAACCTCATCGGCGAAGAAGGCCAAGGCTGGAACTACGCCAAGTTTCTGCTCGACAACGAGCGCGCCTCGAGCGCCGAAGTGCCGCTCAACAAAAGCAACCTGATGAAACTGCGGCGGATGCTCGCCCTGCCCCGCGCCGACGGCTCCCGCCGCCTTGACGACCCCGGCGTCGCCAGCCGCCTGGCGCAACTGGAGGTGCATTTCCAGGCGTTGGAAATGATGACCCTGCGCGCGCTCACCGAAAAGGATCAAGGCTCACGCCTGCCGGTCGGCTCGCTGCTCAAGCTGCGCGGCTCCGAGCTGCTGCAGAAAATCGGCGAGATGCAGGTCGAGGCCCTTGGCGACTATGGCGCCTACGTTTACGCCGACCCGCACGAATCCGCCGTGCCCTGGCCGCCCGGCCCCGCCCATGCGCCCGGGGTCGTCGCCGACTTCATGTACCGGCGCGCCACCACCATCTACGGCGGCGCCAACGAGGTCCAACGCACCATCATCGCCCGCTCATTTCTGGAACTCTGACCATGGACTTCAACCTCAGCGAAGAACAACAAATGCTGCAAGACAGCGCCCGCCGGATGTTGGAGAAGCACTGCCATTTCGAAGCGCGCCGACCGATCATCGAACAAGGCAGCTTCAGCCCGGCCCACTGGCGAACCTTCGCCGAACTCGGCTGGCTGGGGCTGTCCATCCCGGAAGAATATGGCGGCCTGGGCGAGGGCCCGACCAGCATGGCGGTGCTGATGGAGGAGTTCGGCCGGGTACTGCTGGTGGAGCCTGTGTGGGCGGTCAGTGTGTTGGCCGCACAGACCCTGGTGGCCGCCGGCGATGAGACCAAGGCCCAGGCCATTCTGCCGCTGCTGGTGGCCGGAGAAGCGCGGCCGGTGCTGGCCCACGGTGAAGAAGACGCAGGCGGCATCATCGAACACGTGGCCACCACCGCCGTGCGCAACGCCAGCGGCGGCTGGACGCTCTCGGGCAGCAAGACACTGGTGGTGGGCGGCAATATCGCCGACCTGCTGATCGTCTCGGCGCGTACCGCCGGGCAATGCCGTGATCGTGAAGGCATCAGCCTGTTCCTGGTCAAACCTGACGCACTCGGCCTGACCCGCCACAACGTGCGGCTGATCGACAACCGCTGGGCCGCGCACGTGCAACTCGATGCGGTCCAGGTCAGCGAACAGGACCTGCTCGGTACCTTGCATCAGGGTTTTTCACCCCTGCAGAGCGCCCACGCCCACGGCACGGTGGCGTTGTGCGCAGAGGCCATCGGGGTCATGGAACAGGCGCTGTGGATCACCCGCGACTACCTCAAGGTGCGCAAGCAGTTCGGCGCGCCACTGAGCAGTTTTCAGGCGTTGCAACATCGCATGAGCGAGATGCTCGCCGAGCTGGAGCTGTCGCGCGCCATGGTCTTTCGCGCCCTCTCGCACTTCGGTGCCGCCGAACCTGCGCGCCAGTTGGCGCTGTCATCGACCAAGGCGCATATCGGCCAGAGCGGCAAGTTCGTCTGCGGCCAGGCGATCCAGCTGCACGGCGGCATCGGGGTGACGGAAGAGTACGTGATCGGTCATCACTTCAAGCGCATGACCCTGATCGACCAAGCCATGGGCAACTCGCACTTTCACCTGCAGCGCCTGGCCGAACACGAATGTGAAGTGCCTGGCGCGCCAGTGGCGCTCGATCAGCCCGTGCCGGCCAGCATCGACGTACCGGTGCCGGCAGAGTTGGCACACACCTGAGGGCGGTGGCCGCGCTGACACCCGCAACGGGTGGCAGCGCCGCTATTCAGCAGGCCAGTTCGTGCACCACCACCGTCTGTGAGCGCAAGGCTTTGACCGCCGCATAACCGCCGTGCACGGCATCCCCGATGCGCCCGCCGCGATGGGCATCGCCAATGGCCACGAACGGCACGCCCGCAGCGCGCAGCGCCTCGGCCAGCTCAGTGTCAGGGCGGCGCCCCTGAGCGATCAGCACCCGGTCGCACAGCAGCGTCCAGGGACTGCCGTCCTCACCGCTCAGGCTAACCGAGGCAGTATCGGCGCCGCTGATGGAGAGAATCTGCGTGCCGTCGACGATCCGCACCTGCGGGTTGCTCGACAGACGCGTCAGCAGCACACCGCGATAGATCGCCTCCGCCGCGCGGGCCAGTTGGCTGGCCGGCGAACGCGACACCAGCACCACATTGAAGCCACGCTCGGCAAGGTATTCGGCGGATTCGCAACCGGTCTCGCCACCGCCATAGATCAGCACCGGTAGCCCCAGGGGCGACGGCTGCCAATCGACCGCGCCCATGAGCAATTCATAGGCATCGAACACCCGTTGACCGTCGGTGCCCGGGATGTCCAGGCTCAACGCCCGGCCGCCCATGGCGAGGATGACGATCGCCGGGCGTGGCGCCAGCAAGGTGGCGAGATCGGCGCGCTGATGCAGGCGGACCTCGACACCACTGGCGGCCAGCTGGCGTTCCAGATAGTGCTGATACCACTGCAGCTTCTCCTTGAAGGGCGGCGCCGCCGAGGCGATCAGACCGCCACCCAAGGTATCGCGCGCCTCGAACAGCTCGGTGCGGTAGCCCGCCTGGTCGAGCATCAAGGCCGTGGCCATGCCCCCCGGCCCGCCACCGACCACCACCGCTCGCGCCCCGCGCTGGCTGCCGGCGTCCAGCGCCGGGTCGAGCTCCTGCCCGGTACGCGGATTTTCGGCGCAGCCGATCACCCCATGGGCACCGGCATGGCTGGTCACACAATAGTTGCACGAGGTACAGGGGCGAATACTCTCGACCTCGCCGCGCAGCGCCTTGCTGGCCCAATGCGGATCGGCCAGCAAGGGGCGCCCGAGGGCGATCAGGTCGGTGTCACCGTTGGCGATGGCGGCCTCGGCGGTCGCTGGCCAGCGGATCTGCCCCACCGATATCACCGGCACGTCCACCGCCGCACGAATGCGCCGCGCATAGGGCAAGCGCCAGCCTTCGGGCGCGGACATCGGTTCGATCACCTTGGCCATGCCGGTATAGCCGGTGCCCATGGACACATGCACAAGGTCCAGCCCCGCCGCCACCAGTTGCGGGGTGATGCGCTCCATATCGGCGATGCCCAACCCGGCTGGGGAGAACTCGTCGGCCGACAGCCGATAACTCAACGGCCGCTCACCAATGGCTTGCTTGACCCGGGCGATGACCCGCTGGGACAAGCGCAGGCGCCCTGCCTCATCACCGCCCCAGGCATCCTGGCGATGGTTGGTCAGGGGCGACAGGAACTGCGTCAGCAGATAGCCATGGGCGCCGTGCAACTCGAACGCCTGATAACCGGCCTGCACGCCCAGCTCTGCGGTGCGGCCAAAGCATTCGATCAAGTGCTCGATCTGAGCGTCGGTCATGGCCCGGGCCGTGAGCTTGCTCGGATCGCGACGCGATACTACATCGCTGGGGCCAATGGCGACCCCGCCCTCGACCAGCGCGCGCGGCACCCCGGAGCCACCGTGCTGCAACTGCAGGCACGCCACGGCGCCGGCCTGGTTGATGACCTCCACCAGGCGCCGATGACCGTCCAGATGGGCCGGCGTGTCCAGGCTCAACTGACGGTGCTCGGAGCGCCCGGTAGGGCGATGCACGCAGCAGAACTCAACGATGATCATGCCCACGCCACCCTCGGCGCGGGCCTTGTAGAAGGCGATCTGGCGCGGCGTGACGTGGCCCTCCTCGTCGCCCAGCTGGGTCGACATGGGCGCCATCACGATACGGTTGGGCAGGGTCAGATTGCCCAGCCGCAAGGGGCTGAACAGGTTTGGAAATGAAGGATGGCGCATCTTGTGGGTGTCCTCAAAGGGTGCTCGAAGCGAGCCCCATCAGCGGCGATCGATCACGCTGCAGGCGCCGATACCGATCTCGAAATTACCTTCCATCACCTGCACCGGCGCATACAGCCCGGCCGCCGCGGCGCCAGCCCTGATGCGACGCATTTCGGCGAGGTCGTCGGCGGCCATCCAGGTGCGGTCATGGCCCCAGAAGCTGGAGCCGTGCTGCACCTCGACCGGCTGCCAGGTGGCCGGGTCGATGCTGCGCCCGCCCCAGCCGTACTCGATCATGAAGCCGGACGGCGTATAGAGATAAAACGAGGTCATGAAGTCGTTGGTATGGCGGCCCAGCGTCACGCCCACACGGCCTTCGTCGGCCTGGGCCAGGTCATAGGCCTGGCCGACGTCGTCCAGGTGCTGCAACTCCAGCATGACGTGATGGATGCCGGTCTTGCCCGACTCCACCATGGCCAGGCTGTGGTGCCGCTCGCTGACATGAAAGAAGTACACGCGATATGGATGCGGCACATAGTCGGTCAGGCGAAAGCCCAGCACGTCGGTGTAAAACCACATCAGGTCGTCGATGCGCTTGACGTGCACCACCGCGTGGCCCATGCCGCCGACACCAGTACGAAAGCCGGTCAAAGGGCGCCCGGGCGCGAACGGCTCGGCCGCGATGCGGGCACCGTGGTACGCCATCAGGGCGTTGCCGGCGGGGTCGGTGAAGGCGATGGCCTGGCGTACGTGGCGGTAATCGCACTCGTTGCGCCCCAGCGGCCGCACGGCGACGTCGATGGCCTCAAGGCGCGCGCCGAGGGCATCCAGGGTTGCCTCGTCGTCCACCTCCCAGCAGAACACCGCGCTTTCCCCGGCGCCGTCGTCGCGGCTGACCAGTATCCGCTGCTCGCGATCGTCCATGCGAAACAGCAGGCCGTCGCGGGTCTTTTCCGCCAGCTGCAGGCCGAGGAAGCGCGGGCCGTATTCGGCCCACTCCTCAAGCTTGGCCGTGCGGATCTCGATTTGCCCAAGGGCGTTGATCAACATGATTGCCTCGCTGCAGACATCTGCCCGCTCAAACGTGGGTGGGCCAGCCGAGCGCCCGGGCGAAGACCCGATGCGCCGCTGCCAGATCCTTGATCGACCGACCGCGCCACACCACGTGCTGATCGGGGCGCACCAGAATCAACGGCGCGTCATAGATCTTCAGCAACTCTGGCTGGTCGATACGCAGCACCGTGAACGGCAGGTCGCGGCTGCGGGCCGCTTGCTCGAAGTGCTCGGCGGTGCCCTCGGCATCGCTGAACACCAGCAAGGTGAACCAGTCGCTCAGGCAGTCGTACAAGGCGGCGCCATTGGCCAGATAAACGCTGGGCAGCCGTGCGCCGGGGACGGTGGTCGGTACGTAGGCGAGGGTATCGAGCGGCACGACCGCGCCCGCCTCAGGCACCACGATCGGCGAGTCAGCGTAGATGTAGCCCAGCTCGATACCGAAGCTCTCGTTCTCGGCATTGCCGATCTGGCGGATCTGCTCGCCCACCTGGGCCCGCGCGCTTTCGCCTTCGGCACCGGGTGCTTCGAGCCGGTCGTCATAGAGCTTGCCGATCTGCACGCGCACCTGATTGTGGCGCCCGGAGCCTTCGCAGTTGCGCAGGCCTACCGGGCGACGTTCGGCCTCGTAGGCGTGCAGCAGGCCCTCGGCACCAAAGCCGCGGACAATGGCGGCGAGTTTCCAGGCCACGTCACACGCGTCGCCGATACCGGTGTTCATGCCATAGCCGCCGGTAGGGATGTACTGATGCGCGGCATCGCCGGCGATCAGCACCCGGCCCTTGCGGTACTGGTCGGCCACCACCAGATGCGGCACCCAGGCATTGGCCACCAGCACCTGATGGGGGATGTCGACGCCGGTAAAGCGCCGGATCAGCGCCGAGGGATCGGGGCTGCCCAGGGCACTGTCCGGGAAGCGCGTGTGCAGGGTCCAGGTGTCCTTGTCGTTCTGGGCGATCAGGGTGCCGTGGACCGACTGGTAGTGCCAGGCGAAACCCCAGCGTTGCAGTACCTCGCGGGCATCTGACTTGAAGTGGGTCATGAAGCGCTGCATGACGTTTTCCTGGCCCGTGAGGCCGATCTCCAGGCACCGCCGGACCTGGCTGCCACCGCCGTCACAACCGACCAGAAACGCACAGCGCACGGTTTCGACGCGATCATCGGCGCGGTGGCGCAAGGTCACCGTCACGCCTTGCGCATCCTGCACCAGGTCGACCATTTGCACGCCGAAGCGCACATCGATCAGCGGCGCTTCGTCGATCGCGCGCTTGAGCACCGGCTCGATCTCGACCTGCGAAACCCGCATCGGTGCTTCGAGCGGCTGACTGCCGTCGTTGTGCGCCTGGATGCGCGCATAGGCCTGGTCCACCGTGGCGTAGCGAAAGCGCTGCAGCTCGTGGCCGGCGAACGAGGTGATCCACGACACATCGAACGGGTGATCAGGCGCCACGGCCGCGGCGCGAAGTTGCGGGACAATGCCGATGCGCCGGAACAGCTCCATGCTGCGCGCGTTGGTGATGTCCATTTTCGGATGGCGGGTAGTGGTGTCGTTGCGCTCGACCACCATGCAGCGCACGCCGCGCCGCGCCAGCTCCAGCGCCGTGGTCATGCCGACAGGGCCGCCGCCGGCGATCAATACAGGGATGTTCATGGGGCTACCCTTCTGTGTGCCTTGGCCTGATTGCAAAACAAGTGCATCACTTGGATTCAGCGCTCGTCGCGCACAGGGTTGACCAAGGTGCCGATGCCGGAAATCTGGACCTCGACCACGTCGCCGT
>NZ_AJWX01000014.1 GCF_000263855.1 Pseudomonas sp. M47T1
GACATACAGCACCACGGTAGCCGCCAGCATGAAGGTTATCGCTACGCTGATCTTGATGTCCGACACACCAAGAATGCCGTAGCGGAACGCGTTGACCATGTGCAGCACCGGGTTCGCCAGCGACACGGTCTGCCAGAACGGTGGCAACAGGGTGATAGAGTAGAACACACCGCCCAGGTACGTCAGGGGAGTGAGCACGAACGTCGGGATGATCGAGATATCGTCGAAGTTGCGTGCGAACACGGCGTTGATGAAGCCCAGCAGCGAGAAGATGGTCGCCGTCAGGAGCACCACCAGCAGGGTAATGCCCAGGTGATGCACCTGCAGATGGGTGAAGAACAGCGACAACAGGGTCACGATGATGCCTACCATCAAGCCACGCAGCACGCCGCCCACCACGTAGCCGGTGAGAATGATGTGCGGCGACACTGGGGACACCATCAGCTCTTCAATGGAACGCTGGAATTTGCTGCCGAAGAAACTCGACACCACGTTGCCGTAGGAGTTGGTGATCACCGACATCATGATCAAGCCCGGCACGATGTACTCCATGTAGGAGAAACCGCCCATGCCGCCGATCTGCCGGCCGATCAGGTTACCGAAAATCACGAAATACAGGACCATGGTGATGGCCGGGGGCAGCAGGGTCTGGGGCCAGATGCGCATGAAACGGCGCACCTCGCGGTAGACGATGGTGTTCAGCGCCACCCAGTTGGCTTTCACTTCGAAACTCATACGGCCACCTTCGCCAGATTTTTCTCCACCAGGGACACGAACAGCTCCTCCAGCCGGTTGGTTTTATTGCGCAGGCTCAGCACCTCGACCTGCTTCAAGGCCAGTTGGCCGAACAGCGCGGTGATGCCCACCTGCTTGTCCACCTGCACTTCCAAGGTGTGGGCGTCGATCAGCCGACAGGGGTAACCGTCCAGCACTGGCGCTTGCGCCAGGTCGGACTTGAGGTCCAACAGGAAGGTTTCCACGTGCAGGGTACCCAGCAGCTTGCGCATGCTGGTGTTCTCGACAATGGTGCCGTGGTCGATGATGCCGATGTTGCGGCACAGCTGTTCAGCCTCTTCCAGGTAATGGGTGGTGAGGATGATGGTGGTGCCTTGCTGGTTCAGCTCGGTCAGGAAGCTCCACATCGAACGGCGCAGCTCAATGTCCACCCCGGCGGTGGGTTCGTCGAGGATCAGCAGGCGCGGGTTGTGGATCAGTGCCCGGGCAATCATCAATCGACGCTTCATGCCGCCGGACAACGACCGCGACGGCACGTCACGCTTGTCCCACAGCCCCAATTGGGTCAGGTACTGCTCGGTACGTTCCCTGGCGATACGCGGCGCAATACCGTAGTAGCCCGCTTGCGTGACGACGATGTCGAAGGTTTTCTCGAACTGGTTGAAGTTGAACTCCTGGGGCACCACGCCGATGGAGCGCTTGAGCGCCGCCGGGTCACGGTCCAGGTCGTGACCGAAGATGTTCACCGTACCGCTGGTCTTGTTGACCAGGGTCGAGAGAATCCCGATGGTGGTGGACTTGCCGGCCCCGTTAGGGCCAAGCAAGGCAAAGAAATCGCCTTCGGCCACGTCCAGGTCAATGCCCTTGAGGGCCTGGAAACCGTTGCCGTAGGTCTTGGTCAGCTGCCGGATGGACAGAGCAGAACTCATAGATAAACCATGCACCGAATAAGAAATAAAAAGAAATGATCAACCCGGATACAGACGTCCGCGACTGTCACAACGTGCGGCGGGCATGACCAATGGTGCGTGCCCGCAACGCACAAGTACAGTGATGGACATTGATAATGACTATCAGGTCAACGCGGTCATGACCGCCTTGCGGTATGCGGGGCGCTGCTTCAGGCGCTCGTACCAGGCTTCCAGGTGGGGCATGGGCGCCCGCTCGATGGGCAACTCGAACCAGGCGTAGATGAACGGCCCCAGGACGAAGTCACCCATGCCCAACGCCTCCCCCGACAGGTAAGGCTGGTTCGCCAGGGCCTGGTCGGCCACGGCAAGCACCTCGGTGCACGCCGTGTGGGCGGCGTTGATCTGCGCCCAGTCCTGGCGCTCGGGCGGCGTGCGCAGCAGGCCCCAGAACAATGGTTTGAAGGGGTCGGCCAAGGTCGAGGTGGTCCAGTCCATCCACTTGTCGGCTCCGGCACGTACAGCCGGATCGGCTGCATACCAGCCAGCGTCAACGCCATAACGGGCGCACAGGTAACGCACGATGGCGTTGGATTCCCACAGCACCAGGTCACCGTCTTCCAGCATCGGCACCCGGCCATTGGGGTTCTTGCTGCGGTAGTCCGGCTCGTCCACCAGGCCAAAGGCACCGCCGGCGTCGATGGCCTGATACGGCAGTTGCAACTCTTCGGCGCACCACAGCACCTTGCGGACGTTGGACGAGTTCTTGCGCCCCCACACCTTGAGCATTGCCTGTCTCCCTGCTGAATAGTCAGAGGAGTCTACTACCGTGCCGGGAATTGGGGGCGGGTTGGGCGTGGATTTTTTGCGCGTTCACGGCCACGAAACCCGCTGCAACGAACTACCCGACAGCACCGGGGTCACTTATCAGGCAAGCGGCTAAGCTGTTGCAGTGCGTCGCCGCGTCATCATGGAGGACTGAATATGCTGTTGTTGTGGATCGTGGTACTGATCATTGGCAGTGCCTGGCTGGCCCATCGCCGTGTGCCGCCGCTGCCGGCCATGGGCATCATTGCCGTGTACCTGTTGGCCATGGGCATGTTCAGCCGTGCCCCGGGCTGGCTGCTGGCCATTTTCTGGATACTGCTGGTGGCGGGCGCCCTGCCCTTGCTGCTGCCCGATCTGCGCCGCAAGCTGTTCACGGCTCCCCTGTTCAACTGGTTCCAGCGCACGTTGCCGCCCATGTCCCAAACTGAGCGCGAGGCCATCGATGCCGGCACCGTATGGTGGGACGGCCAGCTGTTCAGCGGCCGGCCTGACTGGCATACCCTGCTGGGCTACCCCAAGGCGCAACTGACGGCAGAGGAACAAGCCTTTATCGACGGCCCTACTGAGGCACTGTGCGCCATGGTCAGCGACTGGCAGATTGGCCAGGACCTGGACCTGCCGCCCGCTGCCTGGGCGCATATAAAGGAACACGGCTTCTTTGCCCTGATCATTCCCAAGGAATTCGGCGGCAAGGGCTTTTCCGCCTATGCCCACTCCCAGGTGGCCATGAAACTGGCCACCCGCAGCGGCGACCTGGCCTCCACGGTCATGGTCCCCAACTCCCTGGGCCCTGCCGAATTGCTGCTGCACTACGGCACCGACGAGCAGCGTAATCACTACCTGCCACGCCTGGCCCGTGGCGACGACATTCCGTGTTTTGCCCTGACCGGCCCACTGGCCGGCTCGGACGC
Source organism: Pseudomonas sp. M47T1 (assembly GCF_000263855.1). GTDB lineage: Bacteria > Pseudomonadota > Gammaproteobacteria > Pseudomonadales > Pseudomonadaceae > Aquipseudomonas. The sequence continues at coordinate 3,383 of NZ_AJWX01000014.1, forward strand.
GGGCGCCATGCCCGACACCGGGGTTATCTGCAAGGGCCAGTGGCAAGGCGAGGAAGTGCTGGGCCTGCGCCTGAACTGGGAAAAGCGCTACATCACCCTGGGCCCGGTGGCCACCCTGCTGGGCCTGGCGTTCAAGGCCTACGACCCTGAGCACCTGCTGGGCAACGAGGAAGACCTGGGCATTACCCTGGCGCTTATCCCCACCGACACACCCGGTGTGAACATTGGCCGCCGCCACCTGCCCCTGGGCGCGGCCTTCATGAACGGCCCCAACTCCGGCAAGGATGTGTTCGTGCCCCTTAGCTACCTGATCGGTGGCGAAGCGATGCTGGGCAAGGGCTGGATGATGCTGATGAACTGCCTGTCGGTGGGCCGTTCGATCTCGCTGCCGGCCGTGGGCACCGGCGCGGCCAAGTACACCAGCCTCGTCACCGGCCAGTACACCCAGGTTCGCGAGCAATTCAATGTGCCGCTGTCGGCCTTCGAGGGCATCCAGGCGGCGATGGCTCGCATAGGCGGCAACGCCTGGATGATGGACGCGGCGCGCATGCTCACCGCCAACGCGGTGGACCTGGGGGAAAAGCCTTCCGTGCTGTCGGCCATCCTCAAGTACCACCTGACCGAGCGCGGCCGCGAATGCATCAGCCACGCCATGGACGTGCATGGCGGCAAGGGCATCATCATGGGGCCCAACAACTACCTGGGCCGCAGCTGGCAGGGTGCGCCCATCTTCATCACCGTGGAAGGCGCCAACATTCTTTCGCGCAACCTGATGATCTTTGGCCAGGGCGCCATTCGCTGCCATCCGTTCGTGCTCAAGGAGATGGCCCTGGCCGCCCGCGAGGACAAGGCCCAGGCGCTGGTGGAGTTCGACGCCGTGCTGCTCAAGCACATCGGTTTTGCCGTCAGCAACGCCGCCAGCACCTTTGTCCTCAACCTGGGCCTGGGCCACTTCGAACATGCCCCCGGGGATAGCCTGAGCCAGGGTTACTTCCGCGCGCTCAACCGCCAGGCCGCCGCGTTTGCCCTGCTGGCCGACCTGAGCATGATGCTGCTGGGCGGCGAACTGAAACGCCGCGAACGCCTGTCGGCGCGCCTGGGCGACGTGCTCAGCAACCTGTACCTGAGTTCTGCCGCCCTCAAGCGCTACCACGACCTTAATTCCCCCGAGCACTTGCAACCCCTGCTGTGCTGGGCCATGGAAGAAAGCCTGGGCCAGGCCGAGCGCGCGCTGGACGAACTGCTGAGGAATTTCCCCAGCCGTGCACTGGGTGGCCTGATGCGCCTGGTGGTGTTCCCCTTTGGCCGTCGCCACACGGGGCCGTCCGACCGCCTGGACGCCGAAGTGGCAGCGATCATCGGCCGCGCCAAAGGCGACCCCACCCTGGAAGAATTGCTGGCTGGCTGCTATCGCCCGCACGGCGAGGACGATCCGGTGGGCGCACTGCAAGTGGCGTACGACCTGTTGGCCGCCAGCCACCCGCTGCAGAAGAAAATGCACACGGCCTTCAAGGCCGGCCAATTCACCCCGGCGCCGGAACAAACCTTGATCGATGCCGCCCTTGATGCCGGCGTGCTGCAGGCAGGCGAAGCGCAAACCCTGCGCAAGGCCGAGGCTGCGAGGCGCCGGGTGATCGACGTGGATGATTTCGACAAACAGGAACTCACCGCCAGCGAAGGCCGCGTCCGCTGACGCTACAGACACACTTCCTCCCGGGCGCGTATACTCCCGCGCCCGTTTTGCTCAAGAGGACCCTCAACATGGCCACCCCTTATATCGACCACCAGCTTGTGCTGCTCGATCACCTGCGCGGCATCCTGGTTGCCCTGGGTGAAGCCGAACAGGTTCCCGAAGAAAGTCACGAGCTGTTCCTGGAGCGCTACGACGAACTACGCCTGGAGTTGCCCATCGACCCGGTTGCCAGTGCCTACCTGGGCCAGGACTTGATGTGCCAGATCATCCAGCGCTACCCGCAGATCGCCCACCTGATCCCGCGTGACCTGCTGTGGTTCTTCGGCGGTGACTGTCTGCACTACATGCCTGATGATGAAATTGACCTGTACCAGGCCCTGGAAGAGCGTCGTTTCGAAGCCGAGGAGAACGAAGAGCCGTTCGACTGGAACCAGGAAAAGCACTTGCTGGCACTGTCGCTGCAGGACGACAGCAAGCATTGATTTGACTGGGTACGAAAAAGCCGCTCGATGAGCGGCTTTTTTGTGTCTGTTGCAACGTCCATGGGCGGATAGCGGCAGTGTTTATAGCGCACACAAAAACGCCGCTCAGTGAGCGGCGTTCTTGATGAATTTGGAGCGGGAAACGAGACTCGAACTCGCGACCCCGACCTTGGCAAGGTCGTGCTCTACCAACTGAGCTATTCCCGCAGAAAGATAACGTACCAATTAGCTATCTTGTTGAAATCATTGATTTTTATCAACGTTTCGATGGGACAGATTTTGAATCCATTCGAAGCTTTTGGCAAGCCCTTTTCAAAAAAAAAGTGATTTTTTTCACAGACTTACCACAACTGGCTGCACGTCGCCCTTGTAGCTGATGCCAAACTGCACTGGCCCTATGCCCCGCCGAGCATCTTCAGTGGCCGTCAGCGCCAGCGCAGCTTGGCGGCAGTGCCTACACGAAAGTTTTTCACAGCTCAAACAAAAACGCCGCTCAATGAGCGGCGTTCTTGATAAATATGGAGCGGGAAACGAGACTCGAACTCGCGACCCCGACCTTGGCAAGGTCGTGCTCTACCAACTGAGCTATTCCCGCAAATGGCGTCCCCTAGGGGACTCGAACCCCTGTTACCGCCGTGAAAGGGCGGTGTCCTAGGCCACTAGACGAAGGGGACACGCTGCCCGGAACACATGGTGTGTGTTTCGGTGCCCAGAGCCGCATCCGAAGACTGGGTTCTGGTTTCACTCAGCCTCGCTCGAAAGCAAGACCGTTTAAAAATGGAGCGGGAAACGAGACTCGAACTCGCGACCCCGACCTTGGCAAGGTCGTGCTCTACCAACTGAGCTATTCCCGCATTGGCGTCCCCTAGGGGACTCGAACCCCTGTTACCGCCGTGAAAGGGCGGTGTCCTAGGCCACTAGACGAAGGGGACACGCTACAACTTCACTCCCTGCTGGCGTTTCGCTGTGTGCTTTACGCTGCAAGTGGCGCGCATTCTAGGGGTGGTTTGAGAAGTCGTCAACCCCCAATGATAAATTTATTTAAATCAATGACTTCCCTGCCGATAACCTCACTGAGCAGCGCTGTCAGGCCCAGTGCGACTGCCCTGCAAGGCAATAGCCACTATCCGGTCTGAGGCGAAGCCACTACACTCAAATGGAAGACAACCCGACGAGGCTTACACGGTGACACCACTTCTGATCACCCTGCTTATAGTAGCGGGCATCGTTATATTGATCGCCATCGGTTACCTGAACAATGTGGTGGAGAACAACAAGCTGGAAAAGACCAAGCTCAAGCATGAGCTGGCCGACCGCTTGCGCCGCTGCGGCGAAATCACCGAAACTTTCCCTGGGCAACTGATGACCCCTGCGCTGAAGCTGTTGCTGACGCGCCTGGAGCTCAACCTCAACCAGCGCATTCTGTCCCAGGATAAAAGCAACGCCGCGGTCAAGGCGCGCCTGGGTGAACTGGAAGCGGAAATCGCCAAGGGCGAAAGCATCTCGGTGAACAACCCGCCGGCGCCCATCCAGACCGAAGTGAAGGCCAAGGACGTTCGCTTTCTATTGGAAGCCCTGCACAGCCAGGTAACCCGCGCCGCCCAAGACGGCTTCCTGCCCGCCAACGAGGCGAAACACTGGATTCGCGAGATTCGCCACATCCTGGTGCTGCTGCACATTGAGTTCTTCAATAATCTGGGCCAGGCCGCCTTGCAGGCCGAACAGCCTGGCCAGGCGCGCCTGGCGTTCGAGCGTGGCGTGCAGTACCTGCGCAAACAGCCGGAACCGGCGGTTTACCAGGAGCAGCTCAAGTACATGGAGAAACTGCTCGCCCGCGCCAACGCCCAGGTGCTGGACAGCACTGCGCCTACCGAGGACGATCAGAACGAATTGACTGAAGGGCTGAAAGAAGTCGAGCCCGAATGGAAGAAGAAAGTCATTTACGACTGATCCCCCCGCAGGAGCCGCCGCAAGGCTGCGAAAAGGTCTGCAGGACCTTGGCGGTGTCATGCCGATCGAGGGCACGCTGTGCGCCTTCGCGGCCTGGCGGCAGCTCCCCTCGGCCTGTATGAAATGTATTCCAGCGCAGGTCAGGCAAGACGAAACAGGCGAGGAACGGCCGGGGTCGCGCTCCACTTTACCGGTTGTCAATGGAGCATTGCGAGCCTGTTTCCAGCGCAGCATGGCCGAGCTGGGATGCATTTCATACAGCGCCTAACAAAGCAGGTGCCGCCGCCGGCTCAGCAATCAGTGGAGCGCAGGAAGATTTCCACCATCTTTTCCATCCCCAACTGGTCCGCTTCGCTGAAGCGTGCCAGTTTCGGGCTGTCCAGGTCCAGCACCCCAATCAGGCGCCCTTCCTTGACCAATGGAATCACCAACTCGCTGTTCGAAGCACTGTCGCAGGCAATGTGGCCGGGGAAGGCGTGCACGTCTTCCACGCGTTGGGTCTGTCGAGTGGCCGCAGCGGCGCCGCACACGCCCTTGGAAAACGGGATGCGCACACAGGCCACCTGACCCTGGAACGGGCCCAGCACCAGCTCTTCGTCGCGGTTGATATAAAAGCCCGCCCAGTTCAGGTCATCCACATAGTTGTAGAGGAACGCCGAGAACTGCGAGGCGTTGGCAATGAAGTCACGCTCGTCGGCGAGCAGCGACTCCAGTTGCGCCGTCAGCATCGCGTAGCCTTCGAGGCCCTGGCCGGTGCTGTTCAAATCAATCATTGCGGTTGCTCCAGTAATTTGAGACCCACCCAGTAGCGGGCGAATTGGTAGGCACAACGGCCGTTGCGGTTGCCTCGGCCGGTTGCCCAGCGCGCGGCCAGGATGTCCAGCTCCTCGGTCCGCTGCCAGACGAGGCCGGCCTGGGCGGCAAAGTGGCCAACCCAGTGCTCGACCACGTCGAGAAAATGCTCCTGGTTGAACGGGTAGAACGACAGCCACAGGCCGAAACGATCCGACAGCGCAATCTTGTCCTCCACCGCCTCGCTGGGGTGGATCTCGCCATCGATGTTCTGCCAGTGAGCGTTGTCACTCTCCTTCTCCGGCACCAGGTGCCGGCGGTTGGACGTGGCGTACAGCAGCACATTGTCTGGCGCCGACTCCAGCGAGCCGTCCAGCACACTTTTCAGGATACGGTAATCGCCCTCCCCTGACTCGAACGACAAATCGTCGCAGAACAGCACGAAGCGCTGGGGCAAGTGCATCAGTTGCTCCACCACTCGCGCAAGGTCCGCCAGGTGATCACGCTCGATCTCGATCAGGCGCAAGCCCTGCCCGGCATGTTCGGCCAGCAAGGCGCGCACCAGCGACGACTTGCCCGTGCCCCGCGAGCCCCACAGTAGCGCATGGTTGGCCGGCAGCCCCTGGAGAAACTGGCGAGTGTTGGCGCCCAGTTGGTCACGCTGGCGGTCCACACCGATCAGGTCGGTCAAGCGGGTGTCCAGGCTGACTTGCAACGGCATCAAATAGCCACTGCGCCCGTCGCGCTGCCACCGCGCCGCCAGGCACTGGGCCCAGTCGATGTGCGGGCGGATGGCCGGCAACAGGGGTTCCAGACGCGCCAGCACCGACTCGGCACGCTGCAGAAAAGCATCCAATCGCGAGTCCATGACTTCTCCTTTTGGCAATTCACAGTAAAAGCCGCCGACGCGCTGTCGATATAGTCACATGACACCGCCGATCAGGACGCCACATCAGCTATGCTTGCCCAGCGCGCACGGAACGAAACATTGGCCCGGACTATATGGATATAAAGTTTACCCATCGACTGTCGTACAAACAGGCTCGACTGACAGTAGTGGTCGGCTTCATCATCGGGACATTGCTCAGCATTGTGCAGATCGGCATCGATTATGCCAGCGTTGACGAGGCCATCAACCGCGAGATGGTTTCGCTGCTCGAGATCAGTCACAACCCGGCATCGCGTGTGGCCTACAACATTGACAGCGAGTTGGCCAAGGAGCTCACCGCCGGGCTGCTGCATTCCGAGGCCATTGTCGGCGCACGCCTGTCCGACAACAACGGCAGTGTGCTGGCCGACGTCAGCCGTCCGCGCACAGAAAGCCGCTACCGCTTCATCAGCGACTTCCTGTTCGGTGAACGGCGCACCTACGACGACCCACTGTTCCTCAGCCATATGCCCAGCGAGCGCTTGGGCACGCTGCACCTGGACGTCGACACACTGGCCTTTGGCATGCGTTTCCTGCGCCGCGCCGAGATCACCCTGTTTTCCGGTTTCCTGCGCAGCCTGCTGCTGGCCGCGATCATGCTGGGGATGTTCTACACCATGCTGACCAAACCGCTGGTGCGGGTCATCAGCGCGCTGAGCAATTCCAACCCCCACGCGGCCAAACCGACCAGGCTGGACTACCCGCCCGGTCACGAACATGACGAGATTGGCGTGCTGGTGCGCGCGGCCAACCAGCAGTTCGTCAGCATGAGCACCGAAATCCAGCAGCGCCGCACCGCCGAAAACCGCCTTACCGACTACCTGGGCGAACTGGAAAACATTGTCTCGGCGCGCACCACCGAGCTCAAGGCCAGCAACATCCGCCTGAGCCTGTCCAACGAAGAGCTGGAAAATGCCCGGCGCACCGCCCTGGACATGGCCCAGGCGCGCGCCGCGTTCCTGGCCAACATGAGCCACGAGATCCGTACCCCGCTCAACGGGCTGCTGGGCATGATCGCGCTGTCGCTGGACAGCCCGCTGACGGCCGAACAGCGCCAGCAACTGTCCATTGCCCACGACTCGGGCAAGGTGCTGGTCGAATTGCTCAACGATATTCTCGACCTGTCCAAGTTCGATGCCGGGCAACTGGAGCTCGAGCGCATACCGTTCGACCTGGGCGCACTGGTGGAAGACACCGCCAACCTGCTGTCGCAGAACGCCGCTCCCAGCGTGGAACTGGCCTGCCTGATCAACCCAAGCTTCCCGTCGATGGTACTGGGCGACCCTACCCGCGTGCGGCAAATCGTCAGCAACCTGCTGTCCAACGCCCTCAAGTTCACCCGTTTCGGCCGTGTCGACGTGCGCCTCAGCACCTACCCCGGCGGGGTTAGCATTGAAGTGTGCGACACCGGCATCGGCATCGCCCAGGAAGCCCAGGTCAAGATTTTCCAGCCATTCACCCAGGCCGGCGCCGGCATTACCCGCCAGTTTGGTGGCACCGGCCTGGGCCTGGCCCTGACCAACAACCTGTGCGAGGCCATGCAGGGGCGCCTGAGCATCAGCTCCGAAGCCGGCTTCGGCAGCCGCTTCAGCGCCGACCTGCCGCTGCCCACCCACACCCCGGCCATTGCGCCGGCGCCGCTCAAGGGCAAGGTCATTGCCATCAGCCCGGCCAGCAGCGGCCTGGCCGAATTGCTGGAAAGCCTGCTGCCCGACTGGGGGCTGGATTACCAGCGCTTGAGCACCGACGCCCCGCTGGAAGGGCTGAACCCCGACCTGCTTATCACCGACTGCCTGGACTGCCTGTTCGGCCTGCGCCCGGCCATCAGCGCACCGATCCTGCTGGTAACCGCCTACGGCAACTTCCTGCCAACCGAACAGGCCACGGCGCTCAGCCCACTGCAACAACAGGCTCGCCCCCTCGCCCGCAATGCCTTGTACCAGACCCTGCGACGCACCCTGCTGGGCGACGAGCCCAGTCATCAGCAGGCACTGGAGCGTGGCGAATCACCCCACCGGCGGGCGCGGATCCTGTTGGTGGAGGACAACCCGGTCAACCAGTTGGTGGCCAAGGGCATGCTCAGCAAGCTGGGGTGCGAGGTCACGGTGGCCGCCCACGGTGGCGAGGCCCTGGCCGCACTGGAAGACAAGGAATACGACCTGGTGCTGATGGACTGCAACATGCCGGTCATGGACGGCTACGAGGCCAGCCGGCGTATTCGCCAGAGCGGCCGCTGGCCGCAATTGCCCATCGTTGCCCTGACCGCCAACGCCATGCCCGAGGAACGCGAGCGTTGCCGGGCGGCGGGCATGAGCGATTACCTGGCCAAGCCCTTCCGGCGCGAAGAGCTGATCACCCTGATCGACCACTGGATACCGCTTAATCTCGCGCCGTAAGTTGCCCCAGCAAATGCTCCAGCCCTTGCTGCAAGGGCTGGAGCTGGTTGAGGTCAATACCACTGGCGCAAATCAGCCGCTCGCGCAACTGCGCAGCCTGCTCACGCAACGCCCGGCCTTCGGGGCTCAGGCTCACGTGCACTTCACGCTCGTCGTGCAAGGCGCGGCGGCGCACCACCAGGCCCATCTGTTCGATGCGCTTGAGCAGTGGCGTCAGGGTGCCCGAGTCCAGCATCAGTCGCTCGCCCAAGGCCTTGACGGTGGGCTGCTCGGGCGCCGTCACCTGCCACTCCCACAACACCAGCATCGCCAGGTACTGCGGGTAGGTCAGGCCCAGCGCGTCGAGCATCGGCTTATAGCCGCGGGTCACCGCCCGTGAAGCGGCGTACAGCTTGAAACACAGCTGGTCGTCCAGCAACAGGCCGGTCATTTGAGCAACGCTGCAATCTCGCTGTCCAGCGCCTGGGGTTTGGTGGTGGGGCCAAAGCGCTTGACCAGCTTGCCGTCCTTGCCGATGAGGAACTTGGTGAAGTTCCACTTGATGCCCTGGGAGCCCAGCAGGCCCGGCGCACGTTTCTTCAACTGCACGAACAGCGGGTGAGCCTCGGCGCCGTTGACGTCAATCTTCTTGAACAGTGGAAAGGTCACGCCGAAATTGAGCTCGCAGAACTGCGAGATCTCGCCCTCGTTACCCGGCTCCTGATGGCCGAACTGGTTGCAGGGGAAGCCCAGCACCACCAGCCCCTGGTCCTTGTAGTCCTGCCACAGTTTCTCCAGGCCCTTGTATTGGGGCGTGAAGCCGCACTTGCTGGCGGTATTGACCACCAGGATGGCCTTGCCCTCGAAGTCGGCCAGGGTCTTCTGCTGGCCGGTGATGGTGGTGCAGGGAATATTCAGCAACGCGTCGCTCATGGCAGGTCCTCCGTGGGATGAAGGATAACCATAGCGTGCAATTGAATTGCATACAATCTAATAAACCATTTTACCCACGCACTTTGTGGGAGTGGGCCCTGCCCGCGAAAAGCACACAGCGCCCTAACTACATCACGCGGTGTCTATTTCGCGGGCAGAGCCCGCCCCACGCCAATTGGACGCAGGAATCACGCTCCCTCGGCGCGCGGCACCAGGTTCAGGCACACCGAATTGATGCAATAGCGCAGGCCGGTGGGCGGCGGACCATCGGGGAACACGTGGCCCAGGTGCGCGTCGCACTGGGCGCAGGTCACTTCGGTACGGATCATGCCGTGGCTGACGTCGCGAATCTCGACCATGGCATGGTCTTCGATCGGCGCGTAAAAGCTCGGCCAGCCGCAACCGGAATCGAACTTGCTGGTCGAATCGAACAGTGCGGCATTACAGCACACGCAGTGATACACCCCGTCGGTCTTGGTGCTGTTGTACTTGCCCGTGAAGGGGCGTTCGGTGGCCTTGAGGCGGCAGACGTTGTATTGCTCGGGGTCGAGCATCGCCTTCCATTCATCCTCGGTCTTGGTGAACTGGGTCATCGGGTTACCTCGGCAGCTTAAAAACCCCGATCTGTACCTTTTCCGGTGATCGGGTGGCACGTATGATTGCGCCTTGTTCAGACCCCAGTCTGTCACCCACGCCAGGCGCATTCAATTTCATTTTCACCGCGCCATCTCGCGGCACTTTTTTTCCTTGGGACTCCATCATGCAGGTCAGCAAATCGAACAAGCTCGCCAACGTCTGCTATGACATTCGCGGGCCAGTGCTCAAGCACGCCAAACGCCTGGAAGAGGAAGGCCATCGCATCCTCAAGCTGAACATCGGCAACCCGGCGCCCTTTGGCTTCGAAGCGCCGGAGGAAATCCTTCAGGACGTGATCCGCAACCTGCCCACCGCCCAGGGCTACAGCGACTCCAAGGGCCTGTTCAGCGCCCGCAAGGCGGTGATGCAGTACTACCAGCAAAAGCAGGTGGAAGGTGTCGGCATCGAAGACATCTACCTGGGCAACGGCGTCTCCGAGCTGATCGTGATGGCGCTGCAGGCCTTGCTGAACAACGGTGACGAGGTGCTGGTACCGGCGCCCGACTACCCGCTGTGGACCGCCTCGGTGAGCCTGGCAGGCGGCCATGCCGTGCACTACCTGTGCGACGAGCAGGCCAACTGGTGGCCCGACCTGGACGACATCAAGGCCAAGATCACCCCCAACACCAAGGCCATGGTGATCATCAACCCGAACAACCCCACCGGCGCCGTGTACTCGAAAGAAGTGCTGCTGGGCATGCTGGAAATCGCTCGCCAGCACAACCTGGTGGTGTTCTCCGACGAGATCTACGACAAGATCCTCTACGACGACGCCGTGCACGTGTGCACCGCTTCCCTGGCGCCCGACCTGCTGTGCCTGACCTTCAACGGCCTGTCCAAGTCCTACCGCGTGGCCGGGTTCCGTTCGGGCTGGATCGCCATCTCCGGGCCCAAGCACAACGCCAGCAGCTACATCGAAGGCATCGACATCCTGGCCAACATGCGCCTGTGTGCCAACGTACCGAGCCAGCACGCCATCCAGACTGCCCTGGGCGGCTACCAGAGCATCAATGACCTGGTGCTGCCCAACGGCCGCCTGCTGGAGCAGCGCAACCGCACCTGGGAATTGCTCAACGACATCCCCGGCGTCAGTTGCGTGAAGCCCATGGGCGCCCTGTACGCCTTCCCGCGCATCGACCCCAAGGTCTGCCCGATCCACAACGACGAGAAGTTCGTGCTCGACCTGCTGCTGTCGGAAAAGCTGCTGGTGGTGCAAGGCACGGCGTTCAACTGGCCGTGGCCCGACCACTTCCGTGTAGTGACGCTGCCGCGGGTGGATGACCTGGAACAGGCCATCGGCCGTATTGGCGGCTTCCTGAAGAACTACAAGCAGTAATCGCGTCCTGCCTATGTGGGAGCTGGCGTGCCAGCTCCCACATAGGCAGTTGCCTGCTACATGTCTGGTAACACTTCTCTAAACAACCACTGATCCCGCCACCCCACGGCGGCAGCGCTCTGCTGTCTAGAATCATGGTTGTGACACTTTTTGAAATAGTCGCTTTGTTGAATCACCGGTGCCAGCCCCTTATATACCGGACAACGCGACAATTTCTTCTGTGAGGAGTACGTAACAACCATGATGCGAATCTTGCTGTTTCTAGCCACCAACCTGGCGGTTGTGCTGATTGCCAGCATTACCCTGAGCCTTTTCGGCTTCAACGGGTTCATGGCGGCCAACGGCGTGGATCTGAACCTCAACCAGCTGCTGATCTTCTGCGCCGTCTTCGGCTTCGCCGGCTCGCTGTTCTCGCTGTTCATCTCCAAGTGGATGGCGAAGATGAGCACCAGCACGCAAATCATCAGCCAGCCGCGCACCCGCCACGAGCAGTGGCTGCTGGCAACCGTTGAACAACTGTCCCGCGACGCGGGCATCAAAATGCCGGAAGTGGGCATCTTCCCGGCCTACGAGGCCAACGCCTTCGCCACCGGCTGGAACAAGAACGACGCCCTGGTGGCTGTCAGCCAAGGGCTGCTGGAGCGCTTCTCGCCCGACGAGGTGAAAGCGGTACTGGCTCACGAGATCGGTCACGTGGCCAACGGCGACATGGTGACACTGGCGCTGGTGCAGGGCGTGGTGAACACCTTCGTGATGTTCTTCGCGCGCATCATCGGCAACTTTGTCGACAAGGTGATCTTCAAGAACGAAGAAGGCCAGGGCATGGCGTATTACATCGCGACCATAGTCGCCGAACTGGTACTGGGCATCCTGGCCAGCATCATCGTCATGTGGTTCTCGCGCAAACGTGAATTCCGCGCCGATGAAGCTGGCGCCCGCCTGGCCGGCACCGGCGCCATGATCAGCGCGCTGCAGCGCCTGCGCTCTGAACAAGGCGTGCCGGTGCACATGCCCGACACCCTGACCGCGTTCGGCATCAATGGCAGTCTCAAGCACGGCCTGGCTGGCCTGCTGATGAGCCACCCGCCGCTGGAAGACCGCATCGAGGCCCTGCGCCGCCGCGGCTGATCCATGGGGGGGCTGGTTTGCCAGTGAGCGTTCAATCCGAACAGCTCGCTGGCAAGCCAGGCACCACAGTTTAGCGTTTCAGGCGGTAGGCGCGCTCGTGCAGGCGCTTGGCGCCAGCGCTGACGAACTTGCCGCCCTTGTCGAGAATGTCTCGGCACTCCACCTCTTCAACCTGCCATCCGGCACCCCACAACGCCCTCACCTCTTGATCCGGCACCGAAAACGGCGGCCCCGGCAGCACGTCCTGGTCGTAATCCAGGGTCACCAGCAAACCAACGCACCCTGCCGGCAGAATGGCTGCAAGGTGCTGCACATACCGCTCACGCATCTCCGGCGGCAAGGCAATCAACGCCGCACGGTCATACAATGCCGTGCACCCCGCCACGTCATCTGCGTTCAACGCAAAGAAATCGCCACACCACAGCTCGAGGTCGCCCGCCGAGTAGCAGGTGAAGTCGCCCCGCCTGACAATCTCGGGCTGCAGTCCCTGCTCGGCAAAGAAAGCCTCCACGGCTTGCGGCGCCAGCTCGACACCCAGCACCCGCATCCCCCGCCCCGCCAACCAGGCAAGGTCCAGGCTTTTGCCGCACAACGGCACCAGCACCCTGGCGTGCTGCGCCAGCAGTGGCCAATGGCGCTGCAAGTATGGATTGACCGCCGCCTGATGAAACCCGATCTGGTTGCGCTGCCAGCGCTCCCGCCAAAAATCAGCCTGCATGAACACCCCCCGAAAATATCGATCAAATAGCCCTAAAACTTATATTAGATTTAGATCATTCACTGACCGAAGATAATCCCATCTCAACACTCAGGACATCAATCATGCTTCCCAGCCTGTTTATCTCCCACGGCTCGCCCATGCTTGCCCTGGAACCCGGTGCCAGCGGCCCGGCGCTGGCCAGGCTGGCGGCCGAGCTGCCACGCCCCAAGGCGATCGTGCTGGTGTCGGCGCACTGGGAAAGCCGCGAGTTGCTGGTGGCCAGCAGCCCCGCCCCGGATACCTGGCATGACTTCGGCGGCTTCCCTGCCGCGCTGTTTGCCGTGCAATACCCGGCACCCGGCAACCCGGCCCTGGCGGCCGAGGTTGCCCAGCGCCTGGGCGACGCCGGGCTGCCGGCGCGCCTGGATCCACAACGGCCCTTCGACCATGGCGCCTGGGTACCCCTGTCGCTCATGTACCCCAATGCCGACATCCCCGTGGTGCAGGTTTCGCTGCCCAGCCGGCTCGGGCCTGAGCTGCAACACCAAGTGGGCCAGGCGCTGGCGGGGTTGCGTGAGCAAGGCATCCTGCTGATCGGTTCGGGCAGCATCACCCACAACCTGCGCGAGTTGGACTGGCATGCGGGCCCTGAACACGCCACGCCGTGGGCACTGGCGTTTCGTGACTGGATGATCGAAAAGCTGGAAGCCAATGACCAGCAAGCACTGTTCGACTATCGCCAGCAGGCGCCGTTTGCGGTGAAGAACCACCCCAGCGATGAACATTTGCTGCCGCTGTACTTCGCCCGCGGTGCAGGCGATGCGTTCAGCCTGGCCCATGCAGGCTGGACGCTGGGCGCGCTGGGCATGGACATTTATCGCTTCGACTGAACACCGTCGCGACCTGCCTGACACACCTGCAGGACCTGCGCGGGGCGCACGCTCACACAAGACAGTTGCCGCTCTGCCCACGACATAGATCCCAGGCAAAAAAAATCCCCGGCACCAGGCCGGGGATTTTTCATTTCAGATCAGCCGCAAGGCAGGATCAGTCTTCGCGATAACGACGCAACTTCAGCTGCTTGCCGGCAACGCGAGTGTCCTTGAGCTTGGCCAGCAGCTTCTCCAGGCCTTCCTCAGGCAGTTCAACCAGGCTGAAGCTGTCACGAACCTGGATACGGCCGATCGCTTCGCGGGCCAGGCCGCCTTCGTTGAGGATTGCGCCCAGCAGGTTCTTCGCGGCGATACCGTCGCGAGCACCCAGTGCGGTACGGCAACGCGCACGGCCTTCACCCAAAGGCATTGGCGCGCGACGCTCGCGATCACCACGCTCAGGACGATCACCGCTACCGGCAGTACGCTCACGTGGCGCGCTGCTGGTTGGCACCAGAGGCTGTTCACGCTCTACCGCGTCCAGGGTCAGCGCCTGGCCGTTGGTGGCCTTGCGCAGCAGGGCAGCGGCCAGGGCACGCGGGGTGCAGCCGATGTCGGCGGTCAGGCGGTCCAGCAGGTCGCCATGGGTGGCTTCTGCGTCGGCAACCAGCGGCGCCAGGCTGTTGGTCAGCTTCTTGATGCGGGCATCAAGAACGGCCTGGGCGTTTGGCAGGCGAACTTCGGCAACCTTCTGACCGGTCACACGCTCGATAACCTGCAGCATGCGGCGCTCACGCGGGGTGACCAGCAGCAGTGCACGGCCTTCGCGACCGGCACGGCCGGTACGGCCGATACGGTGAACGTAGGACTCTGGGTCGTACGGCATGTCAACGTTGAACACGTGAGTGATGCGCGGTACGTCCAGGCCACGGGCAGCGACGTCGGTGGCGACGACGATGTCCAGGCGGCCATCCTTCAGCGACTCGATAACGCGCTCACGCTGGTTCTGGGCAATGTCACCGTTCAGGGCGGCAGCCTTGTAGCCTTTGGCTTCAAGGGCGCTGGCCAGGTCGAGGGTGGCTTGCTTGGTACGCACGAAAGCGATCAGGGCGTCGAACTCTTCCACTTCCAGCAGGCGCAGGACAGCGGAGGTCTTCTGGTCAGCGTGAACCAGCAGGTGAGCCTGCTCGATCGCGGTAACGGTCTGGGTCTTGCTCTGGATCTTGACGTGTTTCGGGTCTTTCAGGTGACGCTCGGCGATCGCCCGGATGGACTGCGGCAGGGTAGCCGAGAACAGTACGGTCTGACGCGACTCGGGCATGGCCTTGAAGATGACTTCCAGGTCGTCCATGAAGCCCAGCTTGAGCATTTCGTCAGCTTCGTCGAGAACCAGGTGGTTCACGGTAGCCAGGACCTTCTCGTCACGACGCAGGTGGTCGCACAGACGGCCAGGGGTAGCCACGACGATTTGCGCGCCGTTACGGATAGCTTTCAACTGCGGGCCCATCGGGGCACCGCCATACACGGCCACTACGGTTACACCAGGCATCTGCTTGGCATAGGTTTCGAATGCAGTGGCTACTTGCAGCGCCAACTCGCGGGTTGGCGCCAGGATCAGGGCTTGCGGCTCGCGCTTGCTCGGGTCGATGCGATTCAGAATCGGCAGTGCGAAGGCAGCGGTTTTACCGGTACCTGTCTGCGCCTGGCCGATCATGTCGTGACCTTCCAGGATGATTGGGATCGATTGCTGCTGAATAGCCGACGGCTCTTCGTAGCCAGTCGCGATGACGGCTGCAACAATGTTCGGGTTAAGTCCGAGAGCGGCGAAGCCGCCGGTTTCCTGGGTCATGGGTCTGCCTCTAAGTGCATCCGCAAAGACCCATGCTCCAAAGCTGCGCATGCCTTGTAAGACTCGAGAGTCACCCTGGCAGCTTTGTCGGCGGGGATTTGCGAAAACGATTGAATGAAAAAAAAGAATCGTCAGGAAGAGTCCGCGGAACGGACGTGCAGTCGAAGTTGTCTTCGGAGGATTGCGCTACCTGAACGCGGCCTGATTAAAGACCGGCGCGCACTATACCTGAAAACGCCACGCACGTGAGAGTTTTTTCACCTTATCAGACCGCTGAACCCATGACTGTCACAGGCTTTGCGCAACCTTGGCCGCAGGTCTATTTTGCTACTGACCCGCGCGCCTGGTGCTCAGGCTTAATCGTTTCACCCTTTGCCCCCGAGGATGCCGAGATGAGCCCACCCTGCCCTGGCCACGTCAGCCGCGAGTTGCGCGGTGCCGTCATGCTGATCGGCCTCGATCGCAACGCCAAGCGCAACGCCTTCGACCTGCCCCTGCTGGAGCAACTGAGCCTGGCCTTTGGTGAATACGAGCGCGAGCCGCAGGCCCGGGCGGCGGTGCTGTTCGGCCACGGCGAGCATTTCACCGCCGGCGTGGACCTGGAAGCGGTCAGTAGCACCTTCGCCCAGGGCTGGCAACTGCCCGCTGGCGGCCTTGATCCCTGGCGCGTCGGATTGGGGCCCACCCTGACCAAGCCGCTGATCGTCGCCGCCCAAGGCTACTGCCTGACCGTGGGCATTGAACTGATGCTGGCGGCGGACATCAACCTGTGCGCCAGCAACACACGCTTCGCGCAAATGGAGGTGCAACGCGGGCTGCTGCCGTTCGGCGGCGCCACCGTGCGCCTGCAACAGGTGGCGGGCTGGGGCAATGCCATGCGCTGGCTGCTGACCGGCGACGAGTTCGATGCCCACGAGGCGCTCAGGCTGGGCCTGGTGCAGGAAGTCATGGCCAGCGAGGACCTGCTGCCCAATGCCGTGCACCTGGCCGAGCGCATTGCCGCCCAGGCACCCCTGGGGGTTCAGGCCAGCCTGGCCTCGGCGCGCCAGGCGGTGCAGGAGGGGCAGGCAGCGGCCATGGCTGCGTTGCCAGGCCATACGCAACGCTTGTTCGCCAGCGATGATGCCCGCGAAGGCCTGGCGGCGTTCAAGGAGCGCCGCCCCGGCCGGTTCAGCGGCACTTGATCAGGACGCCGGGCGCAGCTGGGCGATCAGCGCCTGCAACGAATAGCCCAGGCGCGGCATCAGCAGGTCGGCGCGGGCCTTGAGGGCTTCCATGTCCAAGTGCTGGTCCAGGTCAGCCGGAATGATCAGGATGACATTGCCCTCGGTGACCGGCAGTTCCCAGTAATGACGGTGGTACAGGCCGCGCAACAAGGCGGCGCCCAACGGCTTGCCGTCGTCACCGGCCCACTGGTTGATGATCAGCCACCCACCCGGGGTCAGGCGCTTCTGGCAATCTTCGAGGAAACGCCAGGCCAGGTGCCCCACGCCCGGGCCGTGGTCGGTGTACAGGTCGACGAAAATCAGGTCTGCCGGTTCAGCCGTGGGCAGCAGTTCAAGGGCATCACCGGTGCGGATGTACAGGCGCGGGTCATCGTCCAGGCCAAGGTACTCGATGGCCAGACGCGGCACGTCGGGGCGCAGCTCGATGGCCTCCACGTCTTCCAGGGGCAGGAATTTCAGGCAGGCCTGGGTCAGCGTGCCAGCACCGAGGCCCAGGAACAGCGCGGTTTCGGGCTGTTCGTGGCACAACGCGCCAATCAGCATGGCGCGGGTGTAGTCGTACTCAAGCCATGCAGGGTCCGCAGTGAACACGCAGCTCTGCTCGATGGCATCGCCAAACTCAAGGAAGCGGTAATCTTCCACTTCCAGCACGCGAATCATGCCGAACTCATCATGCACTTCGGCCAGCAGACGCTCCACGCGCTCACGGGTTACTTCGGGTTCGTTGTCTTGCACCACGGGCGCTCATCAAACTGGGAAAAATGCGATTGTCGCATTAATTAGGTCCGTGGTGGTTTCTTCGCGGGCAGAGCCCGCGACGAAACCACCACACAACCCAAGCCTGATACCATCAATCCACCCATCAACCACTACAAAAAAGAGCCTGTGATGACCCACCCCTGGAGCCCTGACAGCTGGCGCGCCCTGCCGGTCCAGCAACAACCCCTTTACCCCGACGCCGGTCGCCTGGCCCAGGTGGAACAGACACTGGCCAGCTACCCGCCGCTGGTGTTCGCCGGCGAGGCGCGCGAGCTGCGCCGCCAGTTTGCCGAGGTCACCCAGGGCCGGGCCTTCCTGCTGCAAGGCGGCGATTGCGCGGAGAGCTTCGCCGAGTTTTCCGCGGCCAAGATCCGCGACACCTTCAAGGTGCTGCTGCAAATGGCCATTGTCATGACGTTCGCCGCCGGCTGCCCGGTGGTCAAGGTGGGCCGCATGGCCGGGCAATTCGCCAAGCCGCGCTCGGCCAACGACGAGACCGTCGATGGCGTGACCCTGCCGGCCTACCGCGGTGACATCGTCAACGGCATCGGCTTCGACGAAAAAAGCCGCACCCCCGACCCCGAGCGCCTGTTGCAGTCCTACCATCAGGCCACCGCCACCCTCAACCTGCTGCGCGCGTTCGCCCAGGGCGGTTTTGCCGACCTGCACCAAGTGCACAAATGGAACCTGGACTTCATCGCCAACTCGGCGCTGGCGCACAAATATCATCAACTGGCCGACCGCATCGACGAAACCCTGGCGTTCATGCGCGCCTGCGGCATGGACAGCTCGCCGCAATTGCGCGAAACCAGCTTCTTCACCGCCCATGAAGCGTTGCTGCTCAATTACGAAGAAGCCTTCGTGCGCCGCGACAGCCTGACCAACGACTACTACGACTGCTCGGCGCACATGCTGTGGATCGGCGACCGCACTCGCCAGCTCGACGGCGCCCACGTGGAGTTCCTGCGCGGGGTGCACAACCCCATCGGCGTCAAGGTGGGGCCGAGCATGAAGGCCGAGGACCTGATCCGCCTGATCGACATCCTCAACCCGGACAACGACCCCGGGCGCCTTAACCTGATCGCGCGCATGGGCGCCGGCAAGGTCGGCGATCACTTGCCACAGCTGATCCGCACCGTGAAAGCCGAAGGCCGCCAAGTGCTGTGGAGCAGCGACCCCATGCATGGCAATACCATCAAGGCCAGCAGCGGCTACAAGACCCGGGACTTTGCGCAGATCCTCAGCGAAGTGAAGCAGTTCTTCCAGGTGCACGAAGCCGAAGGCACGTACGCCGGCGGTATCCACATCGAGATGACCGGGCAGGACGTCACCGAATGCATCGGCGGCGCCCGGCCCATCACCGAGGACGGCCTGTCAGACCGGTACCACACCCACTGCGACCCGCGCATGAACGCCGACCAGTCGCTTGAGCTGGCCTTCATGATTGCCGAAACCCTGAAACAAGTGCGCCGCTGACCAGACGTGCCGCCTGCGCCAGCGGCTACAGATTTAGCAGGCCATGCAGCTCGGGGCGGCGCGTGCACTCCAGGGTCACCGCCGCCAAGCCCAGCCAGCCGGCCATCGCCGTGAGTTGGCGAGCCAATGCCAGCAGCGCCTCCTGGTCCAGCCCTTGGCCCTCACCGTGAACGGCTAACACCCGCAGTTCTGCGCTGGCCCGCGCAGCCCGCACGTCCACCCGGGCCACGATGCGCTCGTTGTACAGGAAAGGCAGCACGTAGTAGCCATACACCCGCTTGTGCGCCGGGGTATAGATTTCCAACCGGTAGCGAAAGCCGAACAGCCGCTCGGTGCGATCACGCTCCCACACCAGCGAATCAAACGGCGACAACAGCGCACTGGCCTCGACCCGGCGCGGCACGCGTACCTGGGGCAGGCAATAGGCGGGCTGACGCCACCCCGCCACCTCACACCGTTGCAGTTGTCGGCCGTCGATCAGCTGCGCCAGGCTCTGGCGGGTATCGGCCGGGTCAAGCCGAAAGTAATCGCGCAAATCCTTTTCCGTCGCCACTCCCAGCGCCCCGGCGGCATGCAGGAGCAGCTCGCCGTGCGCCCGCGCCTCATCGGGAATCGGCTGACTCAGAATTGCCGCGGGAATCACTCGCTCGGGCAAGTCGTACAAACGCTCGAAGCCGCGCCGCCCGGCCACGGTCACCTGCCCTGCGGCAAACAGCCATTCCAGCGCCAGCTTTTCCGCACTCCAGTCCCACCATGGCCCCGCTCGCTCCTGGCGAGTCGACAGGCTGCCGGCACCCAGCGCGCCCTGTTCGCGCACCGTGTCCAGCACCCGATGCACCACCGCCTTCTGGTCCACGCCAAAGCGCGCCAATTCCTTGTAGATGCCCCTCCCCTCCCGGGCCCGGGCCATGCGCCAGGCCATGGCGGGATACAGGTGCAACGGCAGCAGGGAAGCCTCGTGCCCCCAATACTCGAACAGTTTGCGCTCGCGCCCACGCCCCCAGGCCAGCGCATCGAGCATGGCATGGGGGTAATCACCCAAGCGCGAAAACAGCGGCAAATAGTGAGAACGCACCACGGCATTGACCGAATCGATCTGCAGCACACCCAGGCGTTGCACCACCTGCATCAAGTGCGCGGGGGCCAGCGCCGACCGCCGTGGCCGCGCGGCAAAGCCTTGGGCAGCCAGCACCAGGCGGCGGGCCTGGGCGATTGATAGCGAGAGAGGTGCGGGCATGCTCGACTCCTTGTGGCATGCCCTACAGTAGCGTTGGCGCGCAACGCTGGCCATCGCTCATTTTTTCAGCGGATCATCCCAGAAATGCCGCTCCACCTCCCGAGACACATCGGCGCGGCTCATGCCGATGTCCTTGAGCATGTCATCACTCATCAACGCCAGTTGGTGACGCTCCCACGCCAGTTGCCGCCAGCGCCGCACGCGGCCGACCAGGCGCTGCCACACGGCCTTGAACGACACAGCGTGGGAAGGGGTGCGCAGTACCACAACGTAACCTTTTTGACCTTTCATCATCCTGCCCTCCAGTTGGGGATGACTCAGTGTCCTGCCGGGCCTATGATCAATCCAACGAATGTTTCTTATGCTTGGCATCTCGGAGTTTGATGAATGTCTCAGTATCAGAGTATCGACTCAGAGGTGTTGCGCACCTTCGTGGCCATCGCCGATGAAGGCGGCTTCACTCGCGCCGGCGAGCGGGTCAACCGCACCCAGTCGGCAGTGAGCATGCAGATGAAGCGGCTGGAGGAAGATATCCTCCAGCGCCAGTTGTTCGAGCGTGACGGCCGCCAGGTGCGCCTGACCGCCGAAGGGCAGGTGCTGCTGGGTTATGCCCGGCGGATCCTGCAACTGCACAGCGAAGTGTTCACCACCCTGCGCCAGCCGCACATGGTCGGTACCGTGCGCATTGGCACCCCCGACGACTACGCCATGCGCTTTCTGCCGGGCATCCTTTCGCAGTTTGCCCAGGCCTACCCGCTGGTGCAGGTCGAGGTGCATTGCGATAGCTCAAAGCAACTGATGCAGCGCCAAGACCTGGACCTGACCATCGTCACCCGCGAGCCCGGCAGCGAGATTGGCCAGATGCTGCGCCATGAGCGCTTCGTGTGGGCCCAGGCCCAGGGCTTCAGCCCCCACGAGCAGAATCCGGTACCCCTGGCGATGTTCAACAATGACTGCTTTTGCCGCATCTGGGCCTGCAACGCCCTGGACGCTCGGCAAAAACCCTATCGGGTGGCGTACAGCAGCCCCAGCCTTGCGGCCATCATGGCCGTGGTCAGTGCCGGCCTGGCGGTGACCGCACAACTGCAAAGCCTGATCACCCCCGACATGCGCATCCTCGGCGAAGCGGAAGGCCTGCCGCAGCTGCCCATGGCCAGCGTCATGCTGCTGCGCAACGACAGCACCCGCAACGCCATGACCGAGTGCCTGGCCGATCACATCGCCGAGGGCTTCAAACTCTAATCATTCGAACTCTCGACGAGGTTCAGCGCTCAAACCTTGTAGAAGCCGCGAGTGCGGCCATGATGGATTAGCTGGCGCATTAAACACCTTGACGCTAAATTCGCCCGCTTCAATTGACTCAAGGATCAGCATGAACGCCGACCGCCCCACTTCCAGCGCTGCCGAAGGCCACTGCGACGATCTGCTGCTCGACAGCCAATTGTGCTTTGCCCTGTACTCCACCTCGCTGCTGATGACCAAGGTCTACAAGCCCCTGTTGCAGGCGCTGGACCTGACCTACCCGCAATACCTCACCATGATGGTGCTGTGGGAAAAGGACGGGTTGACGGTGGGCGAAATCAGCACCCGGCTGCTGACTGACCCGGGCTCGCTGACCCCGCTGCTCAAGCGCCTGGAAGCCGAAGGCTTGCTCAGCCGCACCCGCAGCCGCGAGGACGAGCGTGTGGTGATCGTCGAGCTGACGGAGCGCGGGCGGGCGTTGCGGGAAAAAGCCAAGAGCATCCCAGGGTGCATCCTGGCGGCCACGGGCAGCACGGTAGACCGCTTGCGCCAGCTGCAAGGCGAATTGCTGGAACTGCGCGGCCACCTTCACCAAAACCTCTGACCCTCGCTGTGCTGTAGCCGCCGCCTCCGCGTACAGGCACACAGATACCGTTCATCGTGACCCTCGATTATTTATCTTGCGCGCAAACTATTAACGAACTAATCTAATTCCGTACCCAAGCATTCCCCCCACAGTCTTCGAGGTGTCACCATGCAAACGCTCTACACTGCAACCGTAACCGCTACCGGTGGCCGCGACGGCCGCGCTGTTTCCAGCGACAAGATTCTCGACGTGAAACTGGCCACACCCAAGGCACTGGGCGGGGCAGGCGGCGAAGCCACCAACCCCGAGCAACTGTTTGCCGCCGGCTACTCGGCCTGCTTCATCGGCGCCCTGAAGTTCGTTGCCGGCCAGGCCAAGCGCGCCCTGCCGTCCGACACCCAGATCACCGCCGAAGTCGGCATCGGCCAGATCCCCGGCGGTTTCGGCCTGGACATCGACCTGCGCATCAGCCTGCCAGGCCTGGAACAGGCCGACGCCCAGGCGCTGGTAGACGCTGCTCACCTGGTGTGCCCGTACTCCAACGCCACCCGCGGCAACGTCGACGTACGCCTGCACGTATCGGTGTGAGGCCCTGAAGGCTGACGCAAACAGCACTTCACAGGCACAAAAAAGCCCGACTCGATGGTCGGGCTTTTTGTTACGCAGGAAGGGCCAGGATTACTTGGCGCGACCTTTGTACGAACCGCCTTCGCGGGTATCGATCTCGATCATGTCGCCGATCTCGATGAAGTCGGCAACGCTCAGCTCGGTGCCATTCTTCAGTTTGGCAGGCTTCATGACCTTGCCGGAGGTGTCGCCACGAGCCGAACCTTCGGTGTAGTCGATCTGACGCACGATGGTGGTCGGCAGCTCAACGGATACCAGGCGGCCTTCGAAGAACACAGCTTCGCAGACGTCAGTCATGCCTTCTTCAACGAATGGCAGAACCGATTCGATGTCTTCGGCGTTCAGCTCGTACATGGTGTAGTCAGTGGTGTCCATGAACGTGTAGGAATCACCGCTGATGAAAGACAGGGTGGCTTCTTTACGGTCCAGGATCACGTCGTCCAGCTTGTCGTCGGCGCTGTAGACGGTTTCAGTCTTGTAGCCGGTCAGCAGGTTCTTCAGCTTGGTCTTCATGATCGCGCTGTTACGGCCCGACTTGGTGAATTCAGCTTTCTGAACCAGCCATGGGTCGTTGTCGATACGAATCACGGTACCGGGTTTAAGCTCTTTACCAGTTTTCATTGCGAATATCCGAATTTGGATGGATTTACAAAAATCTAGGCCGCATATCATATCCAATTTCGGTAAAACTTCACCAGCGCCGTCGCAAGATCAGGCTGAGCGGCTTGCCGGGCGCACCATTTCTCGGCATTGGCGCGCAATTCGTCCCAATGCTGTAACACCTGCCCCCACGCCTGGCCCATGGCCTTTCCCTGGTTCCAGGCGCGCCACAGCAGGGTCAGTGCCTGGCCCGCCTCGGCGCTCAGGCCCTCGACATAGAGCGCCAGGAAGGCTTCAAGCTTTTCCCAGTGGGCGTACTCCTCCTGCTCATAGATGTGCCACAACAAGGGCCGGCCAGCCCATTGGGCGCGCACGAACGAGTCTTCGCCGCGCACCGCATTGAAGTCGCAGCACCACAGCAGCAAGTCGTATTGATCCTGGCGAACAAACGGTACCACCTGCACCGACAGCGCCCCGCGCCGATGAACGGCGCCCACCTCAAGGGCCTCCACCGCCAGCCAGGCGTGGACGTCGCCCAGCACTCGCCCCTGCGGCACCAGCACATGAGTAGGCGATGCATCGGCCGCCAGCGCGTCCAGCCATTCGCCCAGGCTGGCATTTTCATAGGCGAACAACGACATCAACCGCGTGCCCGCGGGCACCGTCACGCCCAGGCTGGCGAGAAAATCCCGGCGCGCCTGGGGATCGGCCTGAAAGGCCTGGCGCCGCGCCAGCAGGTCGCCCTCACGCAGCAGGCCGCCCGTCTTCTCGACAAAGCCGGGAAAGAAGAAATACTTCTGCAACCGATCCGGCTGCGGCGAAGGCAGACCGTGGCAACCCGACACCCAACTTTCGGCACTCAGGTATTCAAGGTTCAGCCACAAGGCCGGCGTGGTACGCACCGCCATGGCCTGCCGATAGGCCTCGGGCAATGTGCAACCGAACGCTTCGATCACCACATCGGCTGCCTGCACCGCCGGCCACTCCAGCGGCCATTGGCAAATGTCCACGCCCTGCTGCCATTGGCTGGCCAGCTGCGGCTGAACCGAGGGCCACAGGCGCTCGAAGGATTTCAGGTCATCCACCCACAAGCGCACCGCCACATCGTGCTCGGCCGCCAGTTGACGCGCCAGGCGCCAGGTCACCCCGATATCGCCGTAGTTGTCGACCACACAACAAAAAATATCCCAGGAGGCTTTCACGTCCGCGTCCATCACCGCCCTCCAGGCAAAGTCGGGCATTGTAGAGCCAAAGTCGGCGACAGCGGCCACACTCATGAGACAATCATAAGCCAACCCTCGCCAGGAGGCCGTCATGCCCTACCGCCCCAACCCTCGCCAACTGCTGGTCACCCTCAACCCCGCACAACTGGTGGGCTGCATTGCCCTGGGTATCTGGCTGGGTTTCCTGGCCATTGCCCTGACCACATGGCTGGGCTACAAGCTGTTCTTCAACGCGCCGCTGCCCATCATCACCCCGGCGCCACCGCCACCGGCCATGCGCGCGCCCGACGACAGCTCGTCGATGTTCCAGCAGTACAATGACAACCTGCGCCGCCAGGAGCAAAGCCAGGGCGACGCCCAGAATCACAACCAGGACCCCAAATGCCAGTTCTGGCTGCAGCAGGACCGCACCGCCCCCACTGACAAGAGCCGCACCAATGTCCTCAAGTTCTGCAATTGACCTGAACAAGCACGCCTTGCGGCAATTGATCGTCGACCGCCTGGCCGAGGATTTCGACGTGCTGCAACGGGCCGCGCAAACCGCCTACGAAACCGCCACCCACGAAGAAAACGTAGCCGAGAACAAGTACGACACCCTTGGCCTGGAAGCCTCCTACCTGGCCACCGGCCAGGCGCGGCGCATGGAAGAGATTCGCCAAGCCCTGAGCCTGTATCAGCAACTGGCCTTGCGCGACTACGACCACCCGCAGGGCATTCAGATCGGCGCGCTGGTTGCCTTGGAAGCCGAGAACGGCCAGGTGCAATGGCTGTTCCTGGGCCCGGAAGCGGCGGGCCTGAAGATCACCCTGGGCGAGCGTTTGATCACCGTGATCACCCCCCGCTCACCCCTGGGCCAAAGCCTGCTGGGCAAGTTCGAAGACGAAGACATCAGCCTCACCGTGGCTGGAGTCCGCCAGGTGCATACCGTCACTCACATCGTGTAGCCACTGCCGCCAGGCCGATGGCTGACGCAAGACAGTTGCTGCTACAGGGCTAGGCGGTGAAACGCATGGCCAGGTCCTGAGCCAGGAACTGCGCCTGCAAATACTCAATGAACACCCGTGTCTTGCCCGGCAGCAGCTTGTGTTCGGCGTAGTACAGCCAGATGAACCCGTCGTCCACGTACCAGTCGGGCAGCACCCGCTGCAAACGCCCCTGCTCCAGATAAGGAACGGCAAAGGGCATGCTCACCAGGGCTACGCCCAGGTCCTGCAACGCCGCCACGCAGGCGGCGTCGGAGTCGCTGAGGGTCATGCGCGCAGGCAGGCGCAATTCAGCTTGCGCATGGCCACGCCCGGTCAGCGGCCAACTGCGCACCCGGCCGGTCTGGGGCGAGCGAATCAATATGCCGTTCTGGGCGTGAAGGTCATCGGGCACCCTTATCGGTGACCGTGCTGCCAGATAGCCGGCCGATGCCACCAGCACGCGATGGGCCGGCGCCAGCTTGCGCGCCACCACGCCCTGGGGCAGGTCGAAACCACCGCCGATGGCCGCATCAAAGCCCTGGCCGATCAGGTCCACCTGGCGATTGTCGAAGTGCCAGTCCGGCGAAATCTGCGGGTAACGGCGCAAGAACTCGCCCAGCAAGGGCACTACGTACAGGCGCCCGAATACCGTGCCCATGCTGACCCGCAAGGTGCCCGTGGGCTGGCCCTGGGCGCTGGCCAGGTTGGCCACCGCGTTCTGAATCATGGCAAAGCTTGCGCCCACCTCTTCCAGGAACCGCTGGCCAGCCTCGGTCAGGGTCAAGTGCCGGGTGCTGCGCAAAAACAACCGCACCCCCATGCGCGCCTCCAGGCGCGCAACGTTTTTGCCCACGGCAGCCGGGGTCAGGCTCAAGCGCCGGGCCGCCTCGGCAAAGCTGCCCACTTCAGCGCTGCGAACAAAGCATTCAATGTTGCTGAAGGTTTCCATGGCAGGCCATTCGATACTGTTGGTTTACTCAGACTATCCCAATCATGGTCTACCGACAGCATAATCCGCAGACGATACTGAGCCCCATCAACCAGGGCATCCCGCCCTGTGCAACTGGAGCAATCCCATGTCCAATCAACGCACATTCACTGGCAAAGTCGCCCTTGTACAGGGCGGTTCGCGGGGCATCGGTGCCGCCATCGTCAAACGCCTGGCCGCCGAGGGCGCTGCCGTGGCCTTCACCTACGCAAGCTCCGCAGGGGCCGCCAAGGCGCTGGTCGACGGCATCACCGCTGAAGGCGGCAAGGTCCTGGCAATCAAGGCTGACAGCGCTGACGCACACGCCATCCGCAACGCCGTGGACAGCACTGTGGAAACCTTCGGCCGCCTGGACATCCTGGTCAACAACGCCGGTGTGCTGGCCCTTGGAGCGCTGGAAGACTTCAGCCTGGAAGATTTCGACCGCACCTACGCCGTCAATGTGCGCAGCGTGTTCATCGCCAGCCAGGCTGCTGCCAAGCACATGGGTGACGGCGGGCGCATCATCAACATCGGCAGCACCAACGCCGACCGCATGCCCTTCGCCGGCGGCAGCGCCTACGCCATGAGCAAGTCGGCGCTGGTGGGCCTGGTCAAAGGCCTGGCGCGCGACTTGGGGCCACGGGGCATCACCGTCAACAACGTGCAGCCCGGCCCGGTGGACACCGACATGAACCCGGCCAACGGCGAAATGGCCGAAAGCATGTTGGGCTTCATGGCGCTGAAGCGCTACGGCCATGCCGACGAGATCGCCGGCTTTGTCAGCTACCTGGCCGGCCCGCAAGCAGGTTACGTCACCGGTGCCAGCCTGACCATCGACGGTGGCTTCGGCGCCTGATCCGCAAGCGCCTGCTCCAGCATCGCGACAAACGCCCGAGCGGCCGGCGTTGGGGTATTCGACCAGATGGCATACAGCCGACGCCGTGGCGCATCACTGACAGGCACCGTGACCACGGCCTGGAAGCTGCGCGCCACGCTGGCCGGCACCAGGCCCAGGGCCATCGCCCGCTGAACAAACTGCTCCACCAGACGCATGTCACTGACCTCGAACTGCACCCGGTGCGCCACGCGCGCCGCCGCGAAGGCCTCGTCGGTCTGACGCCGCGCACCACTACCGGCGGCAAAATCCACCAAAGCCTGATCCGCCAACTGGGCCAGGCTGACCTGCGCCAGCGCTGCCAGGGCGTGGTCGGGATGCATCACGGCCACCAACTCTTCGTCGGCCAATGCCCGCGATGCCACGCCCTGCACCGGCTCGCCCGGCCACACGCCAATCAGCGCCACGTCCATACGCCGCCCGCGCACTTCTTCCAACAGCCATTCGCTGCGCCCCACACACAGTTGCACATCCACCTGAGTGTACTGATGGTGAAACGCAGCAATACGCTCCACCACGTCGAGCCCGGTCAGTGACGAGATCATTCCCAGGCCCAGGCGGCCGCGCACCTGCCCGCAGGCCGCAGCCACGTCATCGCTGATGCGCCGCGCGGCAGCCAGGGCCGTGCGGGCACTGTGCACGAAGGCTTCGCCGGCCGGCGTCAACGCCACCCGCCGTGACGTGCGCTCGAACAACTGCGCACCCAGTTGACGCTCCAGGCGTGCGATCTGATGACTCAAGGCCGACTGCACAGTGTGGCAGCGCTCTGCGGCGCGCGTGAAGCTGCCCTCCTCGGCCACTGCCAGGGCATATTCGATCTGTTTGAGGTTCATGCCTTTCATCTCGTTTTACGATCGATTCAATGACAACAATACATTGGTGTCATGGATAAGCCATGGGGATACTTCTATCCTCTTTCCCCGTACGGATACGCTCGCATGTCCACCCCGCGCAACACCTCACTCAGCCCGGCCCTGACCTTGCTCATGGCCATCGCCACCGGCCTCACAGTAGCGAGCAACTATTACGCGCAACCATTGCTGCACACCATTGCCCAGCAATTGGGGCTCAGCACCGCCAGTGCCGGCAGCATTGTCATCACCGCGCAACTGAGCTACGGCGCCGGCCTGTTCCTGCTGGTGCCGCTGGGTGACCTGCTGGAGCAGCGCCGCCTCATCGTCACCATGACCCTGCTCAGCGCCGCCGGCCTGGTGCTGAGCGCCATGGCGCCGAACCTGACGTTGCTGCTGCTGGGCACGGCCATCACCGGCCTGTTCTCGGTGGTGGCCCAGGTACTGGTGCCGATGGCGGCCAGCCTCGCCCACCCGCAACACCGCGGCCGCGTGGTAGGCACCTTGATGAGTGGCCTGCTGCTGGGCATCCTGCTGGCGCGTACAGCGGCCGGCCTGGTCTCATCATTGGCCGATTGGCGCGCCATTTACTGGCTCGCAGCTGCCCTGCTGACCTTGTGCGCAGTGGCATTGGCGTTTTCGCTGCCGCGCCGTCGGCAGTCCGCAGGGCTAGGCTACGGGCAACTGCTGGGCTCGGTGCTGACGCTGTTCGTTGAAGAGCCGGTGCTGCGCTTGCGCGCCCTGCTGGGGCTGCTGACGTTTTGCCTGTTTGGCCTGTTCTGGACACCCCTGGCGTTCGTCCTCAGCGCTGCACCCTACGGCTATTGCGACGCCACTATCGGTTTGTTCGGCCTGGCCGGTGCCGCTGGTGCGCTGGCGGCCAACGCCGCCGGGCGCCTGGCTGATCGCGGCAAGGGCAGCCTTGCCACCTTGATAGGGCTGGCGACCCTGCTGGCCGCCTGGCTACCCCTGGCGTTCGCCGGGCGGTCCCTGTGGGCACTATTGCTGGGCGTGCTGGTGCTGGACCTGGCCGTGCAACTGGTACACGTCAGCAACCAGAACGCGGTCTATGCCCTGCGCCCCTTGGCACGCAACCGCCTCAACGCGGGGTACATCACCTGCTATTTCATCGGTGGCGCGCTGGGTTCAACCCTGGGCGCGCAACTCTACGCTCGCCTCGGCTGGCCCGGCATCGTCGGTGCCGGTGTCGCCATCAGCGCGCTGGCCCTGGTGGTGTGGCTCACCCGCGCAACAGCAAGCAGCGCGCCCTCAGCACAGAGGGACAGCAGCTCGTCGCCCGACATTGACTTGCGCAGCAGGTGAGCTATTCCCAAGGTTTGGAATTCACTGCATTCAACCTGGAAATCCCACCATGAAGCTCACAATAAAAGCCGGTGATTTCTTGCAGTGTGAAGGCGAGTACAGCAATGGATCGCTCACGCTCAAGACTGCCAACCACCCCTCGCCCGGCGAGCGGATACCCCTCAACCGCATCAAGAACATCACCGTCGCCAATCAGGAAATCAACCGCAGCCTGGGCGGTGCCATCGGCTGGGGCATGGCCGGCGCGCTGGTACTGGGCCCCCTGGGGCTGGTGGCCGGGTTATGGCTGGGCGGCAAGGAAGAACAGGTGACGTTCATCGCCACGCTGAAGGACGGCCGCAAGTTGACGGCCGTGGCGGATAGCCGGACGTTTTCGAAACTCAATGGGAGGTTGCACAAGACGGCGTGAGGCGTGGGCCTTTGGGCAGCGGCGGCTTCCCGTCGCCGCTGCTTGCGTCAACGGCTACAGAGTGGCAGGCATTCAACTGCAGGCAGGGGGTGAAAGCCTGACGTACCAAAGCTTCCTGCCATTTGTTAGCGAGAGTGGCATGGTTGCCATAGCCACGTCGCAGAATGATTCTGCCAAACTGTGCACCCACTCGGAGAGCATGCTCTAAGACGTCAGGTGAGACATTGTCGCAGTCCACCAGCACGGCAACGCGTGCTTCACCAGGTGTAGGGTGAGCGGCCATCTTCGTTTTCCGATATGTCAATCAGCGCCCAGGGTTTCGGCGCGCACGCCAGCCATTGAGCCAATCAGCAGGTTGAATGCCCCGCGCTCCTCGGGGCTGATCAGCGTTGGATGCAGCGCCTCTACGCGGGCATATAAGGACGCCTGCTGCGCCTGCCCGGCCGCCAGGTCCGTGACCTGGCCCAGCGCCGCAATGGCCTGATGCACGGCGATCAGGTCGGCCAGGCGGGAATGCTCGAAGCTATTCGGCGAAGTCGGGTCGTTGTTCATGTGCGGGGGTCCTTGAATTATGGGGATGTGGCTTCTACGGCCTCGGCCCCGGTTTGCAGCGGGGCTAGGGGTGCCGGCGTTTTCGCTTCAGGGATTTGTCACTCATTCCCCAAATTTGCTGGCAAGCATTTCCCGGACAGCACCGACCAAATCAGACTCGCCAGTACGCGCAGGCAACAGGCTGAACTCAACGTCGGGCAAAGCCGGTAACAGGAAGGCTGGCCGGCAAATCTCTGCGCCCACCGGCACAGCCGAGGCATTCAGGCAAGCGACCCCCAGCCCCGCCATCAGTGCTGATTGCAGCCCTGCTACTCCGGACGCGGAATGGGCAATTACATAAGGCACCTTATGGGCGTCCAGCGTCTCTCGGGTAAGGCGTTGGAGACTGCATCCCTGCGGTAGCACCAATAGTGGCAACGCGCTATCTTCTTCGTTCCTCGGCTCAGACCCCATGGCTGATACCCAATGCAATGCTTCCCGACGTACCGGGATGCCCTCGGGAAGGCTGCGGCCATCAAGTATTCGCATTGAAAGGCCGATATCGAAGTCGCCTGCATCTGCACCGCTCTCTATCTGCATACTCTTTCGCACCGACACATGCAGTCGAAGGCGTGGATATCTCAGGCGCAGTTGCTTCAACAACTCGGCAATCGAAACGGGCAAGAAGTAGTCGGTGATCGCCAATCTCAATTCGCCGGCAAACGTCACTCCGCGTACGTCTTCAAGAGCGCGATCACTCATGGCCAACAGTTCTTGTGCATGCACCATCAATCGCTCCCCTGCGGGCGTAGGCCGGACACCCTTTTTGCCCCGCTCCAGCAGCGTTACACCGGTGAATGCTTCCAGCTTGCGTAATTGTTCGCTCAACGCTGATTGCGACCGGCACAGGTGCGGCGCGGCCTCCGAAAGACTGCCGCAAGCCATGGCAACGGTGAAGGAACGCAAGAGATCCAGGTCAAAGGGGCGCATGTTGATCCTGCCGTTTTTCCGATAGATGAATGCATATCTTCCGGCTTTTCAGCATCAACGCAACTTCTTACTCTTTACTGGACATTCATTGCCGGCAAAGGAGTTCAACATGCCCGGTATTACACTCAAGATTTCTGGTGATTCGAACCTTGAACTAGTCCATAGCATCGTCCCCAAACTCACCGCCTTGACCTGTGAAGTACTGGAAAAGCGACCGGAACAGACATTGGTGATGGTGCAGTTCCTGCCTCATGAACTTTGGTTCATCGAGAACCTTTCACTGGCTGAACAAGGACGCAACTCGTTCCGTCTGGAGGTCACAATCACGGATGAAACCAATACCAAGGCCCAGAAAGCGCGCTTTCAGCATGAGGCTTTCGAGTTGCTGGCCAAAGAAATAGGAAATGTACACCCGCACTCAAACATACATGTGATCGACTGCCGCGCCAGCGCCTACGGCTATGGCGGGTTGAGCCAGGAGTACAAGCTCCACCACCCTTGAGAGCCCGTCCAGCGCGTTGGTGCTGTTCGACTTCACATAGGCATCGAACCAGCATGGCGACTTCAGTGGGATGACCGCTATGGTTCGTTCTCTGCTGGTTGTGTCCACGAATCATGCCGGTCAAATCCGATGCAAATGACTGGTCAGGTCGAATGCAAATGGGTGGGCAAGTCCGTGCAATTACCCACCTGGATTCCAGCATGAGCGGCTGCTTGCCGCATGAGTTCGTCAAACCTTCGTTCTGATACCCCTTGATTCCGCCTCAATTTTTCGAGACTGACTTCAATAAGGCGAAGGTCCTCGCGGCATTTCTTCTCGCTAGACTTGGTCCCGTTAGTAAAAACGTTTTCTGCAAACGTGGTCGCGTCTGCAATACACATCGGGATAAATTCCTTCTAATCTTGAAGGTAGTCGGAAGCGACTGCTCGAAGTTCAGGTCGGAGGTCGTTGTTGAGGCTCAAACGAAGGATCAAAGTTTTGTTTTCCCGTTGCAGCATGTACCACTCGGAGCGAACCGCCTCGGCCTTGAGCAAGACTGTCTGTTGCAGCAGAAAACGCTCCGCTGCTCTAGGCTTGTTTTGAGTCCGCTCACCGCGCCATAGCCCAAACAGCGAGACTGCCAGAGCCAACAGCGCTGCAACCGGAATCGCGTCAAGATTCAAGGCTCTTTTTCCTCAGTGAACCCAATCTTCGTAAGGCAGGCCCGAAACGCGGCTGAATTCACGCACATTGTTCGTGACCAACACACAACCCGAAGCAATCGCGTGACCGGCAATAGCGGTGTCATTCTCGCCAATGACCAAGCCAGCTTCGGTGAGTTCGAGCTTCACCTCGACCGTCGCGTCAACCGCGTTTTGATCCCACGGTAAGACCTCATCCAGACGTTTCACAAACTCATCTACCAGCGTTTTGTGCTTGGGCGATGCCTTCTTACCGATCTGCCCGTAACGCATTTCGGCGTAGGTAATCGCAGAAATGACGATCCGGTTATTCCTGGCAACCTCTGCGGCCAAGCGCTGCAAAACAGACTCTGGACGCTCACGCATGATGAAAGAGCAAATGCAGGTATCCAGCATGTACGTGGTCACAAATTGAACCTGCCTTCATCGCTGATAACGCTCGGACGCTCTTGCAGAAAGTCAGCATCAGCCTTGGGCAATTCAGTTAGCGACAGCCAGCTCGGGCGCACGGGGCGCAGTGTGATCGTGTCGCCACTGCGCGTAATCTCCAGCTCGCCGATACCCTCATAAGCCATGTCAGCGGGAAAGCGAATTGCTTGATTCTTGCCGTTCTTGAAAATTGAGACAGTGCGCATAACGTCACCCCTACATATGTTTGACATATGCAATATAGCAACGCAGACATGCATATGCAAGACATATGGCTTATTAAAGAGCTATCTCAAATGCTCGCCGGATCGTTGCTTGACGCACCCCAAACCACGCATCGAGCGCGGCCAGACATTTGGCATGGGTCAGATAGATATTTCGTGGCCTGCAACCCTTCGTGATGTCCGCTCGCAAGTACACCTCAGGCTTGATGGCACCGCTGGGGTACAGCACGTCTGCAACCTCCAGCAAAGCCAGCTCGGTAACACGATCTGTGGTATGGGTGAGCCACAACAATGTCACATCACGCTCTGGCAGACGGCCAGTGACGGATGCAACGCGAATCAAGTGTTTGAATTGTCCTGGGCGAAGCGAAGTAGCGCGGCGGATAGTCATGCAGGGGCTCTCTGCCAGGATTGCACTGGAAACGTCCTGGATCTGGAGAGAGTCAGGCCGGGGCCTCCTGACAAGGGTATCAACATGCCCTACCTGGTGTTCACGGAAAATTGTCCTTGCGGCACTGACACGCGAACACTGCCTAGCATCTTGCCCGGGCTAAGAATCCTCACCTGATGATCGCCATTACACGCACCTCTAGGGTGTGTATTCCAGTGATAGTGACCACCCATTCCATTGGTTGTGAGCCACCCATTCCAGTGATAGTGAGCCACCGCGCTGGTGATTCTGAGCCACCAGAACTCTGCCTACTTGATAGCGGCTCGCGCTTGAAAAATATGCGGCCCGCACTCATCAGACGTTCTGACACGTTAAGGATGCTCCGATCAACTTGCCGTGCAGCGATGGCAAGCCGAGATTCGCCAGGCACGTAGCGTTATTCCCCGAAAACGGCCTAATACAGGTGCTACGGAGCGTTTTCCGCCCGGTTCTCCACGTTAAGCGCGCAACTCACCCAAACCCATCAGTCGTTTTCGAGCCATCCACAGGTTCGACAGGGCAAACAGCGTGGTCAGCTGCGCCGTGTTTTTCATCAGCCCACGAAAGCGTACTTTCACGTAACCAAACTGGCGCTTGATGACCCGAAACGGGTGCTCGACCTTGGCGCGTGTCTGCGCTTTGCAGTACTCGATCTTGCGCTTGGCTTTGTACAACAGGCTGCGTTTGTTCAGCTTGGAATACGTGCTGCGCCGAGCCGCGATTTGCCAGATCACGGCACGATTTTCGTGCTCTTCACGCTTCTCGACACCGGTGTAACCAGCGTCCGCATAGACCGCGTTTTCTTCCCCGTGGAGCAGTTCGGCGACTTGGGTGATATCGGCCATGTTGGCGGCGGTGCCATGAACGTGATGAACTAGTCCTGACTCAACGTCAGCGCCGATGTGCGCCTTCATGCCAAAGAGGTGAGTCGGCCACAGGAACTGCCCCCGTAGCCGCTCGCAGAACCGTACGTGACACTCTCGCGTCATACGGCTCCCGTTATCCAACCTGTTGCTCGGTTACTTGCCAGTGATAAAACAGTCGAGGGGCAGCCGTATGCACCGTATCCAACCAGTGAGATATACGCCGCTTGCGCCCGTGAAGTATTTTGTACTTACGACCGGCCCAACGCTTGAGCGCGCTATCGATATGTCGAAAGATGCCAAGCATGGCCGTCCGATAGAACGCGCCATAATACTGCCACCAACCTTGTATCACTGGGTTGTAAAGCCGAGCCACAGCAGCCAGCGTCACGTGAGTTTGGCGGTTGACCCGCCACTCGCGCACTGCTCGCCGCATCCGCTTCAACGCTTGCGCACTGGCTCCCGGAAGGAAGCTGGTGAAAAGCTTGTTATGCTGGCCGATTGCCTTCCTGGGTCTAAAAGTGAAACCAAGGAAGGTAAAGCTCACATGCGGATACCCTGCGCGTCGATTGCTGTCCTTGCAGTATACGATTTTCGATTTCTCTGGATGCATCGTGAGGCCACAAACCGCCAGACGTGAAGCGATTGAACGCATCACGTGCTCTGCCTGCCTCTGGCTGCGACAATGCACTACCGCATCATCGGCATACCGGGCAAAAGGACAGTTGGGGCTGTTTCGTTGCATCCAAGCGTCAAAGGCGTAATGCATGAACAGATTCATCAGCATGGGACTGATCACGCCGCCTTGCGGGGTGCCACGTTCGCGTTGAATGCGAACGCCATCGGCTGCCTCGAACGGAGCAACCAGCCATCGTTCGATGTACAGCAGTATCCAGTCCTCTTTGATATGGGTTCGCACCGCTTTCATCAGCAGCTCATGATCAATGTGATCGAAAGCCGCCTTGATATCAAACTCCACCACCCAGTCGTATCGCCAGCAGCGTTCGCGTGTGATCGCTACAGCCTGTTTGGCTGAGCGTCCTGGTCGGTATCCATATGAGTCCGGATGGAAAAGCGCATCCAGCTTTGGCTCGATGAGAAGTTTGACTACAGTTTGTGCGATACGGTCGCTGACCGTAGGCACTCCCAGCCTGCGTATACCCCCCGATGCCTTCGGTATCCCTCTACTGCCTAGGCCCAGCGCATGGCTGGGCTTATGTGTACCTGGGGTTTCCCGGTATTACACAATGCCCGCATCGCGACCTAGGTCAGGCGTTTCAGCAAATGCGCACCTCAGGGCCTCAACGCCCGAATCGCCTGCCTGAGCCGATTCATGCCCTCTTCACCCGCCGAGGTCACGGGCTGCAGTATGTCCTGACGGGCCTGCTCATAAGGCATGGAAGAGGCACCGTTATTGAAATACACCACCTCGTTTTTGATGGGGCCTATCCATTCTCCACACTTGTAATTGAGCCCCGTTCCTCCAAACCTTTCGTTGGCGGCGTAGCGATGGGCGACCACTAGCCATTCGCTGCCAATGACGACATGCTCAGGTACCGGTGTACCGCCAAATATAGTGACCTCGATATGATCAGCGTGATAAACCGGGATACTAAACACTTCCCCAAACACATCGGTCAGATCAAAAAAATACTGCTCCACCTGAAACGTGATCTTGCAAGCTTGCGTCTGCCCCTCACACGAACTCTGCGTCACCTTTCCACGAAACGGCATGACGCTATCACTGTGAAGGTCCGGCGGGTTTTGAAAGTCCTGCACAAAAGGCGTCTTAGCAGCACTGATCAAATCCTCATGACCGCATCCATCGGCCAGCGCGGCATGCCCCCAGGCCAACAACACAGGCAGCACAACGGCTGCAGCCTTCACTCTATTCACTTACTCACCTCAAGTACCCGAACACCAAAGCCCACCATCAACGCGTCGGCACGATCCCTGTGCAAACATGGATCCAACGAACACTACTGATGTCTCTATGCCAGCGCAACCTCGAATGCATGTCGAATTGTCGCTTGATCAACAGTTAAATAGGGCTTGCTGTGGTCAAGGCAGACATGGCCAAGGATGGTCTGTACGGTCTCAACATCACCGGTTGCCGCCAACACTTTTGCCGCAAGGGAGCGCCTGCCGCTGTGCGATGATCCCTGCTTGATACCGGCCTGCCGGTAGAGCCTGGTGATGGTCTGTTGCAGCGCATCACAAGCCCGATACACCTCCGGCCCACTGTCCAGCTCCCGATGCTTGAATGCCAGTTCAAAAGCCTGGCCTTTGTGCGTCATGACCAACTTTGAACTTGGGCGCAACCCTAGATATTCATCCGCGCCGGAAAGCCCCCAGCGGCGCCGATGACGCACCGATAACCACGCATCGAGCGCCGCAAGGCATTTGGCATGGGTCAGATAGATATTTCGCGGCCTGCAACCCTTTGTGATGTCCGCTCGCAAGTACACCTCGGGCTTGATGGCACCACTGGGGTACAGCACGTCTGCGACCTCCAGCAAGGCCAACTCGGCGACGCGAATACCTGCGGTATGGGTGAGCCGCAACAAGGCCACATCGCGCTCTGGTAGGCGACCAGTGACGGATGCAACGCGGATCAAGTGCTTGAGTTGTCCAGGGCGAAGCGAAGTAGCGCGGCGGATGGTCATACGGGGCTCTCTGTCAGGATTGCACGGGAATCGTGTCGGATCTTAAGAGAGTGGCCAGCGGGCCTCCTGAATAGCTTACAGGCCCGCGTGCCCTAGTGTTCACGGAAAATTGTCCTTGCAGCACTGACACGCGAACACTGCCAAGGTTCATGCCTAGCATCTTGCCCGGGCTAAGAATGCTCACCTGATGATCGCCATTAAACGCACCTCTAGGGTGCGGTTTACGCTGGAGAACCGAATATGCGCATTCGAAATGGCCACATTACCTCGCTCAAGCAGAGCATGTAGGCGGCATCATCCAACAAGGTATTTCGATCTACTTCTCAAGCGTCATAGAAGCCTGGACAAACCTGCGCCCAATACCCGCGCACGAAGGGCTGGCCAGCGATTGTGTGCTTTGTCGGTACCGTAATAGCCACCACCGATCATGTCTTTTAGCGCTTGAGGCGCTGCGTAGCTCAATTGTCTGCCGTAACCCAAATTACGGCCGTCGCGCGTACCGACTGATACCATGTCGTTCACCTTATAACCTGCTCCCCGCTCCTCGCCCCACGTCATCCCGCCAAGAATGTTGAGTGTTATCAGGGATCAAGGCCCCTGCGGCCTGTGGGTTTCGTCCTCTAGCGCGGGACTGGCGGCTCCTTACGACCGGGAGCAAGGGCATCTCATGATCTGGCCTCCTGAACACCGTTGCCGGTGGGCGGGTGGAGGCTGCGCCGGCTGACGAAACCAACGCCGCGAGATCCTGAGCCGGGTGGAGGCAGCGATGCGATGACGGGGGCATGCCGGGCTGTCAGCCAGGTGCAGTCCATTCCTTGGTCTGCGGCACCATCATCTGCATCGCTGTTGCTGGTGGCATCGGCGTTTGTCACGCCGATTGTCACGAGGGGAGTTGCCACAAAGCCCCGTCCGATGTGGGTTGCAGCAGTGTTAGGAGTGCCCGTCTCTTTCCGGAAGAAAGAGACGGGCACAGATTGGCGCATGAAATGGCCAAGGGAATAAGTTGCTGCTGAGTAGCGAGAGAGGGTGTAGCTGTTGCCACAAGGTCAATAAGCAAGAAAACGCATCCATCACACCTGGGCTGGGGTGACCATATGCACTGCCGGATGCTGAACATACTTGGGGCGAACCACCACGGTTGTGGAGTGGCCTTTAAGGTTCGGACCACCTGGGTGCTGTCATCGACAGCGCTCGTGCCTTCTTTTTCTACTCCCCCCGCCCCGCAGGGTCAAGCGACGTTCTTGGGGAGATGTAGCAGCGATAGAAAGCGTGATTCGTCTATGGCAGACCGTGGCCGCCAGTAGCGAACTGCGGCGCTTTGGATTTTTTAGGTGAGGTCCATTCAAACAGGGCGGCTGCGCAGCCCTGTTTGAATGGACCCGTGAGTAAAGCAAAGCGCTGGTGTACTCACGACCCTGTTAACGCTCAAAAGCGCCACGCTCTTTTTCCAGCTCACTGCTTTCGACGTCAATAGCACGGGGGGGGCGAGCAGCACTGTCGCCTCGTACGACAGATGCTGATTTACGCGGTTATTGATCTCGCAGGCTAGCAGTCATTCCCTCACGGAGCGCATCAAGACGATTGCCCCCCCTTCTGTCATGAGCCGCCTTAGGATCACGTAGTGCTTGATCGAGGAATGCACAGCTAAAAACCGGTGGTGACCCTACCTTTGGTCGTAAATCCGGTCGCATCCAAGGTATGGGCCAAAGTATGGGCTGGGAATTTTTTCAAAAACGTAGAAACGAAAAAGCCCTGAATAATCAGGGCCTTTTCGTTCAAATGTGGCGGTGAAGAAGGGATTCGAACCCTTGATACAGTTTCCTGTATACACACTTTCCAGGCGTGCTCCTTCAGCCACTCGGACACTTCACCGTTTCTCTTCAAACATGTTCTGTCTGTCGAGGCGCGCTAATGTAGTCGAAAGCTTTTCTGATGGCAAACATTTTTTTCAGATTTTTCATGCGCTTATGCCCCTCAGGCTAAAACAGCCTGTGTTCAGGGCAAACCGGCCAGCGCTGGGTGGGCAATCCCGGCCGGCATGGCTGGGGGCGCCTGGCGTGACTGGTGGGTCAGTCATGGCGCTTTACCTGGGCCGGTGTGCTGGGTAACGTCAGCGGCAAAACCCTAACAAGGAACACCGTCATGAGCGAGCTGATCGATTACCAACTGGACGAGGGCATTGCCACCCTGACGCTGAGCAACGGCAAGGTCAACGCGATTTCCCCGGAGGTGATCGCTGCCTTCAATGCAGCGCTGGACCGTGCCGAGCAGGACCGCGCCGTGGTGATCATCACCGGCCAGCCCGGAATTCTGTCGGGCGGCTATGACCTGAAGGTGATGACCGCCGGCCCGCAACAGGCCGTGGGCCTGGTCACGGCAGGCTCCACCCTGGCCCGCCGCCTGCTGTCGCACCCCTTCCCCATCATTGTTGCCTGCCCGGGGCACGCGGTGGCCAAGGGCGCGTTCCTGCTGCTGTCGGCTGATTACCGCATCGGCGTGGAAGGCCCATTCAGCATTGGCCTGAACGAAGTGCAGATCGGCATGACCATGCACCACGCTGGCATCGAGCTGGCCCGCGACCGCCTGAGCAAGGCTGCTTTCCAGCGCTCGGTCATCAATGGCGAGATGTTTACCCCGGCCACGGCCATCGATGCCGGCTTCCTCGACGTGGTGGTCGGCGCCGAGCAACTGCATGCCACGGCCCTGGCGGCGGCGCAGCAATTGAAGAAAATCAACATGACGGCCCATCGCAAAACCAAGCTCAAGGTGCGCAAGGCGCTGCTGGAATTGCTGGACGACGCCATTATCCGTGATCAGGAAATTCCGCTGTAAGCCTATGCCGCTGCCACGGCAGCCGCGCCAGGTTGTTCTATATAGTTAATTGATCCAATCGCGGCCGCCCCCTTAAACTCCAGCGCTCTGCCAAAGGTGAGTCGCTGGATGCTTTACATCGTTCGCATGATCTTGATGGGGCTGCACTTTATTGCAGTGGGTGGCCTGGGCCTGTTGATTGGGCTATGCCGCCCTTTCCACCCAGACAACAGCCGGGTGTTCGCCCGCCTGTATTCGCGCCCAGCCATTAAAATATTGGGGCTTGAACTGGATGCTCAGGTCACGCCACTGTTCGAGCAGCCGCCCGGCTGCGTGATCATTGCCAAC
The DNA here is from genome assembly GCF_000263855.1 of Pseudomonas sp. M47T1. Lineage (GTDB taxonomy): Bacteria > Pseudomonadota > Gammaproteobacteria > Pseudomonadales > Pseudomonadaceae > Aquipseudomonas. The sequence goes on from NZ_AJWX01000014.1 coordinate 43,920, forward strand.
CATCAGTCCAACTACGACCTGTTCGTGCTGGGCACGGTGGTGCCGCGCCGCACCGTGTGCATCGGCAAGAAGAGCCTCAAGTGGGTGCCGTTCTTCGGCCAGCTGTTCTGGCTGGGCGGCAACGTGCTGATCAACCGTGACAACGCCTACCAGGCCCGTCGCGCCCTGCAGACCACTACCCGTACCTTGCAGCGCGACACATCCATATGGGTGTTCCCCGAAGGCACGCGCAATCAGGGCAGCGACTTGCTGCCATTCAAGAAAGGCGCCTTCCAGATGGCTATCGATGCCGGCGTGCCCATTGTGCCGCTGTGCGTCAGCCGCTACCGCCGCAGCGTACGCTTGAACCGCTGGAGCGCCGGGCACGTGGCGGTGCGTTCGTTGCCGGCCATCCCCACCCATGGGCTGACCAGCAAAGACGTGGTGCCCTTGATGCAGCAGTGTCGCGAGCAGATGCAGCAGTGCATCGATGACCTTGAACGCGGACTGCAGCACGCTTGAACCCCAAGCAGCTTGCCGACTCTCAACACTGGGACCAAGCTGCATTCACTGCCACCAGAACAAGAAGCCAAACCATGGGTAGAGTCGTTGCCGCGGCGGTGTACAGCGCCGGGAAAAAAGTGGTTGATATCAGCCTGGATGAAGGCGCCGCCTGGGCAAAGAAACCGGGGCACTTCGTGTGGATCGGCCTGGAGCAACCCAACGCCACGGAGCTGGCCAACCTGCAGCGCCAGTTCGGGCTGCATGAACTGGCCATTGAAGACGCGCTGGAGAAGCACAGCCGGCCAAAGCTGGAAACCTTTGGCGATGCATTGTTCATCGTGACCTATTCACCCGTACGCCTGGACGGCCAGCTGGAGTTCATCGAGACCCATATTTTTGCCGGCAAGGGCTACATCATCACTGCCCGCAATGGCCACTCGGCGTCCTACTCGCTGGTGCGCCAGCGCTGCGAGGCGCGACCGTTGCTGCTGGAGCATGGCGAGGACTTCGTGCTGTACGCGCTGCTGGATTTCGTCACCGAGAACTACCAGCCGGTCAGCGAGGCCATCCATGTGGAGATCGAGCAAATCGAAGCCAACGTGCTTGCCGACTGCCTGCATGAATCCGATGTGCAGCGCCTGCACAGCCTGCGCCGCGAACTGTTGCGCCTGCGCCGCTACGTGGGGCCCATGGTGGAGATCAGCGAAGAGTTGCAGCGTCTGGACTTCCCGTTCATCGACAAAAACATGCGCCCCTACTTTCGTGATGTGCAGATTCATGTGAACCGGCAGATGGAGGACCTGGCCACGATGCGCGACATCGCCAGCCAGACCATCGAGGTCGGCATGCTGCTGGAGTCATCGCGCCAGAGCATCGTGCAACGCAAGTTTGCCGCCTGGGCGGCGATACTGGCGTTCCCCACTGCCGTGGCGGGTATCTACGGCATGAACTTCCAGAACATGCCGGAGCTGCATTGGCAGTACGGCTACTTCGCCGTGCTGGGGGCCATCGCTGTGGGCTGCGGCGCGCTGTACGCCAGCTTCAAGCGCTCCGGGTGGCTGTAACCCTGCGCAACCTCATGGCAGCAACTGCCGGGTGTGAGGTTATTGAAGTAGGCGCTGTCGTCAGGCTGCGACAAGGTTTGCAGGGCCTTGCTGTGGCGTCCAGCCGATCCAGGGCCCGCTGTGCGGGCCTTCGCAGCCTGGCGGCAGCGCCTACGGGCCGCGGCATCAGCGGCCTTGGGCCACGAAACGCATCATCCACTCGCCCACCAGGGTGCCCTGGTGTTCGCGCTCAAGGCTGGCCATGGCCTTGCCATGCAGTGCTTCGCCCAGGCTTTGCACACGCAGGTCGAGCAACGCCCGGGAGTAGTCGTGCATGAACTCGGGGTGGCCCTGGAAGCACAGTACCTGATCGCCAATGTGATACGCCGCATTGGGGCAGAACGCGCTGGAGGCCACCACCGTGGCGCCTTCAGGCAGGGCCGTAACCTGGTCCTGGTGGCTGATCAACAACGCCAGTTCGCTGGCCGGCGGGTTCATCCACGCAGCCTGGGTGTCCACTTTATAGTCGTGCACGCCCACGCCCCAGCCCTGGCTGGCCCGCTCGGCGCGGCCGCCCAGCAGCAGCGCCAGCAGTTGATGGCCAAAACACACGCCCAGCAGTTTGTCGCCACGGGTGTAGCGCTCCAGCAGGAAGGTCTTGAGCGTCTGGATCCACGGGTCGTTGCCGAACGAGTCGGCCTTGCTGCCGGTGACCAGGTAGGCGTCGAACACCTCGCCCGGCGCCGGGTATTCCCCGTTCAGCACGTTATAGATGGAGAACTGCGCGGCCACGGGTTGGCGCGCGAACAACTGTTCGAACATCCGGCCATAGCCCTGATATTGATCGACCAGCTCCGGCCGCAGGACATCGGTTTCCAGGATGCAGATGCGTAACGACATAGAAAGAGTACCCGACACGATTAGAGGCAAAGGTGCACGGCGCTGAGACTGCGGGAAACGGCGCGGGCTTGCAAGTGCGCGTCCGTTGATCGGCCGCTTTGCCCACCCGTTGGGCGGCGCCTGACGAACGGTCATTCACAGGTAAACCTGACTTCAAGGGCAAGCAGGGTGTCTAGCATGGGAATCGCTGCTGCGTTCGGCGAGTTGCTAGACGCTTTCGCGATTGCGTCGCGATAAGGTCGGACCAAAGCGTTCTAAGCCACGTGCTGCGCGGGCCCTACTGTTAGAAATATCGCTTCAGTGACTCAAGCTTTGTAGAGCCGACGGGCGATGGCAGCACAGGTGCACGTCTTCGCCTGGCCAACCTGGCCCGCAGTCGGCGCAATGGAATAATAACAAGAAGGCAGCCAACCATGTTCAAACACGACAAAGTACGTCAAGCGGGCATCATCGTCGCCATTACCACCCTGTTGTTGATACTCCCCAACCTCACCCGGCTGTTCGGTTGAGCCGCGCCGCGCCCAACCTTGAATAAATTCACCCCCCTTCACTACCGGGGGCTGCGCATCTGTGCCAATCTTTGCCATTGAACCCTTGGAGAATGGCCAATGCGCAGATGGATTGCCCCCCTCGCACTACTGATCAGCACTCATGCCAACGCCTACGTTGACATCGATGAGGCGGTGGACCAAATCGGAAACGGCGTGGTCATTCTCGACGTGCGCAATGATGACCAGTTCTCCGCCGGCCATATCAACAACGCGCTGCAGGTCGACATTACCCTGCGCCCACTCTCTTCCGATGATACCGACGCCCGGATACTGGCGTACCAGCTCGCCAAGGTGATCCAGGACAAGAGCCAGGTGGTGGTGATGTACAGCGACACCGACGAGAACGCCAACAAGTCGGAGGCCGCGTTGAAGAAGGCGGGGTTTCTGAGGATCGTGAACGGCGGCAATTACATGGACCTGAATTCGGCACTGTTCCGCTTGTGCCAGAAAGACAGCTTCTACTGCTGACCGTGTAGCCGCTGCCGCAGGCTGCGGCTGCGGCTACGGCTACGGCTACGGTTTACGGGCTGGCGACTGATGTCGGACAGGTTATTGAACCTGTACCTGCAAGGTCGGCGTCGGCGTGACGTGCACCTTGGCGTGCATCTGCTCGAAACCGCCGCCACGGCGCATGCCGCGTACCGGGCAGGCATCCAGGTAATCCAGGCCCACCGCCAGCTTCAAGTGGCGCTCGGGGCGCGCCAGTTGGTTGGTCACGTCGAAGCTGTACCAGGCGTCGTCAATCCAGGCTTCAGCCCAGGCATGACTGGCCAGGTGCTCGCTTTCACCACTGAACAGGTACCCCGACACATACCGTGCCGGCACGCCCAGGCTGCGCGCGCAGGCCAGGAATGCATGGGTGTGGTCCTGGCATACGCCTGCCCGTGCGGCGAAGGCCTGGGCGGCGCTGGTGTCTACCTCAGTGGCGCCAGGGGTGTAGGTCATGTGCTGGTTCAACGCATGCATCAGGTCAATCAGCGCATTGCGGTCGCCACGCTGCTTGCATTGCTGATCGGCGAACGCACGCAGGGCCTCGTCGGCCTCGGTCAGGCGAGTGAAACGGCGAAACGGCAGCGGCGATTGCGACTCGTGCTCGGCCTCGCGGGTTTCATCGATATCCACCTGGCCGCGGGCACCAATGATGATGTCGTGGTGCGGCTCATCCAGGGTCAGCACGTGCAGGATATTGCCGAACGGGTCCAGCTGCGCGCGCACGTGGCGCGGCAGGTCCAATTGCCAGCTCAATACGTGCTGGCGCTCGCTGTCGTGCGGGGTCAGGCGCAGGTACTGGATGCTGGCACGCACCTCGTCGTCGTAGTGGTAGGCAGTCTCGTGGCTAATGGAGAGTCTCATACAGCCTCCAGGTAAGAGCTGTGAATGGCATTACCCAGCTGGGCCACCAGCGGAATAAATTCGGTCAACCAGGCGTGCAGGCCTTCATCAAGGATTTCATCGATGCCGGTGTAGCGCAGCCGTGCGTCCAGCTCGGCGGCCAGGCGCTGGGCCGGGCGGCCGTTGAGCCCAGGCAGCGAGGCCAGGATCTGGTCAATTTCCTCGGTGCAGGCGCGCAGCGAGCGCGGCACGTCGGCGCGCAGCAGCAACAGTTCGGCCACGTTGTTGGCCGACGGCGCGTCGCGGTAGATCTCGGTGTAGGCCTCGAACGACGACAACGCGCGCAGCAAGGCACTCCACTGGTAATAACTGCGCGCCGAGGTCTCGTCCACCGACTCGGCCTCATCGCCCAACATTTCGTAGCGGGCGTCCACCAGGCGCAGGGTGTTGTCGGCGCGCTCGATGAAGGTGCCCAAGCGAATGAAGCGGAAGGCGTCGTTACGCATGATGGTGCCGTAGGTAGCGCCACGAAACAGGTGCGAACGCTCCTTGATCCACTCGCAAAAGCGGCTCAGGCCGTAACGGCCCAGGCCCTGCTCGGCGATGCCGCGAATTTCCAGCCAGGTGGCGTTGATGTTTTCCCACATGTCGGCGGTAATTCGCCCCCGCACCGCGTGAGCACAGGCACGGGCCGCACCCAGGCAGCTATAGAGGCTGGCCGGGTTGCTGGCGTCCAGGGCGAAAAAGTGCAGCAGCCGTTCGGCGTGCAGCTGGCCATGGCGCTCCAGGTAATCGTCCAGGGTGCCGGTGATCAACAGCGGCATGGCCATCTCTTCCAGGCCATCGCCACGGCCGTCCTGGGGCATCAGGGAAAGCGAATAGCTGACCTCGAGCATGCGCGCCAGATTCTCCGCGCGCTCCAGGTAACGCGACATCCAATACAGGTCAGAGGCAGTTCTACTCAGCATTGTCAGGCATCCTTAATCCTCGACCACCCAGGTGTCCTTGGTTCCGCCACCCTGTGACGAGTTGACCACCAGCGAACCTTCGCGCAGTGCCACGCGGGTCAGCCCGCCCGGTACCACACGGGTTTCACGGCCGGCCAGCACGAACGGGCGCAGGTCGATATGGCGTGGGGCAATGCCGTTTTCGACGAAGGTCGGGCAGGTCGACAATGACAGCGTCGGTTGCGCGATATAGGCGTGGGGCCGGGCCTTGAGCCGGGCACGGAAATTCTCGATCTCGGCGGCGCTGGCGGCGGGGCCTACCAGCATGCCGTAGCCACCCGAACCCTGGGTTTCCTTGACCACCAGGTCTGGCAGGTTCGCCAGCACGTGGGACAGCTCGCTGGGGTTGCGGCATTGCCAGGTCGGCACGTTCTTGAGGATGGGCTCCTCGTCCAGATAAAAGCGGATCATGTCGGTGACGTACGGGTACACCGACTTGTCGTCGGCCACGCCGGTGCCAATGGCATTGGCCAGCACCACATTGCCCGAGCGGTACGCCGCCAGCAGGCCGGGCACGCCCAGCATCGAATCGGGGTTGAACGCCAGCGGGTCGAGGAAGGCATCGTCCAGGCGCCGGTAGATCACATCCACCGCCTTGGGGCCATCGGTGGTACGCATGAACACGCGGTCATCACGCACGAACAGGTCGGCGCCTTCCACCAGCTCCACGCCCATCTCGCGCGCCAGGAACGCGTGTTCAAAGAACGCACTGTTGAAACGCCCTGGGGTGAGCACCACGACACTGGGGTTATCCAGGGGGCTTGAGCTTTTCAGGGTGTCGAGCAACAGGCTGGGGTAATGGTCGATGGGCGCGATGCGCTGGGCGGCGAACAGCTCGGGGAACAGGCGCATCATCATCTTGCGGTCTTCGAGCATGTAGCTCACGCCGCTGGGGGTGCGCAGGTTGTCTTCCAGCACGTAGTAGCTGCCATCGCCATCGCGCACCAGGTCTACCCCGGAAATGTGCGAGTAGATGTCGCGGTGCAGGTTCAGGCCCTGCATCGCCAACTGGTATTGCTCGTTGGCCAGCACCTGCTCGGCGGGAACGATCCCGGCCTTGATGATGCGCTGGTCATGGTAAAGGTCGGCCAGGAACATGTTCAGCGCCTTGACGCGCTGAATGCAGCCACGCTCCACCACCCGCCACTCGCTGGCCGGGATGCTGCGCGGAATGGTATCGAACGGGATCAGCCGTTCGGTTCCCTGCTCATCGCCATACAGCGTGAACGTAATACCGGCCCGGTGGAACAGCAGATCGGCTTCCCGGCGCCGCTGGGCCAGGAGCTCTTCGGGGGTGTCGGCCAGCCAGCGCGCGAACTCCCGATAATGCGGGCGGACAATACCCCCGGCATCGTACATCTCATCATAAAAGGTGCGGATCATGCCGTACTCCTTGTCACCCGGACACCAAGCCAATCGCAAGGCCCGTGCCAGCGGCAGAAACGCTTTAAAAACAACAGGTTGGATTATTGGATAATCAGGCACGCACCATTCCTGTGCATGACGTGGCCCAACCGGTTCCCGTACGCTTCATTGCGAAGCGGACTTAAGGATAGCTGCAAGCTCCACGTTGCAAGCGTCAAGTTGGATTTACGCGCCAACTTGACGCTGCAGCTCACAGCTTGCAGCTACGTCTAGGCCTGCAGGCGCTGAATGTGGTGCTTCACACCCCACCCTTCCATCTCGCCGCCCAACGGCTCGATCACGGCTTCAAAGCCCTGCTCGAATTCGCCGATGCCACCATAGGTGGCGTACATCACCTTGCTCAACTCCAGGTACCAGGCCCCATCGTCGCGTTCACTGACCTGGGCGTTGAGTGACTCGCCCTGAAACTTTCCCGCTGCCGTGCGCGCGCACTCCTCGTCCGGGAACACGGCATAGAACTCGATGGGGTGGATGCTGGCGAAGTCGAATCCGCCTTCTTTCATGCGGCGCAGAACGTGGGTGCTGATGTCTTCTTGATAGGCTGTGCTCATGAATCGTCCTCCTCATCATTGATGGATAGACTTTCAGTACTTCCAGGACCTCCGTTGACAGATAACTGCAAAGGGAATACGCGACCCAGGGTCACCCGGAAACAAGCATGGAGCAGACAAGACAAGTGCTCGGCCAAGCAGATTGGCCGCCTTCAGTTGCAGAGTAGCGCGAAGGAAGCGCCTGTGCCAGAGGGGCAGGCGCATGCGGTGCAGATCAGTCGACTTGCGTCACGGACACGATTTCCATGGCATTCATGTCCTTGAGTGCCTTGGCCGCAGGCTCGGCGGCGCGATTATCGAAATCATTGAGGTCGGCCTTTTCCAGCACCGGGCGATAGTAGGCACGTACATGTCGGGCGGCTTCATCCTTGTCGGGACGACTCTCGGCGTCTATTTCAAGGTTCAGCTGTTGGCCGTGCTCGTCGATAAAAGCGATTTGCCACTTTTTCATCAAGATCTCCTCGGCAGTCTTGAGGCAAAGGCCTCACTTCACTTGACCCAACCGGCGGGCCATCGTTCCGGGGCTGCGCCCAGCGGTGGCAATCTTCATATAGATACCGCCTGCCCGGCCGGCCCAACTGGCCTGCTAGCGCTCTTTGCCCAAGGAGCCGCCCCATGACCATTGCCCTCGCCCATACTCACTACACGCACCTGCTGCAACACCATGGCACGCTGCTGCATGCGCTCGCCCAGTGGCCCACGCCACTGTCGGTGTTCCAGCGCATGAGCCAGCGGCTGAGCGAAGACGCCGACGAACACACCCCCACACAAACCGCGCTGCTGCGCCTGCCCAAAAGCTACCCTACTCGCTTGCGCGAATACCTGCACAGCGAAACGGGCCAGGTGAACTCGGCCCAGGGCGCCCAAGCACTGGCCGATTATTGTCTGGCCCAGGTCAACCTGCTGCATGCCGACGGTTTGCTGGGCGACCCGCACCGGTTGATGGCCAAGAGTGTCCACCAATGGCCCACGGAAGCCGAACGGGGCCGCTACTTCGGGCCTCTCACCCGCGCCTACGCCGTGCACCTCACCCTGGACGACCACTCACTGGACTGCAGTGGCAGCCTGCTGCTGGCGGAATCGGCCCATATACGCCTGCATTCGCTGCAACAACAGGAGGACGTGGGCAAGCTGCTGCTGTTCACGCCCGGTGAGGGCGTGCGCACGTTCGACAACCTAGAAGCCCTGCGTGCGGCAGACCTGCTTGCAGGCCTGCGCCCAGGCTTGCGCGAGCGTGACAGCAAGCGCCTGGGCAACCGCGCCCGTGCGCCCATGACGTTCACCGAGGTCACCGACGATGTATTCGCCTGGCTCTGGGCCGGCTGGCAGCAAAAACAGCTGGACGACTTTGCCTACCACCTTAAGCACCGCGAGCTCAGCGCATTGCAAGGCCGTGAATGGGTGGTGGGCCTCACCGCCGCATTGGACCTTCGCGACGCCCTGGCCCCCGACGGTTTCACAGCCCGGCGCACCCAGGCGCTGCTGACGGCCACTGAACCTGCCTGGCTCGGCAGCGCCTCGCCACGCGCGCGTCAGGCGCTGGCCCACCGCACGCGCCGACTGGCCCGCTACGCCCTGCAGTGGCAACACTTGATGACCCAACTGCCGGGCCTCAAAGCCTTCGCCAAGGCCCGGGTCGAGGGGCAACTGCGTCGTCGCCTGGGCCGGCGCATCAATGTCGACCAACTCTACGTCAGCGAAGCGCGGGTAGTGGCGCTGCTGCCCAAGCTCTGGAAAGGCCTGCCGTGGCTGATCTACAGCGAAATCAAGCACGGCCGTGACCTCACGGCGCTACCTGACAAGGCGCTGAGCAACATCGGCGCGTTGGACGTCGATTACTGGCTGACCGCCGTCATTGTCGACCAGCACGGCCAGCCAGTGCCCGGCCTGGACCCCAACCTCATCCGTACCGTGGTGCGCGAGGTGGATGTGGGTGGTACCTACGGCCCCCACCTGAGGGCACTGATCGACACGGCCCCCCACCTGCCCTTCCACACTGTTTTCGCCCAGATGCAGCAGGCCGACTTTGCCCTGCAACGTCAACGGGCCGCCATGGGCGCGCCCAGCGACCCGAAGTGGGCCGAGGCGTTAAAGGCTGGTCATCTGCCGCGCGCGAGCAGTGACGCGGCGTTCGACGCACATGTGGACAGCCTGGTCAGCCAGGCGGAAGCCGCCGCCACCAGCGACCGGCAAAGCAACCTGCACACCGCTATCACACTGGCCAGCGCCGTGGCTGGCGCCGTTGCCAGCGCCATCAACCCCTGGGCCGGCCTGGCGGTCAACGGCCTGCTCAGCCTGCCCGCCCTGGTGGGCGGTGTGCAGGCCATGCAGCGCGGCGACTATGAGCAGGCCGTGGACGAGATTGGCGGCTCCCTCGCCAGCCTGGGCGGCTCGGTGCTGGACCTGCGGGGCGCCCCCGTGGGCCTTTTTCGGGCCGGCCCCGAACAGTTGCAGGCACGGCTTCTGGCGGTGCCGCCACTGCCTGGCGCGCTACCCGCCCTGGCCGATGCCGAGGTCTCGCTCAAGGGGCTGCATGCCGACCCCGACGGCGTCTACCACGTGGGCGGCCGCCATTACATTCGGCACATCGACAGCCCCACCCAGGTGCGCCAACTGGAAGTGGACTACAGCCGCGAACACGCAACCTACCGGCTGCTTACCCCTCACCTTCGCGACGGTTTCAGGCAAGCCATTGTGCGTGATGACAACCTGGCCTGGCGCGCCCGCCACGCGCCCGTAGAACCGAGCGCGCCGCCCCTTGAGCAGGAATCCTTGCAGGGCATGGATAACCCGACCGCCAGCGCCCCACCCCTGCACTGGCCCGACGCGCAACTGTTGGCACAGGCCGGGCTGGAACCGCAGCACAGTCACGCGTTTCTGGAAGCGGCCTACTACCTGGACCGCGATAACTACCGGTTCACCGAACACGAGATTCTCGCGCCTGCGCCACCGCAGGCCGCCTCCCGTGACGACGTCATGCTGCACCGTGCGCCCGTGGTGTTCAGACCCAAGTCGCTTTCAAGCGTGGAGGTAACCATGACCCGCCTGGAATTCAGCCGCCAGCGCGCCAGTTTCCATGCGCTGGGCGCCGACGTGCTGGCCTCCCAGCGGCAGCACATCGAGCAACTGATTACGATGGAGAGGCAACCCGGCCACCACAACCTGGGGCGCCACCAGGTGCTGATGGGCGTGGCTGAAAGCGTCTGTTCAAGCCTGGGTTATGTGCCCCGGGCCACCCTCCACTACAACACCCTGCCCGTGCTGATCTGCATGCACCCGCACAGCAGGGCCTACTACGTGGTTTATCCGCGAGCGCTGCCCTCGGGCCCCTATGGTCGCCTGCGCATCCCCAGTCATAGCATTGGCCTGGGCCCACGCGCGTGGGAGGCGTTTATCCTGGAGCAGGTGCGGGCCAGCGCCAATCATCTGCTGCCAGAGCTTGCCCAGGCTCACGCCGATGGCAAGCTGTTTCCACTGCTTCCCGTGGTGGACCTGACCGCTGACGCAGCCGATTCTGCGATTTATGTCATCAAGCCGCAGTTTGTCGCGCTGTAAGGCCTAGGGTTCCTGCGCCCACAAAAAAACCCGATGCCGTTTCCGGCACCGGGTTTCAAGGTAGCGAGCAAAAGCGCTTATTTCTTCGCTTCAGTCACACCCGCCGTGTTGTCCAGCAGGCTCTTGGTCGCCGTCTGGATGAACGAGTCGAGCTTGTGCAGCAGGTCGGCCTGGTCAGGCTCATCGGCAATCGGCTCGGCCTTCGGGTCGGCGCCCAACTGGAAGCGGAACATGCGCGGAGCCATGTCCTTGGGCTGCACCAGGATCCGGTCACCGGTGATGATAGCCACGGTCTGCTCGTTGCCCGAAGGCTTGATCACGCCGAAGCCCTTGTCGCCGTCCGGCAGGTTCAGCAGGTCGCGACCCCAGCACTGGTTACGGGTTTCACCGCCCAGGCGGCCCATGATGGTAGGCACGATGTCGATCTGCGTGCCGACCGTGTGGTTGACCGCACCAAACTTCTCTTGCAGGCCTTCGCCGATCATCAGCATAGGCACGTTGAAACGGCCCAGGTCCATCTCGGTGATCTGCTGCTCGTTGCCGAAGCCATGGTCACCCACCACGATGAACAGGGTGTCCTTGAAGTACGGCTCCTTCTTGGCCTTCTCGAAGAACTGGCCCAGGGCCCAGTCGGAGTAGCGCATGGCAGTGAGGTGCTGGTTAAGCGAGCCACGGTCGGTAACCTGCGGTACTGGCAACGGCGACGGGATGGCGTACGGCGTGTGGTTGGACAAGGTTTGCAGCAAGGCATAGAACGGCTTGCCGGCCTTGTCGCGCTTGGCCAGCTCTTCGGCGCCGCGGTCGAACATGTCCTGGTCGGACACGCCCCAAGTGGGGTCGGAGAACACCGGGTTGACGAAGTCATTGCGGCCAATGAACGTGGTCATGCCCTGGTTGGCAAAGAAGCCGGACTGGTTGTCCCAGGCAAAGTCGCCGTTGTACACGTACACGTCATCGAAATCACGAGCGCTGAGCAGCTCTGGCAGGCCCGACAGCTTGTGCGCGCCTTCCGGGGTTTGCATCAGGTACTCGAAGCCCGGCAGGTTGGGGAAGCAACCCATGGTGGCGAACATGCCCTGGTGGGTGTGGGTACCGTTGGAGAAGAAGTGGTCGAACAGCACCCCCTGCTTCGCCAGTTTGTCGAAGTACGGGGTGATGTTGCCCGGGGCACCCAGGGCGCCCACCGAGTGACCGGCGAAGCTTTCCATCAGGATGACCACGACGTTCTTGTAGCCCAGCACGTTCTGCGCCGGCGGCGTGAAGTCACGGCGCACGGCAGCGGTATCGGCGTCCACCAGCTTGTCGTTGACCGTCAGCAGCATGTTGCGCACGGTCTGTTGCGCATCATCCTGGGGGATGGTGGCTTTCCAGATATTGTCGCGCTCGTCGGAGAAGCTGCTCTTGGCCGCGCCAATCAGGCTAAGGGTGCCATTGAGGCCCAGCTGGTTGGCAAAGTTGGAGTCAGTGGTGTAGGCATCGCCCCAGCGCAGCGGCGGGCCCTGGCGCAAGGTGCCACGTGCGGCCACCACGGCCACGGCCAGCAGCACCGCGAACACGGCAACGCGCGCATACCACGGCGCCACGGGACGGCGGCCGCTGGCAACGTAGTCCACCCGTGGGCGGGTGGAGCGGTCGATGCCCTTGAACACCAGGCTCAACAGCCAGGTGACAATGGCCCAGGCCAGCAGGTAGCGCACTACCGGGTAGCCGTACCAGAGCATGCTGAGAACGGTCTTGGGGTCTTCCTTGACGTACTGGAACACCAGGCCGTTGAGGCGCTGGTGGAACTCGCGGAAGAAGTCCAGTTCCATCAGGCCCAGGAACATCATTGCGCTGGAAGTAATGGTCAGCCAGAAGCGCCACAGGCCGCGGCGGGCCATGAGCCAGGGCACCAGGGTGGCGATGACCAGCGGAATCAGGGTGTACACCACCAGGCGCACGTCAAAACGCAGGCCGTTGCCGAACGCTTCGACAAAGGTCGAGGCCGGGGTGTCGAGGATCATTTCACGGTTATAGATCAGCAATGCCAGGCGCAGAAGGCTGAGCAGGACCATGATGGCCAGGCCGCTGAGCAACGTGTAGGCAAGGTGGGATTTGACGGTCGGCTGCCGGCGTTGATACGCCTGCGCCGGACCCAAGGCGTCCGTGTTGGCCATGTCGATAGAGAATCCGTGGAGGGGGGTTTAGTGGAATCGTGAAACACGAGGGGGCAAATGGTGCACGAAGATGAAAAGGGATGCACAGCTAATTTACCTGCCAGGCATCCCATAGCCCCTGCCGCCAGGCTGCGCTGGCCCCTGTGTGCAGCGGCGCTCTTCAGCGTTACGGGGGGCCCGCGCAGCCTGCGGCAGCGGCTGCAGGGATGGCAGCCGCCGGAAAATGCATGACGTACCAGGTAACAATTTTGCCTAGAGGCGCACATTACCCCGCGGGCCGGCAATGGCCCAGATGATCAGCCCCAGCACCGGAAGCAATAGGATAAGCAGTATCCAGAGCACCTTCATGCCCACCTCGGCGCTGCTCTTGAGCACATTGATGATCGCCCAGATATCCAGGGCCAGAATGATCAGGCCGATCAGGCCGTTGAAGGTAGAACCCATGGGTGATGCTCCGTGAAGGGGACGTCCCTTCAGCGTAGCTAACCGCTGTTTGTTGTGGGGAGCTTCTACCACCAACGGCAGTGTCAGACGTGCACGGCGATCTTCAGGGCTTCCAGCGAGGGCGCGGCGGCGATGTTCAGCGCTGCGCACAGCTCCAGCACGCGCACCACGTCCTTGCCGAACACCAGTACGCACTGGATGTCATCGTCCAGCAGTTGGCTGAAGTTGACCAACGTGTAGCCGCCGTCTTCCTTGCTCAGGCTGCTCATCTGCACCTGGATGCGGTTCAGCGCGGTCAGTGGCTCAATCTTGGCCAACTGCTTGGCCTTGAAGTTGAACGTCACATGGGTGCCGAACGAATCAGTGATCTGCCTGAACAGGTCCTGGTAGGTGTCGGCCTGGAACAGCACCGTCTCCGGCAGGCTGCCCACCACGACCCATTCGCCCAGGGCAATGGGAAAGGTGTCGTCGTAGTTGATGTCCGGGTTGGCCGCCAGGAACGCCTGGGGGTCGGCGTAGGCCTGGGCGGCTTCGTCGGCGATGCGCGCGATGTCCTGTTCCGCCAGGCAGCCCGAGCTGATCTTGGTGATGAGTTCAATCAGTTGGTCTTTCATGGGGGCGGCCTGCAGCGGATGAAAAAAAGGGCGCAAAGGATAGCCGCATTCACGCCCCAAGGGTATCAGGCGGACAATTTCGCCAGTTGCGCGGCCGTGTCCTGGGCCCCCATGGTCTGCGCGGCGGCCAGGGCCGTGGCGCCGTTGGCGTCCTTGGCGTGGGGGTCGGCGCCCTGGCCAAGCAGGTAGTCGACAATGGCCGTGCGGTTGAACATGGCCGCCATCATCAGCGCGGTACGGCCATCGCCGCCGGCGCCCTCTACGCTGGCGCCGCCTTCCACCAGCAATTTCACCACGGCCAGGTCACCCTTGAAGGCAGCACCGGCCACTGGGCTCTGGTTGTTGTCATTGCGAATTTCGGGGTCGGCCTGGTGGGCCAGCAGCACGCGTACAGCGTCCTGGTGGCCGTGGTAGGCGGCCAGCATCAGCAGGGTGTCGCCTTTGTGGTTGCGCAGGTTCACCGGCAGGCCCTTTTCCAGCAGGCGGCCGAGCATGTCGGCATCGCCACTGCGGGCCACGTCGAACACCTGGGCGGCGAATTCGGCGGCTTCGTCGGCGCTCATCTGGCGGGCTTCACGGTTGTCTGTCATGGGGGAACCTCCTGGCTGACTAATGGCGCTCAGTGTCCGGCCTGTACCGACAAGGGGTCAACAGAACCTGCCTATGGTGCCGGACGATTGAATTAATTGGCAATTCGTTGTCATAGACCATAAGGCTTTGCAAAAAGTCTTCCCCGCCTTTCGGAAATACCCGAACCCGTCGCGCAAAATGCCGTGCAGCAAATGATCATTCATGCAAATTGCACGAAAGCGAAAATTGCTTTTCGCCCGACAGCCCCGGTTTCATTGGGTTTGCCCTCTACGACAAAGCTGGCACGGGCTCTGCACTCTTTACTCCCAGGTTTGCCAACCAAAGAGCCAGGAGCTGACATGAACTTCATTCAAGAAAAATTCGCTTCCGTATTCGCCGGCTACGACGTCACCACTCAACCACGCCCCGACGGCGCGGTGTTGCTGACCCTGCGCGATAACGAAGGGAAAGTGACCAGAAGGTCTATCTCGTACGCTCAACTGCACACTGCCGAGCAACTGACCTGGGTGATCAGCGCCATCCGCCGCGACCTGGCCGGTGCCGCCAGCGAACTGCCCGCCATTAACATGCTGCAAAGCCAGAACCGCTTCGCCCTGCCGACCTATCATTCGGCCTGAGATCACACTACCTGTCGCGTTTTAGCCGCTGCCGCCAGGCTGGGCTTGCCCCGATATACGCTGGATACGTTCAGTGAACCACGGGGCCAGTGCAGCCTTCGGCAGCGCCTACACGTATGTGATTGAAGGTTTTGACGCACGCGTGATCGCCAAGTTCCCCACCCTCACGCACCAGGCCAACGGTCTGCATGCCCGCCTGCCTCGCCGCATCCAACTCTTGCACCACGTCTGACAAAAACAGCACCTGCCCCGCCGCCACGCCCATGGCCGTGCTGATAGTGCGGTAGGACTGCGCGTCGCGCTTGCCGCCCGAGGTGGTGTCGAAATAACCGCTGAACAACCCGCTCAGGTCGCCCGCCTCGCAGCAACCGAAAATCAGCTTCTGTGCCTGCACCGAGCCCGACGAATACACATACAGCGCAAGCCCGTCGCGGTGCCAGCGCGTCAGCGCCTCCACGGCATCCGGATACACGTGCCCCTTGAGCAGCCCCGCCGCATAGCCCTGGGCCCAGACCATGCCCTGCAAGGCCTTGAGCGCGGTGGCCTTGCGGTCGTCGGCCAGCCACTGCAAGAGGATGTGGATCACCCGCTCCACATCCGCATCGGGCTCGCCGCTGTCCTGGCGCACAGCGGCCAGTTGCGCGGCCACCTCGGGCTGGCTGGCGTGCTCACGCACATAGTCGGGCAAATGGCGGGCGGCAAAGGGAAACAGCACGTCGAAGACAAAACTCACCGCGCTGGTGGTGCCTTCGATATCGGTGAGGACGGCCATGATGGGCATGCGGGCTCCGGGTCAGTCGTCGAGGCGCGGGAAGCGGCTGGCAATCTCTTCCCCGGTAAACTGCGCCACCCAGCCTTCGGCGTTATTGAACAGGCGGATGGCAACAAAGTGCGGCTGCTCGCCCATGTCGAACCAGTGCGGCGTGCCGGCCGGCACCGAGATCAGGTCGTTCTTTTCGCACAGCACGGCGTACACGTAATCATCGATGTGCAGGGTAAACAACCCGCGCCCGGCCACGAAGAAACGCACCTCGTCTTCGCCATGGCGGTGCTCGTCAAGGAACTTGGCGCGCAACTGGGCCTTCTGCGGGTGGTCGCGGTCCAGGCTGATGACGTCCACGGTCAGGTAGCCGCATTCGGTCATCAACTGGTCGATCTGCACCCGGTAGGCGTCTATTACCTGCTGCTGGCTGGCGCCGGGCTGGATGGGCGCGCTGACCTGCCAGCGCTCGAAGCGCACACCGTGTTCGCCAAGGGTGGCGGCGATGTCTTCAAGGTGGGTCAGTACCTTGTTGGGAATGTCCGGGGTGGACTCGTGGTACACAGTCAGGCTACTCATCAGGCCATTCCTTCTTTTAGCGAGCGGAAACCGATCGCACTTTCAGTTCACACTCAAACAGAAACTCGAACGCTTCCACCTGGCGCAGCGCATCACTCATCTGCGCCCCCCAGGTGTACAGGCCGTGGCCGCGTATCAGGTAGCCCACGCAGTCGGGGTGCTCATCCAGCCACGGCTGCACCTGGGTAGCCAGGCGGGCGATGTCCTGGTCATTGTCGAAAACAGGCACCTGCACCACGCAATCGTGGGTAGTGATGCCGGTGAAAGCCTTTTGCAGTTCGTAGCCTTCGAACACCAGCCGATTGGCCGGGGTGAGGCGTGACAACACCGTGGCATTCACCGAATGGGTATGCAACACCGCGCCGATCCCCGGCTGCCAGCGGTACAGCTGCGTGTGCAGCAAGGTTTCGGCGGACGGCTTCTTGCCGGGTTCCAGGCTGATGCCGGCCATGTCGGTGGCCAGCACATCGTCCTCGGCCAATTGGCCCTTGTGCCTGCCCGACACCGTCAGCAGCGCCTGGTCGGCGCTAAGGCGCACGGAGTAATTACTGCTGGTGGCTGGCGACCAGCCGCGACCATACAGAAAACGCCCGGCGTCGACTATTTGCCGGGCAAGCTGTTGGCGATCAAGGCTCATGCCGGTTCCTCCTGAACACGGGTGACAATCATCACCTCGGCGGCCGGTCAGCAACCCCGGCGGCGGGCGTTACAGCTGGCCCAGCACCGGGGTAGTGACGCGCACGTCAGCGTTTTGGCCGCGGTTGCGCAGCAGGTGGTCCATGAGCACGATAGCCATCATGGCCTCGGCGATCGGCGTGGCACGAATGCCCACGCACGGGTCGTGACGGCCCTTGGTGATCACTTCCACCGGGTTGCCATGGACGTCGATGGAACGGCCTGGCGTGGTGATGCTCGAGGTTGGCTTCAAGGCCAGGTGCGCGACGATGGGCTGGCCGGAAGAGATGCCGCCCAAGATGCCGCCCGCGTTGTTGCTGAGGAAGCCTTCGGGGGTCATTTCGTCACGGTGCTCGGTGCCGCGCTGGGACACGCAGGCAAAGCCGGCGCCAATTTCCACGCCCTTGACCGCATTGATGCTCATCAGCGCGTGGGCCAGTTCGGCGTCCAGGCGGTCGAAGATCGGCTCGCCCAGGCCAGGTTTCACGCCTTCGGCGACCACGGTGATCTTGGCGCCCACCGAGTCCTGGTCACGGCGCAGCTGGTCCATGTAGGCCTCCAGCGCTGGCACCTTGTCGGGGTCGGGGCAAAAGAAGGCATTGTCTTCCACCGAATCCCAGGTCTTGAACGGAATTTCGATGGGGCCCAGCTGGCTCATGTAGCCACGGATAACGATGCCCTGGCTGGCCAGGTATTTCTTGGCAATGGCGCCGGCGGCCACGCGCATAGCGGTCTCGCGCGCCGAACTGCGGCCACCGCCACGGTAGTCGCGCTCACCAAACTTGTGGTGCAGGGTGTAATCGGCGTGGGCCGGGCGGAACAGATCCTTGATCGCCGAGTAGTCCTTGGACTTCTGGTCGGTGTTGCGGATCAGCAGGCCAATGGCGCAGCCGGTGGTGCGGCCTTCGAACACGCCGGAGAGGATCTCGACCTCGTCAGGCTCCTGGCGCTGGGTGGTGTGGCGGCTGGTGCCGGGCTTGCGCCGGTCCAGGTCGCGCTGCAGGTCTTGCAGCGACAGTTCCATGCCCGGCGGGCAGCCATCGACAATGGCGACCAACGCCGGCCCATGGCTTTCGCCAGCGGTGGTGACAGTGAACAGCTTGCCGTAGGTATTGCCGGACATGCAGGACGCTCCGCGAATTCAGCCAAAATCAAATCAGGCGGCCAGTATACGCACGCTGGTGCGTTGATTCATCCTTGGATGTGCGAACCTTCGCCCTTGGTATAAGTCCAAACGCCACCTCTCGGATACTGGCTTGATGATGCTACGCTTTGCTGCCCTCCTCGTTTTCCTTGTGTGCCCCCTGCTGCAGGCCGCCCCGGTGGTGGCCCAGCGCCCCATCGACCTGGACACCGGCACCGGCGTGCTGCACGGCTCGTTGCTGCTGCCGCTGTCGGACAAACCGGTGCCCATGGTGCTGATCATCGCCGGTTCCGGGCCTACCGACCGCAACGGCAACAACCCCGAAGGCGGTAACAACGACAGCCTGCGCAAGCTGGCGCAACTGCTGGCGCGCAACAACATCGCCAGCGTGCGCTACGACAAGCGTGGCGTGGCCAGCGGCCTGCCGCTGGCGCCGGACGAGCGCAACCTGAGCGTGGAAGGCTACGTGGCCGATGCCCAGGCCTGGGCGCGCAAACTCAAGGCCGACCCGCGGGTAGGGCCACTGATTTTGCTGGGCCACAGCGAAGGCGCGCTGATCGCCTCCCTGGCCGCGCCCCAGAGCGGCGCCAGCGCGGTGGTGTCCATTGGCGGCAGCGGTCGCCCGCTGGACGAGGTGATTCGTGAACAGCTCAAGGGCCGCCTGCCGCCGGACCTGGAGATGCGCAGCTGGCAACTGCTGGAGCGCCTCAAGGCCGGCCAGTACGACACTGATGTACCCAGCCCCTTACACGTGATCTTCCGCCCCAGCGTGCAGCCCTATCTGGTGTCGCTGTTGCGGCAGAACCCGGCGGGCGCCTTTGCCAAGGTGAAGGTGCCCGCACTGATTGTGCAGGGCCGCAACGACATCCAGGTGGGCGTGCAGGACGCCCAGGCCCTGAAGGCCGCCAAGCCCGATGCGCAACTGGTGCTGATCGACGGCATGAACCACGTGATGCGCATCGTGCCCAATGATCTCAAGGCCCAGGTAGCCTCCTACAACAACCGTGACCTGCCCCTGGCCGACGCGCTGGGGCGCGCCGTGGTGGCATTTATCAAGACGATTCACTGATCGCTGCAAATACCGCGCAAGTATCGTCGAATGCGGCCGATACGCCGATGCAGGTATCGACTTTGATACCCGCAGTGCTGCGCGAAAGAGGATCGCCGTGATGACCGATACGCAAACCCCAGAGTCACCCGAAGTGGCCGTGGAAGCTGTACAGCCGCCTGCCGCCGAACCGGTCGAGTTGCCGTGGGCGGATGTGGTGCCTGAACATTTCAAGATGCTGCGTCTGTTGCCTCTGACGGTAGACCGTGCCACCGGCGCCCGGCCGTTGCGCTTCGTGCAGTTCGGCCGCGCCGAGCGCCATGGCCGAGACTACAGCCTGCTGCGCATGGACATCCAGTTGCCGGCGCAGAAAGTGCGCAAGGACCAGAACCGCCTGGAAGTCTGGGCCAACCACCAGACCCGCACCGTCAGCTTCGGCCCCGAGTCGGGCTTGAGCATGGAACCCCTGAACCGCGGCCTGGGGCGTTTCCTCATGGCCCAGGCGGTGATCTGGGCCCAGCGCAAATGGGCCCACTACCGCGTGGAGGGCGCCGCGCTGGCGAGCAAGGACGGGCTCAATGAAGACACCCGCCTGCGCCGCGACCACACGCTCAAGACCCAGGGCTTTACCGTCAGCTACACCGACGCTCAGCACATGAAAGGCAGCTATGCCGACGTGCAGGTCGGTGAACTGATAGCCACCTGGAACGGTGACCGGGTGCAGGTGGTGGAGATTCTGGACGCGGCGAACATGCTGCAACTGGCCGAGCACAACCTGCAGGAGCAGGAAGTGAAATTGCGCCAGCAGGAAGAACGGGTCAGCAAGTTCAAGCGTGAAGACAGCGGCTTGCGCTTCACCATCACCTGCCTGGTGGCCTTCGCGGTGTTTCAGGCGGGACTGTTGATCTGGATTGCTACCCACCGGTAACGGTCCAACGCAACCCAGCAGCAGCGGAGCGTGCCCGCGAAGGCGCCCCCATGAAATGGGGGATCAGACGCGGGACGCGAACAGCGCCTGATGCTCACGGCATTGCGCCGCGCTGAGCATGAACACGCCGTGGCCGCCACGCTGGAACTCCAGCCAGTGGAAATCCACCTCCGGGTACAGCGCCTCAACGTGCACCTGGCTGTTGCCCACCTCCACAATCAGCAAACCTTTTTCGTTGAGGTGGTCGGCCGCGTCGGCCAGCATGCGCCGTACCAGGTTCAGGCCGTCGGTGCCGCAGGCCAGGCCCAGTTCCGGCTCGTGCTGGTACTCGTCGGGCATGTCGGCGAAGTCTTCGGCATCCACGTACGGCGGGTTCGACACGATCAAGTCAAAGCGCTGGCCCGGCAGGCCACCGAAGCCGTCACCCTGCACGGTGTACACGCGATCATCCACGCCGTGGCGCTCGATGTTCTGGTTGGCCACTTCCAGGGCCTCGAACGACAGGTCGGCCAGCGCCACTTCGGCGTCCGGGAACACGTCGGCACAGGCAATGCCGATGCAGCCCGAACCGGTGCACAAATCCAGAATGCGCGCCGGCGGGTTGGCCAGCCAGGGTTCGAAGCTGTTCTCGATCAGCTCGCCAATGGGCGAGCGCGGGATCAGCACGCGTTCGTCGACAATGAACGACATGCCGCAGAACCAGGCCTCATTCAGCAGGTACGGCACCGGCACGCGGTCTTCGATGCGGCGCTGCAGCAGCGCCTGGATGTGGGCGATCTCGTCTTCTTCCAGGGCGCAGTCCAGGTAGCTGTCGGCGATCTGATACGGCAGGTGCACGGCACCCAGTACCAGCAGGCGCGCTTCGTCCCAGGCATTGTCGGTACCGTGACCGAAATACAGGTCTTCCCCATGGAAACGGCTGACAGCCCAACGAATGTGGTCGCGCAGGGTGCGCAGGCGGGAAGTGATCACGGCAGACTCCTTTGAATACAGCCGCACATTCTACCAGCGAAGCCCCGCCAATGGGCGCCTTGCTGGCATTTTGCGCAAGGGCCGCACCCGGCTACCGCCCAGATTCTGCACGGCGAATGCGTGAAGCGATTCACAGAAGGGCGCAAGCAGTGGACAATGTGGCAAAAGCCCTATCCAAAGGAGCCCCCGATGTCCGATACAAAGACGATGTTCCAATTGACTGGCCGCGGCCATCCCCCTGCCGATCTCAGCCGTGCCAGCCTTGTGATCATCGATGCCCAGCGCGAATACCTCAAAGGCCCCCTGGCCCTGGTTGGCATTGACGAGGCCGTGGCCAACATAGCCCGCCTGCTCAAGGCTGCGCGCGCCGCACACCGCCCCATCGTGCACGTGCGTCACCTGGGCACCGTGGGTGGCCTGTTCGACCCCCAGGGCGACCGCGGCAAGTTCATTCCGGGGCTGGAGCCGGTGGGTGACGAGCCCATCATCGAAAAGAACATGCCCAACGCGTTCAACAACACCCCGTTGCACCAGACGCTGCAGGAAAAAGGCCCCATCGACCTGATCGTCTGCGGCTTCATGACCCACTCCAGCATCAGCACCACCGTGCGCGCCGCCAAGGACTACGGCTACCGCAGCACCCTGGTGGAAGACGCCTGCGCCACCCGCGACCTGCCCTACAAGGACGGCGTGGTACCGGCCGCCACCGTCAAGCAGGTGGGCATGGCCACCATGAACGACAACTTTGCCTGCGTGGCCCAGACCGACGACCTGGTCTAACCCGCCGCCGCGCCGATCAGGCGGCCCGTTTCGCGGCCGCCCATCCGATAAAAGCACTCATTTTCTCTAATTGCTCCGTGTGTCGGAACCCCGACGCCCCAGGCGAGTCGAAGGCCCGATATTCACTGAGGAAATCGGAATGAAGTTATCCGATGGTTTTGACGCTCGCCGCCTGCGTCCACGCGGCCAACGCAGCTGGGGCACCCGCCTGGGCCAGGCCTTTGCTGCACTGCTGGCAGCCCTGGGGGTACTGCTGGCCATGGCCGGTGCCGCCAGCCTGCTGGGCCACCCGCCCGCCCTGGGCGACTTAAACGCCAGCAAGACCGGCGCCGCCCTGTTGGTGGTGTTCGGTGTGGTGGTTCTTTACCTGGGCGTGCGCCTGTGGCGGGTGTGCCGCCTGCGCCGGCTGCGCAATCGCGAACTGAACCTGGCGCCACACCTGATGAAAAAACACGATTGACTCGCGTAAACTAGGCCTCCGTAGTGGAGGCTGACATGCAAGACGACGATTTTTCCCTGTTCGCAAGCCAAATGCACGGCGTAAAGCCGATCAAGCATGACCGCGCCGACACAGGCAAACCCAAGGCAGATCGCAAAAACCTGGCCACCCTGCGCCAGGCCGCGACCGTGCGCCAGGACGCCACCACCGTCGATGGCCTGTCCGACCAGTTCGTCATTGACGTGGGCCCCGAAGACGACCTGCACTGGGCCCGCGACGGCGTGCAGGAAAGCCAGATGCGCAAGCTCAAGGTTGGCCAGATCCCCTTCGAAGGCAGCCTGGACCTGCACGGCATGAGCGTGGAGAAGGCCCGCGAAACCCTGTGGTCGTTCCTGGCCGAGGCCGTGAAGTTCGAAATTCGCTGCGTGCGCGTCACCCACGGCAAGGCCGTGCGCCTGGACGGCAAGCGCCCCATGATCAAAAGCCACGTCAACACCTGGCTGCGACAACATGCCCACGTGCTGGGCTTTACCTCCTGCCAACCCCGCCACGGAGGCGCTGGCGCCGTGTACGTGATGCTCAAGCGCACCATGCTTGAAGGGCGTGACGAGTAAAGCTTGCGCTTGCAGCGACGCGGCCGTGGCCGTACCCTTCGCGTTTGCGAAAATTCCCACAGGTAGATCCATGTCCCTGGAACAGCACTACACCGCGATTCTCGGCAAACTCGGCGAGGACGTATCCCGCGAAGGCCTGCTCGACACCCCCAAGCGTGCCGCCAAAGCCATGCAGTACCTTTGCCGCGGTTATGAACAAACCCTGGAAGAAGTCACCAACGGTGCCCTCTTCAGCTCCGACAACAGCGAAATGGTACTGGTCAAGGACATCGAGTTGTACTCGCTGTGCGAACACCACCTGCTGCCGTTCATCGGCAAGGCCCACGTGGCCTACATTCCCAGCGGCAAGGTGTTGGGGCTGTCCAAGGTAGCGCGTATCGTCGACATGTACGCCCGTCGCCTGCAGATCCAGGAAAACCTCAGCCGCCAGATCGCCGACGCGATCCAGCAGGTCACCGGCGCCCTGGGCGTTGCCGTGGTCATCGAGGCCAAGCACATGTGCATGATGATGCGCGGCGTGGAAAAGCAGAACTCGTCCATGATCACCTCGGTGATGCTGGGCGAATTCCGTGAAAACGCCGCCACCCGCAGCGAATTCCTCAGCCTGATCAAATGATCGGAAGGTAGCCTCCATGTTGATGAAAGCTTTGCGCGTAGGCCTGGGTCAGGTCATTGTCATCGGTGACCTGCTGACGCGCGGCCCCAAGCGCAAGCGCAGTGCCGCCGCCCAGGCCGCCGTGGACAGCCAGGCCGCCAACCTCAGCCTGTATCAGTTCCACGCCTGCCCGTTCTGCGTGAAAACCCGGCGCACGCTGCACCAGCTCAACGTGCCGGTTGCCCTGCGCGACGCGAAGAACGATGAGCAGCACCGCCAGACCCTGCTGGCCGAAGGCGGCCGTATCAAGGTGCCGTGCCTGCGCATCGAGGAAAATGGCCAGACCACCTGGATGTACGAATCCAAGGCCATTATCGCCTACCTGCAGCAACGCTTCGCCTAAGCCCCTCCTACAGGTCAGCCCAGCATGGTCACATGCCCGGGCTGCGCCTCGACACGCTTGATCCATGCCTCTATGCCCGGGTACGCCGCCAGGTCGAAGCCGCCCTCATGGGCCACGTGGGTGTAGGCATACAGTGCGATGTCGGCGATCGAATACTGCTCGCCCACCAGAAACGGCGTCAGTTGCAACTGCCGCTCCATCACCCGCAGCGCCTTCTTGCCGCGCACTTGGCAGTCTTCATATTCCTTCAAGCGGTCCTGGGGCATACCCAGGTACAGCTGGATGAAACGCGCCACGGCAATGTAGGGCTCATGGCTGTACTGCTCAAAGAACTGCCATTGCAGCACCTGGGTGCGCAGGCGTGGTTCGGCGGGCAGGAACGAGGTGCCGTCGGCGAGGAAGTTGAGAATCGCGTTGGACTCCCACAGGCAGGTACCGTCCTCAAGCTCCAGCACCGGGATCTTGCCGTTGGGGTTCTTGGCCAGGAACTCGGGGGTTTGCGTGTCACCGCCCAGAATGTCGATGTCCACCCACTCGTAGGGCACGCCCAGCAGGTTCAACATCAGCTTGACCTTGTAGCAGTTGCCCGAGCGATAGTCGCCGTAAACCTTGTACATAAAGCCTCTCCTTACGCCGCTGCCTGAGCGGCCTGAGCCTGACGGATAACATGAGCCAACCGCAACACCCCTTCTTGCAGGCGGTGCGGGGCAACGTGACTGAAATTCAACCGCAGGCAACCCGGGTTGGCGTCCGGGTCCGCAAAAAACGGCTCACCCGGCATGAAGGCGACATCCTGGGCCATGGCCGCAGCCACTAAGGTGCGGGTGTCGATCGGCTGTTTCAAGGTCAGCCAGAAGAATAGGCCGCCCTGGGGCACATGCCAATCGGCCAGGTCGCCCAAATGCTGCTCAAGGGCCTGTTGCATGGCGTCCCGACGCTCACGATAGAACCCGCGCAGCTCGCCCAGGTGCTGACGGTATTTTTCCGTGCCTAGCCACTGCATGGCCTGCCACTGGCCCACACGGTTGGTGTGCAGGTCGGCGGCCTGTTTGAGCCGCAACAGGTGCGCGAACAGGTCGGGGCTGGCAATCAAGTAGCCCACCCGCAGGCCCGGCAGCAAGGTCTTGGACACGGTACCGGTGTAGACCCAGCTGGCCTTGCGCAGGCGCCCGGCAATGGGCGCGGCCATGCCACCGTCGTAGGTCAGTTCACGGTAGGGCTCATCCTCGATCAGCGTCACCCCGAATTCGTCCAGCAGCGCGGCAACCCGCGCCCGGGCCGCCTCGCTGTAACGCACGCCCGACGGGTTCTGGAAGGTGGGTATCAGGTAAACGAAGGCCGGCGCATGCTGCTCAAGGCGCGCGCGCAGTGCGTCGATGTGCGGCCCGTCAGCGCCCAGCGGCACACTCAGGCACTCGGCGCCGAACAACTGGAAGGTCTGCAGGGCGGCCAGGTAGGTGGGGCCCTCGACGATGACTTCGGTGCCTTTGTCGATGTACAGCTTGGTGGCCAGGTCCAGCGCCTGCTGCGAACCGCTCAGCACCAGCACCTGGCTGGCCTGGCAGGCGATGCCCAGCGCCCGGGCTTCGGCGGCCAACAACTCGCGCAGCGCCGGCTCGCCTTCACTGGTGCCGTACTGGCCCATGCTGGTGGGCATGCCAGCCCAGTCCAACGCCGGCAACATGGCCTCGGCAGGCAGGCCACCGGCGAACGACATGACTTCCGGGCGCTGGGCCGCGGCGAGAATTTCACGGATCAACGAACTTTTGAGGCGTGTGACACGTTCTGAGAAAGCCATGGGACCACCGCTGGCGAAGTCATCGGGAAATACGTCAAACTGCTTGACCGAAATTACGACGCCGAGCCCGGATACGTCAATATGCTTGACCTTAAAAATACCGCCACGCAACAAACCGCCATGGAAGCGTTTTTCTATGGCTACCAGGCCTTCACCGCCAAGGCCGACGAAATGCTCGCGCGCCGAGGCCTGAGCCGGGTGCACCAGCGCATCGTGTTTTTCATTGCTCGCTACCCGAACATCGGCATGAGCGAACTGCTGGAAAAGCTGGGGGTGAGCAAGCAGGCGCTGAACATGCCGCTGCGCCAGCTGGTGGAAATGCAACTGGTGACCAGCACCGCGCCGGCCAGTGACAAGCGCAAGCGCTTGCTGGGGCTCACGGCCGAGGGGGTGCGGTTTGAGGAGTCGTTGCGCAAGGAGCAGGTGAAACTGCTGCAGCGGGTGTTTGCCGAAGCGGGGGCGCCGGCGGTGGATGGGTGGTTGGCAGTGAATGCGGCGTTGGGTAACACGTTATAAACCGGGAAGGTGCTGCGGACCTTTTCGTGCACTGTATGGCCAAATGTTACGGTCGCTGTATTGCAATCATCCACGAGCGCGGGTTTAGGCTTGCACACCTGCCCTCACCCGCTCAAGGATTTGCAGCATGACCGACGCCTCCCCTGCGCACCTGCGCCCGCTGGCCGACACGTCCCCCTCCGCCGTGGTGGCCGGGTTCATCGCCATGATGACCGGCTACACCAGCTCGCTGGTGTTGATGTTCCAGGCCGGCCAGGCTGCGGGCCTCACCACTGCGCAGATTTCATCGTGGATCTGGGCGCTGTCGATCGGCATGGCGGTGTGCAGCATCGGCCTGTCCCTGCGCTACCGCACGCCCATCACCGTCGCCTGGTCAACGCCTGGGGCAGCGTTGCTGATTACCAGCCTGGGCCATGTCAACTACAGCGAGGCCATCGGCGCCTACATCACCTGCGCCGTGCTGGTGCTGATCTGCGGGCTCACCGGCAGTTTCGAGAAACTGGTCAAGCGCCTGCCCTCCTCGCTGGCTGCCGCCCTGCTGGCCGGCATCCTGTTCAAAATTGGCAGCGAGATCTTCGTCGCTGCCCAGCACCGAACCCTGCTGGTGCTGGGCATGTTCTTCACCTACCTGCTAGTTAAACGGGTATCGCCGCGTTACGCCGTGCTCTCGGCCCTGGTGCTGGGTACCCTGCTGTCCGGGTTCATGGGCCTGCTGGACTTCAGCCAGTTCCACCTGGAGGTGGCCACGCCAGTATGGACCACGCCGTCGTTCTCGCTGGCGGCCACCATCAGCATCGGCATCCCGCTGTTCGTGGTGGCCATGACCTCGCAGAACATGCCCGGTATCGCCGTGCTGCGCGCCGACGGTTACCCGGTACCGGCGTCGCCGCTGATCTCGGTCACCGGCTTCGCTTCGCTGCTGCTGGCGCCGTTCGGTTCCCACGGCATCAACCTGGCCGCCATCAGTGCTGCCATCTGCACCGGGCCGCACGCCCATGAAGACCCGAGCAAGCGCTACACCGCCGCGGTGTGGTGCGGGATTTTCTACGGCATCGCCGGCGTGTTCGGCGCCACCCTGGCGGCGCTGTTTGCCGCGTTGCCCAAGGAACTGGTGCTGTCGATTGCCGCGCTGGCGCTGTTTGGGTCGATCATCAACGGCCTGAGCATCGCCATGAACGAGCCCAAGGAGCGTGAGGCGGCGCTGATCACCTTCATGGTCACGGCGTCGGGCTTCACGTTGTTCTCGGTGGGGTCGGCGTTCTGGGGGATTGTGGCGGGGGTGTTGACGTTGTTGATCCTGAACTGGCGCAAGGGGTGAAGCATCAGGCTGCCGCAGCACGGCTGCGATAGCCTTACTTAGGCTCTGTACGAAATGGGTGGCGTGCGTGGTATACCGTGGGAGCTGGCTTGCCAGCGAGCTTTTGAGGCCCGAAAAGCTCGCTGGCAAACCAGCTCCCACACTAGCGCTACACCGTATAAGCCTCAATCACTAGTCTGCCTTTCTCGTCCCAAAAGTTGATGAGAAGACGCTGGTAACTCGGGGTACTGATGATGGCCGGGAAGGTCGTAAGGATCGGAAGGTATGCTCCATTTCTTACCAGAATGACATAACCTTCATTACCGAACGCCCGATCCAGTTTGCCGTCAGGCGTATAGCGCGAGATAAGCGTACCCGTATCCCGCGACCCCACGGCTATAATGAAAGTATCGCTACCCGTTTGCACAACACATTGATTGATATAGGCCCCCTCAGCATCCGGGTCCACGATCACGGCCTTACCATCATTAAAATACCTATCGTATTGACCGTCCTCATCCAACCCGATAACTATACCAGCCCATGTTCGCGGATCCTCCCGAAACTTCGTACCTGTTGCTAGATAATGGGGAGCGGCTCCCGTCGTTCCGGAGGACACAATTCTCAGCAAAGGCCAAACCTTATCATCGGCAACTTCGGACTTGGCCGAAAATGGGAAACATTCGCCATCAACGCCAATCGAACTGACGCGCTCGGGCACCGGTGGAAACAGAAATAACCCCTCCACACCAAATGATCGGTCGATGGAGCCATCCGCCTCGAAGCGCGCCATGTAATTCTTATCGCTCGTTGCGTTGGGCGGCGTATCATAATTGGCGCTTACGATAATTTTTTGCCCGTCTGCATGAAGGCCGTAGAGCCGGCTGAACAGTGCGCCAGGCTGCTCTACCACGATAACTTTGTAGCCTCTACCGTCCCAGGACCGATCCAATGCGCCATCGGCCGTCAACCGCACGACAATGGGGTGGTAAGCGCCATCAGGATAATACAGACCGGCAGCAAGCAGAATTTTTCCATCGTCAGCCATTGCTGACATTACATTAAAGTGCAACTCAGCTTTGGTTTCCCCCACGATGTCTTCAAGCTGGAACAGGCACACCCCATTGTTTCCAAAGCTCTTGTCCAGTTGACCTTGCAACGTTAGCCGTGCAGCGGCGAACGCGACACCCTTGTTATATCCTTCTTTGCCGGACACCAGCAGATGATCGCCTTGCTTGAAAAGTGTTGCGTAATTAGCCTCATTTGTACCCGGGGCAAAATTGCCAACTAACACCCCCCCCACACCGAAGCGGGTATCGAGAACACCATCGCCGGAAAATTTGGCAATTACGTACTCCGTCGCAATGACGTCCCCGCTTTCATTTCGATGGACAGACGTTCCTGCAACAAAAAACGTTCCCTCCGGACCTGCCAACACGCTGGTAACTCCGCCTGAAAATGCATCCGGCAAATTCAACCGACCCAGATGGCCAAATGCAGGATCGAGTTGCCCCGCGTTAATATTGCCTGTTGTGCTCATCTCGGTGTCTCCAGTAATGAGCACCTATTGGAGGGCCGTGGATAGCTTTCTACAACTGGCAACTCTGACAGTGGTGAAACTGACACCCGAGCACGAGAATGTGAATTACAAACGAAAATGCCCCACCATCCCCCGCAACTCGGTGCCCAACTGCGCCAACTCAATGCTGGAAGCCGCATTGCCACGCATGGCCACCGCCGACTGATCGGCGCTGGCGCGGATGCTGGTGACGCTGCGGTTGATCTCCTCGGCCACCGAGCTTTGCTGCTCGGCCGCCGCGGCAATCTGCTGGTTCATTTGCTGAATCTGCGACACCGCGCTGGCAATGCTGCCCAGGGCGCTTTCGGTCTGCAACGCATCAGTAACCGCCAGTTTGACCAGTTCCCCACTGTTCTGGATTTGCGCCACCGACGCCTCGGCACTGGCCCGCAGGGTGCTGACCAGCCGTTCGATCTCGGCGGTGGACTGCTGGGTGCGCTTGGCCAGCGCCCGCACCTCGTCAGCCACCACGGCAAAGCCGCGGCCCTGCTCACCGGCCCGCGCGGCTTCGATGGCGGCGTTGAGTGCCAGCAGGTTGGTCTGTTCGGCTACGCTCTTGATCACCGCCACCACGCTGTTGATGTTCTGGATTTCGTCGCTCAGCCGCACGATGCTCTGGCTGGCCGAGTCGGCGGCGCCGGCCAGTTGCTCGATGCGTTGCATGCTCTGGCGCACCACTTGCTGACCACTGTCCACCTTGGTGTCGGCCGACTGGGCGGCCAATGCCGCCTGCTCGGCGTTGCGCGCCACGTCATGTACCGTAGCGGTCATCTGGTTCATGGCCGTGGCCACCTGTTCAGTTTCCTGTTGCTGGCTGCTGACTTCCAGGTTGGTTTGCTCGGTGACCGCCGACAATGAATGCGCCGACGTGGATAACTGTTCGATGCCGGCCTGCAAGCCGCTGACAATGCCGCTCAGCCCGGCACCCATCTGCTGCATGGCCGTCAGAAGCTGGCCAATCTCGTCGCGGCGGTCCACCTCGATGCTGCCGCTGAGGTCGCCGGCGGCAATCTGCTGGGCCCGGCCAATCACTCGGCGCAGGGGCTGCACAACCAAACGGGTGATGCCCCAGGCCGCGAGAATGCCCACCAGCAAGGCCAACAACGACGAGCCCATGATCAGCACGGCGTTTTTCTTCAGTTCGGCCTGCATGGCTTGATCCTGGGCCGCTGCGGCCTGGTCGACACGGCTCACCACCTCGTCGGCGCGCGCCTTGAGCTGGGCATACACCTGTTTCTCCTTCACCAGCAGGTCGGTGTATTCACCCAGCTTGTCGCTGAAACTGGCAATGTGATCGCTCACTTCATTGAGCACCGTCTGGTACCCGGCGTCCTGCACTTCGGTCTTCAGGGCATTGGCCTGCTTGAGGGCATCGGCGGCCTGTTCGATCTTGCCGGCGCTGCCGTCGTCTTCCACGCCTTTGCGGCTCTGGTCCAGGCGCACGCGGGCCACGTCCATGGCCTGCAGCATCAGGCGGGCCACCTGGGCCACCTCGTTGGCCTGGGTGATGAACTCGCTGCCCTTCTCGCCCTTGGAGTCCTTGAGCGCGTAGGTGCCGTCGTCCGACAGCCCGGCCTGCAACACGTCCAGGTTGTTGGCCACGGTGCTCACCGACCAGCTGGCCATGTCCAGCGCCAGGTCCTTGGCCTGGCTGATTTCCACGAACTGATCGAAGGCCTTGCGGTACGCCGTCAGGGCCTGCTGCACGCCTTCGACGGCCCCGGCCTGGGCGGCCAGGGCATCGACCCCCTTGCGCAGTTGGTCGGCGGTCTTGGGGTCGCAGTGCAGGGCGAAATCCTGTTCCAGCAAACGCACCCGCAGCAGGCTGCTGTTGAGGGCCGACATGTGCTTGAGGGTGTCGAAACGATGGCTGATGCTGGTCAGCGACCACACGCCTATCACGGCCACCAGCACGGTCAACGACAGCACCAGGGCGAACCCCAGGCCCATCTTTTTCGCCATGCCCAGGTTGGCAAAACGTCCACTGCTGGCCGATTTCATTGCGTGCGCTCCCAAGGTCGATACCCGGAGAGTGGCAATGGCGGGGGGTGAGGCACAAGATCCTGACGTCGGAATAATGGCAAAAAGCTATACCGATGTCGCAATCAGCAATGCCAACGCCGGTTTACCCTGCCTACCCTGCCTGCTACAGGACGATAGTTAATGGCTAGATGGCAGTAGCGCCGCCGTCTACCAGCAGGGAGTGGCCCGTGGTGAACGCTGCGCCATCGCTGCACAGGTACAGCACCGCACTGGCCACTTCCTCCACCTTGCCCACGCGCCCTACCGGGTGCATGGCCGCGGCGAATTCGCCCTTGCGCGGGTCGGCTTCATAAGCGCGGCGGAACATGTCGGTATCGATCACCGCCGGGCACACGGCGTTCACGCGGATGTGCTTCTTGGCGTATTCGATGGCCGCCGACTGCGTGAGGCCGATCACCGCGTGCTTGGACGCCGCGTAAATGCTCATCTTCGGCGCTGCGCCCACGCCCGCCACCGACGCGGTGTTGACGATGGCACCGCCGCCCTGGGCCAGCATCACCGGTAACTGGTGCTTCATGCACAGCCACACGCCCTTGACGTTCACGCCCATGATGGCGTCGAACTGCGCTTCGGTGCCTTCGGCCAGCTTGCTGTTCTCAATCTCGATGCCGGCGTTGTTGAACGCATAATCAACACGGCCGTAACAGGCTACCGCCTGGGCCATCATGGCGTGTACCTGGGCTTCCACGGTCACGTCGCAGCGCAGGAACTGCGCCTGCCCACCGGCATCGTGAATCTGCGCCACGGTGCCTTCGCCGCCACTGGCGTCCAGGTCCACCACAATCACCTTCAGGCCCTCGGCGGCGAACGCCAATGCCGTGGCGCGGCCAATGCCCGCCCCGCCGCCGGTCACCAGTGCCACTTGTCCGGAAAATACCAAGCCCATGCGTTGAACCCCTGCGCGAAAAAAGTGATACCCGCAGCTTAGCTAAAGCGGCTCGCGCCCACGCATCACTATAGGCACCCTGTATCGCGCCGTATTCGGCGCAGCCGTTACGCTTGCATGCGCCCACGTAGAGGCCTATCAACAGTCCACTGTCACCCCTTGCGAGTAACTGCCATGACCGACACCAACCGCCAATTCCTGCTGGCCCGCCGGCCCAACGGCGCGGCCAGCCGCGACGACTTCACCTTCCAGAGCGTGCCCCTGCCCGAGCTGGGCGATGGCCAAATCCGAGTGCACAACCAATACCTGTCCCTGGACCCGGCCATGCGCGGCTGGATGAACGAGGGCAAGTCCTACATTCCACCGGTGGGCCTGGGTGAAGTGATGCGTGCGCTGGGCGTGGGCAAGGTGGTGGAATCGAAAAACCCCGGCTTCGCCGTGGGCGACTACGTCAACGGCGCCGTAGGCGTGCAGGACTTCTTCCAGGGCGAGCCCAAGGGCTTCTACAAGATCGACCCGACACTGGCGCCCCTGCCTTTGTACCTGTCTGCCCTGGGCATGACCGGCATGACTGCCTATTTCGCCTTGCTGGACACCGGCGCGCCGAAGGCCGGTGACACCGTGGTGATCTCCGGTGCGGCTGGCGCGGTGGGCAGCGTGGCCGGGCAAATAGCCAAGATCAAGGGCTGCCGGGTAATCGGCATTGCCGGCGGCAAGGACAAATGTCAGTTGCTGGTGGACGAGCTGGGCTTTGACGGCGTGATCGACTACAAAAACGAAGACGTGATGGCGGGCCTCAAGCGCGAATGCCCCAAAGGCGTGGACGTGTATTTCGACAACGTGGGCGGCGATATCCTCGACGCCGTGCTCAGCCGCCTGGCGCCCCATGCGCGCGTGGTGATTTGCGGGGCCATCAGCCAATACAACAGCAAGACGGGCATAAAAGGCCCGGCCAACTACCTGTCACTGCTGGTGAACCGCGCGCGCATGGAAGGTTTCGTGGTGATGGACCACGCCGCCAACTTCGCCGCGGCCGGGCAGGAAATCGCCGGCTGGTTGGCCAAGGGGCAACTCAAGAGCAAGGAGCACGTGGTGGAAGGGCTGGAAACGTTTCCGGAGACGCTGCAGAAGCTGTTCAGCGGGGAGAATGTCGGCAAGTTAGTGCTAAAAGTCTAACCGTGTAGCCGCTGGCAGGTCGCGACCCTGTGGGAGCGGGTTCTACCCGCGAAAAGACCACTGCGTAATCTCTGACGCCACGCGATAGCCTTTTCGTGGGCAGAGCCCACTCCCACAGAAGACCGTTCCGGCCGTGCAGTGGGAATCAGGCGTTGAGTTGTGCCACAACGTCAGCCAGCGCCTGGGCCGGGTCTTTCGCCTGGCTGATCGGGCGGCCGATCACCAGGTAGTCGGAACCGGCATCCAGGGCCTGGCGTGGGGTGAGGATACGGCGCTGGTCGTCCTGGGCGCTGCCGGCCGGGCGGATACCCGGGGTCACCAGTTGCAGCGACGGGTGCGCCGCCTTCAGCGCCTGCGCTTCCAGGGCCGAACACACCAAGCCATCCATGCCGGCCTTGGCGGCCAGGCCGGCCAGGCGCAGCACTTGCTCTTGGGGCTCGATGTCCAGGCCAATGGCGGCCAGGTCTTCGCGCTCCATGCTGGTCAGCACGGTCACGCCAATCAGCAGCGGCTTGGCACCGGTGCGCTGGTCCAGCACCTCACGGCAAGCCGCCATCATGCGCAGGCCGCCCGAGCAGTGCACGTTCACCATCCACACGCCCATCTCGGCCGCCGCTTTCACCGCCATGGCGGTGGTGTTGGGGATGTCGTGGAATTTCAGGTCCAGGAACACTTCGAAGCCCTTGTCATTCAGGGTTTCGACGATGCCCGACGCGCTGCTGGTGAACAGCTCCTTGCCTACCTTGACGCGGCACAGTTTGGGGTCCAACTGGTCGGCCAGTTTCAGGGCGGCGTCGCGGGTAGGGAAATCCAGGGCGACGATGATAGGAGTCTGGCAAGCGGACATGGGCGGGCTCTCAGGGGGCAAGTCGAAATCGGCGCGTATTGTAGCGGATTTTAGGGTGTGGTGGCGCCTGGTTCGCGGACACGACCCGCACCTACGGGTCAGCGTACACCGGTAGGTGCGGAGCGACTGCTGCATGCCACGCCATTATCTCTCGCCACAATTTTGAGTTAAATTCTCACGCATGGGTGCGCAGGTTTTGCCAGGTGAAAGCCTTGTTTTCACTGGTCGAATCTGCGGTTAAGGCCTATAGTGACCTTAAGGTAAGCAGCCTGTCTTAGGAGAGCTGATATATGAAACTCGAAGACCGCATGAGCCGTTCGATCAAGCTGCGCACGAGCATCGTCGTGTTGCGCTCAGATTTTACAAGCATGGGTAGTGATTCCCAGGTGGGCCGTGTTTTGGCTCGATTTGTGGAGAAGGGC
The DNA here is from genome assembly GCF_000263855.1 of Pseudomonas sp. M47T1. Classification (GTDB taxonomy): domain Bacteria; phylum Pseudomonadota; class Gammaproteobacteria; order Pseudomonadales; family Pseudomonadaceae; genus Aquipseudomonas. The sequence goes on from NZ_AJWX01000014.1 coordinate 78,690, forward strand.
ATCCTCGTGCGCGTCAGTAAAGGTGCGTTTGCGAAAGCTCGCATCAACCAGTACACGGGCAAACCAACGCCCGCAGGCACGTTGGAAATGATCGCAGCTGAGCTTTTCCGCAAGCTGAAAATTTCGATTGCCCCCAGCACCCTTGTTGCCGAGTACAACAGCGGTAAATCGACTCAGATCCCTATGGGCACGGTCGTCAACACTGGGAGCCGACGTATTTCCCGTAAAGTGATTGTAGGAAACAACACTGTCGTCTATGAAAACTCTTCCAGAGCAGCTGCGGGTTAACATTGAAGATGCGTCTACGGCTGGCATTCTGAAAAGCATGCCAGCTGCCGTCGCAGAGAAAGACCAGCACATCACTGATGCCCTTCATGCCCTTTCACAAATTCGAGTCACCCACGTCGCCTCCCAGTTAAACCGGAAAAAGGGTGATTCCCAGCCCGCAACGGTCAACGTGGCAACGCGAATGGTTTTCGCCGGAGGCACCTGCCTTTCGAAGGCCTACGGTCTTATCGAGCGGATGTCTGAAGACATCGACATCAAAGTCGAGTTGGATGCGCCGCCTGAAGGCTATGCTTTTCCAAAAGATCTGGGCGATCGTAGCCGCCTGAAAGCGCTGCATGCAGCGGTAGAGGAGGCCTTGGCAGGGCTTGATTTTCATTGGGTTGTAGACGCGGGTAATCCGACTCGCAGGGACACTCATCGCTACTACTGCCTGTTGGTATCGTATGCAGCGCACTTTCACGATGCGACCGGTACTCTGCGCTCGCAGCTGAAGATCGAGCTCGTTTGTCGGCCACCCATGATCCCCTCGCAGACGCAGAACCTGGGCTATATGCTGGAACAACTGAGCGGGAGCAACAACCCTTTCTTGTTCTCCATGCAGTGCATCACCGTCGCGGAAACCCTCGCCGAAAAAGTGCTTTCACTGTTGCGGCGCAGTGCCAGTTGCTGGGATGGGCGCCAGGTCGGCGAGTTCGACACCGCGCTGGTTCGCCATGTGTACGATGTGTGGCGTATCGCGACCAGCCACCCTGAAGCGATAGAGCCTGCTGCAGGTGTGTTCGCATCGTCGGTGGCCAAGGACGTCGCTGAGTTCGGCAGGCAGCACCCTGAATTTGGAGCGGATCCGTTCGGGGTCTTGCGACAAACCCTTGAGGTTGCCGCCACCCATGAGGGCTTGAAGGCTAATTTCGAGCAGCGTCTTATGCCCCTGCTTTACGCGCACGAGAAACCTGACTACGAAACCTGCTTCGCCGCTTTCGCCGATGTTGCACGACATTTGCTGGATCGCGTTACAGCTGGCGTTGAGACGAGCGTTAAGGTTGTTGCTTAGGGTCCCAAGCCAGTCCAGCTGAGTTATCGCTAAGCGTACCTGGTGCGAGCTAGGTACGCGTTGATGCACAGCGGCTCACGGCTCACGTATCGGGCGGAAAGCGGTTCTGAGTCATCCCGCGCCGGCCCTAGCCGTTTACAAAGGGCCAGTTGAGCATTTCTCCCACCAGCAATCTCATCAACCAAGCATGTGGATTGCCACACTAGCGACATTGCGCGCGTCATCTATGCCACGGTGGTAAGTGCCCTCCCACTCCATCCCTAGCATTTCCACTGCAGGCTGCAGGCCGAGCGCGCGGCAGTCGTAAACCTTCCAATGCCATTTCTTCAAATTCGTGTGACGCATCCCGTCGAGCATTGGCCTGCAATTTAAGCGTGAGGCATCTTGCTGGAGCTGCTTGAAGTCGTAATCGCCCCACGAACACCACATCGAGTTGGGATAGTCCACGAGGAATGCATCAAGCATCTGGGCAACCCAGACGTAATCAGGTGCTGCGTCCACGTCGCTCTGCTTGATGGTCGTTAACGCTCGACAAAAATCGGTGAGCACCGGATGCAGGGTAGGTCGGACAAAGCTCTGAAATTGGTCGACCACTTTCAGCGATGACAGATCGATCACCGCCAAGCCGATCTCAATGGTTTCCATATCCTCGCGTTGCACGATCAACTGACATGGTGGCTCTCCGGGCTTGGCGTCCTCATCACAGGTAGCCTCAAGATCGACGCATAGTAGGTATCGGTAAGGGCTCAAAATATCCCTTAGGGCGCCTAAATGCTGGGGCTTACGAACAGGTACCATGCTCAGCTCTAATCTTTGAATTGAAGAATGATGGCCAGCTTCTCATTGGCCATCTAGAAAATTATCCGATGCCACTGCAGGTTGTCCACCGGACGACCCATCTCGACAGCGGAGCGCGTCCGCGAACCAGGCGCCGCCGATGCCCCAGAAAAAGGCACGTGCAGCCTGCCAAAAACCCATCACATCCCCAACAACGACCCCATTCCCACCATTACGACCCCCAATCCCCACCTGGCACGCCCACTGCACACAAAACAGCACGAACGTTCCAATTCCACACGAGGGAGCCGTCATGACTACGCAACTCAAGCCCACGCTGGGCACGCTGCACCTGTGGGGCATCGCGGTAGGGCTGGTGATTTCCGGGGAATATTTTGGCTGGAGTTATGGCTGGGGGGTGGCAGGCACCCTCGGATTCCTGGTGACGTCGTTGATGGTGGCCACCCTGTACACCTGCTTCATCTTCAGTTTCACCGAACTGACCACGGCCATTCCCCACGCTGGCGGCCCCTTTGCCTACAGCCGTCGCGCCTTCGGTGAGAAGGGCGGCCTGATCGCCGGCCTGGCCACGCTGATCGAGTTCGTCTTCGCCCCGCCCGCCATTGCCCTGGCCATCGGCGCCTACCTGAACGTGCAATGGCCGGCCCTGGACCCGCGCCACGCGGCGCTGGGTGCCTACATCGTGTTCATGGCACTGAACATCCTGGGCGTGCAATTGGCGGCCACCTTTGAACTGGTGGTGTGCATTTTGGCGGTGATCGAGTTGCTGGTATTCATGGGCGTGGTGGCCCCCGGCTTCAGCGTGACCAACTTCGTGGCCAACGGCTGGGCCGGCGACGCCACATTCAGCATGAGCGCCGTCAGCGGCATGTTCGCGGCCATCCCCTTCGCCATCTGGTTTTTCCTGGCCATTGAAGGCGCGGCCATGGCCGCCGAAGAAGCCAAGGACCCCAAACGCACCATCCCCAAGGCCTACATCAGCGGCATCCTCACCCTGGTCATGCTGGCCCTGGGTGTCATGGTGTTTGCCGGCGGCGTGGGGGACTGGCGCGCCCTGGCCAATATCAACGACCCACTGCCCCAGGCCATGAAAACCGTGGTGGGCGCCGGGTCCGGCTGGTTGCACATGCTGGTGTGGATAGGCCTGTTCGGCCTGGTGGCCAGCTTCCACGGCATTATCCTGGGCTACTCGCGGCAGTGCTTCGCCCTGGCCCGCGCCGGCTACCTGCCCAAAAGCCTGGCCAAACTGTCGCGCTTCCACACCCCGCACCGGGCCATCATCGCTGGCGGCGTGGTGGGCATCGCGGCCATCTACAGCGACGGCCTGATCAACCTGGGGGGCATGAGCCTCACGGCCGCCATGATCACCATGGCGGTGTTTGGCGCCATCGTCATGTACATCATGAGCATGCTCAGCCTGTTCAAACTGCGCCGCAGCGAACCCAACCTGGAACGCACCTTCCGCGCCCCCGGCTACCCCATCGTGCCCGGCATAGCCCTGGTGCTGGCGGTGGTGTGCCTGGTGGCCATGGCCTGGTTCAACGCCCTGATCGGCCTGATCTTCCTGGCGTTCATGCTGGTGGGCTTCGTGTACTTCCTGCTCACCGGTGCCGCCCGCGCCAGCGCCCCTGCCGACGCCATGCTCACAGGGCTGTAGGCAACGCCCTATAATGGAACCACTGCCGAGCGCTTGAGCTCCAATGGGGTACAAGCCTGTCTTTCGCCGCCAGCCTGGCGGCGAGCTCGGTGCTCAAGGAGAAGTGGCCATGCCCTGGTACGCCTGGTTGATATTGGTAGTGGCAATAGGCTCGATCGTCGGCGGCCTGATGATGCTGCGCGACAGCGCCGACAAGGTGGAACTGACCGATGAACAGCGGCGCAAAGTGGCCGAGCGTAATGCGGCCGCCGATGCCAAGGATGCGCAGAATCGGTAATCCTTTGGCGCGGCTGCCCCCGCCGATCTCGTAGCCGCTGCTGCGTCGCAAGACGCAGCCTTGTGCCGCTGCTACAGGGCGTGAGACGGGCTCATCGAATCGGTCATCAACAGGATTCAGCCAACCGCCGCTCTATCACCTGATTCACATCACACCCCTCCTGCATCAACGCATAGGCCTGGCTTGCCATGGCACTCAGGTCGCGATCGTCTACATCGCCGGGGCGCATGTGGGCAAGGCTGTCCAGGAAGGCGGTGGCCTGACGAAAGCGCAGGTCGGCGAAAGCGTGAAGGTCTTTGAGCGGGGCTTTGCTGTCGATCAGGACGACCGGAAGCTGGGTGCAGGTGTTGCTGAGAGGGATATAGCGGGTTGAAGGCGTTTTGTAGTCCATTGAGTGAATCTCCTATGTAAGTTCAATCCACCGCCCTGTCAAACAGGATTGGGTGGCAGCTGTACGCGGGTTGACAGACCGAGACATAGGAACCCGGCGCACCCGTAGATGCCCCGCGCACAGCCGCCATAACACGCGCGCAGGCGCATAGCGTCAGCGTACGTGAATGGCAAGTGCGTCTATGTATTCAGCCTGTCAAAGCCGGTCATCCATCCAGATGACCCGCGCACTATAGTGCTCCCTTCCCCCACCAACAACCCCGACACCCCGCATCACTCATTACAATCTGTTAAAATGATGCTCACCATCCCATGCACCGCCCCGGAGGGCATCGCCCGTGCGTTATTCCGCAGACCACAAAGCCCAGACCCACGACCGCATCGTCAAGGAAGCCGCCGCGCGCTTTCGCCGGGACGGGATTGGCGCCACCGGCCTGCAGCCGTTGATGAAAGCCCTGGGCCTGACCCACGGCGGCTTCTACGCGCACTTCAAATCCAAGGATGAGCTGGTGGAGACCGCCCTGCAGGCGGCCACCGATGAACTGACCGAGGTGTGCGAAAAGGCCTTTGCCAAGCAAAAGCCCCTGCACAGCTTCATCGACACCTACCTCAGCCCCACCCACCGCGACAGCCCGGAAAAAGGCTGCCCATTGCCCACCATGGCCGCCGAACTGGGCCAGCGCGGCCAACCCAGCGCCATCATCGACCGCGGCGTGGAAGATCGCCTCGGGCGCATTGCCGCGACGTTAAGTGCAGAGGATGCCGACGAGCAGGCGGTGGTGATGTTGTCCACCCTGGTAGGGGCGCTGATGCTGTCGCGCAGCGTAGAAGATCCGCAATTGTCACTGCGCATCCTGGATACCGCCCGCAAAGCGCTCAAGCTGCAAGCCGACGGGGCCTGCCAAGCGTTACCATGATGAATCCCCCAGGCCAATAAACCCCTGTGGGAGCTGGCTTGCCAGCGAGCTGTGAGGCCCTGAACGCTCGCTGGCAAGTCTGCCCCCACACCTCAGAACAGGGCCGCCTGAGCGTTAACAATCACCCCCAGCGCTTGAACAACACGCTGGCATTCACCCCGCCAAAGCCGAAGCCATTGGACAAGGCGTATTCCATGGCCATGGGCCGCGCCTCACCACGGACCAGATCCAGCCCTTCGGCCGCCTCGTCAGGGTTTTCCAGGTTCAAGGTTGCCGGCGCTACCTGATCGCGCAACGCCAGCACCGTGAAGATCGCCTCAAGGCCGCCCGCCGCCCCCAGCAAATGGCCCGTGGCGGACTTGGTCGAGGTAATCGCCGGCCCCTCGCCCGCGCCAAACACCGAACGAATCGCCGCCAGCTCACCCTTGTCGCCCACCGGCGTGGAGGTGGCGTGGGCATTGAGGTGCTGCACCTGCCCAGGCGCAACGTCTGCCTGGGTCAGCGCCTGCACCATGGCCCGCCGCGCACCACTGCCGTCTTCGGGGCCAGCGGTCAGATGATAAGCATCGGCACTGGTGCCATACCCCACCAACTCGGCCAGCGGCGTAGCACCACGAGCCAACGCGTGCTCAAGCGTCTCAATCACCAGTACACCCGCGCCCTCGCCCATCACAAAACCATCGCGATCGCGATCGAACGGCCGCGAGGCCCGGGTCGGCGTGTCATTGAAACCGCCGGACAGCGCCCGCGCCGCAGCAAAGCCGCCCAGGCTGACCCGGTCAATGGCCGCTTCAGCACCGCCACACACGGCAATGTCCACCTCACCGGCACGAATCATCCGCGCCGCATCGCCAATGGCCTGCACCCCGGCGGCGCAGGCGGTAACCGGCGCGCCCAGCGGGCCCTTGAAACCATGCTGGATAGAAATATGCCCGGCCGCCAGGTTCACCAGGAACGCGGGAATAGTGAACGGCGACAGCTTGCGCGGCCCGCGGCTGTCGGTGGTACGCACGGCCTCGGCAATGGTGCCGAAACCGCCAATGCCCGACCCGATCACGGTAGCCGTGCGCTCACGCGCCTGCTCATCACTCGGCGCCCAACCCGCCTGGGTCAGCGCTTCGCGGGCGGCAGCCAGGGCGAAGAGGATGAAGCGGTCCATTTTCTTCTGCTCCTTGGGCGGCGCGGCGAAGTCGGGATCGAAACCCGCCTCGGCGTCTTCCTCAAGGGTGGGCACCACACCGCCGACGTGAGCGGGCAGGTCCGCCACCACGGCCTGCGGCAATTCACGCAGGCCCGACTGGCCGGCCAGCAGACGCCGCCATACGGCTTCCACGCCCGTGCCCAAGGGGGACACCAGGCCCATGCCGGTGATAACGATTCTGCGGTTGTTCATGATTGATCCTTCTTTGTAACTGTTGACGGCTACGGCGCCTGAGGCAACCGATATATGTCGGCCATAATTCCACCCCTATAGGATTACGCCCATCATCTTAAAAAGCAAATGGTTTGAGACAAACCCGTAAATACAACCAACGCCCAAGATGATGGCCAATTGACGTCAAATCATTAGCAATAGACAATGTACCAACTAGTCACAATTATGAAACATTAATCAGGGGACGAAATGCTGGCACCTCTCCCCACGCAAACGAATGGATTCAATGCTAACCCCTCTCTTTACCGCCGCTGGCTTATCTGCCAGTGAGCAATTGGACCTGACTCGATTTATTGAGCATCCCGCCACCTTCCAGGCCCTCAACCCACGTGGCGATGAGACGCAGGTATGGGCGAGCGCCAACGGTGCTGCCCTGGTGTTCAAGGTATTCGAGATCCGCCGTGTCAAACAACGCTGGCGCGCCCGCTGGAAACAGCCGTGCCCGGTGCACGGCCATCGCCATGGCTGGTCCGAACGCATCAACGCCGAACGTTTCTGCGCCCTGGGCCTGCCGGGCCTGGCGGTACGCGCCTTTTTGGAAAAACGCAATGCACTGCTGTGCCGCCAGCAAGTGGTGGCGTACCCGTACCTGAGAGGCTTTCGCACCCTGCACGAGCGCCTGTCGCAGCAGCCCATCGTCGCGCTTGACGCCGTGGAGCCGGTGATCGTCCAGATGGCTCTGGCCGGAGTCTTTCACCTGGACCTCAACACCCGCAACGTCATGCTCGATGACGACGATAACGTCCGCATCATCGACTTTGAATATATGGCCTGGGACCAATCGCGCAAAGGCGAGCTTTACGCCTATTACCTGGGTTACCTGTGGCAGAAATGGGCACAGCACTGCTTGGCTGAAAACACCTTCGACCAGTGGGCAACCCGGCACCTGGGGCGCCGAGCGGCCTTGTTCAACGTGGCTACCAACACCTGCCAGGCCCACTACTCATTGGGCAAGCAGATGGAACTGTCCCGCGCCAAACGTTACGAGTTGTTCTCATGAACCCGATCAAAGCATTACTGACTCGCCTGCGCCTAGCCCGCTGGCGCAAGAAGCTCAAGGCCGACAAGGGCTTCAGCCTGCGGCTGCGCAACCCCGCCGCCTTTCTCCAGGGCCTGGCGCGGGAAGACGTGGCGTATGTGGTGTTGCGCTGGTACGACGACGTTCCCCAGGTACTGAGCCGCCAAGTGGTCGATGACATCGACTTGTTGGTGGAACATGGTTCGCTGCCGCGCATTGCCGCAGCAATGCCGTTTTTCAACTTGGGGCGCAAGGCTCAGAAGGTCAAGTTCGACCTCTATAGCGACTCCGGCCGTACTGGCCTTTCCTATCGCCAGTTACCCTACTACCCACCCGTTCGCGCCCGGCACCTGCTGGACCGTCGCCAACTCGACCCTCGCGGCTGGTACCGCATAGCACCGGCAGACTACCTGCCGGCATTGGTCTACCACCTGACCTATCACAAGCGCCAAGCCAGCGGCCTGCGCATGCTGCCGGGTGACAGTGATGCCAGCCGCCAAACCGCTAAAAAAGACTACCGCCAGCGCCTGCTGGAAGAAGCCCGGCGGGAGGGTGTTGCCCTGCCCCCACTCGATAGCCTGCTGGAATGTCATCAGTGGCTGCTTGAACAGGCCTGGGCAATACCGTTCGATCTTATCCGGCGCTGGCCCGACCAAGACGCCTGGCTGGATCATGTACACGCCCTGGAGACGGCGCGCCTGCATACCCGCACACCGCAAGCCCCCCACAATCTGGTGATACTGGTCACGCGCCAGGAAACCCGCGAACACCAGCACGAACAGCACATCGTCGACACCCTGGCGCGGCACGGCACCGTGCTGCAGCGCCAGCCACTGAACCCGGATCAAGTTCGTCGATTGCTGTGGTGGGCCCGAGGCGGGAACTGGTTGGCGACCAAGCACTATGCCCTCAGCGCGCCCGACACCCTGATTACCTGCCAGTTGCCCGCCGGTGCAGCGGCATCCATCAAGGCGGAACTGCGCAAGAGCTTGTCCCGCCAGCACGGCAAACAAAACTGGCTGCACGGCACCGACGACCTCGCCGAAGCCCTGTACTACCAGCACCTGATCAGCCGCGATGACTACCGCACCCCGTTCCTTACCGCAGGACAGTGAAATGAAACTGCTCATCGTCACCCGCCAACAGCGCGCGCGCTCCTTCGATAGCCTGTTTGCCAGGCTCGCGGGGCACTTCGCTCAGGTCGACGTACACAAGTTGACCAAGGCCCAGGTCCACGATATCCGCCCCTACCTCAAGCACACCGACTTCAGCGCCTGGGACCGCGTGCTGTTCGACGTGCCTTTACGCCGCATCGGCAACGCCAGCAAAGCCCTGCGCACCATCCAGGGCCTGGTGTTCTATGAAGAAGACGCCTGCCAGGAACGGGTGGCCGAAAGCAAATTCAGCCAGCAATTCGCCACCGGCTTCGGTGAATTGACCAATGCCCGCATCATCGTCACCAGCTATTTCATGCGCGACTACTTCATCGCCCGCGGCATCGATGCCTGCTGTATTCCCAAGGCCTACGACGACAGCGTACTCGACGCCCTCGACGTGCCGCGCGACATCAGCCTGGGCTTTATAGGCCGTACCAAAAGCCAGGTCTACAACGAGCGCCGCCACCTGCTCGAACGCATGGAAACCCTGTGTGGCCTGCAAACCCTGCGCACCCAGACGCCCGACGAATACCTGCACCTGCTTAACCGTATCGGCGTGTTTCTCAGCGCCGACATCGGCTTCAACGAATACATGGCCAAGAACTTCGAAGCCATGGGCTGTGGCTGCTTGCTAATGGCCAAGCGCCAACCCTCGGAAGACGGCCCGCTCGGCTTCGTCGACATGCACAACGTGGTGCACTACGACACCCTCGAAGAAGCCCTGGACAAATACCGCCAACTGCAGGCCAGCCCCGAGACCGCCCAGCGCATCGCCGCCAACGGCCTGGCCCTGGCGCGTGAACGCCACCGCCTGTCCCAGCGTACCGAAGCCTTCGCCCATGCATTACAGCTTCCACCGCTGCCATGCCCCCCACCCAAGCAGCACTGGTACCAGCGCATTGCCCAGTGGTTGCCAGGCAAAACGGCTAACGCCTCCGCCTGACCCACACCGACACAGGACAGTTTCAACATGCACAGCAAAACCCAACTCATCGCCCGCCTCAAAAGCCGCGAAGCCGTGATCGGCATCGTTGGCCTTGGCTACGTCGGCCTGCCGCTGATGCTGCGCTACATCGCCGCCGGCTTCCGCGTGCTGGGCATCGACATCGACACCCACAAGGTCGACCAGCTCAACGACGGCATGAGCTACATCGAACACATCCCCGGCGAGCGCATCGCCCAGGCCCGCGAAGCCGGCTTTCGTGCCACCTGCCACTTCAAGGACGTGGCCGAATGCGACGCCCTGATCCTGTGCGTGCCCACCCCGCTCAACGAATACCGTGAGCCCGACATCAGCTACGTCACCAGCACCGCCGACGCCATCGCGCCCTTCCTGCGCCCAGGCCAAGTCGTGTCGCTGGAAAGTACCACCTACCCCGGCACCACCGACGAAGAAATCATCCCGCGCATCATCCACCAGGGCCTCACCATCGGCCAGGACGTGTTCGTCATCTACTCCCCCGAGCGCGAAGACCCGGGCAACAAACACTTCGACACCCAAACCATCCCCAAAGTAGTCGGCGGCGCCACCAAGGCCTGCCTGGAAGTGGGCGTGGCCCTGTATGAACAAGCCATCGACCGCATCGTGCCCGTCAGCTCCACCAAGGCCGCCGAACTGACCAAACTGCTGGAAAACATCCACCGCGCCGTCAACATCGGCTTGGTCAACGAAATGAAAATCGTCGCCGACAAAATGGGCATCGACATTTTCGAAGTGGTCGACGCCGCCTCCACCAAACCCTTCGGCTTCACCCCCTACTACCCCGGCCCCGGCCTGGGCGGCCACTGCATCCCCATCGACCCCTTCTACCTGACCTGGAAAGCCCGAGCCTACGGCCTGCACACCCGCTTTATCGAACTGTCTGGTGAAATCAACCAGGGCATGCCCGAGTACGTGGTGAGCAAACTGGTGGACGGCCTGAACGACGACGGCAAGGCGCTGAAAAACAGCAAGGTGCTGGTGCTGGGCATCGCTTATAAAAAGAACATCGACGACATGCGTGAGTCGCCAGCGCTGGAAATCATCAAATTGATTCGCGAGCGTGGGGCCATTGCGTCCTACAGCGACCCCCATATTCCTGCGTTTCATGGGCATGGGGTGTATGACTTTGCGATGGACAGCGTGACACTGACGGCCGAGGTGGTGGCCGGGTATGACGCGGTGGTGCTGGCGACGGACCATGACCGGTTTGATTATGGGGTGATTGGGGAGAATGCCCGGTTGCTGGTGGATAGCCGTGGGCGGTATCGGGAGGAGATGATTAATCTGGTTAAGGCTTGATACAGTTTTTAGGGGGCGTGTCGGGTAGCGTGGATGGTCCTTGAGACTTAGGGTCGCGGCTTTGGTGCCGCTTCGGTGCCTGGGACAAGGAGTTCGAGATGAAGTTATTTATGGCAGCTTGTGCAGCCCTGTTGCTAAGCGGCTGCGGAAGCATCATTACCGTAGTACGCGACGATCGGGTGACCAGCGAGTATCTAGTTGAAGCCAGGTCCTACTGCGGTGCCGTACCGAGGGTCTACAGCGGGACAATATTCGACTTCTGCGTGCTGCATGGCGCGCCGGAGGATGAAAACAACTACACCAGCACCCCGCCGATATTCCATTTGCTTGACCTGACATTGTCGGCCGTAGTGGACACCGCGTTGCTTCCGTACACACTCATTCGCCAGAACCAGGATGGTAGCATCGAGGTGAATCGCTAAGGTGTAGCTGCTGCCAAAGGCTGCGCTGACCCTCGAGGTTAGTTAGGTTGCGAAAAAAGGCCGGAAATTCCGGCCTTTTTCATTAGTGCGCGCCTTACTCCAACGTCAAGCGGTCGCGGTTCTTGTCGAGCAGGGACTTCCCGATGCCTTTGACTTCCAGCAACTCGTCCACTGACGTGAAAGCACCGTTGGATTCGCGGTGGGCGACGATAGCCTGGGCCTTGGCCGTGCCGATGCCAGCCAGGTCGCGCTGTAGCGTCTCGGCGTCGGCCTTGTTTAGATTGACCTGGGCAGACTGAGCCACAGCCGCCATTGGCGGGCTGTTGGGGATTGGGGCGGCATTGGCAGCCAGGGACAGGGTAAACAGGAGAGTAGCCAACAGGGCCGGTAGGGAGAACGTGCGCATGGATGAAGCTCCTTGACTGCTGAGGGTTCGAAGGCGGCATTCCAGAGCCGCCCTCTCAACTTAGTCCAGGCTCAGTGCTTGTCCAACGGCGGTTCGTCAGGAGATATTTCCCTTCAGGCAACACCCCATTTACAGGGCAGCCTCAAAGCTCCTGCCGCTGCTGCAAATACACCCAGTCAACTATCTCGCCCTCGGGCGCGTACCCACTGACGGTATCGCGTAACAGCGTACGAACGCGATGGTAGTCATTGCCTTCAATGGCCATGACCAGTTCCGAAAGTTTTTCCTTCAGCAAATCCCAATGAATGTGCTCTTCGTGCGCGCACATGATCATCGGGTGGCGGGTCATTGCCACATTGTCGCCGATCAGTAGCTCCTCATAGAGCTTCTCACCGGGACGCAACCCGGTGAACTCAATACCGATATCACCCTGCGGGTTTTTCTCTGAACGGATGCTCAGGCCCGACAGATGAACCATTTTTTCCGCCAGTTCGGCAATGCGAACGGGCTCACCCATGTCGAGCACGAATACATCACCACCCAGGCCCATCGACCCCGCCTGAATCACCAACTGAGCCGCTTCCGGAATGGTCATGAAATAGCGGGTGATCTTGGGGTGCGTCACCGTCAGCGGGCCACCCGTCTTTATCTGCTTATGGAACAGTGGAATTACCGAACCCGAAGATCCCAGCACATTTCCAAACCGCACCATGCTGAACCGGGTCTTGTTGACGCGAGCAACGTTGGCCGGGTCGCCATACAACACGGGCGCCAGCTCGCGACTCAATGCCTGCAGGGTCATCTCGGCTAGCCGCTTGGTGCTGCCCATGACGTTGGTGGGGCGCACAGCCTTGTCGGTGGAAATCAGTACGAAGTTGGCCACACCCGCCTGCAGAGCGGCTTGGGCCGTATTGAGGCTACCGATGACATTGTTGTAAATACCTTCGGCGATATTGTGCTCAACCATGGGCACATGCTTATACGCTGCAGCGTGATAGACCGTGTTGATGCTCCAGGTCTTCATCACGTCCAGTAACTTGTCCGGATGGCGCACGGAACCCAGGATAGGCAGAAGCTGTACGGTCAGTGCCTCGCGCTCAAGGCGCTGTTCCAACTCGCCCATGATGTTGTACAGATTGAATTCACTGTGCTCGAACAGCACCAGCAGCGTTGGCCGTAATGAAATGATCTGCCGGCACAACTCCGAACCGATCGAGCCCCCAGCCCCTGTGACCATGACCGCCTTGCCGGTGATGCAGTGTTGCAGCAAGTCATCCTGGGCAGGCACGGAATCTCGTCCCAGCAGGTCGGCGATATCGACCTCCTGGATATCGTCGACCTTCACGCGGCCGGCGGCCAAGTCAGTAAAGTTCGGAACGCTACGCACGTGCAACGGGAACCCTTCAAGGAAGCCCAGAATCTCACGCCGCCGCGCACGGGTAGTCGAGGGTAAGGCCAGCAGCAGTTCTTGTGCGCCGGTCTCGTCGATCATTTGCTGGATATGCTTGGAGTTAAATACCTGTAGGCCTGAAATGATTCGATCCGCAATGCTGTTGTCGTCATCAATGAACGCGACCGGGCGCATGGTGCGCCCCATACGCAAGGCCGCGACCAGTTGATTGCCTGCAACACCGGCCCCATACACCGCAACCTTGGTCAGCCCTTCGTCACGACTGCGAAATGGCACGTAGTTGGAAGTAAACCAGTCGCCCATGAAGTACTGGCGCATCGCCAGTCGCAGCCCGCCAATGATGACCAGGCTTAACCACCAGTAGTTGAAGATGATCGACCGGGGCACCACCGCCTGATGGTTGCTGTACCAATACACAACCACGGCCAGGATCAATGACGAGAGGCTAACGGCCTTGACGATGGCCACCAGGGCGTCGTTGCCGAAATAGCGCATCACCGCTCGGTACATACCGAAACGAATGAAGAGAGGTATGGCAACCACAGGTGCGCAGACAAACAGCCAGCTATGCACAATAAACGGGTTGTACATGTCCTCGATGCCAAGGCGCACCATGAACGAAAGCCACAAAGCCCCCCAGACAAGCACAACGTCCGTTGCCACCTGAATAATCCGCTTCTGCCGCCGTGGAAGCCTCAGTAAAAATGCTCTCAATCGATCCATAACTTCTCAACCTTCATGGTCTGGCATTCAGCAACTCGACTCCATTGTAGCGATATTGTCGGCGTTAACGATCAAATCACCGCGCTTGCACTTTCACGAGCACCAGCATGATATTTCCCAGCCAACATAACTAGCGGCACATAGGCCAGCATCACACCAACCAGCCCCGGCAAGTGGGCGAAGATGACTGCGAAACCGATCGGCAACAGCCAGAATACATTTAGCGCAGCAACGCAGAGCGTTACCGGCCGGTGGCCCCGCCAATACCGCGAAGCATATTGGTAAGCATGGCTGCGGTGAGCTTCGTACACCTTGTCTCCGCGCAATAGACGTCGGAAAAGTGTGAGTGTTGCATCGACGATGAATACGCCCATCAGAATGAGCCACACCCAGAAGTACCGTCCATCGGACCAGCTGCCTTGCAAGGACATTACGGCGAGCACAAGGCCCAGAAAGCCGCTGCCCGCATCGCCCATGAAAATCTTCGCCGGCGGGAAATTCCAGAGCAAGAAACCTGCCACGGCCGCAGCCAGCAACAGCGGGGCCCAAACCAGGTCAAGGTGCCCACCCAACGCGTAGATCAGACAGATCCCCAAGCAGGTCGTGATGGCCTGAACACTGGCGATGCCGTCGATGCCATCCATAAAGTTGTAAAGATTGAGCATCCAGACCATATAAAATGAGCCCAGCGCGAGCAGCCACCAGCTCGGCTCGACTTCTGTCCATGGCAAAGGTATTGCTGGCATGCCACCGATGCACAAAAGCGCAAGCAACGCCGCACCAAAATGGCCCAGCAGCCGCCAGCGTGCGGCGATATGGCCATGGTCATCCATGAACCCAAGCACAGCCACCAGAATCCCGGGCGCGATCAATGC
The DNA here is from genome assembly GCF_000263855.1 of Pseudomonas sp. M47T1. Taxonomy (GTDB): domain Bacteria; phylum Pseudomonadota; class Gammaproteobacteria; order Pseudomonadales; family Pseudomonadaceae; genus Aquipseudomonas. The sequence goes on from NZ_AJWX01000014.1 coordinate 93,796, forward strand.
CAGCACCTGACGTCCGGAAAGCGAGCCGCTCAATGCCATGATCAGCGCGACCAGCAGAAAGCTGGCCACAATTGCCACGCCGCCGCCCCTTGGCGTAGGTACCGTATGTGAACTGCGTGCATTAGGCACGTCCATCAGGCTTTGCTTGAGCGCATACCGACGCAACAATCCCGTCAGGCCGTAGGAAACGGCCCACCCAAGCAGCACGAGAAAACCTTGATTCATTCGTGCACAGACTCCTTGTAGGCCAACGCTGTTCTCGCCAATGCCGTCTCTACGGTCACGGGAGGCTCCCAGCCCAATAATTCACGATTCTTGCTTATATCTACGTTGAGGCTGCCCAAAAGCCGTTGGACAACCGCGGCTTTCCCACTCAAACGCCCCGCCAGCGTTAACCAAGACGCCGGAACCGGCAACAATCGCGCATGCCCACGAAGCGTCTGCCCTAGAAGGGCCAGCAGCTGAGTAGTGGACACATCCTGACCATCGCTGGCCAGGAAAACCTGCCCTGCGGCCGAAGGGTGACGACAGCACACGTCAATCAGATCGATGAGGTTATCCAGAAACACCAGGCTTCTCTGGTTATTCACCGCGCCGAGCGGCAACGGCACACCACGATCAACCCAACGCATCATGTTGCGAAAGTTGGCTTTTACGCCAGGCCCGTAGACCAGCACGGGGCGGATAACAACCACTTCCATGCCTGTCCTGGCCGCAAGGTCAAACAGCGCTTGCTCGGCCTCAAGCTTGGACTGGCCGTAGGGATCGACCGGTGCAGGCACATCGTTAGCCGTGAAAGCCCGACCTTGCGGGCTCAACTCGCCGTTGACCTTGATGGAGCTCAGGAAAATGAAGCGCCGTACGCCCAACGCCGCCGCCTGGGTTGCCAGCGCCATGGTGCCGTGGACGTTGACCTGACGGAAAGCGTCCAAAGGGTCACCGGCGGTTTCATTCATGACATGAACACGAGCAGCCGCGTGCACAACAACGTCTATTGCCTGCAGCGCTGCCGACCAATCCGTGGCCCCATCGATATCGCCAACGTCATGGGCAATAACGTGTCTTGGCAAGTCCAGGGCAGACTTGCGCACTGCTGCGACGACGCGATCACCAGGGCCGGTTGAAAAATGGCGCAACACAGCGCCGCCGACGAACCCGGTACCACCAGTAACCAGAATGGATCTACCCGACATGGACACGCACCCGAGGAAAGTCGACCGCCAGCAGGCTATGCCTTGCCCAGCAACTCATCATAAAGGCCAGCGTACGCGGTCGCCATGCCATTGACCGAGAATACCTGCTGATAACGGGCACGCGCATTGCGCCCCCACTCGGCAGCCAGTTCCGGGTTGCTCTGTATTTCAACCATAGCCTTGGCCAGCGCGTGGGCATCACGCGGTGAAACCAGCCTTCCAGTAACGCCATCGAGGTTGATGAATGAAGTACCGGTGCCAATATCGCAGGAGATCATCGACTTGCCATACATGGCTGCTTCCAAAAGCGATATGCCAAATGATTCGGAACGAAGGTGAGAAGGAAACACAAAGCCAGTACAGAGCTGTAAAAGCGCCGCTTTGTCTTCATCGGGAAGGCCACCGACAAAATGGACCTGGTTCAAGCCCAATTTAACCGCCTGCGCCTTGAGCTCCATTTCCAGATGACCGCCCCCCACAATGACCACGGGGCAGCCACTGAGCTTGGCGGCCTCCAGCAGGTAGTTGATGCCCTTGTAGTAACGCAGTGCACCTACGAACAGGAAAAATCGGTCCCCAACCTGCTGTCGCCAATGCGCCAGCCTGGAGGCATCCGGTATCGGATACGTGGCCTCGTCCAGGCCATAGGGAATGATCCGCACCTTGTCGCCCAGCCGCCGGAGCACCGGGCTGCTCTGGGCGTAGTTGGGCGAAGAAGCCACTACGGCGTCAACACTCCCCAGGAACCGGTTCATCAGCGGCTCATACAATTTGAGCAGGTACTTCTGCTTGACGATGTCGGAGTGATAGCTGACCACCGTGGGCTTGCGCACCCGGCTGGCGAAATGCACCAGGTCCATAAAGGGCCAGGGGAAATGGTAATGAATCAGATCCGCTTCAGCAGCCAGCTCGGCGAAATCCTTGAAAGCGGACAAGGAGAACCCGGTGGATGCCACATGCAGGTCCAGCCTGGATCGATGGGTAACGTGATGGGCCAGCATTTCATTGCGCGCCGCGCCTCGCTCACTCAGAAACAGCACCTGGGCATCAAATCCCCGGGGCGTGCAGCCTTCAGCGATCTGGAAAATGACCTGCTCGATCCCCCCCATACTGTCCGGGTAATAGGTTTTGAAGAAGTGCAGAACCTTGCTCATCGCCCCTGACTCACCTTCTTGTAGACCTCAAGCGTCTGTTCGGCGCAGCGCTCCCAGGAAAATCCGGCAGCACGGGCGATCCCCATCGCCCGCGCCTGCTCGCGCCACGCCTGATCCTCAAGGCCACGCTGCAGATGAGCCGTCAGTTGCTCGACGTCCATGGGCTCGCACATCAGTGCCGCATCACCTGCTACTTCCGGTAGCGATGAACTGTTGGAGCACACCACCGGCACTCCAGAGCTCATGGCCTCAAGCACCGGCAAGCCAAACCCCTCGTACAAAGATGGAAAGGCAAACAGCCTCGCCCCTGCAAACAGCAGGGGCAAGTCGTCACCGGGCACAAAACCCAGGTAGCGTGCCCAGCCTTCCTGACGAGCACTGTCCAGGCGTTGATGAATCGCTTCGTTTGCCCAGCCATGGTAGCCAGTGAGAATCAGTGGCCAACGAGTTCGCAGGGCCATGGGCAAGCGGCTGTAAGCATCCAGCAACGTTTCGATGTTCTTGCGCGGCTCAATGGTGCCGACAAACAGGCTATAGCCGCCAGGCTCAAGGCCATGACGAGCAAGCGCGCCCGTCAACACTTCAGGGCTACGAGGATAAAACTCGGGCGAACTGGCCAAAGGCACCGCATGAATACGCTCCAGGGGCCAATTGAAGAACGTCGCCAGTTCGTGACGCGTGTAGTGCGAGTCGGTGATAAGCGCATCTGCGCGCGCCACCGTGACACTCAGCTCTTTTTGCAGGTAACGCGCCATCTGCGGTGCATGGCAGTGCGCCCAGGTAAAAGGAGACAAGTCGTGAAACGTGGCCACGCTACGCCCCTTGAAAGGCGGCAGGTAGTAATTGGGGCTGTGGTACAGAAAATCGCCATGCGCCTTGAGCGCCTGCTTGCGCAAGAAAGGCATCAGCAAACGGTAAGCTTCGATGGCGAGGAAGTTTTTCTGTACAGCCCGCTTGAAGCCATACCCAGTGCCGGAAGAGTCGGCTGCCGTGGGCAGGGCCGGAAGAAATCGGCGACCGGCAAAGTACTGCAGGTCCGTAATGTCCGGACTTTGCTGCAACCTCAGCGCGAGTTCATAGGTATAACGGCCGATGCCGGTCAGCGGAAAGCGAACCGGCTCGACAGAAAGGATGACCTTCATTTATTCAGTCAGCATCCAGCCCAGGGTATCTTCCAGGGGAGGGGTTTGCCACCCCGGCACCAGGCCTCGCAGCTTGCTGTTGTCACCACACAAGGTCTTCACTTCGTTGGCGCGCACGAATGCCGGGTTCACCTCAACCTGCAGGTGGTGCCCGGTAATGGTGCTGCACATCTCGATGACTTCGCGCAGCGAATAGGCTTTCCCCGAGCTGACATTGACCGTCTCGCCCAAGGGGCGTGCTTCGATCAGGCCACGGTAGGCCTTGACCAGCGCGCGAACGTCACTGAAATCACGCCACACATCCAGGTTGCCCAACTCGATCTTTTCAGCCTTGCGGCGGAAGTGGGAAACGATTTTGGGCAACAGGAAGTTATCCGCCTGCCCTACCCCGGTGTAGTTGAACGGCCGGGTGATCACGATGGGCAACCGACCTTGCCAGAGCTTGGCCATGTACTCCATGGCCAGCTTGCTGACTGCGTAATCATTGGCCGGGGCTGGTGAGGTGTCTTCACTCAACAGGCCCTCGGATACGTTGCCGTATACGTTGGCGCTGCTGGCGATCAACACGCAATCCAGCGTTTTGCCGCAGGCCGCGATAGCCTCCAGCAAGTTGCGGGTACCGATGAGGTTGACCTTATAGAAGGCCTCCGCCGCACCATGGGCAACAAAGGCCAGGGCAGCGAGGTGCACCACGACGTCCGGTTGAAGTTCTGCCAGCAGCTTGTTGAGGCCCGGCGCATCGGCCAGGTCCACCTGATGGTAATTGGCTTCAGGCGACGGGTTGGTACCCATCCCCATTACTTCATAGCCATTGGCTTGAAGCTCGGCCGCCATGTAGCGACCGGTGAAGCCATGAATCCCTGTTATCAGTACACGTTTGCCGGCAGTGGTCATCAGAAGGAAAATCCTTTTTCGTTACGGCGCAGGTCGGCCAATACCATCATCCGACACAGTTCTTCCAGATTAGTTTTAGGCTCCCAGCCCAAAATTTCCTTGGCTTTCGCGGGGTTACCGATCAGCAGGTCCACTTCGGTAGGGCGATAGAACTTCGGATTCACCGCAACCACTACCTTACCGGTTGCGGTGTCGATCGCGTGCTCGCCTTCGGCTTCGCCGTGCCAGTTGATCTCGATGTTGGCCGCCTTGAAGGCCATGGTGACGAAGTCACGCACGGTTTCGGTACGGTTGGTGGCCAGGACGAAGGTGTCCGGCTCCTTGGCCTGCAGCATGCGCCACATGCCTTCCACGTATTCCTTGGCAAAACCCCAATCGCGCTTGGCGTCCATGTTGCCCAGTTCCATCTTGTCCAGCAGGCCCAGCTTGATCTTGGCGACCGAGTCGGTGATCTTGCGGGTCACGAACTCGCGGCCACGCAGGGGCGATTCGTGGTTGAACAGGATGCCGCTGGTGGCGAAGATGCCGTAGGACTCGCGGTAGTTGATGGTCATCCAGTGGGCGTAGAGCTTGGCAACGCCGTACGGGCTGCGCGGGTAGAAAGGCGTGCTTTCGACTTGCGGGATGGCCTGCACCTTACCGAACATTTCCGACGTCGACGCTTGATAGAAGCGGGCTTTCGGGTTGACGATGCGGATGGCTTCCAGCAGGTTCACGGCGCCCAGGCCGGTAATTTCGGCGGTGGTCAGCGGCTGCTCGAAGGAGACGCCCACGAAGCTTTGCGCAGCAAGGTTGTAGACCTCGGTGGCCTCGGTCGTCTGCAGCAGGCGAATGCTGGCCGACAGGTCGGTCAGGTCGTACTCGACCAGGTGCAGGTTGGGGTTGTTCTGGATGCCCAGCTCTTCGATGCGCCAGAAATTGACTGAGCTGGTACGGCGGTAGGTGCCGTAGACGGTGTAGCCCTTCTCAAGCAACAGCTCCGCCAGATATGCCCCGTCCTGACCCGTGATACCAGTAACGATTGCTTTCATGTGAATTGACCTACTCCATTTGTTCCACAAGGGCTTTAAAAATGAGCGCTACGCAAAGCTCCGTACTAATCCGGCACCCACGCATGACTGCGCGGCAGTATACATCCAACCATGGGCTAGCTCGACTGGCTATGGCGCTGCAAGACGCGAACACCGGTTTTTTTTTCGTCACACGCTTCTAACCCCCGAGGGCGCCCGTGGAAGCGGGACAAGCGTATTTTTTTGGCGCACATATCGCGAGCTTTCCACCGCCTCAAATTGTGACTATTTTTTACCCTAGATTCCGGGCAACCTTGTCAGGATCAACGCCAAAACATGACGATGACTGGCGCAGGCAATGAGTGACAAGCTGCTAGCCAAAGCTACTTGCGGGCGAAGGAATGTGCAAAAATACAAGCAAAATCAAGATCTGGAAGGGTGACATTCCCTACCTGTCAACTAAAGACCGGCATTGGTAATCAAAATATAATCAATGAAACTAATCATACAGATCCCTTGCTTTAATGAAGCTCAAACCCTTTCTATTGCGCTGGCGGCCCTGCCGCGTACGATGCCCGGATTTAGCTCGGTTGAATGGCTGATCATTGATGATGGCAGCCAGGACAACACCGTCGATGTCGCACGCCGCAATGGCGTGGACCATATCATCCGACACCCTAGCAACAAGGGATTGGCCAGAGCATTCATGACCGGACTGGACGCCTGTCTGCGACTTGGCGCCGACGTAATCGTGAATACCGACGCTGACAACCAATATAACGCTGACGACATACCTACGTTGGTCGAACCGATTCTTCGACACCGGGCCGAATTAGTGGTCGGCGCTCGCCCCATATACACAATCGAACATTTTTCACCGGTAAAAAAACTACTGCAGAAGCTAGGTAGCTGGGTTGTACGCGTAGCCAGCAAGACGAATATTCCTGATGCTCCCAGCGGATTTCGTGCCATTAGCCGATCCGCCGCACAACGCCTGATGGTATTCAACGACTACACCTACACGCTGGAAACAATCATCCAGGCCGGCCAAAAGAATATGGCAATAACCTCCGTCCCTATTAGAGTCAATGAGGATCTTCGGCCATCACGCTTAGTCAAAAGTATTCCATCCTACATTAAGCGTAGCGTCGTCACCATCATACGAATTTTTATTATTTATCGCCCTTTTACCTTCTTCGGGTCTATCGGCGCCGCCCTTTTCGGCATTGGCACGCTCATAGGCCTACGCTTTATATGGTTTTATGTGAATGGCGCAGGCGAAGGCCACGTACAGTCCCTGATTCTGGCATCTGTCTTCCTCGGGATCGGTTTTCAGACATTGCTCGTGGCGTTCATCGCAGATTTGCTTGCAGCCAATAGGAAGTTGCTCGAAGACATACGCTTCAAAGTAGCCAGCGCATCGCGCAGCGACCGCAATGACTCATCGGATGCTACGCAGAAGCCGGAACCTGAACCTTTAACGACGAATGCGAAAAACCTACCATGAAGATCAAAATCTCCGGGGGAGCAAAAGAAGATGGCATCGTTACCGGCAATGCCTATGATAAATACGGGTCAAAAAATCCAATCGTCAAATGGATGATGAACGGATTCGAATCAGCCCTGTCAGACTTTGTGACAAAAGCAGAGCCCAAGTCCATCCATGAGATCGGCTGCGGAGAAGGCTATTGGGTGCTACGCTGGACAGAACAGGAAATAAACGCGCGAGGCTGTGACTTTTCAAAAACGGTCATTGAACTCGCGCGGGAAAATTCCATCGCACGAGGCGTATCGCCGTCAATATTCCAGCCCTGCAGCATCTACGACCTTGAGGCGACCAAGGACAGCGCCGATCTTTTGGTTTGCTGCGAAGTACTGGAGCACCTGGAGGACCCCGATGCAGGATTACAAGCACTAAAAAATCTAGCCTTCCAGCATCTAATCCTCAGCGTCCCCCGCGAGCCTCTATGGCGCGCTCTCAACTTTGCACGCGGCAAATATATTGCGCAGTTCGGCAACACGCCAGGACATATCCAACACTGGTCAAAGCAACGCTTCATTACAATGGTTTCGAAATATTTTGACGTTATAGAAATAAGTAGCCCGCTGCCTTGGACAATGTTGCTATGCCGCCCACGAATGTGAAAACGCCCCCAAACCTACGGCAAAAACTGCACTGGCTCGGTAGCGGACTCGCGATAGCCGGTATTATCTTCGTCATCTTCAGAATGCGCACATACTGGCTCGAATTGGACTTCTCGGAAGTCATACCGCTCGCGTGGTTCTCCGTCGGACTGCTTGCAGTTGCTTACGGCGCTGCCAATATATTACTCGCACTGGCATGGCGACACCTGGTCTCACACCTGGGAACATCCGTATCGAGACCAAGGTCAATAAAAATCTACGGAATATCTCAACTCGCAAAATACCTTCCGGGTAATATTTTTCATTTGGCCGGACGACAAGCGCTAGGGATGGCAGCTGGAATACCGGCTGGCACCCTTGCTAAGTCGACCTTATGGGAACTGGGGTTACTCGTCGCGACTGCAACCCTTTTCAGTTCACTCGTGCCACCTCTTCTCACCCCCCACTTTCCGGAAACACTTAGCGTCCTCATACTATTGGTATCAGGGTGGATTTTTGCGTGGGTACTAAAGCGCCTCGGCAGCCAGCAAGTGGTCACTGCATTTATCTACCAGGCCGTTTTTCTCGGAGTATCGGCCGGAATATTTACCGCTCTGATTAGCGTCATTTCCAAGAATGAAATTATTCCCATGACGCTTTGGCCAAGCATTGGTGGCGCTTACATTATTGCTTGGCTTGCCGGGCTGGTTACCCCTGGTGCTCCTGCTGGCGTGGGCATACGTGAAATGGTTCTGCTCTTGTTGCTGAAGGGCACCGTGCAGGAGGCAGACCTACTCATGGCAACGCTTCTGGGCAGACTTGTGACGGTTACCGGCGACCTATTGTTTTTCCTATGCGTATCCCCCCTCCAACCCCATGCAACTGCCACGGACTCCACGAATGCCTGAACGTAAAAATTGGACACTATGGGAGATCCTGCTCGCTTTCGTGGCAGTTTCTTTTGTGCTGTTTATTCAGGAGACAGTGCCATTCCTGATGATGCCTACGCTAGGGCAGGCCATCTGGTCGATGGGCTTCTCCGAGTCGCTGGCCAATGGGTCCATATTTAGTCTGTTTGCGCATGACATCGGCATCCCCAAACCAGCCGCGATCGCTTTCGGTCTCGCCGGGGCCTGGCCTGCAAGTCTATTTATCAGACTAGGGTTATCGGCCGCCGACGCCTATTCGATCACTGCTGCGCTGTGGGTCGGGCTAGGCTTCCTATCGGCCTGCACGATCGCCCTCAGATTAGGTACCGCAAGACCGATAGCACTGATCGGGGCTACGGCGTGGTCCACAATGCCTGTCATCTGGGCGCATGCGGGGTATAGCATGCTGTCTTGGGGCATCGCACTGCTACCGTTCTACTTCCTTGCGGCCTTGAAGCTATTTTCTTCTCCGCTCGGATCAAGGCCACCGCCGCTAACAACGGTAGCCCTCTACTTCACTGCAACCATCATTGCAGTATTCATGGATGGCTATACATTCATGATGTTTGCCAGCGGGTCCAGCATACTACTCCTCCACACCTTCATCACCCGACCCGAACTACGCAAATCAGCACTACAATTTACCGCCCCGATTCACGCAACCAGCTTCGGACTGGCCTATTTCCTCTACAGTTCCTACATCGGAAAATCTAACTTTGACATCCCTCCCTTAGAGTTTTTCAGAGGCTGGGGCATCGACCTGTCATATATAACCATTCCGACTCGCGGCGTGTTATGGCTGCCCGACGCCCTGGGGCTGAGCGTAAAGCGCACAGATGAAGTCCACTTCGGCGATGCCTCTGTATGGACAACAACATTTTTCCTGCCTGTATTGATAATTGGCTTGGCAGGGTGGTGGCGCACCCGATCTCAACTGAAGCGTTCATCCAGCTTCCTGCTGATCGCTTTATTTGGCATATATATGAGCCTAGGCCCATCGTTAAAAATTGATTCGGTAAAGCCTGAATCCTTGCAAGCTAGCCAGCCGCAGCAACAAAGCGCGCTGATGCCGGCCAACTACGCAGTAGCGCCAACCGGAAACGCATGGATGTCCGAGAAACTGCCCGGCTTCAATGTGATGCGCGCCTCGTACCGTTGGTCTGCGCTAGGGATCTTTGGGTTGTGGGCACTGACAATGCTTTGGGCCTCGCAAGCAGAGAAGAAAGCCCAGCAGGCCTGTACACTGGCACTGGCAGCATTGGTTATCACAAACCTTCCAAATATTCATGACAGATGGCGAAACGGAACTGATAACCGGCTCATGTTTCTCCAGATCGACGATAACCTTGTAACAAGGTTATCCGAGCGAATCCATCCTGGAGAGAAAGTCTTATTCTTACCTTGGGGCAACGACTTCATGGCCAACTATCTGGCACCCAAAGTTGGCTTTCGCACTTTTAACATAGGGGGCGACAAGAACCTTGCTGCTGCCCAAGCTAGCTGGCCGGAGGACTTGGGCGGCCTGGCCGGAGTTCTATCCCCCCAAAAAGCGCAAGCTGCAGCATTGACGCTTACCAAGGGAACAGTCGACACACTGGTCATACCTTACTTTCACATGCTATGGGCGCCCCATGTATGGCCCTGTCTAGCTGAAACGACGGCACAGTTGACTGAAGAGCAGCAACAGCAATTTCGTGGCATTCCAGACTTCCGCTGTCCCACCGATAGTCAGAACACGTTAAAACCATTTGTAGACGCTTTAAAGAGGCTACAACCCATAGAGGTTTCGGAAACCAGCCTCTTTGCCGTCGCAAGATTGCGACCTGAATTCGTAGGGGATCGCGAGAAATCTGAAGCCGCAATGCTGGCAAACACCCAATACCCTATCTCGATAAGCCCAGGACTTGAAGGAAGTGCCCTCATGCTCAGGGAGGGCTGGTATGGCCTGGAAACCAAGTCGGTGTGGTCCCACGGCAATGCAAAATTGATGCTGCCCATACCAGACGACTGCGCACGCAAATCATGCAACGCCGTTTTGAAATTCGTTGCATTCAATGCAACCCTGGAACATCCGATTTCTATTACGTTTTCAAGCGAGCAACGCTCCTGGCACTGGAATGAGCAAATTCAGGTCGCCTCAGGAAATCCTGTAGAGGTCCCGATACCCTTCTCTGGAGCGCGGGGAACTCGAATTATTTCAATCGCCATCCCACAGGCAACATCACCGCAGGCGCTGACAGGATCAACTGACAACAGGATTTTGGGTATAGCCCTTCAACAAATAAACCTGGTAAAGGAATAACCATGTCCGTTTAACAGCGCACTCATGCATTGAGCAAGGCCCGCACCGAGTGGTGCCTTGCCACTACACCGGCCTGACGGCCATGTCTATCTCCGTACAGAATTGCGACTAATTGATTCAACAGGCCATCCCAACCATGGCGGTAGAGGATCAGGCTTCAGTGAACGTGCAGCCCGAGCCAGATCCCCAGACTGTGCTCCTCCTGCGTGATCGAGGGGCGAGTAGCCCTGTGCACTGGCGGCGTCAGTCAGTCGGTCTCCCCCAGGGAATCCGCGTCTTTCCAGAAGAATTTCCTGCTCAAAGCCACCTTACAAAATCCAACACAAAAATTGGCATCGCAGTGGTAAACTCCCGCACCCGAGCAAACTTCAGAAGCGCTCCATGTGTGACCGCTGTACTCCATAGAGCTATTTAGATCCAGCCTCGAAGCCTCTGCCGTACTCGGATTTGTGATGTCCATCGCCCAGAGGTATTTGCCACATTAACCGAGAGTAGCTTCTGCAACCTTTCAGCATTTTGATCCGGTAGCCTCATGATTTCGGTAAAACTTTACAACGGTAAGACGTTCAGTTCGGAGCCTGGCACATCACTGCTAGATAGCGCGAAGGCTGCGGGTATCACCTTGGAATACAGCTGCCGCACGGGACGCTGCGGCGTATGCAAAACAACCGTACTCAGCGGTGACACTGAAGCCCTGAAGGGTGAAAGCTCACTGACCGCCGACGAACTTGCCGCCGGCATGATCCTTACCTGTTGCCGTCAGGCCCTTAGCAATGTTGAGCTGGACGCCGAAGATATCGGTGCGTTGGGCGATATTGTGGTTAAGACGCTTCCCTGCCGGATCGATACAATTACCCGACTGGCCGAGAACGTGGTGGAAGTGGTCCTGCGTGTCCCACCTACCAGCAAGCTGCATTATCTTCCTGGCCAGTACCTGGACGTGATCGGCGAGGGGGGGCTACGCCGCAGCTACTCCATCGCCAACGCCCAGCGCGCTGACGGCAAGCTGGAACTGCAAATTCGCGAGGTCGAGCAAGGCTCGATGTCCCAATACTGGTTTGGCAGCGCGAAACCCAATGACCTCCTGCGCCTGGAGGGCCCGCTCGGCACCTTCTGCTTGCGTGATAAATCTGCCAGCACACTCGTATTCCTCGCTACCGGTACCGGAATCGCCCCCGTGAAGGCGATACTGGAGCAGCTCCTGAGCACCCCGAAACTGGCCGAAGGCAAGAATATTCGCATTTATTGGGGCGGTCGAACTGCCGCCGACATCTATTGGACACCCCAGCTAGACGGGCTGAGCGCGTCGTTTATTCCCGTGCTGTCACGGGCCTCCGCTGACTGGCAAGGGCGTACTGGCTACGTACAGGCCGCGCTACTTGATGACGCCATCGACCTTGCGCAGGCGGTCGTATACGCCTGTGGTTCAGAGGATATGATTCACTCTGCGCGTGAGGCACTTACAGTTGCCGGGTTGCCAGTCAAACACTTTTACTCAGATGCATTCGTGAGTTCAAACTAACAAGGAGCAGTTATGAAAGCAGTCATTTTGGCAGGTGGCCTCGGGACTCGCTTAAGCGAGGAGACCGGTACCCGCCCCAAGCCAATGGTCGAGATCGGCGGCAAGCCAATCTTGTGGCACATCATGAAAATGTACTCTTCCCACGGCATCAATGATTTCATCATTTGCTGTGGCTACAAGGGCTACATGATCAAGGAATACTTTGCCAACTACTTCCTGCACACGTCGGACATCACGTTCAACATGCGTGACAACAGCATGAAGGTTCATGACAAACGTGCGGAAGACTGGAACGTGACGCTCGTGGATACCGGTGAAACCTCCATGACCGGTGGTCGCCTGCGCCGCGTCGCAGACTATGTTCGCGATGATGAAGCATTCTGCTTTACCTACGGCGACGGCGTCGGCAGCATGGACATCGGCGCCACCATCGCCTTTCACAAGCGCCATGGCAAAGCCGCAACGCTGACCGCTACCTATCCGCCAGGCCGCTTCGGCGCACTGGACATCAGCGCTGGCCAGGTCCTTAACTTCAAAGAGAAGCCCAAAGGTGACGGTGCCATGATCAATGGCGGCTTCTTTGTTCTTTCTCCCCAGGTTCTGGAATACCTGAAAGACGACAGTACCGTGTGGGAGCAGGAGCCACTGATGGGGCTGGCCGAGAATGGCCAACTAATGGCTTTCGAACATCCAGGCTTCTGGCAACCCATGGACACCCTCCACGACAAGACTCTGCTTGAAAAGTTGTGGCAGACTGGTGCCGCGCCGTGGAAGACCTGGAGCTGACTACGATATGAAAGCTTCTGTATCGCCCGCGTTCTGGTTGGGCAAGAAGGTGTTTCTCACTGGGCATACCGGTTTCAAGGGCAGTTGGCTGGCCCTCTGGCTGCAGGGCATGGGCGCGCAGGTAAAGGGCTTTGCCCTGACCCCGCCTACGACACCCTCGTTATTCGAGCAGGCGCAGGTCGAGCGCGGTATGACGTCGGAGATTGGTGACATTCGCGACCTGCACGCCATCAACGAAAGCATGGTGGCATTTAATCCCGATATCCTGATCCATATGGCGGCGCAGCCGTTGGTGCGGCTTTCCTACCGGGAACCGGTGGAAACCTACGCCACTAACGTGATGGGTACCGTTCATGTGCTCGAAGCCGCTCGCAAGTGCACTGCGCTGCGCGCGATCGTAAACGTGACCACTGACAAATGCTACGAAAACCAGGAATGGGAATGGGGCTACCGTGAAAACGAACCCATGGGTGGCCATGACCCGTACAGCAACAGTAAAGGCTGCGTGGAACTGATCACCAGCGCCTACCGCAACTCGTTCTTCAATGCAGAACACGGCGCTGCCCTCGCCTCAGCGCGTGCGGGCAATGTAATTGGTGGCGGCGACTGGGCCGATGACCGGCTGATTCCCGATATCCTGCGCGCTGCGGAACAAGGCAAGCCCGTTGTAGTCCGCAACCCTGTCGCCACACGGCCCTGGCAGCACGTGCTAGAACCGCTCAGCGGTTACCTTGTCCTTGCCCAGCACCTGTGGGAGCATGGCCATGCATTCGCACAAGGGTGGAACTTCGGACCTAGAGACGAAGACGCACAGCCTGTGGAATGGATACTCGACCATATGGTGCAGGCGTGGGGGGCGGGTGCCAGCTGGCAGCTCGACGAGAATCCTCAGCCACACGAAGCACGTTATTTGAAACTGGATATTTCCAAGGCCCGTACCCACCTGAAATGGGAGCCTACCTGGAGCTTGGAAACCACGTTGACTCACATCGTCAACTGGCATCGCCGCTGGTTGCAAGGTGACGATATGCACGCCCGTTGCGTGGACGAAATCAACTGCTACATGGCAGCCATGGCCTCTGGTGCCTAACCGATAATTAGCTTGAGCAGGAATTACTATGACCCCCGATATGATCCGTCAGGAAATCAGCCAGCTCGTAGAGCGCTATGCCCAGACTGCCCTGGCGACCAAACCTTTCGTTGGGGGCGAAACCGTCATCCCACCTTCGGGCAAGGTGATCGGCGCCCGTGAATTACAACTAATGGTTGAGGCCTCGCTTGACGGCTGGCTCACCACTGGTCGCTTCAATGCAGAGTTCGAGAAGAAGCTCGCTGCGTTCCTCGGCGTGAACTACTTGCTCACCGTGAACTCGGGCTCTTCGGCCAACCTGGTAGCCTTCAGCACTCTCACTTCGCCGAAACTCGGTGACCGTGCGATAAAGAAAGGCGACGAAGTGATTGGCGTCGCCGCCGGCTTTCCGACCACCGTCAATCCGATCGTCCAGTTCGGCGCGATCCCAGTGTTCGTTGACGTGGATATGGCCACCCACAACATCGACGCTGACCTGATCGAAGCAGCCATAACGCCAAAGACCAAGGCGATCATGCTTGCCCACACCTTGGGTAACCCCTTCAATCTCGGCAAGGTGAAGGAGTTGTGCGAGAAGTACAACCTGTGGCTGGTCGAGGATTGCTGTGATGCCCTGGGCGCAACCTATGACGGCAAGCTGGTAGGCACCTTTGGCGATATCGCCACACTCAGCTTCTACCCTGCCCACCACATCACCATGGGCGAAGGCGGTGCTGTGTTCACCAACAATGCTCAACTGAAACTGATAGCCGAATCGTTTCGCGACTGGGGCCGCGATTGCTACTGCGCTCCAGGTTGCGACGATACCTGTGGCAACCGTTTCGGCCAGCAGTTCGGCAGCCTGCCTCAAGGTTACGATCACAAGTACGTGTATGCCCACCTGGGCTACAACTTGAAAATCACCGACATGCAAGCGGCCTGTGGCCTGGCTCAGCTGGACCGTGCGCCAGAATTCATCGAGACCCGCAAGCGCAACTTCAAACTACTGAAAGAGCGGCTGGCCAGTCTCAGCGACTTCCTGGAAATCGCCGAGCCTACGCCTAACAGCGATCCTTCTTGGTTCGGCTTCCCGGTTACTTTGAAAGAGAGCGCCGGGGTCAAGCGTGTCGACCTGCTGAAGTTCCTGGACCAGCACAAAATCGGCACCCGCCTGCTGTTCGCCGGCAACCTGACCCGCCAACCGTACTTCCACAACGTGGAATATCGTGTCGTCGGCGACCTTACCAACACAGATCGAACCATGAACCAGACGTTCTGGCTGGGCGTGCAGCCCTCCCTAGGTCAGGAGCATTTCGACTACGTCGGTGAAAAACTGGAAGAGTTCTTCGGGATCGGTTTCTAAATTTATGAAAGCATCGGATGCAGTAGCAAAGGTTCTCGCGGACACCCAAGTCCTCTACGGTTTCGAGCTCATCGGTGGCATGATCGCCCATCTGGTGGACAGTATTAACTTGCTCGGCAAGACCAAGTTGGTGTCCATGCACCATGAGCAAGGTGCCTCCTTCGCTGCATCCGCTGTCGCACGGGCGACGAACCACAAGGTGATGGGCGTGGCGCTGGGCACCAGTGGCCCAGGCGCTACTAACCTGATTACCGGAATTGCCGATTGCTGGTTGGACAGCCACCCGTGCCTGTTCCTGACCGGTCAAGTCAACACACATGAACTCAAAGGCGAGCGGGCCATCCGCCAGCAGGGTTTCCAAGAGCTCGATAGCGTTGCTTTAGTGAGCAGTATTACCAAATATGCTCATCAAGTGACCCACATTGATGACTTGATTCCAAGCTTACTGAAAGCAATTACCATCGCTCGCGAAGGCCGACCAGGGCCTGTGCTGCTGGACATCCCCATGGATATCCAACGAGCCGAAATCGACGAAGCGGTACTGGATGAATTACTGACCACTTGGGCTCACGCCTCGGCGATGGCCCGGGTTCAAGATGCCTCATACGACGATATATGGGCATTGCTGGAAAATGCACAGAAACCGTTGTTCCTGATTGGTGGCGGTGCGGTGAACACGCCAGGGTTCAGCCAATGGCTGCGCGAGATAGTAAATCTGGGCATTCCCCACGTCGCCAGCCTGAAGGGTGCGGAAAAGCTCACTGCCAGCGAGCACTACCTCGGAATGTTGGGTGCCTACGGTACTCGCGCAGCCAATCACGCCGTACAAAATTGCGATTTGCTGTTGGTATTCGGCAGCCGCATGGACGTACGTCAAACCGGCGCCAAGACGGAAACGTTCGCAGCAAACGCGCACATCGTGCAGTTCGACCTGGACCCTGCCCAGCTGGAAAACAGGGTCAAGGCACATCTTTCGGTTAACGCTAACCTCGACACGGTATTCACCTCCTTCATCGCGAACGCCCCTAAATTGCCACACACCGATATCGCGTGGCGCGCGCGCCTGGCGGAGGTTTTCGAGCTGTCGTTCAAAGACGAATATTCAGAGTGGAGCATCAGCCCATTCGAACTGTTCAATACCCTCAATGGTTTGACCGCCAACCGCTCGTTGGATTATGTCGTCGATGTGGGCAACAATCAGATGTGGGCTGCCCACACATTGCGCTTGGGGCCTGACCAGGCGATGCACCACTCCGGTGGCCTGGGCACCATGGGTTTCGCCATTCCTGCTGCGGTGGGTGCCTGCATCTCCGGCGACAAACCGGTGGTGGTCATTACAGGTGATGGCGGGGCTCAACTCAATATCCAGGAGCTGGACATCATTTCCCGTGAGCGGCTGCCTATTCTCACGATCGTGCTGAACAACCATTCGCTGGGCATGGTTCGTGGCTTTCAGGAAATGTACTTCGAGGGCCGCAACTCGTCGACTTATTGGAATGGCTATACCTCGCAGTTCCAGGCCTTGGGGGCAGCCTATGGCATCCATTCATGTAGCGTGATAGGTCTGGAGGCTTTCAAGGCCGCGGTAGTGGAATTCCTTTCCAACCGCAAGCCGATGCTGATTGAGGTGCTGATGCCTGATGCACGAGAGTGCCGGCCGCGCCTGGAGTTCGGTCGCCCCATCGACGAGCAGTCGCCGCTGCTGGACCTGGGCCAATGAGGCTGGCAATCCTTGGAGCGAGCAGCCATATCGCCAAGGACCTGATAGCCAGCCTCGCCGAGCACACCCCGCACCAGTGCACCTTATTCGTGCGCGCGCGAGGCAACCTGGACACTGGGCTATTAGAAGTTGCCAAGCGCAAAGGTTTTGCCGTTCTGGACTACGCCAAATTTGATTACATCTGCCAGTTCGATGCCATCATCAACTTTGTAGGCGTGGGCGACCCGGCCAGGGCCGTGCAAATGGGCTCGAGCATCTTCACCGTCACCGAACAATACGACAATCTGGCCTTGGGGTACCTAAGCAGCCATCCCTCGTGCAGGTACATCTACCTGAGCAGCGGCGCAGCCTATGGTAGCAACTTTGCAACACCCATCACCGAGGCATCCACAGCGGTATTCCCCATCAATGCACTGCAGCCCCAGCATTGGTATGGCGCCGCCAAGTTCCAGGCAGAGTGTCGCCATCGCGCTCTACCCGAAGCAGCGATCGTCGACGTGAGGGTGTTCAGTTACTTCAGTCATCGCCAGGCCCCCGAAGCGCGCTTCTTCCTCAGTGACATCTTAAGGGCGCTGCAAGCCGGCACGGTATTGGAAGTTGCACCGGACGACATGCTCAGGGACTACCTCACACCTGACGACTTCATGCAATTGATTGACCGGATACTGCAAGCACCGGCGTGCAACGAAGTGGTGGACTGTTACAGCTTGGCTCCCGTCGGGAAATTCGAACTGCTGACTGCATTGGGTGAGCATTTTGGTCTGCAATTTGCCGTGATAGGTAACCAGGAGCCAGTGAACGCCACCGGCCCCAAGGCTCATTACTACTCGCATAATCGCAAGGCCGAAAAATTGTTCGGTTATGTACCCGGAGAATCTTCGCTAAACGGCGTTTTACGTGAGATCAAGCAGGCGCTGCATGCAAGAAACTGAACAAGGATTGCCACGGCTCCGTGCGCTTCTGAATGTGAAACTGGTCCGGTTTCTGTTAGTGGGGGTAATGAATGCGGCATTCGGCTACGGCTGTTTTGCCGGCTTTCTTTACCTGGGCCTGCATTATAGTGCAGCCCTGCTACTGGCCACGATTCTGGGCGTCATGTTTAACTTCAAAAGCACCGGGGCCTTGGTTTTTGGCTCGAAGAACAACAAGCTTATCTTTCGCTTTGTAATCGGATATGCAGTTGTCTATGGCGCTAACGTGGCTGGTATTGCGGCGCTCAAGTTACTGGGCGTGAGCCCTTACCTTGCCGGTGTCGCCCTACTCGTGCCCATGGCCCTTCTCTCTTTTGTCATTAATAACAGGTATGTTTTCAATTATGCGTAAGCTCATCAGTATAGTGACACCTTGCTACAATGAAGAAGCCAATATTGATGAGCTTTACCAGCGCATCGTCGAGGTAATGGCTCGCCTTGACTACGATTACGAACATATTTTTATCGATAACTGTTCAACTGATAGCAGTATTGTCAAGTTGCGTGCACTGGCGGCACAAGACCAACGTGTGAAACTGATTCTGAACGCACGTAACTTTGGCCATATTCGCTCACCCTACCATGCCCTGCTACAGGCTCGGGGCGATGCCGCTGTGTTGATCGCCTCCGACCTGCAAGACCCACCCGAGATGATTGAAGAGTTTGTGAAAAAGTGGGAAGAAGGCTTTAAGACAGTGATGGCAGTGAAGCCCGAAAGCGAAGAATCGCGCCTGATGTTCATTGCACGTCGCGCTTACTATCGTTTTGTCACACGCATCTCCGAGGTGCCGCTGGTACAGAATGCCACCGGTGCCGGCCTGTTCGATCGTGCCGTGCTGGACATTCTTAAGAAAATCGACGATCCGTATCCGTATTTCCGCGGTCTGCTGTGTGAAATTGGGTTCCCAATCGCCACGGTTCCATTCAAGCAGCCGCGGCGCATGCGTGGCATCACCAAGAATAATTTCTACACCTTGTATGATATTGCCATGCTCGGTATTACCAACCACTCCAAGGTGCCACTACGGCTGATGGTGATGGGCGGTGCACTCCTCGCGGGGATGAGCCTGTTGGCCGCCTTTGGGTTCCTAATAGCAAAGCTGGCGTTCTGGAATTCATTCCAGATGGGTATCGCCCCTCTGCTTATTTCGCTGTTCTTCTTCAGTTCGGTACAGATCCTGTTTTTGGGGATGCTCGGGGAGTATTTGGGTTCGGTTCATACAAAGATTCGCAATATGCCGCTTGTGGTCGAAATCGAACGCGTAAATTTTGACTAAATAATTGCGAGCACAAACTGTGAATTCACAACACTCCTTACCTAAGCCTAGCGCTTCCAGAATAAGCACCTACCCCACATGGAGGACGATTCTCGCTACTGATTGGAAGCTAATCCTCATTGGTGCGCTTGGTTCGTTACTCCTCGCCAGCATTGTCATGAGTGGCCTGGCCAGCGCCTTCACACCAGATTTATCACGGCCATACGCATACGCAGGCGACGGGCTATTTCACGCATGGATGGCGCAGCGAGTCGCGGAAGGTTGGCTGTTCGATAATGCCCGAAGTGGCTATCCGTTCGGTTCGAACTTCTTGGACTTTCCTGGATCGGACGGCGGTGATCATCTGCTGATCAAGATCTTTGCCCTGCTTGGTGGAGGCTGGGCAGCTGGAGTGAAGCTGTTCTATCTGTTCGGTTTTCCTGCCTGCTTCGTCGCCACATACGTCACCGCCCGCGCGTTTGGCTTGAACCGCAGTTTTGCAGTGGCAGGCAGCGTAATTTACACCTTCGCCCCCTTCCACTTTTTGCGGTTGCAGCATCTTTTCTACACCTGGTACTTCATCGCCCCGTTATTTTTCTATTTGGCACTCGACATTTACTTGACCCACGGCCCGGTAACGCCCTCGAGCATCAAGTCAAAGGGTCGCAAACTGCTTGCAACAGCCCTAGGCATGCTGATTCTTGCCTCCTTTGGCGTGTACTACGCGTTGTTCGGGGTAATTATATTAGCAGCGGCCGGGGTCATGAGCGCGGTTAAAACCCATAATACTTACGGTGTGAGAAAAGCAGCACTATTGATTGCCGCAACAATATTCGGCGTATTCGTCAACATTGCGCCCAACATGATCGGAACCTATAAAAACGGGCCAAATCTTGAGGTCGCCCAGCGCTCAATTGTTGAATCTGAAGTCTATGGAATGAAGATGATGCAATTGTTGATGCCACGACCGGACCATCGTATAAAGCAATTGGGTGGTATCGCTCAGCGCTACAATCAAGCAACCCCCTTGGTTAATGAAAACTCTACCTCGTCGCTAGGTATTATTGGCGCAGCCGGCTTTATGCTGGTATTGCTCTATTTCCTTTTTGCCTCGGCTCGCCCAGACTCAGACGACAGACTCCGCCTAGTGGCCGTCACTACGTTCGTGCTGTTTCTATTTGCCACCATCGGCGGTTTAGGTTCGTTGTTCGCGATGACTGTCTCACCCTCCATCAGGGCCTGGAATAGAGACAGTATCTTCATCGCCTGTGGCGCGCTGCTTTTCCTCTTCATCGCACTGCAAATATTATTGCAGAAGATAGCGCCCCGGCTAGCCAACTACTCAGTCGGAATAGCGGCAGCGCTGGTACTGGTAGGACTGTTCGATCAAACTGTATCGCCGTGCAAAAGCTGCATTGCCGTCCAGAACGCAGCTTTTGATAGCGACAAAGACTTTATTCAGTCCATCGAAAAAGCGCTTCCCGCCGGCGGATCGGTTTATCAACTACCTTACATTGGCTTTCCAGAAGTACCGATACTACAGCGTCTGATTAATTACCAGATGATGGTCGGGGTCTTGCATTCAAAGGCCTTACACTGGAGTTTCGGCGGTATGAAAGGCCGACCAGGTGACTTGTTCTACCGCGCTCTGGCGCAAGAACCAATGACGCGCCAAATCGAGGTTATCCGCAAACTCGGATTCGACGGCATTTATATCGATCGCCGGGGTTATGCTGATAACGGCGATGCGTTGATCCAAGAGCTGTCGCAGTTACTGCAGGAACCACCGCTACTGCAAAGCAGCGACAAAGAAATGGTCTTTTTCAAGCTTGAGAATAGCGCGCACCCAGACCTGTCTGGGCTGTCTCCCAAACAAATTCAGCGCGAGGCAGGGTTTTTCGGAGACGCTTGGGGACCGCGCTACAGCGGCAGCCTTGCGAGCGGGATAGATTTCACACGCAGCGGGCTGCCTGAATTCATAAGCGATGCCCAAGGCCTATATGGTATCGAGCCGTGGGGACGCTGGTCATCCCAGCAGGCAGTCTTTGAATTTACTGCCCCCCTGCCGCAGAAATTCACCCTGGTATTGAAGGCCCAAGCCTACGCGACTAATGCCCAGACGCCGACTCGTGTTCTGGTAGGCCAGCATGAATACAGTATGCAACTCACTGCAGGCATCTCCGAAGTTCGCCTGGACGTTAACCTTGGGGGTGAAAGCACAGATCGCATAACCTTTATCCCCCCCAAACCTGCTTCGCCAAGCCAAGTGTCAGGGAATACAGATGGGCGGATTTTAGGCATCGGTTTCGTATCAATGCAGATCATTCCGTAACCGGTCTACCGAAGCGGGGACGGCAACCGATTGCTGTCCCCGCATAGATCCGGGGGACCACTGCGCATTAGCAACAAAATGCGATAAGCGAACCACCAAGGTTTCAGGTACAAAAAACCCGCCGGAGCGGGTTGGTTGTAAGGCATCTTTAATTGGGCCTTTTCTGTCGATTTAATATTCCAGAAAGAAACAAGCCTTTGATCTTACCTACCGACGACCTAGACTAAGGTCAGCTGTATCGACGCGCTAGCCGCGCTACCGCTTCCACTTTATTCACAGCGTGCTCAATCACTCTATTCTGTTCCGAATGCAACTGTTCCATACCAAATAACGCTGCTTTTAGCTGCTCAGCACTCTGCTTCCAAGTCAACCAAGGCATATCGTCTGAAACAATTGTCTTCCCCTCGCGACTGTCTTTTATCCATTGGAGCACGGCATCGGCGAGATTTTGCGCGCTATCGCCCTCGAAGAACGTCGCATGCTCACCGGCAACCTCATGGAAAACAGGCAATGCCCGTGCGAGTATCGGTAATTTGTGCTGCGCAGCCTCGATCAACGGTAAACCGAAGCCCTCCCCTTCGGAGGCTGCCAGCAAGCAGGATGAAGACGTGTACAGGGCTTCCAGGTATTCATCGCTGATACCTTCAAGCCAGAACAGTCGCTTGTTCAGCTGCGGATGCTTACGCAGACGCGCAGCCAAGTCGTCGACCATCCAACCTTGCTTTCCTACGAACACCAAATTCAGCTGCTCGCCTTCGGCCCATAGCAATTCGAATGCCGAGAGTGCTTGGGCATAGCCCTTGCGTGGTTCGATGGTACCCACGGACAAGAATGTCGGAGCACTGCGCAGGCATTTGAGAACTGCGGTCGCACCTTCCGCCATACCCGTAGTAGGCAGCGACGAGTTCAAATCAGCCCCCAGATGAAACCAGCTCGTCTGCAGGTGCATATGAGGCGCACGCGGGGCGCCATGGACGGCCACCCAGTACTGGAGGTCATGGGCCACCGCCGCAGAGATACACAGCGCTGCATCAGCCTGTGTGATCTCGTACAGCCATTGGGCATGTGCATCCTTGGTACCCGGCGGAAAGTGCTCTTCAAAAAGGATAGGTATCAGGTCATACACGACAAACGTTGTTCTCACGCCACGTTCGCGCATTCGCGAAAACACCTTCGCCTTCCCGCCCTCGACGGCGTACGAACCCGAAAAGTCCAGCCCCAGAAATTGATCGCCGGGTTGCATATCCACCGGATCGTCGCGCAGCCAGCCGGTCGGACACCCCATGAGCGTAAGCATGAAATTACGCGCATAGCGCCAATGCCATGCACCGGTCGTATTACAAAGGAAAACGGGCTCAAACAGGTAACCCGCGGGGGGAGAGTCGACTAACGCCAGTAACAGCGCCCGGACAACTCGCTGAATACCTGTGCGCAAATCCACCCGCGCCATTGCCGAAACGTCTACGTAGATGCGGCGCAAGCCAATTGCTGGCGGCTGGTTGAGCGCCATGCATTTGGAGGTAGTAAGAATATCGACGTTCGCATCCCGATCAGCGATAACGCCAGCCACCGACGAAATGAACGCCTGGTACTGGTTACGCTCACGATAATGCGCCTCGATACGTTCCATGTAGAGCTGCGCGCAATGAGCCGGCGCATGATCCCTGTGTACATATTCGGCGGCCCGCTGACCGAGACCTTCACAAAGCTGTGGCTGACTGCGCAGTTTCTCCAACGCCTCGATCAGGTGCGCATCGCTGAATTGATCCGGCAGCTTGATCAGTACGTCATCGGGCAGATCGGCCATCGCCCCGTTGGCATTCACAACTGTGCCAAGCCCGTAGTTGAAGCAATCAAGCACCGCCGCAGAAGTTTCGCCGCGAGACAACTCTCGCAGTTGCACCCCTACATCCGCTGCCGCCAAGTACATCTCGTAAGTAGCCGCGTCGGTCCAGCCAACAATGCTCACACTCGAAGCGTCTTTGCGGGCTTTGAGATGCTGCTCGATCTCAAGGCCATAGTCGGAGGCCTCGTTCTGGCCTACGTAGAACAGCTTGCAGTTGCGGTCCTGGCGCAGCAGAGCAGAACCTTCCCAAGCAGCCAATAGCCGGTGATTGAGTTTGGTCTTACCCATGAAACCGAAGCTACAGACTACGAAATCATCATCATTCAGGCCCAAGGCAGCCCGGGCTCGCGCCCGATCTGGGGCTGCGGCAGGCACACGTAGCAGTGGAACCATCGAGCAATGCGCAGCCTCGCCATACCACTGGCGAGCCAAGGATAATGAGTGGTCCGAATGAACGATCACACCTAACGCCTTGCTGAGCACACCAAGGCTACCCGGGTACCTGGACAAAGTGCCATGCACGCCTTCGCGATAGAAATCCACGACTGCCTTGTAACCGTGTCCTTGGTAGAGCTCTTTCACCCATGCATCGGGTTTCACGCCATGCACTTGGCAATACCATTGCACATCGCTGAGATAGAAGTCGTGCAGCACGACAACGCCCGGGATCTCCTCGAGCAACTCGAACATGAAGGCATGCATCGGGTTGTTACCCAAGTGATAAATGACCCGCTGGTAGCCAGCAGCATTTTGGCGGAACCATTCTACCGGGCGTACTGGACAATTCGCTAAAACCCACGGATCGGTAACATCAGAATGGCCGGTTACCACATCGATATCATAGTAACGACTGAGCTCGGGGAGCAGTTCTGCACTGTATCCCGCAATACCGCTTTTCTGCGGCGGTAGTGGTGATACATACGCCAACTTTTGCCGAGTGACAGGAACACTTTTCCCCAGATTTTCCTGACGGTCTTCCAGCAATTTCAGCACCGCCTGCGCGTCATCGCGCAGGGCCTCTTCGCTAAAGCTATCGCCGGGGCTCGAAACCAACTGATCGATCCGCTCCGCTGGGATACCTAGTGCCTGGCTGACACTTCCAGCGTCCAGCGGTGACAGCAACAGCACGTTGTCCGCATGAGCGATTTGCTCCAGTTGCCGCGCCCGACGGTTACTCCGCGACGCCGTCGCAGTATTTTCAGGCTCGCACATGGAGTCAAGAATTACGACGCTACGGACAGTCTGTTGCAACTCACCAATGGTGAAAATTGTTTCGCTTTCAAGACTGTCAAATACATTCGATAGCAACACCAGATCAGGCTTGAGGTTTGCCAGGAATGCTTCACGGATAAGCTCGGCAACCTGCGCACGCCCTTCATTTGCAGGATGGTGACGATTAACCGGGCCAGGTGCCGACCAAACGCGAATGTTGTCGCTCGGCAACAGGCCGTGAAACTCTGAACGAAGTGCTTCGACAGTGCCTTCGAATAATCCGCTCAAGGCCAGGATGACTTCATGCTCACCCGAGTGTGCGGCCAAGCTACGAGCCAGATTAGTGATGTAGCACGACGGCTCAGATTTAACGTAATGCGCCTGAGCGCCCTGCATGTCTACAACAATACGCATCAACCCAGGTCCTTTTGATCAATAACTTTTTTCAAATCGTGATATATCTGCCGGGCTTCCACTGACAGGCCATCCAGATACTGAGGCACCGAAATATCGGTGGCCTGGTTGGCTCCGAGGGTAGCATCCGTTATCACCCCATTGTTATGGGCAAAGTTCTTGAACGCACCATGCAAGCGCGGTGACAGTTTGATGGCATTGTTTAGCCCTTGAAGGAGCGCTGGTCGCGCAAGGACGAATCGAACACCGCCTATCAACACCCGGCGAGGCGCATTTTTTAGAGCTTTGGCAAAAGCACCTGGCAAGACGCGAACTGTATGTACCGACCAACGCAACGGCGCAGTCATGCGCCATGACGTACTGCTGGTCAACGCATGAACCGTGCTTTCATCTGCACAACTCTTTAGCCAAAACTCGTGAGCTTTAGCCAAGGCCTCATCGCGTTCCTGACGCGCATGTTCCAACTGCGCCTCAATTGCGGTCAACTGGTCCTGCTGCGCAGAATAATGGGCCGTTTCTACGACATCATCACGCTGCTGGCGAGCACGCTGCAACTCAGCCTTGATGCCAACAAGCTGCTCCCCGAGAGCAGGCAACTGATACTTCTCGAGGGCCTCATCGCGCTGCTGGCGGGACTGTTCGAATTCGGCCTTGATGTGGACAAGCTGTTCCTGCAGCGCGGGAAGCTGAAACTTCTCGAAGGCCTCATCCCGTTGCTCGCGAACCTGCTGCAACTCGGCCTTGATATGAGCCAACTGCTCCCGAACCGCTGGAATCTGAAAGCTTTCGAACGCTTCGTCGCGCTGCTCGCGGACCTGCTGCAACTCTTCTTTTATATGCTTGAGTTGTTCGTGCAATGCAGGCAGCTGAAATTTCTCAAACGTCTCGCTACGTTGCTCTCGGACGAGCTGTAGCTCAGTGCTGAGGCGCAAAAACTCTTCTTGCAAGGCAGGCAGTTGAAACTTCTCGAAGGCTTCATCGTGCTGTTCACGAACCTGCTTCAGCTCAGCCTTGATCTCCACAAGCTGTTCTTGAAGCACTGGCAGCTGAAACTCATCCTGTCTTTGGCGAACCAGTTGCAACTCTGCCTTGATATCAACAAGCTGCTCCTGAAACTCTGGCAGATGAAGCTTATCAAAAGCTTCCTGAGAGCGAAGCTGCAACTGCTGCTCGTAGCGCACTGCTAAGCTTTCCAAACTCACACCGTAGCCACGATCAAAGCATGCATCGAAGTCCGCCAATTGTTCGGCGGTTGCCGATTTTTGCGCCACAATAGCGTAGTCAGGGCTAGCTCCACCCAACACATCCATTAAGGTCAGGTGCTGAGAACCATGAAGCGAGGGTTCTTCCTGCAGACGGACCACTTTGGTACGGGAAAACCCCGAATACTCGGCAAGGAAACCCAGCAAATCCAACGGAACAGGTTTTTCATGGGTCGGATCAAGAAAAAAACTGCTTGTTCCCACTACCAAATTTTCCGCATTGGGTGTTTCCATGATCAACAGCCCTGCGGGCTTAAGCACCCGCAGTGCTTCACTCACCAGTTTTTGCACGTCACTGAAGGAAATATGCTCTACCAGGTGGAATGCCGACACCACAGCCTGACTGTTATCGTCGAGAGCCGCCAGCGCTGTTAACGCATCGTTATGCTCGGCAACTAGTTCAAGCGCCCAACAGGCCTCCAGCATACCGTCATCAAGATCAACACCCCGCGGGGAAAAACCTTGCGCCTGCAATAACTCAAGCCATTCACCGCGACCACATCCCAAATCCAAAACCGGACAGGTGGAATACAGCGTCTTGAGTGGGCTGACAAAGGGTAGATAAACCTCAAGACGCTTCGCGATCAACCCACGACTACCGCGATGCCGGTCTTCGAAAGCGCGGTAAAATGTCTTACTCATCTATTCTCTTCCAATGTTGGCGGTAGCCAGGCAAGGCCGACAAACTCTGTTTTAGATACGTTAACAACATTGAACACAAGCGCCAGATCCTGCCATTCGAAGTTACACGCGATGTGATTCTCGGTGGTATGCAGGGCTACCGCTACCGAGTAGGAGCCTACGCCCAGATTGGCTTCGAAGGTGAAGCTGTACTGGATGTCCTGCCCGGCCACCATGTGTTCCAGCGTGCGCCCCAGGTGGTGGGTGTTGGTGCCATAAACCGTTTGCCCCAATCGATCCTTCAGCATATAGCCAGTGACGAGCTCGGGGATGTCGCTGTTGACCCGTACGTCAACTCTCAAGCTGACGGTCTCACCCACCTGCACATATTCGATCGGCTCACCCTTACTGTTATGCAGGCTGACGGAACGAATGGTCGCCTCGCCCGAGCCCGAACGAGTTTGGACACTACCGTCTCCACGCTGAGTGACCGTTACAGTGGAGTTTTCCTTGGCGGCTATTATCGCATTGTAGTAGTCCATCACCTCTTCCGGCGCACCATCTTTGATCACCGTCCCAGATTCCAGAAGAATCGCACGGTTGCACAGCCCCTGGATCGCGCCACGATCATGGGAGACGATAAGCAACGTCGTTCCCATCTGCTGGAACTCGCGAATACGGTCAAAGCTTTTGTGCTGGAAATAACTGTCACCAACGGAAAGCGCTTCATCAACGATCAGTATTTCTGGCCTAAATGCAGTGGCGACCGCAAACGCCACCCGCATCTGCATGCCACTGGAGTAGGTACGCACCGATTCATCGAAGTATTCACCAATTTCAGCGAATGCCTCGATGTCATCAATGACCGTGTCCAACTGCTCAGTGCTGAACCCCATCAGACCAGCAGCGTGGTAAGCGTTCTGGCGGCCAGTGAGTTCAGGATTGAAGCCCATCCCCAGCTCAAGAATGGCGGCAATACGACCGTTAACCTGCAAGGTGCCCTCAGAGGGCTGCAACGTGCCGGTAATCATTTTGAGCAGCGTTGACTTACCCGCACCGTTCTGCCCGACGATGCCAATCGCTTCCCCCGGCTGGATCTCAAAGCTCACATGCTTGAGCACCCAATGCTCTTCGCTGGGTGAAACAGGCAGAAAGAACCATCGGGCGATTCGCTGCCACTCTGAACGGTAGGTTCGATAAGCCTTACCCAAATTTCTGACACTGAGCAGGCTCATAGCGAGTCCACCATTTCAGGCGCCGCCCGACGAAAAAGGAATAGACCCAGCGCCATGAGACAAAAGGCCAAAGTAAACGCAAACAAAGCATCTTGCAGGCTTGGCGAGGTACCGTACACCATGATGCTCTGATAGGACACAACCAGCGGGTAAAGCGGATTATAAATAAGCATTCCACGCAATCCTTCCGGAATGATATTCACCGAATACACAATGGGTGTAAACCAGAAGAGTACTTGTAAAACGATCGGCACCACTTGCCCGATGTCCCTCAAAAAAACATTAAGAATGCCCAACACCAGGCCTAGGCCGACGGCGAGTGCGACCACTGCCAGCGTCATTGGAATCAGCCAGAGCATTTGCATGGTCGGCTCATGGCCAAGAATCGCGAACACCGCTAGTACAGCAACGAACAACAACAGGTTATTAAGCAGACAGGAGCCAACGACTATGACGGGTAGTGCGATCCGTGGGAACCGCATTTTTTTCATTAAATTGCCGTTTTCGATGAAAATCGTCAGGCAACGCGAAACTATTTCAGAGAACAAATTCCAGGCTAGCATTCCAGCCATGAGGTACAAGGCGTAGGCGTATTTGTTGTCAATACCAGGCAATTTTGCTGCAAGGACATTGGACAAGATGAGGGCGTAAATCGCGACCTGAGCAAGCGGATGTATGATCATCCATAGACCGCCGAGCCGGCTTCGGGCGAATCGTGCAATAAACTCGTTTTTTATCGAGCTCCCAATAAAGCTTCGGTACTGCCAAAGCCCCCTCAACATACCAAGCATAATTACCCCTGAATAAAACGATCAATCTCGGCAGCATGCTGAGACACCGTCCTTTGCCATCAAAAACCTTTGACACCTGCCGGAGCACTTCAGACAGAATTCAAACGTTATTGCTCTGACTAAAATTGATACTCAATTCCGACCAGCCTCATCAATGACCACGGCTGCCGTGACCGACTATTATTAATTTTCAACACGACCATAATTATCTTCAAACCGAACAATATCATCCTCACCCAGATAATCACCGCTCTGCACCTCAATCAACACCAGATCAATCACCCCCGGATTCTTCAAGCGATGCTTGTGCCCCGCACGAATAAAGGTCGATTCATTGGTATTGAGCATCAGCTCACGAGTGTCATTGACCACTACAGCCATGCCACTGACCACGATCCAGTGCTCGCTGCGGTGGTGATGCATCTGCAGGGACAAGGAGGCGCCGGGCTTGACTACGATACGCTTGATCTTGAAGCGCTCGCCATTCTCCAGCGTGGTGTAAGTACCCCACGGGCGGTGGACGGTCTGGTGCAACAAGTGCGCGGTATGGGATTTGGCCTTCAACTGGCCGACGATGTGCTTGACGTCCTGGGCATGATCCTTGTGGGCGATCAGCACGGCGTCAGGCGTGTCGATGACCAGCAGATCCTCGACACCGACCAGTGCGGTCAGTCGACTCTCGCTGTTGACGTAGTTGTTGCTGGAACCGTGGGCAAGGACTTCGCCTTCAAAGCGGTTGCCGTTGGCATCAGCTTTGGTCAGTTCACTCACCGCGTTCCAGGAGCCAATATCGCTCCAGCCAATATCACAGGGAATGGTGGCTACCCGGGAGGAGCGCTCCATCAAGGCGTAGTCGACCGAGATGTCTGGCACTTGGCCGAAGGTTTCGGCATCCAGAGTCAGGCAGCTGTAGGCTGAAGCTTTGGAGCAGCGGGACTTTTCCAGGGTGAGCGATACGGCGGCCAGCACATCCGGTGCATGGGCGCTGAGCTCTTCCAGTACCGTGCCAACGCGGAAACAGAACATACCGGAGTTCCAGAAGTAGTTACCGGCCGACACGTAGGCTTCGGCGGTTTTCAGATCCGGTTTTTCTACGAAACGTTTGACCTTCAGGCCTGCTGGCAGCTCGCCCGCTACGCCCGCTTCGATGTAGCCGAATCCGGTTTCGGGATACTGGGGCTGAATGCCGAAGGTGACCAGCCACCCTTCTGCAGCCAACTGCGATGCCTGTTTGACCGCAGCGGCAAACGCGGCTTCGTCCTGAATTAAATGGTCTGCGGCCAGCACCAGCATTTGTGCGTCGCTGCCGTGTTTTTCATTCAATTGCAGTGCAGCTGCCGCAACAGCCGCAGCGGTGTTGCGTCCGAACGGCTCGAGGATATAGCCCTGAGCCAGGTTCTGAGTGTTTACGAGGCCGTACTCGTCTTCTGTCTTGAACAACAGTTCGCGATTGGTGACCGTCATCACCTCGACGACGCCCTCCAGGCGGGCGGCCCGCAGGAAGGTTTTTTGGATCAGATTTTGACCGTCCGGGAGCGCCATGAACGGCTTGGGATGAGCTTCCCGAGATACAGGCCACAACCGGCTGCCAACGCCACCGGACAGAATTACGGGAATCATTTCCATAGCTTTTAAATCCTTAGCAGCCCATCAAGCGGTCGCCCGCGAGGTATGGGCAAAAGTCATATTTCTGATCGTTGATTGCGTTCGGCTGTTTGCTAGCTTTCCCACCCCTTGCAATATCGAAGGTGGACTAGAATGGCAGTGCCGTAGAATATCAGAGAAATAATCCCCTAGGGCCAATGCAGAAAGCCGAACAACTGTTTCAAAGGAAGACGAGGCAGGACTGGCCAGCATTAAGGCATCATCTTGTGCAGCGAGTTGCTCGCAATGCACGGACACCCAAATGGGCAATACAAGAGAGGATATTTTTTGTGTACAGCGGTGGACTTGGGCGTGCCAACGTGCGTCTCCGCTTTTCACACGCACCGGGATATTAACCACCTGTTACAGTATGATATCTGACGCGCTTGGACTTTCTCATATATATGACAACGCTCAGAACCGGCCCAATCACCAGCCCAACCAAAAACGCCAGCATGACAAAGATTGAAACCGGAAGTTGCGGCAGCGAATACCCAAAGAAAACCAGCGACGCAGGCTGCTGATTTTCCAGCATGAACACCACGACCACAGCCATTACCACCAAAACGATGAGCCCCAGCAGCAGCCTTTTCAGATTACGCAATGCCCCGCCCTCCAAGGCTGATCCACTCAAGCATGCTCATGCTCTTCATCCTCATTCACCCGATCCCGCAATTCCTTGCCCGGCTTGAAATGCGGCACAAACTTCCCATCCAGGCTAACCGATTGCCCAGTCTTGGGGTTGCGCCCCACCCGCGGCGCGCGGTAGTGCAGGGAGAAGCTGCCGAAGCCACGAATCTCGATCCGATCCCCGGTGGCCAGGCACTGTGACATCTGCTCAAGCATGGTCTTGATCGCCAGCTCCACATCCTTGGATGAGAGCAAGCCTTGATGGGTGACAATACGGTCGATCAGTTCAGATTTCGTCATATTTTTCCCTTCTTTATCAAGAAGCTAGACAATCGCTTGAAAGGTTTTAGCATGGCTGGAAGGATTTGAACAGCCCGTGTATTGACTTGTTGCAAAGGTTTACGGTAGATCGCGCGCCGCCCGCCGCCCGGGCGCTGGCACGTGGCCGGCTCAGGTGTCCTTGCATCTCACCACCAGGCTGCGACTGGACATGCCTGCAGGATTGATACCAAAGGGGTAGTCAGGGGTGTCGTCCTGGAGGTCCGTGGACTTGGCCACCACGCTGTACCCCGCTACGCCGCAGGCGTCCTCGGCTTTTTCATAGCATTTGTCCCACGATGAGGTGAGCCCCGAGCAGTTGATGTGCAGGGTGGCGATACCTTTCACTTCATGCCTGGACATCGTTGCGTCGCAACCTGCCAACGCGAGCACCAGCATTCCCAGCAGCAGTCCTTTCATTCGCATCCCTTGTAGCGCCCCTGAAATGAACAGCAGCCATTTCAATGAGTACCTCTATGCCCTGTTTTGGGTAGACACCTGATTTCACAGGAGATTCTGCCCCACCAGCGCTTTTTTGTGGGGAGCCCCAGAGTGGCGGCTGTATATGACTGTTTAATGTAGCAAGGCTGACGACTTTCGCCTGACTGCCGGCGTAGCACGCAAGGAAGCGAGCCAGTGAGGCTCGCTTCTGTGGCCAGTGCGTTGAAGCAACGCTCGATGCCGGTAGCGATTACGCGCGCCCTGAGCGCGCGTGGTGAGCGCTTGAGGCCCAGCGGCGGCGCTTAAGCGCTTTACACCCTGAAAGGCCTGCTAGGGGCTCAGGACGCATTACTCAACTTCAACGTCGATGGCCTGATCGCCCTTGGGCGTGCGCTCGACGTTGAAGGTGACCTTCTGGCCTTCTACCAGGGTTTTGAAACCGTGCGATTTTATTGCCCTGTAGTGGACGAACAGGTCTTTACCGCTCTCGGCCGAGATGAAACCGAAGCCTTTGTCGTTGTTGAACCATTTGACGGTGCCGGTTGGCATGGTGGTTTCTCCTTGAAATATGGGTGGGCAGACGGTTGAGGCCTGCCTGCTTCCTGCCTGATGATGTGGACAAGCCTTGGGATAGTGCGGGAGGGAGGTTGGGGGATCAATGGCAGGTGTATTTCGTCATGTAGCCTCAAGCCAAGACCGCGATGCAAGCGACGCGGTCTTTCTGATGCACGGCGTCGATGCAATCGCGAGCAAGCTTTGCTCCCACAGTATGTACCCACCTACATAGCAGCAACTGTCCATCATGTGGGAGCGGGCTCTGCCCGCGAAGAGAGCGCCGCGGTGTTTCAGATACTTCGCGGTGTTCTTTTCGCGGGTAGAACCCGCTCCCACAGGTTGCTCAACACCATAGAATCTCCCACAGTGCCAAGGCTCACATCGTTGTTTGCATTGGCATTGTGGGGGCGGGCTCTGCCCGCGAAGAAAGCGCCGTGGTGTTTCAGATACTTCGCGGCGCTCTTTTCGCGGGTAGAACCCGCTCCCACCAAGGCGTGATCTGCTTGAAACCGCATTGCCCGCATCGCGACTAAAGTCGGCTCCTACGCCGCGATCACAGTGTGCACCGCACCTCTGTAGCAGCTGCCGAAGGCTGCGTCACAGGCGGCGCGGTGGATCAGCCAGTGCGCGGCGTCTGTGACGCGACCTGGCGGCCACTGCTACAGAATCGCCCACAAACAGATGCAGGCCAAATCGCGCCCACAAAAAAGGGCGACCGAAGTCGCCCTTTTTCTTAATGGTCAGTCAGAACTTAGTTCTGCTTTTCCATTTGAGCACGCAGCAGGTCACCCAGGGTGGTTGGACCGGTTGCGATGTCCGAAGCAGCTGGCTTGTCGCGCAGGCTCTGGATTGCTTCTTTCTCGTCTTCAACGTCTTTCGACTTGATGGACAAGTTGATCACGCGCGACTTGCGGTCAACGCTGATGATCTTGGCTTCGACTTCTTCGCCTTCCTTCAGGACGTTACGCGCGTCTTCAACGCGGTCACGGCTGATTTCGGAAGCTTTCAGAGTGGCTTCGATGTCGTCGGCCAGGGTGATGATGGCGCCTTTGGCGTCAACTTCTTTAACGATACCGCGAACGATAGCGCCTTTGTCGTTGACAGCAACGTAGTTGGAGAACGGATCGCTTTCCAGTTGCTTGATGCCCAGGGAGATGCGCTCACGCTCTGGATCAACAGACAGGATCACAGTGTTCAGCTCATCGCCTTTCTTGTAGCGGCGTACTGCTTCTTCGCCAGCTTCGTTCCAGGAGATGTCGGACAGGTGAACCAGACCGTCGATGCCGCCGTCCAGACCAATGAAGATACCGAAATCGGTGATCGACTTGATGGTGCCGGAGATTTCGTCGCCCTTGTTGAACTGGCCAGAGAAGTCTTCCCATGGGTTCGACTTGCACTGCTTGATGCCCAGGGAGATACGACGACGCTCTTCGTCGATGTCCAGAACCATGACTTCCACTTCGTCGCCGACTTGTACGACTTTCGAAGGGTGGATGTTCTTGTTGGTCCAGTCCATTTCGGAAACGTGTACCAGGCCTTCAACGCCTTCTTCCAGCTCAGCGAAGCAGCCGTAGTCGGTCAGGTTGGTCACGCGCGCCATGACGCGGGTGTTCTCTGGGTAACGAGCCTTGATAGCAACCCATGGGTCTTCACCCAGTTGCTTGAAGCCCAGGGAAACACGATTGCGCTCGCGATCGTACTTCAGAACCTTGACGTCGATCTCGTCGCCAACGTTGACCACTTCGGAAGGGTGCTTGATGCGCTTCCAGGCCATGTCGGTGATGTGCAGCAGGCCGTCCACGCCGCCCAGGTCCACGAAGGCGCCGTAGTCGGTGAGGTTTTTGACGATACCCTTGACCTGCTGGCCTTCCTGCAGGGATTCCAGCAGAGCTTCGCGCTCGGCCGAGTTCTCTGCTTCCAGGACGCTGCGACGGGAAACGACAACGTTGTTGCGCTTCTGGTCCAGCTTGATGACCTTGAATTCCAGCTCTTTGCCTTCCAGGTGCGTGGTATCACGAACCGGACGGACGTCGACCAGGGAACCAGGCAGGAACGCACGGATGCCGTTAACGTCGACAGTGAAGCCGCCTTTAACCTTACCGTTGATAACGCCCTTGACCACTTCCTCGGCGGCGAAAGCTGCTTCCAGAACAATCCAGCACTCGGCGCGCTTGGCTTTTTCACGGGACAGCTTGGTTTCGCCAAAGCCGTCTTCGACCGCGTCCAGCGCAACGTGAACTTCGTCACCGACCTTGATGGTCAGCTCGCCAGCTTCGTTGTAGAACTGCTCGAGCGGGATGACGCCCTCGGACTTCAGACCGGCGTGGACAGTAACCCAGTCACCGTCGATATCGACAACGATACCGGTGATGATCGCACCTGGTTGAAGGTTGAGGGTTTTCAGGCTTTCTTCAAAGAGTTCCGCAAAGCTTTCGCTCATTTTAATTCCTGTAGATTTGGGCGGAAAAAACGCCCATCAGCCGCACTCCAGACAATGCGGGTTCGTTCAAAGTAAAGAAGGCGCACAGGCTAGGGACTGGTTTCCCGTACGCTTTCTGGTCACCCGGCGATATCGCGCAGCGCGATTTCGCTCATGATGCGTTCCAGCACCTGCTCGATGGACAATTCCGTGGAATCCAGCTGTATGGCGTCAGCCGCCGGCTTGAGCGGGGCTACCGCTCGCTGGGTGTCACGCTCATCGCGCGCACGTATCTCATCTAGCAGACTCGACAGACTAACATCTTCGCCCTTGCCCTTCAACTGCAAGTAACGACGACGCGCACGCTCCTCGGCACTGGCGGTGAGGAAGATCTTCAACGGCGCGTCGGGGAACACCACGGTGCCCATGTCGCGGCCATCGGCGATCAGCCCCGGCGCTTCCTGGAAGGCGCGCTGGCGCTCCAGCAGGGCCGCGCGCACGGCCGGCAGGGCCGCGACCTTGGAGGCGCCGGCGCCGGCGGTTTCGGTGCGGATGACGGTACTGACTTCGTCACCTTCCAGAATGATGCGTTGCAGCTGGCCTTCGGTGGCGGCAATGAATTGCACATCCAGATGTGCGGCCAGGCGGGCCAGCAGGTCTTCGTTGTCCAGGGCTACGCCGTGGTTGCCGGCATTGAAGGCCAGCAGGCGATACAGGGCGCCGGAGTCGAGCAGGTTCCAGCCCAGGCGCTTGGCCAGGATGCCGGCAACGGTGCCCTTGCCCGAACCGCTTGGGCCGTCGATGGTAATTACTGGCGCGTGGGAAATCACGACTTGCCCTCTTCTGTTACACGGATCCCGACCTGGCCACACAAGGCCAGGAAGTTGGGAAAGGAGGTGGCGACGTTGGCGCAATCGAGGATGCGAATGGGCGCGCTGGCCCGCAGCGATGCCACGCTGAAGGCCATGGCGATGCGATGATCGCCCTGCCCCTGTACTTCGCCGCCGCGCAGTGCGCCGCCGTCGATGATGATGCCGTCCTCGGTTGGCTGACAGTTTACACCCAGGGCCTGAAGACCGTCGGCCATGACCTGGATGCGATCCGATTCTTTTACCCGCAGCTCCTGGGCGCCGCGCAGCACGGTACGCCCCTGGGCCACGGCTGCGGCGACGAACAGCACCGGGAATTCATCGATGGCCAGCGGCACCAGGGCCGCCGGGATCTCGATACCGTTGAGCGGCGCGTAGCGCACGTGCAGGTCGGCCACGGGTTCCCCGCCCACTTCGCGCTGGTTCTGCAGGCGAATGTCGGCACCCATCAGCTTAAGAATGTCGATGACACCGGCACGGGTGGGGTTGATGCCCACATGTTCCAGTACCAGGTTCGACCCTTCGGCAATGGACGCGGCCACCAGGAAGAACGCCGCCGAGGAGATGTCGCCCGGCACTTCGATGCGCGTGGCACGCAGGCCATGACCCGAAGCCAGTGACACGGTGGCGCCTTCGCGATTCACCGGGTAGCCGAAGCCGCGCAGCATGCGCTCGGTGTGATCGCGGGTGGGGGCCGGTTCGGTGACGCGGGTTTCGCCTTCGGCGTACAAACCCGCCAGCAGCAGGCTGGATTTGACCTGGGCACTGGCCATGGGCAGCGTGTAGTCCACGGCCTTGAGGGCCTGGCCACCCTGTATGGTCAGGGGCGGCAGGCCGTCGGCCGCGGTGTCGATGCGCGCGCCCATGTCGCGCAGCGGCTTGGCCACGCGATTCATGGGGCGCCTGGACAGGGACGCATCGCCCGTGAGCACGCTGTCAAAACGCTGGGCCGCCAGCAGGCCGGCCAGCAAACGCATGGTGGTACCCGAATTGCCGACATAGATCGGCCCCGGCGGCGGTTGCAGGCCATGCAGACCCACGCCATGAATGGTCACGCGGCCGTGGTGCGGGCCTTCAATGACCACCCCCATGTCGCGGAAGGCTTGCAGGGTGGCCAGGGCGTCCTCGCCTTCCAGGAAGCCGTCGACTTCGGTGGTGCCGTCTGCCAGCGAACCCAGCATGATCGAGCGATGCGAAATGGACTTGTCGCCCGGCACGCGAATACGCCCGGCCAGGCTGCCGCCCGGGGCGGCGATGAAGTTCAGGTCGCAGGCCTCGCGCTTGTCCACGTAGGCGCGGCGCGCAAGGATCTTGCCAAAATGCTCGCGCGCCATGCGCGCGCGGGTGAACACACCCAGCATCTTCTGGCCGTCACCCACGTCCACCGCGTCGCGCAGGGCATCCAGGTCACTGCGGAAGGTGTCGAGGGT
Source organism: Pseudomonas sp. M47T1 (assembly GCF_000263855.1). Taxonomy (GTDB): domain Bacteria; phylum Pseudomonadota; class Gammaproteobacteria; order Pseudomonadales; family Pseudomonadaceae; genus Aquipseudomonas. The sequence goes on from NZ_AJWX01000014.1 coordinate 131,250, forward strand.
GCGCAACACTGCATCGCGGTTGGCCAGGAAGATGTCGTGCCACATCACCGGATCACTGCCGGCAATGCGCGTGAAGTCGCGGAAACCGCCCGCCGCGTAGCGGAAGATGTCCAGGTTTTCGTTGCGCTTGGCCAGCGAGTCCACCAGGCCGAAAGCCAGCAGATGCGGCAAGTGGCTGGTGGCTGCCAGCACTTCGTCATGGCGCTCAATGGCCATGTGCTCCACATCGGCACCCAGGGCACGCCACAGGGCGTCGACCACGTGCAGGGCACGGGGTGCGGTTTCTTCCAGCGGCGTAAGAATGACTTTGTGGCGACGGAACAGCTGGGCGTTGGAGGCTTCCACCCCGCTCTGCTCAGACCCGGCAATGGGGTGCCCGGGCACAAAATTGAGCAGTTGCTGCGCGCCCAGCACCTGACGGGCGGCACGCACCACGTTGCCCTTGGCGCTGCCCACGTCGGTGAGGATGGCGTCACCCAGGTCGAGTGTCGCCAGCTTGCCGAGCAGTTTTTCCATGGCCAGGATGGGCACGGCCAACTGGATCACGTCGGCGCCCTGGCAGGCGGCAGCCAGATCTTCTTCGCAGCGGTCGACCACGCCCAGCTCCACCGCCAGCTTGCGCGACTGCGGATCCAGGTCCAGGCCCACCACTTCGCCGCACAGGCCGCTTTCGCGGACACCCTTGGCAAACGAACCACCGATCAGCCCGAGGCCGACCACCACCAGGCGACCGACCAGCGGCGCTGGCGCTACAACAGCCGAAACACCATCAACCACGGGCCAGGACCTTGCTGAGCGCGTCCAGGAAACGGCCGTTCTCGGTGGGCAGGCCAATGGTCACCCGCAGGTGATTGGGCATGCCGTAGTTGGCCACCGGGCGCACGATCACGCCCTCTTGCAGCAAGCCCTGGAACACCGGGGCCGCCACGCGACCGAGGTCGATGCACAGGAAGTTGCCCTTGGACGGGATCCAGCCCAGGCCCAGGGCCCGGCAACCGTCTTCCAGTTGCTGCATGCCGAACTCGTTGAGCTCGCGACTCTTGGCCAGGTAGTCACTGTCGGCCAGCGCCGCACAGGCGGCCGCCAAGGCCAGGCTATTGACGTTGAACGGCTGGCGCACGCGGTTGAGCACGTCGGCGATGACCGGCGACGACAACGCGTAGCCGACCCGCAGCGCCGCCAGGCCGTAAGCCTTGGAGAAGGTGCGCGACACCAGCAGGTTGGGGAACTCGGCCAGGTAGTCGAGGCCGTCAGGCAGCTCGCCGCCCACGGCGTATTCGATGTAGGCCTCGTCCAGCACCACCAGTACGTCCGACGGCACGTCACGCAGGAAGTCGCTCAGCGCGTGGGCATTGAACCAGGTGCCGGTGGGGTTGTTGGGGTTGGCGATGAACACGATGCGGGTGTTGGCGTCGATGGCCGCCAGCATGGCCGGCAGGTCGTGCCCCCAGTCCTTGGCCGGCACCACGCGCGCCTCGGCGCCTACGGCCTGGGTCACGATGGGGTAGACAGCAAAAGCGTGCTCGCTGAACACCGCGTTCTGGCCCGGCGCCAGGTAGGCACGGGTCACCAGCTCAAGGATGTCATTGGAACCGTTGCCCAGGGTGACCTGATTGAGCTGCACGCGGCAGCGCTCGGCCAGCAGGGTCTTGAGCTCAAAACCGTTGCCGTCAGGGTAGCGCGTCAGCTCGGCCAATGCCTTGGCAATGGCTTCACGCACCTTGGGGCTGGCGCCCAGCGGGTTTTCGTTGCTGGCCAGCTTGACGATGTTGGCTGGGTCCAGGTTCAACTCGCGGGCCAGCTCGTCCACTGGCTTGCCAGGCACGTAAGGCGACAGTTTTTGTACGCCCGACTGTGCCAGGGCGAGAAAATCACTCATCACTAAACCTCAAAGAACCGCTTTCGGGTAGGAGCCCAGCACCTTGAGTGCCACAGCTTCCTGACTGATTTGTTCGAGCACACCCTTGATCAGGGGATCACGGTGGTGGCCAACGAAATCGATGAAGAATACGTAGGTCCATTTACCGCTGCGTGACGGACGGGTTTCGATGCGAGTCAGGTCGATGCCATTGTCGTGGAACGGCACCAGCAGCTCGTGCAGCGCGCCCGGGCGATTGCTCATGGACACGATGATCGAGGTCTTGTCGTCGCCGGTCGGCGGCACTTCCTGGCTGCCGATGATCAGGAACCGCGTGGCGTTGTCCGGGCGGTCCTCGATTTTTTCAGCCAGGCGTTGCAGGCCGTAGAGGCTGGCCGCCATGTCGCCGGCAATGGCCGCCGAGTTCCACTCGCCCTTGACCCGCTTGGCCGCCTCGGCATTGCTGGACACGGCAATGCGCTCGACGTTGGGGTAATGGGCGTCCAGCCACTTGCGGCACTGGGCCAGCGACTGGGCGTGGGAGTAGATGCGCGTGATGGAATCGGTCTTGGTGCTGTCACCGATCAGCAGGTGGTGGTGGATACGCAGCTCCACCTCCCCGCAGATGACCATGTCGTGCTCCAGGAAACTGTCCAGGGTGTGGTTGACCGCACCCTCGGTGGAGTTTTCCACCGGCACCACGCCGAAGTTGACCGCACCGGCCACCACCTCACGGAACACTTCGTCGATGGCCGCCATCGGCTTGCTGATGACGGCGTGGCCGAAGTGTTTCATGGCCGCGGCCTGGGTGAAGGTACCTTCAGGGCCCAGGTAAGCGACTTTCAGGGGGTTTTCCAGGGCCAGGCACGAGGACATGACTTCGCGGAACAAGCGCGCCATCTCTTCGTTGCTCAGCGGCCCCTTGTTGCGTTCCATCACGCGCTTGAGCACCTGGGCTTCACGCTCGGGCCGGTAGAACACCGGCACCTCGCCTTCAGCCAGGGAGGCCATTTTCACACGGGCCACTTCTTCGGCGCAGCGGGCGCGATCGCTGATCAGTTCGAGAATTTTCTCGTCCAGCGCATCGATGCGAACCCGCAGGGCCTTCAGCTCCTGGTCGGACATCAGGCGTTTTCCTTCTCGAACTCGCTCATGTAGGCCACCAGCGCTTCAACAGCATCCAGGCCCAGGGCGTTGTAGATGGAGGCACGCATGCCACCTACTGAGCGGTGACCCTTGAGGTTCAGCAGGCCACGGGCGTCGGCACCGGCCAGGAAGGCCTTGTCCAGGCGCTCGTCGGCCAGGCGGAACGGCACGTTCATCCACGAGCGGGCGTTGTGGGAAATAGGGTTGGTGTAGAACTCGCTGCTGTCGATGAAACCGTACAGGCGGTCCTTCTTGGCGCGGTTGCGCGCTTCCATGGCGTCGACGCCGCCCTGCTCTTTGAGCCACTCGAACACCAGGCCCGACAGGTACCAGGAATAGGTGGCCGGGGTGTTGTACATCGAGCCGTTGTCGGCCGCGATCTTGTAGTCGAGCATGGTTGGGCAGGCGCTGCGGGCGCGGCCCAGCAGGTCTTCGCGAATGATCACCACCACCAGGCCGCTGGGGCCGATGTTCTTCTGCGCGCCGGCGTAGATCATGCCGTACTGCGACACGTCGATGGGGCGCGAGAGGATGTCGGACGACATGTCCACCACCAGCGGCACGTCACCGGTCTGCGGTACCCAGTCAAATTCCAGGCCGCCGATGGTTTCGTTGGAGGCGTAGTGAACGTAGGCGGCGCCTGGGGTCAGGTTCCACTCGTTCTGGCCCGGGATGGCCAGGTAGTCGTAAGGCTTGGCGCTGGCCGCGACATTGATGTTGCCGTAGCGACGCGCTTCCTCAATGGCCTTCTTCGACCAGATGCCGGTCTCGATGTAGTCGGCGGTACCGCCTTCAGGCAGCAGGTTCAGCGGGATCTCGGCGAACTGCTGGCTGGCGCCGCCTTGCAGGAACAGCACTTTATAATGGGAGGGAATGGACAGCAGGTCGCGCAGGTCCTGCTCGGCCTTGGCGGCAATGGCCATGTAGTCGTCGCTGCGATGGCTCATCTCCATGACGGAGAGGCCCTTGCCACGCCAGTTCAGCATCTCGGCCTGGGCGCGTTGCAGGACAGCTTCAGGGAGCGCAGCTGGACCTGCGCAGAAGTTAAAGGCTCGGTTGCTCACATCCACTCTCGCTCTGCTTGAATTCGTTAGATCGGTGGCGAACCCTTCGCGGGCAGAGCCCGCTCCCACACAGGCAATTCGCGCTTATTTGCCTTGGTGGGAGCGGGCTCTGCCCGCGAAGGGGGTACCACCCAAATATCACTGAGGGCACCGAAGTGCCCCCATGATCCATCACAACAATTTATTCCTGCGGCAACTCGTCGTCGCCCGCCAGGTCATCGGGCGTTTCTACACCTTCAACCGACGCTTCGACACCCTCTTCGCCTTCGAGCAATTCCTCGCCCTCGACTTCCGATGGTTCCTGCACGCGCTCAAGGCCTACCAGGGTTTCGTCGCTGGCCAGCTTGATCAGCGTGACGCCCTGGGTGTTACGGCCCAGGCTGGAGACTTCGTCGACACGGGTGCGCACCAGGGTGCCCTGGTCGGAAATCAGCATGATCTCCTCACCGTCCAGCACCTGTACAGCCCCTACCAGGCGGCCGTTGCGCTCGTTGCTGACCATGGCGATAACGCCCTGGCCGCCACGCTTGTACTCCGGGAACTCGCCAATGGCAGTGCGCTTGCCGTAACCGCGTGCGGAAGCGGTGAGGATCTGGCTGCCTTCTTCCGGGATCAGCATGGAAATCAGCTTTTGGCCTTCCGGCAGGCGCATGCCGCGCACACCACGGGCAGTACGGCCCATGGCCCGTACGTCGGATTCCTTGAAGCGGGTGACCTTGCCGCCGTCGGAGAACAGCATGACTTCACGCTCGCCATCGGTGATGGCCGCGCTGATCAACACGTCGCCTTCGTCCAGTTCCAGGGCGATAAGGCCCACGCTGCGCTGGCGGCTGAAGGATTCCAGCGGGGTCTTCTTCACGGTGCCGTTGGCGGTGGCCATGAAGATGAAATGACCTTCGGTGTATTCCTCTACCGGCAGCATGGTGGTGATGTACTCGCCATCTTCCAGCGGCAGCAGGTTGACCAGCGGGCGACCACGGGCGGCACGGGATGCCTCTGGGATCTCGTAGGTCTTGAGCCAGTACACCTTGCCTTTGCTGGAGAACAGCAGCAGCGTTGTATGGCTGTTCGCTACCAGCAGGTGAGCGATGTAGTCCTCGTCCTTCACGCCAGTGGCCGACTTGCCCTTGCCGCCGCGGCGCTGGGCCTGGTAGGCAGCCAGTGGCTGGGTCTTGGCGTAGCCGCCGTGGGAGATGGTCACCACGCGCTCTTCTTCCGGGATCATGTCACCCAGGGTCAGGTCCAGGCGCGCATCGAGAATCTCGGTGCGGCGCACGTCGCCGAATTCGGCGCGGATCACTTCCAGCTCTTCGCGGATCACTTCCATCAGGCGCTCGGCACTGCTGAGGATGCGGATCAGTTCGCCGATCTGGTTGAGGATCTCCTGGTACTCGGCCAGCAGCTTCTCGTGCTCCAGGCCGGTGAGGCGGTGCAGGCGCAAGTCCAGAATGGCCTGGGCCTGTTCCGGCGACAGCCAGTACTTGCCTTCACGCAGGCCGAACTGCGGGTCCAGGTTCTCGGGACGCGAGGACTGGGCGCCCGCCGCTTCCACCATGGCCACCACGGCGCTGGATTCCCAGGCGGTGTTGATCAGGGCTTCCTTGGCCTCGGACGGCGTGGGCGATGCCTTGATCAGGGCGATGACCGGGTCGATGTTCGACAGCGCCACGGCCTGGCCTTCCAGGATATGGCCACGTTCACGGGCCTTGCGCAGCTCGAACACGGTACGGCGGGTTACCACTTCGCGACGATGGCGAACGAAGGCTTCCAGCAGGTCCTTGAGGTTGAGGATGCGCGGGCGACCGTCGATCAGGGCGACGATGTTGATACCGAACACCGCCTGCATCTGGGTTTGGGCGAAGAGGTTGTTGAGGATCACCTCCGGCACTTCGCCACGACGCAGTTCGATGACGATGCGCATGCCGTCCTTGTCGGACTCGTCACGCAGCTCGGTGATGCCTTCCAGTTTCTTCTCTTTAACCAGCTCGGCGATCTTCTCGATCAGGCGAGCCTTGTTCAGCTGGTACGGCAGCTCGGTAACGACGATCTGCTGGCGGCCGCCTACCTTGTCGATGTCTTCGACCGTGGAGCGCGCACGCATGTAGATGCGGCCACGACCGGTGCGATAGGCTTCGATGATGCCGGCGCGGCCGTTGATGATGGCGGCGGTCGGGAAGTCCGGCCCCGGGATGAACTGCATCAGTTCATCAACCGTGATGTCGGCGTTGTCGATCAGCGCCAGGCAACCATCGATGACCTCGCCCAGGTTGTGCGGCGGGATGTTGGTGGCCATGCCCACGGCGATACCACTGGAACCGTTGACCAGCAGGGTCGGGATGCGCGTAGGCATGACCGCCGGGATCAGCTCGGTGCCGTCGTAGTTGGGCACCCAGTCCACGGTTTCCTTGTGCAGGTCGGACAGGATCTCGTGCGCCAGCTTGGTCATGCGCACTTCGGTGTATCGCATGGCCGCGGCGTTGTCGCCGTCCACCGAACCGAAGTTGCCCTGGCCGTCTACCAGCAGGTAACGCATGGAGAAGGGCTGGGCCATACGCACGATGGTGTCGTAGACCGCAGTGTCACCGTGCGGGTGGTACTTACCGATCACGTCACCGACCACACGGGCGGATTTCTTGTACGGCTTGTTCCAGTCGTTACCCAGTTCACTCATCGCAAACAGAACGCGGCGATGCACGGGCTTCAAGCCATCACGCGCATCAGGCAGTGCACGCCCGACAATCACGCTCATCGCGTAGTCGAGGTAGGACTGTTTCAGCTCGTCTTCGATATTGACCGGGAGGATTTCTTTGGCCAGTTCGCCCATGAGAAGCCTGATTCCTTTTTCTGGTGAAACTCCGTCACATCCATTGGGACGAACGAAGCTCGCCGCCGACGGCCAATGCCGTGAGGCGACTTACGACAAATCAACGAGTTATGCTGTGGATCTGCGCAGTGGGGGCCGCACCAAAGGGCGACCCTGGAAACCGTCGGATGTTACCACAATCGCCGTCAGGGACCTATCCCCTGCAAGGCTTGCAAACCCATTAATTGACGGGTAATCGGGCGTGGGGTGGCTCTGAGGGGCTTTTGGGGGGATTTGCGGCGTGCGCGATGCCCACTTTACTCAAGCGAACCACCAGCAGGAGCGGGCCGCGGCCGCGAAGCAGGCGCCAACCCGCGCAGGGCCGGGCGGGCTCAACGGGCAGGCGATTACCCGCCGCGGGATGCAAAGTGACTGCAGAGCTCAATGCAACCGCTTGCGGCACATCAATTGCGCCATCTTTGCCGCATCTGGCCGCTCGACAATGCCCTTTTCGGTCACGATTGCATCAATCAGGTCCGCCGGCGTCACGTCGAACACCGGATTGAACGCATCCACGTCCGCCCCCACCCGCTGGCCACCCACTTCCAGCAACTCACGCCCATCACGCTCTTCAATGGGAATGTCTTCGCCACTGGCCAGGCTCATGTCGATGGTGGAACTGGGCGCCACCACCATGAAACGCACGCCGTGGTGCATGGCGGTGACCGCCAGGCCGTAGGTGCCGATCTTGTTGGCCACGTCGCCGTTGGCGGTGATGCGGTCGGCGCCGACGATGACCCAGGTGATGCCCTTGGTCTTCATCAGGTGCGCGGCAGCCGAGTCGGCGTTGACGGTGACCGGGATGCCTTCGTTGGCCAGTTCCCAGGCCGTCAGGCGCGAGCCCTGCAGCCAGGGGCGGGTTTCATCGGCGTAGACGCGCTCCACCATGCCTTCGATAAACGCACCGCGAATCACACCCAGCGCCGTGCCGAAGCCACCCGTGGCCAGGGCGCCAGTGTTGCAGTGGGTCAGCAAGGCCTGGACGTTCCCCTGGTGACGGCGAATCAGGTCCACGCCCAGCTGGGCCATGGTGAGGTTGGCTTCGCGGTCGCTTTCATGGATGGCGATGGCCTCGGCTTCCAGCGCCGCCAGGGCGTCGGGGCTGTCCTTTACCCGTTCCAGGCGCTCGCGCATGCGCCCCAGCGCCCAGAACAGGTTAACGGCAGTAGGCCGCGACTGGCTCAACCGGGTGAAATCCTGTTCCAGCGCCGCTACCCAGTCGCCGCCCTGGGCCAGGCGCTGCCGGGCCGCCAGCACCATGCCGTAGGCGGCGCTGATGCCAATGGCCGGCGCACCGCGCACCACCATCGAACGAATGGCCTCGGCCACCCCAGCGGCGTCGCTGTAGGCCCGCCAGGTTTCTTCGTGGGGCAACACACGCTGATCGAGCAAATACAGGGCGTCGGCACGCCAATCGATGGCCTTCACTTTTTCTGCTGCCAATAGACGATCGCGCATTGCCCACCCCTAATCTGAAAGCTGACATCAAAAGCGGCCGATTATAGCGAGCCCCCGACGAAGACGCTCGGGTATACTTCGCCATCACCGAACCAAAGCACTGGATACCCACCATGCCCAACGCTGCCGAGCCCCTAGACCTGTTGCTGCTGCCCACTTGGCTGGTGCCTGTGGAACCGGCCGGGGTGGTGCTGAAGGATCATGGCCTGGGTGTCCGTGATGGCAATATAGTGTTCATTGGCCCGCGAACGGAAGCCCTGCGGTTGCAGGCCCATGAAGTGCGCGAGCTGCCGGGCATGCTGCTGACCCCAGGCCTGGTCAATGCTCACGGGCATGCCGCCATGACCCTGTTCCGCGGCCTGGCCGACGATTTGCCGTTGATGACCTGGCTGCAGGAGCATATCTGGCCGGCCGAAGGCCGCTGGGTGGACGAGGATTTCGTGCGCGACGGCACCGACCTGGCCATTGCCGAACAGCTCAAGGGCGGCATCACCTGCTTCTCGGACATGTATTTCTACCCGCGCACGGCCAGCGAACGCGTGCACCACAGCGGCATGCGCGCGCAAATCACCATTGCGGTGCTGGATTTCCCCATTCCCGGCGCCCGCACGGCCGATGAGGCGCTGCACCAGGGTGTGGAACTGTTCAGCGACCTGAAGCACCACCCGCGCATCAGCATTGCCTTTGGCCCTCATGCCCCCTATACCGTGGGCGACGAGAACCTGGAGAAAATCCGCGTGCTGGCCGACGAACTGGACGCCGCCATCCAGATGCATGTGCACGAGACCGCCGGCGAAGTGGAGCAGGCCCTGGCCGCCAAGGCCGAGCGCCCATTGGCCCGCCTGGCCCGCCTGGGTTTGCTGGGCCCGCGCTTTCAGGCCGTGCACATGACCCAGGTCAGCAACGACGACCTGGCTCTGCTGGTAGAAAGCAACACCAGCGTGGTGCATTGCCCCGAATCCAACCTGAAACTGGCCAGCGGCTTCTGCCCGGTGGAACGCCTGTGGCAGGCCGGCGTCAATGTGGCAGTTGGCACCGACGGCGCCGCCAGCAACAATGACCTGGACCTGCTGGGCGAAACCCGTACCGCAGCGCTGCTGGCCAAGGCCGTGGCCGGCAACGCCACCGCCCTGGACGCCCACCGCGCCCTGCGCATGGCCACGCTCAATGGTGCGCGCGCCCTGGGCATGGAAGCGGCCATCGGCTCGCTGGAAGTGGGCAAGGCCGCCGACCTTACGGCGTTCGACCTGTCGGGCCTGGCGCAACAGCCGGTGTACGACCCGGTTTCGCAATTGATCTACGCCACCGGCCGGGACTGCGTGAAGCACGTCTGGGTCGCTGGCAAACACCTGCTCGACGACCGGCAGCTCACGCGCCTGGACGAGCAGGCACTGGCGGCAACCGCTGCCCACTGGGGCCAGCGCATTGGCGCCCGGCACGAATAACCGCGCGGTGGCCCACCCGCCACCGGCCTTACACCGAATTCAAGCAAGTTTTCAGAGGACACCCCATGAGTAACGTCGACCACGCCGAAATCGCCAAGTTTGAAGCCCTGGCGCACCGCTGGTGGGACCGCGAGAGCGAGTTCAAGCCGCTGCACGACATCAACCCCATGCGCGTCAACTGGATTGACGAGCGCGCCAGGCTGTCGGGCAAGAAAGTCCTGGACGTGGGCTGCGGCGGCGGCATCCTCAGCGAAGCCATGGCCCTGCGCGGCGCCACTGTGACCGGCATCGACATGGGCGAGGCCCCGCTGGCCGTGGCCCAGTTGCACCAGCTGGAATCCGGCGTACAGGTGGAATACCGGCAGATCACCGCCGAAGCGCTGGCCGAGGAAATGCCCGGCCAGTTCGACGTAGTCACCTGCCTGGAAATGCTCGAACACGTGCCCGACCCCTCCTCGGTGATCCGTGCCTGCTTCAAGATGGTCAAGCCGGGCGGCCAGGTGTTCTTCTCCACCATCAACCGCAACCCCAAGTCGTATCTGTTCGCGATCATCGGCGCCGAATACATCCTCAAGCTGATGCCGCGCGGCACTCATGACTTCAAGAAATTCATTCGCCCCTCCGAGCTGGGCGCCTGGGCCCGTGCGGCCGGCCTGTCGGTCAAGGACATCATTGGCCTGACCTACAACCCGCTGACCAAGCACTACAAGCTGGCCGCCGACGTCGACGTCAACTACATGGTCCAGACCCTGCGGGAGGAGTGATCAATGCGCTTGAGAGCAGTTCTCTTCGACATGGACGGCACCCTGCTCGACACGGCGCCGGACTTCATCGCCATTTGCCAGGCAATGCTGGCCGACCGCAACCTGCCGGCCATCGATGACCAGCTGATTCGCGACGTAGTGTCGGGCGGGGCCAAGGCCATGGTCTCGGCCACCTTCGCCCTGTCGCCCCAGGCGCCGGAGTTCGAGGCCTTGCGCCTGGAGTTCCTGGAGCGCTACCAGGTAGGCTGCGCCGTGCACAGCCACCTGTATGAAGGCATGGCGCAACTGCTGGAAGACATCGAACGGGCCGGCCTGCGCTGGGGCGTGGTCACCAACAAGCCGGTGCGTTTTGCCGAGCCTATCATGCAGCAACTGGGCCTGGCCGAGCGCTCGGCCCTGCTGATCTGCCCCGACCACGTGACCCACAGCAAGCCCAACCCGGAACCGCTGATCCTGGCCTGCAAGATGCTCGACCTGGACCCGGCCAGCGTGCTGTTCGTGGGTGACGACCTGCGCGACATCGAGTCCGGCCGTGATGCGGGCACGCGTACCGCTGCGGTGCGCTACGGTTACATTCACCCGCACGACAACCCCAGCCACTGGGGCGCCGACGTGGTGGTGGACCACCCGCTGGATTTGCGCAAGGTGCTGGATCAGGCGTTGTGTAGCTGCTGACCGTCCGCCAGACAACCCATGCGTGGGAGCGGGTTCTACCCGCGAAAAGCACACCGCGAAATACCCAAGACACCGCGGCGCCCTTTTCGCGGGCAGGGCCCGCTCCCACAAATTGCCCAAACCGTGGGAGCTTTTCCTCCATGTTCGACTACACCGCCCCACCCGCCCTGCTCCAGGGCCGCGTCATCCTGGTCACCGGCGCTGGCCGGGGCATTGGTGCCGCAGCTGCCGTTACCTACGCCGCCCACGGCGCCACGGTACTGCTGCTGGGCAAGACCGAAGCCAACCTGAGCCAGGTCTACGACCAGATTGAAGCCGCCGGGCATCCCAAGCCGGTGATCGTCCCCTTCAACCTGGAAACCGCCCTGCCCCACCAGTACGACGAACTGGCGGTGATGATCGAGAACGAGTTCGGGCGCCTGGACGGCCTGCTGCACAACGCCTCCATCATCGGCCCGCGCACACCGCTGGATCAACTGGCCGGCGAGCACTTCATGCGCGTGATGCACATCAACGTCAACGCCATGTTCATGCTGACCAACACGCTGCTGCCGCTGCTGAAGCTGTCGAACGACGGTTCGGTGGTGTTCACCTCCAGCAGCGTGGGGCGCAAGGGCCGGGCCTACTGGGGTGCCTATGGGGTGTCCAAGTTCGCCACCGAAGGCCTGATGCAGACCCTGGCCGACGAACTGGATGGCATGGGCACGTTGCGGGCCAACAGTGTCAACCCGGGCGCCACGCGTACCAGCATGCGGGCCCAGGCCTACCCGGCGGAGGCGCCGGAAAAGAACCCGCTGCCCGAGGCCATCATGCCGGTCTATCTGTACCTGATGGGTGCCGACAGCGCAGGCGTCAACGGCCAGGCCTTCAACGCCCAGTAACCCTTAGTGCTGGGCGACCGCGGCAACGCGCTCGCGGCGCACAGGCCGCTGTTCCAGCTCCAGGGCCATGCAGCGCTCCAGGAAGCCGAACATGTAGTCGTAGCTCATGCACACGGCGCGGCGCAGCTCGGCCTGCAGCGCCTTGGTGGGGTTGTGCCCAGCCAGGGTGCAGATGATCTCCAGCGCTTCCCACGGGTGGGCATCGTCGTACTGGGCGTGCATCTTCAGCCACTTCATGGCGCGCTTGCGCCCTTCCTCCGGGAACGAATTGGCATAGATATCGTTGGCGCAGACCACGGCCGACCATTCGCCCGTGGCCCCTTCGATGGCGTAGTTGGTGGCGGCGATGCCGACAATCAGCGAGTCGGCAGACGTGGTTTGCCAACACCAGTGGCTCAGCGCCAGAAGTTCGGCCGGCACGTCCTGCGCCTGCAGATCTTCCAGGCTGACGCCATGGGCATTGCACCAGTTCACCCAGTAATCGGCATGGTTGAGCTCCACGCGAATGTTGCGCATCAGCCAGCGCCGGGCCATGTCTTCGCCAGGGTGGCGGCCAAAACGGGTCTTGGTCAGACTTTGCGCCATGTACAGGGCAAACTGCTCGACCACCGGCCAACCACCAATCAGGTACTGACGCATGGTCTTGGCGCTCAACGTGGCGTCGCGCATGCTGCGGTACAGCTCGTGCTCCACCACACGACGCTTGCTTTCGCTGCAGTCACGAATCAGCTGTTGGGCCCAGAGCGGGTAACTGGTGGCTTCCATAAGGGGGCCAGTACGAACGAACGCCTCGATCACTTTTCAGATTCCTTCTTTTTGGAGTGATGGTCACGGCTACAGCCATCAGCGAAACGTGCCCGGCGCCTTGAACAACAGGGGCCGGGGCCGTACGTCACGACGCTGCAGACTTTCGCAGGTGAATACCTGTGGACGTTCTATCAGATAACCCTGAGCATAATCCACCCCGATTTCCAGCAATGCCTGCTCTATCAGTGGAGTTTCCACAAACTCGGCGATGGTTTGCTTGCCCATTACGTGGCCGATGTGATTGATGACCTCGACCATGGCCCGGTTGATGGGGTCATCGAGCATGTCCTTGACGAAACTGCCGTCGATCTTGAGGAAGTCCACCGGCAAGTGCTTGAGGTAGGCGAACGAAGACATGCCCGCACAGAAATCGTCCAGCGAAAAGCGGCAGCCCAGGCCCTTGAGCTCATTGATGAAGCGAATGGCGCTACCCAGGTTGGAGATGGCCGCGGTTTCGGTGATTTCGAAACAAATCAGCTCAGGCGGAATGGAGAAGCGCTGGAACTGCTCGCGCAGGTACTCCAGGAACGCCTCGTCGCCAATGCTGGTGCCCGACAGGTTGATCGCGCAGATGGCCAGCGGGCCCTTGGCGCCCTCGCTCATGCATTGCTGGACGATCTTGAACACGTTCTGCACCACCCAACGGTCCAGCGCGGTCATCAGGCCGTAGCGCTCGGCGGCCGGAATGAAGTTTTCAGGCATGATCATGCGCCCGCCTTCATCGTGCAGGCGCAACAGGATCTCGATATGCCCGCCGGAACTGTCCGTGCGCCCCAGCGAGGCGATTTCCTGGGCGTACAGCACGAAGCGGTTTTCTTCCAGGGCCATGTGCAAACGCTGAACCCAGGCCATTTCGCCAAAGCGCATGGACAGTTCGGTGTCGTCGGCGTGGTACACCTGCACGCGGTTGCGGCCCTTTTCCTTGGCCATGTAGCAGGCCATGTCGGCGGCACGCAAGGACGCTTCCAGGGTGGTGGGCGCCTGGGAAATATGCACCAGGCCCAGGCTGACGGTGGTCACGAACGGCCGGCCCTTCCACACGAAGTGCAGGTTCTGCACGGTCTGGCGCAGGCTTTCGGCAATGCGCTCGGCGACGTCGGCCGGGCAATTTTCCAGCAGAATGCCGAACTCGTCGCCCCCCAGCCGCGCCAGGGTGTCACCGTCGCGCAGCCCCGACTGCAGCAACGTGCAGATATGGCGCAGCAGTTCGTCGCCAGCGGCGTGGCCACAGGTGTCGTTGACCAGCTTGAACTGGTCCAGGTCCAGGAACATCAGCGAGTGGCGGCTTTGGCTGCGGCTGACATTGCCCAGCGCCTGCTCCAGGCGGAATTCGAATTCGCGGCGGTTGGCCAGGCCGGTCAGGGCGTCGTGGGTGGCCTGCCACGACAGGTTGGCGATGTACTGGCGTTCCTGGGTCATGTCGTGGAGCACCAGCACGGTGCCGCTGATGCGCCCATCGGTGCGAATGGGCGCGCCCACCAGGGTCACCGACACGGTGCTGCCGTCCAGGCGCTGGATCAGCTTGGCGTGCTCGCTGCCCCCGGTCAGCTGGCCACCGAGGATGTGCTCGATCAGGGTGAAACTGTCTTTTTCGGCGTTTTCGTCCAGCAGGTTGAACAGCGACGCCAACGGCAGCCCTGCGGCCTGCTCGGCATTCCAGTGGGTAAGCTGTTCGGCCGCCGGGTTCATGTAGGCGATGCAGCCTTCGAAGTCGGTGGCAATCACGCCGTCGCCGATGGACGCCAGGGTTACCTGGGCCCGCTCCTTTTCCAGCTCCAGGGCGTTGGCAAAGGCATGGCGCTGGCTCAACAGGCGGTGCACCCGCCACAGGGCCAGGGCAATCAACAGCACCGCAGTGGTGAGGTTGACCACCATCAACAGCCGCCAGAGGAAGCGCGAACCTTCGCCCAGCGCGTCGCTGAAGGCCTTGGCCGCTGGCGTGACGCCGTCGTTGATGGCCAGTATCTGGTCCTTCCAGCGCATGATGTCTTCATCGCTGGCGCTGCCAGAGGTGATACCGGCGTGCATTTGCCGGGCCACCGAGTCCAGTTGCACCAGGTAGCTGTCACCCACGGTCCAGCGCTCGATGGCGCGCTCCAGGTAGCTGAAGTGGCGGAAATTGAGGTACAGCCAGATCAGACTGGACACATCGTCCGGGTGGTTGCCGCCCTGCAGGATACCCTGGCGGGCGGCCACCAGGTCCGGGGTGGGCCGGTCCAGGGCCACGCGCAGGTCGTGGCTGCCCTGCGGCACGGCGATGGCAGCCTGGTATTTGCTGAAAATGCGCTCGTCGCGGCTGTCGGCGTAGAGGTTCAGATAATAGATGGCGTCCTTCTGGCCCTTGGACCACAGACTCTCACCGGCCACATAGCCGCGCACTGCCGACAATGCGTAAAGGCTGATGCAACCCAACAATGCCTGAAACAGTACGACTGCGATAAATGGCCAGACGATGCCCAATAATCTCGGCGTTTCGAGAGTCCGATTTTGCTTCATGAGGTCCCTTGCATCAGCAGAGCCAGACAACCATCCAGGAAAACTCCACTCACATCAGCTTAGCCTAGGCCAAAACCGCACAATTAGAGGACTCTTGATGGCCAGGCAACACATTTCGTTCAACGCGGCACTTTACAGGCCCACTCAAACGAATGGCTAGCGTTGTCTTTGGTACAAATGTGCCGATAACCGGACAATTCAGACCTGCTGCAAGTGCCCGTAGAGGCGTGCGTACAGGCCGCCGTCGGCGATCAACTGCTGATGATCACCGTCTTCGGCAATGCGCCCGCCATCAAACACCAGCACCCGATCAGCCTGCTTCACCGCCGACAGGCGATGGGCAATGATGAGTGTGGTGCGCCCACTCAGGAATTTCGCCATGGCCTGATGCAGGTTGTATTCGGTGGCGGCATCGAGCGCCGAGGTGGCCTCGTCGAGAATCACCACCCGTGGCTGGGCCAGAATCATGCGGGCGATGGCCAACCGCTGCCGCTGCCCGCCGGACAGGCGCACGCCAGAGCGGCCGACAATGCTGTCCAGGCCCTGGGGCAAGGCGCGGATGGTGGCGTCCAGCTGGGCGATTTCCAGCGCCTGCCAGCAGGCTTCGTCGCTGCGCTCACGGCCCATGGTGAGGTTGGCCCGCACGCTGTCGTTGAACAGCGAGGGGTGTTGCAGCACCACCGCGACGTGCTCGCGCAGGGTAGTCAGGCCGATTTCCTGCTGGGTGGAGCCGCCAAAGCGGATCACCCCGCTCTGGGGCGTATAAAGCCCCAGCAGCAACTGCACCAGGGTGCTCTTGCCGCCGCCGCTGGCGCCGACAATGGCCACCTTCTCGCCCGGCGCGATGGACAGGTCCAGGTGCTCCAGCACCTTGTCCTCGCCATAACCGAAACTCAGGTCGCGCACCTCGATGCCCACGGTGTCGCGGTTCCTGAACGGGTCGACGCCACCGGGGTACTGCGGCTCGTCGGCGCGGGCCAGCAATTCGTTGATGCGGGTCAGGGCACCGCCGGCAGCGTAGTAGGCGTATTGCAGGTTGAGCAGTTGCTCCACCGGGCTGATCATGAACCACAGGTAACTGAACACTGCCAGCATCTGGCCGATGGACAGGTCGGAGAACAGCACGGTGAGCATGGCCACCGCGCGAAAAATGTCGATGCCAAACTGGAACAGCAAGCCGCTGGCCCGCCCCGAGGCATCGCTTTTCCACTGCGAGGCCACGGCAAAGTCGCGCACCTCACGGGCGCGCTGGCCCAGCCGGCCGAGGAAAAAGCCCTGGCGGTTACCGGCACGCACCTCCTGAATGGCTTCCAGGGTTTCGGTCAGCGCCTGGGTGAAGCGGGCGGTGCTGTCGTTTTCAAGCTTCTTGAGGTGCTTGACGCGCTTGCCCAACTGCACGGTGGCGAAGATCACCAAGGGGTTGAACAGCAGAATCAGCAGCGCCAGCTTCCAGTTCATCCACATCAGGATGGTGGCGGTGCCCACCAGGGTGAGCATGGCCACCAGGAAGCGGCTGAGGGTTTCGCCGACAAACTTGTCCAGGGTGTCCAGGTCGGTGACCAGGTGAGTGGTGACGGTACCGCCGCCCAGGCTTTCGTACTCGCTGAGGGAAATGCGCTTGAGGCGCTCGATCAGGCGGATACGCAGGCGGTAAACGATGTCCTTGGCCAGGCCTGCAAACAGCTTGGCCTGCACCACGTTGAACACCAGCGACAGGCAGCGCAGGCCGAAGGTGACCAACAGCATCAGGCCGATATAGCCCGCTGCCTTCTGCCAGGCGCCTGGCAGCACTTGGTTCATGACCTTTAACGCGGTGTCGCCGTGGCCCAGTAGCACTTCGTCCACCAGCAAGGGCAACAGCAGCGGGATGGGAACACTGCACAGGGTGGCCAGCACGGCCACGCCGTTGGCGATCCACAGCGACTTGCGGTGCCTGAGGGCCAGTTGCCGAATGTGTGCCCAACTGAGCCGGTCGGGAGCGACTGGCGCTGGGCGCAAGGGCAATTCGGTAGGCCCGGGCAGGTCAAGCATGGGCAGCCCTCTCCAGCCATCGGGCCAACAGCGGTGCCAGTTCGTCCAGCGGTTGATAGCCGTTGGTCAGCAGCGCCATCTGCCCGCCGCGCTGGGCCAGCATGGTGGGGAAACCGGCGATGTTGAGGTCGCGCACCCAACTGAAATCATCCGCCGTGGCGGTCAATTGCTCGGCGCTGTCGAAGGCGGCGGCGAATTCGATGCGCGGAATGCCCGCAGCCTCGGCCAGCTCCACCAGCACCGCCACCTTGGTCACGTCGCGGCCCTGCGCATAGAACGCCTGCTGGATCAGCTTGGCCATGGCCCAGGCCGCGCCTTCGTCCAGGCTGCGCACCGCCACCACCGCCCGGCAGGCGGGCTCGGTGTCGTAGACGAAGTCTTCGGGCAGCGCGCCCTCGAACTGGAACGGCTGGCCCGTGGCGTCATGCACCGCGTGCCAGTGGTGCAGAATGCTGCTGCGCAGCGACGCCTCCAGCGCAGCCCCGCCACCGGTACGCAAGCCACCCATCACCAGGTGCACGCCTACGCCGGCCGCTCGCGCCTGCTGGATGAGCGCCTCGGCCACCGGGGCAAAACCCCAGCACCAGGAACACATGGGGTCCATCACGTACAGCAGGCGTGTCTGCATGGGATCAGTCCTGGGCGGCTTTACGGTAATTATGGCCTATCGGGTGCGGAAGGTTGCGCGCCTTGGCCAATTCAATCTGTTTCTGGCGGTCGATGGCGCTCTTGCGGGTTTTCTCGCTCAGGCTGTCCCAGCAGTGCGGGCAGCTGATGCCGGGGGCGTAGTGCTCGCTGGCGCGGTCTTCCACGCTGATGGGTGTGCGGCAGGCGTGGCACTGGTCGTAGTCACCCTCGGTGAGGTCGTGACGCACGGTGACACGGTTGTCGAACACGAAGCAGTCGCCCTGCCACTTGGACTCCGCCTGGGGCACTTGCTCCAGGTACTTGAGAATGCCGCCCTTGAGGTGGAACACCTCGCCATAGCCTTCGCTCAGCATGTAGCTGGAGGCCTTCTCGCAACGAATGCCGCCGGTGCAGAACATCGCCACCTTCTTGTGCACCGCCGGGTTGAAGTGGGCTTTGATGTAGTCGGGGAACTCGCGGAACGACGTGGTCTTGGGGTCGATGGCGCCCTCGAAGGTGCCGATGGCCACTTCGTAGTCGTTGCGGGTGTCGATCAACAGCACTTCAGGGTCGTTGATCAGGCTGTTCCAGTCCTTGGGCTCCACGTAGGTACCCACCTTGCGGTTGGGGTCCACGCCGGGCACGCCCAGGGTCACGATCTCTTTCTTGAGCTTGACCTTGGTACGGTAGAACGGCTGCTCGTCGCAGTACGATTCCTTGTGGTCGATGTCGACCATGCGCGGGTCGTTGCGCAGCCAGGCCAGCAGGCCGTCGATGCCTTGGCGGGTGCCGGAGACGGTGCCGTTGATGCCTTCTTCGGCAATCAACAGGGTGCCTTTGATGTCGTTGTCGACCATGGCGTTGAGCAGGGGCTCGCGCAGATCGACGTAATCTTCCAGGGTGACGAACTTGTACAGTGCCGCCACGACAATGGCTTGTGTCATGGATAAAACTCCTGGTGGTTGTCCTCGTAAAGGACGGACCGGGTTGTGATGAATGATTGAATGTACGTAAAACGACTGTGGGAGCGGGCCCTGCCCGCGAAGAACACCCCGCGTGGCGCCTGAGGCACCGAGGTATGCTCTTCGCGGGCAGAGCCCGCTCCCACAGAACCCTTACCGCAGCGAGGGTAACTACGTCTGGGCCAATTCTATCAAAAACCGGCCCAGGAAGTATTGCCCTGGATCAATGCCCGCCCGCGCAAGTAGGCGAGGCAGGCGCGGCGCCCGCCTGTGCCCATTCCTCGGGGGTGTAGGTGTGCTGGGCCAGGGCATGGATTTGCCCCATCAGCTCACCCACGGCGGCATACACCCGTTGCTGGCGCTTCACGCGGCTGAGGCCTGCAAACTGCTCGCAGACCAACACCACCTTGTAGTGGGTTTCCTGACCGCGGCTGTGCATGTGGCTCTCGTCGAGCACCTGCAGGTGGGCCGGGTGCAAGGCGCCCAGCGCCTCTTCAATGCGTTGCTGCATGGACATGATCAGCCCCGCTTACGGCTTCTTGGCCGGTGCGGCGGCCGGTGCTGCCGCTTTTGGCGGTGCCAGCTCGTTGGTCATGTCAGACAGCAGCTTGTTGACCACAGGCACCGCGCTTTCCAGTTTTTCCTGGGTCAGCTGAGCCGACTGCTGGGTCACCGAAGGCATTTTCTCCAGTACTTTCTTGCCCAGCGGCGACTGGTAGAACTTGACCAGGTCCTTGAGCTCCTGTTCGGTGAAGGTGTCGGTGTACAGCTTGACCATGTCCGGCTTCAGCTTCGGCCAGCCAATGGCCTGGTCCAGCGCGGCGTTGGCCTTGGCCTGGTAGGTTTCCAGCACGGCGCGCTTGGAGTCCGGGGCCTTGGTCTGTTCGAAACGCTGGGCAAACATTTGCTGCACCTGCATGTAGACCGGGGTCCCGAGCTTGTCAGCATGCGCCATCATCAGGAACGATTCAGCGCTGGCGTTGTGGCTGGCGGTGTCGGCGAAGACGTGGCCGCTGGCGCATACCAGAGCAACCGCGGTACAGATGGCACGAAGACGGGTCATCGAGTTTCCTTAAGTTAGCAGGCGAGGTAGTACCCCGGAATCAAACATTCTGCGCCCAAGCGAGCATTTCGCTCAACCCCGGGCGCACGCTGGCACATGAAACCTGATGGAACCGCAACCGCGATACGCAGCCTAAACTGCGAATCAGACCGTCTAGGAGGACCATCGCATGAGCCGAACAGAAACTGACAGCCTGGGACCGATTGAAGTTCCCGAAGAGGCTTACTGGGGCGCGCAGACCCAGCGCTCGCTGATCAACTTCGCCATTGGTGACCAGCGCATGCCCCTGGCGGTGCTGCACGCCCTGGCACTGATCAAGAAAGCGGCAGCGCGGGTCAACGACCGCAACGGCGACCTGCCGGCCGACATTGCCCGGCTGATCGAACAGGCCGCCGACGAAGTGCTGGACGGCGAACACGATGACCAGTTTCCCCTGGTGGTGTGGCAGACCGGCAGCGGCACCCAAAGCAACATGAACGTCAACGAAGTGATTGCCGGGCGCGCCAACGAGCTGGCCGGCAAGGGCCGTGGAGGCAAGGCGCCGGTGCACCCCAACGACCACGTCAACCGCTCGCAAAGTTCCAACGACTGCTTCCCCACGGCCATGCACATTGCCGCCGTGCAGGCGGTGAACCAGCATTTGCTGCCGGCCATCGCCGAACTGTCGGCGGGCCTCGCCGAGCTTGCAGCGCGGCACATGCACCTGGTCAAGACCGGGCGCACGCACATGATGGACGCCACCCCCATTACCTTTGGCCAGGAGCTGTCGGCCTATGTGGCGCAGCTTGACTATGCCCAGCGCGCCATCCGCGCCACCCTCCCCGCCGTGTGCGAGCTGGCCCAGGGCGGCACGGCGGTAGGCACCGGGCTGAATGCCCCGCACGGTTTTTCCGAGGCCATCGCCGCCGAATTGGCGGCGCTGTCGGGGTTGCCATTCATTACCGCGCCGAACAAGTTCGCCGCCCTCGCCGGGCATGAGCCGCTGACCAGCCTGTCCGGCGCGCTGAAGACCCTGGCCGTGGCGCTGATGAAGCTGGCCAACGACCTGCGCCTGCTGGGCTCCGGGCCCCGCGCAGGCCTTGCCGAAGTGAAATTGCCGGCCAATGAGCCGGGCAGCTCGATCATGCCCGGCAAGGTCAACCCTACCCAGTGCGAGGCCTTGTCGATGCTGGCATGCCAAGTGCTGGGCAACGACGTGGCCATCGGCTTTGCCGCGAGCCAAGGGCATTTGCAGTTGAACGTGTACAAGCCGGTGATCATTCACAACCTGCTGCAATCGATCCGGCTGCTGGCCGACGGTTGCAGCAACTTCCAGGCGCATTGCATCGCCGGCCTGGAGCCGGACCCGGCGCAGATGGCCGAGCATCTGGAACGCGGCCTGATGCTGGTAACCGCGCTGAACCCGCACATTGGCTACGACAAGTCCGCGCAAATAGCCAAGAAGGCCTACAGCGAGAACCTCACCCTGCGCCAGGCGGCGCTGGACCTGGGGTACCTCACCGACGCCGAGTTCGACCAGTGGGTGCGGCCGGAGAACATGCTGGAGTCGGGCAAAAACGGCTGACCGGCGGTAGATACCCGGTGGCCGGGAACTCGATAAGATGAATGGCAATCAACCTGGGAGAATTTCCATGTTCGGCAAGCGTTCGCAAGACCCGGTCGACACGGTGCACTACCGCAGTGACAGGGTGATCATGGTCAACGGCGAGTTTTTCTTCACCACCCGCGAAAATACCCAGGAAGGGCCCTTCCCCACCCGGGAGATCGCGGCCCAGCAGACCCAGGCCTACATAGACCGCATGCAGCGCCGGGCCTAGGCGCGCGCCCCGGCGCCACGTGCTTGAACCGGTGGGAGCGTGTTCTGCCCGCGAAGAAAACGCCGCGTTCCACCTCACAGATCGTGGCGTGCTGTTCGCGGGCACAGCCCGCTGCCACTGGGTTTAAACGGCTTCGAACAGGCCGGCGGCGCCCATGCCGCCGCCCACGCACATGGTCACTACGCCGTAGCGCAACTTGCGCCGCTGCAATTCACGCACGATATGCCCCACCTGCCGTGAGCCGGTCATGCCGAACGGGTGGCCGATGGCAATCGAGCCGCCGTTGACGTTGTACTGGGCGTTGTCGATCTCCAACCGGTCGCGGCAGTAGAGGCATTGCGACGCGAACGCCTCGTTCAGCTCCCACAGGCCCACATCCTGCACCGCCACGCCTGCGGTCTTCAGCAGCTTGGGCACCGCGAACACCGGGCCGATACCCATTTCGTCCGGCTCGCAGCCTGCCACGCTAAACCCACGAAAAATAGCGAGCGGCGTCAGGCCCAGGGCCTGGGCGCGTTCAAGGCTCATGACCAGGGTCATGGAGGCGCCGTCGGACAGTTGCGATGCGTTGCCCGCCGTCACCGAGCCGTCTTCGCTGAACGCCGGTTTCAGGCTGGCCAGGCTTTCCAGGGTGGTGTCGGGGCGGTTGCAGTCGTCGCGGTCCACCACGCCGTCCAGCCATTTCTGCTCGCCGGTGGCTTTGTCTTCCACCAGGTAGCGGGTGTTCATGGCGGCGATTTCGTCATCAAAACGGCCGTCCAGCTGGGCCTGGGCCGTGCGCAACTGGCTTTGCAGGGCGTATTCGTCCTGGGCCTGGCGGCTCACCTGGTACCGTTTGGCCACCACTTCGGCGGTCAAGCCCATGGGCATGTAGATGCCCGGCGAGCTTTCCTGCAGGGTGGGGTTGAGCAGGCGGTCCTGGTTGACGCTGCGCAGGGTCAGGCTGATGGACTCGACACCGCCGGCCACAATGATGTCGCTGAAGCCGGAAGCAATCTGGTTGGCGGCGATGGCAATGGCTTGCAGGCCCGAAGAGCAGAAGCGGTTGAGGGTCATGCCGGCCGTGCCGGTGCCCAGTTTCGACAGCACGGCCACGTTGCGGCCAATGTTGAAGCCCTGGGCGCCTTCGTTGGAGGCAGCGCCGACAATGCAGTCCTCGACACTGGCCGGGTCAATGCCATTGCGCGACAGCAGCGCGTTGACGCAATGGGCCGCCATGTCATCGGGGCGGGTCTGGTTGAACTTGCCGCGAAAGGACTTGGCCAGGCCCGTCCGCACGCTATCGACGATCACCACTTCACGCATGCCGCACCTCTTTTAGTTGTCGTGTTCGGATGCCCCCAGCATAGGTGCGGGGGCAGCAGCTCGCGACGATAATCGAGGGGCCTGATGGCGGCTTATCCGGATTTCTTGTCCTTCTTGAACGCCGCTTCCAGTGCCTCATTGATGGTGCGCAGCACTTTCACCCGTGCCCAGCGCTTGTCGTTGGCCTCAATCAGCGTCCACGGTGCAATTTCGGTGCTGGTACGGTCCACCATGTCGCCCACCGCGTCGCGGTACTGGTCCCATTTCTCGCGGTTGCGCCAGTCGTCCTCGGTGATCTTGAAGCGCTTGAACGGCACCTGTTCCCGAGCTTCGAAACGCTCCAACTGGGTGTCCTTGTCGATCGCCAGCCAGAACTTGACCACCACCACGCCGGCATTGGCCAACTGCTCTTCGTAGTCGTTGATTTCACCGTAGGCGCGCATCCAGTCGCTGACACTGCACAGCCCTTCGATGCGCTCCACCAGTACCCGGCCATACCAGGAGCGGTCAAAAATGGTGAATTTGCCCCGTGCCGGTATCTGCCGCCAGAAGCGCCACAGGTAAGGCTGGGCCAGTTCGTCCTGGGTGGGCGCGGCAATGGGCACAATGTTGTACTGGCGCGGGTCCAGTGCCGCGCACACGCGGCGAATGGCGCCGCCCTTGCCCGCAGCGTCGTTGCCTTCGAACGCGGCCACCAGGGCGTGTCGGCGCATGCGCTTGTCTCGCAACAGCCCGGCCAGGCGTGCCTGCTCGGCGGTAAGCTGTTCGTGGTAGTCGTCCTTGCTCAGGTGCTTGCTCAGGTCCAGGCTGCCCAGCAGGCTCTTGCCATCCAGGCTCTGGCCCAAGGGCGCGATGCTTTGGTGCAGGGGCTCGGTGGGCGCCTTCAACGCGGCCTGCAGGCCCTCCAGAAGGATCTTGCCCACGGTAAGGCTGCGGTAGTGCGGGTCCACGCCCTCGATGATGTGCCACGGCGCGTAGTCACGGCCGGTGCGTCGCAGCACGCGCTCGCCAAAGCGCACAAAGCGGTCATAGGTTTCCGACTGCTGCCAGTCCAGCGGGCTGATGCGCCAGCTGTGCAGGGGGTCGTCCTTGAGGGCCTTGAGCCGAGCTTTCATCTGGTGCTTGGACAGGTGGAACCAGAACTTGAAGATCAGCGCGCCTTCGTCGCACAGCATCTGTTCCAACCGTTCTGCACTGTTGATGGCCTGGTCCAGCACCGCGTCCTTGAACTCGCGGTGCACCCGGCCTTGAATCATCTGGCTGTACCAGTTGCCGAAAAACACGCCTATCTTGCCCTTGGCCGGCAATTGGCGCCAATAGCGCCAGGCGGCCGGCCGGGCCAGCTCCTCATCGGTCTGCTGGTCGAAGGAGCGCACTTCAATCAAGCGTGGGTCCATCCACTCGTTGAGCAGCTTCACCGTTTCGCCCTTGCCCGCCCCCTCAATGCCGTTGATCAACACGATCACCGGGAAACGTGCCTGGGCCTTGAGTTCGTTCTGGGCCTCCAGCAGGGCTTCGCGAAGGGCCGGCACTTGTGCCTCGAAGGTTTCCTTGTCGATGGCGTGACCGATTTCGGCGGACTCGAACATGGGCAGCTACTCCTTGACCAATAAGGCCTTGAGGGTAGCGCATCACGCCAAGGGCGGGGAAATGAGCGACAGCTCCTGTCGAGTCAACTGCCGGCACAACGCGTCAATGCCCATAGACGGCGTGATCGTGAACTGCTCGTGATACTGGCGATGCAGGTGGGTGCGCCAGCTCTCCTGCCCGATGAGGTAGCGAATGAATTCGTCACTGCCTTCGGCCACGCCCACCGCTGCCTGTACGGCATCAAGCTGCATCGCAGTCAATCCGCCTTCACCCGCCACCACGCGATGAAGCGGCTGGCCGGGCAACGCCATTCGTGTACCCAGCTCGGTGCGCAACTGCAAGAGCAGGGCTTCACCCTTGAACCAGCTCCCTGTACGCCGGCGTTGTTCAACCAGCTCTTCGCCATGCAGGGCAATTTGCCGAGCGCGAAACAGCAAGCGTGCTCGATTGACCAACCACTCCCGCCTCGCGGCCGGGCTGTCCAGCACCAGGGGTTCGGCACGGTAAACCTCCACTTCCATCTCACTGAACGCCAACAGCAGGCCTTCTTCGCCGGGCAAGGCATCGCGCGCGATGTTGGCCAGGCGCCGTCGCAGCAACTCCCTCAATGCGCACGCGCGCACCACTTGCAGCACCCTGCGGCGCACTTCGCCAGGGTTGAGCACGAATTCCGGCACCCGCCTCATCTGATCCAGCAGCCTGATGAACTGAGTCATGTCCGACTTGCGCCCCATGTGTGCCCAATACTGCCGGTAGGCGGCCTGCTGCTCCGTATCAAGCCCCACTAACCAAGGCGACGCGAAGTAGTCCGGTGCCTGAGCTTGCACGTGTGGTGCCACGAACTGCAGGTTGAAACGGCGACCTTCGAACCTGGCCAGGGCGATCTGCCGTTGCAGCGCCACGGGCAACAAATTGCCATGCAGCTCCACCTGTATCATGGGCTGCGTACCTTGTGCGGTCAGCACCTGCGGTGGCAACTGGGTCAAGCCAGAACCGCTGAGGTCCACCGAACGCAACATCGGCAGGTTTTCCAGCCAGGCTGGCCAGGCGCCGATCATCGAATTGGCCAGGTCCAGGCGGTACAGATGGCTGAAGCCCGTGGCCTGCGCCACACCCAACACGGCATTGCCATTGAGCGACAGCGTTTCGAGTTCGGGCAGCTGCCCCAGACGGTCGAGCATTACCTGGTCCACGACCAGGTGGTTGCCCCCCAGGTCCAGGCGCTTGAGCGTGGCCTGCTGGCGCGACAGGTCCGGCAGGGTTTCCAGGCCAACGCCATTGAGCCGCAGGGTATGCAGGCGCGGAAAGTTGAACAGAAGGTCTGCCAGGCCCTGGGCATCAATGTGGCAGTTGCGCAGGTTGAGCGACTGGACCCAATTGAAGCCGCCCAGCAGGGGCGGCAGGTCGATCAGAGGCAGCTCTTGCAAATCCAGAGGGAAGCCGAGCAGCTCGCGCTCAAAGTCGGGCGGCCCATTGCGCTGCCACGCTTCGGCCAGCCGGGAAGCGGCCTCGCGACGATGATGCCGCAACTCCACCACATCGCCATTGAAGCGTGCCAAGGCGGCGGCCGACGGTTGGGCCTGCACCCAATAATCCAGGCTCAGGTTAAGCTCCAGGCGCGAAGCCTCCAGGGCCTGGAGCACCGCCATGGCTTCTTCGTAACCCCTTCTATGGCCCAGCCCGCGGACAAACACAATGGCGTCATTCTTGCGCATGCCGCGATAGGTGCGTTTTACCATGTCCAACAACTGCGCTTGCGTGAGCTGGGCAGCAGTGGGCCGGCGCCCGCTCATGGCATAGCCCAGCCGGCCCATTTCATCGCGCACGGGGCCGTTGAAATGCGCCGCCGGGGGGTGCTGTTTCAACCAGTAGGCGCACTGTTCACGGTCGCTGAGGCCTGCGTCACGAACCTGCGCTGCGCTGGCCTCGGCCGGCAGCTGCACCTTGAGCCTGCGCGCCAGTTCGGCGCTGTCGACGTTGGCCCGCGACGGCGAACACAAGCCCTCAAGCGCACGGTTCAGGCGCAAGGCCTGTTGATAATCCCGAGCACGCTCTGCCAGCTCCAGGGGCAAGCGCCGGGCGCTGACAATTGCTTGCTGGGCGGCCGGGCCTACCCGGCTGAGGATTTCCTCCGCCACCCCCACGGGGATGGAGGGGAAGTCACGGCGTAACACCGCTGAAGCACCCGCGCCGCCAAAGTGCGACGCCTCGTACAGCGCTTCAAACAGGGCCAGGTCATCGTCCGCACCTGCCAGCGGTGCAAACGGTTCGGCCAATTTAAACGCCAGGCCCGGGTCGGTGATGTCTACACCCGCCCGGTGCTGCGCGATTGCCCGGTCGATTCCGAACCGCACCAGGGTGTCACGCAGCAAGGCCGAGACGCGGCTGCCCGGTGCAAAGGTTTGCTCGATCAGTGCCGGCTCAACACCTGCGCAGTGAAAGGCCAGGTTCAGCCGGTCATCGTCCAGGTAGGCCAGCGAGCTGTTTGCCAGCGAACGCAGGGCCTGGCCCCTGACCGCCACAGTCTGCTGCGCGGCCAACTGCCAAAGACCCTCCGCATCCTTGGCCAACAGCGGCTCATAAGCGTCGCGGGCCGAGGGGTGAATCACACGGAAGGCGCGCTGCTCGCTGTCATAGCGTGTGGCGTAGACCTTGCCTGTCACCACGGCCAATTCATGGCCGTCATGCACATACAGGCCGTCGGGGTCGGGGCTCAACTGCGGCGGCAACGTCGCAGAATGCTCATAACCATCGAGCGTGGGCCGGTGCAAGCGCTCGCGGCCATTGGGCAAGCGCACCGGCACCAGTTCATCGAACACCGGCCCCTGCGGCCAGCGCGGCACGCTGGGCATCTGCGCCAACTTGACCGCGCCCGACATCACGGCCAGGGTTGCCAGGTTCTCGGAAACGTCCATGGCGTGGATGAACGCCGCATGAGCGTCGCCGTGGCGCCAGTCCTGCACACCGGTGTACACCTCATTGACCAACTGCGCCGCCGCGCAGGCCAGCATCAGTTCGCCCAGGCCGGGAATGAACAGCGCGGTCAGGCCCAGCAGGTCCAGGCCCGCCGACAGCCAGGCGCGGTTGCGCTCATCACGCTCGCGGGCATCGATGTCGGCCGTGGGCGTGGCCATGACCCTGGCATCGTCGAGCATGCGGGCCACCCGTTGCTGGTGCAGGGCCGCGAATACCTCCCCCGCCAACGCCACACGTTGCAGGTACAGGTTGGCCGCCGCGTCTGGCGCGCGCTGCGGGGCCTGGGGAAAGGTACTGACCAGCGGGGTAAGACGATCCTTGAGGTGATCCAAAAACGCCGTGGCATGCCGCTGGCTGACGAACCGGCGCCAGAAGCGACGGTAATCGCGGTTGCGCAACTTCTCGCGCAACGCATCATGCGCGGCCTGCAAGGACGGGTACTGCTTGAGCGGCTGCGTGGGTTCCTGGGGCACATACAACACGCAAGCGCCGTCATCGGTGGTGTCCAGCAGCAACGGCCCATGCAGCTCGCCGCCACTGAACATCGAGCTTTGCATCAGGCTCAACGCACTGACGCGCAATGGCTTGCGTTCCCAGCTGGCCGCTCGGCCTTGCACCAGGTCCAACAGCGCGCGGTAGGCCGGCTCATCGATGTCATTGCGCAGCCGGGCGATGTGGGCCTGCACTTCAAGGCTGCGACGGTCATTGTCGAGAAACAGGGCCTTGGCGCTGTGCTGGGCAGGTTCCAGGAATGTCTTCAGGTGGGCTTGGTAGGCCTGGCCAATATCCAGCTCGCGGCATGTGGCGGCAAACGCCGAGACGCTGATGGGCAAGGCCTTGGCCGGCGGGTAGCGGTAGCTCAACCCCCCCTCTTCGATCACCAGCGAGGCGCCGGGCAGCAGCAGCGAGCCCGGTTCGAAATACTCCTCGTCGCTGAAATTCTGCAACGCGGCATGCAGCAATGTCTGCCGGGACATGTGCTGGCGTGGCACGCTCAGCGAGCCAACGTTGCGCAGGCGCGCCAGTACATCAGTGCTTACATCGATACCGGGGGCCAGCGGCTTGAGTGCGGCTGCCAGTAACGGCTGGGCAAAACTGTCCAGGCCCTGCAGCGCCGCCAGCCAATGGCCCAACGCCACCCGTGCTGCCTCGCTGCTGACCTGGCTGGCACGCAACGCCATGCGCATGGGGCTCGGTGCACGGGTCAGCCAAGCAGGAAGGCTGGTTTCCACCACCCGCGCGTGTTCGCGGGATTTGGCGTGATCGCCACGGGCAAAGGGAATAAGGGAATGCTCTGGGGTTGTCATCATCGCTCCTTGCGAAAGGTGTCCAGGGCCGCACCTTAACAACCGTGCGGGCGCTTAAAAGCGGCAATAAACACCACCCACCGGTATCATGGACGCCTGTTTGCCACCGAGCCCACCATGAGCACCGAATCGCTGCACGCCCACATCGACTGGGATGACCTGGGGCGCCCCACTTCCCGCCAGTACGGCGATGTCTACTTCGCCGCCTCGGGCCTGGAAGAAACCCGCCATGTGTTCATCGACCAGAACGACCTGACCGCGCGCTTCGCCGCGCTTCACGATGGCCAGCGGTTGGTGATCGGTGAAACCGGTTTTGGCACGGGGCTGAATTTTTTCTGCGCCTGGCAGCTGTTCAACGAACAGGCGCCTGCCGGGGCGCGCCTGCACTTCATCAGCGTTGAAAAATACCCGCTCAGCCATGCCGACCTCAGCCGCGCCCTGGGCTTGTGGCCGGAACTGGCCGCGCTGACGGCGCCGTTGCTTGAGCAATACGTAGGCATTCACCCCGGCTTCCAACGCCTGGTGTTCGACGGCGGCCGCGTGACCCTGACGCTGCTGATTGGCGATGTGCTGGAGCAGTTGCCGCAACTGGACGCTCAGGTGGATGCCTGGTTCCTGGACGGTTTTGCCCCAGCCAAGAACCCGGAGATGTGGACGCCCGAACTGTTTGCCGAGCTGGCAAGACTGGCCGCGCCCGGCTCCACCCTGGGCACTTTCACCAGTACCGGCTGGGTGCGCCGCGGCTTGATTGCCGTGGGCTACAAGATGAAGCGCATCCCCGGCATCGGCAAGAAGTGGGAAGTACTGCGCGGGGCCTTCCAGGGCCCTGAGCAGGCGCCTGCCGAACGGGTCAAACCGTGGTTTGCCCGCCCTCCTCGGCCTGCGGGCGAGCGTCACGCGCTGGTGATTGGCGCAGGCCTGGCCGGCTGCGCCACCGCCGCCAGCCTGGCCGCGCGGGGCTGGCAGGTCAGCTTGCTGGAGCGCCATGGCGAGGTGGCCCAGGAAGCCTCGGGCAACCCCCAAGGCGTGCTGTACCTCAAGCTGTCGGCCCATGGCACCGCGCTGTCGCAACTGATCCTCAGTGGTTTCGGCCACACCCGCCGCTTGCTGGAGCAACTTGAACGCGGCCGCGACTGGGATGATTGCGGCGTGCTGCAACTGGCCTTCGATGACAAGGAGCGCCAGCGCCAGGCGCAATTGGCGGCCGCCTTCAACCCGCACTTGCTGCATGTGCTGGAGCGTGATGAAGCCCAGGCGCGTGCCGGCGTGCAGTTGGCCAGCGGCGGCCTGTATTACCCCGAGGGCGGCTGGGTACACCCGCCCGCGCTGTGCCAGTGGCAAGCTGGCCAGCCAGGCGTGCGCGTGCTGGCCCATCATCAAGTGCTGGAGCTGCGCCGGGTGGATGGCCAGTGGCAGGCCTGGGACGGCGAGCACCTGCTGGCCAGCGCGCCGGTGGCGGTGTTGTGTACCGCCGCGCAGGTGCGTGACATGGCCGCCACGGCGCACCTGCCACTCAAGC
The DNA here is from genome assembly GCF_000263855.1 of Pseudomonas sp. M47T1. Taxonomy (GTDB): domain Bacteria; phylum Pseudomonadota; class Gammaproteobacteria; order Pseudomonadales; family Pseudomonadaceae; genus Aquipseudomonas. The sequence goes on from NZ_AJWX01000014.1 coordinate 161,904, forward strand.
GCATTCGCGGGCAGATCACTCGCCTGGCGCAAACCCCGGGCAGCGCCGCACTGGGTACCGTGGTGTGCGCCGAAGGCTATGTGGCGCCGGCACGGCTGGGCGAACACACCCTGGGCGCCAGCTTTGACTTCCACAGCGACGACCTGACCCCGACGGTGGCCGAGCATGAAGGCAACCTGGCGATGCTTGAGGAAATATCCGCTGATTTGACCCAACGCCTGGGCGTGGGGCAACGGCCGGTAGAACAGCTTCAGGGGCGCGCGGCCTTCCGCTGCACCAGCCCTGACTATTTGCCCATTGTCGGGCCACTGGCCGACCGCGAAGCGTTTTCCCAAGCCTACGCCATACTCAGCCGCGATGCCCGACAGGTACCTGACGCGCCCTGCCCGTGGCTGGAGGGGCTGTACGTCAACAGCGGTCATGGCTCGCGAGGCTTGATTACCGCGCCGTTGAGCGGTGAGCTGATTGCCGCCTGGCTGGATGACGAGGCCTTGCCGCTGCCTCGCGCGGTGGCTGAAGCCTGTCACCCGAACCGCTTTCAGCTGCGCAGCCTGATCAAGAACAAACCGTAAACCGTACACAATTCTGTAGCCGCTGCCGAAGGCTGCGGCTACACAGGAATTTCATGCTCATTATTCGACAGGTGCACAAAGCCTACCCCACCCCCCAAGGCCCGCTTCCCGTGCTGGCCGGGGTGGACCTGCAACTGGGGCAGGGCCAGAGCCTGGCCTTGATGGGCGAATCCGGCAGCGGCAAAAGCACCCTGCTGCACCTGGTGGCCGGCCTGGACCGCATCGACAGCGGCAGCATCGAGGTGGCCGGGCAGGCGCTGGAGCACCTGGGCGAACGCCAGCTCGCGGCCTGGCGCTGCACGGGCATTGGTCTGATCTTTCAGCAGTTCAACCTTATCGGCAGCCTCAGCGTGGCAGACAACCTGGCGTTTCAGGCCCGCCTGGCCGGGCGCCATGATCCGGCCTGGAACAGCGAACTGGCCGAGCGCCTGGGCCTGTCGAGCGTTCTGCAGCGCTACCCCGAACAACTCTCCGGTGGCCAGCAGCAACGGGTGGCACTGGGCCGCGCCCTGGCCTCGCGCCCGGCCCTGCTGCTGGCTGACGAGCCCACCGGCAACCTCGACGAACACACCAGTGGCCAGGTCCTGGATTTGCTGCTGCAACTGCAGGCCGACAGCGGTTGCAGCCTGTTGATGGTGACCCACAGCCCGGCCATTGCCGCGCGCCTGCAACGCCAAGTGGTGCTGCACGCCGGCCAGGTACAGGGTTGATCACGGTGCGCCGCCTGGGCTGGACCCTGATGGCCCTGCTGAGCCACTGGCGCAAGCACCCGGTGCAACTGGCCAGCGTGCTCGCAGGCCTGTGGTTGGCCACTGCGCTGCTGATTGCCGTGCAGGCGCTCAATGGCCAGGCGCGTGCCAGCTATGCCCAGGCCAGCGAACTGATTGGCGGCAAGGCCCAGGCCAGCCTGGCGCCCGTACAGGGCCAGCGCATGCCCCAGGCGCTGTTCGTCCAGCTACGGCGCCAGGGCTGGCCCGTATCGCCGTTGCTGCAAGGCAGCGTCACCGTCAACGGCCAGCGCTTGCAGGTCAACGGCATTGACCCCTTGAGCCTGCCCGCGCATACCGCGCTGGGCGGACAGGCCCCTTCCCAGGACGACCTCTATGCCTTTATCGGCGACCCGGGCCAGGCCTGGGTGTCGACCCAGACGCTCGCCAGCCTGGGCCTGAGCGATGGTGCCAGGCCCACCCCTGGGATGCCGCCCCTGTATGGGCGCCGCGACATGGCGCCCGGCGTGCTGCTGATGGACATTGGCCATGCCCAGGACGTGTTGCAGGCGCCGGAACAACTGTCGCGCCTGTTGGTGGCAGCCGGCTTCAGCGCCGAATTGCCGGCTACCTTCAACGGCCAACTGCGCTGGCAGCACACCGACCCCGGCCAGGACATGCAGCGCCTGACCGAGGCACTGCACTTGAACCTGGCCGCCCTGGGGCTGCTGGCGTTCGTGGTGGGGCTGTTCATTGCCCAGGCCGCCATCGGCCTGGCGCTGGAGCAACGCCGTGGCCTGCTGCGCACACTGCGCGCCTGCGGGGTGGGCCTGCGGGTATTGATCATTGCCCTGACGCTGGAACTGACCTTGCTGGCCCTGGTCGGCGCAGTCGCCGGGGTGTTCAGCGGCTACCTGCTCGCCAGCCTGCTGCTGCCCGACGTCGCCGCCAGCCTGCGCGGCCTGTATGGCGCCGAGGTTGGCAACCAGCTGAGCCTGGGCCCCTGGTGGTGGCTGGGGGCGATCGGCCTGAGCCTGGCCGGCGCGCTGCTGGCTGGCGGCCAAAGCCTGTGGCGGGCCGCACGCTTGCCGTTGCTGGCATTGGCCGGGCATCAGGCGTGGCGCGGTGCCCATGGCCAGTGGTTGCAGCGCCAGGGCTGGGCCGCGCTTGTTCTGGCCACATTGGCAGTAGCCCTGGTGCTGTGGGGCGACAGCCTGGCAGCAGGGTTCACCCTGCTGGCCTGCCTGCTGCTGGCGGCGGCGCTGGCATTGCCGGTAATGCTCGACCGCGTGCTGGCCGTGCTCGCCAGCGGGCGCCGCGGCGCCGTGTTGAGCCACTGGTTTCTGGCCGACTGCCGCCAGCAATTGCCCGCGTTGAGCCAGGCGCTGATGGCCTTGCTGCTGGCCATGGCCACCAACGTCGGCGCCTCAAGCATGACCCAGGGCTTTCGCGAAACCTTCAGCCATTGGCTGGAGCAACGGCTGGTGGCCGAGCTTTATGTGCGCCCGAACGATGGCGCCCAGACCGCCCAGGTGCAAACCTGGCTGCAGCAGCGCGGTGAGGTGCGCCGGGTGTTGCCGGGGCGCGAACAGGATGTGAGCCTACAGGGCTGGCCGGTGGAGGTGCACGGGGTGGTCGACGATGCGTTGTACCGCCAGCACTGGCCGCTGCTTGAGGCCGCCACCGGCAACCCGTGGGACCGGCTGTTCGACAGCGACAGCCTGATGCTCAGCGAACAACTGGCCAGGCACTTGCACATCGGCCTGGGCGAGCCGTTGTCATTGCCCGGCCAACTCGCCAGCAAGCCGTTTACCGTGGTGGGCATCTACGCCGACTATGGCAACCCCAAGGGCCACGTGCTGATCAGCGCAAGCACCTGGCAACACCTGTGGCCAGGGCAGCCGCCCACGCGCCTGGCGGTGCGCGTGGCGCCCTACGCCGTACCTGGGCTCAAGGCCGCCTTGCAGGCCAAATTCGCGCTGGACGACAGCCGCCTGGTGGACCAAGGCCAGCTCAAGCGCTGGGCCGTGCAGGTATTCGAACGCACCTTCAGTGCCACCAGCGCGCTGGACAGCCTGACCCTGGCCGTGGCTGCCGTGGCGCTGTTCATCAGCCTGCTGACCCAGAGCGACAACCGCCTGGGCCACCTGGCGCCACTGTGGGCCCTGGGCGTGAACCGTCGGCAGTTGATCGCGCTGAACCTGGCCCAGACCTGGCTGCTGAGCCTATTGACCCTGGTGCTGGCCTTGCCCCTGGGCATACTGCTGGCCTGGTGCCTGGTGGCGGTAGTGAATGTCCAGGCGTTCGGCTGGCGCCTGCCCCTGCAAGTGTTCCCCGGCCAGATCCTGCAATTGCTGGGCTGGGCCATGCTGGCCACGGCCCTGGCGTCGGCCTGGCCGCTGGTGCGCCTGTTGCGCAGCCGCCCGGCCGACCTGTTGCGAGTGTTCGCCGATGAACGCTAGACGCCTCATCAACAGCGCAGCACAAGGTTTGCTACTGGCCTGCCTGCTGCTGGCCGGTTGCGACGCACCACCGCCACCCGCCCAGGGCTTCGCCGGCCTGGGCGCACAGGCCCAAGGCTTTGCTCAGGTACGGCCGGGCACGCCGCTGGTGTTTCCCCAGGACCACGGGCCCCATCCTGACTACCGCATCGAGTGGTGGTACGTGACCGCCAACCTCACCGCCACCACCGGTGAAACCTTTGGCGCCCAATGGACCCTGTTTCGCAGCGCCATGGCGCCCGGCCCCGAAGCGCCGGGCTGGAGCCACAAGACGCTGTGGCTGGGCCATGCGGCGTTGACCGGCGCCACCTTCCAGCACAGTGCGCAGGCCATGGCCCGTGGCGGCATCGGTCAGGCGGGCGCACAGGCCGCCCCCTTCACCGCATGGATAGACGACTGGCACCTGACCGCCATCGGGCCGCCCGACAATCGCCTCGGGCACGTGCAGATGAGCGCCCATGGCGCAGACTTTGATTACGACCTGAACCTGGCAAGCGATCGCCCTTTGGTGCTGCAAGGTGACCAGGGCTACAGCCGCAAATCGCAACAGGGCCAAGCCTCGTGGTATTACAGCCAACCGTTCTACCAGGTACAAGGCCGCGTCAACGCCCGGGGCCGCCAGTGGCAGGTCAGTGGCCAGGCCTGGCTGGACCGCGAATGGAGCAGTCAACCGCTGGCGGCCAACCAGCAAGGCTGGGACTGGTTCTCGCTGCACCTGGCCGACGGCAGCCAAGTGATGCTGTTCCGGCTGCGCCAACAAGGTGGCGCCGACTTCATCAGTGGCAATTGGATTGCCGCCGACGGCCACGGGCAACCGCTGGACAACCGGCAGATCGACCTGCAACCGCTGGCGCCATCGGTCACCCTGGACGGCCACACCGTACCCACCCATTGGCACCTGCGCATCGCCGAGCATGGGCTGGACGTGCAACTCAGCGCCCTGAACCGCAACGCCTGGATGGACGTGACGCCCCCCTATTGGGAGGGCCCGATACGCATCGAAGGTAGCCACACTGGCCAGGGGTACCTGGAGATGACCGGCTACTAAGCTGTGAGCCGCCAGCTATTTTCAGATAAGACCGCAGAGCACCGCCCTTACCACCGCCGACAGCTTGTTGCACACGCCCAGCTTCTCGATGCAGCGGGCAATATGGAAGTTGACCGTGCGCTCGCTCAACTGCAACACCTTGGCGACGTCCACCGAGGTCAGGCCCTGGGCGGTCCACTTCAAGACTTCCCGCTCGCGCGGGGATAAACCTGCCTCAGCCGCGCTGTCGGCAAGCTGTTGTTGCACCGCGGTATCGATCCGGATCGCCAGGGCGTTATGCACCAGGTTCGCCAGCCACAACACATCGCCCGCCTTGTCGTAGAACTCGCCGATGCTGATCTCATCCTGGCTGCGCACCAGGCTCAGGACGCTGCTGACGCCTCGACCGCTGTGCACCACTTGACTGATGCCTTAACGAAGTCCGTGGGCTTGATACTGGCGCCATAATTCTAAATGGCCAGCAAATAGCTCATTACCCCATAACAGCGGAAGTTGCGCATCGGCGATGTCCTGCACTAAAGGGTCGTGCTCAAAGTAGCGGTTTTCCTGATAGCAACGATTCCAGGCATCCGGGTAATTATTATGTTTGTAGACTTTGTTCTGCCC
>NZ_AJWX01000015.1 GCF_000263855.1 Pseudomonas sp. M47T1
CGCCGGCGTTCGTGGTAATCGCGGCTTGGGCCTGTATGGCCTGTCCAAGGCGGCCCTGGCGCAACTGGCGCGCAACCTGGCGGTGGAGTGGGGGCCCAGCAATGTGCGGGTCAACGCCATCAGTCCCGGCGTGGTGGAAACCGAATTCGCCCGTCCACTCACCGACAACCCCGCCGTGATGGGCAAGCGCCTGGCCCTGACGCCCCTGCGTCGGTTTGGCCGCCCCGAGGAAATCGCCGCCGTGGCGCTACTGCTGGCAGCCCCGGGCGGCGCCTTCATCACCGGTCAGAACCTGATAGTCGACGGTGGCACCACCATCGGCGACGGCAATTAAACAAGGAATTGAGCATGCACACGCTTCCCGGCTTTAAACGCGTGGTCACCGGCCACGACAGCGACGGCAAGGCCACCGTGGCCATCAGTGGCCCCACGCCCAACGTCGTTGAACTGCAAGCGGTGCCTGGCACGGTGTTTCACGAGATCTGGAACACCGCCACCAGCCCGGCGCCCATCGACAACGGCGACGACCCCACGTGCAAGCCCCTGCAATTGAGCCCAGGCGCCCTGGGCAGCGTGATTCGGGTGGTGGATATCCCGCCTGACAGCGTGCAAAACAGCATCAGCGCCGACGCGGCCGCCCAGGCCTTCGCCGAAATCGGCCAGGCTCATGCCAGCACCGGCACGGCCAACGCCCGCCACCGGCTGATGCACCGCACCGAGACGGTCGACTACGGCATCGTCACCGAAGGCGAAGTGTGGCTGGTGGTCGATGACCAGGACGTGCACCTCACCCGCGGTGACGTGGTGGTGCAGCGCGGCACTAATCACGCCTGGAGCAACCGCACCGAACACATGGCACGCATTGTCTTCATCCTGCTGGACGGGCGTTTTGCCGAAGGGGTGCAGGGATGAAACTGGCGACCATGAAAGACGGCAGCCGTGACGGCCAGTTGGTGGTGGTGTCCCGCGACCTGCAACGCTACGTATGTGCCCGGGGCGTTGCCGCCACCTTGCAGCAAGCCATTGATAGCTGGGCCACGAGCGCGCCGCAGTTACAGGCACTGTTCGGGTTGCTGGAAGAGGGCCGCGCGCCTGGCGTGCAACCTTTCGACGCACGCCAGGCCATGGCGCCCTTGCCACGCGCCTATCAGTGGTGTGACGGCTCAGCCTTTCTCAACCACGGCACCTTGATGCAGAAAGCATTCAACCTCGACCCTATCGAAGGTGTCGAGCGTATCGCGTTGATGTATCAGGGCGCGGGCGATGATTTTCATGGCGCTCGGGATGACCTGGCGCTGCCCAGCGAGGCCCAGGGCATTGATTTTGAAGGCGAGTTCGTGGTGCTGGTGGACGACGTGCCGCTGGGCTGTCCGGCCGATCAGGCGGCCGCGCACATCAAACTGCTGTTGCAGGTAAACGACGTCAGCCTGCGCGCCCTGGCGCCGCGGGAAATGCTCACCGGCTTCGGCTTCCTGCAAGCCAAGCCGTCGTCCAGCTTCGCCCCGGTGGCGGTCACCCCGGACGAACTGGGCACTGCCTGGGCCGACGCCCGCGTGCAACTGCCCTTGCAGGTGCAACGCAACGGCGCATGGTTCGGCCACCCCCATGGCGGCGAGATGAATTTCAGCTTTGCCCAGTTGATCGCCCATGCCGCGCTGACACGTCGGCTGGGCGCGGGCACGCTGGTGGGCTCGGGCACCGTGTCGAATAAAGACCGATCGGTCGGGTCGGCCTGCATCGCCGAGCGCCGGGCCATCGAGATGATCGAACACGGCAGCCCGCGCACCGGCTTCCTGCAATTCGGCGAGCGGGTGCACATGGACGTCATCGGCCTGGACGGCCAATCGGTGTTCGGTGCCATCGACCAGCGAGTGGTGGCAGCCCATGGCTGACAGCAACGGCCTGCGTATCCTCATCACCGGCGCCAACGGCTTTCTCGGTCAACTGCTGGTCAAGCGCCTGCTGGGGCTGGCCAGCCTGCGCGGCCAGGCCATCGGCACCTTGCGCCTGCTGGACATGAACCTCGACAGTTTCACCCCCCAGCCGCGGCTGCGTCTGCACCCCGGCAGCGTCACCGACACTGCGTTGATGCGCCGGGTGCTGGCCGACGGCATCGACCTGGTGTTTCACCTGGTGAGCATCCCCGGTGGCGCCGCCGAGCGTCAGTACGAACTGGGTTACGAGGTAAACCTGGCGGCCAGCCTGGAACTGCTGCAACAACTGCGCAACAAGGCCTGCCCGCCGGTGCTGGTGTTTGCCAGCAGCGTGGCGGTGTACGGCGGCGACCTGCCCGCGCGGCTCGACGAAAGCGCCGCGCCGGCGCCGCAGCTGTCTTATGGCGCGCACAAGCGCATGGTGGAAATCGCCCTCGGCGACCTGGCGCGCCGTGGCGAAGTGGATGGCCGCGCCCTGCGCCTGCCCGGCATCGTTGCGCGGCCCGGCGATGGCCAGGGGCTGCGCTCGGCGTTCATGAGCGAGCTTATGCGCCATGTGGCGGCCGGGCAGGCCTACCAGTGCCCGGTATCGCCGCAGGCCACGGCCTGGTGGATGTCGGCCCGCTGCTGTGTCGACAACCTGTTGCGCGCCGCCGAACTGCCGCTGGCCGTGGACGCGCCCCGGGTGTGGCAACTGCCGGTACTGCACCTGTCCATCGCCCAGGTGATGGAGGCGCTGGCCGAGCGTTTCGGTGATGCCTGCCGGGCCCTGGTCAGCTACCACCCCGATCCCCAGCTGGAGGCGCAGTTTGGCCGTCAGCCACCGTTGAAGACCCCACAGGCCCGCGCCCTGGGCCTGCGCCATGACGGCAGCGCTGCCGCGCTGGTGCGCAATGCCCTGGACCTGGCGCCCGCCACGCGCCGTATTGCACAAGGAAACCCCTGCCATGAAGCCTGAACGCCGCCTGATCGACCTGTCCGTGACTTTGGACAACAATCCCTACACCGACCCGCCGCCCTTGCTGCCACGCATCGAGTACATGGACCACCAGCAGGGATGGCCGGAGATGGCCGCGATGTTTCCCGGGCTGTCCCTTGACCAGTTGCCGGGCAATGAGTCCTGGGCCGCCGAGCGCCTGTTCATCACCACCCACAGCGGCACGCACATGGACGCGCCCTGGCACTACGCCTCGACCACCGACGGCGGCAAGCCGGCGTGGGGCATCGACGAACTGCCGCTGGAGTGGTGCCTGCAAGCGGGGGTGAAGCTGGACTTTCGCCACTTCGACGACGGCCACGTGATCAGCGCCGCCGAGGTCGAGGCCGAGTTGGCGCGCATCGGCCATGTGCTGCAACCGTTGGACATTGTGCTGGTAAACACCCGGGCCGGCAGCCTGTTCGGCCAGCCCGGCTACCTGGACGCGGGTGTCGGCATGGGCCGCGAGGCCACGCTGTACCTGCTGGACCGTGGCGTGCGGGTGGTAGGCACCGATGCCTGGAGCTGGGACGCGCCCTTCAAGTACACCCGCGAACGCTTCGCCGCCAGCGGCGACGCCGCCATCATCTGGGAAGGGCACAAGGCGGGGCGCGACATTGGCTATGGCCAGATGGAAAAGCTCGCCAACCTGGAACAGCTGCCCGCCAGCGGCTTCACGGTGTCGTGCTTCCCCTACAAGATCAAACACGCCTCGGCGGGCTTCGTCCGCGCCGTGGCCATCATCACTGAGTGAGAGCTTGAAATGACTGAACTCGTACTGTTCAACGCCGGTATTTCCACCTGCAGCCAGCGCGTGCGCTTCGTGTTGGCGCACAAGCGCCTGGCCTATACCGACCAACGTCTGCGCCTGGACCAGGGCCAGCACTTGGCCCCGGAATACCTGGCCATCAACCCCAACGGCCTGGTGCCCAGCCTGACTCACGATGGGCAGGTCATCGTCGACTCCAGCGTGATCAACGAATACCTGGACGAAGTATTTCCCGAGACCCGGCTGGTGCCGGCCCTGCCGGTGCAACGGGCTCATATGAGGGCCTGGGTGGCGTACCTGGATGAGGTGATGACCCCGGCCATCCGTTACCCCTCGTTCCAGCAGTTTTTCGGCGGTGGCCTGCGCAACATGAGCGACGAGCAGCGCCAAGGCTTTGCCAACCGTCTGCCGCTGCGCAAGCATTTCGCCCTGGAAGTGGGGCCGCAAGGCTTTGCCCCAGAGAAGCTTGAAGGCGCCATGGAACGCATCGAACAGTCCCTGGACCGCATGGAATTGGCCTTGGCCGACAAGCCCTGGATCGCCCATCAAGAACTGACCCTGGCCGACATCGCCATGATGCCGAGCATCGTGCGCCTGGAAGACCTGGGCCTGACGTCCCTGTGGGACCAGCGCCCGAATGTGGCCAACTGGTACACCCGCCTGCAGGACCGGCCGGCCTTCGCCGCCGCCTACGGCCCCGGCTCGCGCCTGGGCGCCCACGCCAACTGACCCCTGCATATGCCGCGCACCGCCTGAGACGCCGACAATAACGCAGCTGCCGCCAGGCGGCGAAGGCTCGCGATCGCCACCACACCGCCGAAGGGATTACGGACCTTTTCGCAGCCTTTCGGCAGCTACGGGTTACGCACCTGCGATATCAGGCTTGCCCGGCACGGCGTGCTGCCGTGCGCGACAGCGCCGCCCAGTCCAGGTGGCCTTCGCCGTGGGCCAGGCTTTCGATGTGGCTGTCGCGCAGGGTGCTGGCCAGCGCCATCGGCACGTTGACCTGTTGCGCAGCGTCCATGGCCAAGCGCACGTCCTTCAGGCCCAGTGCCAGCTTGAAGCCTGCCGGTTCGAAGCGCTGCTCGGCGATGGCCGCGCCGTAGCCTTTGTACACCGGGGCGTTGAACAGGGTAGAGGTCACCAGCTCCAGCAGGCCGGCCTTGGCCACGTCATAACCCTCCACCAGCGCGCTGGCTTCGCTCATGGCGCCAATGGCGCTGGCAATCATGAAATTCACCGACAGCTTCACCGCGTTGGCCTGCTCGGGCCGCTCGCCGAAGGGCCAGGTCTTTTGCCCCAGTACATCGAACAGCGGTTGCACCGTGGCCAGCGCCGCGCTGTCACCGCCGGTCAAAATCTGCAGCTGCCCGGCCTCGGCTACGTTGACCCGGCCCAGTACCGGCGCGGCCACATAGGCCACGCCCCGGGCCTGGTGCAGGGCCAGCAGCTGATTGGCCAGGGCCACGGAAATGGTCGCCATGTTGATGTGGATGGCGCCGGGCTTGAGCGCGTCCAGGGCCTGACCGTCTACCAAGGTGGCCAAGGTGGCGGCGTCGTCGGCCAGCATCGAGATCAGTACGTCGGCGCCTTCCACGGCGTCACGGGCGGTGGCGGCAGGCTCGGCGCCCAGCACGGCCAGCCGGGCAACCGGATCGGGCGAGCGGTTCCAGGCGCGCACCGGGTAACCGGCTTTCAACAGGTTGGCAGCCATGGGCAGGCCCATGGTACCCAGGCCCAGGAAGGCGATTTGCATGGCGTGTACTCCGTATCAAAACCCCAAGCATCGCATGCAGGCAACGGGGATGCACGCCACCGCTGCAGCGGCTGCCGCCAGGCTGCGGCTACACAATGGCGTGACGGCCGCGAGGCGCAAGTTTAAGCACATCCATTCAAAAAAAATCCCAGCGGTTATGCTTCACTGTGAGGTCGCCCATTCCCCGTCCGCCATGGAGCCCGCCATGAACCGCAACGACCTGCGCCACGTCGACATGAACCTGCTGGTGCTGTTCGAGGCCCTGATGTTTGAACGCAACCTGACCCGGGTGGCGGAAAAGCATTTCATAGGCCAGCCGGCGGTCAGCGCCGCCCTGGGCCGGTTGCGCGATCTGTTCGATGACCCGCTGCTGATCCGCAACGGCCGAAGCATGGAGCCCACCCTGCGCGCGCTGGCCATTCTCGATGAGCTGCGGCCTGCGCTGGACACCATTTCCGGGGCGGTCAGCCGGGCCAAGGATTTTGACCCGACCAGCAGTTGCGCCACCTTCCGCATCGGCCTGTCCGACGACGCCGAGTTCGGTCTGTTCCCGCCCTTGCTGGCGCAACTGCGCGAAGAAGCACCGGGCATCATTATTGTGGTGCGCCGGGCCAACTACCTGTTGATGCCGGCCTTGCTGGCCAGCGGCGAGATCTCCGTGGGGGTGAGCTACACCACCGACCTGCCGGCCAACGCCAAGCGCCGCAAGCTGCGCGACATCGGTTGCAAGGTGCTGCGCGGCGACAGCCAGGCGGGGCCGCTGACCCTGGATGAATACTGCGAGCGGCCCCACGCCATGGTGTCGTTTTCCGGCGATTTGAGCGGCAACATCGACCTGGACCTGGCCAAGGTCGGCCGCACCCGTCGCGTGGTGCTGGGCGTGCCCCAATTCCATGGCCTGCGGGCATTGCTCAAGGGCAGCGACCTGGTTGCCACCGTGCCGGACTACGCGGCCTGCGCGCTGGTGGAAGACGGCGCGCTGCGCGCCGACGAGCCGCCGTTCCCGATCGTGCCGGCGCAGTTGTCCATGGTGTGGAGCGGGGTGCACGACAACGACCCGGCCGAGCGCTGGCTGCGCGCCCATATCACCCGAGTGATGGCCGCACCGCTGGCCGGGTAACAACTGCGGCCTGCTTGTGAAGCCGCAGCGTGGCGGCAGCGGCTGCACGAGCGGCAAGGCGGTGCGATGCACGGGCGCACACCGGTTCAAAACACAGCACACCCGTGCAATCGGTCCCGGGGCAGGGCAGCCATGATAGGCGCTCCTGATCACCCCGCAAGGACCGTCGATGAACCTGCCCCGCGCCGCAACTGCTGACGCCGCCCTGCTCTGGTTGCGGGTGTGCGCCGCGGTGTTCCTGTTGACGGTGCACGGCCTGCCCAAGTTGCTCGACTTTCACGCCCAGTTGGCCCTCATCGAAGACCCGTTCCACCTGGGCGCGGTGCCCACCCTGTGCCTGGCCATTTTTGCCGAGGTGCTGTGCCCGCTGCTGATTATCACCGGCGTGCTCACCCGGCTGGCGTGCTTGCCGGTGCTGGCCGTGCTGCTGGTGGCGCTGGTGTTCGTGCACCCCGAATGGACCCTCCTGGAGGGCCAGTTCGCCTGGCTGCTGCTGATTTTGTTCACCACCATCCTGATAGGCGGCCCCGGCCGATTGGCCCTGGGCATACGCCTGCCCGGGCGGCTGCGCTACGCCTGAATCTTCACGCTTGAAGGAGTTGCAATGAACGCCGAGCTGATTCTGTTCAATGGCAAGTTTCACACCGTGGACCGGCACAACCCTAGCGCCAGCGCCGTGGCCATCAGTGAAGGACGCTTTGTGGCCGTGGGCAGCGACGCCCAGGCCATGGCCTTTCGGGGCACGGCCACGCAGGTCATCGACCTCAAGGGCCGCACCCTTATTCCGGGTCTCAACGACTCGCACCTGCACCTGATACGCGGCGGCCTCAACTACAACCTGGAGCTGCGCTGGGAAGGTGTGCCGTCGGTGGCCGATGCCCTGCGCATGCTCAAGCAACAGGCCGACCGCACGCCCACCCCGCAGTGGGTGCGCGTGGTGGGCGGCTGGAACGAATTCCAGTTCGCCGAAAAGCGCATGCCCAGCCTGCAGGAACTCAACCAGGCCGCCCCCGACACCCCGGTGTTTGTGCTGCACCTGTATGACCGCGCCTTGCTCAACCGTGCAGCCCTGCGCGTAGTAGGCTACACCCGCGACACGCCGAACCCGCCAGGTGGCGAGATTCAGCGCGACGCCAATGGCGACCCTACCGGCATGCTGATCGCCCGCCCCAACGCCATGATCCTCTACGCCACCCTGGCCAAGGGGCCGAAGTTGCCGCTGGAATACCAGGTCAACTCCACCCGCCAGTTCATGCGTGAGCTCAACCGCCTGGGCCTGACCAGCGTGATCGACGCCGGCGGCGGCTTCCAGAACTACCCGGATGACTACAAGGTGATCGAGCAACTGGCCAAGGATGACCAGTTGACCGTGCGCATTGCCTATAACCTGTTCACCCAGAAGCCCAAGCAAGAGCTCACCGACTTCAAGAATTGGACTTCCAGCGTCAAGCTGCACCAGGGCGACGACTACCTGCGCCACAACGGCGCAGGCGAAATGTTGGTGTTCTCGGCCGCCGACTTCGAGGACTTCCTGGAGCCGCGCCCAGACCTGCCGCACACCATGGAAGAAGAGCTGGAGCCAGTGGTGCGCCACCTGGTGGAACAGCGGTGGCCGTTCCGCCTGCACGCCACCTATGACGAGTCTATCTCGCGCATGCTGGACGTGTTCGAGAAGGTCAATCGCGACATCCCGTTCAACAACCTGCCGTGGTTTTTCGACCACGCCGAAACCATCTCACCGCGCAACATCGAACGCGTGCGCGCCCTTAACGGCGGCATCGCCATTCAAGACCGCATGGCCTTCCAGGGCGAGTATTTCGTCGATCGTTATGGCCAGCAGGCCGCCGAAGCCACGCCGCCGATCAAGCGCATGCTGGCCGAAGGCGTACCGGTGGGCGCCGGCACCGATGCCACCCGGGTGTCCAGCTACAATCCCTGGACCTCGTTGTACTGGATGGTCAGCGGCCGCACCGTCGGCGGCCTGGCCTTGCAGCCCGAAGGCTTGCCCCGTGCCACCGCGTTGGAACTGTTCACCCATGGCAGCGCCTGGTTCTCCTCGGAACAGGGTAACAAGGGCCAGATCAAGATCGGCCAACTGGCCGACGTGGTGGCCTTGTCGGCGGACTATTTCAGTGTCGAGGAAGAGGCCATCAAGTGGCTGGAATCGGTGCTGACCGTGGTTGGCGGCAACGTGGTACATGCCGACGCCGAGTTTTCCGACCTGGCGCCGCCACGGGTGCCGGTGATGCCCGATTGGTCGCCGGTGGTCAATGTACCCGGCCACTGGCGGCCCCAGGCGCCCATGGCGCAGCAGGTTCACCACTGCAGCGGCCCGTGCGCCGTGCACGCCCATGGTCACGACCGGGCGCGGCAGTCCAACGCGCCCATCAGCGACTTCCAGGGTTTCTGGGGTGCGCTGGGCTGTTCCTGTTTCTCGTTCTGAATCCGTTCATCCCACCCGTTAGGAGTCCGTCATGAGTAACTCGCCTGTGTACAACCGCCTGAACAAAGACGATGCCGTGGTATTGCTGGTCGACCACCAGACCGGCCTGATCTCGCTGGTCCAGGATTTCTCGCCCAACGAATTCAAGAACAACGTGCTGGCCCTGGCTGACTGCGCCAAGTTCTTCGGCCTGCCCACCATCCTCACCACCAGCTTCGAAAACGGCCCCAACGGCCCGTTGGTGCCGGAGCTCAAGGAAATGTTCCCGGACGCGCCGTACATCCCGCGTCCTGGCCAGATCAACGCCTGGGACAATGCCGACTTCGTGCAGGCCATCAAGGCCACCGGCCGCAAGCAACTGATCATCGCCGGCGTGGTCACCGACGTCTGCGTGGCGTTCCCGACCCTGTCGGCGCTGGCCGAAGGCTTTGACGTGTTCGTGGTGACCGACGCCTCGGGCACCTTCAACGAAACCGTGCAACAGGCGTCCTGGGCACGCATGAGTGCGGCCGGCGCACAGCTGATGAACTGGTTCGCCGTGGCCTGCGAACTGCACCGCGACTGGCGCAATGACATCGAAGGCCTGGGCAACCTGCTGTCCCAGCGCCTGCCCAACTACCGCAACCTGATGAACAGCTACGTGGCGCTGACTGCCAAGAAGTAAGGCTGCATTGCGCAACCTGCACCTGTGGGAGCTGGCTTTGCCGCGAGCTTCTGGGGCCCCCAAGCTCGCTGGCAAGCCAGCTCCCACAGCGCTGTCCGTGACAACCCCAGGGTAAACGCTTGCCATTCTTGCCGGACAAGGTACTGTCGCGTCCACGGACATCGGCAGCGGCCCCTGGACATGAAACGCATTGCAATCGTGCTGTACCCCGATTTTCTTCTTCTGGACATGGCAGGTCCGGTGGAGGTGTTTTCCATCGCCAACCGCTACCTGGCTGACTGCCATCGCTACGAAATCGCCACCTACGCCACTGCCCAGCACAGTGTGCGCGCCTCGAACGGCATCACCGTGCACACCGACCACCTGATCACCGACGCCACCGCAGGCATCGATCTGTTGCTGGTGCCAGGCGGCCCAGGGGCCTACAACGCCCGTCATCCCGAACTGGTGAACTGGCTGGCGGCCACCGCCCGGCACCTGCCGTGCTACGGTTCGATCTGCACCGGCGCGTTTATCCTTGGCCATGCCGGCCTGCTGGACGAGCACCGGGTGACCACGCACTGGCATTACACCGAGCGGCTGATCAAGGCCTTTCCCAAGGCCGTGGTGGGCACCGAAGACATCTACATCCATGACCGCAAACTGCTGTCGTCCGGCGGCGTCACGGCCGGTATCGACCTGGCGCTGTCGATCGTGGCCCAGGACCATGGCCGCAAGGTGGCGCTGGACGTGGCCAAGGTGCTATTGGTGATCATGCGGCGCCAGGGTGACCAGGCCCAGTTCAGCCCGCTGGTGGCCGAGGTAGCGGCCCAGGATTCGCCGGTCACTCGTGTGCAACACTACATCCTCGATCACCTCGACCAGCCATTGACCCTCCAAGCCCTGGCCGAAGTGGCGGCCATGAGCCCACGGCACCTGAGCCGGGTGTTCGCCCGCGACGTGCAGATGACTCCCATGGCGTTTATCCAGAACGCCCGCATCGACCGTGCCCGCCACCTGCTGGAAAGCACCGAGCTGCCGTTCAAGACGGTGGCCTTCAAAAGCGGTTTTGGCAGCGTACGGCACATGCGCCTGCTGTTCAGCGAGCGCCTGGGCCGCACCCCGGCCCAGTACCGCGAGCAATTCCTGTAACCGCGTGATGGCCGGATTGGGCACCTGAATGGCTGCCGTGCGCCCCTGGCGGGCGCACCTTGGCCACCGATGCCTGCCAAGATACCTGCAGGTCGAAACCGAAGGCAGGCGGGAGGCGGGCATGGGTGACATGGGAGTGATGGACGAAATCGCACAGGCACTGCGTAACAGCATGAGCCCGGGTGATCGGCTGGCCAGCTGGAGTTTTCGCTGGGCGGTGCAAGATGGCCGGCTCACGTGCAGCCAGTGCCAGGCTTCGCAGCCGGTCAACCAGCCGGCCCAGGCCTTTAGCCACCGGCCGGGCTGCTGCGCCCGACGCGATCAGTCGCCCTGGCAGGAACTGGCACTGCTGCTGGAGCGCCTTGCCCCGGCTGGCCGCTGAAGGGCGTTATGCCAGTGGCTGATTCGATGGTATTCACGGCTTCAGGCAGGGGTCAGGCCTCGCGCTGATCGCGGGCCTGGCGCTCGGCTTTTTCCTTGCGGTGGTTTTTCAGGTCAAGGCGTGCTCCCCAGACCATGACGGCGATGCCAACAATGGCGAGCAGGATGAGTTGACTGGCTGGCATGGAAAAAGCTCCCTGGGAAAAAGCGCCATTGAACCGATGAATGCGGGCAAAACCAAACAGAACTCGGTTACATAATGTTTCAGGGCCTTGGGCCGGGGGCGCGCGCGACGGTGTCGCTGGACGCACGCGGTACGCCGCTCTTACACTGCGGCCAGTTCCCTTCGTCGCCACAGGCGCCCAGCCATGACCTTGCCCGAACAGCCCGCACGTCGGCGCCTGCGCGATCTTGCGCTGAGCATCCCCGAGGCGCAGCAACCTG
This sequence comes from Pseudomonas sp. M47T1, assembly GCF_000263855.1. Taxonomy (GTDB): domain Bacteria; phylum Pseudomonadota; class Gammaproteobacteria; order Pseudomonadales; family Pseudomonadaceae; genus Aquipseudomonas. Next base: position 11,619 of record NZ_AJWX01000015.1, read on the forward strand.
CGTTCCAGGCTTATGTGCTGGAGCACTATCGCGGTTTCCTGTTGGCCATCAATCTGATTGCCGCGGCGGCGTTCTATTGCTACGTGTTCGCCGATGCCATCCTGATTCCCGACATGGCCATGGCCTCGCTGGTGGTGCGCACCACCCTGGTGGCCGTGGGGCTGGTGAATATCCTGGTGGTGTTTCGCTATAGCCGAAACCTGTTGCTGCTCGACCTGCTGATGCCGGTGCACGACGTGCTCTGCGCGGTGGCCTGGTTCGAGTTGCTCAAGCGCAGCCACTCCGCCGACGTGCCGACTTTTCTGTACGCCTCGGTGATTTTCGTGCTGCTGTGCAACCTGGGTGTGCGGGTGTCGTTCAAGGGCGCGCTGTGGGTGTCGGCGATCATTTCCACGGTGATCATCGGCAACGTGGCCTTGCTGCACCCCGGCGACCCCAAGGCGCTGCTGGTGTTTGTGCTGGTGTACCTGCCGGTGCTGTTTTTCAGCCTGTTCATTGCCTGGACAAATATTGTCAGCGTGCGCCGCGCGTTCCTGGCCGACCAGGAGGCGCGCTGGCAGCAGGCGCAGCTCTACGACCTCAATCAGCGTCTGCAAGCCCTGGCCATTACCGACGCCTTGACCCGCGTGGGCAACCGTCGTGCCTTTGACCAGCATTTGAGCGAGCGCTGGATGCTGATGGAGCAGGTGGGCCAGCCGTTTGGCCTGCTGCTGGTGGATATCGACTACTTCAAGCCCTTCAATGACCACTACGGCCACCAGGCCGGTGATCGCTGCCTGGCCGACGTGGCGCGGGTGATGGCCGAGTGCGTGGGGCAGGGGCAGTTGTTTCGCTATGGCGGCGAGGAGTTTGCCATTCTGGTGCCGCTGGGCGCAAAGGCCGCGTTGAGCGCCCAGGCCGAACGGCTGGTGCGCGAAGTGCAGCAACTGGAAATTGTCCATCACCACCGGCCCGACGGCCTGGGCCTGCTGACCGTCAGCATTGGCGCGGCCCTGTGTGACAACCCTGGCGCCCAGCAGCCCCATGACCTGTTCGGGTGCTGCGACCGGTTGCTCTACCAGGCCAAGCAACAGGGCCGCAACCGCGTGTGCACCGCCTGACAGCCGCCGCTACAACGGCGGGTTACCAGGTGTCGACGAACCCCGTGGCGAATCCCTGCTTGCGCGGCGGCACGGCGTTGAGGCCGCGGATCAGCCAGGCGCGGGTGTCCTGGGGGTCGATGACCGCGTCGATCTCCAGGAAGCTGGCCATGTTGATGGCCTTGCCGTTCTGGTAGGCCTTGGCCACCAGTTTATCGAACAGCGCCTGGCGCTCCTGAGGGCCGGGCTGGGCCGCCAGCTCCTTGGCGAAGCCCAGTTGCACTGCGCCTTCCAGGCCCATGGCACCAAACTCGGCGCTGGGCCAGGCGATAGTGAACACCGGGCTGTGGAAGCTGCCGGCGGCCATGGCCTGGGCACCCAGGCCGTAGCCCTTGCGCAGCACCACCGTGAAGAACGGCACGCTCAGGCTGGCGGCGGTGACGAACATCCGTGACACGTGGCGCACCGTGGCCTGTTGTTCGGAGGCCGGGCCCACCATGAAGCCGGGGGTATCGCACAATGACATCAACGGCAGGCCGAAGCGTTCGCACAGTTGCATGAAGCGCGCGGCCTTGTCGCCCGCCACGGCATCGATCGCACCCCCCAGGTGCAAGGGGTTGTTGGCCAGCAGGCCGAACGGGCGACCTTCGATGCGCACCAGCGCGGTGATCAGCCCGGGGGCAAAGGCGCGGCGCAGTTCCAGGCAGGAGCCCTGGTCCACCAGGGTGTCGATCAGTGCACGAACGTCATAGCCACGCAGGCGGTTTTCCGGAATGGCCTGGCGCAGCAGGCGCTGGTCAGCGCATTGCCAGCCCTTCAGCGGCCCCTGGAAATAGCTCAGGTAACGCTTGGCCACCTGCACGGCCTGGGCCTCGTCCTCCACCAGCACATCGATCACGCCGTTGGCGCTTTGCACGCCGCTGGGGCCGACTTCCTCGGCGCTGAAACGGCCCAGACCGCCGCCTTCGATCATGGCCGGCCCGGCCATGCCGATGCTGGCGTTGCGGGTGGCGATGATCACGTGGCAACAGCCCAGCAGCGCGGCGTTGCCGGCAAAGCAGCGGCCGGACACCACGCCCACCAACGGCACTTGGGCCGACAGCCCGGCCATGGCCACGAAGGTGTGGCAGTCAAGGCCGGCCACGCCGACAAAGTCAGTGTCGCCGGGGCGGCCACCCCCGCCTTCGGCAAACAGCACCACCGGCAGTTGCCAGTCGCGGGCCAGGCCCAGCAGGCGATCGGTTTTTTTGTGGTTCATCATGCCCTGGGTGCCGGCAAACACGCTGTAGTCGTAGGCCAGCACCAGGCAGCGGGCCGCTTGGGCGTCGAACAGCTCTGCATTGACGGTCCCGGTGCCGGCGATCAGGCCGTCGGCCGGGCTTTGCGCAATCAGTTCGTCCAGGGTGCGGCGCCGGCGTTGGGCAGCCAGGGCCAGGTTGCCGTATTCGCTGAAGCTACCAGGGTCCAGCAGGTCGGCCAGGTTTTCCCGGGTGGTGCGCTGGCCCTTGGCACGGCGCTTGGTCACAGCGTCGGGGCGTCGCTCATCGAGGGTGACAGCGTGGCGGTCCAGGGCTTCGGCCAGGTCGGCGCGCAGGTCATCCAGGTCCAGTGCCTGCTCGCTGTGGCTCGCCAGCGCCTCCAGCTCGGCCGGTTGCAGGAACAGCAAGGCTTGGCCTTCGCTGATGCTGTCACCCGGCGCGGCCGCGAGGCTGTGGACGATGCCGCTGTGCTCGGCCTTGAGCACAAACTGCATTTTCATCGCTTCCAGCACCGCCAGGGCCTGGCCTGGGCGCAGTTCATCACCCACGCTCACTTCGTAGCCCACCAGCATGCCCTGGCTGGGGGCCACGGCGGCCAGGTAGCCCGGTGGCGCCTGCAACATCGGGGCGGGCCCGTGAGCGGTGGTGGAGGGCGCCGGGGCAAAGCGGCTGGGGTGCGCCATACTCGGCTCGGCCAGCAGGCTGGCCAGGTGCGTGCCGATGAACGCCGTGGTGCTGGCCTGGCGTGCCAGTTCCTGCCGTTGCAGCAGGTTTTGCAGGAAATCGATGTTGCTGCCCACCCCGTCCAGGTGGAACTCGCACAAGGCCCGGTAGGTGCGCCGCAGGGCGCTGGGCAGATCGGGGGCCTGCACCACCAGCTTGGCCAGTAGTGAATCGAACCCCAGGTTGCTGTGCAGCCCCGCGTAGCCACAGCCGTCGACGCGGATGCCGGCGCCGCTGGGCGGCTGGTAGGCATGGATCAGCCCGCCACTGGCGCGCGCGCTGCCATCGGCCTGCATGCGCTCCAGGTTGATCCGTGCCTGCACGGCGAAACCGCGCGGTGCGGGCGGTTCAAGCAGGCCCAGGTCGGCCAGGCTGTGGCCCTGGGCCAGGCGCAACTGGGTCTGCACCAGGTCCACGCAGGTGATGGCTTCGGTGATGGTGTGTTCCACTTGCAGGCGCGGGTTGGCCTCCATGAACACAAACTCGCCACGGGCGTCGTCGAGCAGGAATTCGAAGGTGCCGATGCTGCGGTATTCGCACGCCCGCGCCAGGGTCAGGGCGGCGTCCAGCAGGGCATCGCGCACGGCAGGGTCGAGAAAGGGCGCAGGGGCTATTTCCAGCAGCTTCTGGTGCTGGCGTTGCAGGCTGCAATCGCGTTCCCACAGGTGGCTGACCGCCTGGCCATCGCCGATGACCTGCACCTCAATATGCCGGGCCTGCTCAATCAGGCGTTCGGCGTACAGGGCATTCTGGCCGAAGGCGGACTGGGCTTCGGCCTGGCACAGGGCAAATGCGCTCTCCAGTTCGGCGGCGTCGCGCACCGCGCGCATGCCACGGCCACCGCCGCCCGCTAAAGCCTTGAGCATGATAGGGCCATGACGCAGCAAATCCCGGGCCTGGTCGACGCCGATGGCGCCGTCGCTGCCCGCCGCAATCGGCACCTGGCACTGCTGCGCCAGGGCCCGGGCGCGCGCCTTGTCGCCCAGCAGGGTCAGCGCCTGGGGCGATGGCCCGACGAAGATCAGCCCGGCGTCGGCGCAGCCCCGGGCGAAGTCGGCGTTTTCACTGAGAAAACCGTAGCCGGGATGAATGGCCTCGCAGCCCTGGGCGCGTGCAACCTCCAGCAACTGGGCCTGGTCCAGGTAGGCCTGGGCGCCGCGGCCGCGCAAGGCCACCTGGCGATCGGCGGTGTGGCGGTGCAGGGCCTCGCTGTCGTCTTCGCTGAACACCGCCACACTGGTGATGCCCAGTTCGGCGGCGGCGCGGGCGATGCGGATGGCGATTTCGCCGCGGTTGGCGATCAGCAGGGTGGTGATGGTCAGGGTCACGGTAGGGCTTCCAATGCTTGTTTTTTTACGTTGCCGGTGTGGGGGCTTAACCGGGGGCGGCCTCAATCTCACACCGAACATTCAGGGCGCACGGTGGGGATGCGACTGCAATGGCACGCAGTAAATGGGGGGTGCGCCCCGGCATGGTTTCCCGGCATGCAAGGTGCTGCCGATATCTTAGTCAGGCCCGCCCAGGCAGCGGGGTGTCATCAATGGCGTGAATGCGCAGTGATCGGGGCCCTTTGTCATGCCGCTGGCCGCATGGCGCTTGCAGCCTGAAGCCGCTTGGAGTACAAATGTGCTCCATGACTATCCTATCTCCCAAACGCGCCGCCATCCTTACGTTCATCCGTGATCGCATTGCCGATCACGGGCAGCCGCCGAGCCTGGCAGAAATCAGCCAAGCCTTCGGCTTTGCCTCGCGCAGCGTGGCGCGCAAGCATATCGTGGCCTTGACCGAGGCCGGTTTCATCGAAGTCACGCCCAACCAGGCACGCGGCATTCGCCTGGCGCGCAGCCAGCGGCGCCCCGAGCTGTTGGAAATTCCGGTGCTGGGCCGGGTGGCGGCGGGGCGGCCGATCGACCCGGACGTGGGTGTGCACGACCAGATGGTGTTCGACGCGCGGATGTTCGCGCGCACGCCAGACTTCCTGCTGCAGGTGGCCGGTGACTCGATGATCGGCGACGGCATTCTCGACGGCGACCTGGTGGGCGTGAAGCGCCAGCACTATGCCCGCAACGGCCAGATCGTAGTGGCCCGCCTGGACGGCGAGGTGACCATCAAACGGTTGGAACTGAACCGCGACGGCGTTCGCCTGATGCCGCGCAACCCCGATTATGAACCCATCGTGGTTGACGCCGAGCAGGAACTGGTGATCGAAGGCATCTTCTGCGGCCTGGTGCGTCGCTGATGGGCGCGGTGGTCAGCCTGGATGGCCTGCTCGATGAGCGCCGGGTGTGGAAGGGGCGGGCCCAGGCCCAGCCCGTTGCCGCCCAGCCTACCGGCCATGGGGTACTGGACCGCGCCTTGCCCACCGGCGGCTGGCCACCGGCGGCCCTCAGTGAAATTCTCATTCCCTGTGCCGGCAGCGGTGAACTGCGCCTGTTGTGGCCCACCCTGGCGCGCTTGAGCCAGGCGGGCGAGCGCATCGTGCTGGTGGCACCGCCGTTCATTCCCTATCCGGCCGCCTGGGAAGCCGCAGGCATCGACCTGCGCCAGTTGGCCGTCATCCAGGCCCAGGGCAACGAAGCCCTGTGGGCCGCCGAGCAATGCCTGCGTTCGGGCAGTTGCGCTGCCGTGCTGTGCTGGCCGCAGACCGCCGATGACCGCGCCCTGCGTCGCTTGCAGGTAGCGGCCGAAACCGGCCAGACCCTGGCGTTCGCCTGTCGGCCCCGGCAGGCGGCCAATAACCCGTCGCCGGCGGCGCTGCGCATAGCCATCGACCTGCGCCCGGCACAACTGCGCGTGCTCAAGTGCCGGGGCGGGCTGGTACCGGCCGCGCCGCTGGCCTTCAGCGCGAGCGCCTGAGGTTGCCATGCTCTGGGCGTGCATCCTGTTTCCACAGCTGGCGCTGGACAGCGCCCGTCGCCGTCGCGAAGACCCTGACGCGCCGCTGGCATTGATCAGTGGCCCGGCCCAGCGCCGGGTGCTGCAAGCCGTGAACCCGGCCGCCCGCGCCTTGGGACTGCACCCGGGGCAGACGCTGACGGCCGCCCACGCCCTGAGCCGCGATTTTGCCACCCAGGAACACGACCCGGCCGATATCGAGCAGTGCCAGCAGTTTCTCGCTGCCTGGGCCTACCGCTTCAGCTCCCAGGTCAGCCTGCATTACCCCCGAGCGCTGTTGCTGGAAGTGCAATCGAGCATGGGCCTGTTCGGGCCCTGGCCGCAGTTCGAGGCACGCTTGCGTGCAGAATTGCAGGCCTTGGGCTTCAGTCACCGCATCACCCTGGCGCCCAATCCGGTGGCCGCGCGCATGCTCGCCAACGGCCATGACGGCCTGGCGGTACTTGAGCCTGTGCAATTGCCGGCGGCCCTGGCACCCTTGTCCATCGAGCGGCTGGGGTTGGCCCGTGACACCGCCACGGCGTTTGCACGCATGGGCCTGCGCCATTTCGGCCAGGTCCAGGCCTTGCCCCGGGACACCGTGGCCCGGCGTTTCGACGCCGCGGTGCTGATGCACCTGGACACCCTGGGCGGGCTGCGGCCGCTGGCGCTGTCGTTCTATACCCCGGCGGACTTTTTCGAGCAGCGCATCGAGCTCAATTTCGACGTCGAATCCCATCAGGCCCTGCTGTTTCCCCTGCGCCGGTTGATCAACGACCTGGCGGCCTACCTGGGTGGGCGTGACAGCGGCGTGCAGCGCTTCACCCTGCACCTGGAACACGCCGAGGGCGAGGACACGCTGGTGCCGGTGGGCCTGCTGGGCGCCGAGCGCGATGCCAGCATGCTGTTCGAGCTGGCTCGCGGCCGCCTGGAGCCGGTGCAGGTCAAGCGCCCGGTCCGCAATGTGCGCCTGGTGGCCCGCGACCTGCCGCGCTTCGTGCCCACCCACCAGACGCTGTTCGACCAGCGCCCGCAGCAGTCCCAGCCCTGGGAGCAGTTGCGGGAGCGGTTGCGCGCGCGGCTGGGCGACGACGCCATCAGCGGTATTGCCGCCCGTGCCGATCACCGCCCGGAGCGTGCCTGGCTGGCCGACACTGTGCCCAAGGCGTTGCTGGCGCCCAGCGCGGCTCCACGCCCTGGCTGGCTGCTGGCCGAGCCCCAGGCCTGGGCCGACTGTGACGTGCGAGTGCTGGCCGGGCCCGAGCGCATCGAGTCGGGCTGGTGGGACGGTGGCGACATCCGCCGTGACTACTTTCTGCTGGAAACCGCCAGCGGCCAGCAGGCCTGGGCTTACCAGACGGTGGGTGACGAAGGGCGCCTGTGGCTCCAGGGCTGGTTTGCATGAGCGCCGATGTGGCCTACGCCGAGTTGCACTGCCTGTCCAATTTCAGCTTCCAGCGGGGTGCCTCCAGCGCCCAGGAGCTCTGCGAGCGCGCCAAGCGCCATGGCTACCAGGCGCTGGCGATCACCGACGAGTGCACCCTGGCCGGTATCGTGCGCGCCTGGCAGGCCGCCAAGGCCTGCGGGCTGCCGTTGATCGTGGGCAGCGAGATGCGCATCGACAACGGCCCCAAGGTCGTTCTGCTAGTGGAAAACCTGGCGGGTTACCAAAGCCTGTGCCAGTTGATCACCTTGGCCCGGCGACGCGCGGCCAAGGGCGAATATCAGGTGTTGCGCGAGGACTTCGCCCAGGTGCCGCTCGATGGCCTGCTGGCCCTGTGGCTGCCGGACAACACCAGTGACCTGGCCCCCGGCCACTGGTTGCGCGGGGTGTTCGGTAGCGAGCGGCTGTGGCTGGGCGTGCAACTGCACCGTGGCGCCGACGATGCCACGCGCCTGGCGCAGTTGCGGGCCCTGGCGGCGCAACTGGGCTTGCGCGCGGTAGCCAGCGGCGACGTGCACATGCACGCCCGTGGCCGTCGGGCGCTGCAGGACACCATGAGCGCCATCCGCCACCACACCACCGTGGCCGAGGCCGGCCACCGGCTGTTTGCCAACGGTGAGCGGCATTTGCGGCCGCTGTCGGCCCTGGCCGAACTGTACCCCCGGGACTTATTGGACGAATCGGTCGATGTTGCCCGGCGCTGTACGTTTCACCTGGGGCAGCTGCGCTATCAGTACCCCCGCGAGTTGGTGCCCGACGGCCATACGGCCAGCCAATGGCTGCGCGAGCTGACCGAACAAGGTATCCGCTGGCGCTGGCCGCAGGGGCCGCTGCCGGCCGCCCGCGAGCAGATCGACAAGGAACTGGCGCTGATCAGCGAGCTGGGCTACGAAAGCTATTTCCTCACCGTGCACGACATTGTGCGCTTTGCCCGCGAACGCCAGATCCTCTGCCAGGGGCGCGGCTCGGCGGCCAACTCGGCGGTGTGCTTCGCCCTGGGCATCACCGAACTGGACCCCGGGCGCATGAACATGCTGTTCGAGCGGTTCATTTCCAAGGAGCGCAACGAACCGCCGGACATCGACGTCGACTTCGAGCACGACCGTCGCGAAGAAGTCCTGCAGTACGTGTTCAACCGCTACGGCCGGCGCCGTGCCGCCCTGACGGCGGTGGCCAGCAGCTACCGGGGTGCCGGCGCGGTACGTGACGTGGCCAAGGCCCTGGGCCTGCCGCCCGACCAGGTGAACGCCCTGGCCGACTGCGTGGGCCGCTACAGTGACCGGGTACCGCCGGTGGAGCGCCTGTGCGAGGCCGGTTTCGACCCCGACAGCCCGGTGTTGCGCCGAGTGCTGGCGCTCACCGGTGAGCTGATGGGCTTCCCCCGGCACCTGTCCCAGCACCCCGGTGGCTTCGTCATCAGCGAGCACCCCCTGGATACCCTGGTGCCGGTGGAGAACGCGGCCATGGCCGAGCGCACCATCATCCAATGGGACAAGGACGACCTGGACGCGGTGGGCCTGCTCAAGGTCGACGTGCTGGCCCTGGGCATGCTCAGCGCCCTGCGCCGCAGCTTCGACCTGCTACGCCGCTATCGTGGGCGCGACCTGACCCTGGCGACCATTCCGGCGGAGTGCGCGCGCACCTACAGCATGATCAGCCGTGCCGACACCGTGGGCGTGTTCCAGATCGAATCGCGGGCGCAGATGGCCATGCTGCCGCGGCTGCGGCCCAAGGTGTTCTACGACCTGGTCATCCAGGTGGCCATCGTGCGCCCGGGGCCTATCCAGGGCGACATGGTTCACCCGTACCTGCGCCGGCGTAATGGCGAGGAGCCGGTGGTCTACCCGTCCGAGGCATTGAAAAAGGTCTTCCAGCGTACCCTGGGCGTGCCGCTGTTCCAGGAACAGGTCATGGAACTGGCCATCGTTGCCGCCGACTACAGCCCCGGCGAGGCCGACCAGTTGCGCCGCTCCATGGCCGCCTGGAAGCGCCACGGCGGCCTGGAACCGCATCAGATCCGCCTCACCGAAGGCATGCTGCGCAACGGCTACAGCGAGGAATTCGCCCAGCGCATCTTCGAGCAGATCAAAGGCTTTGGCAGTTACGGCTTCCCGGAGTCCCACGCGGCCAGTTTCGCCCTGCTGACCTACGCCAGCTGCTGGCTCAAATGCCATGAGCCGGCGGCTTTCACCTGTGCGCTGATCAACAGCTGGCCCATGGGCTTCTACAGCCCCGACCAGCTGCTGCAGGATGCCCGCCGCCATCAGTTGCAAACCCGCGCCGTGGACGTGCGCCACAGCGACTGGGACTGCACCCTGGAGCCGTGCGGGGCAGGGCAGCCGGCCATTCGCCTGGGGCTGCGGATGATTCGTGGCTTGCGCCAGGAGGACGCCGTGCGTATCGAGCAGGCACGGGCTACGCGGCCTTTTGCGGATGTCGGTGACCTGTGCCAGCGCGCGGGCCTGGACAACCGCGCCCGCGCCTTGCTGGCCGACGCCGATGCCTTGCAGGGCCTGGCGGGCGACCGCTTCCGCGCGCGCTGGGAAGTGGCCAGCGTGGAGGCGCAACTGCCGCTGTTCGCCGGCCTGCCCAGCCGCCAGGACACCCCCGTGGCCCTGCCGGTGCCCAGCGTGGGCGAGAACCTGGTGGCCGACTACGCCACCGTCGGCACCACCCTGGGGCCACACCCGCTGACCCTGCTGCGGCCTGAATTGCAGCGCCTGCGTTGCCGCAGCTCCCGGGACCTGGCCAGCATCGAGCACGGCCGTCACATCAGCGTCGCTGGCCTGGTCACCGGCCGCCAGCGCCCGCAGACCGCCAGCGGGGTGATCTTCGTGACCCTGGAAGACGAGTTCGGCATGGTCAACGTGGTGGTGTGGCACGACCTGGCCGAACGTCAGCGCAAGGCGCTGATCGGTTCGCAATTGCTGCAAGTGCATGGGCGCCTGGAGTCGGAGAGCGGGGTGCGGCATGTGATTGCGGGTAAGCTGACGGACCTGACCCCATTGCTGGGCGGGCTGGATACCCGGAGCCGGGATTTCCAATGACCTGTGGCGGGTGTCAGGCGTCCGGGTGCTGGCCGGCCAGAATCTGCCCAGCCTGCTGCACGCTCAACGGGTAATCAAAGAACCGCCGGTAAAACCCCATGGTCTGCTGCACCATGTCCACGTCCTTGAACCGCTGCGGGTGCAGCTGTTGCCCCGCCCACAGCAACTGCAACCCCACCTCGGTGCCATAACGATCCCACGGGAACACACCGGCCGGGTTGCGCAGCACCTTCACGCCCTGCAGTTGCCAGAGCAACGGCACCTGCTTGAGGTCACCGGCATCGGCCGCCAGGATGACCACGTCCGGGTGCCAGGCCAGCACCTGCTCGGCATCCACGGCTTGCAGGTTGCCCTTGAGGCCAGTGGCGGCGTTGCGGCCGCCGGCCAGGTTGATCCAGGTGTTGATCAGGGTGTCGGCGCCGTCGACTCTCAGCGGGTTCAGCGAGGCAATGTGCAACACGCGCGGGCGCTGGGCGTCCGCAAGGTCGGCGGTGCGCCGGTGCAGGTCCGTCACCTGGCTGTCGAGCCAGGCGTTGTAGTCATGGGCGCGCTGGCGCGCGATATCGGTGTTCAGGGCCAGGGCGGTGACCGTCAGGCTGTGCTCAAGCCCTGGCAGGTCGTTGAAGCCCATGCGCACCACGGCAATGCCGGCCTGCTGGTAGGCCAGCGCCTGGCGATCACCCGTGCTGGTGAACACCAGGTCGACCTTATCGGCCAGCAAGGTTTCGACATTGAACGCCGTGCCGTTCACTGTCTGCGCCTGGTTGAGCGACGGCTGCACCTTGAACATCCACGGCTGGCGGTCGGCGTGGTTGACGGTGGCGACGATGTTGCCACCGGCACCCAGGGTCATCATCAACGCGTGATGGGCGAACCAGCCATCGGCGATGCGCTGGGGGTGGGCTGGGGGGTCTACCCACTGGCCACTGTCATCGGTGACCGGCACCGCCAGCGCGACGCTGCTGCACAGCGCCAGGGCCAGGACGGCTAAGCGCATCACAGGTCCACCTGAATAGAGGCCTGCAACATGCGCGGGGCGCCCAGTTGCGCGCTGGCGTTGCCCACACCGCTGTAGCCGTTCAGGCCGCCGGGCACGATGTTGGCCCAGTAGCGTTCGTTGGTCAGGTTGGTGACCTCCAGACGGTACACGGTGTTGCGCTGCATCAGGCGGGTGGTGAAGCTGGCGCCCATGTCGAAGGTTTCGTAGCTGCTGACCCAATGGCTATCAGTGTCGTCCGTAGGGCGGGCACCCACATAACGAGCATTAACATTCAGTGCCAACCCATTGATTTGCGGAACTTGGTATTCGGTCAACAGGCTGGCGGTGTAACGTGACAGGCCGACGATGCGGGTGTCATCGGTACTGGCCGTGCCGGTGTCCAGGAGCTTGGGGTCCAGCCAAGTCAGGCCGCCAAACATGCGGACGTTGCTGCTCACCTTGCCGTCGGCCATGAACTCGATGCCACGGTTGCGTTGCTCGCCGGCCACGCCATAGACGTCATCATGCAGGTAGGCATAAGGCCGTTTGATCTGGAACGCGGCCAACGACAGGTTGACGCCACCCAGCGCCAGCTTGCTACCGACTTCCCACTGGCGGCTGCGGTAGGGCGCCAGGATGTTTCCGGCACCCGGGTCGCCGGTGGGGATGGTGTCGCCTTGCTGCAGGCTGTCGGCATAGGTCACGTACAGCGTCAGGTCGTCGACTGGCTTGTACATCAGGCTGCCGGCGCCGCTCAGGCCGTGGTCATTCGAGCCGCTGGTCTTCGCCCCGGCCAGGCTGTAGTTGCGCACCGACATCAGGCTCTGGCTGCCTGTGACCATGAAGCTCCACTGCGGAGTAAAGGTCAGTGTGTCGCCAAAAATGAACGAGCGCTGGGTGCTGGTCGCCGAATGATAGCGGTCGGTGAAATCGGGGTAATCCGGCTCGGCGAACTGGGCGGGGTCGCTCAGGCTTGCGCTGCCCAGGGTCTGGGTGGAGCCATCGACCGGGTTGAAGTTCTTCCAGTCGAAACCGCTGAAGCCCAGGGTCAGGTCATGACGCACCGACCCGGTCCACTCGGTCCCGTTGAGGTTGGCCAGGTAGCTGTTGATGGTGAAACGGCTGGCCGTGGCGGTGGACACGGTGGTGTTGTATCGGCCACCCACGCCGGTGAGCGTATTGGTCACCCCCGTGGATTCTCGATCCGCGATCTGCCGCAACAACCCCACATCCAGCTTCCAGGTGCCGTCGAAATCATGCTTGAAGTGCACGCTGGCCGTGTCGGTGGTGTCATTGTCACCGGCGTAGTTCTGCCCCAGGTTGTTCCGGGTTGGGTCCAGGGCATGGGGGAAGCTGGCATTGGTTGCCAGGGCGAACTTGCCCGGCAAGCCTTTGGCCAGGTAGTTGTAGTGGCTGAAGTTAGTCTCGATGACGCTGTCGTCGCTCACCTGGAAGTCCAGCGCCAGGCTCACCAGTTGGCGGCGCAGGGTGCTGCCGGGGCTGTAGCTGTGGCCTTGCTCGTCCATCAGGTTGAGCCGGTACTTGATCTTGCCTTCGGGGTCGAACGGGCCGCTCAGGTCGGCCGCCTTCAGCCAGCTCAGGCCCGTGCCCACGCCCACGGTCACGCGGTTTAGGCGCTCGTCGGTGGGGCGTTTGGAAATGAAGTTGAACGTACCGGCCGGGTTGGCCGGGCCGTACAGCGAGCCGGCCAGGCCGTTGAGCACCTGCACGTCGTCGAACTGCTCGGCGGGGTAATCCGTGGTCGACACCACGTTTAGACCGTCCAGTCGGGTGTTCTGCACCACGCTGCCCTGCATGCCGCGGCTTTGCGGGCGTGCGCCGTCACCTTGCACCGACGGCAGGTAGCGCAGGATATCCTTGACGCTCTTGAGTTGCTGGTTCTGGATCAGATCGTGGGGCACCACGTTGATCGAATAGGGCGTGTCCAGCAACCGCCGATTGCCCAGCGGGCCCAGGTTCGCGCTCTTGTCGCGGGCCACCTCGGCATCGTGCTCGTCCGCGGTTTCCTTGACGCCATTGACGGTGATTGCGCCCAGTTGGATCGGCACGGTGTCGGCAGCGTGGGCAAGGTTGACGGCTGCGGCCAGCATCAGCGGGGCATAAGGGAGACGCTTCATGCAAACACTCTCACAAGGGGGCGAAAAAACGGTGGTGGTCACTGTCGATCTGGCGCACGGGCACGCCGTACAGGCGCTGCATCAGGGCTGCGTCGATCACCTGGTGGGGCGTGCCGTCGGCGATCAATCGCTGTTCGTGCAACACCCACACGCGGTTGGCGCCGGCCAGTGCCTGCTCGGGGCGATGGCTGGTGGTGAGAATGGCCAGGCCGCTGGCGGCCAGTTGCTGCAAGCGGTCGAGCAGGCGCAACTGGTGGCCGAAATCCAGGCCGGTCACGGGCTCATCCAGCACAATCATCCGCGCCTGCTGCACCAACGCCCGGGCAATCAGTACCAACTGGCGCTCGCCCCCGGACAGTTCGGTGTAGGTGCGCCGCGCCAGGTGCTCGATGCCCAGGTCGTGCAGCGCGCGGCTCACAGCGTCCAGGTCGCCGGCATTCGGGGCGCGGCCCAGGCCAGTGATGGGCAGGCGGCCCTGGCTGACAATTTGCTGCACGTTGTAGGGAAAGCTCGGCACGTGGCTTTGCGGCACGTAGGCCAGTTGCCGGGCGATGCGGCGGCGGTCCAGCGAAGCCAGCGGCTGACCGTTCAGGCGCACCTGGCCGCTGGCCGGCTTGAGCAGCCCCAGCAGAATCTTCAACAATGTACTCTTGCCCGCGCCGTTGGCGCCCAGCAAGGCGATGCAGTCACCCGCTGCCACGTTGAGGTTGATGTCGGCAAACAGGCTGCGTGTGCCCAGGCGGTAGCCGATGGCCTCGGCTTGCAACAGCGGCGTGCTCATAGCCACCCCCGGCGCACTCGGTGCAGCACCAGCACGAAAGCCACGGCACCCAGCAATTCGGTGACAATGCCCAGCGGCACTTCGCCTGCGCCCAGGCTGCGCGCCACGGCGTCGGCGGCCAACAGAAAGCAGGCGCCCAGGCCTGCGCTGACGGGCAGCAGCCGGGCATTGGCCGGGCCCACCAGCAGCCGCGCCAGGTGCGGCACCAGCAAACCGACCCAGCCCACCATGCCGGCGATGCTCACGGTCAGCGCGCTGATCAGCGTGGCAAGCACGATCACCCCATACCGAATCCGTCGCACCGGCACGCCCAGGCTCAGCGCTTCATCGTCGCTGAGCGACAACGCATCAATGGCGCGGCCCAGCAGGCACAGCACGCCAATGGCCAGCAGCAACAGCGGTGCGGTCAGCTTCAAGGACTGTTGATCCACGGCGCTCAGGCTGCCCAACAGCCAGTAGACGATGGTAGGCAACTGGTTCAGCGGATCGGCCACGTACTGGGTGATGGACAGCAATGAGGTGAACAGTGCGTTGGCGACGATACCGCCGAGCACCAGCATCAGGATGGAGGTCATGCCAACCAGATTGGCGATGGTCACCCCCAGCGCCACCGCCGCCAGGCCGGTGAGGCAGGCCAGCAGGGGAATCCACACTCCATGCAGATTGGCGACAATGCCCACCGCCGCGCCAAACGCACAACCGCTGAGCACCCCCAGCAGCCCCGGCGACACCAGCGGGTTGCGAAACACCGCCTGGTAAGCTGCCCCGGACACCGACAGTCCGGCACCCACCAGCACCCCGGCGATAACCCGTGGCAGGCGGCTGTCGAACACCAGGCTATGCAGCAGGGCGTATTGATCGGCCGGCAAGTGCGCCCAGCCGGCCCAGGCACCCAGGAACTGGAGCAATTGGGAAAGGGGCAGCGGATAGCGCCCGATGGTCAGGGCCACCAGGCTGGCAAGCGTCACGGCCGCGAGGCTGAGAGCTGCAGGGTAGAGCGGTGCGGCACGTGACATCAGCGGGGTTCGATTTCAGGCGTTGTAACAAAAAGTATATAGCGCCTGAAGTAAATGAACCAGAACGTACATTATGAAAAAAGATTTATGTTGGGGGGCCTTTTCAAATCAAACGCCGAAACACAAGCGGACGGCCTCAAATGGCAGTGAGGCTATCAAGGCAGGACCCGCAAAACCGAGCCCAAAAAAAGAGCCATTACCACCGGGGGGAGCGGGGATAACGGCTCAACAAGGGGCGTCAAGCAGTTGGTAATCTCGACGACCGGCAATGTATCAGTGGGTCTGTTTGTTAGCTACCTATCAAAAGGAAAGGGTGTTTTCCTTTTCAGGTAACAATGCGCTGGGGGCGGGGCGTTAAGGCGGTGTCAGCAGCGTGCGCGCTTGGGCGAAGCACTTCTCGGCAATGGCCGAGCGCGGCTCGGTGCGGCGCATGATCAAACCAAGGGGTGCCAGCACCTCGGCGTCGGGCAACTCCAGCACGCCCACGTGCTCACTCAAGGCTTCGAAACCGCCGTCCAAGGGCATCACCGCGCAGCAAAAGCCGGCCTGCAGGGCCTGGATCAACTGGAAGGTGGAGTCGCTTTCCAGCACCGGTCGCGGGTTCAGGCCGCGGCTGCGGAAACTCAGGTCCACCGATTTGCGAAAGTGCATGCCGTTGAGGATCATCCCCAACGGCAGCTGCGCAGCGTCTTCCCAACTGATGTGGTCGCTGTGAAAGGTGAAATAGCGCTTGTCGTACAGCACGCCGACCCGGGTCGAGGACAGCTCGAAAAACTCGAAATGGTTGGCGTTGACCTGGTCCAGGTAGCAGATGCCCAAATCGACCTGGTTGTTGGCCAGGGCGGCGAAGATGTCATCGCTGGTCATGGTCGACACACTGAAGCCCAACTCCGGAAACTCCTTGGCCAGGGCCTGAATGAACTGGGTGGTGTTGAAGCTGCTCAGGGGTACCACGCCCAGGCGCAGGTCGCCGATCAACTGCCCGCGGCAGGCGGCGGCTTCGGCGTACAGGCCGTCGTGGGCAGCGATCAGCGTGCGCGCCCAGGCCAATACGCGCTCACCGGCCGGGGTGAAACCCTCGAAACGCTGGCCACGGTTGACCAGCACGATATTCAACTCGTCTTCCAGGTTGCGCAGGCGCATGGACAGGGTGGGCTGGGTGATGTTGCAGCGCGCGGCAGCCTGGCCGAAATGGCGCGTCTGGTCCAGGGCAATGAGGAATTTGAGTTGTTTGATATCCAAGGCAACACCGGCTCAGCAGTTGGGCAAAGCAGTAGGGTGGGTCATTACGCGGGTGCAGACAAGCGTATTCAACGGTCGAGACGGCCGTTCAGCCACCGGTCATGTTCATGAACCGCACCACCTGCACATCGTCGTTGTGCTGAAAGTCGTGGCGCCACGGCTTGATTTTCATGGCGTCGACAATGGCCTGCTCCACCTTGTGCGGTTGGCCAGGATGCGCGCGCAGCACCGCTTTGAGGTCCACGCCGTGCTCGTTGCCCAGGCACAGCAGCAACCGGCCTTCCACTGTGACGCGCACGCGGTTGCAGGTGGCGCAGAAGTTGTGGCTGTGGGGCGAGATAAAGCCAATGCGGATATGCGGCGCTTCGGCCAAGCGCCAGTAGCGCGATGGGCCCTGGGTGGATTCGGCGGAGTCGAGCAGGGTGTAGCGCTGGCTCATGACCTCGCGCACCTGGGCGCTGGAGAAGAACGCTTCGGCGCGGCTGTGCTCGCTGATCACCCCCAGCGGCATTTCTTCAATAAAGGAAATATCCAGGCCACGGTCGATGGCGAAGGCCACCAGGTCGTTGATCTCGTGATCGTTGCGGCCCTTCATCACCACGCAGTTGAGCTTGGTGTGAGTGAACCCTGCGGCGTTGGCAGCATCGATGCCGTCTATCACGGTGGCCAGGTTGCCCGTGCGGGTCAGCTCCTTGAAGCGTGCCGGCTCCAGGCTGTCGAGGCTGATATTGAGGCGTTTGACGCCGGCGTCCTTGAGCGGCTGGGCCAGTTTGGCCAACTGCGAGCCGTTGGTGGTCAGGCACAGTTCGCGCAGGCCGGGCAGGGCGGCGATGCGCTGGCACAGCTCGACAATGCCCTTGCGCACCAGTGGCTCGCCGCCGGTGAGGCGGATTTTGCGGGTGCCCAGCGCCACGAAGCGCTCGGCCAACTCGGCAATCTCCTCCAGGCCTAGAATACGCTGGCGCGGCAGGAAGGTCATGTCTTCGGCCATGCAGTATACGCAGCGAAAATCGCAGCGGTCGGTCACCGACAGGCGCACGTAGTCCACGCGCCGGGCGAAGCCGTCTACCAAGGTCCGATCAGACATGCATACCTCATTGAACAGGTCATTCGTGGGGCCAGAATAAGGGGGAGGTGGGCACAGGTCTAATTACTTCTCCTGAATACATGATCGACCCCATCTATGATGGGGAGCTGCAAGCTACCAGTTTGCATCTCGCCATCATAGATGGGGTCGATCATGCGTTCATTAATAGCAATTGGACAGCTACCAGGCCCGGGAATAGCCTGACATTCTGAATTCACTGCACGAACACGGAGTGCCCATGTCCCAGGTCGAACGCTATAAACCCTATAAAGGTGCCGCAGCCGGTTGGGGCGCTCTGGTAGCGGTGACGCGCAGTTGGCTGGGTAGCAAGAAGGCCCTGACCAACATCCGCGCCATGCTCAAGACCAACCAGAACGGCGGCTTCGACTGCCCGGGCTGCGCCTGGGGCGAGTCGCCGGAAAACGGCATGGTCAAGTTCTGCGAGAACGGCGCCAAGGCGGTGAACTGGGAAGCCACCGGGCGCTTGGTGAACCCGGCGTTCTTCAGCAAGTACACAGTGGCGGCGCTGGCCTCGCAAACCGATTACTGGCTCGAATACCAGGGCCGCCTGACCCACCCCATGCGCTACGACGCCGCCAGCGACAAGTACGTGGAAACCAGCTGGGAGGATGCCTACGCGCTGATCGGCAAACACCTCAATGCGCTGGCGTCGCCGGACCAGGCCGAGTTCTACACCTCGGGCCGGGCCAGCAACGAGGCGGCCTTCCTGTATCAGCTGTTCGTGCGAGCCTATGGCACCAACAACTTCCCCGATTGCTCGAACATGTGCCACGAAGCCAGTGGCGTGAGCATGAAAGAGACCCTGGGCGTGGGCAAGGGCACTGTGATGTTCCATGACCTGGAACACGCTGACGCCATCTTCGTGATTGGCCAGAACCCTGGCACCAACCACCCGCGCATGCTCGAACCGCTGCGCGAAGCGGTGGAACGCGGCGCCCAGGTGATCTGCATCAACCCGCTCAAGGAGCGTGGCCTGGAACGCTTCCAGCACCCGCAGCACCCTCTGGAGATGCTGGGCAACGGCTCCAAGCCCACCAGCTCTGCGTATTTTCGGCCGGCCCTGGGGGGCGACATGGCCGTGTTCCGCGGCATGGCCAAGTTCCTGCTGCAATGGGAGCGCGAGGCCCAGGCCAAGGGCGAGCCAGCGGTATTCGACCACGCCTTCATCGCCGAGCACACCACCGGCATGGACGCCTACCTGGCTGAAGTCGACGCCACGCCGTGGCCGCACATTATTGAGCAGTCGGGCCTGAGCCTGGCTGACATCGAACTGGCCGCCAGCATGTACCGCAAGGCCGAACGCGTGATCATGTGCTGGGCCATGGGGCTTACCCAGCACAAGCATTCGGTGCCAACCATTCAGGAAGTGATCAACGTGCAGCTGCTGCGCGGCAACGTCGGCCGCCCGGGCGCCGGCCTGTCGCCGGTGCGTGGCCACAGTAACGTGCAGGGCGACCGCACTATGGGCATCGACGAGAAACCGTCGAAAGCCCTGCTGGACGCCATCGAGAAACGCTTCAACTTCACCGTGCCCCGCGAAGTGGGCCACAACGCGGTGCAGGCCATCGGCGCCATGGAGCGCGGTGAAGCCAAGGTGTTCATCGCCCTGGGCGGCAACTTTGCCCAGGCCACGCCCGACACACCGCGCACCCATGCCGCGCTGCGCAAATGCGACCTCACGGTGCATATCGCCACCAAACTCAACCGTAGCCACCTGGTCACCGGTCGCGACGCGTTGATCCTGCCGTGCCTGGGCCGCACCGAAATCGACGTGCAGGTCAACGGCCCGCAGGGCATCACCGTGGAGGATACCTTCAGCATGGTGCACATCTCCCACGGCCAGCTTAAACCACGCTCGCCCGCCTTGAAGTCGGAACCGGCGATCATTGCCGGCATCGCCGCCGCCACCCTGGGCAACCACCCGGTGGACTGGCACTGGCTGGTGGGCGACTACAGCCGCATTCGTGACCTGATCGCCGACACGCTGCCTGGTTTCGACAATTTCAACGAGCGCCTGCAACACCCGGGCGGCTTCCACCTGGGCAACACCGCCGCGCAGCGCGTGTGGAAAACCGCCAGCGGCAAGGCCCAGTTCACCGCCAGCCTGCTACCCGATGACCTGGTTGACGCCGGTGTGCGCAAGATGAACGTCACCCCGGACCTGATCCTGCAGACCATGCGTTCCCACGACCAGTACAACACCACCCTGTATGGCCTGGATGACCGCTATCGCGGTGTGTACGGCATGCGCGACGTGGTGTTCGTCAACGAGGCCGACATCCGCAAGATGGGCATGGAACCGGGGCAGAAAGTGGACCTTGTGGCCCTGTGGGACGACAACCGTGAGCGTCGGGTCAAGGGTTTCACCCTGATTGCCTACGACATTCCACAAGGCCAGGCCGCCGCCTACTACCCGGAAACCAACCCGTTGGTGCCGCTGGAAAGCTACGGTGACCGTACCTTCACGCCAACGTCGAAGTTCATCGCCATCAAAGTGGAAAAGGCCAGCGATAGCGGCTTGATTTCCGCCGCTGTGGCCTGACAAGGCTGCACATCCACCCGTAGCCGCTGCCCGCGGCAGAGGCTACGGGGTTTTGCATGATCTTTGCCTTACCGTGAATTTCTCCGCCTCGCCGTGTTCCAACAGCGATGCCCCGGAGAATGGACGCCATGGATCACCCCCGCCGAACCCTGCTCAAGGCCCTGCTGGGCGCCTGGACGGCCGCGCAAATTCCCTTTGCCTTGGCCGCGCCGATCGACACCGCCGACCAGGGCGATTTCCTTGCCCTGTCCGCGTTGATCGCCGGCCAGCAAGCCCTCGACCGGGCCTTGGCTGATGCGCTGCAACAGGCCTTGAGCGAACTGCATCCCGGTTTCAGCGACCAGGTCACCCAGGTGCTGGCCCTGATCGAAGCCCGCCACCTCGACGCCGCCACACTGCAACCCAGCCTCGACGCCGAGCAATCGCCCTTGGCTCATGTCCCCCGAGCCATGGCCCGTGGCTGGTTCATGGGCATTGTCGGCAGCGGCGTCCAAGCTCGCTGCGTCGCCTATGAAAACGCCCTCAACGCGCAGATGGTCAGCGACGTGCTGCAACCGCCCAGTTACGCCCTGGGTGGCTACGGCGTCTGGGCTTCGAAACCGCTGGGGACATAGGCCATGACGGATACCCTGAGCGCGGACGTGGTGGTGATTGGCAGCGGCATCGTCGGTGCCACCGCCGCGCGACGCCTGGCGCAGCAGGGCGCGTCGGTGCTGATTCTGGAGGCGGGCGGGCAGATCGAACACGCTCAGGTGGTGGCAGCCTTTCGCGCCTCACCGCGCAAGCACGACTGGCTGGCGCCGTACCCCTACCATGACTGGGCACCGCACCCCCTCTACCAGCCCGAGCCCAACGGCTACCTGGACCAGGCCGGGCCGTACCCCTACGAAACCCAGTACATCCGTGGCGTGGGCGGTACCAGCTGGCACTGGGCCGCGCAGGCCTGGCGCCTGCTGCCCAACGATTTCCAGATGAAAAGCCTGTACGACGTGGGCCGGGACTGGCCCATCAGCTACGCCGACCTTGAGCCGTTCTACCAGGACGCCGAAAGGCTGATGGGCGTGTCTGGCGCCGACAACACCGGCTCGCCGCGCAGCCAGCCGCTGCCCATGGCGCCAGTGGCCGAGCCGTACGCCATGGCCCGCATCCGCGAGCGCCTGGCGCCGGCCTACGCCGTGGTGGGCAACACGGCGGCGCGCAACAGCCAAGTCTACGACGGCCGCCCGCCGTGTTGCGCCAGCAACAGCTGCCAGCCCATTTGCCCGATCAATGCCCAGTACCACGGCGGCATTGCCATCCAGCAGGCGCTGGCCGCGGGCGTGCGCCTGCAAACCCGAGCGGTGGTCTATCGGCTGGAGCACGACGCGTCAGGGCGTATCGTCGCCGCCCACTATTATGACCCGGACAAGCAGGCGTACCGGGTCACCGGCCAGACCTTCATCCTCGCCGCCAACGGTATCGAAAGCCCCAAGCTGCTGCTGATGTCGGCCAGCGACCGTTTCCCCCATGGCCTGGCGAACGGTTCGGGCCAGGTGGGCCGCAACCTCATGGACCACCCCAGTACCTCGCTCAGCTTCGATGCCGACGAAGCATTGTGGCTGGGCCGCGGCCCGCAGAGCCCAAGCTCCATCAACACCCTGCGCGACGGCGACTTTCGCCGCCACCGCGCCGCCTACCGCCTGGATTTCACCAACGTGTCGCGGGTGGACACCGCCACCCAAGCACTGCTCAAGGCTGGCGTCTACGGTGCCGAATTCAAGACCCAATTGCGCCACCGCGCCGCCTTTGAAATGAGTGTCAAGGACGTGCTGGAATTGTTGCCACACCCCGACAACCGAGTAA
Source organism: Pseudomonas sp. M47T1 (assembly GCF_000263855.1). Classification (GTDB taxonomy): domain Bacteria; phylum Pseudomonadota; class Gammaproteobacteria; order Pseudomonadales; family Pseudomonadaceae; genus Aquipseudomonas. The sequence continues at coordinate 33,693 of NZ_AJWX01000015.1, forward strand.
CCCTGAGTGACCGTCGCGACACGCTGGGCTTGCCCACGCCGCGGCTGCATTACGCTATCGACGACTACACCCGGCGCGGCGCCGAGGCCTCGCGTCAGGATTTCCTGCGTATTGCGCAGTTGATGGGCGGCACCAACCTGCGGCATAGCAAGCCGGGAGCGTTTTCCAACAACCAGCACATCACCGGCACGCTGGGCATGGGCAATGAACCGGCCACGTCAGTGTGCGATGGTGAGGGCCGCTGCCATCAGCATGACAATCTATTCTTGTGCGGCACCGGGGTGATGCCCACCTCGGCCACCGTCAACTCGACGTTGACGGCGGTGGCATTGGCCTTGCGCAGTGCCGGGGCCATCATTGATAAGCAAAGCTGAATAACTGCTTTAAAAAACAAACTTATCAAAATAATCTGCATCCTCGACAATGGGTTCCATACGTCCAATAACAATGAGGTTTCCACCATGCAAGACGTCGTCATCGTCGCCGCCACCCGTACTGCGGTCGGCAGCTTCCAGGGCTCGCTGGCCGCTATCCCCGCCGTTGACCTGGGCGCCGCGGTCATCCGCCAGTTGCTGGCCCAGACCGGTCTGGACGGCAGCCACGTGGACGAAGTCATCCTCGGCCAAGTGCTGACCGCCGGCTGTGGCCAGAATCCCGCCCGCCAGGCGGCCATCAAGGCCGGGCTGCCGGTGGCCGTGCCTGCCATGACCTTGAACAAGGTCTGCGGCTCGGGCCTCAAGGCCTTGCACCTGGGCGCCCAGGCCATTCGCTGCGGCGACGCCGAGGTGATCATCGCCGGTGGCCAGGAAAACATGAGCCTGGCCAACTACGTGCTGCCCGGTGCCCGCACCGGCCTGCGCATGGGCCACGCCAACATGATCGACAGCATGATCAGCGATGGCCTGTGGGATGCCTTCAATGACTACCACATGGGCATTACCGCCGAGAATCTGGTGGAAAAATACGGCATCAGCCGTGAAGCCCAGGATGCCTTCGCCGCGGCCTCGCAAGCCAAGGCCGCCGCTGCCATCGAGGGCGGGCGCTTCGTCGAGGAAATCACCCCCATCCTGATTCCCCAGCGCAAGGGCGACCCCCTCGCTTTCGCTACCGACGAACAACCGCGTGCCGGCACCACCGCCGACAGCCTGGCCAAGCTCAAGCCGGCCTTCAAGAAAGACGGTAGCGTCACCGCCGGCAATGCCTCGTCGCTGAACGACGGCGCTGCCGCCGTGATGCTGATGAGCGCCGCCAAGGCCCAGCAACTGCGCCTGCCGGTGTTGGCGCGCATCGCCGCCTACGCCAATGCCGGCGTCGACCCAGCCATCATGGGCATCGGCCCGGTCAGCGCCACGCGCCGCTGCCTGGACAAGGCCGGCTGGACCCTGGAGCAACTGGACCTGATCGAAGCCAACGAAGCCTTCGCCGCCCAGGCGCTGTCGGTGGGCAAGGAACTGGGTTGGGACAGCGCCAAGGTCAACGTCAACGGCGGCGCCATTGCCCTGGGCCACCCTATTGGTGCATCGGGTTGCCGCGTGCTGGTGACCTTGCTGCATGAAATGATCAAGCGTGACGTGCACAAGGGCTTGGCGACGTTGTGCATTGGTGGTGGGCAGGGTGTGGCGTTGGCGCTCGAACGCGTTTGATCCCCTGTGGCGGCCCGTGGCCGCGAACCGGGCGCCGCGGCCCTGGAGGCTTTACACGCGCCGACGCTGGCACGCCAGGGCGCTGAGTGCAATCGCCAGGCCGGCCAGGCCGAATACCCAGGGGGCGGAGGCTACCGGCAGCAGGATGCCCGCCAACAGCGGCCCGAGGCCGGCGCCCACGTCGCGCCACACGGCGTTGGAGGCCAGTGCCTGCACGCGGCCGGGGCCGGGGTTGCGCTCGGCCACCAGGGTGGCCACCAGCGGCAGTTGCAGGGCGCGCAGCACCAGTACTGCGGCGCCACCGACAATCACCCAGTGGTTGCCGAACACCGTCAGTGCCAGCGCACTGCTGATGGAGAACACCAGCAGCATGGCGGTGGCACCAAAGCGTTGCGCGGCCCAGCCGCCCAGGGGGCTGAGGACCAGTTCGGAGAAATAGCGCAGCCCCATCAGCACGCCGGCGATCATCATCGCGTCGCCGCCCAGCACCTTTTGCGCCTGCAACGACAGGCCGAAGATGAACAGCCCGTCCAGCGCCACGCCTTCGATGAAGGACCACACTGCCACGCTGTCCGGCGCCTTGAAGCGCTTGCCGCCGCTGTTCATGGCGTGGGGCAGGGCGGGCAACCGCCGGGCCACGAAGAAGCCCAGGGTGCAAGTGCCGGCCAGAATGAAAAAGATCGCCCGCGGGCCCAGCCACAGGCTCAACGCGGCACCCGCCGGCAGCGCCAGCATCGGCCCGATGGCCGCCAGCGCCCGTGCCCGTCCAGAGCGCCGCGCGGCGCCGCCGGGTTCATGGGTGGCCATCACCTGGGTGGACAGGTTGAAGGCGGCAAAGCACAGGCCCCACACCAGCCGCAGCCCCAGCAACCAGGCGAACCCCGAAAACGTGGCATTGCCCAGCGCGCACACGGCCGCCGCAGCCGCCGCGATCATGCTGGTCAGGCGGTCGCCGTTGCGGGCGTAGAACCGCACGACCTGGCTGTAACCCACGATGCGCACCAGCCGATTCGCCGCCAGCAGCACACCGGCCTGGGCGAGGGTGATGCCGAAGGCCTGGGGCTGCATGGGCAGCAGCAAGTACAGCAGGACGTCGCTTGGCAGGCACAGGGCCATGACCAGAGCGGCGTAGCGGGATTGTCGATCGGCGGTTTGCGAAACGCTGGGCACTGCACTCTCCACCCAGGGAACGGGGGAGCATCATGCCGTGAGAAAGTGGATCCGGGCAAGCCTTGACGGCTTGCCCGGCACTGCATCAAAAGATGTAGTCAGTGGTCAGGAAGTTCGACTTGCGGTCGTGGATGATGTCGCTGATCAACGTCTTGTTCGCGTCCTGGAACTTGGTGGCCACCAAGGTACGGATCGAGAACGTGCGCAGGGCGTCGAACACCGACAGGGTGCCTTCGGCCGAGTTCTTGCGGCCGTTGAACGGGTAGGTGTCCGGGCCGCGCTGGCACTGGGCGTTGATGTTGATGCGGCCTACCTGGTTGGCGAAAATATCCACCAGCTTGCCCACCTGGGTGGCGTCGGTGCCGAAGATACTCGCCTGTTGGCCGAAGTCCGACTCCAGCACGTAGTCGATCACGGTTTCCAGGTCACGGAACGGCACGATTGGCACCACCGGGCCAAACTGCTCTTCCTCGTACACACGCATCTGCGGGGTCACCGGGAACAGCACGGCCGGGTAGAAGAAGTTGCCGCGAATGGCACCGCCACCGGGGTTCACTACCTTGGCGCCCTTGGACTCGGCATCGCTGACCAGGCCCGACAGGTACTCGGTCTTGCCCGACTCAGGCAGTGGCGTCAGTGACACGCCCGCATCCCACGGCATGCCGGATTTCAGCGCCGCCAGCTTCTGGTTGAATTTTTCGATGAAGCTGCCCACCACGTTCTCGTGCACGAACAGAATCTTCAGCGCGGTGCAGCGCTGGCCGTTGAACGACAGCGAGCCGGTGATGGCTTCGTTGACGGCGTTGTCCAGGTCCACTTCCGGCAGGATGATGCCCGGGTTCTTGGCGTCCAGGCCCAGGGCCGAGCGCAGGCGGTGCGGCTTGGGGTGCAGCTTCTTCAGGTCGCTGGCGGCCTTGTGGGTGCCGATGAAGGCGAAGATGTCTATCTTGCCGCTGGCCATCAGGGCGCTGACGGTCTCGCGGCCACTGCCGTAGATGACGTTGATGACGCCAGCCGGGAAGCTGTCGCGGAAAGCCTCCAGCAGCGGGCGAATCAACAGCACGCCAAACTTGGCCGGTTTGAACACCACGGTGTTGCCCATGATCAGCGCCGGTATCAGGGTGGTGAAGGTCTCGTTCAGCGGGTAGTTGTAGGGGCCCATGCACAGGGCCACGCCCAGTGGCACGCGGCGGATCTGGCCCAGGGTGTCCTGTTCCAGTTCGAAGCGGCTGGACTTGCGGTCAACGTCCTTGAGGGCGTTGATGGTGTCGACGATGTAGTCGCAGGTGCGGTCGAACTCTTTCTGCGAGTCCTTGAGGTTCTTGCCGATTTCCCACATCAGCAGGTTGACCACGGCGTCGCGCTGCTCGCGCATGCGCGCCAGGAAACCTTCCACGTGGCGAATACGCTCGGCCACGCGCAGGTTCGGCCAGGCGCCGCGGCCCTTGTCGTAGGCGCGCACGGCGGCGTCCAGGGCGGTGAGGGCGGTGTCGGCATCGAGCAGCGGCGTGCTGCCCAGGATGACCTGCTGATCACCTTCCGGGGTGTTCAGGAAAATCGGGCTGCGCACGGTGGCCAAGGGGCCGTCCCAGCGACGCAGTTCGCCGTCGACCAGATAGTCGCGTTGCTCTACCTGCCCGCTCAGACGGTACTGCTCAGGGATATCCGCTGCTGTGGGGTACAGACTGCTCAGTGGATCTTGGCTCATGACGCTACCTCCATGGATGACCGGGACAAAGATTTCAGCATAGCGCTATTGCCGATCGGCTGAAACGTGTCAGCCCTAAAATAGGTCGGGTTTTTTGCGTGTGCACTTCAGCAGGGCGAGGGCTGTTAAGATAACCGCGCTCTGAACCCCACGAGGAACCCCGCGTTTTGCCTGATACTCCCGCTTTCGAACCGCTGCCCGATGTGCAGAACCCTTTGGTGCAGTACCTGGCCCGCCTGGTACCGTCCAGCCAGTTGACCATGAAGTACGTGCTGCAGGATGCTGCCGATCGCCTGGGGTTTGCCGACACTGACATTCGTGACGTGCCGTGGCACGTGCTGCAACCGGGGCACATCACCGGCCTGGTGGCGGCGTTGCGCGAAGACGGTTATGCGCCCAATACCTCGTCGCTGTACGTCAACGCCATTCGCGGGGTGATGAACGAGGCCTGGCGGTTGAGCCTGATCGACCAGGACCACCTGCTGAAAATGCGCTCGGTCAAGCCCGCCGCCGGCACGCGCCTGAGCCAGGGGCGTAACCTCAAGCGCACGCTGATTCGCGAGTTGATGGACGTCTGCGCCGCCGACCCACGCCCGCAAGGCCTGCGCGATGCGGCGGTGATCGCGATTCTGTATGGCTCGGGCATGCGTAAATCCGAGTCGGTGAACCTGGAGCTGACGCAGATCGATTTCCACGAGCGCAGCCTGCAGGTGACGGGCAAGGGCAACAAGCAACTGGTCAAGTACGCCCCGGCCTGGGCCTTCGACAAGCTCAATGCCTGGCTGGACTACCGCCGCGAGCACCTGGGTGAGGGCGAGCAGGACGACACTTTCCTGTTCAACCGTATCCGCCGTGGCAGCCACATCACCCGCGAGCGCATCACCAAGCACGCCATCTATTATATCGCCCGCCAGCGCGGTGCCCAGGTGGGGGTGAAAATCATGCCGCACGACTTCCGTCGTTCGTTCATTACCCGGGTGATCGAGGAACACGACCTGTCGATTGCGCAGAAGCTGGCACACCACACCAACATCCAGACCACCGCCAACTACGACGTGCGCGACGACAACGAACGCCGCCGCGCAGTGGACCGCTACGACCTGTAATGCCCCTCCTTTAGCAGCGTAAGGCCGCCAAACGCTGTGTCAGTGCGCATCGGCAGACGGCGTGGCCGGCGGCACCACTTTGCGCATCAGCGGCACCATGGCCGTGGCAATCACGAAGCACACCATGATCGCCAGGAACGCGTCCGAATAGGTTTGCGTCTGCGCCTCGCGGTAGGTCAGGTTCCACAGTTGCCGCAACGCCGCAGCGTTGCCGTCCAGGCCCATCTGGCCAAGGTTGGCCGCCACGTCCCCAAGCCAGTGGTTGAGGTTTTCGTTGGTGCTGTTCAGGTGCTCGGCCAGCCGGGTGAAATGCAGGTTGGTGCGGTCGTTGAGAAGGGTCGCGCAGGCGGCAATGCCGATGGCGCCGCCCAGGTTGCGCATCAGGTTGAACAGCCCCGAGGCCTGCTTGAGCCGTGACTGCGCCAAGGCGCCCAGGGTCAGGGTCACCGTGGGCGGCACCGCCAGTTGCTGGGCCATGCCGCGCAGCGCCTGGGGCAATAGCAGCTCCTTGGCACCCCAGTCATGGGTGATGGGCGAGAAGTCCCACATGGACAAGGCGAACAGGCCCAGGCCGGCCATCATGATCCAGCGCAGATCCACGCGGTTGGCCAGGAAGGCATACAGCGGAATCGACAGTATCTGGAACACCCCCGTGGAAAATACCGCCAGGCCAATGTCCAGTGCGCTGTAGCCGCGAATGCGCCCCAGGAACAGCGGTGTCAAGTAGATCGTGGCAAACAGGCCGATGCCGGTCACGAACGAAAAGAAACAGCCCAGGGCAAAATTGCGCTCGCCCAGGGCGCGCAGGTCCACCACCGGGTTGCTCACCGACAGGGTACGGCCGATAAAGGCCAAAGCCGCCAGCCCCGAGACCCACGCCGTGGTGAGGATGGTGCTGTCGCTGAACCAGTTCCAGCGCGGGCCTTCTTCCAGGGTGTATTCCAGGCAACCGAGGAACAGCGCCATGAACACCATGCTCAGGTAATCGGCGCCCTTGAGCAGGCTCAGGTCCGGTTCATTGATGCGCACCAGCATCGGCACCGCCACGGCCACGAATATACCGGGCACCAGGTTGATGTAGAACAGCCAGTGCCAGGAATAATGGTCGGTGATCCAGCCACCGATGGTCGGCCCCAGGGTCGGCGCCAGGGACGCAATGGCGCCAATGGTGGCCGCGGCGATGACCTTCTGTTTGCCAGTGAAAAAGAAGAACGCCGTGGTGAACACCAACGGAATCATCGAGCCGCCCAGAAACCCTTGCAGGGCACGGAAGGCAATCATGCTCTGAATGTTCCAGGCCGCGCCGCACAGTAGGCTGGCCAGGGTAAAGCCGACCGCCGAGGCGCAGAACAGCCAGCGCGTGGAGAACACCCGGGACAACCAGCCCGACAGGGGAATGACGACAATTTCGGCGATCAAGTAGCTGGTCTGCACCCAGGCGGTTTCATCGGCGCCGGCCGACAGCCCGCCACCAATGTCGCGCAGGGAAGCGGAGACGATCTGAATGTCCAGCAGCGCAATGAACATGCCCACGCACATGGCGGCGAAGGCGAACACCTTTTGCGCGGTGGGCATGGACGCGGCGTCGAACGGCACCGCGCCGCTCATGGTGCGCTGGACTGGGCTTGATGGGCGTCCAGTTCGCCACGGGTATCTACTTCGGCGGTCACCGACAGCCCGGGGCGCAGTTGACCGAGCTGGCCATCCACCGGGTCCAGCAGCACGCGCACCGGCACGCGCTGGACGATCTTGGTGAAGTTGCCGGTGGCGTTTTCCGGCGGCAGCACGCTGAACTGCGCGCCTGTGGCCGGCGCCAGGCTGTCCAGGCGGCCATGGAAGACCTTGCCGGGCAGTACGTCGGCGCTCACCTCCACGCGCTGGCCGGCCTGCATGGCGGCCAGTTGGTCTTCCTTGAAGTTGGCGTCCACCCACAGGCCACTGGCCGGTACCACGGACAGCAGCTGAGTGCCGGCGGCGGCATAGGCGCCCACCCGCGCGCGGCGGTTGCCGATCACACCGTCCACCGGCGCACGCAGTTCGGTGTAGCCCAGGTTGAGGTTGGCCATGTCCAGGTCGGCGTCCGCCTGCTGCAGGGCGGCGCGGGCCTGCAGTTTCTGCGTGTCTATCACCTGTATCTGGCGCTGGGCTGCCAGCAGCTGCGCCTGGGCGCGGGCGCTGTTGGCCTGGGCGGTCTTGAAGGTGGCGTCCACCTGCTGGGCGTCCTGCAGGGAGACGGCCGAGGTCTTCTGCAGGGTCTGGTAACGCAGGTTGTCATTGCGCGAACGTACCTGCTCGGCGCTGGCCACGGTGATGCCGGCGTTGGCCTGGTCGATCACCGCCTGTTGCAGGCGCTCGGTGGCGTCCAGATTAGCCAGCAGGGCCTGTTGCGCCGCTACCGCGCCTTGTGCCTTGGCAAGGGCCGCGCGGTAATCGCGGTCGTCAATCTTGACCAGCAGGTCGCCGGCCTTGACCCGTTGGTTGTCGGTGACCAGCACCTGGGCAATGTAGCCGGACACCTTGGGGCCCACCACGGTCACGTCGGCTCCGATGTAGGCGTCGTCGGTGCTCTGCATGAAACGCCCCGTGGTCCACCAGTGCAGTCCATACATGGCCAGCAGAATCAGGGCGAGCAGGGCGCCCAGGGTCAGCAGCAGGCGTTTGCGGGTCTTGCTGGGTGCGGTGGTGACAGGGGCGTCGGCGGCGGTGAGGCTGGTCATGGCGAGGGTCCATCGGGATGGGCTGATGGTCATAATATTATGACCGTAATATCAAGCCGTCCAGTATTGTTTTCCATAAACAAAACGCATACCCCTCACAAACGAATGCATTTTTCCGCCGCAGCCATCCATGCGAGCCTCAAGGCACATAAAAACAACAATGAGGTACGCCATGAAATGGCTTGGCAAACTGTACATCCAGGTGTTGATCGCCATGGCCCTGGCCATCGCCCTGGGGCTTCTGGCTCCCGACGTCGCAGTGCAGATGAAACCGCTGGGCACGGCGTTCATCGCGCTGTTGAAGATGCTGTTGGGGCCGATCATCTTTTTCACCGTGGTCCACGGCATCGCCCACATCGGTGACTTCCGCCGCCTGGGCCGCATCGGCATCAAGACCCTGGTGTATTTCGAGGTGGTCAGCACCCTGGCCATGCTTACCGGCTTCGTGGTGGTATCCCTGGTGCGCCCCGGCGACGGCCTGCACCTGCACATGGCCGACACCCTCACTGGCGAAGCAGCGGGGCAGAGCGCGGCGCTGGCGGCGGACAGTTTCAGCCTGAGCCATTTCCTGCTGTCGATCATTCCGCGCACCCTGGGTGCGGCGTTTGTCGATGGCGAGATTTTGCCCGTGCTGTTCGTCTCGGTGCTGGTAGGCGTGTCCCTGGCACAGTGCGCCAAGCCTGACTGGGTGGGCCTGCGTTTGCTCAATGAAGGGCAGACGGTCATTTTCAAGCTACTGGGCTACATCATGCGCCTGTCACCGCTGGGGGCGTTCGGGGCCATGGCGGCGGCCGTGGGCAGTTATGGGCATTCGACCCTGTTGTACCTGCTGCGCTACATCTTCACCTACTACGCCAGCGTGCTGATCTTCATTTTCCTGATTCTGGGCAGCGTGGCAGCGCTGGCCGGGTTTTCGCTGCTGAAGATACTGCGGGTGATCAAGGAAGAGGCGATCATCGCCATGGGCACGGCCTCCAGCGAGGCAGCGTTCCCGCGCCTGGTCGACAAGCTCAAGCAGGCTGGCTGCGACGAGGCGGTGGTGGGCTTCGTGCTGCCAGCCGGCTACAGCTTCAACATTGATGGCGCGTGCTTGTACATGGCCTGCGGCCTGGGTTTCCTGGCCCAGGCCACTGACACCGCGCTGTCCTTGGGGCAGCAATTGAGCCTGTTGGCGGTGATGCTGCTGACGTCCAAGGGCGGCGCCGGTTCGGCCGGCGGTGCGGTGATCAAGCTGGCGGCCACCTTGCAAACCGTACGTGTGCTGCCCATGGGCGCGGTGGGGCTGCTGTTCGGTATCGACCGGGTGCTGGCCATCGCCACGTCCACCACCAACGTCATCGGCAACAGCGTGGCGGTGTTTGTGATCTGCCGTTGGGAAAAGCTGTTCGATCGCCAGCAGTTCGACGCCTACCTCGCTTTCCCTGATCGCGCCCCGGCGGCGCCTCTTTCCACCTTGCCAGAGAACTCCAAATGACAGACCACAGTCTTCGTATTGCCCTGATCGGTTTCGGTGAAGCCGGGGGTATTCTTGGCCAGGACCTGGCTGCCCAGGGCCTGTACGTCAGCACTTACGACCGTCTCGGCGAGTCGCTGCGCGCCCGTGCCGACGCCGCCGGGGTGGTGCTGTGTGCCAGCGCCGCCGAAGCGGTGGCCGGTGCCGACCTGATCATTAGCGCTGTCACCGCCGGTTCTGCCCTGGACGTGGCGCGGCAGGCGGCCGACCTGATGACCCCGGCGCAAGTGTTCATGGACATTAACTCGGTGGCGCCCAACACCAAGCGGGCCGCCTGCGCGGCGGTGAATGCCGCGGGCGCCCGCTACGTGGACGCAGCCGTCATGGCCCCGGTGCCGCCGCAACGCCTGAAAACCCCGATTCTGCTGGGCGGCGAGCGTGCCGGGCAGGTCGCGGCCTGGTTGACGCCGCTGGGCTTCAATGTGCGTGTGGTGGCTGATGACATCGGCGTGGCCTCGGCCATCAAGATGTGCCGCAGCGTGATGATCAAGGGCTTGGAGGCGCTGACCACCGAATGCCTGTCCACGGCCCGCCAGTATGGCGCCGAAGACGCGGTGTTGGCCTCACTGCACAAAAGCTTCCCCAGCATGGGCTGGGACGCCGACCTGCCGCACTACCTGATCAGCCGCGTGGCCGAGCATGGCCGTCGGCGCGCCGAGGAAATGGAAGAAGTGGCCAAGACCGCCGCCGACGTGGGCGTCACCCCGCACATGAGTCACGCCATCGTTGCCACCCAGCGCGGCCTGGTGGAGCGCATGGCGCAGCAGGGCATGACCTATGCCGATACCCTGCCGTTCAACTGGACGACCTTGGTCGATACCCTGGGCGATTGACACAGTCACCCCGCCCCCAGTTCTCTGTAGGCGCTGCCGCCAGACCGTAGACGGGGTGAATGCGCTTATCGCGTCATGGTGCAAAGCCGCTGCTACGCTATGGGCAAACACGGAGGTTAACCCCATGTCCTGCCCGCAAGTCTGCTCCGGTGCCACCCTGCAATGCTCGTTCGGCGCAGCGCCCTGTGCGCTGAACGTATTGCCGGTCAACCGCACGCTCACCAGCGGCATGCCGGCGGCCACCATCATGGACCACATCCCCCTGGTCAACATTCCCACCTTCGGTGTGTGCCAGAGCCTGGCCAACCCCATGGTTGCCGCTGCTACCGCCGCAGCCCTTGGGGTGTTGACGCCCATGCCGTGCATCCCGGCCACCGCCGCGCCATGGATCCCCGGCGGCGCACCGACCCTGCTGATCGGCAACATGCCGGCCATCGACGCCAACAGCACGTTGATGTGCAACTGGGCGGGAGCCATCAAGGTAGTGGTGCCGGGGCAAGTGCAGATGTTGATCCCCTGATCGGCTAGCCGCTACACCGGTCTTGCGCATGCTTCACCCACCACCAGCGCCACCACGGCATGGGCTTGCCTTGTGCGTCCAATGGCCGGCCATCTTCGCCGTACGGCTGCGCTTCGCCCACGCATTGGCCATGGCGGTAATGGGCGCTGAAGGCCAGCCGGCCGTTGCCGTGAAATCGTTCGCATAGCCCATCGCGTACGCCCTCGCGATACACCTCGCGCTCAGCCAACTGGCCGTGGGGGAAATAAGTGCAGGCCTCGCCATGCAGCAGTCCGCGCTGGTACCGGGCCTTGCGCTGCAAGGCGCCTTCGGGCGAATAAAACGTCGCCAGCCCATGCACCTTGCCGTGGGCAAAGGGCATCTGCGCACTGGGTTTGCCGTTGGGGTGATACATCGTCACCGGGCCGTTCAGTTCGCCCTGGTCGTAGCTCAGGCGCGCCAGCGGCCGGCTGGCTTCGTCGACCTGCGCCGGGCCCTGCAATTGCCCATCCACCTGCTGGCCTGCCAGGGTGCTGTCACCGCGCTGTATATCGACGTGCGTTCGGGTTGCCATGTGGCGCCTCAATTGACTTTGACGATACCGCCCTTGATGGTCAACATGCCGCCGCCGTCCACCGTCTGTTCGGCGCCGCCCTTGTTGACCAGGCTGATGCCGGCATCATTGGTCAGCGTAGTGGCGGCCTTGTTCAATAACGCCGTGCCGGCCTGGTTGGTCAAGGCCGTGCCGGACTTGTGGGTCAGATCCATGGCCGCCTGGGCGGTGAGGCTGTCGCTGGTCTTGATCAGCAGGCTGCCGTCGCTCTGCAGGGTGAGGGTGCCGGTAACCTTGATGCTCAGGTTGCCATCCACGGTCAGGCTGTAATTGCCCGCCACCTTGTGTTCGTAGTTGCCGCCGGTGCTGTGCACCTGGTTGCTGCCCACCTTAACGGTACGGGTGTCCTTCACGTCCAGCGTGTCGCTGCCGGCCTGGATAGTCACGCTGCGCTTGCCTTTCTCCAGGGTCACGGTCTCGTCGCCGTCCTTCACCGTGCGGGTCCGCGCGTTCTGCACCGTCAGGGTCTCGTCGTGGCCGACAGTGGCGGTGGTGTCGTTGAGCACGTTGATCTTCAGGTCTTTCTGCGCTTGCAAAAACAGTTCTTCGGCGTCTTTCTTGTCTTCGAAGCGCAACTCGTTGAACCCGCCGCCGCCCTTGGACGACTGGGTCTTGATGCCCGATTGCGTCTGGTTGGCCGGCAGCGCATAGGGCAGGGTGTTGTCACCGTTGTACACGCAGCCGGTCACCAGCGGCCGGTCAGGATCGCCATCGATAAAGGTGACGATCACCTCCTGGCCAATGCGCGGCACGAACTGCATGCCAAAGCCCTTGCCGCTCCAGGGCAGCACCACGCGCACCCAGCACGACGACGCCTCATCGTTCTTGCCGTCGCGGTCCCAGGGAAACTGAATCTTGATGCGGCCATACTGGTCGGTCCATATTTCCTCACCGGCCTTGCCCACCACCAGCGCGGTCTGCGTGTGCATGCGCGGCTTAGGTGTAACACGGGCAGGGCGGTACGCTGTGGCCTTGGGGATGGCCTCGAAGCGGTTGCGGTACTGCTCGTGATCCACCTCGTGGTTGACCGAGGTCACCACCCAATCAATGTTCAGCGCCGCGTCTTCATGGCCGGCCAGGGTGAACCAGTGGCCGGGTATCAGCCAGCGGCAATCGCTGTCACCCACAAAGCGTTTTTGCTGGCTGCGCAGGGCGTCCACCCGCTGCTTGGTCAGCGCATCGCCGCGGGCCTTGACGCTGTAGCCGCCGGGGTGCTCGTAAATCGAGCGCGGGCCGGCCACGGCCTCGGCCTGGCCATACAGCGAGGTGGTCGGCGTGGTGAACTCATAGTCCGTGGCCCGGCACACCCCAGCCACCGCTTGCACGCACACCTGCCCGGACCGAATGCCGTGCATCTCGCGTACACCAACCTGCTGGCCCACGTAGTTCACTGTCGGCCCGTTGGGCATCGGCACGAAGGCGTCATTGCTGTCGCCCAGCACCAGGGTGTGTGTGCCGGCCTGGTGGGTGAAAAACCAGAAAATGCCTTCATCTTCCAGCAACCGCGAAACAAAGGCGAAGTCGGTCTCGCCGTATTGCACGCAGTACTCGCGGGGTGTGTAGCTGCCGGTCAGGGACAGCTTGAAATCGGTGAAGCCGTGGGCCTTGAAAATCGTGGTGACAATGTCTGAAGTGCTCAAGTTCTGGAACACTCGGTTATTGCTGGCAAGCGTCAGCCACCACAGCCAGGGGCGCAGCAGCAATTGGTAGCGCTCGGCGGTGGCGTCGGCCGGAAGCTGACGGATCTCAGCCACCAGGGCGTCGAAGGGGCGGGTGAGGGCGTCGTTGTGGAAGGTGGCGGTGACGTGGGTGGCGATGGCGTCGGGCAAGGTCAGGGCGGTGCCGTCGTTGAGGCCGTAAAGTATGTGGGTGCCGAACGCGTTCAACGCCTCCTCGCCGGACAGCGCCTCGGGGTAGAGGGCTGAGAGGGAGGAGGCGGTGAGGGACAAAGATGTACTTGTGTCGGTGGTGCGGGGCATCGATGGGCCTCGGAGGCTGAGAGTCGTTGCACGTGCAATACGTGGTTCCTCGCTCCTTAAATTTAAAGGTAGGTTGTTGCTATTTTCAAACAGCAGTCGCAAGGAACAATGTACATGCCGAATCGATCGCCTACCGCCTCATACGCGGACAGAATCTGGTTATCCCCATCCACGGGATGTTGGACGATGGAAATGTCAGCAAGCGAATCCCCAAATTTCCGAATGGAGGTGATTACTTTTTTTTCAGCGCAGCCCGGGTTTACAGACGATTTAGCGATTTGCTTTTCTACGTCGGTGCAGATCCAAACTTTTTTGGCTTTCAGTCCGGCTTTCGATGCCTGCGCCAGCCACGGGATAAAGTTGATTTTGTTTTTTTATCGAGCAATTTTTTTTGGAGTGACGGGGAAAATCCGATGTACAGCCATCCTGATGTCGAGAGTCCGATAGCGATGGCGCCGGGGGTGTTCACGCCGTTCAACGTGAGTAGATTTGACGTTTTTACGCCCTTGTCATAGGTTGCCGAGTTAGGTCCCGGAAATTTCCCGTACTTGGGTTTAAGTAATGCCCTGGTGGTAGAGTCAAGAGGCATATTGGGTGATCTCCCTGTCTGGCTTTAGTTTGGAGGATTCGACCTGCTTGGTGACCGGGTAACTGTCCTATTTAACTGCCATTGCAGAGCCCGGTCCGCCAGCGTCGGGGTTGGAATCATCTCGATTGTTGCACGGCCAATGAGCGTCAATTGTTTTTATAAACTCATTGAGCGGGATTCTTTCCTGGAGGAGGCCAAAAATAGCAGAATCCTGTTTTACGGTAATGACTCGCATGCCTTGTGCCCATTGCCCACTGTAGAGAAATTCATTGATGTAACGATTCGCGTGGGAAATGACATCGCCATACTCATTGATTTTTCCCGGCGGAGAACAATTATCAGTGTTGTACAGGCAAGGCGCTCGCCCGCTGTCGGGGATTACTTTTACGTTGTCCTCACTGAGTCGTACCTCTGGAACGTCTGGTGGAATAAACACAAGATGCACGTATGTCTTGTATAGCTGCGTTATCGCGTACCATGCGCTCTGCCGGCTATTTTGCCCATCGGGGAAAGTGACTTGGTCGCGCTTGTATTCGAACAGGCTCAAATACCCTGATTGATCATAATTAAGATTTCCGTCATAATTCATGTGGCCGGAGGGTGGTGTTTTGATATCGGGTAATTTTCCTTTTATAAATGGGTCGTGGTCTGCTCTCAAAAATAACCGTGATCCTGGGATTATGCACATATAGATATCCTTAAAAGTATTTTCATTACTCCAACACCCACTCCGCCAACTTCCCCGTCACCTGCGTCATCAACACATTCTCAATATCCCTGGCCCCAGCGCCACTGCACTTGGCGAGCACCGCTTTCACTATCCGGTCATCAAACTCAAACTGCTTGCCCGTCGCCGCTCTATACCGCGCGCGCAGCTTTTCAAGCTTGGCCAGCACAATCCCTTCCAGCGTGCCTTGGTCCAGCGGCCGATAGGCCACCACCGTCATGCGTGCCAGAAACGCCGGGCGAAAGGCTTTAAGCAGGACATGGCGAAGGGTTTCGTTGAACCCATCAGAGCCCAGTTGAGCGGCGGGCGTATCCAGCAGCAACTCGGCCCCGACATTGCTGGTGGCCAGCATCACGGTATTCTTGAAGTCCACCACCAGCCCGGTGCCATCTTCCATCACGCCTTTGTCGAACACGTTGTAGAAGGCTTCCAGTACGTCCGGGTGGGCCTTTTCGATTTCGTCCAGCAGTACCACCGAGTAGGGTTTGCGTCTTACGGCTTCAGTCAACACGCCACCACTGCCATAGCCCACATAGCCGGGTGGTGCGCCTTTGAGCTGGCTGACGGTATGCGCCTCCTGGTATTCGGAAAGGTTGATGCTGATCAGGTTGCGTTCGCCGCCATACAGGGCATCGGCCAGGGCATAGGCGGTCTCGGTCTTGCCCACGCCGGTGGGCCCCACCAGCAGGAACACACCCACCGGTTTCTGCGGGTCGGTGAGCCCGGCGCGGTAGGCCTGCAAGCGCTGGGCGATGGTATTGAGCGCGGTGGTCTGGCCCATCACCCGTTGCCCCATGCGCTGGCCCACGGTGCGCACGGCGTGAGCTTCGTCGGCGAGCATCTTGCCCACGGGGATGCCGGTCCAGCCGGCGATGACGGCGGCCACGGTCTTGGCGTCGACCTGTTCGGGCACCAGCGGGTCGTCCTGGCGAATGGCGTCCAGTCCGGCTTCAAGGCGCAGCAGTTCGGCCGCCAGGTCGTCGAGGCGGTCGTCGGTGTCCGGCGTGCCGTCGGCCTGTTCGGTCAGGGCCAGCAGTTCGCGGCGAGCAGCCAGCAGCAGGCGCACGGCTTCGCGCTCTTCACCCCAGCGGCTTTCCAGTTCGCGCATGGCGCGCTGGTTGTGCAGCGATTCACTTTCCAGCAGGGTAATGCGCTCGCGGTGATCCAGCCCGGTGGCCTGCTCTCGACGCAAGCGCTCGACTTCTTCGCCCAGGCTTTGCTCGCGGTGGCGCAGGCTTTCCAGCGCCGGTGGCACATCGTGCTGGGCCAGAGCCACCCGGGCGCAGGCGGTGTCGAGCACGCTGATGGCCTTGTCTGGCAGTTGCCGGCCGGAGATGTAGCGGTGGGACAATTTCACCGCTTCATGGATGGCCGCGTCCATCACCTGCACACCATGGTGCTGCTCCAGTTTGGTGGCCACGCCACGGAGCATTTCCACGGCGGTGATTTCGTCGGGCTCTTCCACGTGCACCCATTGAAAACGGCGAGCCAGGGCCGGGTCTTTCTCGAAGTACTTCTTGTATTCCAGCCAGGTGGTGGCGGCCAGGGTGCGCAGTTCGCCACGGGCCAGGGCCGGTTTGAGGAGGTTGGCCGCGTCGCTGCCGCCCTCGGCACCGCCGGCACCGATTAGGGTGTGGGCCTCGTCGATGAACAGGATGATCGGCTTCTCGGCGCTGGCCACCGCGTCGATCACGCCCTTGAGGCGCTGTTCGAACTCGCCCTTGACCCCGGCGCCGGCCTGCAACAGGCCCAAGTCCAGTACCCGCAAGGTCACTTGCTGCAAGGACGGCGGTACGTCACCGGCGGCGATGCGCAGGGCCAGGCCTTCGACCACCGCGGTCTTGCCCACACCGGGCGCGCCCACCAGGATGGGGTTGTTTTGGCGGCGGCGCAGGAGGATGTCGATGCACTGGCGAATCTCGCCGTCGCGCCCGACGATGGGGTCGATGCGGCCGTTGCGCGCGTCGGCGGTGAGGTCCTGGGTGTATTGGTCCAGTTGCGAGACCACGGCAGCAACAATGTTTTTCCTACCGGTGGACTCGCGGGACACCTCGGTCCATTCCAGCCACTGATTGCGCAGGGTTTCGCGTGGTATACGCAGCAGCGACGAGGCGCTGTTGAGCAGCAACGCCCGGCGCTCGTCGCGTTCGAACAGGGCCAGCAACAGCAGGCCGGAGCGAATGGCCGGCAGATTGAGCACGCTGGCCTGCACCACGGCGTCTTCCAGCAGGCCGATGGTGTGGGGTGACAAGGCCGGCGTGCGGGTGCTGCCGGCCTTGAACATCTCCAGCGACCGGTTGATTTCGCTGGCCACGGCATCGCGCTCCAGGCCCAAGCGCGGCAGCAAGCAGGCCAGGTCGCCGCCTTCGATCTCGAGCATTTCCAGCAGCAGGTGTTCGATTTCCACGAAGTGGTGGGTGCGCAGCAGGCAGCGTTGGGCGGCGCGCTCCAGGGCGGCGCGGCAGGCGGGGTTGAGGCGGCCGATCAGGCCACTCAGTTCCATGTGGGCGTTCCGTGCAGGGTCAGGGTCAGTTGTTCTTCTTCGCCGTCGGCTTCGCGCAGCAGCCCGCCGCCCCAGCGCAGGTGCGCCAGGCCGAGAATCAGAGGCACGCGGCCCCGCACTCGCAGCACCAGGGTGCAGTCCAGGTCCGGGCCGAAATACAGGGCGTGCAGGTCGGCCAACTCCAGGTGCGACGGCGCGCCGGGCAGGAAACGCCGCGACTGCTCGCGGCTCAGCGGCCCCAGTTCCAGGCGGACGCCGGCATGCTCGTCCCAGACCCAGGTGCCGGCCACGGCGGTGCGGCCCAGGGTCAGGTTGCGCGCGCCCACCTTGAGTACGCTGCGGCTGGCGACCGGGACCTGCCGCCAGGCGCCTTCGTAGGCATGGGCGGCGGCGCAAAGGCCGAAGTGCTGGCGGACGATGGCGGCGAAACCGGCCAGCGACCGCCGCCCGCCGGCAAACAGCGCACTGCGCGCCAGTACGGCGGCATCGGGCAGCGCCTGGCGTTCTTGCAGGGTGTGCGGCAACAGCCCGGTCAGGGCGCGCAGTTGTCGTTGCACGGGGCTGGCATCGGGCGGGGTGAAACCAATGGCCACGCGGTGCTTGCGCATCACCCGGTACAACAGGCTGAGCAACCGGTGCTGAAACAGGTCCAGAAACGCCGCCGGGGCGTCGTCCTTGAGGCGCGCACGTTGTTGCAGCCATTCCTGATAGGCATAGGGCAGGGGGCCGTCCGGCCCCCCCAGGCCGAAGATCGGCGACGTCATTACGGGCGGCTGGTCGTCTGTCTGCTCCAGGCGCTGAACTTCACTGGGCGCAAACACCGGCGTCAGCGGCCCGCGCAGGCGCAATGCCTCGGCATGGGGCGCGGTGCCGGTGCCCAGGGCCTCGGCGTTGGGCCGTTCCTGTTCGAGTATCAGCAGCGCCTGGAGAAACTCGAAGGCCTGCGGTGTCTGGCGCAAACGCAGGCTTACAGCGTCAGCGGCCTCCCGGCTTCCGGTTGCCATGCCTTGATCTCCTTGTCAGACGTGACCAGCACCGTGCGCACGAAGCGGTTGGCACTGGCATAAAGGGAAAAGAACT
This sequence comes from Pseudomonas sp. M47T1, assembly GCF_000263855.1. Taxonomy (GTDB): domain Bacteria; phylum Pseudomonadota; class Gammaproteobacteria; order Pseudomonadales; family Pseudomonadaceae; genus Aquipseudomonas. The sequence goes on from NZ_AJWX01000015.1 coordinate 52,373, forward strand.
GCGCCAGCACCGCAGAGAACAACACCGCGCTGCTGCCGACAAAGTGCTGCGGGTCCAGGGTCAGGTTCACTTGCAGGCCATTGCGCCAGCCACGCCAGGCGTCCACGCCCACTTGCGCCAGCACCCGCTCGCAGACCATGCGCACGATGCCATCGATCTGCCGCCGGGCGCTGGCTTCGCCGCGCAGGTCGTGCAGGGTGAGCATTTCCTGCAAGGCCTGCAGCGCGTCGGGGCCCTCCACCAGGGACAGGTGATTGAGCGTCAATTGCGACACCAGCCGCCAGCGCGACGCACCACCCAGGGCCGGTTGACTTTGCGGCGTGGGCGGGTTGCGCAGGCGTGCCCAGGCCACCGGCCCCGGGCGCTCGAAGCCCAGCACGGTGCCGGCGGCCAGTTGCTGGGCCAGGTGGCGATTGGTACACCACAGCTCGCCGGTGACGCTGTATTCGCCGCTTTCGGCCAGAGGTTTGAAGCCGGCGTCCACCAGGCTGACCAGCAGGTCGCTGCCCAGCCGCAGCGGGGTGACGCCGCTGACCCGCCGCGCATGCCAATAGCGTTTGCCGGGCTGTTGGCTGTGCTGGCTGCCGTAGTAGGGCGCGATCAACTCGGCGCGCTGCGCACCGCTGGCTCGCAGGGCGCGGATGCTATGGATTTCCACGCTGTTCTCGCGGTGGCTGTCGGCAACCAGGCGGTACTCGCTGCGGGTGCCGTCGATTCGCACTGGCTCCGAGGTGCGCGGGAACAGGTTGATCACCGGCGCGCAGCCCAATTGCAGGTCGCTGGCCTGCAAGCGCAGGCGGCTGGGTGGGGCCTGGTCGAAGACGATGTACAGGTCCAGGTGCTGGGTGTCTTCGCTCACGGCCTGCATGGGCAGGTCAAAGAAATGAAATTTGTCGGGAAAACTGAAGTACTCCGCCAGCAGGCGCAACGCGGGGTGCACGCCGTCTTCTTCGGGCAGCAGTGCCTGGTCATCGGCAAAACCGACAATACCGGGTAGGCCGGCATGGGCGTGCAACGGCCCATCGGGCGCGGCGCTGAACACCTGCACCGAATGGGCGGCGAGCAGGTCGTACAGTTGAGCGGTGATCACCGGTGAGGCGCACAGGTGCAGGCGCAACTGCTGCAGCGACAGGTCGGCCCAGCGCACCTCGCCCAGGCAGCGCAGGCTGACGCGCAAGGCCGAGCGTGCCTGGGCGATGCCCGTCAGACGACGCGTCTCATCGGCGTCGAGCATCAGCAACTGGTCGATGCGCACGGGCCACAGTTGCACCTCGGCGGTGGTGCGCCAGTGAAGGCTGTCGCCCTTATCGGTGGTCACGAACAGCGGTGTGTCTCGGGGCAGGCGGTAGCCAGCGGTGAGGTCGCCCTTGCCGGGGTCGGGCTCGAACTGGGCAATGGCGCATGAGGGCAGGGGCCGCAGGGCCAAGGGGTATAGCTGTTCGAGCAGGGCGTCGCTGAATTCTGCGTAGTCGTCGTCCAGGCGCCGTTGCAACCGTGCCGCCAGCAGCGCGAAGCCTTCCAGCAGGCGCTCCACGTGCGGGTCGGGGCATTCACCGGGGGACAGTTCCAGGCGCCGCGCCACCTTGGGGTACTGGGCGGCAAAGTTGGCACCGGCATGGCGCAACCAGGTCAGTTCCCGCTGGTAGTATTCCAGCAACTGGCTGTCGATGGAGTCACTCATGGCGCACCTCCAGGCCATGGCCGGTCTGTTCGATCACCAACACCAGCGGCCAGTGCTGCTGGCCACTGCGCAAGCAGCCACGCAAGCGCACGGCCAGTTGCTGCGGGTGCTCGGTATGGGGTACCAGTTCCACCTCGGCTACCTGCAGCCGCGGTTCGAAATGCTGGATGGCGCGGCGTATTTCCCGCGACAGTTGGTTGCGGTCGGTGCTGCGCTGGGCCTGCAAGTGGGCCCAGTCAAGAATGCCGTAGTCCACCACGCTGAGCGAAATGCTGCCGCGCTCACTGCGGCGCGTGTTTAGCAGGTTGGATAGCTCCTGGCAAATCGAGTCCACCAGGGCCGCGTGGTCGAACGCCGGGCGCAGGGCGCCCAGGCGTTCTTCCGGGCTTGAGGCCAGGCGTTCGAACAGCGGCGCGCGCAGCGCCTCGAAGGTTTGGCCGGGCAGGGCTGGCACGGCGTCAGGCCTTGATCAGTTTGTTGGCGGCCATGTCCCAGGTGGACGCGGCCGTGCCTTCCTTGGTGCCGTCGTCTTTCTGTGCGGTGAGTTCCCATTTGATCTTGGTGAAATTCAACGAAATCGTCTCCACCGGTTTGCCGCCGGTACCGCCGCTGACGCTGACGTTGGACAGCACCACGTTGTTGAGGGTGTAGATGATGAACGGCAGCAGCTTGCCGTCGCCTTCGGCGGCGTTGCGGCCGATGGTGATCTTGGCTTCGGGCAGCGGCTTGCCGGCGCAGCAGTATTCATTGAGCGAAGGGGTAGAGGAGTCAACGAACTTGGTCAGGGTGAACTCACCCACATGGGGTTTGCCCGAGGTGCGTTCCGAGTTGCTGACGTCGTTGGTGACCTGCATGGCCACGTTGTGGCTGTAGGACATGATTTCGATCTTGTCCGTGTAGCCTTCCAGCAGGCTGTCGCCCTTGATGTCGCCGCCCAGGTCGAGAATGATTGCATCCATTGCGTGTGGCTCCGAAAAGTATCAGGCAGAAGAAACCCGCCGACGGGGTCGGCGGGGCAGGCGTGGGTCAGGCGGCGACCGGTGGCGGCAGGGTAGCCACCAGGCGGATCGATGCAGTCAGTTCTTCCAGCTGGAAGTGCGGGCGCAGGAACACCGTGGCACGGTAGGCGCCCGGCTTGCCCGCCACCTCGGTGACGTCCACGCGGGCTTCGCGCAGCGGGTACTGGGCCTTGATTTCCTGGGGCGCGTTGTCGTTGATCAGCACGTAGTCGGCGATCCAGTTGTTGAGGTAAGTCTGCACGTTGTCGCGGGTCATGAAGCTGCCCACTTTGTCGCGCATGATCACCTTCAGGTAGTGGGCAAAGCGCGAGGCGGCCAGCACATACGGCAGCATCGCCGACACGCGGGCGTTGGCGTTGGCCTCGTTGGTGTTGTAGACCTTGGCCTTGTTGGTGGTCTGGCCGCCGAAGAACACCGCCAGGTCGGTGTTCTTCTTGTGGCACAGGGCGATGAAGCCCAGGTCGTTGAGCTCTTTCTCGCGGCGGTCGGTAATGGCCACTTCGGTGGGGCACTTGAGCGAGATGTCGCCCGAGCTGGTGCGGAAGGTATGGGTGGGCAGGCCTTCCACCGCGCCACCGCCTTCGGCGCCACGAATGGCCGCGCACCAGCCATACTGGGCAAACGCCTCGGTGATGCGCTGGCTCAGTGCCCAGGCAGCGTTGCCCCACAGGTATTTGCCGTGGTCGCTGCCGTTGACGTCTTCGCGGTAATCCATGCCGTCCACTGGCGAGGTGTCGGGGCCGTAGGGCAGGCGCAGGAGGAAGTGCGGCAGCACCAGCGACACATAGCGCGAGTCTTCGCTTTCACGGAACGAGCGCCATTTGATCAGTTCGGCGCTTTCGAACACCTTGGACAGGTCCCGTGGCACGGCAAGGTCGGTGAAGCTGCTCATGTCGAACAGGCGCGGGTCGGCGGCGGCGATGAAGGGCGCATGGGCCGCGGCGGCGACGTTGGACAGTTTTTCCAGCAGGCCAATGTCTTCCGGGTTGCGGCCAAAGCTGTAGTCGCCTACCAGCACGCTGAATGGGTGGCCGCCGAAGGTGCCGTATTCTTCCTCGTAGACCTTCTTGAACAATGCGCTCTGATCGAATTCGACCGCTTTCTCCAGGTCGTTCTTCAGTTCTGTCTGGGTAACGTTGAGCAGGCGCAACTTGAGCCGCGAACTGGTTTCGGTGTTCTGCACCAGCAGGTGCAGGCCGCGCCAGGACGCTTCGAGTTTCTGCAGGTCGGGGTGGTGCAGGATCTCGTCGAGCTGTTCGCTGATCAATGCGTCGATCTGGGCGATGCGGTCGTTGATCATGGCCACGGTGCCTTTGTCGACCTTGAGCTCCTCGTCCAGCACCTGGGTGGCGAACTCGGCGAGCATGTCGCGGGCATAGACCTGTTGGCTGGCGTCATGGGCCATGCGCCCGTCGGCAACGATCTTGTCCAGCAAGGACAGTACCTCGGTGGCGGGATTCTCGGTAACCTGAGTGGCAGTGGCAGTTGATGAGTTGGGCACGGCAAATCCTCCTTGAAAGGGTCAGGAATCAGGCGGTGGGCTCGGCATCGGGAGCAGCGCCCGGCTCGCTGGCCGGCGCGTCCAGGGCGATCTGCGAGTCGTTGCCAGCGTGGGCCGCCTTGAGCTGTTGCAGCTCTTCGGTGTTGGCCACGATGTCGTGCAACAGCGAGTCGAGGGTGTCGTTGCCGTCCAGCTTGGTCAGCAGGTCGCGCAGGCGTTGGCGCGCTACCAGCAGGCGGTTGAGCGGGGCCACTTGCTTGACGATTTCCAGCGGCGAAAAGCTGTCGATGTGCTTGAAATCGAGGGCGACGTTGATCTGTTCCTTGTCATCGGGCTGCTTGGCCAGGGTGTTCTTGACCAGCAACGTGGCGCGCGGGGCGATGGAGGCCATGACGTCGTTGAAGTTGTCGCGGTCGATCTCGACGAAGCGGCGCTCACCCAGCTTGCCTTGGTCTTTCAGGGATTTGCCTGCCAGGTCGGCGAGGATGCCGACCACAAGGGGCAGTTCCTTTTTCTCGATGGCGTTGCCGATTTCAACATCGTAGGTAATCTGGACGCGGGGCGGTCGCACCCGGTCGAGTTTGTGCTGGGTACTTTGGGCCATGCTGTAGGTCTCCGGCGGGTAGGCGGACGCAATGCACCGGAGGGGGCCCGTTCATCGCAATCCTTTGCTGAAAAACAGGCATGACAGCTCGTACACGCAGGGCGGTCATGTCTAGAAACGATATTTCCATTCGAATGCTTGACGAACTACCAATTACGCTAGAACAGGTCTATAAAAACGCAAGGGCAAACTTATTTTGGACCGCCATGAAGCGCAAAGATTTCATTTTCAGGAAGAAAATCGTCAGTTTGCTGCTGCTCGCCTGCCTGCCTGTGTGGTTGGCCGGCTGTTCCTGGTTCGGCCCGCGGGTGGGCGTTGACCGCATCACCCTGGACGTAGCCCCCAAGGCTAACAACGACGCTCCCATTGCCGTGGACTTCGTGGCCGTCAAAGACCTCGGCCTGCTCAAGCAACTGAGCGGCATGAGCGCGCGCCAGTGGTTCGAGCAGCGCGAACAGTTGCAGCGCGACTACCGCGAGCAGTTGGTGGTGTGGAGCCTGGAACTGGTGCCCGGGCAGTTGCTCGACAACCAGGACTTCCCCTTGGGCGGCCAGAAGGCACAAGGGCTGCTGGTGTTCGCCGACTACGCCAGCCCCGGCCCCCATCGCCTCAGGTTATACGCGCAAAGCTCGGCCTGGCTGAAATTCGACAGCCGCGACATCAGCCTGTTCAAGGGCAAGGACGGCTGACCCCACTGCGGTTTTCAGTGCACCTCACCACGACATAATCACGAAGGGAATTCGCATGACGGGGTTACCGGATGCAGTGTGCTGGTCGGAGGGCATGCAGTTGCTGCCCCAGCATTTCCAGTTGCAGGGCTTGCGTGCCGAAGCGCTGGCCGCCCACCTGGCCGGTGCAGCCAACCCCTGGTTCTGGGGCGTCAGACAGTTGAGCATCGACCCCTCGGCGCTGAGCGCCGGCCAGGTGCGTGTGCTGGACCTGCAGGCTACCCTGCCCGATGGCCTGGTGGCCAGCCATCGCGCCGGTGAGGGGCCGGTGCTGGAACTGGACGTCAGCGAGGCCATCGCCGCCAGTGCCGACGCCACCGTCATGGTCTACCTGGCGGTCACGCCTCTGGCCCGGGGCGGCCAGTGGCTGCCGTTGCAAGGGCGGATGAATTCGCTGGTGGGGCCGTCGGTGCCTGACCTTGCCAGCGGCTTGTTTCCTACGCCCATTAACGTATGGAGGCCCAACCTGCGCCTGTGCACCGAGCGCACCCGCGCCGACAACGTCTGCGTGCCGCTGCTTAAGGTCAGCCGCGAAGGCGGCGGCTTCATTCAACGCAGCTACTTGCCGCCCACCCCGGTGATCGAGTACGACTCGCCGCTGGGCCAGCGCGTGAGCCAACTGTGCGCCCGGGTACGCGAGAAGGCCCTGTTCCTGGCCGGGCGCCTGCGCCAGAACCAGCAGGCCGGGCGCTTTGATGACGCCGCCGAGATCCGTCGCCAGCTGGAAGCCCTGTGGGTGCGGTTGCCCGAAGTCGAAGGCTTGCTGGGCAGCGGCACGGCCACGCCGCTGGCCTTGCATGGCTTGTTGCTGGGAATGGCGGGCGCCTGGTCAGTGCTGGACCCGCTGGGCGGAGTGCCACCGTTCGCACCGCTGAATTTCCTCGATCTGCACCACGGCTATGACGAACTGCTGGGCTGGCTGTCGCGCACCCTGGAGCTGATTCGCGCAGGCTACCGCTGCCTGCCGTTCGAGCTGGACGAGCAGGTCTATTCCCTGCAATTGCCCGACACCGCCAGCCGTCAGCGCTTGGTGGTGGGGCTGCGCATGCCGGCCGGTGCCAGCGAACAGGCGGCGGGCGAATGGCTGTCACGGGCGATCATCGCCAGCCAGGCCCATGTGCCGGTGCTGGCCCGGCAGCGCATGAGCGGCCTGGCGCACCAGGCCATGGGCCGCCAGGAGCAGATTGGCTACAGCGTGGGCGAAGACACCCGGCTCTTCGTGGTGCAGGCCACCGGTAATTGGTTCGACCCCGGCCAGCCGTTGAACATCGTCGCGCCCACCACGGCCGGGGGGGCAAGCCCGTGGCAAATCGTACTGTTTCTCAACAACCCGGACGCTGAAGCCTGAACCCGACAAGGAGTCGTTCATGTTGCATGGCTACGCTTCACAGGCGTTCGACAACGAACGCCCGGCACCCCTGACCCTGGCTTTCCGCCAAGCCTGGCTGCAATGGCAGGCCGACTGGGACGAGCTGGACAAGGCCGTTGACGACCCGACGCCGCTGGTGGAAAAGGTGCTGGACATCACCACGCGCCTGACCCGGCGCCTGTGGCGCAGCGGCTTTGCTGCCGTGGGCGATGCGGCGGCGGGCCAGGCCAAGGCCATGGTCTACGCCTTTGTCGCGCTGCTTGACGAAACCCTGGTGTTCACCCCCTGGCCCGGACAGTTAGCGTGGCAACACGCACCGCTGGAGGCCGCTCTGTACAACACCCGCCAGGCGGGCGAGCGGGTACCGCTGGCCATCAAGCGCCTTTTGGACGAACGCAGCCCGCACAGCCGCGACCTTGCCAATGTGTACCTGCAATGCCTGATTCTGGGCTTCAAGGGCCGCCTTCGCGGCGAGGCCGGTGCGGCGCTGCACGAGAAATGGCGCCACGGCCTGTTCGCCCTGGTGTTCGAGCGCGAGCCCGACCTGCAAACTACCAGCGATATCCTTGAACGCCCCAGCCGCGTGCCGCCCACGCAACTGCCCCTGCGCGAATCGTTGCCCGACGGCCTGCGCCTGGGCCTGGCCATCGTGGCCGTGGCGTTGGTAATGCTGGGCGTGGGGCAATGGTTCTGGCATGACATTGGCCAGGCCCTGGAGCCGGCCTTGCGCCTGTCCAGCAGCCTGCACGCGCAAGGGCCTGGCGCATGAGCGGCCTGGTGTTGGGGGTGGTCCTGCTGTTGGTCATTATCGTCGTCGCCGCGACGCTGGTGGGGTGGTTGCGCAGCCAGGGCGGCACCGCGCTGCGCAGTTTCTACCTGGCCGTGCGCGAGATGGAACACGAGCAGGGTGTGCACGACCGCTATCAGTCGCCCTGGCTGATGATGCTGGGTGACGAGGGGCAGGGCAGTCAGCTGTGCCGTCACTGGAAGTTGCAGCCAGCGGAGCGTGACGGCTGGTTCGGGCGCTGGTGGGCCGATGGCGATGGCGCCGTGCTGGTGGTGCCCCAGGCACTGTTCTTGCCCCAGCAGGGATTCAAGGTGCAAAGCGGCGCCTGGTGGCGGTTGCTGGGCCTGTTGGTTCGCTTGCGCGCACGGCGGCCGTTGGACGGGATTATATGGACGGTTGATGTGCAGCACTTGTTTGACGAGGCGGCCGCCACGGCGCTGGGCCAGGCGGCACGCAAGCGCTTCATCGACCTCCAACAGCGCCTGGGGTTGAGCCTGCCTGTGTACGTGATGGTCACCGGGCTGGAAGAGGTGCCCGGCGGCCAGGCGCTGATCAGTGCGCTGGCGCCCAAAGGGCGTGAGCGCGGCCTGGGCTGGTCATCGCCGTGGTCGGCGCAGACGCGCTGGCAGACCGCGCACGGCGACCAGGCATTGGCTGACATCTGCCAGGCGCTGTCGCGGGCCATCCTGGAACTGGGCAGCCTGCACGGCCAACTCGACCCTGAACTGTACGGCCTGCCCGAGCGCCTGGCCCAGGCGCAGTTCAACCTGCAGGCACTGCTGGACCCGGTGTTCCAGGGCAACTCACAGGGCGAGGCGCCGAACTTTCGCGGCCTTTACCTCACCGCCAACCAGGCCGCCGCGCCCGGCCTGGAGCCTCTGAGCCATGTGTCGGCCAGCCACGACCTGGTGTTCGCCCGCACCCTGTGGCAGCAACGCATTGTCGCTGAGCGAGGCCTGGCGCTGGTCATCCCCCGGCTGTTGCGCCTGCGTCAACGCTGGCAGCGTGGCGTTGCCATTGGCGCCAGCGTCGTGGGGCTACTGTGGGCGGTGGCCATGGTCTGGAGCTGGCATGAGCGCGCGCGCGATGCCCAGGAGCTGTCGCGCCTGACCCTGGACCTGCAGAAGAACTACGTGGTCAGCACCGACGATAGCCACCGGTTGGAGCAGGCACGGGAAAACGCCGAGAGCTTCTGGTACGTGCTGGAAGAAGCGCCGCGCTGGCATTTCAGCGCCGTGGCGTTGCCATCATCATGGTTTTCCGACCGCGACCAGCAGCTGGAACAGGCGCTCACCGACGCCACCGACCTCTACTGGCTAAACCCCATGCGGCAATTGATGGGCCGCCAATTGCAGGACTTGCTGGCCATCAACGCCGCCGGCCGGCGCGGCAACCTGGACGGTGATGACCCCGCGCAATGGGCCACCTATCAGCGCGCTGTCGACCTGGTAGGCCGGGCGGTGGCCCTGCAAGATCAGAACCGGTTGCTGAGCGAGGCGCTGGGCAACAGCAAGACACCCCTGGATGAGCTGGTGGAGCTGAACAACAGCTTGCTGGGCCAGTCGCTCAATGTCGCCACCTTGCGTATGGCACCGATGTACAACCGCTTGTTGGTGCAGGGCGACTATGACGGCCTCAAGCCCCTGGACCTGGCCGCCCAGCGTCCCCAAGCGTCGCAGAACCTGCAGGACCTGATGCAAAGCTGGCTTGACCAATACTTCCTGGCGGACAATTTCGTGCGCCCTGCCGGCTACCTGAAGCTGCACTTGGGCCGCCTGGCAGCGGGCTCCGAAGGTAGCCTCAAGGACTTGGAAGACATTGACGCGCTGATCGACAACCTGCAAAACCGTGTGGACGCCACCAATGCCGCCTGGGGCCATGGCAAGGCTGGCGAGTTGGTCAGCGGTTACCAGGCGCTGCTGGGCAAGGTGCGCGACAACGTGATGTTCGGCCCATCGCTGGCCGACAGTCTCGACAGCCAGGCCGCCAGCCTGCAACAGCGCTTCCGTGACCAGTGGATTGCCCGCGACGGCTCCCGTGACAACCTGCTGACCCAGACCGGCAACAGCCAGTTAGCCTTGCAGGGGCATGTCAGCGCCCTGGACAACGCCATCGAAACCCTGTTCAAGCGCGACTTCGTGGCCCTGGCCTTGCGCTCCGATGAGGCCGATGCATTCGAGATCGACAACATCGACAGCGACGGCCTCAACCGTGCCGTGGCCTATTTCAACAGCTACAAGAGCTACGCAAACGAGCAAATGCCCAGTATTCCCGCCGCCTACCGCACACCGCTGCTCAAGGCCGCGCAGAATGCCGCGGCCCAGGCCATGCTGGTCAGCCTGCAAGCACCCGCCGGGGCGGTGGTGAGCCTGGACCAAGGCGACTTCAACCTGTCCACCGACCAGGCCATGGTGTTGTACAACGCGTTCACCGACGTGCAGCACCCGGAGCTGGCCACCTTGATGCGCAACCACCTGAACCGCCGGGCGCTGGCTGACATCAGCGCGGTACTGAGCGACATCGAAGCCCAACCGCTGTTTCGCGGCCGGGTCGACATCGCCTCCTGGGACGGCTCGAAGAACCTCGGCCTGCGGCTGTTCCGCGCCACTGATGCCGCCGACCTCAAGCAGGACTTGGGCCAGCAGTTTGCGGCGATCATGGACCTGGCCGAGCGCGGCGCGCCGGCCGTGGCCTGGGTCAAGACGCAGCAGCAAAGCCTGCCGGCGGCCGACCTCGACAAAGTGCGGCGCTTGTCCGAGTTGCAGGACGAAATGCAGAAGTACAAGGCGCAGAACCCGGCCAGTTCGCCCATGCTGGTGGAGCAACTGGTCAGCCATGACTTCAACGACATGGACGTGGGCAGTTGCCTGCAAATACTCGGTTCGGCCAACCTGCCCGCCGGCAACGGCGAACTCAGCCGCCTGGCGGTGGGTTTGCAGCAACAGGCCATGAGCCGCTGTCGGCAGTTGCAGGTGCAGCGTGCGTCGGCGGCGTGGGTGGCCCTGGCCGATTATTTCAATCAATACCTGGCCGGGCGCTTTCCGTTTGCCCCCGGCGTGCAGGCCAGTGATGCGGACCCGGCGCGGGTGCAGCACCTGCTGGAGCTGATAGACGGCAACCTGGCCGACGCCCAGGCCGGGCTGGCCATGGCCGATCCGGTGGGGCGGCGCACTGCGCAGGACTTCCTGCAACGCTTACAGCAGTCCAGGGCTTGGCTGGGCGCCTTGCTCATGCGCGATAAAAGCGGGATGACCGGGGTTGACCTGGACGTGCGCTGGCGCACCGACCGTGACCAGGAGCGTGGCGCCGACCAGGTGATTGCCTGGGGCCTGAACGCCGGCAGCCAGCAACTGGTGTACCCGGGCGCCGAACAACCGGCGCTGCGCTGGAACATCGGTGAACCGGTGCGCTTGACCCTGCGCTGGGCCAAGAACAGCGACCAGCGGCCGGTAAGCGACCCGTCGCAACCCAGCCTTGCGGTCAGCGACCTGCAGGCCGGCTGGGAGTACGATGGCCCCTGGGCCCTGCTGCGCTTGATGCGCAGCCACGACGCCAGCCAGCGCCAGCCCAACGTCGATTTCACCGAGTTCCCCCTGAGCCTGCAATTGCCGGTGCATGGCCAAGCTGCGGTGGACAACCTGGCGCGTCTGTACGTGCGGCTGTCGGTGATGAGCCAAGGCTCCAAGCAACCGCTGTCGATACAGCCCTTGCCCTGGCGCGCGCCGCAATCGCCCTACGCCAGCCTGAACCTGCCGGCACCGCTGGCCAGTAATGAGGTCGCGCCATGACGCCTGCTGTTGCGGTTGATGTACCCGTTGTCGATGACGCACTGCTGGCTCCGTTACCCGGTGCCCAGCCCTGTGGCCCGAGCCTGCGCTACGACCTGGACTATGATCGCCTGCGCGAACTGCGCCGCGCCGATGACGACAGCCTGCCCACTGGCGTTTGGCAGCACACCAGCAAACAGGCTGACTGGGCTGCGGTGGAGAGCCTGGCCAGCCAACTGCTGAGCCTGCGCAGCAAAGACTTGATGATCGCCGCCTGGCTGGGCGAGGCCTGGTTGCACCGCCAGGGTCTGGCCGGGCTGGAGGCCGCGTTGGTATTGATTGTCGGGTTGTGCGAGCGCTACCCCGATGAACTGCACCCACAAGCGCAGGAGGGTGACCAGTCCTGGCGCGTCACGCCGCTGGACTGGCTGGTGCGCCGTTACGCCGAAGTGGTGCTAGTGAACCTGCCGCTATTCGATGAGCCGCAGGCGCCCACGCTTTACGCCTGGCAGCAATTGCAGCAACAGCAGGTGCAGGCCAACGACAGCAAGGCGGCCAAGGTTCGCGCTGAAGAGGCCGTGCTGCAACGCAAAAAATGGCTGGAGCGCCTTCGCGCCGTGCCGGTTGGCCAGTGGCGGGCCGGGCTCGAGCACGTGCACCGAAGCCAGGTGTCACTGGCGCAACTGGAACAGTGGGGTGACACGTGGCTGGGGCTGCTGGCCCCCACGGTGGCGCCGCTGCGTGAAGTGACCAAGGCCTATGCGGCGCTGCTCAAGGAATTTACCGCCATGCACCCATCCGCTACCGTCGACAGCGTGGTCGAAACGGCCCTGGCCGTGACCCCGACGGCGCCCGAACCGCAGCCGACCATTCCCGCCGGTGTGCCGGCGAACCGCGAGGACGCCTACCGTCAACTCACGCTCATCGCCGACTTCCTAGCCCGCACCGAGCCTCACAGCCCGGTGCCGTATCTGATCAAGCGCGCGGTGGAATGGGGGCACAAGCCGCTCAATGAGTTGTTGTCGGAACTGATCAGCGCCGACGCCGAGGCGCGCCGGGTGTGGACGTTGATGGGCGTATTGTAAGCGCTGGATGACGCAGTTGTACGATGACCGACCGTCTATCGTTTGCTTGCTCACAGATGTGGAATTAACCAAACGGTACATGTAAAATCGCTCGCATTCGGCCAACGAGCCGCAGGAGCATGCCTCCTTCCTTCTTATAAAAAAGCCCGTCCATGCGACGGGCTTTTTCGTTTCCGCTTTTTGATTCACAGCCGCGCACGGACTGCGCATTCCTGTACCTTTTATAGAGAGACTGACACCCATGCTGCGCCTGGTCCTGCTTTTCCTGTTGCAAACGTTCCGCCGCCTGTTCACCGGCAACTCCGTCAGCCCGCGTGCCGAGCTGCAAGGCAGCCACGCCGACAGCGACGAAGGCCGCTGGACGGCGAGCGCCATCATGATCATCTGCGCCTTGGTGATCTACATCATCGGCGGCCTGGGCCTGTACGGCAAAACCCACGTGTGGGACACCCTGACCCCGGCGCAGAAAGACTTCATTGTGCAGTCGATGATCACTGACCAGCAGGTCCTGTAACACCGCCTCATCCCTGCGAACGCCCCCTGCGCAGGAACTGCGGGGCGGCCATCCGCCGTCAGGCTGCGAAAAGATCCGCAGGACCTTCAGCGGTGTCATGCCGATCGCGGGCCCGCAGTGCGGGCCTTCGCAGCCTGCGGCAGCTCCGGCCTGGCGGCAGCCTGCGGGGCTAGCGGCTGGACTTAAGGTGGCTACGCTGGGCGTGCCGCTCCAGCGCCAGATCGATCAGGCGGCTCACCAGTTCGGTGTAGGTCATGCCTGCCGCCAGCCACAGTTGCGGGTACATGCTGATGCGGGTAAAACCGGGCAGGGTGTTCAGCTCGTTGATGATCACCTCGCCGCTGTCGGTCAGAAACACGTCCACCCGCGCCAGCCCGCTGCACCCCAGTACCTGGAAGGCTTCAACGGCCAGGGCGCGAACGCGATCGCTGGCGGCCTCGGGGATATCGGCAGGCACTAGCACCTGGGCGGCGTCGCCATCAATGTATTTGCTGTCGTAGGAATAAAAACCGCCCTTGACCACGATTTCGCCGCAGCCGCTGGCGATGGGCTGGTCATTGCCCAGCACGGCGCATTCGATTTCGCGGCCCTGCACCGCAGCTTCCACCAGCACCTTTTCGTCGTAGCTCAGCGCCAGGTCCACGGCCTGCCAATAGCCGACTTCGTCCTCGACCTTGCTCACGCCCACGGACGAACCCAGGTTGGCGGGCTTTACGAACAACGGCAGGCCCAGCTCGGCCTGCATCTGGGCGAAGTCCCGGCGCCGTGCGGTGGCGCGGTTGAGGCTGATGAATGGCGTGATGGCAAGGCCTGCGTCGCGCAGCAGGCGTTTACTGATGTCCTTGTCCATGCACACCGCCGAACCCAGCACGTCGGAGCCCACGAACGGCAGGTCGGCCATGCGCAGCAGGCCTTGCAGGCAGCCGTCCTCGCCCTGGGTGCCGTGCACCACCGGGAAGATCACGTCAATGTGCGCCAGGGGCGAGGCGCCGGTTTCCACCAACTGGCGCTCGGCCTTGCCCGGCACCAGCGCCAGTTCTCGGTTGGAGCGGTTGAGGGCAATCAGCGCCGGGTTTTCCTGGTTGAGCAGGTAATTGGAGGCATCGTTGAGGTGCCATTGACCGTCCTTGTCGATGCCGATCAGCACCGGCTCGAAGCGTTCGCGGTCCAGCGCCTCGACGATATTGCGCGCCGACTGCAACGACACTTCATGCTCGGCCGAACGGCCTCCGAAAATCACTCCCACGCGCAGCTTGGCCATGACGGGTTCCTTATTGGATAGGCGCTTTGCACCGTACTGTTACACTGGCGGCAACAATGCATTGTCAAAGCCGATTTGTCCTCAACGCCGGACAGGCATAATCTGACGCACTGATTTGTCATCTTCAACACAGGAATCAAGATGTCCCAGTTCCCAATCGCTCGTCCACGGCGCCTGCGGCGTTCCGAGAACCTTCGTTCGCTGTTCCAGGAAACCGAGTTCAGCCTGGACGACCTGGTGCTGCCGATCTTCGTCGAGGAAGAGATCGATGACTTCGTGCCCATCACCAGCATGCCTGGCGTCGCGCGCATTCCCGAGTCGAAACTGGCCGGCGAGATCGAGCGCTATGCCCGTGCCGGCATCAAGTCGGTGATGACCTTCGGCGTGTCCCACAAGCTGGACGCCGACGGCAGCGACACCTGGCAGGAAAACGGCCTGGTGTCGCGCATCGCGCGCATCTGCAAGGACACCGTGCCGGAAATGATCGTCATGGCCGACACCTGCTTCTGCGAGTACACCTCCCACGGCCATTGCGGTGTGCTGTGCGACCACGGCGTGGACAACGACGCCACCCTGCGCAACCTGGGCAAGCAGGCCGTTGCCGCCGCTCGTGCCGGTGCCGACTTCATTTCGCCGTCGGCGGCCATGGACGGTCAGGTGCAGGCCATTCGCAGCGCCCTGGACGAGGCCGGTTTCATCGATACCTCGATCATGGCCTATTCCACCAAGTTCGCCTCGGCCCTGTACGGCCCGTTCCGCGAAGCCGGAGGCTCAGCGCTGAAAGGTGACCGCAAGGCCTACCAGATGAACCCGATGAACCGCCGTGAAGCGGTGCGCGAGTCGCTGATGGACGAGCAGGAAGGCGCGGACGCCATCATGGTCAAGCCGGCCGGTGCATACCTGGACATCATCCGCGACATTCGCGAAGCCTCGCGCCTGCCGCTCACGGCCTACCAGGTGAGCGGTGAGTACGCGATGATCAAGTTCGGCGCCCAGGCCGGCGCCATCGACGAAGCCCGCGTGGTGCGCGAAAGCCTGGGCGCGATCAAGCGCGCCGGTGCTGACCTGATCTTCACCTACTTCGCCATGGACATCGCCCGCGACGGCATCTGACCCGTCTGCTTGGCTTTAGTGGGAGCGGGCTCTGCCCGCGAGTGGCCATCGCGCAAGGCCAGTCTTGTCGCGGTCAGGCCTTCGCGGGCAAAGCCCGCTCCCACAGTTGTTTCGCATCCGGCGATTAGCCTTTTCATTCTGCGGAATAATCATTCGCGATCCGTGTGTGACAATTGCAGCTTAACCATCCAAGAGGCAGTTGATGGACACTCTGCAAAATATGCGCACGTTTGTCTGTGTTGCCGAATCCGGCAGCTTCAGCCATGCCGCCAAGCAATTGAATGTCGCCGTGGCTACGGTCTCGCGCAGTGTGGCGGCGCTCGAGGCGCACTTGCGCGCACGCCTGCTCAACCGCAGCACCCGCCATGTGGCCCTGACCGAAGTGGGCCAACGCTACCTGGTGCGTTGCGAGCAGATCATCGCCCACGTGGACGAAGTCGAAGCCGGCAACACCCAGCTGCGCCCCAGCGGCCGCCTGCGCGTGCACTCGATGATGGGCGTGGGCCGGCATTACGTGGTGCCCGCCATTGCCGATTACCGCCAGCAGTACCCTGACGTCAGCTTCGAGCTGACCATGGCCAACCGCATGCCGGACCTGATCGAGGAGGGCATCGACGTGGCCATTGTGCTGGCCCCGCAGTTGCCGGACTCCGGTTACGTCAGCCAGCGCATCGGCCAGTCCTACAGCGTGCTGTGCGCCTCACCCGACTACATTGCCCGTCACGGCGCGCCGGCAACCCCCCAGGCGCTGCGCGAGCACGAATGCCTGCGGCTGGTAAGCCCCAGCAGCAGTGTTGATCAGTGGGAGTTTTATGGCCACGACGAGGTGCAGCGCGTCAGCCTGCGGCCGTCGGCCTTCCAGGTGAACATGGGCGATGCCATGATCGAGGCTATAGAGTCGGGAATGGGGGTGGGTTCGTTGCCGGTGTTCTCGGCCCAGCGGGGCATCGACAGCGGCAGCCTGGTGCGGTTGTTGCCGCAATACCACCTGCAATGCTTGAATGTCTATGCGGTGTACACCAACCGGCGCTACCTGGATGCCAAGATCAAAGTGTTGATCAGCCATCTGCGGACAGTATTGCCGGGGGGTGAGGCGTCTATCTGAGGGTCAGTCTTGTGCGCCGGTGTGCTGGGGGCTAACCAGCGCCCGGCGACGGGCCTGACCGCGGCGGAGCTCGCGGCGATGATCGACGGCAATGCCGCACGAAATCAACAGCAGCAGTGCGTAGGCGACGAGACGAAGCATGGGCATTCCTTACAGGTTCTTTCAATCCGCCGCCACTCTACCAATGGCTAGGGTGCGACGCTAGGTCGCAGGGTGCAAGGCTGTATTCCCAATGCGGTAACAATCGCTCTGATCATCGCCAGCAGACAGCGCCAAACGTCGCCGGCACCTGTAGCCGCAGCCTGGCGGCAGCGGCAAATAGCGTTACCGGCAGCGAATACGGACAACCTGTAGCGCGCAGGTCCCAATCGGTGCGCCAACCGTAGGCGCCGCCGGGCTGCAGCGCTACCATCGGCCGCATCGGAATATTGCTGGAGCGCTGCATGTCGTTGCCTGAAACACCGGTTGTGGTTCGTTCACCTGTTCGTGCCACGGTAGCCCTGGCGGCCGTTACCCTGTTCACCGGCATTGGCGCCGGCCTCGGCGGCATGCTGCTGGCCCTGTTGCTGCACGGCATCCAGCACCTGGCCTACGGTTACAGCCAGGACCACCTGGTGGGCCACCAAAGCTTCCTGCTCGGCGTCACCGCCGCCTCGCCCCTACGCCGCGTAGAAGCATTGGCCCTGTGCGGGCTGGTGGCCGGGCTGGGCTGGTGGTTGCTGTACCGTTACGGCAAGCCGCTGGTCAGCATCAAGAAAGCAGTGGCCAATGGCGACGCGCGCATGCCGGGCAGGGCCACCGTGGTGCACGTGCTGTTGCAGATCATCACGGTGGCCCTGGGGTCGCCGCTGGGCCGGGAAGTGGCGCCACGCGAGCTGGGCTCGCTGATCGCCGACCGCTTGTCACGCTGGAGCGGGCTGGACACGGACACCCGGCGGCTGATGATTGCCTGCGGCGCCGGTGCCGGGCTGGCTGCGGTGTACAACGTGCCGTTGGGCGGTGCAGTGTTTGTGCTGGAGGTGTTGCTGGCGCGTTTCGCCTGGCGCGAAGCGATCATTGCCCTGGCCACCTCGGCCATTGGCGCGTCGATTGCCTGGATAGGGTTGGGCGCCGAGGCGCAATACACGGTGCCGCACTTTGTCATCAGCCCCGGCCTGATTGCCTGGGCGCTGCTGTGCGGGCCGCTGTTCGGCCTGTCCGCGTACGGTTTCGTACGCCTCACCGGCGCTGCCCGCGAACGGGCGGCACGCGGTGGGTCACTGCCGGTACTGGCGTTGATCAATTTTACCTTCATTGGCTGCATGGCCATCTTCCTGCCGCAAGTGCTGGGCAACGGCAAGGGCCCGGCGCAATTGGGCTTCGACGATCAGCTGACGATTGGCCTGGCCGTGCTGTTGCTGCTGGCCAAAGTGGCGGTCACCAGCAGCAGCCTGCGCGCCGGTGCCGAAGGCGGCTTGCTGACCCCGGCGCTGGCCTGCGGTGCGTTGCTGGCGGTGGTGCTGGGCGGGGGCTGGAACCTGCTGTGGCCGGGCGTGCCGCTGGGGGCATTCGCCATCGTCGGCGCGGCGGCGTTCCTGTCGTCCTCCATGAACATGCCGCTGACGGCCATCGTGCTGGTGGTGGAGTTCACCCGCATCGATCATGACTTCCTGGTGCCAATCATCCTGGCGGTGGTGGGCTCGGTGTGCGTCACCCGGCTGTGCGCCAGGCTGTCGGCAGCCTGATCAGCCCTTGTCGCAGGCACCGCCCAGGCGGGTGTAGTTGAGCTCGTGCTGCACACCCTTGCTGTCGATGTAGGTCATGTGCCCCTGCACCGGGCCACACGGGTTGCCGGCCGCGGTGTTCATGCGCACCACCTTGGCGATGTCCAGGTCCTGGGAGTAGTCGTAGCCGGCACTGGCCTGGCCTTGCACCGACGCCTGCACCGGCGCGGCCTCGTCAGCACGGGCAAATGAGGTAAAGGCGGCGAGCAGGGAAATCGCCAGTGCAATGAGGTATTTCATGATCAGGGCCCTCCATTCGGGTATGGCGCCATTCTACGAACGGGCCTGGCGCCAGTTGAAATGGAGGGTGTCGATATCGGCCATCAGCCAAACTGATGGCCGACGGCTTCAGCGTTGAATCACATGAATGGTCCCTACCATCTGTGGGTGCACCGTGCAGAAGTACTGAAACGTACCGGGTGCGCTGAAGGTCCAGGAAAAACGGTCATCGGTGTCCAGCGCGGCCGAGCGAAACAGGTGCGTGGTCTCGGCCACCGTGTGGGGGATGGGGTCGTGGTTGACCCAGGTCACCGTGGTGCCGGTGGCGATTTCCAGCGGTTGGGGGTCGAACATGAAGCCCTTGATGTCGATGCGCACCTCTTGCGCCTGGGCGGCTCCCATCAGCATGGGGGGCACCAGCAAGGGCATCAGCAGGGCCAGCATCAGGGCTTTCATGAGCTCACCAGGGTGGCGTCGATCAGCGCCAGTGGGTGGTCGCCCTGGGTGGCACGCACTTGGGTCAGGCCCAGGTAGTTGCGCAGTTGATCAGCCGCCACCGTCATGGGCCCGGGCTGCGGCGCCGCGCCCGGGGCCGGCTGCGGGTAGGCGGTGCCTCGGGCGGTGTGGAAGGTGATGTTGCCTTCGACCTTCTGGATCACCTGGTGAATGTGGCCATTGAGCACGGTCACCGAACCGTAGTTGCGCAGTAGCGCGATGGCCTGGGCGCCGTCCTCGGTGCCCCAGCCCCAGGGCTGGTAGATGGTCCACAGGGGAATGTGGGTGTACACCACCAGTGGCGTGCTCTCGCTGACTGCGCGCAGGTCGTCGGCCAGCCACGCTAGCTGGTCCGCTCCCAAGGTGGCTTCGTGGCCGGCCTGGAAGTTGAACACATTCACCAGGGCAATGAAGTGCACGCCATGGTCGTCGAAGCTGTACCAACCGTTGCCGCGGGTGCCTTTGCCGTAGCGTTCCAGGTACAGCTTGCCGCCGCCTTCGTCCAGGGTGTCGTGCTCGCCCGGCACGTAATGCACGGTGGCCGGCAGGGCGTTGAAGGCTTGGGCCGCCAGGTCGAATTCGTCAGCCCGGGACAAGTGGGTGATGTCGCCGGTGTGCAGGATGAGGGCAGGGCGCACGGGCAAGGCGATGACCTTGTCGATGGCCACTTGCAGGGTTTTCAGCGGCTCGGGATTGGCTTCCTTGTTGAAGCCGATGTGCGAATCACTCAGCTGCACGAACTGAAAACCGCTGGCCAGGGCCGTCGGGTCATGGGGCTGGCCGTTACTGTCCAGGGCAAAGGCGCGGGGAATGCCGCCGCTAAGTGCCCACAGTACGCCCGCGCCGGCCCACGCCGAGCATTTGAGCAGGGTGCGGCGGTCGGGGTTGTGGGCAGAGTCGGCTAAGCTGTCGGTGCGGGGGGGTGGGGTGTTCATCGCAAGGCTCCGTCGCAGGCCTCAGCCGGCATGGCTGATGGTTGAACAAACGGGGCGGGGGTACGCTTTATTCCCGGATATTTTTTTATTTTTCCGGGAATAAAAACGCGGCGTTGGCCGTTACTTGTCACAGGTCTGCTCGAGAGCCGCCATGAAGCGATTCGAGGCATTGTTCGCACCGCACCTGCAGGCTGCCTACACCCTCGCGCGCTGGTTGACCGCCAGCGACTCGGCGGCCCATGACGTGGTGCAGGAAAGCGCCTACCGGGCGTTCAAGTACCTGGACAGCTTTGACGGCGAGAACCCGCGGGCTTGGTTCCTGAGCATTGTGCGCAATGAAAGCATGAACTGGCTGCGCCTGGCCGCCCACCCGCCGTGGCTGACCATGGGCGAAGACATCAGCGACGACGACCTGGCCCTGGGGCATCAGCAAACCCCGGAGTGGCTGGCCATTCAAGTGGAAGATGCCGCCGTCTTGCAACGGGCCTTGCAAGCGCTGCCGCCGGGCTATCGGGAGGTCATCGTGTTGAAAGACCTGGAGGGGCTGCCGTACAAGGACATTGCTCAGGTGACCGGCATCGCGCTGGGCACGGTGATGTCGCGGCTGTCCCGGGCACGGGCGGCGTTGCGTGCGCAACTGCTGCAAGGGGGCATTGATGACTGACCTGGACCACGCCACCTGCATCGGCCTGCTGGACGCCTACCTGGATCAGGAACTGGCGCCGGCCCAGCGTGCGCGCGTGCAGGCGCATCTGGCAGGTTGCCCCGGCTGCGCCCAGCGCTTCTCCGAGTTGACCCGTTGGGTGGCCAGCGTGAAAACTGCGGCGCCGCGTTTCCCGGCGCCGGCCAGCCTGGCCACGCTGATGCACGCACTTCACGCCCCGCCCGCCAAGCGCCCGCGCGCCGCCTGGTTCCATTGGCTGGCGCCGCTGGGGTCGGCGCTGGCGTTGGCCCTGGCGCTGGTGCTGTACCTCAACGTGCCGGGCACTGCGCCGGGGCTGGTGGACGAAGCGGTGTCCAGCCACGTGCGCTCGCTGATGGGCCAGCACCTCAATGACGTGGTGTCATCGGACCGGCACACGGTGAAACCGTGGTTCACCGGCAAGCTGGACTTCTCGCCGCCGGTCACCGACTTCGGCGCCGCCGGCTTCCCTCTGCTGGGCGGGCGCCTGGACTACCTGCAGCACCAGACCGCCGCAGCCTTGACCTACGGCCACGGCCAGCACCTGATCAACGTGTTCATCCTGCCCACTGCCGCCACCGACACCCCCCGCCAGAGCCTGCAAAGCCGCGGGTACAACCTGGTGACCTGGCGCCAGGGGCACATGCAGTTCGTGGCGGTGTCGGACGTGGACCACAGTGAATTGGAGCGGCTGGCGCAGTTGCTCAATCAACAACCGTAATCCGAGCCGCATGCCCGCGACCGGCATGACACCGCCGAAGGTCCTGCGGACCTTTTCGCAGCCTGCGACACCCACCTCACACAAGACAGTTGCTGTTACAGGTCGGGACGCCGCTGACAGGCGGGCGCTCTGGGGCTTGTATCCCGTCTACAGTTAAGAGAGCCAACCCGCGTTTCGCGGCGGCGCAACCGTGATTGTTCAAACGCCTGCGGCCATGTACCGCTGGCTTCAACTGATCAGGAGTGCACGATGGACCTCAACCGTCGTCAGTTCTTCAAGGTCGCCGGCATCGGCCTGGCCGGCGCCAGTATCGGGGCGCTGGGCATGGCCCCCGCGCCGGCCTTCGCTGAGCAGATCCGCCACTTCAAGCTGGCCCACACCAAGGAAACCCGCAACACCTGCCCATACTGCTCGGTGGGCTGCGGGTTGATCCTGTACAGCCAGGGCGATGCGGCGAAGAACGTTGCGCAGAACATCATCCACATCGAAGGCGACGCCGACCACCCGGTCAACCGCGGCACCCTGTGCCCCAAGGGCGCCGGCCTGCTGGATTTCATTCACAGCCCCGACCGCCTGCAATACCCGCAGGTGCGCAAACCGGGCAGCCATGAATGGACGCGGGTGTCATGGGACGATGCGCTGGACCGCGTGGCCGAGTTGATGAAGGCCGACCGCGACGCCAACTTCGTCGAGAAGAACGACAAGGGCCAGACCGTCAACCGCTGGGTCACCACCGGCTTCCTCGCTGCCTCCGCAGCGTCCAACGAAGCCGGTTACCTGACCCACAAGGTGGTTCGCAGCCTGGGCATGCTGGGGTTCGATAACCAGGCGCGTGTCTGACACGGCCCGACGGTGGCAAGTCTTGCCCCGACGTACGGCCGTGGTGCCATGACCAACACCTGGACAGACATTGGCAACGCCAACCTGATCCTGGTAATGGGCGGCAACGCAGCAGAAGCGCACCCGTGCGGCTTCAAATGGGTGACCGAAGCCAAGGCCCACAACCAGGCCCGGCTGATCGTGGTCGACCCACGCTTTACTCGTACCGCCTCGGTGGCGGACTACTACGCGCCGATTCGCACCGGCAGCGACATCGCGTTCATGGGCGGGCTGATCAACTTCCTGCTGACCGAGGACAAGATCCAGCACGAGTACGTGCGCAACTACACCGACGTGTCGTTTATCGTCAAGGCCGGCTTCGGCTTCGAGGATGGCCTGTTCACCGGTTACGACGCAGTCAAACGCACCTACACCGACAAGTCCACCTGGGGCTACGAGCTGGGCGAGGACGGCTTTGCCAGGGTTGACCCGACGCTGCTGGATCCACGCTGCGTCTACCAACTGATGAAGCAGCATTACAGCCGGTACACCCCGGAACTGGCCAGCCAGACCTGCGGCATGCCAGTGGCTGCCATGCGCAAGATCTGGGACGAGATTGCCACCTGCGCCGCGCCCGGCAAGACCATGACCATCCTCTATGCCCTGGGTTGGACCCAGCACTCCATTGGCTCGCAGATCATTCGCAGCGCGGCCATGGTGCAGTTGCTGCTGGGCAACGTCGGCATGCCCGGCGGCGGTGTCAACGCCTTGCGCGGGCACTCCAACATCCAAGGCCTCACCGACCTGGGGCTGCTGTCCAACTCGTTGCCGGGCTACCTCACCCTGGGCCTGGACGCCGAGCAGGACTACGACGGCTTCATCACCAAGCGCACGCAAAAGCCGCTGCGCCCGGGCCAGTTGTCCTATTGGCAGAACTACAGCAAGTTCCACGTCAGCCTGATGAAGTCCTGGTACGGCGCCAACGCCACGGCCGACAACCACTGGGGCTATGACTGGCTGCCCAAGCTGGACATTCCCAACTATGACATCCTGAAAATGTTCGACCTGATGGGCCAGGGCAAGGTCAATGGCTATATTTGCCAGGGCTTCAACCCCATCGCCGCGCTGCCCGACAAGAACCGTGTGATGAAGGCCCTGGCCAAGCTCAAGTGGCTGGTGGTGATGGACCCGTTGGCCACCGAAACCTCGCAGTTCTGGGAAAAGGTCGGCCCTTTCAACGACGTCGACACGGCCGGCATCCAGACCGAAGTCATTCGCCTGCCCACTACCTGTTTTGCCGAGGAAGACGGTTCGCTGGTCAATAGCAGCCGCTGGTTGCAATGGCATTGGAAGGGCGCCGACGGTCCGGGCCAGGTGCGCACCGACGTGTCGATCATGAGCGGCCTGTACAGCCGCCTCAAGGCCTTGTACCAGGCCAAGGGTGGAGCGTATGCCGAACCGCTGTTGAAACTCTCCTGGCCGTACAAGATCCCTGAAGAGCCATCGCCCGAAGAGCTGGCCAAGGAGCTCAACGGCGCCGCTGTGGTGGATTTCACCGATGCTACCGGCGCGGCCATCAAGGGCGGCACGCAGCTGGCCAGTTTCGCCCAGCTCAAGGACGACGGCAGCACCGCGTCCGGCTGCTGGATTTTCTGCGGCAGCTGGACCGAGCAGGGCAACCAGATGGCCCGGCGCGACAACAGCGACCCCTACGGCATGAAGCAGCACCTGGGCTGGGCCTGGGCGTGGCCAGCCAACCGGCGCATCCTCTATAACCGGGCCTCGGCCGACACCCACGGCAAACCGTGGGACGAGAAGAAACGCCTGGTGTGGTGGAACGGCAAGAGCTGGGGCGGTACCGATGTGCCCGACTACAAGGTGGACGTGCCGCCGGAGGCCGGCATGAACCCGTTCATCATGAACCCTGAAGGCGTGGCGCGTTTCTTTGCCGTGGACAAGATGAACGAGGGCCCGTTC
The DNA here is from genome assembly GCF_000263855.1 of Pseudomonas sp. M47T1. Classification (GTDB taxonomy): domain Bacteria; phylum Pseudomonadota; class Gammaproteobacteria; order Pseudomonadales; family Pseudomonadaceae; genus Aquipseudomonas. Next base: position 76,518 of record NZ_AJWX01000015.1, read on the forward strand.
CCCGAGCACTACGAGCCGTTCGAGACGCCCATCGGCATCAACCCGCTGCACCCCAACAACAAGCAGGTGATCAGCAACCCGGCAGCGCGCATCTTCGACTCGGTGTGGGAATCGCTGGGCCAGGCCAAGGACTTCCCCTATGCCGCCACCAGCTACCGGCTGACCGAGCATTTTCACTTCTGGAGCAAGCATTGTCGCCTAAACGCTATTGCCCAGCCCGAGCAGTTCGTGGAGATCGGCGAAGTGTTGGCGGGGGAGAAGGGCATCCAGGCCGGCGACCGGGTGCGCGTCAGTTGCAAGCGCGGTTTCATCGAGGCGGTGGCGGTGGTGACCAAGCGCATCCGGCCGCTGCAGGTCAACGGCCAGGTGGTGCACCACATCGGCATCCCCTTGCACTGGGGCTTTACCGGGGTGACGCGGCACGGCTACCTGACCAACACCTTGGTGCCGTTCCTGGGCGATGGCAACTCACAGACCCCGGAATCCAAGTCGTTCCTGGTCAACGTGGAGAAGATCTAGATGGCCATTCAAGACATTCTCGCCCAGTCCGCCACCACCACGGTGCCGTCCTCGGTGCGCCAGCTCGAAGAAGTCGCCAAGCTGATCGACACCACCAAGTGCATTGGCTGCAAGGCCTGCCAGGTGGCCTGCTCGGAATGGAACGAGCTGCGCGACGAGGTGGGCCACAACCACGGCACCTACGACAACCCCATCGACCTCACCGCCGAAAGCTGGACGGTGATGCGCTTCACCGAGTACGAGAACACCGACAGCGGCAATCTGGAGTGGCTGATTCGCAAGGACGGCTGCATGCACTGTTCCGACCCCGGCTGCCTGAAGGCCTGCCCCAGCCCCGGGGCCATCATCAAGCACGCCAACGGCATTGTCGATTTCAACCAGGACCATTGCATCGGCTGCGGCTACTGCATCACCGGCTGCCCGTTCAACATCCCGCGCATCTCGCAGAAGGACCACAAGGCCTACAAGTGCACGCTGTGTTCGGACCGGGTAGCGGTTGGGCTGGAGCCGGCCTGTGTGAAAACCTGCCCCACCGGCGCCATTGTCTTCGGTACCAAGGCGGACATGAAGGAACACGCCGCCGAACGCATCGTCGACCTCAAGAGCCGTGGGTTTGAACAGGCCGGTCTCTATGACCCGGACGGAGTCGGCGGCACCCACGTGATGTACGTACTGCACCATGCCGACCAGCCGTCGTTATACGCCGGGCTGGCGAACCAACCCACCATCAGCCCGCTTGTGGGCCTGTGGAAGGGCGTGACCAAGCCGCTGGCGCTTCTGGCGATGGGCGCTGCCGTGCTAGCCGGGTTCTTTCACTACGTACGCGTTGGGCCGCAGTTGACCGAGGAAGACGAAGAGCCTCATGTTGACCCGGCGGTACACGTGGTGGACCCGGCGGTGCACACCTTTGATCCACGCGAGGACAACCGGCCATGATGCGCAAACAGATCCTGCGCTACAACGCCAACCAGCGCACCAATCACTGGCTGGTGGCGATCCTGTTCTTCATGGCCGGGCTGTCGGGGCTGGCGCTGTTCCACCCGGCGCTGTTCTGGCTCAGCAACCTGTTTGGCGGCGGGCCATGGACGCGTATCCTGCATCCGTTCATGGGCGTGGCCATGTTTGTACTGTTCATGGGCTTGGTGATTCGCTTCTGGCGCGCCAATTTCTTCATCCACAACGACACGCTGTGGCTCAAGCGCATCGACCGGGTGATGCTGAACCAGGAAGAGGGCGTGCCCCCCATCGGCAAGTACAACCCGGGGCAGAAGCTGCTGTTTTGGACCCTGCTGGCGTGCATGCTGGTGCTATTGTTCAGTGGCGTGGTGATCTGGCGGGTGTATTTCAGCCAGTGGTTCGGCATCACCACGATCCGCCTGGCGGTGCTGGCTCATGCGGCGGCGGCCTTCGTGCTGGTGACCAGCATCATCGTGCATATCTATGCCGGTATCTGGATCAAGGGTTCGGTGGACGCCATGCTGCATGGCTGGGTCAGCCGCGCCTGGGCGCGCAAGCACCATGCGCTGTGGTACCGGGACGTCACCGGTAACAAGCGCCCCGATCCGCCGCACAGGAGTGAACCGTGAGCAGGATTCTCGAACCGCAGCAGATCGAAGCGTCCAGCAGTGCGCCGCCGTTTCTCAGCCTGCCCCCGGCCGACCTTTTCGGCCACCGGGCGCAGCGCCTGCATACGTTGGCGGCGGGCCATCCGTTGGGCGATTACCTGAACCTGATCGGTGACCTGTGCCAGGTGCAGCAAAGCTTGCTGGACCATCCACCCGCGGCGCCTACGCCTGCGCCTGAACGGTTGTTGTTGTGCCAGCAGCATGGGCTGCCGCCGCTGGCGTTTGACAGTTTGGTGCGTGAAGGGGCGTGGCAGCCTTGGGTGGACGCCTTGCTGTTGCGCTATTCACCGCCTGAGCAGGTGGCGGTGCAGCAGGCTCTGGCGACCCTGGAAGCGGCCGCAGCCGGCCAGCGTAAAGTGTGGGCGTTGGCGCTATTGAGTGGCCAGTTTACTGCCGTACCGCCGGCCTTGGTGCCGTTTTTGGGGGCCGCGTTGCAGGCCGCCTGGAGCCATTGGTTGCTGGACATTCCCAGCCTGGCGTTGACGCCCTGCAACAGCCTCAACCAGTGCCCGGCGTGCGGGTCGCCGGCCATGGCCGGGGTGATCCGCCATCGCGGCGCCCATAATGGGCTGCGTTACCTGGTGTGTTCGCTGTGCGCCTGCCAATGGCATGCCGTGCGGGTCAAGTGCATCTATTGCGAACAGAGCAAGGGCCTTGAATACACCAGCCTGGCCACCGACCGCCACGCCCCTGGGCAGGCGCCCCTGCGCGCCGAAACCTGCCCCCACTGCCATAGCTACCTCAAGCTCTTGTACCTGGAACATGACGCCAGCGCCGAAGCCCTGTCCGCCGACCTGGCCAGCCTGACGCTGGACCTGCGCCTGGGCGAAGAAGGCTTCAACCGCCAGGCGCCGAACCTGATGCTGGCGCCTGGCGGTGCCTGATGAAGCGCGCAGGTCGATCGCGGGCCCGCTGTGCGGGCCCTCGCAGCCTAATACCCGCGGGTGCGGTCGGCGAGGTTGTGCAGGGGCTGGTCGCTGAGAAAGCGTTGCAGGTTGTCCACCAGGATGTCCCCGATGGCCTCGCCGCTGCGGGTGGAGATGGCCGAGGTGTGCGGTGACAGGCGCACCTTGGGGTGGCTGTACAGGCGGTGGCCTTCGGGCAGCGGTTCGGGCTCGGTGACGTCCAGCGAGGCGAACCCCAGCGGGCCATGGTCCAGGGCGTACAGCAGGGCGTCCTGGTCCACCAGGCCGCCGCGGGCGATGTTGATCAGGTGCAAGTTCGGCTTGGCGCTGGCCAGCACCGGGGCATTGATGAGGTGCCGGGTGTCGGGCGTCAGCGGCGCGGCCACCACCAGGTGGTCGGACTCGGCAAACAGCTGGTGAATGTCCCGCGCCGTTTCCACGCCGTCCACGCCCAGGGGCGTGTCGCTCTGGCGCAAGGCCAACACCCGCAGGCCCAGGGCCCGGGCCTTGTGCGCCAAGGCGCTGCCGATGGAGCCGAAACCGAGAATGCCCAGGGTCTGGCCCTTCACCGGGGTGAGCGCGGTAAACTGCCAGTCGGCGTTGTGTACCCAAATGTCAGGCAGGTGCTTGTTGCGGGCGAAAATCGCCGCCAGGGCAAATTCGGCGATGGGGTCACTGGCGCTGCCGCGGGCGGTGGTCACCGGCAGGCCGTCGAACAGCCACGCGGGGTAGAAGTCGATGCCCGAGGACGCCAGCTGAATCCAGCGCAGACCATAGGGCCAGCCGGGCGGCGGTGTGTCCGGCGCCTGGTAGCCGCGCACATTGATCGGCCGCGCCATCAGCACGCGGGCCTCGGGCGGCAGGTCGCTGGGCACGCCCACGGGCACCTCGATGACTGTCACGCCGGGGTGGGTCTTGGCCAGGCGCTCGCGCAGGGCCTGGTTGAAAGGGGCGTCCAGCTGGCTGGCGATGACCAGGTTGCTCATGGTCTGGCTCCTTGGGTAAAGGCGGCAAAGGCGGCCTTGCCGACACCGGTGAAAATGGCGTCGTTCTGGGGCGTGTGCACGCGGCTGCACAGCACGTCACGGTAATGGCGCTGCAACGGGTTGTGGCGTGACAGGCCGGGGTTGCCCGAGGCCTGGATGGCCAGCTCCACGGCGCGAATGGCGTTGTCGGTGACCAGGTACTTTATCTGCGCGGCGTGCTGCGGCGAAGTCAGGCCCTGGGCCGCGGCGTCCAGCAGGCTGCGGTTGTTGAACAGCAGGGTGTCGATCTGGCCGACGGTTTCCTGGAAGCGTGCCAGGCTGGACAGCGGCGCACCCAGGTTTGACGGCGTGCGTTCGGTCAGCCATTGCACCAGCCAGTCCCGGGCGGCCTGGGCCACACCGTCGTAAACGGCCGAGAGCAGCACTGCCATCCACAGCAGGCCTTCAGGGTCCAGTTCGCTTGCGGGGGCACTGGCGGGGCTGACGCTGACGGCGTGCTCCAGGGGTATCAGCACGTCGTCGAAGGTCACTTCGTGGCTGCAGGTGGCGCGCATGCCCAAGTGATCCCAAGCGTCTACGATGGTCACGCCGGGCGTGTCCTTGTGCACCAGCCAGGCGCCCACCAGCGGGTCGTTGTCATCGCTGCGGGCCCACACGCTGTACCACGTCAGGCCGTGGCTCCCGGTGGAGTAGATCTTGGTGCCGCTCAGGCGCCAGCCCTCGGGGGTGCGCCGTGCGATGGTAGCCGGCAGGCCGCCACGGGCCGGTGTGCCCAGGTCCGGTTCCACCCGCAAGGCGTTGATCAGCGCGCCGTTGCGCACCGCATCGTCGCTGACCTGGCGGCGCAAGTCCTCGGGCCATGTGCTGTGGGGCAGGCGTGAGTGCTGCAAGTATTGCATCACCAGGATCAACGCCGTGGACGGCTCGCCCCGGGCCACGGCGGCAATCACCTCGCGGGCCTGGGCCAGGGTGGCACCGCCGCCGCCCAGCGTCCGGGGTACGGTGTAGGCCAGCAGGCCGTGGCGGTGCAGCAGGGCAAAATTGTCGGCGGGAAACGCGCCGGTGCGGTCATGGTGCTCGGCGCTGGCGGCCAGTTGCGCCGTCAGCTTGGGCAGCAGTGAGCGAAAGCTGAATTCAGTCATGCCAGCTCTTCCTCTACCGGCGCCTTGGCCACGGCAGGTGCGGCGTTGCGGTTGTCCGGCACAGCCAGACCCAGGTGCTCGCGCAGGGTGGTGCCGGTATATGCGTCACGGAACAGCCCGCGCTGCACCAGCACCGGCACCACCCGCTCGGTGAAGTACTGCAGGCCGTCGGGCAGCACCGAATTGATGATGAAGCCGTCGGCGGCGCCGGCCTTGAACCAGTGTTCGATCTGATCGGCCACCTGCTCGGCAGTGCCGACGAAATCGCGCTTGGGCCGCGAGAAGTGCAGGGCCGTGTCGCGCAGGGTCCAGCGGTTGTCACGGGCCAGCGCGACGATGCGCTCGCTGCCGCCTTTCTGGCTGTTGGCGCCCAGGTCGCCGACGTCAGGGAAGGGTGCATCCAGGGCGTACTGGCTGAAGTCGTGGTCATTGAACGGGCGGCCCAGGGCCACAATGGCGTCCTCAATGCTGACCAGGTCCACGGCTTGCTGGTAGCGGTGTTCCACCTCGGCTTCGTCACGCCCGACAATGGGCCGGATGCCCGGCAAAATCGCCAATTGCAGCGGGTCGCGACCGGCCTCGGTGGCGCGGCGCTTGAGGTCCTGGTAATAGGCACTGGCCTGCTCGAAGCTCTCGCCATGGACGAAAATGGCGTCGGCATGGCCGGCGGCAAAATTGCGGCCGTCCTCCGAAGTGCCGGCCTGGAAGATCGGCGGCTGGCCCTGGGGCGAGCGAGCGATGTTCAGCGGGCCCTTGACCGAGAAAAACTCACCCTTGTGGCCCAAGGTGTGCAGCTTGGTGGGGTCGAAGAACTGTCCGGTCTGTTTGTCGTAGGTGAAGGCGTCGTCTTCCCAGCTGTCCCACAGGCCCTTGACCACGTTCACGTGCTCGCGGGCAATGCGGTAGCGGGTGGCATGGGCTGGGTGCTCGGGCTTGCCGAAGTTGTCGGCGGTGCCGCTGAGCCACGAGGTCACCACGTTCCACCCGGCACGGCCACCGCTGAGCTGGTCCAGCGAGGCGAACTGGCGCGCCACCTGGAACGGCTCGGTGTAGCTGACCGTCACCGTGGCTACCAGGCCGATGTGCTCGGTGGTAGCCGCCAGCGCCGACAGAATGGTCAACGGCTCGAAGCGGTTGAGGTAATGCGGGCTGGATTTTTCATGGATGTGCAGGCTGTCGGCAATGAAGGCGAAATCGAACTTGGCCGCCTCGGCCAGTTGCGCTTGCTGCTTGTAGAATGCAAAGCTGGTGCTGGCATTGGGCAGTGCCTTGGGGTGGCGCCACTCGCCCCATCCGTGGCCTACGCCGTGAATCATGGCACCGAGTTTAAGGTGGCGTTTAGTTGTCATGGTCATACTCCTTTGATCATTCACTGGGCGCTGGCGGCGATGGGGGTGCTGGCGTTGAAGCTGGGGTCAAAGCCCTGGGACACGTCCACGGGCCGGTTGAGAATGCCTTCGCTGCGGTACAGGTCGGCGGTCTGCTGCAGGCCTTTGATCACGTGGGCGTCAATGGCCACGCGCTCCATATGGGTGTTCTGCGCGGCAGCCAACTGGATCTCCAGCGGCAGGCCAGTGACCTTGGCCATGGCCGCGGCATATTCGCGGGGGTGGGCATTGGCCCACTGCCAGGCGCGGTCGACGCGGGCGACGAAATCCTGCAACTGTGGGCGCTTGTCGGCGATGGCCTTGCTGGTGGCAGCCAAGTACAGGTGGTTGCTCAACAACGTGGCGCCGCTGACCAGCACGCGTTCCTGGCCACTGGCGGTGGCCACGGTGGTGTACGGGTCCCAGGTGGACCAGGCGTCGACGCTGCCGTTTTCCAGCACTACCCGCGACTCGCTGGGCATCAGGAACGCGAAGGTGACATCGCGGGTTGTAAGCCCAGCTTCCTGCAACGCCTTGATCACCAGCAAATGGCCGATGGACCCCTTGGTGGTGACGATGCGCTTGCCCTTGAGGTCGCGAACCTCGTGAATGGGCGAATCCTTGGGCACCAGCAGGGCAGTGGTGTAGCGGCCGTCCATGTGGGTGATGCTGATCACCTTCAACGGCGCACCGGCGCCCAAGGCAAACACATAAGGCGCATCGCCCAGTGCCCCCACGTCCACGGCGCCCACATTCAGCGCTTCGCCCAAGGGCGCGGCGGCGGGGAACTCGGAGAAGTCGATGGTATACGGCACGTGTTCCAGCTCGCCGGACACCTGCAGCAACGCCTTGATGGTGGACTTCTGGTTGGCGACCTTCAGCGGTTGCAGGTCGGCGGCCTGGGCCAGGGTGGCGGCCAGGCACAGCACGCCGGCAAATAGGAGACGGGATAGGGGCATCGAGGCGCTCCAGTAGTGAATGGGGAGGGCCTCCGCCGGGTAGGGGGTCGGTCTAGGGTCGAGAGTATGACTATAAGAAATGAGTGTGAAATTCTTTTTGGTTCTATACTAATTATAAATATTATTGATTTAGTGGTTTTATAATATGCGCTTATTGGGTGGCGGTTTTTGTCAGGGCAGATGCCAACAGGGCAGGCGCATAATCACCATTGCCGCCCACGGCCCATTGGGATTATGCTTTTTATTGATCTTGTCCCTTTCTTACCCTGTGCGGCCCGAATGAAAATTGATGATATCGATGCCTTTGTCGCGGTAATCCGTTGCCAGTCGATCAGCCATGCCGCCGAGGCCTTGCAGTTGACCCAGCCGGCCATTACCCGTCGCGTGCAGAATTTCGAGCAGGCGCTGGGCGTGGAATTGTTCGACCGCAACACCAAGCCGCTCAAGCCCACGCTGATTGGCCATCAGGTGTACGAACAGTGTCGCACCATCCTGCGTGAGATGGATGCACTGCGCGAATTGGTGGCCAGCGACGCGCCGCCTACCGGCGTATTGCGCCTGGGGGTGCCACAAACCATCGGTGACGTGGTGCTGCTCGACGCCCTCAAGCATTTGCGCCAACAGTACCCGGCGTTGCGTGCCCAGGTGGCAACCGGTTGGGGCAGCCACCTGGTGGGCAAGATCGAGAAAGGCGAACTGGACGCCGCCGCCGCGCTGTTCCCGGCGGGCAAGATCTTTCCCGACAACATCATTGGCGAATCCATCGGCAAGATGGAGCTGGTGGTGGTGTGCGCCGCGGACCGCGTGCCCAAGCGCCCGTGCAAGTTGAGTGATGTCTACGACAACGGCTGGATTCTCAACCCGGACGGCTGCGGTTTCCGCGCCGGGTTGCAGCGCACGCTGTCGGATCAGGGCCTGAGCTTGAAGATCAACCTGGAAACCTTCGGCACCGAGCTGCAATTGGGGCTGGTGGCCGAAGGCATGGGCCTGGGCCTGGTGCCGCGTGATTTGCTCGAACGTAGCGCTCACCGTGCCCAGTTGGCGGTGGTGCCGCTCAAGGACTTCAAGCCGGTAATGGACCTGTGGCTGATCTTCCCGCGTTTCCTGGGCAATTTGCAGGGGCCGGTGCAGGCGTTTGGCGAGTTGGCAGCGCGTTCGTTGAAGAAATCTCGCGACGCCGCCTGACAACATAAAAAAATATAATAATTAGCTTAGATTAAAATGTGATTTTTAAATGCCCCCAAGGGCGCTTAGGCTGCGTGCACGACAGTCCTAGGCCCCACAGGGAGCAGTGCCAATGAGCAGCGTCACGTCCTTAACGCTTCACAACACCCCCACCAACGTACGCGATCGCGTTAGCCCCGAAGAGTGGGAAGTGCGTGTCAAGCTGGCCGCCGCCTACCGGCTGGCCGCGCTGCACCGCTGGACCGACCACATCTACACCCATTTCTCGGCCCGCGTGCCCGGCCCGCAAGAACACTTTCTGATCAACGCCTTCGGTTTGCTGTTCGACGAGATCAACGCCTCCAACCTGGTCAAGGTGGACCTGGACGGCACCATCGTCGACGACCCCACCGGCCTGGGCATCAACTACGCCGGCTACGTGATCCACAGCGCCATCCACGGCGCCCGCCCGGACCTGCACGCGGTGCTGCACACCCACACCCGCGACGGCATCGCCGTGTCGGCGCAGAAAGACGGGCTGCTGCCCATTTCCCAGCATTCCATCGCCTTTTCCGGGCGCGTTGCGTACCACGGTTACGAGGGCATAGCCCTGGACCTGGACGAGCGCGAGCGCCTGGTAGCCGACCTGGGGGACAAGAGCGTAATGATTCTGCGCAACCACGGCCTGCTCACCGGCGGCGTCAGCGTGGAGCATGCCTTTCAGCAGCTGCACGGCCTGGAGGGCGCCTGCGCCATTCAGGTGGCGGCCCAGGCAGCGGGCAACGTCGAGCTGGTGTTCCCGCCCCGTGAAGTGGTGGAAAAGGTGGAACAACAGGCCAAGGGCCATTCCAGCGGCGACGGCCCAGGTGTGGCGCGGCACTGGAATGCCTTGATTCGCCAACTGGAACGCACCGACGTTGACTACAAAAACTGATCAAGGACCCGAACATGACCCGACAACTGAAACTGGGCGCCATCCTGACCGGCGTCGGCACCGGTCAGGCCGACTGGCTCAGCCCGGAAATACCCGGCGACGCCAGCGTCAACATCGACTGGTACCGCGAACAGGCGCGCCAGGCCGAGGCGGCCAAGTTCGACCTGGTGTTTATCGTCGACAGCCCCTACATCACCCCGGATTCGGCGCCGCACTACCTCAACCGCCTGGAGCCCCTGACCCTGCTGTCAGCCATTGCAGGTGCCACCTCGAAGATCGGCCTGGTCGCCACCCTGACCACTTCCTATACCGAACCCTTCAACGTGGCGCGCCAGTTCGCCTCCCTTGACCTGATCAGTAACGGCCGTGCCGGCTGGAACGTGGTGACCACCGGGTTGGAAGGGGCGGCGGGCAACTTTGGCCGCGAAGCACACATTGACCACACCGAGCGGTACCGCAAGGCGCGTGAGCACCTGGAAGTGGTGCAGGGGCTATGGGATTCCTACGAGGACGACGCCTTCCCCCGGGACAAGCAGCGCAAAGTGTTCCTCGACACCACGCGCCAGCATCGGCTGGACCACAAGGGCGAGTTCTTCTCGGTGACCGGCCCGCTGAACATCGGCCGCTCCAGACAGGGCCAGCCGGTGATTTTCCAAGCCGGGATTTCCGAGTCGGGCAGGGCGCTGGCGGCGGATTTTGCCGAAGGTATCTTCGCCGGCGTCGACAATTTTGAAGACGCCCAGGTGTATTACCGTGACGTCAAGCGGCGAGCCGCCGACGCCGGCCGGGCCCCGGAGCACGTGGTGATCCTGCCGGGCATCGCGCCGATCGTTGCCGACACCGACGAGGAGGCCAGGGCCATCGAACGCCAACTGTACGGCGAACTGGACCTGGACAAGGCCCTGACGCACCTGGGGCGGCCGTTCAACTACCACGACTTCAAACAGTACGCGCTGGATGAACCGTTTCCCGACCTGGGCGACCTGGGCAGCAATGGCTACCGCGGGCACGCCGAGCACATCAAGCAGGTGGCCCGCGAACAGCGGCTGACCTTGCGCCAGGCGGCCTTGCGCTTTGCCACGCCGTTCTCGCATTTCGTGGGCTCGCCGCAAACGGTGGCCAATGAGATCGAGCGCTGGTTCGTGGAAGGCGCCTCGGATGGCTTCAACATTCGCCTGACCGCACCCAGCGAGTTCAAGGCCTTCACTGAGCGGGTGTTGCCGCTGCTGCGCGCAAAGGGTCTGTTCCGCGAAGAGTACACCCATGACACCTTGCGCGGGCACCTGGGTTTGCCGGTGGTTGGGAATCGCCATAGCCAGGCGCGGCGGGCGGAGCCACACCTGAAAGTCTCCGCTTGATGCCAAGGTGCTTCAGTCTGTGGTCGCGGCCGACAGGCTGCGAAAAGGTCCGCAGAACCTTCGGCGGTGCGGGCCCGCTGCGCGCGCCTTCGCAGCCTGGCGGCAGCTCTTACGTGTTTCAAGGTCTCACTTATAAAATTCCGTTATGTAATGAAATAAGATAAAAACAATAAAATTAAATCATACATATATATGTCGAAATAGAATTATACGTCTCTCAGTTATTCTCCTATTGTAGTTCCAGACCACCTACCCCCACCCCCGGATGGTATCCATCAGATCAGGCCTGCGGCCTATCGGTGCCCCGGACGGGCACCCGCCCGCAGGTGTTGGACGGGAGTCGCAACACACATGGAATTCGTCAGCCAACGCAGTGGACGCAATCCTTTCACTTCTCAACTGCCCATCAGCCCGCTGGCACTGGCCATCACTGGCGTGCTGTTCTCGGGCTTTGCCCAGGCCGAGGACAATACCCTGAACACCGTCGTGGTCACCGGCAACCGCGGTGGCGAGCAGCGCACCGTGACCAGTAGCCCGGTGCCCATCGACGTGGTGAGCGCCAAGCAACTGCAGGAAACCGGCAAACCAGGCCTCATGGAAGCGCTGAGTGCGGTGATCCCCTCGCTGAGCCTGCCGGAAAAAACCGGCTGGGACGCCAGCGGCATGGCCCGCGCGCCGAACCTGCGGGGCATGAACGCCGCCGAAGTGCTGGTGTTGGTCAATGGCAAGCGCCGCCACACGGCGGCCACCCTGAACATCAATGGCATCAACACCGGCGCCGCGCCAGTGGACCTGGACATGATTCCCATCGGCGCGATCGACCATGTCGAAGTGCTGCGTGACGGCGCCGCGGCCCAGTACGGCTCGGACGCCATCGCCGGGGTGATCAACGTGATCCTCAAGGCCGACACCAGCGGCACCTCGGTGACCAACGCCGGCCAGGGCTACGACGGCAAGAAGCAGACCGCCCAGCAAAGCCTGGACAAGGGCTTCGAGATCGGTGACGGCGGCATCGTCCACCTGTCCCTGGACGCCCGTACCCAAAACGCCGACAACAAGGCCAGCGCCAACGGCTACACCTACGCCCAGGCCTACGACCGGGCGGGCACCAGCACCTACGGTGGCTACGGCACGCCGCGCATCAACTTGCTGAACCTGGCCTACAACGCCGAGTTGCCGATCAACGACCTGACCCTGTACTCGTTCAGTACCGTGTCGCACCGCGAAGCGGCCCAGGGCCAGAACTTCCGCCTGCCCACCATCACCAACACCATCACCACCGGGCCCAATGGCTACCCGGACGGCTACACCCCGGTGTGGACCATCAAGGAAGACGACTACCAGTTCGCCGGCGGCGCCAAGGGCCTGGTGGGGGCGTGGGACTGGGACCTGTCCACCACCTACGGGCGCAACGAAGCGACCCAGGGCAGCTACCACAACCAGAACCCATCGCTGGGCGAAGCCACCCCCAACAGCTTCACCAACGGTACCTGGGTGTCGGACGAACTGACCACCAACCTGGACTTCAAACGCACCTACGACGTTGGCCTGAGCAAGCCCATGGACCTGTCCTGGGGCCTGGAACATCGCCGCGACAGCTACGAGGTGAAGAAGGGCGACTACGCCTCCTACGCCGATGGCGGCTATTGCGTGTCGGCCGGCGACTGCGCCTCGTCGGGGGCCCAGGTCACCAACGGCATTTCGCCCAGCGAAGAGGCCAGCGCCAGCCGCAACGACGTGGCCAGCTACCTGGACGTGGGCATCAACCCCTTGCCCCAGTGGTACCTGGGCACCGCGGTGCGCTACGAGCATTACAACGAAGGCGTGGGCGCCACACGCAGCGGCAAGGTCACTACCCGCTATGAGTTCACCCCCGAATTTGCGGTGCGCGGCACCATCAGCAACGGCTTCCGCGCGCCGTCCCTGGCCAACAGCCTGTTCAGTGCGAGGTCCACCACCTACGGCGTGGTGGACGGCGTGTACCAGTCGATCAACTACGGCGTGCTGCCGGTGGATTCGGCGGCGGCCAAGGCCCTGGGCGCCAGCTCGCTGAAACCCGAGCGCTCCACTAACTTCAGCCTTGGCGCCACCTACACCCCCAACGACCGCCTGACCTTCACCGCTGATGCCTACGTGGTCAACATCCGCGACCGCATCACCCTGACCGGCACGCTGCTGGGCGACGAAGTGACCCAGGTACTGCAGAGCAACGGCATCACCTCCACATCTGGTGGCCAGTACTTCCTCAACGGCGCGGACACCCGCACCAAGGGCCTGGACCTGGTGAGCAATTACAGGCAGGACCTGGGCGCCTGGGGTTCGCTGAAATACACCGCCGCCTTCAACTGGAACCAGACCGAAATCCTCAGCTACAAGGCGGCTACCGACATTGGTGGCACCGAGTACCAGTTGATGGACCGCCAGGCGCGCAACCTGCTCACCGGCGTGCAGCCCAAGACCAAGTTGATCCTGGGTGGCGACTGGAGCATCGACAAGTTCGACGTGAACCTGGGCTTGACCCGTTACGGCTCGTGGAAAGAGGTCAACGACGCCGACGACCGCTCTCTGGACCGGGTGTGGAACGCCCAATGGATCACCGACCTGGACGTGGGCTACCACCTCACCAAGGACCTGAGCCTTGCCGTGGGCGCCAAGAACCTGTTTGACGTGTACCCCAAGAAGCAGGGCGTACCGTCTTCCACCATGGTCAGCAGCTACGGGGTCTATTCGCCGTACGGCTTCACCGGTGGCTACTACTACACCCGCCTGACCTACACCTTCTGAGGAGCTTGCTCATGCCTATCGTCTCCCAAACGGTCGACTACCGTGCGACCCCACAGGCCGCCCCGGCGCCACGGGTCGACACCACCTTGCACATCGTTCCAGCCCGCCACCCGTGGCGCTGGGTGGGCTCGGCGTTTGCCGCCCTGGTGCTGTTGGGCATTGCCCACTCGCTGGCCACCAACCCGCGCTGGGAATGGGGCGTGTTCGCCCAGTGGTTCCTGGCGCCCGCGGTGCTCAAGGGCCTGGGCAAGACATTGTTGCTGACGGTGCTGGCCACGCTGCTCAGCGCCGTGCTGGGCACCGCCCTGGCCCTGGCGCGGTTGTCGCGCTCGCCGCTGCTGGCGTCATTGGCGTGGGGCTATATCTGGTTCTTCCGCTCGATGCCGGCGCTGCTGGTGCTGATCATCCTGTACAACTTTGCCTACCTGTATGACCACATCTGGCTGGGCGTGCCGTTTACCGAGCTGGGCAAGCAGTGGTCCACCGTGGACGTGCTCAGCCAGTTCACCGTGGCGGTGCTGGGCCTGGGCATGATGCAGGCCGCCTACACCGCCGAGATCATTCGCGGCGGCATTCTGGGCGTAGACCATGGCCAGCACGAGGCAGCTGCAGCGCTGGGGCTGCCGGGCCACCGGCGGATCTTGCGCATCATTCTGCCCCAGGCGTTGCGCTCCATCGTGCCCACGGCGTTCAACGAAGTGATTGGCCTGGTCAAGGGCACTTCCATCGTGTACGTGCTGGCCTTGCCCGAGCTGTTCTACACCGTGCAGGTTATCTACAACCGCACCCAGGCGGTGATCCCGCTGCTGATCGTGGCCACGGTGTGGTACCTGCTGATCACCACGGCGCTGACCAGCCTGCAGTACTACGTGGAGCGCTATTTCGCCCGTGGCGCCCTGCGCAATGTGCCGCCCACGCCATTGCAGCGCCTGCGCAGCTGGCTGAAGGAGAACACCCATGGCTGAGGGGCGCATCGAGATTCAAGGCGTGAGCAAGCGCTTCGGTAATCAATGGGTGCTGGACGATATAGACCTGACGGTCGAACCGGGCCAAGTCACGGTGATCCTGGGTCCGTCGGGTTCGGGCAAGTCGACCTTGCTGCGCACCATCAACCACCTGGAGAAGATCGACGCCGGGCACATCACCATCGACGGTGAGTACGTAGGCTACCGGCGCAAGGGCAACCAATTGCACGAGCTCAAGGAACGCGAGGTGCTCAAGCGCCGCCTGGACGTGGGCTTCGTGTTCCAGAACTTCAATTTGTTCGGCCACCTCACGGTGTTGGAAAACATCACTGAGGCGCCCCTGGCCCACAAGCTGTGGAGCAGGGCGCAGGCCCGTGAAAAGGCCCTGGTGCTGCTGGCCTCGGTGGGCCTGCAGGACAAGGCCGATGCCTACCCCCGGCAACTCTCCGGCGGCCAGCAACAACGCGTGGCCATCGCCCGCGCCTTGGCGCTCAAGCCCAAGGTGCTGCTGTTTGACGAACCCACCTCAGCCCTGGACCCGGAACTGGTGGGCGAGGTGTTGGACGTGATCCGCCGCCTGGCCGCCTCGGGCACCACCCTGGTGGTGGTTACCCACGAGATCGGCTTTGCCCGCGAGGTGGCCGACCACGTGGTGTTTCTCTGCAACGGCAAGCTGGTGGAGCAAGGCCCGCCGGACGTAATTTTTCAATACCCGCGCCACCCCCGCACCGCTGCCTTTCTGGGCAAGGTGCTGACTGCCCCTCTGTTAAAGGAATGACTGCCATGAAACCTGCCTTTGCCTTGCTGGCCCTGGCGGCCGCGCTGCCGGCGCTGGCCGCCGAAACCCCACCGGCCTTTAACCTAAGCCCGCAACAGGCGCACATTGATGCGCCGCGCAACCCGGCGGCCATCGCGCAAATCCCGCCCGGTTTCGCCTTTGCCGAGCCCGGCAAGTTCACCGTGGCCATTGCCGGCGCGTCGGGGCCACCCCTGGCACTGCTGGCCAGCGACGACAAGAGCACCATCGGCAGCGAGGCCGACACCGCACGGCTGATCGCCGACAGTCTGGGCCTTGAACTGAAGGTGGTGCAGACCAGTTGGGAAGACTGGCCCCTGGGCGTCAGCTCGGGCAAGTACGACGCGGTGCTGAGCAACGTCACGGTGACCGAGTCACGCAAGAAGCGCTTTGATTTCGCCACCTACCGCCAGGACGTGCTGGGCTTCTACGTGAAATCCGGCAGTTCCATCGCCTCCATCAAGGAAGCCAAGGACGTGGCCGGCCTGAAAGTGGTGGTCGGCTCGGGCACCAACCAGGAAAAAGTCCTGCTGGCCTGGAGCGAGGCCAATGAAAAGGCCGGGCTTGAACCCACCACGCCGGTGTACTTGGACGACCAGGCTGCGGCCACCCTGGCGGTACAGTCCGGGCGGGTAGACGCCATTTTCGCCCCCAACTCGTTGCTGTCCTACATCGCCACCACCCGAGGCGGCATCAAGCAGGTGGGCCTGGTCAATGGCGGTTGGCCGCTGAAGGCTGACATTGCCGTGACCACCCGCAAGGGCAATGGCCTGGTGGCCTCGATCCAGACGGCGCTTGAGGGCACCATCGCCGGCGGCCAGTACGCCAGCGTGCTGCAGCGCTGGGGCCTGGACGCCGAACGCATCGACCATTCGCAGATCAACCCACCGGGCCTGCCGGACTGAGGAGCACGACCATGGCACTGACACGACGTGAAGCCCTCGCCAGCATCAACGCGGTAGGCGGCGAACAAGCCGCCAAGGCTGCCCTGGCGGCTCTGGGCCTGGGCCCATCGACTCATTTGCAATACCAGAAGTTGGACTATCACGACCAGACCGGCAAGGGCGCCAAGGTGCTGATTTTGGGCGCTGGCATCGCCGGCCTGGTGGCGGCCTTCGAACTCAAGCGTGCCGGTTTCCAGGTGCGCATCCTCGAAGCCCGCCAGCGGGTGGGCGGACGTAACTGGACCCTGCGCCACGGCGACCGGGTGGACTATCTGGACGGCCGCAGCCAGACCGCGCAGTTTGCCCCGGGCCTGTATTTCAACGCCGGCCCCGCGCGCCTGCCCAGCCAGCACCGCACTATCCTCGATTACTGCAGCCAGCTGGGCGTGCCCCTTGAAGTATTGGTCAACACCAGCCACAGCGCACAACTGCGTCCCGACCTGCAACAGCCCGCCTTCAGCGTGCGCCAGGCATTGAACGACACCCGTGGGCATTTGGCCGGGCTGCTGGCCACGGCCATTAACCGCGATGCCCTGGACGATCAACTGTCTGCCGAAGAGCGCGGGCGCTTGCTGACCTTTCTGCAAAGCTACGGTGACCTGTCCGCCGAGCTGGTGTACGAAGGCAGCCTGCGCGCTGGCCACGGCATTGCCGCGCCAGCGCCGGGCTCGCTACCGGCATTCGGTGCGCCCGTGGCCCTGGAGCGGCTGTTGCATCCAGAGCTGTGGGGCGCGTTGCTGCACACCGAGTACCCGGAGTTTTCCGCCACCATGCTGCAACCGGTGGGCGGCATGGATCGCATTGCCGCCGCCTTCGAGCAGCGGCTGCGGGACGAGTTGCAGTTCGGCGCGGTGGTGCGTCAGTTGCGTCAGAGCGGGGAAGGGGTGAGCGTGACCTACGACGATGCGGCCAGCGGTGAAAGCTGCGTGGAGCGCGCTGACTACCTGATTTCCACGGTGCCTTTGCCTTTGTTGGCGCGCCTTGACACTGACTTCGGGGAACCCTTCAAGGCCGCGCTGCACAGCACCCGCAACGACCAGGCCACCAAGGTGGCCTGGGAAGCGCCGCGTTTCTGGGAGCAGAACGATCGCATCTACGGCGGCTTGTCGTGGCTGGAACACTCTGCACGGTTGCTGTGGTACCCCAGCAATGAGCTCAACAGCCCCAAGGGCCTGTTGGTGGCGGGGTATGTGACGGGCGAGGGCGCTGGCGAATTCGGCCGCCAACCGCTGCGTGAGCAATACGCGGCCTCCGCCGAAGCGGTGGAATTGCTGCACCCAGGCCAAGCCCAGAGCCTGCGCAATCCCTTGGCTGTGTCCTGGGAGCAGGTGGCCTACAGCGAAGGGCCGTGGCTGCAACGCGAGCATTTCGCTGCCCAGGCCCACGCGTTGCTGGAACAGCCCCAGGGCCGCATCTACCTGGCCAGCGACGGCCTGGGCCAGAACGGCATCGGCATCTGGCAGGAATCGGCGGCCAATGCGGCACGCCGCGCAGTGGGCCAGTTGGCCGACCAGGTGATCCGCCAGCGCCATACCGCCCTGGCGTCTTGAACCCCTTTTTTCATCCACACGAGAGACACTCATGAGCCAACCCATTCTACGTACCGGCCCTGCCAGCGCCCCCATTGCCCAAACCGTCAGCGTGCCGGCCGATGCCCAGTTGGTATTCCTCAGCGGCGCGTTGCCGGATGTCGCTGACCCCCACGCAGCGCCGGGCACTTCGGCGGCTTATGGTGATACCCGCACCCAAACCGAGTCGGTGCTGCGCAAGCTGCGTGGCGTGCTGGAAGAACAGGGGTTGGGGCTGGGCGATATCGTGTCCTTGCGGGTATTCCTGGTCGGCGTGCCCGAGCTGCAAGGCCGCCTGGACTTCGCCGGCCTGCAGGCCGGTTATACACCGTTTTTCGGCACCGCCGAACAGCCGAACAAACCGGCACGCACGGCCATCCAGGTAGCCGGCCTGCCACTGCCCGGCGCCCTGGTGGAAATCGACGGCATTGCCGTACGCCGCACGGCACGCGTGTAGGCGATGCGGGGCGGCCATCCGTCGTCAGGTTGCGAAACGGTCCGCGGGCGCTTCGGCGGTATCATATCGATCGCGGGCGCGCTGTGCGCGCGCCTTCACAGCCTGACGGCAGTGCCTACAGCCCGTACAGCCCGCGGTATTCGTCCCAGTCCATGCCGGCCATTTCGGCCACTTCCTTATGCACTTCCAGGCGCTGGGCCTGGAAGTCCTCGGGCGAGTCGGTCGTCAGTTGCAAGGTCAACTCCCAGGCAAACAGGCCCTGACGCTCAGCTTCCATTTCGAAGGCTTCGTGCAACCGCTCGGCCCGGTATTGGCCGGCGGTGAGCCCGGCTGCCTGGGCTTCCAGCGGGTTGAGCTGGTCCAGTTGCTGGCGGATGTCATCGTGGGCCGCGAGAAAACGCTCAAGGGCCGCGGGGTGGCGCTGCTCGGGGTCGATCATCATTTACCTGCGAAGGGCTGTGGGACCCACAGTCTACAATGCCGCGCGGAAATCGGCAGGTAGCCGCGCACTGGCACTGTTACCTGGCCAACAGGCGCCTGGGCGCTGAAAGGCACGCCACCGCCGACGTCCAGGTTGTTTTGACGAGGCACAGATTGCGTCGCGGCATGGCGTGGTGGGCGGGCGCTGCCAGAAATCTGTACGTTTGTACCAACACTGGCACATTTAATGATTGTCATGGACGCCGCCTATCCTGCGGATGACTTGCCAAGGAAGCGCTGACCCATGTCCCAGAGCACTGCAACGCCCGAAACACCCCGGCCGAACTGGAAGGTCGACCACCTTCCAGCCTCGCCGCTGGGCTTCGTACTATTGTTTCTGCAACGCTTCAAAGGGTGGTACCTGGCCATTCTTCTGCTACAGATTGGCGCAGCGGTGTGCACGATCCTGGTCCCTTGGGGGCTGGGCAAGCTCACCGGCATGATCAGCCACCTGGACGACCTGCACCAGGCGTTCAGCGCGCTGAGCACGCCTTTAACCCTGTTAGGCCTGTTGCTGGTGGCTGAGTTGTTGATGCTGCGCATCGGCAACGGCTGCCATATCCATGTGGTGCCCTTGCAGCGCCGCGCCGTGACCCAGACGCTGTTCGCCTACCTGCAACAGCATTCCCATCGCTTCGTTAGCAGCGAATTCGCCGGCGCCCTGGCTCACCGGGTGTCGGAGGTGTCGATGGGGGTCAACATGACCATCGCCATCGTGCTGTTCGACCTGATGCCAGTACTGGTCACCCTCAGCGTTTCGGTGCTGCTGCTGTACCTGGCCGCGCCGGTGCTGGGCCAGTTCATGCTGGTGTGGGCCCTGTTGTTCATCGCGGTCAGCTACTGGCTGGCGCGCCGCAGCCAGCCGCTGGCCCAGCAGTTTTCCGCTGCCCGCAGCCTGAGCAACGGCAAGGTGGTGGACGCGGTCAGCAACCTCACCAATATTCGCCTGTTTGCCCGCCATGCCTATGAGTACGACTACCTCAACCGCTACCTGAACGGCGAGATGAAGGCGGCGTACCGGGCATTCATCTACATGGAGAAAATCCGCTGGCTGCTCTCGGCCCTGGGCGTGGCGCTGAAACTGGGCATGGTGCTGCTATCACTGTACCTGTGGCGCGAGCAGCGCCTGGACCTGGCCGGGTTCGTGATGGCCACCAGCCTGTCGCTGTTGATCGTCAACGACGTGGGCAACCTGGCCCGGCGCCTGCTTGATTTTTTCGAGGCCGCCGGCAACATTTCCAATGGCGTGCGCACGCTTATTCGCCCCCACGAGGTGACCGACCATGCCCAGGCCGCGCGCCTGGACGTCAAGCGCGGGCACATCGAGTTCCGTGACGTGACGTTCGGCTACCGCCCGGGCCAGGCCATCTTCAACGGCTTCAGCGTGACCATTCCCGCTGGCCAGCGGGTGGGCCTTGTGGGTTCGTCGGGGTCGGGCAAGTCGACCTTGCTCAGCCTGCTGCTGCGCCTGTACGACGTGCAGGGCGGGGCGGTACTGATCGATGGCCAGGACGTGCGCCAGGTCACCCAGCACTCCCTGCACGGGCAGATCGGCCTGATCCCCCAGGAGCCTGGCCTGTTCCACCGCACCATTCGCGAAAACATTCACTACGGGCGCCTGGACGCCAGTGAACAGGAACTGGACGTGGCCATCCACCGCGCCGGCGCGGAACAGTTCATCGGCCAGATGGAGCACGGCTATGAATCGCTGGTGGGCGAGCGCGGGGTCAAGCTGTCGGGCGGTCAACGCCAGCGCATTGCCATTGCCCGGGTGATTCTCAAGGACGCGCCGATCCTGGTGATGGACGAGGCTACTTCCAGCCTGGACTCTATTACCGAGCGCTTTATCCAGGACAAGCTGGACGAAATCATGGACAACAAGACAGTGTTGGTGGTGGCGCACCGCTTGTCTACCGTCGCCCACCTGGACCGCATCCTGGTGATGGACCATGGCCGGCTGGTGGAGGATGGCAGCCACGATGAACTGCTGCGCAAGCACGGGCACTACTACCGTTTGTGGAGTCGTCAGGCCCAGGGCGTGGAGGAACCGGCCTGACAGATATATATCCTTCAGGAATATCAAAAGCACAATCAATTCCTTTTGATTTTAAACGGGCTGCGGCACAGTAAACCCATCGCGGCACTGGGCCGCAGCTTTCCACCACAAGGGAATCGTGCCATGACCATTAAAGCCATCAACGTACGCAACCAGTTCAAGGGCGTGATCAAGGAAATCATCGAAGGCCCGGTGGTCTCGGAAATCGACGTGCAGACCGCCTCGGGCATCGTCACCTCGGTGATCACCACGCGCTCTATCCACGAACTGGAGCTCAAAGTGGGCAGCGAAGTGATCGCTTTCGTGAAATCCACCGAAGTGTCCATCGCCAAGCTCTGAAGCAGGCCTTGCAGCTTATCCATTGACCGCGCGGCGCCACGGGCAGAAGATCGTGGTGCAGCTCGGCACAAGGAGGCAGGCCAATGAACAAATTCGCTCACTACACGCGCAACCTGAAGGGGCGCGATTTTGCCGTGGGCGATATTCATGGGCATTTTGGCCGGCTGCAGGCCAGCCTTGACCACATTGGCTTCGACCCGGCCGCCGACCGGCTGTTCAGCGTCGGTGACCTGGTGGACCGCGGCCCGCAAAGCGAAGAGTGCCTGGAGTGGCTGGATCGCCCCTGGTTCTTTGCCGTGCAGGGCAACCACGAGGCCCTGGCCATTCAGCATCAAGCCAACATCAGCGTCGACGAGCGCATGTACCGTGCCAGCGGCGGCGCCTGGTTCCTGGATGCCAGCCCGGAAAAACAACAGTTGTATGCCAGCCGTTTCACTCAGCTGCCGGTGGCCCTGGAAGTGGAAACCAGCCGCGGCCTGATCGGGTTGGTGCACGCTGACTGTCCTTTTCCCACCTGGCGCCAGTTGCGTGACTTCGTTCAACACCGCTGGCCCGACGACACCTACACCGATGAAGGCTGCCAGTGGTCACGCTCGCGTATCAAGCGCGGCGACGGCAGCGGCATCCGTGACGTGCGCGCAGTGATTGTCGGCCACACGCCGCTGCGCCGGCCACGGCGGTTGGGTAACGTCTGGCACATTGACACAGCCGGCTGGAGCGAGGGGTATTTCACATTGATGGAGCTGGGCGACCTGCAAGCCCTGAGTGCACCGCAGGCTGACGCTTACACCGGCGCCTCCACGCGCACCTGACGCCGTGGCTGAGTCGGGTGCAAGCGGTTGCGGCCCAGGCTCTTGGCAGTATAGAGGGCCTGGTCGGCGGCCTGGATAAGGTCCTGGGGATGCGGGTCGCCGTTACCCGGGGTCCACACGTGCAGGCCGGCGCTGACCGTCACCACGCCGCCGTCATTGCCGGCATGGGCAATCAGCAGCCCGCGCACGGCGTCGAGGATTCGCTCCGCCACCTGCCAGGTGCCCGGCCAATCGCTTTCAGGCAGCACCACCAGCAACTCCTCGCCACCATAGCGCACCACCAGATCACTGCTGCGGCCCACGCAGTCCAGCACGGTGCGGCCAACGGCCGTCAGGCACTGGTCGCCGGCGGGGTGGCCATACAGGTCGTTGAAGCGCTTGAAGTGATCGACATCGAGCATGATCAGTCCCAGCGGTTTGCCACTGCGTCGGGCGCGGCCGATCTCGTGGGGCAGGGCGGCGTCCAGCTGGCGACGGTTCGCCAGGCCGGTCAGCGCGTCCTGCATGGCCAGGATCTCCAGCGCCGCGTGGGCATTGCGCAGCTTGGCCTCGGTGCGCTGGCCATGGCGGATCTGGCGGATCAACAGCACGCCGAACACCGATAGTGCCGCGCCTACCACCAGGATGAACGCCGCCGAACGCAACAGGTTGGCATGCCAGGTGGCGTAGATGGCATCACGGGACTGGGCTGCTTCCACCACCAGCGGGTATTTGTCCAATGCCTGGTAGCTGAACAGCCGCGCCACGCCATCGATGATCGAGGGCATCATGCTGCTGCCGCTGGGCTGGTTGGGCAGCATGTCACTGAACACTTGGCCGCGGGCCAGGCTGGTGCCAATGATGTGTTCCTCGAAAGGCCGCCGCGCAAGCACGGTGCCGTTGGCCAGGGCCAACACAATCACGCCCTGGCGGTCCAGGTCGAAGGACTGGTAGAAGCGGTTGAAGAACTCCAGGTCCAGAGTGGCCAGCGCCACGCCGGCGAACGCGCCGTCGGGCCCGTCGATGCGCCGGGATACCGGTATGACTAACTGATTGTTGGTGCGGCTGCGGATCACCGGGCCGATGTGCACGGCATCGCCGCGGTTGAAGCGGTGGTATTGAAAGTATTCGCGGTCGGCGTTGTTGGCGCCCGCCGGGTCTACGTCGTTGGAGGTCACCAGCCAGCGGCCGTCCTTGTCGTAGATGAACAGGCCATGCAGCTGCGGCAGGTCGTGGGTGCGGGCCTGCATCAGACGGCGCAGACGCTTCAGTTGGGCAGGGCTGGTGCCATCGGCCTGTACCCGTTCTGAGAGGTCGGCCAGCACCACGTCAGCCTCCTGCACGGTGCTTTGCGCCTGCTGGGCCAGGGAGCGGGCCAGGTTCGCGGTGTCGGTGCGCGCCACGTGCAAGGCCTGGGTGCGCGCGGTCCAGCTTTGCCAGGTGTCCAGGCCCAGCAACGACAACAGCACCAGCGCCATGAAGCCGATGGCCAGGCGCTGGGCCGAGGGGCGAGCCTTGAGGATGATTCGCTGCTGCAGGTTGTCCAGCATCGGCGGCCATGTGGAAGAATGGGCGGTTCCCCCAGTGTAGCCGTTATTAATGCCGGAGCTGCCGCCAGGCTGCGAAGGTGCGCGCGGCGTGCCCGCGGTCGGCATGACATCGCCGAAGGTCCTGCGGACCTTTTCGCAGCCTGGCGCCAGTCCTGGGGGGCAGGTCAGGTGTACAGGTGAAACCCGCGACCTGCCTTGCGGCCCAGGTAACCGGCGGCAACCATTTCGCGCAGCAGGGGCGCGGCGCGGTATTTGCTGTCGCCAAAGCCTTCCAGGAAGGCGTCCATGATTGCCAGTAGGGTGTCCAGGCCGATCAGGTCGGCCAGGGCCAGCGGGCCGATGGGCTGGTTGCAGCCAAGGCGCATGCCGGTGTCGATGTCTTCGGCGCTGGCCAGGCCCTCCTGCAACACCAGGATGGCTTCGTTGATCATCGGCACCAGAATGCGGTTGACCACGAAACCTGGGCGGTTGCCGGCGCTGATGGCGGTCTTGCCCAGGGCGCCGCTCAGTTGCAGGGCCAGGGCGTGGGTGGCGTCGCTGGTTTGCAGGCCACGGATCACTTCCACCAAGGCCATCATCGGCACTGGGTTGAAGAAGTGCAGGCCAATGAAACGCGCCGGGTTGTTCACGCTGGCGGCCAATTGCGTGACAGACAGCGACGAGGTATTGGTGGCAATCACGCACTGGTCGCTGACCTGCTCGGCAATCTGCTTGAGGATCTTCACCTTCAGGCCAAGGTTTTCGGTGGCGGCCTCGATCACCAGTTGGGCGTCGGCCAGGCGCGCGTAATCGGTGCTGGTGGCGATGCGGGTCAAGGCCTGGTCGGCCTGGGCCTGGGTCAGGGTTTCCTTGCTCACCTGGCGTTGCAGGTTCTTGCCCAGGGTGGCCAGGCCGCGCTCAAGGGCAGCGTCGCTGATGTCCACCAGGGTCACGGTGTAGCCGGACAGCGCGCACACCTGGGCAATGCCGTTGCCCATGGTGCCGGCGCCGATGACGGCGATACGTTGCAGTGTCATGTGGTTATCCTTGTTTAGACGCGTTCGAACAGCACGGCAATGCCTTGGCCGCCGCCGATGCACATGGTGGCCAGGCCGTAGCGGCCCTGGATGCGGTGCAGTTCGTGGATGGCCTTGGTGGCAATGATCGCGCCGGTGGCGCCTACCGGGTGGCCCAGGGAAATACCGGAGCCGTTGGGGTTGACCTTGGCCGGGTCGAAATCCAGCTGTTGGGCCACGGCGCAGGCCTGGGCGGCAAAGGCTTCGTTGGACTCGATTACGTCCAGGTCCTGCACGCGCAGGCCGGCCTTGGTCAGCACCTGGCGGGTGGCGGGGATGGGCCCCAGGCCCATCAGGGCCGGATCCACGCCGGCATGGCCGTAGCCCACCAGGCGTGCCAGTGGCGTGAGGTTGTGCGCACGCACGGTCTCGGCGGTGGCCAGCACCAGCGCGGCGGCGCCATCGTTGAGGCTGGAAGCGTTGCCGGCAGTAACACTGCCGTCCTTCTTGAACGCCGGCTTCATCTTCGCCAATTGTTCGGCGTCCACCGCGCGCACGTTCTCGTCTTCGGCAAAGCTGACGGTGCCTTTGCGCGTGGCGATCTCGATGGGCACGATCTGCGAGGCAAAGCGGCCCTCGGCGATAGCGCGGGCGGCACGCTGCTGGCTGACCAAGGCCAGTTCGTCCTGCATCTGCCGGGTAATGCCGAACTTCTCGGCAATGTTCTCGGCGGTGATGCCCATGTGAATGCCGGCGAACGGGTCATGCAGCACGCCCAGCATGTAGTCCAGGGCCTGTATGTCGCCCATGCGCGCGCCCCAGCGGGTTTGCTGGAGGAAATACGGGCCACGGCTCATGGATTCCACGCCACCGGCCAGCACCGCACCGGCGTCGCCCAACAACAGGCTCTGGGCCGCCGAAACAATGGCCTGAAGGCCCGAACCGCACAGGCGGTTGACGTTGAAAGCCGGGGTTTGCTGCGAAATGCCGGCGTTCACCGCCGCCACGCGCGACACGTAGGCGTCGCGCGCCTCGGTGGGGATCACCGTGCCAAACACCACGTGGCCGATGTGCTCGGGCGCCAGCTGCGAGCGCTGCAACGCCGCCACGGCCAGGTCGGTGGCCAACTGGGTGGGGGGGACATCCTTGAGGGAACCACCAAAACTGCCGATGGCCGAGCGCACGGCGCTGACGACGAAAATTTCCGGGGTGTGCATGGGAGACTCCTGCCTGGGCGTGTAATGTGTGCAAGTCTAGGCGCCCAGGCAGTGCTGGCCTATGCCGAAACTGCCCACCAGGGCTGTGATTTTTTGCCACTTTGGCCATGGGGAGTGTGCTTGCGTTGCTTCGCGAAACCGATTCAGTCGCTGCTTATTTTCTCGATTCCATGCTGCATGCCCTGCGCGATCAGCCCGAGCGTCGTGCCCAAGTCCTGGCCGAGGCAGGCATTGACGCCTGGCTGCCGGGCGACTGCCATGCGCGGGTGCCGGCCAGTGCCTTTGCGGCGTTGTGGCTGATTCAGATCCGCACCCTGCAAGACGAGTTTTTTCACCTGGACAGCCATGGCATGCCGCCTGGCAGCTTCGCCCTGATTTGCCGCGGGCTGATCCAGGAGCCCACCCTGGGCAAGGCCATGCGCCAGTGCCTGGGCAATTTCGCCCTGTTCCTGCGCGATATCCGCGCGCAACTGACCGTGCGCGGCGCACGGGCGGTGATTAGCCTGGACTACAGCGGTGATACCGAACGTCGAGGTTACGCCGAGGAAACCTTCGCGGTGCTGATGGTGAGCCTGTTGTGCTGGCTGGGCGGGCGGCGCATCAGTCTGGACCGAGTGGACTTTCATCACCAGCGCCCGGCCCTGGAAGACGATGCGCTGCTGTGGGGGCCGAACCTGAACGTTGCCGCCGAACGCACCGAAATCGAGTTCGCCGCGCCGGTGTTGTCCATGCCCGTGGTGCAGGACCTGGCCGCGCTCAAGCAATTCCTGCGCACCGCGCCCCAGTGGCTGATGATCCGCTACCGCAACCCCAACGGCCTGGTGGCCCGGGTGCATCGCTGCCTGCGTGACAGCCAATACGGGCAGTGGCCGACGCTGGTGGCCATGGCCGGGGAATGCGGGCTGTCGCCCACACGGTTTCGCCGACAGCTGGAACGTGAAGGCAGTTCCTACCAGCAGCTCAAGGATGAAGTGCGTCGCGGTGTGGCCTGTGAACGCCTGCGCGACACGGCCTTGAGCATCGCTGATATCGCCGGGCAGATCGGCTTCCAGGAACCCAGCGCCTTCCACCGCGCGTTTCGCAAGTGGACCGGCGAAAGCCCGGGCGCCTACCGCGCCCGGCACCTGTAGGCAGGTCTCAGGCCTGGGGCACCATGGCAAAGCCGACGCCAAAGCGGTTCCAGGCGTTGATGGTGGCAATGGCCAGGGTCAGGTTCACCACTTCCACGTCGCTGAAGTGCTCCAGCAGCGCCTGGTACTGGTCTTGGGGCGCGTGGTGAATGGACAGCAGGGTCAGGCTTTCCACCCAGGCCAGTGCGGCGCGTTCGCGGGGTGTGAAGAACGTGGTTTCCTGCCACACAGTCAGGGTTTGCAGGCGCGCTTCGGTTTCACCGGCCTTGCGTGCGTCGTTGGCGTGCATGTTCACACAATAAGCGCAGCCGTTGAGTTGCGAGGCGCGCAGGCGTACCAGCTCCAGCAGCGAGCTTTCCAGCCCCGATTTGCCCAGGGCCATTTCCAGGCCCACCAGGGCTTTGTAGGCGTCGGGTGCTTGTTTGGCCCATTCGATACGATTGCTCATTGCGGTAGCTCCGGTGTAGTCAGGGGTGTAGTAAGGTGTGGGAATACCTTAACGCCGGAGGTGCTGGCCGCTGATAGCCAATACAGCGGTTTAGCAGGGGGCCAATTGCAGGAGAATGTCGCGTACCCGGTCCAGGGCCACGTCAATGTCCAGCAAGTCGATGGCACCGAAGCCCAGCAGCAGGCCCTGTTGCGCCGGTTGGTGGGCAAAGAACGGCGTGATCGGGTACAGCCCGATGTCAGCCTGGCGCGCTACGGTCACCAGCAAGGCCACGTCGATGTCGCGCTGGCACAGGGCGGTCAGGTGATAGCCGGCGGTGGCGGGCACCGCCTTCAACCACGGCGCCAGGTCGCCTTCCAGGCGTTGCAGAATGCGCTGCCGGCGGGTGCTGTACACGTCGAAACAGCGGCGCACGTGCTTGAGCAGTTCCCCTTCGCTGATGAACTTGGCCAGGGCCCATTGGCTGAGCGTGGGCGTGTGCCAGTCGCTCAATTGCTTGGCCACCCTGACGGCCTGTACCAGGGCCGCCGGCAGCACCGCGTAACCCAGGCGCAACTCGGGCAGCAGGGTTTTGGAAAAGCTGCCGATGTAAACCACCAGGCCATAGGGGTCGAGGCTTTGCAGCGAATCGGTGGGCGGGCCCTGGTAGCGAAACTCGCTGTCGTAGTCGTCTTCCAGGATGATCGCGCCCAGCTCTGCGGCGCGGGCCAGCAGGGCCTGGCGGCGAGCCAGGCTCATGGGCATGCCCAGCGGGAACTGGTGGGACGGGGTGACATAGATCAGCCGCGTGCCGTCGGGGATCACGTCCACGCGCAGGCCTTGGTCATCCACGGGTACGTCGACGACATTGGCGCGCTGGGCGCTGAACAGCAAGCGGGCAGGGGGGTAGCCCGGGTCTTCCATGACCACCGTGCAGCCAGGTTCAATCAGTACCCGGGCCACCAGGTCCAGGGCCTGCTGTGCACCGTTGGTGATCAGCACCGAGTCGCCGCTGGCCCGCACGCCACGGGCAAAGCCGATGTGACGAGCCACGGCTTCGCGCAGTTCAGGCAAGCCCTGAGGGTCGCCATGCAGCCCGCGCGCGCGGGTGAACTGGCGCAGGGCGTACAGGGTACAACGGCGCCAGGCATCGAAGGGGAATTGGCTTTTCAATGATGCGCCGCCAATGAACTCATAGCGGGCACGGCCCTGGGCGCTGGCGTGGCTCAGGGGCATGGGCATGTCGCGCCACAGGGCAACCACGGCGGCGCTGGCCAGCGGCGAAGCCGGTTGTATGGGGGGGGTGCAGACAGGGCGGGCGTTGACGAACGTGCCGCGGCCCACCTGGCCGCTGAGCAGGTTGTCGTAGGTCAGGCGCGAATAGGCATCGGCCACAGTCTTGCGCGACACCCCCAACTGCATGGCCAGCAGCCGGGTGGGAGGCAGTTGCGTACCCATGGCCAGGCGGCCGTTTTCGATGGCATCGAACAGCTGGCGATACAGCTGTTCGCCCAAGTCCTTGCGGCCCTGGAAGGTGATGTGCAGTTCCATGAATCAGCGCAAGCCTGCGGCGGATGAGCCTGGCAGATTAGCATGCCACCTTCCCCACACGCCCGTAGCACCTGCCACCAGCCGGAACTGCCACCAGCCCGTCGCTGCCGCCAGCCCGGAGCTGCCGCAAGGCTGCGAAGGCCCGCACAGCGGGCCCGCGATCACCCTGACACCGCCATCGCAGCCTGGCGGCCGCTCTAGGGGAGCGCGCGGGGGCACCATCAATCCCAAACGGGAGCGATGCTGGCCGGGCTGGTGAGGCGCTCGCCGCGGTCCAGGGCGGCGATGTCGGCCATGTCGGCGTCGCTCAGGCGCAAGCTCGTGGCTTTGAGGTTGCTGGCCAGGTTGGCCCGGCGAGTGGAGGACGGAATCACCGCATAGCCCAACTGCATGGCCCACGCCAGGGTTACCTGCGCCGTGGTGGCTTGGTGGCGCTCGGCGATGCGGGCAATCACCGGGTCGTTGATGACTTTGCCATAGGCCAGGGTCATGTACGAGGTGACTTGAATGCCATGAGTGCTGGCGAACGCGGCCACTGCACGGTTCTGCAAGTAAGGGTGCAGTTCGACCTGGTTGGTGGCGATCTCGCCAGCGCCCACCACGTCGATGGCCTGCTGCATCAGGTCGCGGGTGAAGTTCGATACGCCGATCTGCCGCGTCAGGCCCAGGGCCTTGGCTTCAGCCAGGGCGCCCATGAATTCGCTGACGGCCACCGCGCCCTTGGGCGAAGGCCAGTGAATCAGCGTCAGGTCGACGTGGTCGGTACGCAGTTTGACCAGGCTGTCGCGCAGGCTGGGGATCAGCTTGTCGGCGGCAAAATGGTCCACCCAGATCTTGGTGGTGATGAACAGTTCACTGCGTGGCACGCCACTCTCGGCGATGGCCTGGCCGATCTCCGCTTCGTTGCCATAGATCTGCGCCGTGTCGATGACGCGGTAGCCCAGCTCCAACGCAGTGCGCACGGCATCGATGACAACCTGGTCCTTGAGGCGAAACGTGCCAAGGCCGAAGGCGGGAATACTCATGCAAAGGCGCTCCTGTGTGTAATGGATAAACGAGGCGGCCAGTATCGACGCTGCCCGTGGGCGGAAACAGCGCACTTGATGCATTTGATATTTGCCTGGCAAGCACGAATAAAGCTGCGTTGCTGTGCACGACCACGCCGCTGTGCACCATTGCGAGACCTGACCGTACGGACAGTATTTGCCGTGGGATCTATGACCGGGAATAACCTGATGCCCATCAGCCACTTGGCGAATCACGGCGGTGTGGGCACAGTTATTGATGGCCCCTTGGCAAACAACACTCCAAGGAAGCGGCCATGCACCCCACCCAGTCCACCGTTGTCGAGCGCGACGGGCTCTACGAGCTGCACGCAGGCACCGACGTACTCGACAGCCCGCGCTATAACCCCGACATCGCCCCCACCCAGGTGCACGAGCGCACCTGGAACCAGTGGCACATCACCGCGTTGTGGGTGGGCATGGCGATCTGCGTGCCCACGTACACCCTGGGCGGGGTGCTGACCGCCTATTTCGGCCTGAGCGTGGGCGAGGCGCTGCTGGCGATCCTGCTGGCCAATGTCATCGTGCTGATTCCCTTGACGCTGAATGCCTTCGCCGGCACGAAGTACGGCATTCCGTTTCCGGTGCTGCTGCGCTCCTCGTTCGGGGTCATCGGCTCCAACGTGCCATGCCTGATCCGCGCCGTGGTGGCGTGCGGCTGGTTCGGCATTCAGACACTGTTCGGCGGCCTGGCCATTCACTTGTTCCTGGGCTCGGTGTTCGAGGGCTGGAAAGCGCTGGGCGGCACCGGCGAGGTGATTGGTTTCATGGTGTTCTGGGCGCTGAACCTGTGGGTGGTGATCCGCGGCGCCGAGTCCATCAAATGGCTGGAAACGCTGTCGGCGCCGTTGCTGGTGCTGGTAGGCGCCGGGCTGCTCGTGTGGGCGCTGCCGCATATCTCCTTGACTGAGCTGCTGGCACAACCGCCCAAACGCCCCGAGGGCGCCAGCGTCACCGGCTACTTCTGCGCCGGGCTGACGGCCATGGTCGGCTTCTGGGCCACCCTGTCGCTGAACATTCCCGACTTCAGCCGCTATGCCAAAAGCCAGCGGGCGCAAATTGTCGGTCAGGTGGTGGGGCTGCCGCTGACCATGTTCCTGTTTGCCTCGCTGGGCGTGGTGATGACAGCGGCCTCGGTGTCGCTGGTGGGCGAGATGGTGTCCGACCCGGTCAGCCTGATCGGCCACATCCAGAGCCCGGTGTGGGTGGCCGTGGCCATGGCGCTGATCATTGTCGCCACGCTGTCCACCAACACGGCGGCCAACATCGTCTCGCCCACCAACGATTTCCAGAACCTGGCGCCCAAGCTGATCGGGCGCACCCGCGCGGTGCTGCTGACCGGTGTGCTGGGCTTGCTGTTGATGGGCCATGAGTTGTTGAAAAAGCTTGGCCTGATCGTCTCCAACGTCAGCCTGGACACCGTGTATTCCAACTGGCTGCTGGGCTATTCAAGCCTGCTGGGGCCGATTGCCGGGATCATGGTGGTGGACTACTTCCTGATCCGCAAACAGACCCTGGACCTGGCTGGGCTGTACCGCGACGACGTGTACCCGGCCTGGCACTGGCGCGGTTTTGTGGCGTTCGGGGTACCGGTGGTACTGACCTTGATGTCGCTGGGCAGCCCGGCATTCAGCTGGTTCTATGAATATGGCTGGTTTACCGGTTCGGCGTTGGGCGGGGTGTTGTATTACGGCTTGTGCAGCCTCAGCCAGCCGGCTGCCCGGTCTATGCGCGCGGTGTGAGGTGGGTGGGAGCTGGCTTGCCAGCTCCCACAGGGTGGTGATTACGTCAGCGGCACCGGGCTCAAGGTGCCCAGCAGCGACACGGCGGCAATCGCCGCCACGCCGCATAACCACTCGACCAGCACGGTCTGGCGCAAGGTGTTCAACGCAATGCGCTCATTGGCCAGCGCCGCACGGTTGAAAATGGCCAGCGACAGCATGCACACCACCATCGACGCCTTCACGGCCAACACCAAGGCAAAACCGGAAGTCATGGGCGTGGGCCACAGCGACCCGGTCAGCACCCGTACGTTGACCAGGCCGGTGACGATGATGCCCGCCACCAGCACCAGGCCATAGCGACTGAAGCGCAACAGCGTGCCGCGCAGGTCATGGCCGGCGGGACGCGCCTGGATGAACATCAGCAGCAACAGCGCGCCCATCCAGCCGCCCACGCACAGCAAGTGGATCAACTGGTTGAACATCAACAGCAGGCCCGGCACGCCGTTGAGCATGGCCGCATGCCCCACCGGCGCCAGGGTGGCCAGTTGCACGGTGCTGATGCCCAGGATCAGCCGCGTGGGCAGGCGCATGGGAATGCGCAGGCACATCAGCAGAACCAGGCTGGCGAACAGATGCACAAACCACGCCTTGCCGAAAAAGGTCTGGGTCAGCACCTTCATCACCACGTCGCCGTTGAGCGCCGATTGCCAGTTGCCGCTCATGTCGGCGGCGGTCAGCATCAACCAGGCGATGGCGGTAATCAGGCCAAGGCCGGCCAGCAGGCACAGGAACGGGTCCAGCCACAGGCGCATGCGCGCCTGCTGGCGGGCGTCGCCCAGCAGCAGTGGGCGGAACACCAGGCTGCCAAACACCAGCAGCACTACGCAAAAATGGATGAAACGAACAACAACCAAAGCACTCATGAGGTTACTGGGCCACCTTGAAGTGGTAGGTGCCTTCGCTCTTGTGCGTGTCGACCGACACGGCATGCCAGTTCACGGTGTACTCGCCAGCCGTCAGCGGGGCGGCCGGGGTCACCACCAGGGTCTTCTTGTCGGCACCCTGGGTGGCGATGCTTTTGACCAGCACGGCCTGGCCGTCGCGGGTCAACTCAACCTTGGTAAAACTTTGTTCCACGCCTTCGGTGAACACCAGGCTCAGTTCAGCCGGGGCGCTGACAGTGGCGTCGGCCGCCGGCGTAGCGCTGGTGAGGTGGGCGTGGGCAAACACCAGCGGGGACACGGCGCAGCCCAGCAGGAGGGCCGCAGTACCGAGCAGTTTTTTCAGGGGCAGGGCAGTCATGGAAAGAACCTCTGGCAGAAAAAGTGGCGCAATTAAACACGATCTCAGGGTAGCAGGCGGGTGAAATGTTTTACTTAACGTCAAACTTGGGTCAACCTCGCCACTTGTCACCGGCCATTATTTCTTTCGGAACCCCGCGCTTTCCATGAACTTCCTGCACCGTGGCTGCACCCTGATCGTCGTCGGCCTGCTGTTGGCCGCCCCTGTGGCAATGGCCGATGAAGTGGTCATCACCTGGCCTGCCGGCTGGGATGTGCAAACCCTGCCCGACGCCGCCGACCCGGCCGTACACCGCCAGCGCGCGGCGAAAAACGACGCCAATGGCGACCCGCTGATGGTGGTGGAACTGACCCGCACAGCGCTGGCCCCCGATCATCAGGTCAACCTGGGGGGCGTGGTGCTAGAAATGCGCAAGGCCTTGCAGATCAACTTCAGTCACGGCGGCTACCAGAGCGTGTGCACCAAGGTGCACGATTCGAAGCTGGGCGATATCGCCGCGGTGGAAACCACCTGCCAGATCAGCCTCAATGGCGGCCACGTGATGACCCAGACGCTGGTGGCGGCGAGCACGGCGGGTGCGGCGTATTCACTGTCTTATGCCGGGTCGGCCCAGGGGTACAGCGACAATCAGGCTCAAGTGCAGGCGATTCGCGATGGTTTGAAACTGCAAACGCCCTGAGCCGTAACCCCGTGGGAGCTGGCAAGCCAGCTCCCACGGGGTTACGCGCGAGTGACGCTGTGCTGCAACGCCACCACCGTGGCCACGTTGACCAGCGCCAACACCCCCAGCACCGCCAAGGTCGCCGTGGCACCGAAGTGCGCCTGCAAGTACCCGCCCAGCAACGGCGTCAGGGCCTGGGCGATCAGCACCGGCCGGGCGATGCGCCCCAGCACTACGGCATAGGTGAGGGGGCCGAACAGGGCCAGGGGCAGGGTGCCGCGCACAATCGAGCGGATGCCGCTGCCCAGCCCGTACACCACGATCGCCACCACCGCCCATTGGGTGGCGAACAATAAGCCCGCCAGGCCGACCGCCACCAGCAGCACCGACGCCAGGGTGCTCCAGAGGGGGTGGGCGTTACGCCCCAGTATCACCTGCAACACCCGCACGCCCACCTGGCTGGGGCCGATCAGCGCCGCCACGCCCAGGGCCGCAGGCAGGCTGAAGCCCTGTGCTTGCAGCAGACTGATCAATTGCACGGAAATAGCGGTGAAAATCACCGCAGCCAGGGTGAAACTGGCGGTCAGCAGGAAAAATACCCGGCGATCGGGTTCAGCGCCTACCGAACCGGCCGCCTGGGCGGTAGCGGTTGTGGTTCGCGGCTGCGGCGCCAGCGTATGCAAATAAACGGGGAGCACCACCAGCAACAGCATGGCGCTGTACGCCAGGCATGCGCCGCGCCATCCCAGGTGCGCTACCAGCGCGGCCACCAGCGGCCAGGTAATGGAGGTGCAGAAGCCCGACACCAGGGTGACCTGGGTAATGGCGCCGCGTGCGTTGCTGCCGAAATATTGACCGAGCGTCGCAAACAGCGGGTCGTACAGCCCGGCGGCCATGCCGATGCCGATCACCATCCAGGCCAGCAGGAAGCACCCAAGGTTAGGCGCTACGGCCAGCAGGGCCAGGCCGGCTGCCAAAATCGGCGCGCTGGTCACCAGCACCCGCCTTCCGCCCAGACGCGCCACCAGGCGGCCCACGGCCGGGGCCAGCAGCCCGGAAATCAGGATGGCCAACGACAGCGCGCCGTACACCCATGCCTGGCTCCAGCCGGTGTCGGCTACCACCGGGGCGGCCAGCACCGCAATCAGGTAAAACGAGCCACCCCAGGCAATGATCTGGGCGATGCCCAGCAGGGTGGAGGCGGTCAATGTGGGACGTTGCGCAAGGTCGGTCACGGCGGCTCCGGGTGCCGGGTGGGGGAAGCCGGCAAGGGTATCCCACAGCGGCCCAGGCGCCCAGTGGTGATACCGCTGATCAGACGCTCAAGAGCTCGGCCCGGCCCTGTGGTCGGAAATAATTCAGTGGGCGAGTAAATTTTCGCAAAGCCGCTACGTTCAGCAGGTAGGCGCTTTGTTTCGCCGGCTTTTTCCGATTCAGTACAGCGAAGCGCGACCTTGAACACTGATAACCATCAGGCCGACTACACCGCCCGCCATCGGCGGCCGCTGCCCCTTGCCGCCCGCCCCAGCCTGGGGGCCATGAACGGCAGCATCGCCGTGCCCGCGAACGGCCATTGGCTGCGCCGCCTGCTGGCGTTCGCCGGGCCCGGCTACATGGTGGCCGTGGGTTACATGGACCCCGGCAACTGGGCCACCGACATCGCCGGCGGCTCGCAATTCGGCTACACGCTGCTGTCGGTGATCCTGCTGTCCAACCTGATGGCCGTGCTGTTGCAAGCGCTGGCCGCTCGCCTGGGCATCGCCACGGGCCTGGACTTGGCGCAGGCGTGCCGCGAGCAGTACCCACGGCCGGTGTGCATTGCCCTGTGGCTGGCCTGCGAGGCCGCGATCATTGCCTGCGACCTGGCAGAGGTGATAGGCACGGCCATTGCCCTGAAATTGCTGTTCGGCATCCCCATGCTGTGGGGGGCCATTCTGTGCGCGCTGGACGTATTCCTCATTCTGTTGCTGATGAACCGCGGCTTCCGCGCCCTGGAAGCCTTCGTCATCGCCTTGCTGACGCTGATTTTCGCCTGCTTTGCCGCGCAGCTGGTGCTCGCCCAGCCGCAGTGGCAGGCGGTGTTCGCAGGTTTCATCCCTCAGGCCAGCGTCGTGACCAACCCTGCCATGCTGTACATCGCCATCGGCATCATCGGCGCCACGGTGATGCCCCATAACCTGTACCTGCATTCATCCATCGTGCAGACCCGCGCCTACCCGCGCACCCCCGAGGGCCGACGCAGCGGGCTGCGCTGGGCGGTGGCCGACAGCACCATCGCGCTGACCCTGGCGCTGTTCGTCAACGCCGCCATCCTGATCACCGCGGCCGCGGTGTTTCACAGTCATGGCCACACCGATGTGGTCGAGATCGAGCAGGCCTACCATTTGCTCTCACCATTGCTGGGCGTGGGCATCGCCTCGGCGCTGCTGGGCGTGGCGTTGCTGGCGTCGGGCATCAACTCCACGGTCACGGCCACGTTGGCCGGGCAGATCGTGATGGAAGGCTTTTTGCAACTGCGCATCCCTGACTGGGCGCGGCGCCTGCTTACCCGGGGCATCGCCATAGTGCCGGTGGTGGTGGTCACCAGTCTCTATGGCGAGCAGGGCACGGCGCAGTTGCTGGTGTTCAGCCAAGTGGTACTGTCCATGCAGTTGCCGTTTGCGGTCATTCCGCTGGTGATGTTCGTGTCCAATCGCCAGCGCATGGGCGAGTTGGTCATCGGGCCGGTGACCAAAGTGGCCGCCTGGGTGGTGGCAGGGCTGATCGTGGCGCTGAACCTGAAGCTGCTGTGGGACACGCTAAGCCATGGCGCGCTGCAGTAAACCAACGGTCTTGCCGAGACGCCGCCACGCGCGGCGGTGAAGGAGATTACCGTTTTTTCAGGCCCTTGAGCCGGGCCGTGGCACGCTGCACGGCGGCCATTTTCTCCGGGCGCTTCATGCGCTTCCATTTGCGTATGTCGTCCTTGCTGCGCCCGCAGCTCACGCACAGGTCGCCGCTGAGCTGGCACAGTGCGGTGCAGGGGTTTTCAATTTCCTTGGCCATGTTCTATCTGCCCTGCTGGAGTTCGACGGTCAGGTGATGGATTTCGTGCACTGATGCCAACCGTTCGCGGATGATTTCAACCGAGGTGGTGGCCTGGCCTGTGACGCTGACAATGGCCGCACGTGCCTCAGGGCCGACGCGCCATACGTGCAGGTCGGTGATGATGGCGTCCTCCGGCGTCTCGATGAGCTGGCGGATTTCCTCGGCGACCTGGTCATCGGTATGGTCCAGCAGCACCGCTGCGGTGGCACCCATCAACGTCCAGGCCCAGCGGGCAATCACCACGGCGCCGACCAGGCCGATCACCGGGTCCAGCCATACCCACCCCAGGAAGCGACCGGCCAGCAGCGCGGCAATGGCCAGCACCGAGGTAAAGGCGTCGGCGATCACATGCACATAGGCAGACTTGAGGTTGTTGTCGTGCCCATGGTGGTCGTGGCCCTGTTCGTGTTCATGTTCATGGTGGCCGTGATCATGACCATGCCCCAGCAGCAGGGCACTGACGATGTTCACCAACAGGCCAACGATGGCGATCCAGGTGGCCGTGCCAAATTGCACATCACTGGGGTGCAGCAGGCGCTGGGCGGATTCTACCGCTACGCCCAGGGACACCAGCCCCAGAATCAGCGCTGAGGCGAAGCCGCCCAGGTCGCCAACCTTGCCGGTGCCGAAGCTGAAACGCCGGCTTTCGGCATGGCGTTTGGCGTAGGCGTACGCCGCTGCCGTGATGCCCAGCGCCACCGCGTGGGTGGCCATGTGAAAGCCATCGGCCAACAGCGCCATGGAGCGGGTGAAATAGCCGGCGCCAATCTCGCCCACCATCATCACGATCGTCAGCACCGTGACCCACAGGGTGCGCCGGGCGTTTTCGGCGTGGGCCGAACCCAGGAATACATGGCTGTGGTGGTTCGTCGTGGCTTTCATTTGGAGTACCGGCGGATGGCTTCGAGCAATTCTTCGACGCCCTGGTTGCGCTGGGCGTCGGTGAGCGCAGGGTTGGCCACGTGCTCACGGGCGTGGTCTTCGATGATCTCGTCCATCAAGCCATTGATGGCGCCGCGGGTGGCCGCCACCAGGTGCAGGGTCTTGGCGCAGTCATGATCGCCATCCAAAGCGCGCTCGATGGCCTGGATCTGCCCGGCAATACGTTTAACGCGCTTGAGCAGGTCGTCTTTGTTGGATGCTATGTGGCCCATGATTTTGCCTGTCTGCCGAGTGAAGCTGAGCAGTATAGGTATACCCCCTATAGCTATGCAATGGCCCGTTTTCATACTGTATTACATACCCTGTAATTACATATTATTTTATGTCGAAGTTTGGTCTTTATTTTGAAAAATCTGATCATTGATAATATAGGATTATCAAATGTCATTAAGCGCAGGCACGTAAACGCTCCCGTAAATGGGTATGAAACGCTGCAATCGGGGAGTTTTTGGGGGAAGAGCGCGATCAGGCGCGCTTGCGGCGAATATCGGCGGGGGCGGGCAGCAGCCCTTGCAGCAGTAGGCGAGTGGCGGTCTGCGTGGCGGCGGCGTAATCCACCGCTTCAAGCTGGTCGCGGCCCCGCAGCGCGGGTACCTGCCAGCCCAGGCTGATGCAGGACTGGGCAATGGCCCAGATCGACAGCAACAGGTGCTCCGGGTCCATGCTGGCCAGCAGGCCCCGGTCAACCCAATGGCGCAGGCAATCGACGCTGTCGCGCACCCGTGTCGACCAGCGCTCGGCGTAGGCCGGCGGCAAGCGTGTGGCGCCTTCCTTGAGTTCCACCATGAACACCTTGGAGGCAAACGGCTGGCGCTCGAACAGCCGCACCATGGCCAGCACCGTGCGCGTCAGCGCTTCTACCGGTTCATCACCGGCGCGCAAGCACAGGCAGGCGTCCATATAAGGGGCGGCGATGCTTTCCAGCACCTGGGCGTAGAGCTTGTCCTTGGATTTGAAGTAATACAGCACGTTGGGCTTGGGCAGGCCGGCCTTGGCGGCAATGCCGCTGACCGTGGCGGCCGCGTAGCCTTCGTGGGCGAACACTTGGCAGGCGGCGTGCAGAATCAGCTCGCGAACCGGCAGTTGCGGGGCAGGGGCAGCGTCGAGCTTTGGGTCGAACGGCATGATGTACATCGTCGAATCCTTGTTGTGCTTCATCCCCTGGCCGGAACGCAGCCGGGAATTGCTAAGCGCAATATACAAAACTATATAGCGAAAGCGTAGTGCAATCCGAGGCAACGGCTGCGCAACTGGACACCGCGTCGCAAAAAGGCGGCGGCCTCAGGCCCGGGGCCGTCCCGGCTGCCAGGCCATAGGTCGATTCACCCCGGGGAAAATAGCCCTTTGATTGTCTACATTTCGTGTTCCATGGCATTGCGCAACCCGTCTTGATGCTTGCTCGCCAAGGCATATCCTGTACTGGACCATTACCGGCCTTGCCCTCACAACAAGAAGGAACCCACCGATGTTCTCCGGATTCAGCAAAGCGCAGCGTCACGTCAACGGCGTCACCATTGCCTACCGCATCGGCGGCAGCGGCCCCGGGTTGCTGCTGTTGCACGGCCACCCGCAAACCCATGTGATCTGGCACAAGGTGGCCGAACAGCTGGCCGAGCATTTCACCGTGGTGGCCGCCGACCTGCGCGGCTACGGCGACAGCGACCGGCCCGCCGCCACCGACGATCACGCGCCCTACAGCAAGCGCGTGATGGCCCAGGACAACGTGGCGCTGATGGCCGAACTGGGGTTCGAGCGCTTCAGCGTGCTGGCCCACGACCGTGGCGCACGGGTGGCGCACCGCCTGGCACTGGACCACCCGGACGCGGTGCAGCGCATGGTGTTGCTGGACATCGCACCGACGCTGGCCATGTACAGCCAGACCAACGAGGCTTTCGCCCGTGCATACTGGCACTGGTTTTTCCTGATTCGCCCAGCGCCGCTGCCCGAGACCTTGCTGGAAGCCAACCCCGAAGGCTACCTGCGCAGCGTGATGGGCAGCCGCAGCGCGGGGCTCGCGCCCTTTACCGAGCAGGCCTTCGCCGAGTACCTGCGTTGCCTGCAACGGCCGGGCAGTGCCATGGGCATTTGCGAGGACTACCGCGCCAGTGCCTCCATCGACCTTACGCATGACCGCGCCGACCTCGAACGCGGCCACGGCCTGACCCTGCCACTGCTGGTGCTGTGGGGCGCCGAGGGCACCGTAGGGCGCTGCTTCCAGCCCCTGGAAGAATGGCGCCAGGTAGCCACCGACGTGCGCGGTAGAGCCTTGCCCGCTGGCCACTACATCGCCGAAGAAGCCCCACAGCTGCTTCTGGACGAGGCGCTGCGCTTCCTGCGCTGACCGCCGTGCGTTGCCGACCCTGTTCACCCGCCTGCCGCCGCCCGTTCACGGGGCGGCGCGGGTCACCTCCAAGGTCGCTGGCGCCGTGGTGGGCGCAGGCTTCGTAGCCCTGGCCGCGAGCCTGGCGGTGGTGCCAACCGTGCCTGTGGCCGCCATGGTGCTGATGCTGGGCGTGGACCGGTTCATGGCCGAGTGTCGCTCGCTGACCAACATCATTGGCAACGCCGTCGCCGCGCTGGTGGTGGCCGCCTGGGACGGCGAGCTGGACCGCGACAAACTCGCGCCCATTGCCCTCAAGCGCTCGCGCAAGGCGGCCGCTGCGGTACAGGTTTCAAGCCAACCGCACTGACGCCCCGGCGAAGGGTAGCGGGTGCTATCCTTCGACTATCCATGAACACACAGGCATTTTGCGAGCTCCATGAGCACGATTCGTGAACAACTGCCCCTGCCCGAAGACCTTCGGGTTTTCCTCACCGTGCTGCGCAAGGGCGGTTTTGCCGCTGCGGCGCAAGAGCTGGGCTTTTCTCCAGCCTACGTCAGCAAGCGCATCTCGATTCTCGAAACCACACTGGGCGCCCGCTTGCTGCACCGCAGCACGCGGCGCATTGCCCTGACCGATGACGGCGAGCGCGTGCGCGTGTGGGCCGCGCGGTTGCTGGGCGATATCGATGACTTCCTGGGCGAGATGTCCGAAGCGCGTCAGGCCCCGCGCGGCGCCTTGCACATCTGCAGCAGCTTCGGCTTTGGCCGCAACCACGTGGCCCCAGCCGTCTGCGCGTTGTCCCGGGCCTACCCGCGACTGGACATTCGCCTGGACGTGTTCGACCGGGTGGTGGACGTGGTCAATGAAGGTTTTGACCTGGAGATCCGCGTAGGTGACGACCTGGCCGGCCAGCACCTGGGCAAGCAACTGGTGCGCAACCTCCGGGTGTTGTGCGCCACGCCCGAGTACCTGGCGGCGCGGGGCACGCCGCAGACCCTGGCCGACCTGGCCGAGCACGACTGCCTAGTGATCAAGGAGCGCAACAACGCCTTTGGCGTGTGGAGTTTGAGCCGGGAAGGGCAGGCCGAATCCGTCAAGGTCAGCGGCCCGCTGTCGTCGAACAACGGCGAAATTGTGCTGCAGTGGGCGCTCGATGGCGCGGGGATCATTCTGCGTTCGCTGTGGGACGTCAAGCCCATGCTCGACCAGGGCCGGCTGGTGCAGGTGCTGCACGACTACAGCCAGAGCGCGAACGTGTGGGCGGTATACCCGATGCGGTTGAGCCAGTCGGCGAAGCTGCGGGTGTGCGTGGAGTTTTTGCAGGAATATTTCCGCAACCTGTCACCCTGATGCACCCAAGCCTGTAGGCTGCTGCCAGGCTGCGAAATGGGCGGCAGGTCCTGCGGCCGGGCGCATGGGGGCGACGGTTGCCTCCTGGGGTCAGGCCAGCCAGGGATTGTGGTGCAAATGGCGCTGTTCGAACGCGCGGATCTGTTCGGCCCGTTGCAGGGTGGTACCAATGGCGTCCAGCCCTGACAGCAGGGCTTGTTTGCGCAGTTCATCGATGGCGAAAGCTATGACGGTGCCATCGTCCAGGCGGATCTCCTGGCGTGGCAGGTCGACGCTTAAGGTGGAGGTCTCTGGGCAACTGATCTTTCGCCCCAGCGTGGCCAACTGAGCCTCATCCAACTGAATCGCCAGCAGCCCGTTGCGCTGGCAGTTGTCGAAGAAGATGCCGGCGAAGCCGGTACCGATCAGTGCCCGAATGCCGCGCTGCTTAAGGCCCCACACAGCATGCTCGCGACTGGAGCCGCAGCCGAAGTTAGGCCCGGTGACCAGGAAACGCGCATCCTGCCAGGCCGGCTGGTTGAGCACGAAATCAGGGTTGGGCGCGCCTGATTCGAGTACGCGCAAATCAAAGAACAGCCCCTGGTCCAGGCCACTGCGGTCGATGCCCTTGAGAAACTGCTTGGGCATGATCACGTCGGTGTCGATGTTGGCCGCCAGCATGGGGGCAGCGCTGCCAGTCACAATGTCGAAAGGTTGCATGGTTCAGGCCTCCAGTACGAAGGAACGGACGTCGGTCAAATGGCCGGCGATCGCCGCAGCGGCGACCATGGCCGGGCTCATCAGGTGGGTGCGTGCACCCGCGCCCTGGCGCCCTTCGAAGTTGCGATTGGTGCTGGACGCGCAACGATCGCCGGGTGCCAGCACGTCGTCATTCATGGCCAGGCACATGGAACAACCCGACTGGCGCCACTCAAACCCTGCGTCCAGAAACACGGCGGCCAGGCCCTCGGCTTCGGCCTGTTCGCGCACCAGGGTGGAACCGGGCACGATCATCGCCCGCACGTGGCTGGCCACGCGTTTGCCGCGCACCACCCGCGCCACGTCGCGCAGGTCTTCGATGCGGGCATTGGTGCAGGAACCGATGAAGGCATGGTTGACCACCACCTCGCTCAACGCCATGCCAGGGGTCAGGCCCATGTAGGTCAAGGCGCGCTGCTGGCCCTGGCGCACGATCAGGTCGGTCTGGGTGGCGGGGTCGGGCACGGCGCCGCTGATGCTGGCGGCCTGGTCCGGGCTGGTGCCCCAAGTGACCATGGGCGCCAGGTCGTTCACGTCAATCAACACTTCACGGTCGAACCGGGCGCCGGGGTCGCTGCGCAGTTGCTGCCAACTGGCCAGGGCGGCCTCCCACAGCGGGCCTTTCGGCGCGCGGGGTTTGCTTTTCAGGTAGGCGAACACCTTTTCGTCCGGGGCCATGAACGCGCCACGGGCGCCGGCTTCCACGGCCATGTTGCAGATGGTCATGCGTGCCTCGACGCTCAGCGCGGTGATGGCCGGGCCGTCGAACTCGATGGCGTAGCCGGTAGCGCCCGATGCGCCAATACGGGCGATCACCGCCATGATGACGTCCTTGGACGTCAGGCCCGGCCCCAGCATTCCGATGACCGTCACTCGCAGGGTGTTCAGGCGCTTGTACACCAGGGTCTGGGACGCCAGCAGATGCTCGATCTCCGAGGTCCCGATGCCAAAACCGAACGCGCCCAGGGCGCCATAGGTGGTGGTGTGGCTGTCGCCGGCAGCCACCACCATGCCCGGCAGGATGAAGCCTTGCTCGGGGGCGACCACATGCTCGATGCCCTGGCGCTTGTCCAGTACGTCGAACAGTTCGATGCCGAAGTCGCGGCAGTTCTCGGTGAAATACGCCACCTGGCGAGCACCGCCGGCGTCGGGCATGGTCGCTGTGCGCAAAGGCGCGGTCGGGTTGACGTGGTCCACCACCGCCAGCGTCGCGGCCGGCCGCCACACGCTACGTCCAGCCTTGCGCAGGCCGCTGAAGGCCTGGGGGCTGGTGTATTCGTTGGCGACCTGACGGTCTATATACAGCAGCACATGCCCTTGGTCGTCCAGGGTGCACACGGTGTGGCTGTCGATGTGTTTTTGATAGAGGGTACGGGGGCTGCTCATCGGAGGGCTCACGGTCATTGTTTGCAGTCAGCATATTCCCAGGGGGTTTTGCATCAATAGGCCATTGGGAATGCGCTGAAACACGAATCGTGAGCAATACCTGTAGCCGCTACCGCAGGCTGCACCGATTGCGCTGGTATACTGCGTGGTCATCTGCACCCACCTGCAAGGCCCGTCATTCCATGGTCTCCGAAGTTGATCGCTACATCGCCGCCGGCACCCGCGAGAACACCCGGCGCAGCTATCAGTCGGCGGTGGAGCACTTCGAGGTGACCTGGGGCGGCTTCCTGCCGGCCACCAGCGATGCCGTCAGCCGTTACCTGGCCGCGTTCGCCGGCAAGTTGTCACTCAAC
Source organism: Pseudomonas sp. M47T1 (assembly GCF_000263855.1). Lineage (GTDB taxonomy): Bacteria > Pseudomonadota > Gammaproteobacteria > Pseudomonadales > Pseudomonadaceae > Aquipseudomonas. The sequence continues at coordinate 120,458 of NZ_AJWX01000015.1, forward strand.
ACCCTGCGATTGCGGCTGGCGGCGCTGGCTCAGTGGCATGTGAGCCAGGGCTTTCCGGACCCTACCAAAAGCGCGCAGGTGAAGCAGGTGATGAAGGGCATCCGCACCTTGCACCCTCAGCAGGAAAAACAGGCCGAGCCGCTGCAACTGCTGGCCCTGGAACGCTGCGTGCGCTGGCTGGATGTGGAGATCGAAGCCGCCAGGGGCCGTCACGACAGCAAGCGCCTGCTGCGTTGCCAGCGTGACAAGGCGCTGATCCTGATGGGCTTCTGGCGCGCGTTTCGCAGCGATGAGCTGTGCCGCCTGGACGTGCAGTTCATCCAGGCCCGGCGCGGGGAGGGCATGCGTATTTTCCTGCCCTGGAGCAAGGGTGATCGCGACAGTCGCGGTACCACCCACTCGGCCCCGGCGCTGGAGCGGTTGTGCCCGGTGGACGCCTACTGCGACTGGCTGCAAACCGCGGGCATTGCCCACGGCCCGGTGTTTCGCGGCATCGACCGCTGGGGGCGGTTGAGCGACAAGGGCCTGCATCCGTACAGCGTCATGCACCTGCTGCGCGAGGCCCTGTTGGGTGCCGGGCTGGACGGCGACGCCTACAGCAGCCATTCGCTGCGTCGCGGTTTTGCCAATTGGGCCAGCCAGAGCGGCTGGGACCAGAAGTCGCTGATGAGTTATGTGGGCTGGAAAGACAGCCAGTCGGCGTTGCGTTACCTGGATGCCCGCGCTGAGTTTCGTTTGCCCAGCCTGTAGCCAGGTCTGTAGCCGCTGCCGGCCCGCATGAACCGTCGAGATCCTCATCGTGGACGATGGCCAGCGCCGCCTGGCGGCAACGGCTACAAGGCATGTATAGTGCGGCCCATACAGAATACGTAACGTAGTACAGCCCAACAGGAGCAAGCATGGCACGCGGCGGGATCAACAAGGCAGTGGTACAGAAAGCGCGTGAAGGGCTGCTGGCCCGTGGCGAAAACCCCACCATCGACGCCGTTCGAGTGGCCTTGGGCAACACCGGTTCGAAAACCACCATCCACCGCTACCTCAAGGAACTGGAAGAAACCGACCAGCGCCGCCTGGCCCCGCGTGAACACCTGACCCAGGAACTGGGCGAACTGGTGGGCCGCCTGGCCGAGCGCTTGAAAGAGGAGGGCGACGAGTACGTGCAACAGGCTCAGGCCCGCTTCGACCTGCAAAAGGCCGTGCTGGAAGGCGACCTGGACAAGGCCCTGAAAGCCAACGCCGCCCTGCAACAGCAATTCGAGATTCAGACCGAAGCGCTGGCCAGCGAATCCGAGCAACTGCTGACCTGCCGCACCTCGTTGCAGACCGAACACACCCGCAACGCCCGGCTCACTCAGGCGTGCACCGACCTGCAAGCGCGCGTCGGCGAAAAGGACGAGCAGATTCGCTCGCTGGAAGAAAAACACCAGCACGCCCGCGATGCCCTCGAACATTACCGCCAGGCGGTGAAAGAGCAGCGCGATCAGGATCAGCGTCGTCACGAAGGCCAGGTTCAGCAGGCGCAAGTGGAAGTGCGGCAGCTGCAACAAAGCCTTATCGTCAAGCAGGACGAACTGATGCGCCTGAGCCGTGATAACGAGCGCATGCTGGTGGAAGCACGTCAGGCCCGCAAGGACCAGGACAGCGCCAACCAGGCCCTCGCCGACAAGGTCAATGAAGTCAGTGCCCTGACCACCCAACTGGCCCAGGCCCTGGGTGCGCGTGAAGCGTTGAATGGGCAGATCGAGGTGTTTCGCCACGAACAGGCGGCCCAGGTCAAGGCCACCAAGGCCCAGGTGCTGCGCGAAGCGCGCCTGGAGCAACAGTTGCAGCAGGCCAACGCCACGCTGGCGCAATGGCGCGCCGACCGGGCGGCGGCCAGCGCCGAATAAGCTTCAGGGCTGGCCCGGCTCCACCGGGTGCAGGCCGCTGCGCAGGATACGCCGGGCGCGCTGGACCTTTTCCAGCGCCCCGGGCACGCCATTGCCCATGTCCATCAACGCCTTGGCACACAGCTGCGCCCCATAACCGTCGAGCTTGGCAAACTGCTCGCCAGTCATGTGCACGGTTTTCATGGCGAAGGCCAGCAGCTTATCGCCCGCGTGCGGGCCCTGCAAAATGCCCTTTATCATGTACGCCAGCGCCTGGCGGTACTGGCCCTGGGTGAGGATGGCCGCGCAGTCGATATCGCTGCCGGCAAAGGTGCGCTGCATCCATTCACGCTGAACATCGTCCAGCAACTGCGGGTCGCTGCCGTCCTCGGCGAACACCCGGGTACTGCGCAAGGGGATGACGTTGTCGTCGTGATCGGCCATGGGATCTGCTTCTCGACAGTAGCGTTAGGCATAAGTATGCGCCATAGCGTTGCCCTGTCCACAATCCACGTGGTTCTGTACAAGCCTTGCGTACGAGTGCGGCGCACACTGGCAGCCTGCCTTTGAGCCAGGAGCTGAACATGACCGAGTACGTGATTGCCCCACCACCCGCCGCCAGCGTCGCCATTGCCGGTGACAGCCGCCGCTTTCCGATCCGCCGGGTGTTCTGCGTGGGCCGCAACTATTCCGAGCACGCCCGCGAGATGGGCCATGACCCGGACCGCGAGCCGCCGTTCTTTTTCTGCAAGCCGGCCGATGCCGTGGTGCCGGCCGAAGGCGTGATCGCCTACCCGCCGTTGACCAGCGACCTGCACCATGAAGTGGAGCTGGTGGTGGCCATCGGCGAAGGCGGCGTGAACATTGACCCGGCGCAGGCCCTGACCCATGTGTGGGGCTATGGCCTGGGCCTGGACCTCACCCGCCGTGACCTGCAGGCCCAGGCCAAGAAGCAGGGCCGGCCGTGGGACTGGGCCAAGGGCTTCGACGAGTCGGCGCCATGCACAGCGCTGATTCCGGCCGCTACCCTGGGCCACCCGGCCAGCGGCGCCATCTGGTTGAGCGTGAATGGCGAAGAGCGCCAGCGTGGCGACCTGTCGGACCAGATCTGGGCCGTTCCGGACGTGATCGCCTACCTGTCGCGCTCGGTGGCGTTGCAGCCCGGCGACCTGATCTTCACCGGCACGCCTGCCGGGGTCGGTGCGTTGCAACCGGGTGACCAGGTCAGCGCTGGCATCGACGGCGTGGCCCAGTTGGCACTGCGCATCGGTAACCACTGAAGGCAGGCTTGGAGGAGGGCGCCGCACGCTTTAAACTGTGCGGCGTCGTTTCCTGCGAGGTTGCTGCCATGTCATCCCTGTCCCGCGTGCCCACCTACGGCATGCAGCAGCGCAGCGACCGCGAAGATTTCTATATCCGCGACAAGCAGGACCGCGAAGCGCTGACCTCTCCCCATCGCCACGAATACTTTCAAATTCAGATCAACCTGGGCGGCGACACCGTGCAGCACATTGGCGGTGCGGTGCGGCCTTTTCCGCGCAACGCCCTGAGCTTTATCCTGCCGCACCGCCTGCACCTGATTCCGCACCCGGAGCAGGGCAACTTCATGCTCATCAATGTTGCCCAGGGGTTCCTGCTGCCGCACCTGGCCTGCGACCCGCTGGACCTTGAAGACGTGCCGTTGGCCCAGGCGCCCGAATTGGCGCCGTTCCAGTTCCAGGAGCACCTGGACTTCATCCTCGACGATGGCGCCTTCGCGGAAATCGAGACCGTGCTGCAACGCCTGCGCACACTGGACCGCACCCGTGATTTCGGCACCACCACGCTGTTGCGGGCCGGTTTGCTGCACGTAATCGGGGTGGTCAGCCAACACTTTGCCGAGCCGTTGCAGCAGTTGGCCAGTGACAAGGCCACCCACCGCGGCCGTCGTGATGCCCTGGCGCGCGTCACGGCGTACATTCGCGAGCACATCGCCGACCCGCAGCTGACCCTAAAGGAAGCGGCGGCCGCGGCGTTCCTGTCGCCCAACTACCTCACCCACCTGTTGCGCAAGGACACCGGCAGCACCTTCAGCGAACTGGTGCTGGAGCGGCGCATGCGCCTGGCGCGCACCCACCTGCTGAACAGTGACGAGCCCATCAGCCACATTGCCCAGCGTTGCGGGTTTGCCGACGAGGCTTATTTCTCCCGGCGCTTTCGCCAGACCCAGGGCCTGCCGCCAGGCCAATTCCGTCGCCAGCAGCGCGGGCATAGCGCCCATCAATAGTGGTTAGCGCAGTGCCGTGGATTTGCTAGGGTGGGTTATCCCGGTCAAACGAGCATGGACGACGATGAAGGCCACACAGCAGCGCACCCTGGCAGTCAACGGCATCAACCTGAGCGTGCACAGCGCCGGCCCCGACACTGGCAAGCCGATCTGGCTGCTGCATGGCTTTCCCGAGTGCTGGCATTCCTGGCGCTTGCAGATTGCGCCCCTGGTGGCGGCCGGGTACCAGGTGTGGTTGCCGGAAATGCGTGGCTACGGCGCAAGCTCCGCCCCGGCAGCGGTAGACGCCTACGACCTGTTGACCCTGTGCGCGGACATTCAGGGCGCCATGGACCTGCTGGGCCATACCCGGGTGAGCGTGGTGGGCCATGACTGGGGCGCGCCGGTCGCCTGGCACCTGGCGCTGCTGGAACCTGAGCGGGTACAGGCGGTGGTGGCCCTGTCGGTACCGTTCGCCGGCCGGCCGCGCCAGCCTGCGGTGGATATTCTGCGGGCGCACTTCAAGGATCGCTTCAACTACATCCTGTACTTCCAGGCACCCGGGGTAGCCGAAGCCGAACTGGATGCCGACATCGCCCATACCGTGCGTATGTTCATGCAGGGCGGCGACAGCGGCGACCTGATCCTCAAGGACAAGCCTGCCACGGCGAGGCTGTTCGACGGCATCAACCAGCCGGACCGGTTGCCCGCCTGGTGCGCGCCCGAGGATTTTCAGGTGTACGTGGACACCTTTGCCGAGCACGGCTTTCATGGGGCGCTGAACTGGTATCGCAATTTCGAAAAAAACTGGCAACGCACCGAGCCTCTGGCCAATGCCAACGTGGAACAGCCAGCGCTGTTCCTGATTGGTGACCTGGACCCGGTGGGCGTGCTCGAAGCCCACACTTTGCTGCGCATGCCCAACCGCGTGCCGCGCCTGGAACAGCATGTAGTGAAGGCGTGCGGGCACTGGATACAGAGCGAGCAACCGGAGGTGGTCAATGCCCATCTGCTGAAGTTTCTGGCGGTTCACTACCGCTGAAAGGGCGCATACTTGTGTGAGGTTGGAGTCGTAGGAACTGCCGACAGGCTGCAGAAAAGTCCGCAGGGCCTTTGGCGGTGTCATGCCGATCGCGGGCCCGCTGTGAGCGCCAGGCTCAGCGGCCGTCCACCGAGTACCTGCCGGGACCGGACACGGCCAACAGCACGCGGGCGAGCAGGATGATTTCGTTGCTTTGCTTGGCGAACAGGCTGTAGTGCATGATGTCGGTGCCTCGGCAGGAGTGTGCAGACCACACCCACACTGTAGCCGCTGCCGCAACGCTGCGCTGGCCCTTGCATTCACTGAAGATTCCCAGCGAACGTGGTAGCCCTAAGGCGCCTTGGTGTCGTCGTGCAGATAGTGCTGGGTGGCGTCCAGCACTTTGACAATGGCGTCGATGTCGCTGGACATTTCCTTGGTCAGCACCGGGTCATCCAGCAGCGCCAGGCGCAGCTTGAGGCGCGACAGCGGCGTGCGCAGGTCATGGGAGACCGCTCCCAGCGTGCGCCGGCGCATGTCCACCTGATCGCGGATGGATTGCTGCATGCGGTTGAGCAGGCTAGCCACGTGGCGGGCCTCGACGCTGCCGGTTTCCGCCAGCGGACGGCTGTCCAGGTTGTCGCCCAGGCGTTCGGCTGCCTGGCTGAAGCGCTTCAATGGCCGCGTCAGCGAGCGGCTGACGTACCAGGCCATGGCGATCAGTGCCAGGAATTGGAATGCCAGCATCGCCTTGGGCCATACCAGCAGGTAGTGCGAACTGGCCTCCAGCGCCAGGGCCGGATCGGCCGTTTGCGCCGTGGTGCCCAACCTCGGTGGAGGCGGGATGCGGTAGTGCACGATCCACAGGTACGTCAGCCCATGGGCGAGGAAAATCGCCGCAAGGGTCACGTTGAAGATACGAGCAAACAGGGTGCGTGACTTGATCATTGCGCGTGGGCCCGTCAGGCGTTATTCAAACCATAACATTGTCTTCAGGGTTCAACGTATCCCTTTGGTACCAATGCCGACCTGTCACCGGGCCTCAAGGGCTGTCGCGCCCTATACTCAAGGCAACGCCCACGTACTGTTGACGATACGGAGCCTGGGGTGACTTGCTGGCGCGCACTGATCGTTGTCCTGACCCTGCTGCTGACCGCCTGTGCCGGCCACCGGCCGTTGCCTGCGGCCCCGGTGAGCGCCGCCACCTGGCAGCAGGTGGACGGGCAGATCCTGCAGGCGTCCAGCGACGCGCGCGAGCAGGCCCGGGTGTTTGCCCGTGGTTCCATGGACCATTGGCGGGTGCGCGTGTACCAGCAGACCGAAGAGGTGTTCATACCCTGGTTCGACAGCTACTGGACCCAAGAGTGGCTGTCCATGCGCGTAAGCTGGTACACCCTGAGCAGCGGCCAGGACAAAACCGAATCGGCCAGGCGCCTGGAGGCTTATCTGCAAGAGCAGTATCACAACCGTGTGCTGGCGCCGGTGGCGGTGGACATCGAGCCGAACGCCATTGCCGTGCAGGCCACCGATTTCTACGTGCAATTGCTGGGCGCGCAACTGGCCGCCATCGGCCAACAGCATCAACTGCCGGCCAATCAGTACGCCCAGCACCTGCAAGGCATCGTGGTGCTGGGCACGGCCACCTTGCAGCAAATCACTCACACCCAGCCGCCCACCCAGGTGCCCGACTATGCCGCGTTGGTGCAACGCCTGCATGCTGGCGACCAGGCCGCGCCCGCAGGCCTGGCCGAGGTGGCCAAGGCCACCAACAGCAAACTGCAGGGGCAAATGAGCAGCCGTGGCGCCGGCGGGTTTGCCGCGGCGGTGGCGGGCAAGATAGTGGGGCCGCTGATTTCCCTGGGCATGGCTGGCGTTCGCGCCATCATTCATGCGGGCGAGCGGCCGGACAGCGAGGCGCTGCTGCGCAAAAGCCTGGGCACCGCCTTCGATCAAGCCTGGCTCAAGGTGCTGAGCGACCCTAATGGCGGCGTCATGGCCGGCGTGTACCGGCTGGCCGACAGCCTGGAGGTGCAACTGGCCGCGCGCACCGTTTCGCAACGGCTTGATAAAGCCTCATCATGGGCCCAAGAGGATTTCTGGCAACATGGCGCCACATTGGCTTCAGGAAGCAACCATGGGCTTTGAAGCGTTCCGTTACATTGATTTGATGGGCACCTTCGTCTTCGCCCTCAGCGGAGCGCTGGCGGCCATTGACCGGCGCCTGGACCTGTTTGGCGTGGTCGTCATCGCCTTCGTCACCGCCTGCGGCGGCGGGGTCATCCGCGACCTGTGCATCGGCGCACTGCCGCCGGCGGGGCTGACCAACCTGGCCTACGTGGCCGTGGTGGGCCTGGCCGTGGCCCTGGCTGGCGGCTTCCAGACGCGCTTGCAAAAACTGGCGCAGCCCACGCTGTTCTTCGACGCCATCGGCCTGGGGTTCTTCGCCGCCTTCGGCGTGCACAAGGTCTACACCCACATCCCCGACGTGGAACTGGCCGTGCTGCTGGGTGTGGTCAGCGCCGTGGGCGGCGGCATCCTGCGCGACGTGCTGCTGGGCAGGGTGCCGGTGATCCTGAGCAAGGACATCTACGCCTCGGCGGCCTTGCTGTGCGCGCTGGTGCAGGTGGGCGGCGAACTGCAGTGGCTGAACCCGGCGTTCAGCGCGTGGGTGGGCATTGGCTTGTGCACAGGGTTGCGGATGTTGTCGTTGCGCTATGGGTGGAATTTGCCCGGGATTGGGAAGGTGTTGTGAATGCTGACCAATGCCTTGCCTATGCTTGAATTGGCAGCATACTGTATCGGCTCGTTCATTATGCGCGAGCGCCCGGCCTGTGTGCTGCAACAACTGACGCAAGCCGCCACGTGCAATGACCGCATCGTCATCTCGGCTATTACGTACGCGCAGATGCGGTACGGCCAGCGGGTAAAACAGCATCACCTCATCACAAAAAACACCCGTGAGTTTTCACGGGTGCCTGGGTTGGTGTATGAGGATTGGGTTCATTGAAGCAAACCCACGCATGAGCGTCCTGAAGCCTTTCCCGTTCGGAAACTGCACGATTGAATGTATCCCCCAGTTGCACCTTGATCACTACCGTTCACCTGTCGCGTATTGACGAACGCAGCGCCACGATGTTGCTGCACCCCCTGGCCTTTACCCTGGCGCCCGGCGATCGAGTGGCGATCACCGGGCCCTCGGGGTCAGGGAAAAGCGTGCTGCTGCGCGCCCTGGCATTGCTGGACGCGCCCCATGGGGGCGAGGTTCGCTGGCAGGGCACGCCCGTTGCCACCGCGCAGATCCCCACATACCGCAGCCAGGTGTGCTACATCGCACAGAAACCGGCGGTGATCGATGGCAGTGTCGAGGACAACCTGCGTTATCCCTACTCGCTGAACGTGCATGCCAAGGCACAATTCGAGCGCGACACCGTGGTGCAGCTATTGACCAAGGCCGGCAAGCCCGCAGGTTTTCTCGACAAGCAGGCCAGTGAGTTGTCCGGCGGTGAAAGCCAGGTCATGGCACTGGTGCGGGCCCTGCAACTCAATCCGCAGGTGTTGCTGCTCGACGAGCCTACCGCGGCGCTGGACCCGGCCTCGGCGCGCCAGGTGGAAGACCTGGTCGATGCCTGGTTCAATCCGGGTCGCGCCTTGATCTGGGTGTCCCACGACCCGGCCCAGGCTGAGCGTGTCAGCAATCGCCAGTTGGTCATGAAGGCGGGGAAGCTGGCATGAACTATCAGAACCTGTCGAACCTGGACATTGCGCTGGCGGCAGCGCTGATCCTGATCAATGGCGTGCTCTCCCTGTGCTTGAACCTGGGCCTGGGCCGCCAGTTGCTGGTGGCGTCGATACGCACGGTGGTACAGCTGCTGGCGGTTGGGTATGTGTTGACCTGGATCTTCGCCAACGCCCATTGGTACGTGGTGCTGCCGGTGATGTGCCTGATGACCCTGGTGGCCGGGCTGTCCGCGGCCGGGCGTGGCAAGCGCACCTACGCCGGGCGGCGCGCCGACAGCATTGGCTCGATCTGGGTGAGCAGCTGGCTGGTGGCCGCCGTGGGTTTGTTCGCGGTGATCCGCATTCATCCCTGGTACGAGCCGCAATACGCCATTCCCATTCTGGGCATGATCCTGGGCAACACCCTGACCGGTGTGTCGCTGGGCATCGAGCGCATGATTCAGGAACTGACGGCGGGCCGTGGCCAGATCGAAATGACGTTGGCCTTGGGTGGCACGCGCTGGGAAGCCGCGCAACTGGCGGCGCGCCAGGCGGTGAGGGCGGGGATGATCCCCACGTTGAACCAGATGTCGGTGGTGGGCCTGGTCAGCTTGCCGGGCATGATGACCGGCCAGGTGTTGGCGGGCCAAAGCCCGATGCAGGCCGTGCGTTACCAGATCATCATCATGTTCCTGATTGCCGCCGCCTCGGCGCTGGGCACCGTGGCGGCGGTGCTGCTCACCTACCGGCGCCTGTTCTCGGCGCAGCACCGCTTCATGGCCGCCAAACTGATTCAGCGCAGTTGAACTGTAGTGTGTCAGTGACGGCCCGCGCAGCCCTTGGCAGCGGCGACACCCTCCAGCGAATATGGGGTTTGGGGAGCAACGGAACAGAAAGTGCACTTAGGCCCTACCAGCGTCGTTCAGTACCTTCTTCCCAGGCATCCGCTTCGATAAAGTAGTTCCGCATCTCGGCTTCCTGACTGATCTCGCTCAGCAGGTCATGCACTGCCTTATCCAATTCCTCGTCGCTCTGATAGGGAACTGTCAGTTCATAGTTTCCCGACCCCAGGCGCTTCACGCAGAATGGCTCCAGGCAATAGCGCTCAATGTTCTCCTTGGCCCTCTTCCGGCCGCGCACGAACTTGCTGTTGTTCTCCACCGCCAAACGCAAGGTAATGGTGGCAACCCTTTGGGACGGCCACCGACTCGGCCTCGTGCCAGTGCGGCAGAAAGACCGGCTTGGGTGCGCTCCCGGATCAGTCGGCCTTCTTCAGGGCATCGACCTGAAGAAGGCTTTCTGATCCCGAGTGCTTACCCGCGCATAACCGATCTTCATGAAAAGTACCGTTTACTCGACTGCATTAGTAACAGTTGCCTGTTGCAGAGTGGCATACGATGGGCGTATAAACACATAAACACCTATCATTGGAAAAAGTCATGAATACCACTCGTTGGAACGTCGCCGTCTCCACCGACACCGACCAATCGCTTCGCATGTTTTTGGCCAGCCAAGGCGGTGGCCGTAAGGGCGACCTGTCGCGCTTCATCGAAGAAGCGGTGCGGGCACACATCCTGGAACTGAGCGCCGAACAGGCCAAAGCTTCCAATGCCCATCTGAGTGAGGCAGAACTGACCGAAGCGGTTGAAGAGGCACTCGACTGGGCACGTAAGCGCTGATGCGGGTTGTATTGGATACCAACATCCTGTTCAGTGCGTTGATCTCACCGCATGGGGCTCCTGATGCGATCTATCGGGCCTGGCGTTCAGCTCGCTTCGAGGTGGTGACTTCGCGGGCACAGCTCGACGAAATTCGTCGCGCCAGTCGTTACCCCAAGCTTCAGGCCATCCTTCAGCCTGCCAAAGTGGGGGCCATGATCAATAACCTGCAACGGGCGATGGTGCTGGAGCGCTTGACCATCGAGATTGAAGCCGATGATCCGGATGACTCCTTTCTGCTGGCCATGGCCTTGGCAGGCAATGCGGACTACCTGGTAACCGGTGATCGCCGCGCAGGCCTCTTGCAACGCGGGCATATCGAACGCACGCGGATTGTCACTCCCGCCGTGTTCTGCACCGAGGTACTGTGATCGATGCCGGTTGGCTTTCTGACTCAGGAACAACGCGACGGCTTTGGTCACTATGTCGATCCTCCTAGCCGCGAAGAGCTGGAACGCTATTTCCACCTGAGCGATGACGACCACAAAGCCCTCCTGCGGCTGCGCGGCGAACACAACCGCCTCGGCTACGCCACGCAACTGACCAGCGTCCGCTACCTGGGCACCTTCCCTAAGACTTTTCTGCCGTTCCGGATGAGGTGCTGCAAGCACTCAGTCGTCAGCTCGGCATCAATGATCCGACTTGCATCCTGGCCTATGCTGAAACCCGCCAGCGTCAACGTCATGCTGGCGAGATTCAGGAGCGTTATGGCTATCGGGTGTTTGCTGACTCCAGCGTCGGCTTTCGACTTGCTCGCTGGCTGTATGCGCTGTGCTGGACAGGGACAGATCGTCCTGGTGAGTTGTTCAATCGGGCGACGACCTGGTTACTGACGCACAAGGTTTTACTGCCGGGTGTAACTACTGGAGCGGTTTATCGCCCAACTGCGCAGTCGGTTCGAAGAACGCCTCTGGCTCACCTGGGCCGCAGCGTGACCGAGAAGCAGAGACAGCACCTGCAAGAATTGCTGGCAGTGGTCGAAGGCAACCGTTACTCCCGCTTGGATCAATTGCTCTCCGGCCCGGTGATGATCAGTGGGCCCGCCTGATCCGTGCGCTACGGCGACTCGATGACGTGCGAGGCATCGGCATCACCTTGCCCGCAGCGGCCCATATCCCACCCAGCCGAATTGCGGCCCTGGCACGCTTTGCCAACACGGCCAAGGTCACAGCGATCAACCGGCTGCCGGCATCGCGGCGGATGGCAACGTTGGTGGCGTTTGCGCTTTGTCTGGAGGAGACTGCGCATGACGACGCCCTGGAAGTTTTGGAAGCCTTGCTGCGCGACCTGTTCAGCAACGCAGAGAGGGCCGACAAGAAAGCTCGGTTGCGCAGTCTAAAGGATCTGGATCGCTCGGCGGCAACGCTCGCCGCCGCATGCAAGGTGGTGCTGGATAGCTCAATCAGCGATGACAACGTCCGTGCCCGGCTGTTCAACGACCTACCGCGTATCACGCTGGAGAAAGCCCTCGAAGAGGTCACCGCGTTGGTCCGTCCGGCCAACGATGTGTATTACCTCGCCCTGGAGGAGCGCTACCGCAGCGTGCGCCGTTTCCTTCCCGACCTATTGAAGCATGTCCGCTTCGGCTTCAGTCCGGCAGGCAAGGGCGTGCCCTCGTCGGCATTTGAAGGCTGGAGCTTACCAAAAACCTGGCCAGGTACGCTGCTGACGGGTCAAGAAACAGGGTTATCCGAGCTTAAGTGCACTTTCTGTTCCATTGCTCCCCAACCCCCAATATCGCGACAAAGAAGGCGTAATACTGGCCCCCAAGGCGTTTTGTTCCAGCCAAAATCACCGTACTTTCAGGTGTTTGGGGAATGGATTGAATGCGAAGTGTAATGTTCACGCTGGCAGGGTTTGCCCTGACCGGGGTTACGTTGTGCGCCCAGGCCAGGGACATTCGGCCCGATGACCGCTACCTGTGCAGCTGGGGCGCTGGCACCGCCGCCCGCGCCCAGGAACTCAAACTGTCGGGTGTGTCGCTGTACGCCGCGCGACAGAAAATCCAGACCATCAAATTCAGCAGGGGCTGGATGCGCATGATGGCCATGGGCATCACCGAACAGACCTACGACAGCGCCTCGCGAGCGAAACCGGCCGTGGTCCACGACACTTTCTACGATGGCTGCATTCATTACACGCTGGCGCGCAAATAACCGCGTCGCCAGCCCAGCTGTCATTTTCGCCCACCGCGCCTATCCTTGAGCGGGTCAATACAGTGGAGGCAAACATGACCCTACCAGCGAATTCATTGATCGAAACGGCGCGTACCCTGATGGCTCCCGGCAAGGGCCTGTTGGCCATGGACGAGAGCCTGGGCACCTGCAACCGGCGGTTCGCGCCGCTGGGCATTGCCCAGACTGAAGAGAACCGCCGCCGTTATCGCGAGCTGCTGGTGACCACCCCACAGCTGGGCCAGTACATCAGCGGCGCCATCCTGTTCGAGGAAACCCTGTTCCAGCACAGCGCCGACGGCACGCCCTTCGTGGATATCCTCAAGGCTGCCGGCATTGTCACCGGCATCAAAGTGGATGCTGGCGCCCAGCCGCTGGCAGGCTTTGCTGGCGAGCGCATCACCGAGGGGCTGGACGGCCTGCGGGAGCGCCTGCAACGCTATGCCGCCCAAGGCGCCCGTTTCGCCAAGTGGCGGGCGGTGATTGCCATCGGCGACGGTATTCCCAGCCGCACGGCCATCGAAGCCAATGCCCAGGGCCTGGCCCGTTATGCAGCGCTGTGCCAGGAAGCGGGGCTGGTGCCCATCGTCGAGCCCGAGGTATTGATGGACGGCGATCACAGCCTGGCGCGCTGCCAGGCCGTGACCGGCGAGGTACTGGACGAGGTATTTACCCAGCTGCATCGCCATGCGGTGTTGCTGGAAGGCATGCTGCTCAAACCCAACATGGTAGTACCAGGGCAGGGCGGGGTACCCGCGTCGGTGGAAGAGGTGGCCCAGGCCACGGTGCAGACCCTGCGGCGCAAAGTGCCTGCTGCGGTGGGCGGTATTGCATTCCTGTCCGGCGGCCAGTCGTCACCACTGGCCACCGCGCACCTGAATGCCATGCATCAGGGCCTGGCTCTGCCCTGGCCGTTGACCTTCTCCTATGGCCGCGCCCTGCAGGACGATGCGCTGCGCACCTGGGGGGGCGATGATGCTAACCGTACCCAGGCACAACAGGCCCTGCTGCGTCGCGCCCAATGCAACGGTGCGGCGGCGCTGGGGCAGTACAGCGAGGCACTGGAAGCCGTTTAAGGCACCTCAGTGGGACCGGTCGGTGCGGGTTTCCACCGACCAGTACACCGTGCGTTGATAGTGGGCGTACAGCACCGTCTCGTGTTCGCGGCTCAGCGCAACGGCTTCATCATAGGCCGGGGAGGCCTGTATCGAGGCGCGGTCCAGGTCGAGGAATACTTTCTGTTCCTCCCACGACACCGCCTCAGTCCATTCCGGGGCAATCAGCACTTTGTGGCCGACCCACCAGTTGCTGGTGTTGACCACCAGGTATTGGACGGCCCAGGACGCGTCGTTGATCAGCAGGCTGTCCACATGGCCGATTTCACCGTCGGTGGCCTGGATGTGGTAACCGCTCACTTGCTGGCCGCTGCGCAGGCGCAAATCGTCTTTGGGCTCGATCACTTTGTCGGGGGCCGACGCATCCGCGCGGGCGCTGTTCCACAGGCCGCCGGTGCCCCAGTAGTAGGGGTAGCCGTAGTAGCCGAGGTGGTCCATTTCGTGCTGGCGGGACACGGGCTTGTGGGTATCGATGTCGGGGCTGGCCTTGACCTGTTCGCGGGTGATGCTCAGGGTCAGTTGGCGGGTTTCATCGTCGCAGTGCTGGATCGACTGAGTTGAAATCAGCACCCGGCGGCTCTTGAGCCACGAGCCGGTTTCAACCACGAAATAGCGAATTACCCACGTGGCATCGTCGAAGTAAACATCCTTCACTTCGCCGATGTCACCGTCGGTGGCGCCCAGCGTGTAGTGCGTCAGGTCGTGCATGCTTCTTAACATGAGGGAAGTCCTGTCAAGTGCCGACCCGCGAGGCCGGCGGTGTTACAAGCATAGCCCGCACCCCCGGCAGGGCCCTTTGACACTGACGGACTGCTCAGCTTTGGGCCACGTCAATCCACTGCGCATTGACCCACTGTGCCATGCGTTCTGGGCACAGGCGCACGGCCGCATTAATGGCGCCGCCCGCCGGCAACACCTACGCCCACCAGACTACCGCGTTTCAAAGCGTGAAACGTCGAGGCGGCTGCGGCTTGACCATACCGAACGCACACACCACGCTGCCCACCCCGCACGCGGCAATCACCCAGGCCATGGGCCGTGGTGTCCCGTCGGCAAGGGCGCCTACCAGGCCTGAACCATAGATGCCTGAACCGTAGTGCAGCGCACCGATCAACGCCGACACGGCGCCGGCCACCTCGGGGAAGCCGTTCAGCGCGCCAATGATCGAATTGGCGATGATCAGGCCCGCGGCCGCCACGAACACGAACAAGGGCAACACCAAGCCCCACAAACCGGCAAAACCGGTGCTGGCGTCCACCGCCAGCCACAGGGACGCCAGCGCGGCAACCACCGTGCCTGCGCGCAGCAAACGGTCACTGCCCAGGCGTTTCACCAGTTTTGCGTTCAGCTGGTTGGCAAACATGATGCCGACGATCCCGCCGCCAAACAGCAGCCCATACACCTGGGGAGACACGTGGTAGTAATTGATGTACGCGAAGGGTGTACCCGCTATGTACGCATACATACCGGCATAATAGAAGCCACCGGCACCGGCGTAGCCCAACAGCTTCGCGTTACCCAGCAACTGGCCATAACGTCTTACCACGCCCAGCACCGAGGCCGGGTTGCGTCGCTCCACGGGCAGGGTCTCGGGCAAACGCTGGAGCGCCACCAGTGTCAGCGCACCCACGCCTGCCAACGCCCAGAAAATCAGGCGCCAGGAGCCGAACTTGACGATCAGGCCGCCAAGGCTCGGCCCCAGCAGCGGCGCGATCGCCATCACACTCATCAACGTCGACAGCATCTGCGCGGCCCGATGTCCCTCATACAAATCGCGCACCATCGCCCGGGCCAGCACGACGCTGGCGCAGGCGCCCACTGCCTGGATCGCACGCCAGGCAATCATCATCGGCGCGCTGTCGACCATGGCGCAGCCTGCCGACCCGAGGATAAACAGTAGCAGCCCTAGCGCCACCGGCAAGCGTCGGCCGTAGCGGTCGCCGATGGGGCCCCACAGCAGTTGGCCGAGACTGAAACCGATCAGGTAGCCGGAAATGGTCCACTCCACCTGGCCGGCATTGGCGTGCAGTGACTGCGCCATGGCGGGGAGGGCAGGAAGGTACACGTCGGTGGAAATGGAAGCGAACGCCATGAGCGCGCTGAGGATGGCCAGCAGCTTCAGGCTTTGGGTGTCCGAGGGCACGGCGCGTGTGGCAGGGTGTCCGTTGGGGTGCATGGGGCAAAGAAGTCCAGGGAGGCGTGACCGTGCACTATAGGTTTCCCAGCGGCGCGTAACAATTGGTTGCTTGCTACTTGGGTAGATGAGCTTAATTCATTAATGCCGGCCAAAGAGCGCTGATTCAACTCGGAAAGAAACGCTTTAATAAACGGTGGTTTTTTTGCGAATGCGATCATGACCCCACAAAAAACCCGACAAGGCAGTCGGGCATTCTGTGGGCAAGGGCGGGGTACGGATCACTCATACGTGGGTGTTCAGTACGTGCTCCGAGCCGTCCTGGGCGACGCGGTTCAGCGTGCGATCGGAGCCATCTTGAGCGACGCGGTTCAATGTGCGGTCCGAACCATCTTGAGCGACGCGGTTCAGGGTGCGATCAGAACCATCCTGAGCAACGCGTTGCAGGGTGTGTTCCGAGCCATCTTGCGCTACGCGGTTCAAGGTGCGGTCCGAGCCGTCCTGGGCAAATGCGTTGGCTGCCAATACCGAGAAAGCGATGCCGAGGATGATTTGACGTTTCATGAGGTTGCTCTCCGTGAATCTGTGTTTGGGGGTGTGTGGCTAATGTTGCCCCCGGACGCGCAGAGAAGAACTTCATTGGCGTGATGCTGGATATCGATGAGGATGATGGCGGTGGCCAGGGTGCGCAGGTCCAGCTTGAACACCAAGCCCAGGCATGGCGCCGCTGCGCTGGCCTGGGTCATGGCCGAGTTCGTCGGCAGCTCCAGTTCAGGCGCAAACTGTACGTCGCCTCGCGGCAGGGCGTCTACACGTCGCCGTGGCTGCTCACAGGAATAGGCAATCATTCAACCGGATTGCTCTAACGAACGCGTGCCCGGGCCTGTGAATATGGATATCCGCGCTGGTAACCGCCAGCCATGATTATGGAAGCCTAAAATGTCAGTACATGCCTACGGCGCCTATGCCGGCGACAAACCCCTGGAACCCATGCAGGTTCACCGTCGCGAACCAGGCGCCCATGACGTGGCCATCGACATCGCCTTCTGCGGTGTGTGCCACTCGGACCTGCACCAAGTGCGCGCTGAATGGGAGGGCACGCAGTTTCCGTGCGTCCCCGGTCATGAAATCGTTGGCCGCGTGCGCGCCGTCGGCGCCCATGTCACCGGTTTCAAGGTGGGCGATCGGGTGGGCGTAGGGTGCCTTGTCGACAGCTGCAGACACTGCGCGGACTGCGAAGAAGGCCTGGAAAACTACTGCGACGGCATGGTGGGCACGTACAACTTCCCCACCCCGGACGCGCCCGGTTGGACCCAGGGCGGTTACTCGGAACAGATGGTGGTGCATGAGCGCTATGTCCTGCACGTGCGCCATCCCGACCAGCAACTGGCGGCCGTGGCGCCGCTGTTGTGTGCCGGCATAACCACTTACTCGCCACTGCGTCACTGGCAGGCCGGGCCCGGCAAGAAAGTCGGCGTGGTCGGCATCGGTGGCCTGGGCCACATGGGCATCAAGCTGGCCCACGCCATGGGCGCCCACGTGGTGGCATTCACCACCTCAGAGGCCAAGCGCGAAGCGGCCAAGGCCCTGGGTGCGGATGAAGTGGTGGTGTCACGGGACGCCGAGCAGATGGCGGCCCACACTAAAAGCTTCGACCTGATCATCAACACCGTGGCGGCGCCCCATGACCTGGATGCGTTCCTGGTGCTGCTCAAACGTGACGGCGTGCTGACCCTGGTGGGCGCACCGGCGTCGCCGCACCCATCGCCCAACGTGTTCAACATGATCATGAAACGCCGCACCCTGGCCGGCTCCATGATTGGCGGCATTACCGATACCCAGGAAATGCTGGATTTCTGCGCCGAACACCAGATTACCGCCGACATCGAGTTGATACGCGCCGACGAGATCAACGAGGCCTACGAGCGCAT
Organism: Pseudomonas sp. M47T1; assembly: GCF_000263855.1. Classification (GTDB taxonomy): domain Bacteria; phylum Pseudomonadota; class Gammaproteobacteria; order Pseudomonadales; family Pseudomonadaceae; genus Aquipseudomonas. The sequence continues at coordinate 138,381 of NZ_AJWX01000015.1, forward strand.
GCTCAAGGGTGACGTGAAATACCGCTTCGTCATCGACAGCGCCACGCTCAACCCTCAGGCCTGACCCTATGCCCCGTTGCCGTGCATGCGCCAACGGGGCCTTCTGCATTCCGGTGTGGGAACAGGCTTGCCAGCGAGCTTTTATGGCCCTGGAAGCTCGCTGGGTTTACTTATTGGCGCTCGTTGTCAGGCTATCCGCCTGCGCCACCCAGCCGCCGCCCGTTGCCTTGTAAACATCCACCATCGACTCAAACACCGCGCCTCGGGTAGTGGTGTAGTTCAACTCGGCATCAAACAGGCTGCGCTCTGCATCCAGCACCTCGATGTAACTGGTATAGCCATTGTCATAGCGCAGCCGGGCATACCGGGTGTAGGTACGTAATGCCTCTACCTGTTTTTCCTGAAACGCCATCTGTTCGCGGTTTTTCTGTGACGCTACCAGGGCATTCTCCACGTCGCGGAAGGCTGACTGAATTGACTGCTGGTAGGTCAGCAAGGCCTGTTGTTGCAACGCCTCGGCCTGTTTGACCTGCCCGGCGATACCGCCGGCGGTGAAAATCGGCAGGCTGATGCCAGCGCCGTAGTTCCAGGTGCGGGCAGGCCCGGTAAACAGGTTGTTCAGCTCAGTGCTGGCGCTGCCCAGCAGGCCAGTCAGGGAGATGCTGGGGTAGTACAGCGCCTTGGCGGCACCGATCTGAGCGTTGGCGGAGATTAGGTTCTGCTCGGCCTGGCGCAGGTCGGGGCGCTGTTGCAGCAGGTCGGACGCAAGCCCCGCAGGCACGCTGGGCAAAGTCAGTTGAGAGAGGTCGCGGCCGCGCAGGATAGCGCCGGGGTTACGGCCCAGCAGCACGGCCAGGTTGTTCTCCTGTTGCGCTACCTGGCCCTCGAATTGGGCGATGGAGGCCTGGGTGCGCTGGAATTCGGAGAGGTTTTGCGCCAACTCCATTTCCGAGATGGTGCCGGCCCCAAAGCGCAGTTTGAAAATTTCATAGGAGTCGCCGCGGGCCTTGGCGGTGGTACGGGAAATCTCCAGTTCGCGGTCCAGGTCGCGCAGGTTGATGTAGCTGGTGGCCACGGCCGATACCAAGCTGAGGATAACCGTGCGCCGGCCTTCTTCGGAGGCCAGCAGGTCGGCGCGGGCCGATTCGTTGAGGCGGCGCAGGCGGCCCCAGATGTCCAGTTCCCAACTGACGCTGAGGGCCGCCTGGTAGGTGTTGTAGGTGGGGTCCACGCTTGAGTCCAGCGGCACCGGGCCACTGGCTCGCGGGGCGCGGTTGCGGTAGCCCTGCAGGTCTGCACCGACTTGGGGGAACATCTGCGAGCGCACTTCGCCGTAGCGGCCCTGGAACTGTTCAACGCGCGCGGCGGCGATCTTGATGTCCTTGTTCTCGGCCAGGGCGCTGCGGATCAGTTCGTCCAGCACCGGGTCGTTGAACTGCTGCCACCACAGTGTGTTGGACAAGGCCTTGGCCTCGGGGTCGGCGAAGCGATAGGCGGCCGGGGTGTCGATGGCGGGGCGTTGGTAGTCAGGGCCGACCATGCAGGCGGTCACCGCCAGGCACAGCAGCAGGGCAAGCGGGACGCGGGCCATCTCAGTGCTCCTCCTGGCGGTGGGCCGGTGTCGTGCCGGCAACCGGGGCAGGGGGGGGCGCAGGTTTTTTGTCGGTCAGGCGCTCCACCAGGTAATAGAACAATGGGATAAAGAAGATCGCGATCACCGTGGCGGCCAGCATGCCGCCAATCACGCCAGTGCCGATGGAGTGGCGGCTGTTTTCCGAGGCGCCCACGGCGATGGCCAGGGGCACGCAGCCGAGGATAAACGCCAGGGACGTCATCACGATGGGCCGCAGACGCTCGCGCGCAGCGGTCATGGCGGCGTCGTAGATGCTCATACCGTTTTCGCGGTTGAGCACGGCGAACTCGAAAATCAGGATGGCGTTTTTCGCCGCCAAGGCGATCAGCATGGTCAGGCCGATCTGAAAGTACACGTCGTTGCTCAGGCCGCGTATCAACACCGCCAGCAAAGCGCCGAACAAGGCGAACGGCACCGCCAGCAGCACGCCTACCGGCAGCGACCATTTCTCGTACTGGGCCGCCAGAATCAGAAACACCATCACCAGGCCAAAGATGAATACCCGGGACGAGGAGCCGCCGCTTTTGCTCTCTTCAAAGGCTTCACCGCTCAAGGCCAGGGCGTAATCGCTGGTCATCACCTCGCTACTGATTTCCTCCAGGGCTTGCAGCGCCTGGCCGGAGCTGTAGCCAGGCGCCGGGTTGGCGGTGAGCTTCACGGCCGGAAAGTTGTTGAACCGCGTCAGCAGGTCGGGGCCGGTCACGTAACGGGTGGTGAGCAAAGCCTTGAGTGGCACCATACCCAGGCTGGTGCTGCGCACATAGATTTCCTGCAAGTCTTCGGCCTTGAGGCGGTAGTTGGGTTCGGCTTGCAAAATCACCTGCCACAAACGGCTGAACTTGTTGAACTGCGACACGTACAGCGAGCCAAACAGAGTCTGCATGGTGCTGTACACATCCTCAACCGGCACGCCGAGGCTCTCGGCCTTTTCGCGGTCGACGGTCACCATCAATTGCCGTGAGTGAGCATTGAAGGTGGACGTCACCGCCCCCAGTTCCGGACGCTGCCGGGCCTTGGCCTGGAGCGTGCTGATGATCTCGGCCAATTGCTCGGTGCTGCCTTCACCCTTGCTCTGCACCCACACTTCCATGCCCCCCGTAGTGCCCAGGCCCGGAATAGACGGCGGGTTCACCGGTACGATCACGCCTTCCTGCACATTGGCAAAGGCACGGCCAGCCTTGTGGATCAGCTGTGGCGCGCTTTGCTGGCTGATACTGTCGGCGTCCTTGTAGCGCTCGTCAAAATCCTTGAGCCCGACAAAGAACGTGGCGGCATTGTTTTTGTTCTGGCCATCGAGCAGGCTGAAACCGCTGATGATGGCCACGCCTTCCACCGCCGGTTGCTTCATGAAGAAGTCGCTGGCGACCTTGCCCACCTCGCCAGTGCGGTCCAGGCTGGCAGCGTCGGGCATGATCACTGCGCCCAGCAGGTAGCCCTGGTCTTCGGGTGGCAGGAAAGCGCTGGGTATGCGGTGCGCCATGACAACAATCAGCATCAGCATGCCGGCGAACAGCAGCAGCGCCAGCACAAAACGTTTGATCAAGAAGGCCACGGAACGCGCGTAGCCCTCGGTCAAGCGTTCGAAACTGCGTTCGAACCAACGGAAAAACGCGTTCTTTTCCCCGTGATTGGGTTTGAGCAGCAGGGCGGCCAGCGCCGGCGACAGGGTGAGCGCCACCACGCCGGAAAACACCACCGAAATGGCGATGGTGATAGCGAACTGTTTATACAGCTGCCCGGTGATACCGCCCATGAACGCCACCGGAATAAACACCGCGCACAGCACCAGCACGATGGCCACCACAGGGCCGGCCACCTCGTCCATGGCGCGTTTGGCGGCGTCCTTGGCATTCATCTTGTGCACCTGCATGTTGCGTTCGACGTTCTCCACCACCACGATCGCGTCGTCCACCACAATGCCGATGGCCAACACCATGCCGAACAGCGTCAGCATGTTCACGGAAAACCCCAGGGCTGCCATACCGATGAACGTGCCCATGATGGACACCGGCACCGCCAGCACGGGAATCAGCGTGGCGCGCAGGCTCTGCAGGAACACAAACACCACGATCACCACCAGCACCAGCGCTTCGAAGAAGGTATGGATAACCTCGGAAATGGACGCGCGGGTAAAAGCCGTGGTGTCCATCACGATCTTGTATTCGATGCCCTGCGGGAAGGTTTTCTTCATCTCGGCCAGGGTCGCGGTCACTGCCTTGGAGACATCCAGGGCGTTGGCGCCAGGCTGTTGATACACGGCAATCAGCGTGGCCGGTCGGCCTTGATAAGTGCTGCGCAGTGAGTAGTCCTTCTGCCCCAGCTCGGCGCGCCCCACGTCCTTGAGCCGGACGATGGCGGCACCATTGTTGCTGGCGCGCAGGATAATGTTTTCAAATTCTGCCGGCTCGGTGAGTCGCCCCTGGGTAGTCACCGCAAACGACTGCTCCACCGCCTGCCCGGTAGGCGACTGGCCAATACGGCCCACGGCAAACTGCTGGTTCTGGTTGGCCACGGCCTTTTGCACATCGGCGGCAGTGATGCCCAACTGCGCCATGCGGTCGGGCTTGAGCCAGATACGCATGGCGTAGTCCGGCGTGCCAAAGATGCTGGCCTGGTTAGCCCCAGGCACACGCTTGATCGCATCCAGCACGTACAGGTTGGCATAGTTGGCGACATAGGTGCTGTCGTAGCGGTCGCCGTCGCCATACACCGCCAGTACCATCATGAAGGCCGAGGACTTCTTCTGCACCTGGATACCTTGGCTTTGCACCGAGGAGGGCAGTTGCGGCAGGGCCAGGTTGACGCGGTTCTGCACGTCCACCTGGGCAAGGGCAGGGTCGGTGCCGATTTCGAAAAATACGTTAAGGGTCATGTTGCCCGTCGCCGAGCTCGACGAGTTCATGTAGATCATGTTGTCGGCGCCGTTCACCTGTTGCTCGATGGGCGCGGCCACGTTATTGGCTACCACCTCCGCGTCGGCGCCGGGGTATGTGGCGGAAATGGTGATTTGCGGCGGGGTGATGTCCGGGTACTGGGCCACGGGCAGCTGCGACATGGCCACGGCCCCGGCCAGGGTAATGACGATGGAAATCACTGAGGCAAAGATGGGTCTGTCGATGCAAAAGTGAGAAATGCTCATGGGCGTTTCTCGCTGTCATTCGCCGCTTGCGTGGCCTTGGCCTGTGGGTCGACGATGTTCAGCGCGCTGCCGGGCGTGACCCTGATCGCCCCATCCACCACGATACGCTCACCCGCACGCAGGCCCTGGTTGATAAACCAATTGTCGCCTTGCCATTCGCCGACCTCTACCACCCGTTGTTCGGGTTTGCCATCCGCATTGACCACCCACACGAACCGGCTCTTGGCGCCTTCAAGCACTGCCTTTTGCGGGACAAGAATAGCATTGGGCCGCGACCCGCCAATGGCCCGGGCCTTCACGAACTGGCCAGGACGCAACTGGGCCCGGGGATTGGCCAGCACAGCGCGCACCAGAAAGGTTCCGGTGTCCCGGCTATAGGATGGCGCAGTGAAATTGACCGTGCCGCGCTCTGGCACCACCGAACCGTCCGCCAGTACCACCTCAACAAAAAACTCGCTGCGTGGCGGGAATTTCAAGCTGCCCTTGGCCACTTCGTCGCGGTACTTGAGGATCTCGTTTTCCGACAGGCTGAAGTTGACGTAAATCGGGTCCATTTGCGAGACCGTGGTCAGCAATCCGGATTCGCCGGGCGAGATATAGCTGCCTTCCTGCTTCTTGGCAAAACTGGACAGGCCGGTGAGCGGGGAATTAATGGTGGTGTAACTCAGGTTCAACTGCTCGGTGCGCACCGTACCTTCGGCGGCCAGCACCGAGGCCCTGGTTTGACGCTCTTCACCGATGGCGTTGTCCAGGTCCATCTTGCTTACGGCGTTTTGCGCTGCCAGTGGCCGAACCCGGGCGAGGGTGGCCTTGGCTACTTCCCAGCGTGCCTGTTGCTGGGCCAACTGCCCTTGCGCCGACAGCAAAGATGCCTCGAAAGGCTTGCGGTCCATTTGGAACAGCGTTTGCCCAGCTTTTACCAGGTCGCCTTCGGTATACAGGCGCTTTTCCAGGAAACCGGCCACCCGGGCACGAATTTCCACCTCTCGAAAACTGGTGGTCTGCGCCACAAACTCAAAGGTGACAGGGGTGTCCCGGGCCGTCACGGTCATGACCGTGACGTCAGGCGCGTGGCGAGCAGCGGGGGTAGGGGCCTTGTCACAGCCCGCTAACAGGCTCAGCAATGAGACCAGGCAGCAGACGATGGGAACGGTTACCTGCCGCCGTACCATACGGGTATCCACACGCAGTACAGTGCCCATGTCCATGCTCCTTATGATCACTGAGCGCAAGCGTAGTCATGAATATGTCAACGTGCTCGTGGTGGCGATTTATTGTGGAAAACGAACAAAAAGGGGAAGCGCAAGGGCAAGGGCTTAGTACGGTTCTGGCAGGCTGCCAATACGCATCTGGATCGAGGGGCAACCTCCCAGCGCTGACCTGTGCCAGACGCAGTGCCACGGCCCCATGGGCCGTGACAGTGGCTGGTGAGTTGCTTGGCGCGCCTCGATCACCGGGCCGTTGGGATCAAGGCGCAATGTCCGCCTTGAACCATTTTTGCGACAACTGCTGCACCGTGCCATCGGCCAGGGCTTCGGTCAGAGCCTGGTTGAACTTGGCCTTGAGCTCCGGGTCGCCCTTGCGGAACGCCAGTGCCTCGCCAGGACCCCAGATAGGCCCGCCGATTTTGGGGCCGATCATGTGCACGCCCTCGTTTTCAGGGTTTTGCAGCACGGAGGTGAAAAACGTCACGTCGTCGAAGGCCAGGTCAATGCGGCCTGCAGTCAAATCCATCATGTGTTCGCCAGACTTTTTGTACACCCTTATGGTGGCGACGTCCTGGAAGTTATGCTCGATGAAGTCGGTGTAGGCGGTGCCGGACTGGATGCCGATGGTCTTGCCCTTGACCAGCGCCTTGAGCTGGTCGATGGCGGCCTGGTCCTGGGCCTGATTACCGCTGAGCTTGATCGTCTGGTCACTGGCGGCACCCGGCGCGGTGCTGACGAACACGCCTTGGGTGGCGGCGTAGGGGTGGGAGAAATCGACGATGGCCTGGCGTTCGGGCGTGATCATGATCGCGTCCATCATCATGTCGAACTTGTTGGCGTTAAGCCCTGCGATCATCCCGTCCCAGTCCTGGGCCTGCAGCTTGCATTCAAGTTTCAGGCGCGCGCACAGGTTCTTCAAAAGCTCCGGCTCGAAGCCGGCGATCTCGCCGTTGGGCAAGGTCGTGCTCCAGGGCTCGTAGGCCCCTTCGGTGGCCACGCGCACGGTGGTCCATTCCTTGGCACTGGCCATGCCGGTGCCCAGCAGGCTTGCGCCCAGCACGGTGGTGGTCAACAGGTTGCGGGTAAAGCGCGTCATGGTCTGCATGTGTTTCCCCAAAAAGTACACGTCGGTTCGGCAGGGGCAAGCAAGTGTGCGGCATTATTGTTGTTCTGGTGATGCGCAAGCGTCAGGCGGTACGGCCGTAGAAGCCTTGTTGTTCTTCGGCGCTGAACAGCACGCCAGGTTTTTCGTAGTAGGAAAACACCGCCACCATGCGCTCACGCTCACCGGCCACGGGCGTCACGCGATGGGCGGTGTGCTTGCCGCGGAACACGTTCAGCGTGCCGGCGCGCAGGGTCAGGGTTTGCACCTGGGGATCGCGGCCTTCCAGCAGCTCGGCCACGCCTGCGTAGTTGGGGTTTTCGGCACTGCGCAAATCGCTGCGGTACTGGAACTCGCCGCCCTGGGCCGGGGCCTGCAGCATCAGCGTGGTGGTGAACTCCGAGCGGTCGAAGTGCCAGTTCAGGGTTTCCCCGTGGCGATAGCTCATCACGTTGACCCGCGCCAGTGGGTCGGCCATCACGTGAAGCTCGGGCTTTTCCATCACCGCGGCCAAAAACGCCACCAAGGGCGGGTATTCGTACACTTGGCTGACCAGGCTGCCTTGCAACTGGTCGGCGCACAGGGTGTGGCTTACGGTTTGCACGGCGCGCAGGGCCGGGTGGTCGGCAGGCAAGTCGTCGATGTGCGGCTTGAAGTAGATGTTGTGGGTGCGTGCGTGGGTGTGGCTCTGGCTGTCCATGGTCGGCTTGATCTGCGCGGCGGCCTGGCTCACGGTGCCTGCGTGGATGAAGCCTTCCAGGTTGAACATGCCGTGCTGCCTGAGCGCGGTGCGCGATTGCTCCACCAGTTCCAGCCACCCCGGGCTACCCATGCGGTCGAGTGGATAACGCGCCAGATCGATGACGTTGTTCATAATGACCCTCTCTTGTTGACGCCCCCAACGTACCCCACGAAAAACTTCGCAACAACGGCACAAATTGTTAGGCTCCCCCTAGTAAAACTTATGGGGGGCACGCGGATGCAACGTTTACCACCGCTCAACGCCGTGCGCACCTTCGAGGTGGCCGCGCGCCTGGGCAGCTTCGTGCTGGCCGGGGCCGAACTTGGCGTGTCATCGGCCGCCGTGAGCCAGCAGATCCGCCACCTGGAAGACTACTTCGGCAAGAAACTCTTCGTGCGCAACGGCAACCGATTGGCCTTGACCGACGCGGGCCTGGCCATTTTCCCGCAGACGTCGCGGGCACTGAGCGACTTGGCCGCGATGACGGTGCGCCTGATGGAAGGTGAGATGCGCACGCGGCTGATCGTCAGCGTGCCGTTTTCCCTGGCCGAATGCTGGTTGGCACCGGCGTTGTCCGGGCTGCTGGAGGTTTACCCGCAACTTTCGGTGGACGTGCGCGTGGAAGACGACCCGGTCGACCTCGCCCGGCATGACGTGGACCTGCGCATCAGCTATGGCGACTACCACTACCCGGCCTGCGAGGCCATCGCCTTGTTCCATGACGAGGTCATCCCGATGTGCGCGCCAGAGTTGTGGTACCGGCATGGCAACACCGACTTCGACCTGACACAGATCCACCCCAGCCAGTTCATCCATACCCAGTGGGGCGCCAACTATGCCTCGCACCCCACCTGGAGCGATTGGTTTGCCGCCCAGGGCGCGGCCGTGGCACCTGACCCGGCCCTGGGCCGTCGTTCCGGGCTGTCCAGCCTGTCGGTGACCTTGGCTCGGCTGGGCATGGGCATCGCCCTGGGGCAGAAGGTGATCGCCAAACGGGATCTGGAGGCGGGTCGGTTGATCGCCTTGTCCACCGCCTCGTTGAGGCTGGGGCACGGTTACTGTGGCTTCGTACCGGCGGCCAAGCGTGGGCGGGTGGACGTGCAGCGGTTGCTCACGCTGTTGTAGGCGCGCGCTCGATATTCAGGCGATGAGCTGTGCATAGACCGAACGGTCGATATTGCCACCAGAAAGTATGACGCCCACCTGCTTGCCGGCCATCGCATCGCGTTCCTGCATCAAGGCCGCCAGGGCCGCCGCGCCGGCGCCTTCGGTCAGGTTGTGGGTGTCGGTGTAGTACGCACGCATGGCGTCGGCGATTTGGGCCTCATTCACCGCCACTATCCGCGCAGCGCCCGCCGCGTAAATGGCAAAGGCCTCGGGGATGGGCTTGCGCACCGCCAGGCCGTCGGCAAAGGTGTTGGCCGACGGCGTTTCGCGCAGGGCGCCGGCGTCGAACGATTGTTTTGCCGCGTCCGCCTCGGTGGACACCACGCCCACCACCTGGGTATCGAGCCCCAGTGCGTCGCGGGCGGCGATCACCGCGCAAATGCCCGAGCCGCAGCCGAGGGGCACGTACACCGTGTGCAAGCCTGGCGCTGCCGCGAACAGCTCCAGCGCGTAGCTGGCCACCCCCTTGACCAGTTCGGCGTGGTAAGGCGGCACCAGATACAGGCCGTGTACCTGGGCCAGGCGCGCGGCCTCATCGCGCGCCTGGTCAAAGTCCTGGCCGTGCTCGACCACTTCGGCGCCGAAGGCACGCATGGCGCTGTTTTTTTCCACCGAGTTGCCATGGGGCACCACGATCAGCGCGCGCACCCCTTGTGCCCGAGCGGCCAAGGCCAGGCTTTGCCCATGGTTGCCACGGGTGGCGCTGACGATGCCCTGCACCTGGGGGTGGGTGCGCTTGAGCCAATGCATGAAGGTGATGCCGCCGCGCACCTTGAAGGCGCCCGTGGGGGTGTGGTTTTCGTGCTTGACCCACACGGTGCAGCCCAGCCGCTGGGCCAGCAGCGGCCAGGCATACTGGGCGGTGGGCGACATTACCCGGTACACCTGGCGGGCAGCGTTTTGTAGGTCTTCGCGGGTCAGTCCGTGCATGTTCGTGTGCTCCAGAAGTTTCGCCCAGTCTAGGTGGGACAGGGGCTGGCGGGCTTTCAAAAAAACGACCTGACCTTAGCCGGTGGCATTGGTTAAGATGCGTCACATGAGCCGTTTACCCGCCGTGCCTGCACCCGCAACCCCTGTACCGGCACGCCGTGCCGAAGCCGGGCCATGGGCGATCGAATTGCTGCCGGGTGCGGCCTACGAAACCCGCTACGTCGCGGCCCAGGCGGCCATCGGCTTCGCCTTCGACAGCCAGCGCGGCGTGCATGCCATTGGCAGTGACCGCCTGCAGCCCTTTCTGGCGACCCCCAATGGCCTGGCCTTCGTGCCTGCGGGCTGCGATGTGTATTCGCAGTCGGCCGAAGGGGGTGAGTACCTGCGGCTGGTCCGTACTGATGGCGCGCCGCTGGTGGGCATGCACGCCTGCAACAACCGGATCGACCCCCAGGCCATTGCCCTGGCCCGGCGGTTGCGCAATGCATTGCTTGCCCCAAAGCCTGCCGATGACTGCGAGGCCTGGGCGCTGGCGCTGGCCGAGCGTGCCACCCTTGGGCAGGTCCCCCATTGTTTGCCGGGCGGCTCGATGACCGCCGCACGGCTGCGCCTGCTCGATGACTTTATCGAAGCCGGACTCGATGGCCCCTTGAGCCTCACGGCTATGGCGGCACTGTTGGGCTTGTCCGAAGGTTTTTTCCTGAGGGCATTCAAGCAGGCAGTGGGCACCAGCCCGCACCGATATGTGATCGATCGTCGCCTGGCCCGCGCCCGCCGCCTGATGCGCAGCCCCTCGCTGCGCCTGGCAGACATCGCCCAAGCCTGCGGCTTCGCTTCTCAGGCGCACATGGCCACAGCCTTCAAGCAACGGCTGGGGCTCAGCCCTTCGGCCTTGCGCCTGCTGCCTTGACCACGGTCAGTGGCGCAACGCCGGGCCCCCCAGGCTTTCGCGCAAATCCGTGAAGCCGATCAGGGTCAGATAGATCGTGCTCAGTTTCCTGGTCCAGCTGTTGATGGACAACGCGGTGTAGGTAAACACGAAGGAGGCCAAGGCGAGCGCGTCACCAGTAGGGCATGGTAAAGCCAAAAACGTTTGGCGTGACTGCGTCCTCAACCTGTATGCAAAATTGGCGTTGGGAAGGCCATTGGTGTATCCGACCAAGCCGGCGAGGTGGTTTGGCGTTGAGCACGATCTGAACCTACCCGAGGGGGGGGGGAGGGGGCAGATGGGCATGATTGCAGATTTCGAAGCACGGCGGACGTGGATGATGTGGCAGCGCAATCAGGCGAATTTCACTGTGAAAAACGTTCGATCATGCTCCGTTACTCAAACCAGCCCTCGAAACCAAGTCGCTAAAGACCCAAGCGGAACGTGACGAATTCATAGACCCGTGCTGGTCGTCACCCAGCGCGCAGCCTCAACCTGTAGTAATCCGTGATTTCAGGGCAGTGCCTGCAAATGACGCCTCAGCCAAGAGCATAAGGCAGAAGAATAAAAATAAATAACTCAACTAAATAGTCGTTTAGTTGAGTTAACTATGGGGGCCGGGAAAACAATGAGGGAGGGCGTCTATACTATAGGCCTTTCGGGCAGTTGCGCATCTGATCATCAACGGGCTTGCCAAGCTTGATGCAGCGTTACAGCGTATAACAATCCGCTTTTTGCAGCGACCGGTGCCAGTAAGACGGCTAAACCGCCTTACCTATTGGGCCCTCGTCGCGGGCAACCAAACCGCTGGTCTACGCATGTGAAGCCTATAGGGCTGCGCCGTCTGCTTGGCTGGTCCCCATGTCCAGGGCATGAACCGGGGGCGACGGGCCTCACCGCAAGAACATCATTAACGGCGAGTTGGCCTGGTTGCACCTCAGAAGACTACTCTTGGGCATATTCGCCCACGTCAGTACGCGCCTGTACGTGAAATCTGCGGCCATTACCCCAGCGCAGATGCTTGGATTTCGCGTAGCTACGCATCCAGATACCCGTACCGCTGATACTCCGGACAAGTCAAATTGAGAACGAAAAACCGATATCACTGGGTCCACGAGCAAGACAAATTGAGAACGAAAAGCTGGACCCCCTGAAACAGACCAAAAATCAAAGGTTTCAATCCGGTTCAATGCTTTGCGACGAGAAGTATCAACCGCCACGTTCTGGACGCCTAAGCTAAATTCCCACGATTAGTTCCGGCTCGTACTCAACATCACTTCTGAGGACTGCTGGCGTGTCGGCCGGAGAGCGACGCGAGATTACAAACCAACGTTAAGCGTGCGGAGGTTTTGCGGGGGGACATTGAGCATCTCAAAGGTGAGACGTTTTGCGAACGGTAATGCAATTGTTGGGGCTGGGGCTCTTCAGGTGTGGGGCTGGGTTGGCCATACGAGACTACGCATAATGTATATTATGTTAAATCGCGTATTGAGTGTGGGAACGGCGATTATTACCGCGACCGAAACGATACGGCCTGCCTCAAGTGTGATGTGAACGTTGAAACCAAAACGGAGTTCTGTCGCATCACCGGAAACAACGCCTTCCCAACGCGTTGCCCGTTACAGCTAAGGTTTAACCTGAACTCTAGCCGACCAGTGTCGAACCCAAAACGGAATGCCCTGCGACCTAAAACTCGTCTTTTTTCATCCTTACCTGTCGGAATCAAAACGGAAAAATATTTTGACCTCCGTCTCAGCCACACCTAACTACCTGACATCTAGACTTTTCTCGGAACCGCATTTGGCGCATCTGGTCATCGCTGCCGGAGCCAAAACGGAAAAATGATGCGCTTCGCTATGCATTTACCTTTAAGTTTTGCGAAACCTAGAGACTTGGCTACATTGGGCGAATGCATCGCTCAAATCGGCCCCATCTAGGACGTCAAGGTGACCCCAAGATCAATTCTCACAGACCGTGGTGAACCCGCATCCCGTACTGAGCCCTCCTTCAACGACATCATCGAAGCCGATGAGCGCTCCGCATCCCAGTCAGCTGTAATCTATGGTTACCTGGCCTTGTTTCCGGCAAAAACGGCCGCAGTCAAAACCTACGAGCATTTTTGCCGCTACGCACATAGCCTCCCGTCCTATATGCGAAACAAATCTCGCATCCTCGCGCTTCTCGAAAAGTTTGTCCTCTGGGCAATTTGCATCAGGAGGAAACCACTAGAGCAATTTGCGGCAGCAGATCTCAGGAACTTCAGCGCCTTCTGCGCGGATCCACCAGAGCCTTGGGTTGGTACTCGGAAAGCGCGATTTATTAACGAAGGCAGCGAACGCCATTGCGAAGACTGGAAGCCATTCGTACGGTCGATAACAATGCCCGAACTGGGATATGTGATTAACCGGTTTTTCAAATTCTTGAGCCCGGAATTGGGGATGCAGCCCAGACTATCGAGCTCTGATCTGTTTAGACCACCGCAAGCGCCTTTCATTGACCATGACGATTCTCAGGCCCTGGAATATCTCCGATACCTTACCAACCTGGCGCCATCCACCAAGGTTTCTGAACGTAGCTTGTTCGTGTTCTCGGTCTGCTATTACCTTCGCCTGAGCTTCAAGGAATGGCGCTCGGAGCGCAGCCACTTTTCAATGGCCTGTTTTACATCAATCGCCTCCAGCGATCCGCGCTTTATCATGCGTGGTCATCTACGGGACTACCACATCTCCGTGCCTCAAGCCCTCGTGGTTGCAAACCGACATCGTGTTCCACCTCGCCTACGGCTACCTGCTGCTGGGGCAAGCTGATAAGGCGCTGGCCATCATTGACCAAGGCCGGCAGCGAAGCATTCCGGATCACGAAGTGACAACTCGAGTGGAGATTGAAGCGTTATGCGATCTCGATCGTGAGACCGAGGTGGTTGAGCGCTTTGCAGCGAGAATCGAGAATCTGGCAAATGATGCAATGGTTATCTTTGGCCGGGCGTGTTTGGAGCACGAGCGGGTTGATCTGCTTGAGCTGGCCAGAGATATTTTGTTGCGCCGATCGCCCACAGATGAGTCAGCAAAGGCGACGCGGATACTGCAGCATTTGCACTGGGAGGCGTTGCTGCGGCAAGGCCGAAATGATGAGGTACGCCAGGAGCTCGCCGAGAGCGGCGTGACGCACCTTAACGCCACGATGTGCGATGGGGTCTTCGCTATACGGGCTTGCGCGGGTGATCCATCCGCGTGCCAGCTTTATGAAGACCGAGTGGTAGCACTTGCTCCGGCCTGTTTCGACTTGCTGGAAGTGGCGATGGCATCGCAATGGATGCTCCACGCCCGGCGGTTCGACGTCGCCATTGAGATGTTAGAGCGTTTGTTGCCCACTGATGCGTTCAGCCCACTGCATGTCGACCTGCTACGGTGCTACGCGCTCGCCGACCAGCGAGCAAAAGCCCGAGACTTGCTACTGGCGATGCCAAGTGAGTGGCGTCATTCGGATGATGCCCGAGAAGCTGCGCTGCACGTTTACAGCAAGTCCGGCGATTGGCTCAGGATGCGTGAGCTGGCTGAACTGGTCGTGGCGGACAAGCCCCAAGAGGCTTCCGCATGGTTGATGCTGATCCACATTAGTGCCAACCAAAGCATTGAACAGATGCTGGAAGTCGTGGCACGGCTGCCCTCCTCCCTGCTCGGTACCGCCAAAGACCAGTTGAGAATCGCCAATGTCGAGCTTACGCATCATGAAGTTGGAAAAGGCCTGCGACGCATCTACGGGACAATGCGCTGCAACCTGAGCGACCCTGAAGCCGCGGCGGGTCATCTGTCTGTCATGATCATGGCCGCTGAGGGGCTGGGGGAAGTTGACGAAGTACCCGAGCACGTCAGACCCGGCACGTCCGTTGATATTGTAGATGCGCAGGGCCATGAGGGGCGGCTCAGCATCGACACTGAAGCAGGGACGTCTCTTCCGAGATCAACTGAGTTCATTGCGGCTGATTCACCTTCCGCGATCGCGCTCATTGGCTTGAGGATGGGCGAGACATTCAGTCTTCCCCATCTCATTGGTACACAGACCTATACGATCAAGCGTATTCAGACGATTCATCACCGGCTGCTTGAGTTGTCCCGCGAGCAAGTGTTCGGGTCTGTTCTGCCGAGCAAAACACTGATGGCCATGCATATCCCCAAACTTGAGAATGGGGATATGGATCTATCTTTCTTCGTAGAGCAGCTTGAACAGCGGAAAGCTCAGGGGCTGGAAACGATCAATGTGTATCGTCAACACATGGCCACCCTTGGGTTGATAGCGAGGATGTTGAACGCGGACGTGGTAGATCTGGTGAGAGACTGGCCACATGAGGGCCAGCCGCTGGAGGTCTCGCTGGCTGGGGGCATCGTGTCCGAAAAGTTTCGTGACGATACGGCGCCGGCTTCTGATTGGGTCATTGACCTGTCGATGCTGGTCGAGCTTGCCAGCTTAGACATGCTACACCTGCTGGATCACCTGCCCCAGGTGTACGTCACCACGCTGACGATTCAAGCCTTGCAAGCTAAAATTCAGGCGTCCGCTCGTTACCGTAAAGGCGGAACACTCTATACGCAGGATGGGCGGTTGGGCCTGCAGGAGAAGACAGAGGCGCTTTGGCTGCAAGGCAAAGAATTTCTGGAAGCCATCCAGTTGACGATCGATCACTGCTGCCGAGTCGTACCCGCGTACGGCCCCCGCTCGCCTTCGCCCGAACTGCACACCCTCAAGGACATCATGAGCGAGGAGGAGCATGCCACTCTGCTCACATGTCTGGAATACGAGAGCGGTTTGTTGTCCCTAGATGGACGCTTGCGCACTTTCGCTATGCTGCAGGACATCGTTTCGGCCTCACCCCAGCTGCTGTTATACGAGATGGTAGACCAGGGGCACCTGCGGGAGGTCGAGTATTCGTGCGCCCTGATAAAAATGGTCATGGCCAGGCGCAGCTTCATTTCCATCCGAGCGGTTGATCTGATTGCGATGATGGATCAGGGAGAGGCATTTGCTAACGCGGGGCTGAATGCTTTACGAGGTTACCTGGCTGAGCCAACCCTAGAACTCAAGGGAGCAATCCCTATCGTGTCGGATTTCGTAGGCCTGATGTACATGCGAGGCCGGTGCACCGTACCGGTTATGCTTCAGCTGGTGGAGTACTGCATTGAGCCTTTGTATAGGCACCCCAATTGTCCAGACGACCTGCACAACTTGGTGTTTCACCGCCTGATACGTAGGCTGGAGCTGGCTAGGCCAGGCAAGAACGCGATAGCCGCGATTGCCAACCACTTGGTCAGGGCCAAACTCCGAGCTGAGCGCCCCCTTAAATCAGTCGTACTCGATGCGAGGGTGTCGTATGCCTACGCATGGCCGCTCTATATCGCCTTGACTGCCGCAGAGCTTGCGCCTGCGTCGACATCAGTTGCGCCGCTACCAGCCGCAACGGCATTGGAAGAGACGCAGACACAGCTGGAGGAGGAGCCGGATTAAGGGAGCGGTAACCTGCCCGGCGCTGGGTAGAAAGTTGTCGCGGTATTGGTTGAAGGTCTATCTTAGGGCTTTGTCGATCGCGGCGATGATTTCGCCAGGTGTCATGGCAATGCCGCAATCGCCGGCGGTGTCGGGGTTGGTGCTCCCAAAGCTAAGGCAACCAACGTCCATCTTGAAGGCGGTTCTCCCCAAAACGACCGGGCCTGTAGTCCTGATGTGCACCAGCGTCCTGAGTTTCAAAAGCTCCTCGTTCGTAAGTTCGAAAGTGAGCTTTTTACGCCATTCGGTGAGCAGTTCAATCTTGGGCATGCGGTAAGCTTTGTTTAAGTGAGCAGGAGATCGCCGCCCTCGTGCAGTCACGCTACGCGAGGGAGGCGGCGCCGTGCGGTTTGCATCAATCAGACCGGTGCGGGCGCACCGCATTCGGAGCAAAAACGGGCGGCATTGCCAATTGGGTGCTGGCATTGGGTGCAGTCAGTCGTGCTACGCGCCATGATCGCTTTCTGGCGCATGTAGGCCAGTTGCACAATGCAGGGCACCGTGACCCGGTATGCCGGGCTAGCCAGGTCAGCGGCAGTCCAGAGCGCGGTGATTGCCCAGCCGATCGGGCCGATCGCGACGCTGATGCTGCGCATTAGCTGGCCTGTGGCCGCGAAGGTGAGGCCTTTGCCGATCAGGGCCTTGGCAATGGCGTTTGCAACAATGGCTGCAAGCTTGTAGGTGGCAAAGCCGCCGGCCTTTGCTGCACAAATCGTTGCAATCGCGGCCGCAGGCCCAGCCGTTGAGAAGTTAGCGACGCCGAGCTCTTCCAGGATGGCCCGACGCTCTTCTTCTGACATTTCTTCGAACGCGCGTGAGAGGATTTTCCCGAGGATTTCCTGCTCAATTACGCTGATCGAATCGTTGCCAAAGTTGACCTTGAGGTGTTTGGCCACATCCCGAACAATCTCGTCGTACGGTACACCGTCCTTACGGAACAGGTTCAACAAGGAGTTGCCACCGAATAGCCGGATTTCTTTGGCTATGATCTCGTGATCCCCCAGGGAGTAACGCCCCGCATTCCGAGCCGCAATCAAGCGCTTACAGATATCGCCATCCAGGGCTAGGCGCCCTTCCCCATTGTCGGTGAGATAGTTCACCAGTGCGCTGATGTCCTCTACGTCCGATACGGAAAGCAGGGCTTCAATGCTGGTAGTCGACAGCACGTCTTCCAATTTCATGAGTGATTCTCCTGATCAATGATTCGCGCGCCCATGACGATGCAGAGCGGCAAGAGATGGGTGTAGATGCCTTGTTCGAAATCTGGATGCATAGGCATGGCGGACGTGGCCAGGATGCCCTGCTGCATTTTTCGGCTAAGCGCAGAGTCGTTGTGGTTATTCACACCCACGTATTTCGCCATGCGCATGACAGTCGCGGCTCGCGTCAGCGGCCTGTTGTTTTGTTCGCTGCCGAGCTCCTCGATCATGTTGCTGATTGATTCGTTGTTTCGGACATGCCCGACTTCCAGCAGCGCTCGCGCCAGCTGAAGCCAGTCCCCCTCGCTCATCAGCAACAGTGCCGGCGAGATGTTCAAAGCTGACGCGAGACGACACAGTGTCTCCAGATCTGGATTGGCGTCGGTGTGTTGGGTCAGGTATTTGCTAATTGTCGACCGAGCAATGCCTGAGGTCTGGGCTAGGCGCTGCTGACTGAGTTTCTTTGGCTCGCCGGTTTCGGTGAGGCCGGAGACCTGCATGGCTCGCAGCAAGTTCGCACTAAGGCCAAGCTGGGTCTTTTTGAGAATCCCAGCTCCAGGGTTGATGGATTCGTTTGATGTCATAGAGCCACTTCCATTTGAGTGGCACAATGATATCTCCGGAGCTCGGCGTGTCCACGGCAAACTGTCCTCTGTCGCGGGCAATCACCTGATCGCGGTAAAGACTGCAGTAGCTAGAGGGCAATTTCGCGCCACACGCCGTAGCCACTGCGACACACCCTTCCCCCAGCGTTCTGCGGAGTAGGAATTTGATCCGGCAAGAACGATGCTGCTTTCGATGAGTAGGTCGAAGGGAAATGACGAGCCGTAACGTGGGAACTCAAACGATGACGAAGACAACATCCATGCCAGTAAACTCAGAAGTCCCATCCTCTTCCCGACGCAATCTGCTGCTGCGCAGAGGCTATTTCGGATTCATCGCTTTGTTCGTGCTCCTCCCCTTGGGGGTGGGATTGCTTGGGCAGGGCGCTGTGATGATCCAGTCGCTTCGCTATCTCGGATGGCATCTGAACCTCGTCCTTGGCACCTACTGGGTTTTATTCCAAGTTTTTTGCGGAATATGGGGTGTTGTGAGTGTGGGGCGTATCGGGTTTGATGCGTGCATGAGGCGCCAAATTCTTAAGCCTCAACTCAAGCTCATCTTCGGATTGTTGTTAGGGCTCGCATGGTCGCTCTATTCCATTATAACCACCCACCTCTACCCCCAGACGTTGGTATCGCTGACCGTGGCTACGATGGAAGCTCTTTTATTTGCAACCGGTGCATCCATGCTTTGGACGATGGTTCGACGCTACAGAGCGGCTTAAGCCCTGCGCCAGGAGCGAGAGGACGAGCGTCGTAGGCAAGGCGGCTTGAGCGATGGGCCCTGAGCCTAATCTGCCCTAAGACGTAGACATTGACGCTAAAAGTCTGGGGCTGTGATCAGTTACAACCAAGCGCGGCCCACTAGGCCGTCCAGGCTGCCGAATTCATCAAACAGGCACTGACGTTTTGGTAAGTTAAATCCAACGATTCGACACGGGGTTGGGTCGTGAATTCACCATATTTAGGGGCTTGCATGACACTGGCTAGGTGCAAAGCGAGTTTGCTTGGGTTGATCGCGGATCCGCAGAACAAGGTCATTGCGCTGTCTGGTAAATGGGGGACGGGCAAGACGCACATGTGGCGCAAGGTATGTGAGGAGACTGATGATGAGCAGGCAAAAAGCTCAATTTCGGTTTCACTCTTCGGCGTCAATTCGATCAACGATCTGAAGCTCAAGGTAGCTCAAGCCATCCTCCCTACGTTGAAAAGCAACAGCGCTGTCACGGCAGCTGTGGGCAATTTGATCGCGGGTACGAAAAAAATACTGCGATCAGTCCACTCAGGTTTTTCAGCGCTCGATGAGCTAGGCCTGCTCGCTGCCCCCTTGTTGCTGAAGGGGCGGTTTATCGTCATCGACGACATTGAGCGAAAGCATGAGAAGCTTTCCATCGATGAGATTTTGGGTTTCATTGACGAGTGCGTGCAAGTTCACGGCTGTCGGATTCTCTTGGTGCTTAACAGCGATAAGCTGAGTGATAAGCTGGTTTGGGAGCAGTTTCGCGAGAAGGTCATCGACCAGGAGCTACGGCTCGATACGACTCCATCGGAGGCTTTCGATATTGGCCTCCTGTACACCCCAACCGCCTGGGCGGATCAAGTGAAGCCGGCCATTGAGCTCTGTGCCATCACTAATATTCGCATCATTCGAAAGATCATTGGTGTCGCTAACAGGCTGCTGGGCGGTGGTACGAACGCCTCCTTGGACGTGCTGAAGCGGGTGATTCCTTCAACTGTGCTGCTCAGCGCCATCCACTACAAAGCTTTGGAGACAGGCCCGGATTTTGACTTCGTACTAGGGTACAACTCGGCCACGACGCTCACACGACTGTTCCTCAAGAAACAGACAAACCAAGAGGTCACCGCTGAGGAAAAAACACACGAAGCGTGGAGCCTCTTTCTTCGCAAATTAGGGATTGAGGAAACGGACGAATATGAGGTGCTCGTAGTCGATTTTCTGACTTCAGGTCTTCTAGATAGCTCAGCAGTGGAGCAAATCATTCAGCGGTACATTTCGGAAGGTGAGATTCTGGCTGTACGAGAACGTACTCTGCAATTCTACTCCCACTGCGATTGGTACCCTGACCTCAGTGACGCCGACCTCATTGGCGAGCTCGAGGCATTGCTTCCAGCGGTCACGATGATGGACATGTACGCGGTGTCAGCATTAGCGAAGCGTGCTGAGCAACTGACAGGAAATACTGACCTTGCAAGATCGCTGATTCGTGACTGGCTCGAAGGGTTTCGGGCACGAATCAAGGAAGGACTTCGCACACCTTCAATGTTTGGAACGGATTCTCCCATTCATCCTGATATCGCCGCGGAGCTCAAAGCAGTCCAACAAGCTGATACCAGCTCGCTCACCCTGTTGGAGGTGTACGAGGGGCTGGTGAATAACCAAGGGTGGGGAGCACGCGAGTTGGAGTTTCTTCGAGCGACGACGAAACAGACCTATGACCAGGCGATACGTACGGCTCAAGGCCCTTCCCTTCAGCTGATCATGTTCAAGGGGACGGATATCTTGAAGCACCGTCACTCCTACGGCGCTGACTTTGGCGAGGCCGCAGCACACTTCTTGGCAGCCTGCAAAAGCATTGTTCATGACGAGCCTGGCAGCCGCCGCGCGGAAATGATTATCCGAGTGTTCGAAGGTGCGGGAATGGCAGCAGATTTGCTTGAAGTGGAAACCGCTGGAAATGCCGAAACCGAAGGCTGAGGAAAACCTCGCGCGCCAGCGTTTCATGGAGGTCTTCGGTACCTGCCCTATCAATCCAGTTGTCCGCGGCACTAGGCCTGAAGCTCGGTTAAGCAATGATTGCGATAGCCCTGGTATCCCTCTCCGTGCCCACTTAACTGTCCTCGGCAGCAGTGGGCTGGTGAGCGATCCCTAGGGCGATCGGGCATTCTAATTCGAAGTCACTGAAACCACCAAGACCTGCTCCACTTGGAATATTTTACACCGAACTTGAGCCACTAGAGGCTAGATCATCTACCTTTCCTGAAACGCTATCAGTAGCTTTTGGATCAGTTAACTTCTGTATGACTCCTTAAAAGCTCTTGCTGTAAGGCCATCAGCAGTGGAACTCAATGCCAGCTCATCAAGAATTTTAGCTGAAATGAAATTCGACTCCAAATAATCAAAAAAACCCTTTGAAAGACTAGCTTCCCTTACCGCTATAACACCAAATTCTTCATGCGCACTCTCGAAAGCCACCCAGTCGTGACTCTCATTAAACAAGACTATCGGATAGCCAACTTTCCCACCAAGAAAATTAACGTAATCATCATTAACAATTAAAATTTTATTTTCAGTGTCACACCCATCAAAAACAATGCAAGAGTTATCCAGCAATTCATCACCAGAGAACTTAACAAAGACATCCACCCCATAACTAGAGATACTTTTTGAAATCAACCCAGAAACTACCTCTATAAATGCAAGCAGTGGGCGCTCGAAAAACCAAAACACCAATTCGTTTTCTAAAAAAACTTTTGAAGGCAAGTCGCTTTTGAAGTCGACGACTTCTGATAGTTTTTCTACTATGCGAGATAAGTTAACAGGGCTGACATTCACTACCATCACTTCATTCTCCGACAAATCTAATTTTCGTAACTGGCTTTTTGACACCTGAAATTGTCAACGAAGCTGAGGGTTGCCCTGTAGACGTGGAGGATGGATAAAACCTGTAGGTTTTATCGCCACTTG